>JAHBSK010000009.1 GCA_019639175.1 Acidobacteriota bacterium | reverse complement strand
ATTACACTGATCCCGTATCCGCTCTAAAGCACGACGCCACGTTTTGAGGATGTGATGAAATCGACGAGAAGATCGACCTCTTTGCAGCCGGTTATTTCTTCCCGGATGCGTTCGACGGCTTGCGAGGTGTTGAGTTTTGCCGAAAGCAGCAGGTGATAGGCACGGCGGAGCTTGTCGATGGTGTCGGGCGGATAGCCACGGCGCTTCATCCCGACGCGGTTCAGGCCGTAGCATTTGGCGTGATTGCCCTGAATGATGGCAAAGGGCGGAGCGTCCTTTACAACAACGGAATATCCGCCGACAAAGGCTTCCAGCCCGACGCGGCAAAACTGATGCACACCGGAATATGCCCCGATATTTGCGCGGTCAGCAACCTCGACGTGGCCGGCCAGTGTCGCGGCGTTTGCCATTATCACGCCGCTGCCGACCTGACAATCATGTGCGACGTGTGCCTGCGCCATGAGCAGATTGTCGTTGCCTATTCTTGTAACGCCGCCGCCGCCCTCGGTTCCGCGATGGATGGTAACAAACTCCCGTATCTGATTATTGGCGCCGATCACGGTTCGCGTCGGTTCACCGGCGTATTTCGTGTCCTGCGGGGCCATGCCGATCGAAACAAATGGGAAAACGTGCGTGTCGGCTCCGATCTCAGTATCTCCGTCAATGACCGCATGAGATTCTATCCTAACGCGGTCGGCAAGCCGCGCGTTTGGCCCGATAGTGACAAATGGCCCGATATTACAGTCCTCACCTATTTCCGAACCGTCAGAAACGATCGCCGTTTGATGGATAAATGTCATATTTACGTGGCCTGATCCTCACTGTCAGAGGGCTGTTCCGCGTCGGGTTCGGGTTCAATGGTCGAATGCAGAACGTGGCTGTCGCGCATTATCATCCACGTGGCAATGGCGACCGACGGAATGGAAATTATCACGCCCAGAATGGCCCCGCCCAGCGTGGCAACGATGATGCCGATGACGCCGACCCGCAGCTTTCCCTTGAAATAGCCAAAACCAAGCGGAACCAAACCAAGGAAAAATCCG
Source organism: Acidobacteriota bacterium (assembly GCA_019639175.1). Taxonomy (GTDB): domain Bacteria; phylum Acidobacteriota; class Blastocatellia; order Pyrinomonadales; family Pyrinomonadaceae; genus OLB17. The sequence goes on along the minus strand of JAHBSK010000009.1, from coordinate 152,790 downwards.
ATAGCGGCATTGGCGCCGATAGCGATCATTGCTTGTGTGTCGGTCAGTTGGGTCGGCTCCATAAAGAAAGTGTCCTTAATTTAGCTATTTTCTGGAAGCAATGACGCAGGTGATAATGGCCTCAGAAGCAACGTTGCCGTCCACCGTTGCCACGCCTTTCATCTTTTGCACGCGGCTGCCGGTGCGGAGCGCCGTCACCTCCAGCCGGAGCGTATCACCGGGAACGACCGGACGGCGAAACTTTGCTTCCTCGATGCCGCTGAAAAAAGGTATCTTTTCCTCGCTGTCCTCAAATTCACGCAAAGCCAGTATTGCTCCGACCTGTGCCAGGGCCTCTATCTGCAAAACGCCGGGCATAACGGGCGCTCCGGGAAAATGCCCCGCAAAAAAATGCTCGTTTATGGTCACTTGCTTGATGCCGACAATGCGAACCGCCGGGTCAAGTTCAACGATCTTGTCAACCAGAAGAAATGGGTAGCGATGCGGCAGTATATTCTGTATAGCCTGAGAATCGTAGATAACCATTAGAGATCCCTGAAACGTAAAAATCAGTAGCCAGCAGAAGCAAAACTTCAACCGACTACTGACTATAACAAAAGTTCCTGTTGCGAACTAACGCGGATTTGACGCCGTCGCTGCAGTTGCCGGACGAGCGTTGTAAAATGTTATAAAATCAGCCGTTATGTTTGCCGAAGGTTCCATCGCCAAAATGACACCGGACTGTGCAAGCTTGTCGAGATCAAAGATCATCGCAAAACCTTTTTGCTTGCCATAATCGCTGATCGCTCTGCCGATGTCCTGATTCAACGGGCCAAGCACCTCTCCGCTCCGCTTTTCAACAAATGCTTCAAATTCCTTGTTCTTAAATTCCAGTTCACGCTGCAGACGCGAGCCTTCTTCCTGCTTAGCCCTGATCTGGTTTGCAACATTATTTGGATCTTGCGGAACTCCGGCAGGCGGATTCTGCAGTTTTCTGATGTCTTCGGCAATGGTCTGAATGCGTGTTTGAAGGGTCACAAGTTCCTGCCGTTTTGGCGTAACCTCTTTTTCCAGAGCAACCAACGCATTGTAGTACCGTTTGATCCCCTCCTTTTCATCTGCAAACGCACCCGTGTCGATCAAGCCGACCTTTAACGGCGCCGTTGCGGCCTGTGCCGAAGCCGAGGCTGAAAACATCACCATCATGATCAAGCCAAGGGCGACCAAACTTAATTTTTTCATTACTTTACTAACTCCTTAAACTTTCTTAGAGAAATGATCTGTCGTTCTTATCTTACTTTGAAACATTTTGACCACATTCTGTTGCCTGACGGAACAAAATTCCCAAAAAAGAACGATAATCTTATGCCATATGGGGCATATATGTCAATATTTGCTCAGAGCCGCCGAAGCGGCCCTGAGAGTGTCTTCTAAATATTTTCCGGGGCAATATCAGAATGTTCTGCCGACGGTGAAGCGAAATCCGTTTCGTTTGCCGGGAAGATAGATGCCCGGGGCTTCTTCAGTTACGCCAAATTTGCCGTTCGGGTTGTAGTAATAGATCAGGCGGAACGGGACGTTGACGACCGGAACCTGAACCCTGAGTTCAAGGCCGACGCTTGAGCGAAAATCGCCTATCTTATTGAACGCGCTGTCGTCAACACGGAGGAGCGAGTTCTGCTGTGCCTCGCCGCGAAGGTAAAGCTGCTGTATCTCCGGCGACAGGACGGTCGGACAGCCTGAACGGTTGCCGCGGCAAAACTCGTTTATGTAATCCGTTTTTGTCATTATGCGGCCGCGATAGTACAGAATGCTGCCCGTGCTGCTTTCCAGTACGGGAAAGTTGATAAGCGAAAGAGCGGTCATGCGTCCGGCTCCCAAAAACCGGTCATCTTCCAAAAATTCGCTGTCGATCCTCTGTGTGCCGGCCTTTCTCAGGTTGAACACGCTGCCCACGTCGGCAAACACCGCCAGCGTGGCGGGGCCAAATAGCGGTATCCTGTATTCAAAATTGCCCAAAAGCTGTGTGTCGCCGCCGATGAAACGGTAGTTGCGCGAGAACAGGGCCGGATTCGCTCCGTCTATTCCGGTCAAAAGCCCAAGCGTCGCGATCTCGTCCATCGTCCGTTGCGGCAGGCCCGTGACATTCACCGGATCGCCAGAACTGTTGGTCGCCACGGAAACGTTCCTTGTCGTCACGTATGTGTCGAACGGGGCTATCGGCCCGATGGCCCTTGAGTTATATCCGCGAATGTCGTTCTCGCTGCCCATGTAATAACGCTCGTAGATCGGGATGCCGCCGACGAACGAAAGCGAGTTCGCGTTGCGAACGGTGTCGGTCATGGCATAAGTGCCGATGGTGCCTGCCTGCAGCCTGAACGCAAAGACGTGCGGATTCTCGCTTCTTTTGTTACGCACCGGTGTGAACCGTGTATAAACAATGTTCGGCTGATAGGTGCGGACATCGCCGCCGAGGCCCGCCAGAGCAAATGCCATCGAAAGCTGCGAACCGCTCAGCGTGTCAATGCCGTTTGCCGCCGGACGCCGTGTGTCATAGACGAACGTGCCTGTGATGCGGCTGGTTATGATGCCCGGCTGACGGTATATCACGGGAATGCGCGAAGCCGGATCGTCTTCGAGATTGACCGCCGGGTCGGAGATCGACGTAGAGGTTATCTGGTACGTAAGGCCGACGCGCGAGAACTGTGTGAACTGCCGCTTTCTAAAGAAAAGCTCGGACAGCGGAGCCGTCGCAAAAACAGTTGCACCGTAGGTGTTCTGTGTGAACAGATTGCTCTCATCCGTCAGTATCTGCGCCAACGGATCATAGAGCGAATTGATAAGGTCCTGATTCTGCGTCAGGAACGTTCCTTCGCCAAAGAATTTGTATCTCGAGGCAAAAAGCGAGACACCGACCGAGATCGGGCGGTCGCGGAAATACGGTTCCTGATATGTGACCTGAAAGCTCTGCTGGCGGTTGCCCGCGCCAAAGGCGAACGATAGTATCTCTCCGCGTCCTGCCAGGTTGTTCGTCGAATATTCGAGGCCGAAATACGAACCGCTCAATCCGCCGACGCCGCCGTTGAACGAGATCTGCTGACGGCCGCGTTCCTTTACGCCGACGTTCAGATCGACCTCGCCGGTCTCATCGTCCGTGCGGGTTTCCACATCGCGGTCCTTGTCTATCGGGTCAAAATACTGGGTCTGTTCAAGGCGGGCAATGGAAATGTCCAGATAGCGTTTGTTGTAGATGTCACCCTCGTTCAGCAGGAATTCGCGCCGCAGAACACGGTCGCGGGTAAAAGTGTTTCCGGTAAATTCCAGCCGGCGAAGCGTGAACTGCTTTCCTTCCTCGATGGTGATGGTGATGTCAACAATGCCTTCGTTCGGGTTAGTGGGATTGTCACGAAAAACGGGGTCAAACTCGGCGTTGTAGTTCACAAAACCCTGATTGCCGTAAACGTCCTTCAATTCTTCGTAGATAGCTTTTTGAAGACGCTTTCCGTCGGCTATCTCGCCGGTCTTCAGCCCGACACCCGTGAGTATCTGCTGTTCCGAGAATATCGAGTTGCCCTCGACCTTTAGTTCACCGACGCGGAAAATGCGTCCTTCGGTCACGGGAACGACTATCCGCAGCGTGTCATCCTTTGACGAGATCAGCGGCAGCGGCAGCGTTATCAGAGGCAAAAGGCTTGTCCGCTTGACGCCGAGGCCTTCAACCTCAGGCTCGCCGATGCGGGCCTGAAAGTAACCTTTTGACCACATGTGGGCCAGAACGTTCCTCTGCAGGTCGGCCTGGAGCTTTTCCATGTGCAGGATGTCCATGCCCTTGACGCGGGAAATGAGTCCGGTTTCCTTGACCCACTCGAGCGCTCCGCGAAGCTCGCTGTCCTTGAAATGTTCGTTGCCCTCAAAATCTATCTTGACTATGCGCGAACGGTTGCCCTGATCCACTTCAAAAGTAAGTGCGATCGATGTGGCTGAAACTTCTTCTTCCTTTACATTGATCGTGGCGTTCGGATAGCCTCTGGCGGCGAGGAGTTCACGCAGGATGCGGGTAGCGGTGCGGGCTTTTACTGGATCAAAAACATTCTCTTTCGCAATGCCCGCGCGCCGTTCGCGAAATTCCTTCAGCACGTCCGATTCCGGCACAGCCTTTAAACCTGTGAACTGAAGGTCGCGGATAATAGGCCATTCGCGAACCTCGAATATCACATTGACGCCGCCGCGAACACCCGGCGTTGTCAGAACGCGGGTCGCCGATTTGTCGAACCAGTTCAGCGAAAGAAGCTCGCGGAGGTCGCGTTCAAGAGCGGCCGGATCGTAAACATCTCCGGCCCTTGTCTTGATATAATAAATGAGGTCCTCGTCCCTCAGGCGTCGGTTTCCCTGAATGTCAACATCTTCAACGATCTGCTGGAAAGAGGTTGTGGCGGCCGATTCTGTCGCATTCTTCGCCTCGTTGGTTTCGGCTTGGACCGGAAATGCCAGCGCGGCAAGACCAAGTAATACAAGTCCGAATGCGCGGAGTCTATACATAAAATAAATCCCTTATAATCGCGTTTTAGTAGAGCCTTAAAGACTCAAAAGCCTTCTTTCCGGTAAAAAGAATACGTTAGAATAACGGAAAGAGTTAGGCTTTTCAATGTCGGAAAAATTACAAGTTCTTTGATTCTATGACTTAACTTGTGGTTGCCTTTTCTAAATATTGTGCAAACTTTCCCGCAAAACCCCGAATTATATCGTTAAATGGGCAAAAAATGAAAGAACGGACAACAAAAGTTGCCCGTTCCGGCGATATTCATCTATACCACAGTGTCACTGCACCTGATGCGGTTCGCTGCCCAAAACATCCGTCATGGCCTCACGAAACCGCAGTTCGTCATCGCTTAGATATATCTCCAGATCGCTCATCCGGCCAACTTCGCCCCGGATCAGAGCCTCCGAAAGGCCGTCCTCGACATATTTTTGCAGCGCTCTTTTCAACGGCCTGGCACCATACATCCGGTCGGCACAGGTCTTGTCTATCAGCCATTTTCTGGCCGGCGGCATCAGGCGAAGCGTCACACCGCGTTCCTTTACCATCTCATTTAGTCGGCCCATCTGCAGATCGACTATCGTTTCCAGATCGGTATCGGAAAGCTCGTCAAAGATAATTATCTCATCCAGGCGATTGATGAACTCCGGTGCAAATGTCTGCCGCACCTGCGACAGCACCTGTTCCTCCATTTTCTCTCTGGAAACGTCGCCGCCATTCTGAAAACCGAGGTTTCCGCGTTTCTGTATAGAGCGTGCGCCGATATTGGAGGTCATTATGAATATCGCGTTCCTGCAATCGACGGTGTTGCCGCGGGCGTCGGTCAATATTCCGTCCTCAAATACCTGTAAGAGAATATTAAAAACATCAGGGTGGGCCTTTTCGATCTCATCAAAAAGTACGACCGAATACGGCGTGCGGCGAAGCCTTTCCGTCAGTTGGCCGCCTTCGTCATGGCCGACATATCCCGGAGGCGACCCGATGAACTTCGAGATCGAATGTTTCTCCATAAATTCGCTCATATCGAACCGCAAAAGAGCTTTCTCCGATGCAAAAAGATATTCGGCAAGCGTTCTGGTGACCTCGGTCTTGCCGACGCCGGTCGGCCCGAGGAAAAGGAACGAACCGACGGGACGCGAAGGATTTTTCAGGCCCGCCCGCGAACGCCGGATCGCTCTGGAAAGTGCCGAGATCGCGTCCCGCTGTGAAACCACACGCTTGTGAAGCTCGCTTTCCATCTCCATCAGGCGTTTTGATTCTTCCATCTTGATGGAGGCGACCGGAACACCTGTCCAGCGGGCGATGACCTCGTCAACGTCATCCTTTGACACCTCTACCGTCGCCAGCGATTCTTCTATCGTCTGCAACTCGTAAGAGATAAGCTGATCTTCATTTGCCGAGGCACGTTTCCAGTTCTCGACCGCCTCGCGCCACGACGGTTCGGAAGGATTTTCCTGCTGAAACTTGAGCTTTGCCCTTGCTCCTGCTTCGTCCAAAACGTCTATCGCCTTGTCCGGCAAAAAGCGGTCAGGAATGTATCTGCTGGTCTGAAAAACGGCCGCCTCAATGGCAGAACGGCGGTAGCGAATGCGGTGAAATGTCTCATACCTTTCGACCAGGCCTTTTATTATCTCTATCGTTTCCTGCTCTGACGGCGGATCGACCTTGACCGGCTGAAAGCGGCGCTCAAGCGCCCGGTCCTTTTCTATCGACTTTCGATATTCTGCCGGTGTTGTCGCCCCGATGCACTGTATCTCGCCTCGCGACAGCGAAGGCTTTAAAATGTTTGCAGCATCAAGCGTCCCTTCTGCCGAACCGGCTCCGACCAGCGTGTGTATCTCGTCAATAAAGACAATGTTTTCGGGAAATTCCTTCAGCTCAGCCATTATCTTCTTGAGCCTTTCCTCGAACTGGCCGCGATATTTCGTACCGGCGACAACCGAAGAAAGATCAAGCGAAAGAATGCGTTTGTCTTCAAGAAAAGAAGGCACGCGGCGGTCAACTATCCGCTGCGCCAGCCCCTCGACAATGGCTGTTTTGCCGACACCTGCCTCGCCTATCAGAACGGCGCTGTTCTTTGTTCTGCGGCAGAGCGTTTCGATAAGGCGTTCGGTCTCTTTTTCGCGCCCGATCAGCGGATCCAGCTTTCCGGCGGCTGCATCAGCGGTCAGGTCGCGTGTAAATTCGCGAAGGCTGGGCGTCTTTGTCTCGTCCACCGGCACCTGAACGGCCTGCGGCGTTGCGGCACGGCGGTTTATCTCGTCACGCACATCTTCTATACGCAGCCCGTAAAGAAACAGCACCTCGGCCGCGACCGTCTTTTCCTCGCGCAGCATTCCTGCCAGAAGATGTTCGGGCCTGATCTCTTTATTGTTCATTCGGCGGCTTTCTTCTCCGGCCCAGAACAATATCTTCTTTGTTTCGTGTGACAGATGCAGTTCTGCCGACTGGGGAATGCGGCTTCTAACCTCGATCCTTTCCTCGATCTCGCGGCGGACCGTGTCCACGGTTATTGATTTTTTATAGGGAAAGAACCGTGAGGCTATCGTCCTGTCCTCACGCATCAGCCCGAGCAGGATATGCTCCGGCGATATTACCTGAGAGCCGTATTGAAGAGCCTCATAACGCGCAAAAAAGATGACGCGACGGGAGCGTTCTGTATAGCGTTCAAACATAAATAATAGAGCTGCGCCTTTTCGGGTACATTGTGATTATACCCGAAGTTTCCTCCGAAACGATAGTTTCTCATCCAATGATCGTTTACGAGCTAAGCCCTATATAGTTGCAAACAAATGGAAAATCCAGAAGAAATTTGGGGGATCAGTTTGTCATGGATGATTCTGAATCGACCCTTAGGCGGCGGTCCTGCTCCGTTTCCGGGACTTCCTGCAGAAATGCCTCGTGCTTTTTGCCGATGTCCCCGAGAGCTTTGCCGACCGTCTTTCCGGCCGGAGCCATTTCCACCTTTGAAACAAGCACGCGTGAGATGCGTTTTGGCAAAAGAACCGGCGCGATGCCGGCAATCGAATCCGCAAGCGAAACGATGTCGCCGCCGCCCTGCCAATGTTCGCGGACGACCGTTTCATCGGTGCGGTTCACAAGCCGGAGAAGCGAAAGCGCGACCATATAGATATCATCGACCTGGCCGATAAAGGGAAATATGTCAGGTATCAGGTCGATGGGCGAAATGACATAAACAATGGCCGCCAGAAAAAGAGCCTTTTCTGTGGTCGGAACGCGGCTGTCCTTTAGCAGGCGTCCCAAAAGGATGACCATATTCGGCAAAAACATCAGAAAGCTGGACATACGTCCCTTTGCTTCGCGCCGCTGTTGGCGTTTTGGTCTTTCCGGTAACGTTCTTTTATCGTTCATGCTTTTGCTCCTTAAGATGCAAGTCTAAAAACTATCGAGTGTTTGTGCAAGTTCCTTCCCGTATGGTTGTATGGTAAATTCAGGAATATTCATGATAAGGAACCGGCTGAGGCCGTTTACAAAATGATCCTGCAAAATATCCGTCAAAAAGCCGCTGCCGACCGGCAGCACATCGTTTTGCCCGAAGGCGAAGACACACGCACGCTCCGCGCCGCCGAAATCTGCGTCCGCGAACAGATAGCCAAAATAACGGTCATCGGCAATGAAGAGAAAATAAGACAGGCCGCCGCGAATGAAGGCATAAATCTGAACGGCGTGGAGATACTCGACCATCGCAAATCGGCGGATTTTGCCAAAATGGCGACGCTGTATTACGAACTCCGCCGTGCAAAAGGCGTCACGCTCGAAGAGGCCGAACAAACGGTAAAGGACCCGCTCTATTTCGGTAACCTGCTTGTCCGCGACGGCAAGGCCGACGGTTCCGTTGCCGGTGCGACGAACACGACCGCACACACGGTCGCCGCCGCGCTTCGCTGCATCGGCGTCAGGCAAGGCTTTAAAACGGTCTCGTCGTTTTTTCTGATGGTCGTGCCGGCTGTCAGCGATCCTTCATCGGGTAAGAGCATTTCTTTCGGAGCAAAAGGAGCGATGATCTATGCCGACTGCGGCGTGGTCATTGATCCTGACGCGGGCCAGCTTGCCGAGATCGCCATCGCGTCAGCCGATTCCTGCCGCGCGCTGCTCGGCGTTGAACCGCGCGTCGCCATGCTCTCTTTTTCAACAAAAGGAAGCGCCGAACACCAGATGCTCGACAAGGTCATCGAGGCGACAAGAACCGTCAAGGCCCGCGTTCCCGATCTTCTGATCGACGGCGAGCTGCAGGCGGACGCTGCCATCGTGCCGGCCGTCGCCGATTCAAAAGCTCCGGGTTCGGACGTAGCCGGAAAGGCGAACGTCCTCATCTTTCCCGACCTCAACGCCGGAAACATCGCCTACAAGCTGACAGAACGCCTCACCGGCGGCACAGCCATCGGCCCGATCCTGCAAGGCCTCGACCGCCCCTGCAACGACCTCTCACGCGGCTGCAAGGCCGAAGACATCGTCGATGCCGTCGCCATCACCGCCGTCCAGTCACAGGCAAGAAAAAATCAAACAATGTGAGGCAATGGCTATGAAGGATTTCTTAATAGCTCAACAAAGATATGGTAGAATAGCCCCATGTTAGTCGCTGAAGTGGAAAAATTAGCGCTCAGTCTTCCGTTCAACGAACGGGCAAAACTTGCCGACCGCATCATCGAATCGCTCCCTGATGATTTCATTGACGATGAAGAATTGGAGCTTGCCTTGCAAAGGGACAAGGAAATGGATGAAGACCCTTCGACCGTACTCACGCACGAAGAATTCTTCGATTTTTTCAAACAACGCCGCGAGGCAAGCCGCAAGTGAAGAAGATCATCTACCACGTAGGCGCTCGGCTTGATGTTCTCGAAATTGTTGAATGGTACGAACGACAGGACGGCCCGGAATTGGCGGACAGGTTCACCCGGGAACTGGAAGAATATGTAGAAAAACTCGCCAATAGCCCTCTGCGATACAAAGACCAAAAAGCGATCAGACGAGCAAACCTGGACAGATTCCCGTATCACTTTCTTTATCGGTTCATCGACGAAGAAACTATCAAAATCCTAACGGTCAAACACGACCGCCGCCGGACATCTTACGGACGACGAAGAAGATAGGTAACGCTCCTAAGATTGATCTGTCGTTTTTACACGGATCATCTTAAAGAAGACCTGCGAAGATCTGTCTTATCCGCCCTATCCGTGTCCCATTTCTTCAATATAATTCCGGTTCGCCTTTTGGGCGGGTTTTCCAGCGTTTGTGTATCCACATCCACTGGCCGGGATATTGGCGGATGATGTTTTCGAGTTCGGCGGTGTATTCGGCGGTTGTGGTGACGATGTCGGCCTTGCGGTCGCCGGTGTCAGCGGGTTGAATAAGCCTGCCACGGACAAAGCGAAATTTCCTTTCATCCTTGTCCCAGACGCAGACGGCAGGCAGAATGACCGCACCCGAACGCAGGGCGATCATCGCCGGGCCGCTGGGTGTACAGGCATCAACGCCAAAAAAGGGAACGAACACGCCTTCTTTCGGATGAGCGTTAACATCCGCCAAAATTCCCAGAATGCCGCCTTCGCGAAGATGTGCGATGGCCGTCATCGCCGAACCTGATTTATTTATCGGGCGGTTGCCAAAGCGTGTGCGAAACGCCGTGACCATTTCTTCGATGCGGGCGTTATCTATCGGCCGTGCCAGATAGCTGATCGGTTCATACAACGCGGCAAATGCAAGGACGAAAAGCTCCCAGTTGCCCATGTGAGCCGTTACTATCAAAACGCCCTGTTTATCAGCCTTTACGCGCCGGTAAAGACCTTTGATCTCGTCATCGAATTCAAATTCCGTTATCGCGGCAATGTCCTCGACCGAGCTTTTCGGCAGTTGGCTCGCTTCACCAAGAACGCGGCCGAGATTCTCAAAGGTTCCCCGCGCTATCTTCAGCCTTTCCTCCACACTCTTTTCAGGGAACGCGATCTCCAGATTCTTAAGAGCAGTGCGCCTCAAACCGCCGAGCAGACGAAAACCCAGCCCGCCTATCGCAACACCAAGCGAAACGGCCAGTCCGCGCGGCAGCATTCCCAGAAAACCGAAAACGCTCCGGGCCAGCGCGTATTCCAACCAAACCTGAAAATTGCTCTTTTTGGCCATAAGCTCATTCGGGCAGGCTGCGAAATACCAGAACGGCGTTGAGTCCGCCAAAGGCGAAGGAATTTGACATGGCGGCCTTTGGCGATGCGGCCTGTGCGTCGTTGGCTATGACGTTGACCCGACATTCAGGATCGAGTTCGGTAAAATTTGCGGTCGGCGGCAGAAGTTTGTTGTGCAGGGCAAGCACCGTCGCGGCGGCCTCTATCGCACCGGCGGCGCCGAGCGTATGGCCGTGCATTGATTTGGTGGAACTGACCGGTATCTCGTCCGCTCTTTCGCCAAATACCATGCGGATGGCGTTCGATTCCATCACATCGTTCGCCTGTGTCGCCGTTCCGTGAGCATTGATGTAACCGATCTCGTCCGCGTCAACATCGCCGTCGGCCAATGCCGCCCGCATCGCTTTTGCCGCGCCTTCCGCAAGTGGCATCGTCAGATGATGAGCATCCGCTGACATCCCGAACCCGACTATTTCGGCATAAATGCGAGCACCGCGTTTTCTGGCGGCTTCCATCTCTTCCAAAACGAACATCGCCCCGCCTTCGCCGAGGACCATTCCCGAACGGTCCTTGCTGAACGGGCGGCAGGTGTCCGGCGCGACCACACGCATCGCTTCCCACGCCTTCAGATTTCCGTATGTCAGCGGAGCTTCGCTGCCGCCCGCAATGGCAGCATCAAGCGTCCCCTGCCGTATCAGCCAAAACGCCTGGCCGATGGCGTGATTTGAGGATGAGCAGGCAGTTGATGTGGTAAACGTAGCACCGGTCAGGCCGTGTTCGATGGAGACGTGGCTTGCAACGGCGTTGCTCATCGACCGCGGTATCGCTATCGGCGGAACGCGGTTCTTTTTATTTGCGTAGAGGTCGTAAAAAAATGCGTCCTCGGTCTCTTTTCCGCCGAGGCACGAACCGGTCACGATGCCGGTCCGGTCGCGCAGTTCGTCGTCAAATTCAATGCCCGAATCCTTTATCGCCTCGCGGGCGGCGGCAATGCCGAATTGCGAGAACGTATCGAGCGATATCAACTGGCGGTCATCAAAATACGCCAAGGCGTCAAAGCCCCTGACCTCCGCCGCGTTCTTGAATCTCATCTCGGCCGTATCGACCTTTGTGATCGGGCCGATGCCCGACCTTCCCGTGGAAAGGGATGTCCAGAAATCACCGGCGCTGTTTCCTATTGCGGAAACAACACCTATCCCTGTTATCACGACTCTTTTCATAACCAGAGGGAAAAACGGCCCGGCGGATCAGGAATCCTTGCCGGCAAGCAGTTCCTCGATCGCGTCAATGACCTCAGCGACAGAACCCATCTGCTGTGCCGTCTCATCGGGAACGGAGATGTCAAACTCTTCCTCAAGCTCAAATATGATGTTGAGGCCGTCGAGCGAATCGAACCCAAGCCCCTCAAACGTGCTTTTCACATCGATCTCGGAAGGATCGACGCTCTTAAAATCAGCGAAAACCTTTATCACCCGTTCTGCGACAGGCCCTTCTTTCATTAAATTTCCTCCAAAACGAGCAAAACTATCCGGCAAAACTATTAAGAAAAAGCTAACTTACGTTAAAGCGTTAGTCAAAATGACGCTTTAGAAACTCTGATACAACCGACAGGCAAAAATTCATTCCATTCTTTCTACGACCGTCAAAACCCAAAATAAACTCTTACAAAACTCTTACAATCATAAGCAAATTTTTCTGTTAGGGTGAGGTTAGGGCATTTTTGCCGTAAATGAATCAAAGGGGAATCATTACATGAAACTGTCAGCGCCGTCACTGCAAGCACACGGAAAGTACAACTGGACGACGATCATCGGGGTCGCCGTATTTCATATTCTGGCCGTTGCGGCATTTTTCTATTTTAGCTGGGCAAACCTTTTCGCGGCCATCCTGCTTTGGTGGATCGCCGGCAGCCTCGGCATCGGCGTCGGGTATCACCGCCTGCTCACTCACAGAGGGTTCAAGACGCCAAAGTGGGTCGAGTACACATTGAGTGTTTTTGGGACGCTGGCAATACAGTCAGGGCCGCTAAGCTGGGTAACGACCCATCGTATCCATCACGCATTCACTGAAACTGAAAAAGATCCGCACAGCCCGCGTCATACCGGCTACTGGGCGCATATCGGATGGATCTTTCGCGGCACGGCGCAAAATCAATCGTGGGCGACAATGCAGCGCTATTGCCCCGATTTTGCCAATGACCGCTTTCACCAGATATTGAACAAATATTATTACGTTCCGACGGTGATCTTGGGCATCGGGCTTTTCTTCATCGGCGGCTGGTCGATGGTGCTGTGGGGCGTTTTTCTGAAAACGGTGTTCGGATGGCATTTCACCTGGCTGGTCAATTCTGCCACGCACCTTTGGGGGAGCCGCAGATTTGAGACCCGTGACGATTCGCGAAACAACGCGCTCATCGCCGCTGTCAGTTTTGGCGAAGGCTGGCACAACAACCATCATGCTCATCCGCGTTCGGCACGTCACGGACTTTCATGGTATGAATTTGACCTTAACTGGATACAGATCCGATTTATGGAAATGATCGGGCTTGCCACTGAGGTTTACGCTTACAGCGAAAAAGCGGACAAGCGCCGACAGGCCGACACCGCCGAACTTGAACCGATCAGCGAAGCCGCATAACGATACGGCATCAGGGAACGGAAACCGAAAAAGGATCTGTATGATATTCTTTTTCCGGTTTCCGTTTTTACATTTTGATCTGAGATGCGGCGACGTAAAAGCGTAATTTTCTTTCTTGTTCTCGGCATTTCGCTGTCGATACTTGCCGTTGCGCTCAACGTCGGCTGGATATTGCTGAACCTTCGCGAGGTTGTTCTCCTCGTATTGGGCATCATCTTTTTTGCACTTATCATCACCGGGCTGATATTGAACACGATCTTTCTTGTTCGCGAGATAAAACGAAACGAACAGCACGACGCCTTTCTGAATGCCGTCACGCATGAGCTTAAAACGCCGATCGCCTCGATCAAACTGTATCTGGACACCCTCAGAAACAGGAACGTCTCCGAAGAAAAGCGGCTGGAGTTCTATGACGTGATGCAGGCGGATTCGGACCGGCTGCTGAAGACTGTGGAACAGGTGCTGCAGGCGGGCCAGATGCGCGAAAAAAGGCGCGAGGCAAACGTCATGGAACTGGACATCGCTCAGGTCATTGAAAATTGCGCGACTATGATCAGGACCAGATATAACCTGGCGCCGGACGTTATCAAAAGCTTTTTCCCGGATGAAAAACTGATGGTGCTGGGCGATGAACGCGACCTGGAATCAGCCTTTATGAATCTGCTGGACAACGCGGTCAAATACTCCGGCGACGAGCCGCGAATATCCATAAGGGTACGCAAGACCGGTTTGGGCAACCGCCTGGCAATACGGATACGCGACAACGGCATAGGAATATCCGGCAGTGAACTAAAGCGCATATTCAAACGCTTTTACCGTTCGCCGGAGGCACCCGCCACCGGAGCAAAAGGCACCGGGCTTGGCCTCTTTATCGTAAAAGGAATAATTGAACGGCACGGCGGCACCGTCAGCGCCGACAGCAAGGGAACAGGACGTGGAAGCACTTTTTTGATCGAGCTTCCGTTGGTTTGATATGAAGATACTTCTTGTTGAGGACGAAGAGCATATCGCGGAAGGCCTGAGGTTCAATCTAGAGGCCGAGGGTTATGATGCGGTCGTCGTTCATGACGGCGAATCCGCGCTGGAAACTCTGGCAAATGAGACGTTCGACGCGATGGTGCTGGACGTGATGCTGCCGGGAAAGAACGGTTTTGAGGTTATGCGGCATCTGCGCGACACGGGCGATTACACGCCGACGCTGATGCTAACCGCACGCGGCAGGCCTGAAGATGTTCTGTCCGGCTTTGAGGCCGGGGCCGACGATTATCTGCCAAAGCCTTTTGACCTGAACATCTTTCTTGCACGGCTCAACGGGCTGCTCCGCAGAAGCGACTGGTCAAGAGCCGCCTCTGCCGAACCGGCCGAAGATGTCGTCAATGTAAACGGCCGCACGATAGATTTTAACAGCATGGAACTGCGTTCTGACGGTCGAACCGATCACCTGACACTGATGGAGATCAAACTTCTCCGCTACCTTTTGGATCATGAAGGCTCGGCCGTGTCACGCAAGACCATTCTTGAAGACGTTTGGGGGCTTCAGGAAGACACTGACACGCGGGCGATCGACAATTTCATCGTCAGGCTCCGCAAATACCTCGAGGACGAACCGAACAACCCCAAAATACTGCTGACCGTTCGCGGCGTCGGATATAAATTTGTCAAAAACGTCTGAGAAACACTACTAACTGCAAACTCAAAACTGTTAACTGTTAGTTCAGACAGGCCAATGAAGTTCTAATGCATTATATGGGATAAATTCACATCCGCTGTTCAAAATAATTACGCCTTGCTATCACCCTGATCTCTTTTCGCCAGTCCTCGTGCAGTTCCCATCGCCACAGTTCTATTTCAGGAATAAGCATTCGCGCGAAGCGTTCCGTGTCATGATGAAAACTGAGCGCCGGCGCGACAATGTAGATCAACGCGGGCCGGTCGGCGATCTCCATATCGCCAAATAACCGCAGCTTTGCCAGTTCGCCGCGTCGCCGCCTCAGCTCTATTTTCCGCCAATAATCCGCTGCCTGAAATATAGTTTCCCTGTCCGGCGAAGTTTTTATTTCTATGATGACAAGGCGTCCGTCGCGTCTGAGCGCAAGCAGATCTATCTTGTCCGCAGACGCGCGAAACTGGCTGTGTATCGGCGAAAGGATCAGGTTCGGGTCAAGAGCGCGGATGTTCCGCCGCAGGATAGATTCGAGCCACGTTTCTGACGCCAGCTTATAAAGCCTGTGGCGTTTTGAAGGTGTTTCGTGGTCGCGGTAGCGTATCAGTTCATCCAAAAGGTCGTGAAAATCATTTCGCGAGGCGTCGTCAAGCGCCCTTTTCTCTCCTTCAATTCCATACCATGCTTGCTCTCTGCCGGAAATGCTTCGGACTCGAACGAACGGAAGCCCTTGAAAACGCAATGTCTCGCCGTGCCTTGAATGAATGATGTCGATCTTGTCCGGCGCCATTGCAATGATCTTGCCCGCGGTGCGGCTGACGGCAAATTCTTCCGGCAGCGTCATTTTTCGCGGCTTTGCCCGCCACAGATCGGCGGGAGTAAAATGCCGCAAAAAACCTGCTTTTTGATCCTTTTCCGCGTCCAGCAGTTTCAGGATGTTCAGTCGTTTGCGCGTCCGCACGTTTAGCAAAGCGCAGAGCCGACGCAGTTCGCCGGTTCGCGGCCCCGCGGCAGCGATGGTGACATTGTCTATCGGTTCGCGCTTTCTTGCCGCCAGCCTGTCCGCCCATAGCAAGGCCGAAGCCAGCAGCGTTTCAGGGCGCACCGTCGCGGTGACATCCGTCATCAGCGCCGCCTTGCCGCCGCGTTTATCTGCCAGCATTATTTGCGCAAGCCGTCCGTTATCGCGGTTTAGATCGACGCTTTTTATCAAATGTCCGTGAAACGCATCGAGCGCGGCCTCGGCGGCCTCGTTCGCTTTTGTCAGCCGTGCCAAAAGGATATTTTCGGCAAGCTCGGCAGCGGACGTTCGCGGAACGAACCTCACGCTTTCTTCGGTTTGTCCGAAACGCCCCGTAAGATCAAGCCGCACCTCGCCGTCATCATATGAGAATTCATTGATCCGCGAGACCGCGTAACCGCTGTCGCGAAGAAATCCTATCGACAGGCCGGAACCGCGCGGAATTATCTCTATCTCGTCCCGCCTGACCGTTATCGCCCGGCCGCTTTCAGTGACCGCAAGCCATTCCAGATGGCTGTCGAATATTCCGGCCAGACTGTCGATATTCACCATTTATAATTCTCGTCAAAGAATTTCATCATCGCCTCGGTCCAGTCAGAGTAGCCCCGCTCCGAAGGATGAATGCCGTCGGCAAAAAAACCTTCCACTTCCAGCTTTCTCGGCTGGTGATAATAATAGACGCGTTCCATTTTTGCCGTAAATTCCTTTATGTTCTCATCGTGCATTTTTGAGAGTTCCCAAAGGATGCCTCTGATCGGCTGCGGGATGGCGGTCGAGGCTTTTATCATCGGGCAGTTCGCCAAAAATATTGTTGCCGAAGGGTTTGCGTCACGCATTATGCCCAGAAATTCCGTCATATCGTTACGCCATTTTTTCGGACTTGATATCTTCAGAACGTCATTGCCGCCGAGAGCGATCAGGATATAGTCGAACGGGCCTTTTGGCATATTCGGCACGAGTTCGTCTATCGTCCGCCGCGCTGTTACACCGTTCTTTCCCAGAACGGTCCATCTGACCGGCCTTTCTATTCTCTCGGCCAGTCTTATCGCAAATTGCCCCGCCAGGGCTTGCTGATGCGTTCGGGCGCCGAGGCCCGCGACCGTTGATTCGCCTATGACGAACAGCGACGCGGGATCGGCTTCAGACGACGTCACGCCGACGGTGTCGCCGCCCGCACCGGGCAAAACGCCGACCCTTTTTCGTGTAAGCTGTCCCTGAAGATAAAGAGCGGGTGCAAAAGGCAGCAGAAATGCCGCACCCGCCCAAAATTTCGTTTGCCACTTTATCATGCTCATACCAACTGACGCTTGCGCAGCATCGCTATGATAAACTTTAAGGACAGCGATGTTTTTGTCAAACTTTGTAAGATCGTTGGCTCTTGTGACAGCCGTTGCGATGCTCGGCTGTTCCGGCCCGAGTAATGAGAACTCCAACGCGGAGGTTCCGGCGGCCAAGCCTCCGGCAAGTTCCATCCCTTTTCAAACCATTGAGCCAAAACAATATAAGGCGACAGCCGAATTTTCCTTTGGCGAGACGGTCGAAAAGAAGTTCATTGCCAAAAGCGGCGACAAAAGGCGCGTCGATCATAATTACGGAACTCAGCGTCAGTTGACTGTGATCGAAACGCCGGACACGATCGTTATCGACCCGCAACGGCGCGTTTACGCCGAACGTCCGGCCAACACGGGAAAAGCGGAACCGGATTTTATACAGGACGTGACGCGTCAGCTTTTGGCGGTGAGGGAAAAGGCCGAATTTCGTGAGCTTGGCGAAGAGAACGGACGCGTCAGGTACAGCGTCCGCGTGGCGGACAGCGACATCTCAGAGATCGTCGTTTTCGCCGACCCAAAGATTGGAATGCCGACGCGGCAGGAGTTTTACAGCATCGCCAATAACGAAAGAACGCTGCGCTATTGGTATGAACTGACCGATGTTGAACTCATCGCGGAAGACGAGCTTTTCACTGTGCCTGAAGGCTATCGAAAAGTTTCTGTGGAAGAATTTTACCGGGGTTTGAAATGAATGACGCACGCAATGGACACATCATCATTTACCGGTGAGCAAAGGCGTTAGATGGAAGAGCTTCGTAAATTTGCCGCGTATTTCGGGCCGTATAAATGGCACATCTCAGCCGGGATATTCTTTATCCTGGCGTCGATGAGCTTTGGACTGATGGTCCCGTATCTTGTCGGCATGGCCGTTGATGACCTTGCGGCCGGCATCACGCGTGAAAAGGTGATCTTTTATCCGCTGATGATACTTGGTGTAAATTTTGTCAGCGGCATTTTTCTCTTTTGGCAGCGAAGGCTGCTTATCAACGCGTCACGGCATATCGAATATGACATGCGGCAGGATTTCTACGGCGCGTTGGTTCGCCAGCCGCTTGAGTATTTTCAGAACACGCGCGTCGGCGACCTGATGGCGCGTGCGACCAACGACCTCGCCGCCATCAGGCAGATCGTCGGGCCGATGATCCTTTACAGTTTTCAGGCCGTCTTTGCCCTGGCGATAACGCTGCCGATACTTTTGAACATTTCGGTAAAGCTCACGCTGCTGATGCTGATCCCGTTGCCGCTTGTTTCGATAACGGTGCAGTATTTGGGACAGCAGATACACGTCCGCTTTGAAAAGATACAGGAATTCTTTTCGGACATAACGGCCCGCGCACAGGAAAACCTGAGCGGCGTCCGCGTTATAAGAGCTTTTGCCCGCGAAGGTTCTGAGATAAGAGCATTTGACGGGCTGAATCACGAATACGCGGCCAGAAACATCCAGTTAATAAAGTTTGCGGCGGCAATGCGTCCGCTTCTTTTCTTTTTTATCGGGTTGGGCTTTGTCATCATCGTCGCCGTCGGCGTTCCGATGGCGGTCGAGGGCGAGATAACGGCGGGCGATTTTACCGCGTTCATACTCTATCTTCAGCGGATGATCTGGTATCTCATCGCGCTCGGATATGTCGTGAACCTCTATCAGCGCGGCACCGCCAGCCTGAAACGCTTTAACACGGTGCTGGAAACAGAACCGTCGATAGCCGATCTGCCCGAGGCAAGGCCGCAGCCGCCGATCAAGGGCGCCGTCGAATTTAGCGGCCTGACCTTTGGCTATAACGGCAAACCTGTCTTAAAAGATATAGACCTCAGCATCGAACCCGGACAGACCATCGCTCTGGTCGGAAAGACCGGCAGCGGAAAATCGACATTGCTCAATATGATCCCGCGTCTTCTTGACGCCGACGGCGACGCCGTTCTCGTGGACAACGTTCCGGTCAAACTCTTTCCTTTGGAACAGCTTCGGCGGGCGATAGGTTTTGTCCCGCAGGAAACTTTTCTCTTTAGCGACACGCTTGCCGAGAACATCGCGTTTGGCATCAACAATACCAACACGCTTTCTGATGGCTCAATGTCTGTTGAAAAGGCGGCGGAGATCGCCGGCCTCGCCGATGATGTAAAAGGTTTTCCGAACAAATACCGGCAGCTTGTGGGCGAACGCGGCATCTCGCTCTCAGGCGGGCAAAAACAGCGCGCAGCCATTGCCCGGGCAATAATTCGCGACCCGCGCATCCTGATACTTGACGACGCGCTTTCCGCCGTGGACACATACACCGAAGAAACCATCCTGAAAAATCTCCGCGATGTCCGCCTTGGCCGGACAACTCTGATAGCCGCGCACCGCATATCGACCGTTCGCGATGCCGACCTGATCTGCTTTTTGGAAGACGGACGGATCGTCGAACGCGGCACACATGATGAGCTTTTAGAGCAAAAGGGCAGATATTTTGAACTCTATCAGCGCCAGCTTTTGGAAGACGAGATAGTTTCGACAGAGTAGTTCTGACCCGGCATCAAACCATTGATCAATAGCATGCACGTCTCTGTTTTCCTCTCTTTGCGGTCTTAGCGGCTTTGCGTGAAACCTTCTTAAACCTCACGCAAAGACGCAATGCCCGCAAAGAGATCGTAAAGAAGTAAGAAAAAAGGCCGCGTAACAAATTTCTAACGCTTGATCTGAGGTCAAATTGCAAACCGCCCTTTCGGCGTTCTATAATCCGCCAATGGACAGAAAGCAAACCGCCGAGATCGATCAAAAATACCGCAGCCTTGCCACCATCTGGTTCGTCCTTTTGATGTCGCAGTTCATGGTGCTGGGCGCGGCTGTCTATATCGGCGGACAGACGCTGGCCGCAGCTGAGGCCGCCGGGGCCGAACCGCAGGAAAATGCAATTGTCATCCTGATATTTGCCATGCTTGGCCTTTCCAGCCTGGCGATGTCCTTTTTTCTGAGGAAACGAATGCAGGATCAGGCTGAGGCTATGCAGAATATGTCATACGTTCAAACCGGCATCCTCATCGCCTGCGCCTTCTGCGAATCGATCTCTCTTATCGGATTCATTCTCGCGGTCGTTTTCGGCTACAAATATTTCTTTCTCTGGTTCGTCGTCGGCATCGTCGGCATCTTTCTCCACTTTCCGCGACGCCAGCATCTCATCAACGCCAGCTATCGCTCATCATCGCCGCAATAAAAAATGGCCGCCTCGTTTTTAACGAAGCGGCCATAAGGTTGTGAACATTATCAATGTCCTAATCAAGGATGCTCAATGTAACCGTCCGACGGCCAAAACGTCTGGCCTCGGCACAGCTTGCCATCCAAATATCAATTTTATTCCCTTTGATCTTTCCGCCCGTATCGGCAACCAGATAATTGCCGCTGTAGGCTCCGGCGCCGAGGTTGACACGGGTTCCGAGCCTGAGAACACGCGGATCAGCGGCTATCAGGCCTTTGCGAACCTGAGCACCGCTGGCCGTTCGGCCGCGGAGGCAATATGCGGTCGCGACAAAACGCCCTTTACTGACGCCGACCGACTTTGACGAAACCGTCTTTTTTACCTTATTGCCTGTTTGTTCCTGTTCGTTCTCCTGTGTTTCGGTCTCTTTTACCGCTTTTTGTTCTTTATTTGTTTGTGCAGCCTTATCAGCTTCTTTTTTATCGTTATTTTTCTGAGTCTGCTTATTATCGTTTTGTATTAAATTTATTTCCGAAGTAACCGTATTTTCTATATTATTCAGTTGTATTTGCGAATCGTTCGCTATAATGAGGTTTTCTTCCATTTGGGTCTGGGCGTAGATAAACACCACGCAAAGACTCAAAACCGAAAGAATAAGGCCTCCTCTAACGAGATTTTTCATTATTCTTTTTTGCTCCTAAATATGATCTTTACATCTTTTGCTGACCGTCCCGCCGCCTTACCGGTGACACGAACTGTCAGCAAAACCGCAGATGAAAAGAACCTTTTCGGCGGCAAAGTACCACCTTGTTTCTTCATTTTTGCAAGAAACAATCTGTAAGACTATCAAATTTTGCCCTTTTTTGTCCACCCTTGATAACCGAGGGGCGCAATGGCCTAACTAGCGCCGATCAAAAATTTCCGTCTTCTTTGGTGAGTTTTTCCCCTCATTCTGTTAGACTATCGACGCATTGCTGTGCGGCCCGCCATAGCCCGAAAACTAAAAGATTTTAGAATTTTATTTTCAAGGATCGATAATCATGCAGGAACGTCGCCAAGGTTCAAGATACGTGATCTCATTCCCCATCCGCATCAAATGGAAGGACGAGGACGGCAATGAGATCGTTGAGGACGGGCTGACCGAGAACGTCGGACTGAACGGCACTCTGGTCTATTTGCCCAGAAAGCTGCCGACCGTCGGCTCAAAAGTGAATCTGACCGTCACCGAAAACAACGAAGACCCCGTTTCCGTAACCGCACAGGTCATCCGCCTGGAGCGCAACGCCGCTCATCCGCAGGCGGCTCTAAACCTCGTTGACGGTATGCGAAATTGGAAAAAGAAGGTCTTTGACCTGGCCGCCGAAACCATCGCCGGTCAAAAACCGGATGAGTTTGACGACTGGTAAAAGGCAGTCTGGAGTCCAAAGTCTGAGGTCTTGAGCCATTCGTCCTTTGTCTTTGGTATTGTCTTGCGAAGGACCGAGGCTAACGTAATTCCCCGACCATTGTCTCCATACCGGAAGGACGAAGAACAAAGGACAGGACGACGATCCAAAGACTTCAGACTAAAACCTGACAACCAAATTATGAATATCCTCGTTCTGGGCGCGGGCCGAATGGGTTACGGCGCCGCTTTTGACCTTATTCACAATTCGCCTGATGTAGCATCGGTCACTGTCGCAGATTTTGACGGTGCAAAGGCTGAGGCCGTGGCTGCCGGTGTCGGCACCTCGCGCATATCATCGCTGCGGCTGGACGCGTCAAACTATGCCGATGCCGTAAAGGCAATGAAAGGCCACGATTCCGTCATCTCCTGCGTCAATTACTGGTACAACGAATCGCTTTCAAAAGCGGCGATAGAGACGCGAACGAATTTTTGCGACCTCGGTGGCAATAATTACGTCGTCGATGCCCAGCTTGCTCTCAATGCCGAAGCAAAGGCCGCAGGCATAAACATCATCCCCGATTGCGGGCTGGCGCCGGGAATGGTCTCGATACTGGCAATGCACGGCGCCGCAAAATTTGACCGTTTGGACGAGATCCACATCCGCGTCGGCGGCCTGCCGCAACGGCCCGAACCGCCGCTTGATTATCAGCTTGTCTTTTCGGTCGAGGGCCTGATAAACGAATATATCGAAACGGCACGCGTCATCCGCGATGGCAGGATAACCGAGGTAGAATCGATGACCGAGCTTGAAAGCTTTTCGTTTGACGGCTTTCCGCCGCTCGAAGCCTTTCAGACCTCCGGCGGAACGTCCACGCTGCCCGACACTTTTCTCGGCAAGATAAAAGAACTCGATTACAAGACCATCCGCTACACCGGCCATTGCGAAAAATTCAAGACCATGATCGACCTCGGCCTCTGCTCGTCAGAGAGTCTGGAGTCTGGAGTCTGGAGTCTGGAGTCAGAACCGGGAGCGATAGCGACCGGGCTTCCCGCTGCCGACACGGAGACAGGGAGACAGAGAGACAAGGAAAGAGCGAACCCCACGTCAGGATCGGCAGCGACCGCGTCATCCGTCACCATCACGCCGCGCAAGGTCTTCGCCTCATTGCTCGAAAAACACCTTCCCGCCGACGGCCCTGATTACGTCCTCGTCCGGCTTGAATTTGTTGGAACACGGCGAGGTCATGGAGAGACAGGAGACGAGAGACAGGAGACAGGAGACTACCGGCACGACAAATCCGCATTCCGCGATCCGCATTCCGCATTGGATCGCCTTGTTTACGACATCATCGACAAACAGGACGAAACAACCGGCCTTTCCGCAATGATGCGAACCACAGCCTTTCCCGCCTCCATCATCGCCCAGATGATGGCCCGCGGCGACGTCCTCTCACGCGGTGCAACCCCGCAGGAAAAAGCCATCGATCCCGAAAAATTCGTCACCGAGTTATTAAAGCGAAGAATCCGAATAGACATGTATTAGTCTAAACCTAGTATTTTAATAGACAAAGTCAAGAATTTGTGTTATAAAAAGACGTTTTGTCTTAATTTCCACAATATATTCGGAGGCTCCACAATCCATGAAAATCAAATTCCCCACTTGTAGTTTTTCCACTTTCAAACGACTACAAAAATACCGTCTGACCAAACTACCTTACTCTTTAGCCATATTGTTTCTTGGGATCTCTCTTTTTCTTCCCGCTAATACAAACGTCATTCACGCACAACAGGTTCGTCCCGACAAAAGAGTTTCATTATCGCCCGGTCAGATCAAACAGCTTCAGACTTTAGGACCGACTGCCCAGCTGGTTCGTAATATGCTTTTAGAAAAAGGGGCAACTTTCGAGCCCTACTTATTGTTTTCTAAGTATTGGCGTTCAACTCTGAGGGAGCATCTGAGAGGGTTTGCTCCCATGAAAACTAGCCGATCATATCACTCAGATAAATTGCAAGGTGTTCAGTTTGCTGACGAATTGATACTTCCTGAAAAAATTGAATTAACAGGCAACACAGTGATTCTGGCAAACAAAGTTAAGTTTCAAGGTGCAAAAGTAAACATCAAAGGGCCTTATCACTTTCTCATGTTTGTAGTTGATGATCTGTCTGTTCAGGGAAGAGGTGGTTCTGTAACTATTGACAACAGCGGCTCACATGGAGGAACTCCAACAGACGCCCATCATGGTTCACACGGAAATACTTCTCCAAATGGACCGCACGGCGTTATCGGCAGTTGTATGGGTAATAAAAACGGAACGAACGGTGACCCAGGCTTACCAGGCCCGGACGGAGAAGGTGGAGGAAACGGAGCTGACGGGGGGAATGGCGGAAATGGCCAATTTCTGAAATTGGATATTACAGACCCAAATGACACAACCTTGTATTATCTGATATCCAATGGTGGGAACGGTGGCAATGGAGCCAACGCTGGGAACGGTGGAAACGGCGGCCGCGGCGGAGATGGTGGAAACGGAGGTGACGGAGCAAGCTGTTCTTGTACACCCGGAGGTGTTGGCACGGGCGGCAATGGAGGTAAAGGCGGGAATGCCGGTAAAGGAGGCAACGGCGGTAAAGGAGGCAACGGCGGGAATGCCGGTAACGGAGGACCTATTTCTGTCACCTATCCCCCAGGCTACAATTATTCTAATTTTATCACAACAAGTAATACCGCCGGGCTTGCGGGAAATGGCGGACTGGCCGGTTATCCGGGACTCGCAGGTACAGCAGGAGAAGGTGGGTCAGGTGGACTCGGTGGTGGCCTCGTCGGCTGTTCGGCCTCGAGCGGAATGGCAGGACAGGATGGATCCCCAGCCTCAGGTGGTAGTGGTGGTAGTGGTGGAAATGGGGGTAATGGAGGCTCAACAGGAGGAACTCCAACATTTACAGAAATCGGTGGCGGAGGTGGAGGTGGAGACATGTTGCCTGGTGAATGGAATGAATACTACGGATGTACTGAATGGTATTGGGTAGAATTCGAGTGCATTCCTTTATTGGACTTCGCACCTTCTGCACATAGCTCTAGGTCTAATCCCGAAATCCGTAATAAGTTCGGAGACACACCGTTTATCCAGAAAATTGCTTTTGTGCCTACTGATTTTCATGTCTCATGCTCCCTTGATAGTTGGTGGTGTTGGGAAACAAATCGCACATATGCAGGTTGCTGGTAATCTATAACTGGCTGCATATCTTTGCAAAGACATGCAGCCAGTTATTCAAGAATCTCGACTAGATAGGTAACTGATATTTTGCAGCTTTTCAAAAAGGCTGGCCCTGTTACTTATTCATTATTTCACTAACGATCAGTTGCTGTATCAATGCCGGATCTTCGGGAGCCAGGGTGAAATAGACAGAGATGTCGGCATTTTCGCCTTCCAGAATAAAGGTGCCGCGAAGCTGGTTTTGAGCGACGATCTCTCTGACCGCCAATATCTTTCCGGCCTTTGCCCATATCTCGGCGTGGTTCTTTTTCAGGTGCTCGATCGGATTGTCTGGAAAGAAATTTTCGGCGAATAAGCCGCTCTGTTCAGCGTTTTCCCATGACGGCAAGATCTTTAACAGCTCAGCCTTTCTCTTATCCAAAATTGTCGAAGCCGGCAACTGACGCGGTTTCAGATCGGCCTCTCTGATGATCATGTCGAGGATCTGCAAATTCAGATTGCCGACCCCGGCGTATGTCACATTTGCAAAAGCAACGATGCCGATTCCGTATTCCGGCATAACGCGCCAATGACTGCCAAAGCCCGGCAAACCGCCGCCGTGCCCAAGATAAACACGGCCTTGGCAATCACGCTGCCAGCCCAAACCGTATCCGTATGCCGTCACCGAAGCGCAAACGCGCCCGCCGGGATATGTGAAGTTCGGATTCATTCCGCTAAAACGCCATGGCTGATGCATCTCTCGGACAGAATCGCGGCGGATCGGGCCGGTCTCAGCCGCACTTGACGGCGGCCATGCCGACAGATGCAACGCCATATATTTACTGAATTCATCTATCGAAGAGATCATGCTGCCCATCGCTCCCCACGACCCATCGGCCTGATCGTGAAGCAATTCTTCCTCGCTCCATTTTTCATCCAGCCAGCGATAGCCGTGTGCCAGCTTTTCGGGAGCGATCTTTGAGTATTCCCATTCGGTCGTCTTCATTCCCAGCGGCTGCCAAATGCTCTCACGAATATACTGCTGATAAGGTTTGCCCGAAGCTTTTGTCACAATGCGGCCAAGCAGTGCAAAACCGAGGTTCGAGTATTCATAGGTGATGCTCGGCGGATTTGAAAACCGAAGGTCGTTTTCCAGCAATTCGGAAAGCTCTCTGTTCGTATCGGACAACTGCCTGTCGCCCCACGGGTTGTCTTCAGGAAATCCGGCGCCGTGCGTCATCAGTTGACGGATGGTGATATGCGTCGAATCAGCGGTCGGATATTTGAGCGTTCTCATCTCCGGCACATAAAGATATGCCGGATCGTCCAGCTTCAGCTTTCCGTCGTCACGCAGCTTGAGTATCGCCATCGCGGTCACGCTCTTGCTCATTGACGCAATGCGGAAAAGCGACTGCGACGTGACCGGAATCTTCTTTTCCAAGTTCGTAAAACCATCGTTTCCGGCAAACACCAGCTTTCCATCGACCACGATACCGAACGCAATTCCCGGATAATGGTTGCGAGCCGCGTGTTCCTTATACATCTTTTCTATTGCGGGAAATGTCTGTTTTATCTTTTCCAGCCGCTTGGCGTCGGCAAACTCCGCCGGTTTGTAACCGGAAGTGAACTGCGGCGAACCTGCCTGTGCTGCGGCCGCAAAACTGAGCGACAAAATAAAAATGGCTGTAATAAGAATACGCATGGGTTTTTCTCCTGAAATGTTATTCAGCAAAGGCCGGCGATGCTACCTGACCTTGTTTTCGCCCGGGCGATAGCGTTTTATCGCCTGTTTGTTGATGTCGGCTTCGGTAAAGGCGACGGGCTTCATTTCGCCGCGTGCGAACATCGCGGCCTGATCGGCGTGGTAGGGCGAATCGGGCAAACGGCTCTGGCCGTATGCCAGCACCGAATACGCTCGCGGCACATCGCCAAATTCCACCGCAAAGACCCAACCGTCGCCGCCGACCGCGGCCATTTTGCCGTCGTCCTGCCGTGAATATGTCAATATACGAAAACAGCCGAGGTCGTTGCCGCAACCGCCGACAGGTTCATCGACCGTGCCGCGACGCACGCGGTAAACTTCGCCCCACGCAACGTCATAGCTTCCCCAGCGTTTCTTCACTTCATCAACGGCCCATGCAAAAGATGCAGCGGCGCGTTTCGGGTCGGCAAGGCCGCTAGGCGTATTGAACGGATCTTTCACGTCCCAAACCTTTGCGTACCGCTGGGCATCAGGCAAACCCGTCCGGTTGCTTTCCGTTATGCCGGAGTAATGCCGCCACCATTCCTGAAATATCACCGAACCTTTGCTTTCGTGCGACGTGGTATTGTCCCACTTGCCCAAAAGCTCGGCAGCGGCGGCTACGTCGCCGGTCGGGCTGCTTTCTCTGACCGCTTTTAACAGGTCGTCCTTTACGCGGTCGGCAAGCAGAGCGCGATAGCTGTGCTTTAATTTGACCACATCCTCAAGGCTGTATTTGTCGTCGTTATCAATAAGCTGTATCGCCAGTTGCGACCGCAGCGAAAGGCGCGGCGGCTCAAAGTTGGGATACTTGTTCTCTGTCACGACCGGGCCGCGAACATTTGAATAATGCGGCGAACTGTTCTCGTTATGCACATAGCCGCCCGGCGGACTGAACCACTGCGGCAGGTCGTCAAACGGCACGTATTCCGTCCAAACGTCCTTGATTCCCTTTGCCTCGATGGCGGTCAGGTCGTCAACTTTCGGATGCGGCAGCTTTGGCAAAGCGGCGTTCCATACGATAAAGATGTTCCCCTCGCGGTCGGCGTAGGTAAAGTACGAATTCATCCTCGCACGCATCTTCATCGCCTCGCGCCATTCCCGATACGATCCGGCGCGCATCATTTTCAGGAACTGTTCGCCGGCGCGTATCTCGCCGTCGCCGGCAAATTTGAAGATATAGACCTTGCCGTTCGCGCGGTGAATAACAGGTCCAAGGTCTGACGTCCAAAACTCGCGCGTTTCGGTTGACAACGCGTTCCCGTGGCGAAACTGGATCGAGAACACCTCGCGCGACAGCGGCACTGATACGCCGTCAAAAATGTAATGATCGGCGTTGTTAGGGTCGGCCTCAAGTGCGTAGATCTCATCCAGATCGGTCTGGTTATTGGTGGTCGAAAATCCGAGGTGTCTGTTAAATCCGCCGATCACCGTGAACGGCCCGCCGATGCGAAAATCGCCGTAAAAATCTATCTTGCCCGGCACGGTCATGTGTGCTTCGTAATATCCGGCGTTCCAATTCAGGTGCGGGTTGCGGAGCAAAATTGCCTTGCCCGACTTTGTCCGGCTCGGGGCAAATGCCCACGCATTTGAGCCGTCGTCAGGGCCGTTTCCTTCTTCCGCGTCGTCGGCCTCGTTGTTTGACCAGCCCGCGTCCTCGCGTTCGGCGGCGGGCCGCATGCTGTTCACAAATCTGCGTATCTTTCCGGCGTTCGGCTGTGCAAACTCGGTCGCGGCAACGTCAAATCCCGTGAAATCGTTCGGCATTCCGGCGGCAAATTCCGCCCTGTGCATTTCGATAAAGCGATTGACACCTTCGGCAAAGCCTTCGTAAACGTCGCGGACATCCTGTGACAGCGTCGGGTATTTGTCCTGTATTTTTTCACGCTGGCGCCTGACGGCAAAATCCGAATCCAGGCTCGCATAGCCGTTCACCGACGCCGCACGTCCGCTTGCCCGCAATATGTTCATCGCCGTGTTCGTGCCGTAATCCTCAAGCTGGAGCCACGCCAGCGCAAAGCCCGCCGCCTTCAGATTCTCCGCCCTGATATGCGGCACGCCGTTAGCCGTCCGCACTATCTCGACCTGCTTTGTAAGCTCAGAAGATGTCCCGGCAAATTTTGCAGAAGAGCCTGAACCCTCTGCCTCATACCACGCCGCATGTTCTGCAATGACAGGCAAATAGCTCTGCCCGTACAAAAACAGCACCGCTACAAAAACCAACGACAAAGACAACACCGCACGCTTCATAAGACAGCTCCTTTTAACTGAATCAGCCCTT
The DNA here is from genome assembly GCA_019639175.1 of Acidobacteriota bacterium. Taxonomy (GTDB): domain Bacteria; phylum Acidobacteriota; class Blastocatellia; order Pyrinomonadales; family Pyrinomonadaceae; genus OLB17. The sequence continues at coordinate 123,712 of JAHBSK010000009.1, read as the reverse complement.
TTATGTATTAACAATGGTTATGAAAAACCTTAAGAAGTGAGTTTCTGGATTATAGCACCGATACAAAACTTCCAGAAACCCAACCCGCCCCGCCCCAAACACATTTGCCTCCAGCCCGGTCTTTTCCGATAATGCAATGCGCGGGTCTGTGGTCCCAGAAGCCGATTAGACAAGAAGGGGCTTGCGGCGTTAAGGATCAGGTTCTACCGACTTCCCAATAACTTCGCAATCCGGATGTGGTTTTGCTAACTTTCCGAATCTCGTATGTTTCTTCGTTTCGGTGAATTCCGTAGTAAAAAGCCTGACCGCATAAAGCACAGAAAAATGACACGGAATAGTACAGAACAGATGGAAAACGAAGAATCAAACAAAGGCGTATTGATCTTGTATCAGGCCGAAGACCAGTCAATAAATCTCGAAGTAAGGCTTTATAACGAGAGCATTTGGCTTACTCAGTCAGAAATGGCTGAGCTGTTTCAATGTTCCACAGACAATATCTCTCTCCACTTAAAGAACATTTATGATGAACGCGAGTTGACTGTAGAAGCAACTACCGAGGAATCCTCGGTAGTTCGACGCGAAGGAAATCGCGATGTGCGGCGAACAGTAACCATGTACAATCTTGATGCGGTCATCTCGGTCGGCTATCGCATCAAGAGCGTTATAGCCACGCGTTTCCGCATCTGGGCGACACAGCGGCTGCGTGAGTATATCGTAAAAGGCTTTGTGATGGATGACGAGCGGCTGAAAGATCCGCCGGTCAAAGGTTCGCCCGTGCGCGATTATTTCAGCGAGATGCTTGAGCGCATCCGCGATATTCGCACGAGCGAAAAGCGCGTTTATCTGCGCGTGCGCGAGATCTTTGCGATGGCCGCCGACTACGAACCAAAGGACAGTGAAACCGCTTCGTTCTTTGCCGCGATACAGAACAAACTTCATTATGCCGCTACGGGAATGACGGCGGCGGAAATAATCTCCTCGCGTGCCGATCATGCGCGGCAGTTTATGGGGCTTACTTCGTGGAAATACGATGAAGTAAGAAAAGCCGATGTGACCATCGCCAAAAATTATCTTTCCGAAAATGAGATAGAAGAACTGAACCGTATCGTTGTAATGTGGCTCGATTTTGCCGAAGATCAGGCTCGCCGCAGAAAGCAGATATTCCTGAAAAATTGGGAAGAAAGGCTGCACGATTTTCTTAAGCTTAACGACAGGCCGATACTGACCACAGCCGGAAAAGTAAGCAGGGCCGAAGCAGATGAACACGCGGAAACAGAGTTTGATAAGTACGCCGTGAACCGCCGAATTGAAAAAGAATCAATGGCAGAAAAAGATTATCTGAACCAGCTCGAAGCAACCGCAAAAGCTTTGCCTTCAAAAACAAAGCCCAAAAATAGAAACTGATAAGTAAGAACTGAAAATGCAAAGCAGCCTCATTATTCTCAGTTTTTAGTTTCTACTTTTCAGTTATTTCGGAAAAGATGCCGGAAACGCTTTCAGGTTTTTACAGAACCCTTCTACAAACTCTCAGCAGGTAAGAGGTTATGTAATTGCCTTTCCGCTAAAATTGAATTAACTTTTTACAGACATGCCCAGACTTTCCCAGGCCGAGATCAGGAACAACGCCATCGCCTTTGTCCATGAATGGAAGGATGAGACGCGCGAGCGGGCCGAATCGCAGACATTCTGGAACGAATTTCTGGAGATCTTTGGCGTCAAGCGGCGGCAGGTCGCCGTTTTTGAAAGAGCGGTTCAGAAAAACAATCTGAACACGGGAGCGATAGACCTGTTCTGGCGCGGGGTTTTGCTGGTCGAGCACAAATCGCGCGGGCAGAATTTTGACAAGGCATCATCACAGGCGTTTGAGTATCTTGAGAATCTGCCCAAGGACGAGCTTCCAGAATACGTCCTCATTTCCGATTTTGCGCGGTTCCGGCTTTACAACCTCGACACGGGCGAGGAGATGGATTTCACGCTCGAAGAGCTTCCCGGTCTGATACATCTGTTCGGCGCCATCTCCGGCTATCAGAAACGCGAATACAAGGAACAGGACCCTGTAAACATTCGGGTCGCGTTGAAGCTGGGCGAGCTTCACGACGCGCTTTTTGAGAGCGGCTATCGCGGCCACAAGCTGGAAGCGTTTCTTGTTCGTCTGGTCTATTGCCTTTTTGCGGATGACACAGGCGTTTTTCTGCCGCGCGGCAGCTTTCAGCTTTTTCTGCAGGAAAAGACCGCCGAGGACGGCTCAAATCTCGGCGCGATGTTGGGCCAGATATTTCAGGTGCTTGACACACCCGAAGATGCGCGGCAAACCACGCTTGACGAAGACCTGCGGGCGTTCCAGTACGTCAACGGAACCTTGTTTGCCGAGCGGATGGATATGCCGTCATTTGACAGGCGGATGAGGACGATCCTGATAGAGGCTTGCCAGTTTGATTGGGGCAAGGTTTCGCCGGCGATATTCGGGTCCTTGTTCCAGTCCGTTATGGACAAGGACAAACGCCGCAATCTGGGAGCGCATTACACAAGCGAAAAGAACATCCTCAAGGTAATTCACGGCCTGTTCATGGACGATCTGCTTGATGAATTTGAAAAGGCGAAGAATAATCTGAGCAGGCTGCGGCAGTTTCATGAAAAGATCGCCGGTCTGAAATTCTTTGATCCCGCGTGCGGCTCCGGCAACTTTCTGGTCATCACATATCGTGAAATGCGGCGGCTGGAACTGGAGGTCATCAAACAGGAACGGCATCTGACCAAAAACACGCAACGTGAGATGCTCGTCACCGACCTTTCACGCCTTGACGTTGATTCGTTCTACGGCATCGAGTACGAAGAGTTTCCTGCCGAGATCGCCCGCGTCGCCCTCTGGCTGACCGATCATTTGGCGAATATGGAGCTTTCGGCAGAGTTCGGTGTTCCATACACACGCCTTCCGCTCCGCCATTCGCCGAATATCGTCCACGGCAACGCGCTGAGACTTGACTGGGGCGAGGTTTTGGACGGAACGCAGGCATCCTTGCCTGCAATGAGCGCGAAGCGCGAAACTGACACGCCGCAAGGGCGTGTGGCAGGCGGGCAGCCGCCTAAAGGCGGGAGTCCAAACAACCTCTACATCCTCGGCAATCCGCCGTTTGTTGGCGGAAAAATGATGGATGAATCGCAACGCGAAGACATGGCTTACGTCTGTTCGGATGTTCCAAATTACGGCCTGCTTGATTACGTCTGTGCGTGGTATATCAAGGTGGCAAAGTTCCTGACTGGAACGCAGGCATCCTTGCCTGCTATGAGCGCGAAGCGCGAACCTGATACGCCGAAGACAGCACGGCAAACTGAGATACTTGCCGCTCCGGTTCGCGTTGCTTTTGTTTCCACCAACTCCATCACACAGGGAGAACAGGTTGGCGTTCTTTGGAATTATCTTCTGGAAAAAGGCATCAAGATACATTTTGCCCACCGCACTTTTAAATGGAGCAATGAGGCGGCGGGAAAAGCGGCTGTATATTGCGTGATCGTCGGTTTTGGTCTTGAAGACGTTAAAAAGAAACGGCTTTTTGATTATGAAAATCCAACGGCGGAACCGCAAGAGATAGAGGCCGAAAATATAAATCCATATCTTGTTGATGCCGCAAACGTTGTTATTTCTCGGAGGCAAAAGCCGATCTTTGATGTTCCAGAAATTCATTTCGGTAACATGCCTTTGGACGGAGGACATCTCATAATTTCAACTACAAAAGAAAAGGACGATTTGATTTTATCCTATCCGTCTCTTTCAAATTGGATAAGACCATTTGTAGGTTCAAATGAACTCTTGAATGGTATTGAGCGTTGGTGTTTTTGGTTTGTTGATGCGAGTCCTGATGTCCTCAGATCGCTGCCATCTGAAATAAAGCAACGAATTGAATCAGTAAGAAATTTTAGGCAAGGAAGTAAAGCCCCTTCGACCCGTAGGTTTGCAGATTTGCCTTATTTATTTCGTGACCGACGAACTGCACCGCAATATCTTGTTATCCCGAAAGTATCCTCAGAAAGAAGACTATTTATTCCCATAGTCTTTTTGACCAACAACACAATTATAAGTGACCTGTGTTTTATTGTTCCTAATGCCACGCTTTATCATTTTGGGGTGTTGACATCTACGATGCACAACGCATGGATGCGTCAGGTGTGCGGACGGTTGGAGAGCCGCTATCGTTATTCAAAAGACATTGTTTATAACAACTTTCCGTGGCCGGAGCTGTCGGATGATATGGGCGGAAACGCGACCGTTAGGGAGCGTGCAAAAAGCGAAACGGGCGGAAACGCGACCGTCAGGGAGCGTGCAAAAAGCGAAACGGGCGGAAACGCGACCGTCAGGGAGCGTGCAAAAAGCGAAACGGGCGGAAACGCGACCGTCAGCGAGCGTGCAAAAGGCGAAACGGGCGGAAACGCGGCCATCAGCGAGCGTGCAAAAAGCGAAACGGGCGGAAACGCGACCGTCAGCGAGCGTGCAAACGAAAATAAAGAAGGCACGCTCGTTCACACTCGCGTTTCTGCCCGTAAGGCCCTCGTCGAGCAGACCGCACAGGCCATTTTGGATGCACGTGCCAAATTTCCCGATGCAACGTTGGCCGATCTGTACGACCCGCTGACAATGCCAAAGGAACTGCTTGACGCACACCGCGCAAACGATGCCGCCGTTGATGCCGCCTACGGCAAACGCACTTTCAAAAACGAACTCGAACGCCTCGAATTCCTCTTCGGCCTCTACCGCCAGATAACCGAACCGCTGAGAGTTTTGGAGGAAAAGACCTCAAAACAAACCAAACGAAAACTGCGAAGGAAGAATGTGAATGATATTTAGCACGTGAAACAGATGTATTAAGGTTTCTCTTGGTCTGGGTTTTACCGGCGTTGCTCAGTTTTTTTTATTGCATAATGTATGAAACAGATGTATCATAATATTAATAATACCTGCCAAGCCTCTCAACGATGCTCAAATGGGCGGGTTTTCTTCTTTTAAATTCCCCGTATGAGATACACGAAACCGGCGCTTACTTTTGAACAACAGATCGAGCTTCTGGAAAACAGAGGGCTTCAATTTCCCGACAAAGATAAAGCGGCCCATTACCTTTCTAATATAAGTTACTATCGCCTGAGCGCCTATATGCTGCCGCTTAAGATTCAGGGTCAGGAAAGGTTTCAGGATGGTGTTGTTTTTGACGACGTACTGCAACTCTACATATTTGATAGAGAATTCAGACTGCTTATCTTTGATGTTGTCGAAAAACTTGAGGTCGCCTTTCGAACACAAATGAGCTATCACCATTCGCAGACCTCAGGTCCATATTGGTTTGAGGATCGGAATCATTTCCGTGATGCTGATTTTTGGCGTAAGCATCTTGAGGGTATAGACACAGAGGTGGACCGGGCAAAAGAGGTCTTTAAAGATCACTTTTTTGGCAAATACGATGAGCATGAACGAATGCCAATATGGATGACTTCAGAGGTGTTGTCACTTGGGCTGTTATCAAAGATCTACAGAAGCCTGGCAATGTCTAAAGAGAAGCGCGATATTGCACGTCATTTCGGCATTGGGCATCCGCTGGTTCTTGAAAGCTGGATGCAAAGCATCACATATGTTCGAAATATCTGTGCTCACCACAGCAGGCTCTGGAATCGCGTCCTCACTCTGAAACCAAACTATATGGAGCGACCAGCCAAGCTCTGGATAACCAACAAACCAGACAATGATAAAGTGTATTATTTTGTTTGCTGTCTTTTTTATATGATCCGCGCAATAGATCCAAATACAATATTTAACGATCAACTCCATGAATTGTTAGGTCGATATCCAAAGATTGATCTGGCGGCGATGGGATTTCCAAAAGATTGGGACAGTGAACCTTTCTGGAAATGATTGCTGTCAAAGACGATTCAGTTAAGCCCGGGAAAGAAAAGATATTGTTCCGGTGTGGCAGAGTGTTGCTTTTAGGCACAGCAGGTGTTGCGTCAATGCAACAGTGTTTCATCTTGACACATCTTTTAATGCTGGAAAGGTGCTTTTTATTACAAAAAAGGGTGCTTTTTTACACAAGATCGCGTTATATGAAAATTGCGTAAAAAAAGGCTTCCCGAATTAACGAGAAGCCTGTTTTGAGATCGTGAATTGTTGGTTTAGATGCCGACGCCGACGAGACGCGGGTTGGCTTTTTTCTTGAGCAGCTTGCGGAGCTTTAGCCGCGCCTTGTGAAGCTGCGATTTTGATGTGCCGACCGAACAGCCGAGTATTCTGGCGACCTCTTCGTGCTCAAAACCCTCAACGTCGTGCAGCAAAAAGACGTTCTTGTAGCCGTCCGGCAACTGCTCGATCGCGCTTTCCAGAGCGATCTTGTCAACGATCCGCATACGCTCCGGATCGGACGTTCCGGTGACGATCTGGTCTGGTGTTTCGCCCTCTTCGGTCGTCTTTTCATATTTGACGTTGCGTTTGCGAAAGTGCATCAGCACCTGGTTGACCGTCATTCGGTGGAGCCACGTCGTAAAGGCAGAATCACCGCGAAAACTGCCGATCTTTCTGTAAAGCTGGATGAAGACGTCCTGCGTCAGGTCTTCGGCCTCATAGGCGTTCTGCAGCATCCGCAGACAGATCGAATACACCCGGCGGTGATGCCTCTGATATATCTCTTCAAACGCGACCATATCGCCCTTGGCCGCAAGTTGGGTAAGGTCCAGATCGGTCGCGGCAGAGATATCAATACCGTTGTTCTTCGAAACTTTGGCCAATGTCTTGGCGCCGGAAGCCTCGGTTTGGAATACAGGATAGTTTAAGGTTTCTGTTGTCATTTTACGTTACCCTCCCGCAATATGCGGTATCAACTAGCGTGCCAAACGAAGCTGAACTCTACTTAACACGCTATTTTACCGTATTTGTTGCATTTTTTGGGCATACTTTTGTGTTTTTTATACATCGAAACTTTCGCTCCGATTTTGCAAATGGTGAGGTTAAACCATTTCATATACTATTTGGTATGTGTATTAAATGCGTGCGCCTTGTCCATCTTTGCGGCTAAGATGGTATTATTTTAAGAGGCCGAACCGCCCGAGAGGTGTTGATCTCGCCGTTAAAACAATGAAAGTCCTGTCTGTTTTTTTGACCTTTCTTTTGTGGATGCTGCCGCAGGCAGCAAATTCTGTTTCCGCGCAGGACATCGGCTATGGCGAACCTGTTCGGAGCCAGGAGATCTCAGAAACGGACGGGCTTCCGGTCATCCTACACCATCTGCCGGAATTTGAGACCGTTCGCAATTCCGCCGTTTTTATAAATTCACAGGAAAGGCTTCGCTCCGCTGTCGGTGACAGGCCCGTGCTTGCCGGCGTCAGCTTTGAGGCCGGAACCGAGGCCGCGACGGCTCGTTACGCGGCGGGACAACTGCTGATAATCGAATACATGACCCCGCAGGCGGCATCAGAGGCGGACGGGCAGTTTCTCAACCTGATCGCTGCTGACCCTGCGGCCGCGACCGTTTACAAGCGGATCGGTAATTATTCGGTATTCGTTTTTGACGGGGCCGACCAAAACGCGGCCACGGCGCTTGCGGACAGCGTTAAGTATCAAAAATCGGTTCAGTGGCTTGGCGAAGACCCTTTCTTGATCCAAAAGTTCGAAAGATATTTTGCGATAACTGCCGGTGATGTCGTCATCTCGACCATTATCTGGATATCGATGGTTTTCGGGCTGGCAATATCGCTCGGCATACTTTGCGGATTCTTATATTTCCGCTTTCGCGAAAAACAGCGCAGACGCTTCACGGCATTTTCCGACGCGGGCGGCCTGACACGTTTGAATCTGGACGACCTTTCCGAACCGATCGCTCCGAAACCGGCTTTGTAGGCCGAAAATCTATGGCAATGATCTGACAAGATGTTCTATATCTGCCGCGTTATTATAGAAATGCGGTGATATCCTCAGCCTGTCCCCTCTCGGCGAAACTATTATGTTCTCCTTTTCCAGCATTTCAGCTATTTCAGTGCAATGCATTCCGCCGCGATGTTTTATGCAGACAATGGCTGAGCGTTCCTCAGGCCTGCGTGAACTGATAATGTCGTAATCCTTGCCCGCCAGAAGTTCGCATAACATATCAGACAGGCCAAGCACATATTTGTCTATGTTATCCAGTCCCGCTCCGATAAGAAGTTTCAGGCTTTGTTCCATCCCATAAAAAAGCGACGCCGGCCCTGTTCCGCTTTCCCATGCAAGAGCGTTGGGTTTCAGCGACTGTTCCCTGTCCTCAAAATCCCACGGCGTTTCTACGCTTATCCAGCCGACCAGCGTCGGTTCGACACGCTGCCGGGCGCGATCCGAAACGTACAGAAAACCGCAGCCTTCCGGCGAGCAAAGCCATTTATGGCTGGCTCCGGCGGCAATATCGACATACATGGCCGGAAGGTCGAACGCCATAGCACCGAGGCCCTGTATAACATCTACGACGAACAACGCATCGACGGCACGAGCGGCCTTTCCGATGCGCTCCAGGTCGGCCCGAAAACCCGAAGCGAACTGGACCGCGCTGATCGTCACCACCTTGGTATTGTTGTCAATAAGCCCGATAAATTCATCCTGATCTATGCGGCCGTCACGTTCGGGACACAGACGAAGCTCGACGCCGAACCTGTCCCTGATCTGCCGCCATGGATAGAAATTGGCAGGAAATTCATGTTCAAAACTGACGATGTTATCGCCCTTTTGCCAATTTATGCCCAAGGCAACGGACGCCATCCCGTCTGAGGTGTTTCGTGTGAACGCGACCTGTTCGGGACGAACGCCCATCATGCCGGACAAGAGTTCGCGTGTACGGTTCTTTGTCGCTATCCAATCAGGAAAATGTGCGGAACCGACGTTGGACACGTCTTTTAACTGAGAATGAACTGCCTCGACCGAAGGCGTCGGCAAAGGTGACACCGCCGCGCTGTTCAGATAAGTGTGACTGTTTGCTGCCGGAAACAACCGGCGAATATCAGGATCCATACAACTATAATATCCCAGATCAGAAGCAAAAACCGAACCGCCCGTGTGTTCCTCGTCGCCTGAACTTATACAGAAATGTTTTGACAAAAGGGTGACGGATAGTTAAGTTAATTTTTGGCGGTGTTTATTGGCTGTCCGCTTTCAAGTCCCGTTCCATCCTGATAGATATGCTGCGTCGAGGTAAAGAGCGTTATGATTTTGGCGATATGTCGCCCGATGATGATCGGGACATCGAGGTCGTCCATTTTCGCCGCGAATCTATGAACGGGTTTTGGACCGAAGGACTGAAGCTTGCCCGCGACGTCTTTCTTATCCTTGTCGTTTTTATCCTGCTTGGTGTATTTGCCGTTCAGCCCGTTGTGGTTGAAGGTTCTTCGATGCAGCCCTATCTGAACAACGGCGAGCGGTTACTGGTAAACAAACTTGTCTATTACAACATCAAGAGCGTTCGCTGGGGACACCTCGAACGCGGGGACATAGTCGTGTTCTGGTATCCGCGCGAACCGGACAAAAGCTACGTCAAACGCATCATCGGTCTGCCGGGCGAACGTGTTGAGGTAAGGAACGGCAAGGTCTATATCAATGGCCGCGAGCTGAAAGAAGATTATCTGGACAAGGAACATAACCTCGATCTCCCTAATCATCCAGGGCAAACGGTTGACGCTCATCATTACTTTGTAATGGGAGATAACCGGGATAATTCGTCTGATTCAAGAAAATGGGGACTCGTCCCTGAAAAATATATCTACGGCAAAGCCTTTTTTCGTTATTGGCAGCCGTCAAAGGTCGGGTTTTTGGAACACGGCGAATACGACATCCCTGAAACACCCGCAGACGATGACGACCGAGCCGTTACCGAAAACGACTGATCCCTGCCTCAAATCACTCTTCCTGATTCCATAACTTTGACGGTAATAAGGTAAAATATATGCAATGAACGAACGGAAACCGGCTATTTTGGTTCTGGAAGACGGACGCGCTTTTTCAGGACTTTCGTTTGGCGCCGAGGGCGAAACATTTGGCGAAATGGTCTTCAACACATCGATGGCCGGCTATCAGGAACTGCTTACCGACCCAAGCTATGCGGGCCAGATCGTCTGCATGACGTATCCGCTGATCGGCAATTACGGCGTCAATGAGGATGATATGGAGTCTCGAAAGCCCTGGGTCTCGGGGTTTGTCGTTCGCGAATCGTCACGCATTTACTCAAACTGGCGGGCAACAGGTTCTCTGGACGATTATCTGAAAAACAATGAGATCGTCGGCATTGAGGGTATTGATACACGCGCCCTCGTCCGGCACATTCGCGATAAAGGAGCGATGCGTTCCGCTGTTTCAACTATTGACCTTGATGCCGCAAGCCTGACGGAAAAGATTTTGAGTTCGCCCGAAATGGCGAACCGCGAACTTGCCAGCACGGTCACTACGCATGATCGTTATGAGCATCCGGCTGACGGTGATGCGAAGTTTCACGTTGTTGCTTACGATTTTGGAGTCAAAACGAACAGCCTGCGTACCTTTGCCAAATATGGATGCAGAATAACGGTGGTACCGTCCGACACAACTGCCGCTGAGGTTCTTGCTCTTCGACCTGACGGCATATTTCTCTCAAATGGCCCGGGCGATCCTTCCTCAATGAAGAACGTGATCGACGAGGTTCGGCAGATGGCTGAAAGCGGTGTGCCGATGTTCGGCATTTGCCTGGGGCATCAGCTTTTGGGTTCCGCTCTTGGCGGAGATACATTCAAAATGAAATTCGGCCATCGCGGCGGTAATCAGCCGATAATGGACCTATTGACCCGCAAGGTGGAGATCGCTTCGCATAATCACGGCTTTGCCGTAAAGCGCGATTCTCTTCCTGCTGACGTTGAGGTAACACACGTAAACCTAAATGACGAAACCGTTGCCGGACTAAGGCATAAAACACTGCCGATATTCTCCGTCCAATACCACCCCGAATCCGCTCCGGGGCCTCATGATAGTGAATATCTGTTTGAAAGGTTTGTTAGGTTGATGAAAGACAAAGAGACATAAGGGACATAAGAGACAAAAAGGACAAAAGAAATTAAATGCTGCTTGTCTCTTTCGTCCTTTGAGTCCCTTTGGTCACTTTGATTATTTATTGCCCGATCCCGTAAATATACGGCGCGATTATCAGCGAGACGATGGACATCAGTTTGATGAGGATGTTCATCGACGGGCCTGATGTGTCCTTGAAAGGATCGCCGACCGTGTCACCTGTGACGGATGCCTTGTGCGGCTCCGAACCTTTGTAATGCATCTCGCCGTTTATCTCCACGCCTTTTTCAAAAGATTTCTTGGCGTTGTCCCAGGCCCCGCCGGCGTTGTTCTGAAAAATGCCCATCAGAACACCCGAAACGGTCACACCGGCCAGCAAACCACCGAGAACTTCAGGGCCAAAAGTGAAACCGACCGCGACCGGTGTTATCAATGCGATGGCACCCGGCAGCATCATTTCGCGGATCGACGCCTGGGTCGAGATCTCGACGCATTTCTCATATTCGGGCTTGGCTTTGTATTCCATAATGCCCGGTATCTCGCGGAACTGCCGCCTTACTTCCTGCACCATATCCATCGCCGCCTTACCGACAGCCTGGATGCAGAGAGCTGAGAAAATGAACGGTATCATTCCTCCGATGAACAATCCGCCGAGGACATTTGCCTTGTAGATATCAATACGGTCAATACCTGCGATGCCGACGAACGCCGCGAACAGCGCCAACGCGGTCAACGCCGCTGAAGCGATGGCAAAGCCCTTTCCGGTTGCGGCGGTCGTATTGCCGACAGCATCAAGGTTATCTGTTCGTTCGCGAACCTCCGGCGGTAGTTGGCTCATTTCAGCGATGCCGCCTGCATTGTCGGCGATCGGGCCGAATGCATCTATCGCAAGCTGCATGGCCGTTGTCGCCATCATTCCGGCGGCGGCAATAGCCACGCCGTAAAGCCCTGCAAAATAATATGAAAGCACGATACCGGCCGCCAGCGTGATGATCGGAATGACGGTTGATTTCATTCCCACTGACAGGCCGCCGATGATGTTCGTCGCATGTCCCGTCGATGATTGCTGAACAATGGAATTGACCGGCTTTTTACCCATTGCCGTGTAGTATTCCGTAGCAACGCTCATTATTGCCCCGACGATGGTTCCGACCACTATTGAAAAGAACACACCGTTGCGGTCAAAACCGGTCGAGCGGAGCATAAGCTGCCCCTCAGGCAAGAGCCAGATGACGGCAAAATATGATGCAATGACCGTAAGGATCATTGATGCCCAGTTACCTATGTTTAGAGCGGTCTGAACATTGGCGCTGTCATCGCTGATGCGAACAAACTGCATTCCGACAATAGAAAATACAAGGCCAATTCCGCTGATGACCATCGGCAGCAGTATAGGCGACAATCCGCCAAAGGCGTCGCGGACAACGATCTCCTGTCCCAGCACCATCGTCGCCAAAATGGTCGCGACATAAGAACCGAAAAGGTCGGCTCCCATACCGGCCACGTCACCGACGTTGTCGCCGACGTTGTCAGCAATGGTCGCCGGATTGCGAACGTCATCTTCAGGAATTCCGGCCTCGACCTTGCCTACAAGATCAGCTCCTACGTCAGCCGCCTTTGTATAGATACCGCCGCCGACGCGTGAAAATAGCGCGATGGATTCGGCACCGAGAGAAAATCCGGTCAGCACCTCAATGGCCGTCTTTATCTGATTTGCTCCGAGATCGGCAAACATCGCCAGAAACACAATGAACAATCCGCCAAGCCCAAAAACCGCAAGTCCGGCAACGCCAAGCCCCATGACCGCTCCGCCCGTGAACGAGACCTTGAGGGCCTGTTTCAGGCTTGTGCGGGCGGCCTGGGTCGTGCGAACGTTCGCTTTGGTGGCGACCTTCATGCCGATATAACCGGCCGTGGCCGAAAATACCGCGCCGATTATGAATGCAATGCTGATTATCCAGTGTGAATGGATCTCGCGGCCGCCTACCTCATGAATGGTTCCTGAATATGCAAGCAATGTGGCAGTTATGACCGCAAAAATCGCCATTACCTTCCATTCGGCCTTGAGAAAGGCCATCGCACCGTTTGCGATATAGCCGGCAAGCTCCTGCATATTTGCATCGCCGGCTTCCTGCTTGCTAACCCAAGCCGATTTCACCGCCATTACGATCAAACCCAAAATTCCCAAAGCAGGCACTAAATAAATAACGTAAGAATTCATATTATTTTCATCCGTCTGCTTCTGATGATCTTTGGAAACAGACTGAATATATAGATCTTTTTTGTGAATAAACCGGATCCAGACCTATGTGAGGTCAAACGGACATCAAAATCATTAATTATCGAATACTTATAACTATTTAACAAATAGGAGTAATTAAAAACCCGCCAATTTAGGCAAAAAATACACAAAATCCTGGCATTTTCAGCGAAACGCTGAACCTGATCCGCCTTTTTTAATACCGTGTTGACGGTAGCTTATGGTAAAAAGTATCTATGAGGGTTCTGAGTGTAAAGTCAGCGGCACGGGAAGAGATGCTGGACATAACTGGGGATGTAATGAAAGACCTTCCCGACTGTGACGGTGTTTGCGTGCTTTTTACACAGCACACCACCTGCGGGCTGACGATAAATGAAAATGCCGACCCGGATGTGAAAAGCGATATGCTTGGGTTTCTTCATCGCCTGATACCGCAATACGAACCAAATTTCAGACACTTTGAACACAATTCCGACGCACATAAAAAATCCTCGCTTGTCGGTTCCAGCGTGACCGTGCCATTTGAGAATGGCAAGCTGTGTTTAGGCCGATGGCAGGGGATTTACCTGTGCGAATTCGACGGCCTGCGTGAGCGAGAAGTTTTGGTTAAGATCATGTAGTGTGTTTAAGGGGGTTTTAATTATGTTGAAACTAAAGGTCTTCGTTCTCTCCCTTGTCTTTTTAGCAACAATCGGAGTTATTGCGACAAACGCTCAGATAGACTCCATCGCCAAATCACACATCGAAGCGAACGTTCCCGATGCGCAACATTTTGACGAATATCTGAAAAGTGCTCTTGAAGAATACTTCAAGGGTCGGACAGGGAAAGATGTTTCGGTTGAATATGAACTTCTGCGACTAGGCCCGACGCAAAGTGGAATCGCGTACCCTAAATTCTATGCCTGGATAAAGGTTGTAGAAAAAGAAAAAATAATCGACCAAGGTGCGGTAAGATTAGCCGCTATCGACAAGAAAAGATTTGAAATAACACATTATCTTAAGTGTTCAGAAGTGATAGAAAATCCTGAATCTGCCGCAGAAGTTTTTCCATCCGAAGTCGTAGAAAAAATCAAACAAAAGATCGACGATGATAAATGTAGGGGTAAGATATGACAGTTGGATATTCAGGAACACCTTTGGCAAAAAAGCTCGGCATCAAGGAAGGCATGACGGTTGTGGCCGTTAATGCGCCGGACAATTATGCTGAACTGCTCGCGCCGTTGATGAAAAATGGTCGGGACTGAAACCGGTGATACGGAAAGAGAACCGGCAACTGTAAATTGTGCATTGGATGATCGTGCATTGGGAAATAGTATTCCATCCGCCAGTTTACAATTTACCAGTGGACAATTAACAAGTCGTCCAAATTGTGGGGTATATTAACGATATGCCCGAGATCGATCCCAGAATTGACGCCTACATAGAAAGATCGGCCGATTTTGCACAGCCCATATTGACGCGTCTGCGCAAACTTGTACATAAGGCCTGTCCGGACATTGTCGAGACTATGAAATGGAGCATGCCGCATTTTGACCATAAAGGAAATGTGTGCAATATGGCGGCGTTCAAAGCGCATTGTGCTTTTGGTTTTTGGAAACAGGAACTTCTCGATCACAAATTTCCGGTTGAAAAGAACGCCATGAGCAGCTTCGGCAAGATCACCTCGCTGAAAGACCTGCCTCCGGACAAGGTGCTGATCGAATTGATCCGACAGGCTGTTGAACTGAACGAAAAAGGCATTAAGATACCTAAAAAGAAACCGGCGGAGAGAAAGGAGTTGATCGTTCCCGACGGCCTTGCAAAGGCGCTCTCAAAAAATAAAAAGGCAAAGGCCGTATGGGACAAATTTGCATATAGTCACCGCAAGGAATACATAGAGTGGATAAACGAGGCCAAGACCGAACCGACACGCGAACGCCGCATTACCACAACCGTCGAATGGGTTGCGGAAGGAAAAGGCAGAAATTGGAAGTACGAAAAATGTTGAGAGTAAAAAAGGCTTTGGAACTTTTTCACTTTTTTACCTTTTCACCCTTATACTTACAGATATGGCAGAACCAATTTTAGCAGCAAAACGCGACGACAAAGAGTTTAACCTGTTGATGCAGATGGCGAATCGCCACGGCGTCATTACCGGAGCGACCGGAACCGGAAAGACCGTGACGCTTCAGCGACTGGCCGAAGGATTCAGCCAACGCGGCGTTCCTGTTTTCATTGCGGATATCAAGGGCGACCTGACCGGCATCAGCCAACCCGGATCATTGTCCGGCAAGATCGGCGAACGCCTGACACAGCTTGGCCTTGCAGAAACGACCGCTTTCGAAGGCTCGCCCGTCACGCTGTGGGACGTTTTCGGCAAACAGGGACACCCGCTCAGATCGACGATCTCAGAAATGGGGCCGCTGCTGCTCGCACGCATCTTGCAGCTTAACGACACGCAAGAAGGCGTTTTGGCTCTGACATTCAAGATCGCCGACGACAACGGAATGATGCTGCTCGACCTAAAGGATCTGCAGTCAATGCTCAAATTCGTCGCTGAAAACGCCAAGCAGTTTACGACCGAATACGGCAATGTTTCATCAGCATCGGTCGGCGCCATACAGCGTGGGCTTTTGCAGCTGGAACAGCAGGGAGCGGAAAATTTCTTTGCGGAACCTGCCGTCGCCCTTGATGATTTTATGCAGACGCTTCAGGGCAAAGGTGTTCTAAATTTGCTCGCTGCCGATGATCTGATAAATTCGCCAAAGCTGTATTCAACGTTCCTATTGTGGTTGTTGTCAGAACTGTTTGAAAATCTGCCGGAGGCCGGTGATCTTGACAAGCCGAAACTTGTCTTCTTTTTTGATGAGGCCCACTTGCTTTTTGACGATGCTCCGAAGGCTTTGGTCGATAAGATCGAACAGGTCGTCAGGCTTATTCGTTCAAAAGGCGTCGGGGTTTATTTTGTCACACAATCGCCTGCCGATATTCCCGACAAAGTTTTAGCACAGCTTGGAAATCGCCTTCAGCACGCGCTCCGCGCCTACACACCTAAAGAGCAGGAGGCCGTTAAGGTCGCGGCAAAGAGCTTCCGCGAAAACCCTGAACTCGACACCGTCAAAACCATCACCGAACTCGGCGTCGGCGAGGTGCTGATCTCGTGCCTGGATGAAAAAGGCGTGCCTGCGGTTGTAGATCGCGCATTCGTAGTTCCGCCGGTCAGCCAGATCGGGCCGGTCACGCCTGAACAACGTCAGTCGCTGATAGCAAATTCGCTGATCGGCAGCCAGTATGACGAGATCGTTGATCGTGAATCGGCATACGAGATATTGGCCGCGAAAGGCGAGGAAAAGGCAGCCGCAGCCGCAGCCGAAGAGGCAGCAAAAGCTGAGGCAAAAGCTCAGAAAGAGGCTGAAAAAGCCGCTCGTGCCCAAGCCAGACAACCCGACACGCTGGTCGAATCCGTCGTAAAAAGCGCCACTCGCTCGGCCTCTACATCCATCGGACGCCAGATCGGCAACACCATCGTCCGCGGCGTTTTAGGAAGCATCTTCGGCGGATCTTCGTCAAAGAAAAAGAGTAGTTGGTTCTGAACTAAAGTTTAACCTCATGGGGATATAAAACACTTAGACCGTTGAATCCTATGTGTTTTATGTCCCTATGCGGTTAAAAGAGGCAAAAAGTCAATACAACAGATACGGTTTTCTGATCTCGTCAAACTCCTTTAATCCTTCCACCCACGAATCTTCGATCTCTTTCAGAGAAACGCCTGTTTCGATAGCTTTGCGGATCTTGTCGGTGCCGCAGACGACATCGAAAGGGTTTTTGCCGAATTCGTATTCGTAGTCATTCTGCCGCCACTGGAAATGATCGGGGTAAAGATCGTATGCGGTCTTTACCATGGCGACGCCGGTGATGACGGGCGTAAAAGCGTTGCGGTCGGTAATGTGAAGCTGCACGCCGCCGCAGGTCTGGCCGGCAAATTCGCAGAAGGTCGGCTGAAAATATGCTTCGCGGAAAGCAACGCCGGGCAGATCGAAGTTGCGCAATTCAGCCGCCCACGCATAAGCGTCAATGAACGGGGCGCCGTTAAGGAAGAAAGGCAGCGTTGTGCCGCGGCCTTCGGAAAGCTCTGTGCCCTCGAGATGAACGGTCGCGGGAAAAACGACGCACGTATCGACATCGGGGATGTTCGGTGACGGCAAGATCCACGGCAGGCCGGTGTCTTCGCCCCACATCTCTCGGCTCCAGTCCGTCATCTCGATCACCTCGAGGTCACAGCCGATGCCGAAATGCTCATTGAACATTTTCGCAAGCTCGCCGATGGTCATTCCGTGGCGTGTCGGCAAGGCGAATTGCCCGACGAACGATGTGAATTCGTCTTCGGTAATGTTGCCTTCGATAGCGTTGCCGTTTATCGGGTTAGGTCGATCGCATACGACCACGCGTTTGCCATATTTGGCTGCGGCACGCATACAGTTCGCCATCGTGTAAACGAACGTATATATGCGGCAGCCGACGTCCTGAAGATCGACAACTATCGTATCCACATCTGCCAGCATCTCTTCTGTCGGCTCGCGCACTTCGCTGTAGAGCGAATAGACCATTATGCCGGTGCGCGCGTCGCGGACATGCGGCGTTTCGATCATGTTGTATTGAACATCACCGCGAATGCCGTGCTGCGGCCCGAACAGTGTCGTCAGATCTATTTCAGGATGTTCAAAGAACACATCCGCCGCGTGGCGGAAACTGTCGGGCAAAACCGACGCCTGATTGCAGACCAGTCCGATGCGCTGTCCTTTCAACACATCTATCTTTTCATTCAACAAAACCTCGATGCCGAGACGGGTTCGCTTTTTCATACACTTAAGAATTTGAAAAGCCCCGGCGAAAAAGCCAGGGCTGCTTTCGAAGATCTATCCCAAAAGATCTTTAATTTACTTTGCATCGACAACAGCAGCGTCCGGTGCGTTCTTTCCTACTGATGCGATGCCATTCTCCATCGACGCCTTGGTCTTATACATCTCGCTCTTGCCGATGACCTCGCCGTTAGCGGCCTTCAGCACAAAATAAGGCGAGCCGTCCTTTGCTGTTTTGCGTTCAAAACGTGCGTCGTTGCCAGAGTTTTTTCTTACGGATTCAATTCCGTTCTCACAGCTTTTACGCGATTCATATTTTTCGCTGGTCAGAATTATCTGACCGTTCGATGCTTTAAGGTTAAAATGGGTCTTTCCGTTTTTTCCTACTTTTATCTCAAATTTTCCCGCCATGTATTCAGCTCCTTTGAATTAGTTTTAAATTGTAAATGATCAAATGAAAGTACTACCGGATTTTGAAAAAGGATAGCACATGCTCTGTTTGCGACCAACTCACAAATGCCGGTGAAACACACCCTTTTTACAAATATATCCACGGCGTCGGTGACTTTGGCGCTGAGATGGTTATTGTGGTTTCTGCTCGAAAAAGAGGCGACCTCATTTTAAGAGCCGATTCGGCCGTTATTCGTGCAAGATGCGGGTCGTTCGCCCTTTGCGAAAGATGCGTCAAAACGATATGCCTTGCCGAACCGTCAAATCCGTCTGTCAGCCAATCAGCCAGGTCTTCGTTTGATAAATGTCCCGTCTTTGCGGCTATTCTCTGTTTAAGTTCCCAGGAATAGACCGAACAGGTCCGCAGCATATCGCGGCTGTGGTTTGATTCGACCACAATGACATCACAGCCAAGCAGTTTCTCTTTTATCAAAGGTGTGAAATGGCCGAGATCCATGGCCGTGGCTATCTTTGTCCCGTGGTGTTTTGCGACAAAGCCGAAATTATCAGCCGCATCGTGCGGAAGCGAAAAAGGCTCAAAATCTATATCGCCGATCCTGAATTCCTGATCTGAAACAATATCGGCTGTCCGTCCCTTTAAGGCGTCGCGGCGTTTTATGCCTTCTCCGTTTCCTTTGGCATCAATTTTCCTGTTTGAATAATAGGCATCTTCGGTCGCGCCGGACATAAAAACGGGACATCCGACCTGAGAAAGAAGCACGCGAAGGCCGCCGGCGTGATCGCCATGTTCGTGAGTGATGAGTATCGCGTCCAGTTTGTCCGACGCAACGCCGACCTCTGACAAACGGCGCAAGATCTCTCTCGCGCTCAAACCGGCATCGACCAGAACGTTGGTCGTATCGCTGGAAATAAGCACGGCATTTCCGGTTGAACCGCTGCCGAGTACCGTGACCTTCATATCTTTTTTTGATAACGCGAACGCAGTCCGCGTGAAACTATTCTTGTGATCAGTGCATTTGGCATAAAATTGGCTGCGGCAGCCACCGCAAAATTCGCCCAGCCTGAAATAACTTTTGCGCGTCCTGTTTTGACCGCCCTCAAAGTAGTTTCAACTACATCCTCGACCGTTTGCTGTCCTTTGAACGTGGTCGCCCTTTCAATGCCCGACGCATTGAAGAAATTTGTCCTTGTGGAACCGGGACAAACCGCCAGTATCTTTATTCCAAAAGGACGGTTTTCCTCGGCTATTGCTTCTGTAAATGATGTAACAAAAGCCTTTGTGGCGGCGTATGTTGCCATGAACGGAACCGGCTGAAATCCCGCCGCCGAAGAAATGTTTATGATCGTGCCTGAACCGCGTTCACGCATCTTTCCCAGATAGCGATGCGTCATCCCTACAAGTGCGGTTATGTTCAGGCGGATCATCTCCAGTTCACGTTCAATGGAAAGCTCTGCAAAATCGCCCTGCGAACCAAATCCGGCGTTGTTAATGAGCCATTCAACTTCCCAGCCTGACCGCTCTGTCTCATCAAAAATGCGTTTATCGGCATTAGGTTCCGCAAGGTCCTGAACAATGTGTTCCGCCTTTACTGAGAATCCATCTTCGAGTTCTCTGCACAGAGCTTCCAGCTTCTCACCCGAACGCGCGACCAGGATCAGGTCACGGCCATCCTTTGCCAGCCTGCGCGCAAATGCCTCTCCGATGCCGCCCGAAGCTCCTGTTATCAAAGTATAGCTCATAGATCGAGGTCGGTGTCGGCCTCCGGCACAAACGAATAGTAGATCGAAAGCACGGCCGCTGTAATCGTGGTAAGTGTTGCTATCGCCCTTATGATGCCGGCAACCGTTTTGGTTTGATGCAAAATGGCAAACTCGGTCAGCATATAGTTCCAGTCGTGAAAACCGCCTTCCGAACCGGTCATGCCGCTCGTCAGCATCAGCTGCATAACAACTGCGTCAGCGGCATAGACCCAAACGTGAAACATGCTCTGCCCGACCCAGAAAAGCACCATCGCGGCCGAATATGGTTTCTGCTGCCAAATAAAATATCCCACAAAAACGGCCGGAAAGAATATCTGAAATATCGTCCCGCCAGCGATCATCATAAATTCGCCGAACGGTTGAAAAAGCAGATGCCCTGTTTCGTGAATAGGCAGATCGACAAGGTCAAGAAAACTGCCCTGCATAGGATCATAGGCTATCCAGAGAAAATACAGCGTAGCCACAATGGCGAATATCAATTTTGGATAACTGGGCTGCATGGTTTTTATAGATCAACGGGAAACATTATTCCACGTTTCTGCGGATATCGCATACAAAACACATTCCATTCCATAATGCGTCTGGCGGCCTTCAAACTTCATTCCGCATTTTTCCATTATGCGCCACGAACCTGTGTTCTCAGGATGGGCGACCGCGACTATGCGTTCCAGTCCGGCGGTTTCAAAACCGTATTTCAGCCAGCCCATTGCACATTCGTAACCGTAGCCCTGCCGCCAGTGTTTTTCAGCGAGATTGTAACCTACCTCTATCTCGCCGGTCTCTTCAAGCGGCTGCAAGCCGCTCGACCCTATAAGCTCACCGGTTTCCTTCAAACCCATCGCATACATTCCGACACCGTGTTTGTCATAGCAGTCCATATAAAATCTTATGCGGACGGCTAGGGCTTCCGGATTTTGCATCTTCACACCGCCGAGGTAGCGATTGACCGCCGCCGGTGAACGATTTTCAATAAGCCACGGCAGATCGGCTTCAGTGAATTTGCGAAAAAAGAGGCGTTCGGTCTCGATCATAAAAATTTTGGAAGAAATACTCAGGGGGCCAACGTCTAAATTATCGACAAATACAGGAAAGAGGACAACCCCTATGATGAATTTGAAGCAGACACTGCATTTTGAGTTCGAGAACGAGGCGATCCTGTTTGGAAATGATTCGAGGTTTCCTCGGTCACGGGGACAAGCGCGTGATCGTCCACGCATCGCCGTCCTGCTGATAGCAAATGCGGTCATGCAGGCGGTTCTGACGGCCTTGCCAGAACTCGAATCTTTCCGGTGTCAGGCGAAAGCCGCCCCAAAATGGCGGCAGCGGAACATCGTGACCGAACTGTTCCTTGTATTCTTCAAATCTTTTGTCCAGAACATCGCGCGACTCGATCACGCGGCTTTGAGCAGAAGCCCACGCGGCAATTCTGCTATCGACCGGGCGTGATTTGAAATATTTTTCCGATTCCTCACGAGATGTTTTCTCGACTCGGCCATAAACGGCAACCTGACGGTCAAGCTGCGGCCAGAAAAAATGCATTGCGGCGAAAGGGTTTGCTGTCAGGTCACGGCCTTTTTTGCTCTCGTAATTTGTGAAAAATGCAAAGCCTTCCTCACCGTAGTATTTCAGCAGAACGACCCTAACCGAAGGCCGTCCGTCCTCGCCGACGGTCGAAACCGTCATCGCGTTCGCGTCGATAATGTCCGCTTTGAGCGCGTCATTCATCCAAACGGCAAACTGCTCGAAAGGATTCGCGGCAATGTCAGATTCCGAGAGTCCTCCTACCGCAAAATCCCTACGCAGATCTGCAAGCTCGTGTTTGTTCATAACGTAAATGAAATATTGCGGCCGCTCAGGTCAGATCCGATGAATAAAAAGTCCGTCCTTCAGTTTCGGTTCGAACCATGTCGATTTCGGCGGCATTATCTCGCCCATGTCCGAAACCGCAAGGAGGTCGTCCATCGTCGTCGGAAACAGTGAAAATGCAGCACGTGCCTCGCCGCTGTCAACCAAATGCTCCAGTTCCTCGGTGCCGCGAGCGCCGCCGACAAAACCTATACGCTCATCCGTTCTCGGGTCGCCGATCCCAAAAACCGGTTCCATTATGTAATGCTGGACGATGCTGACATCAAGCCGGTCCGTTGGCCCCGCATCCGCCGGCAATGTCCCGACAAAGCTCATTTCATGCCATTTGCCGCCAAGATACATACATACATCGCCGCGTTTTGCGGGGATCTTAACGGAAGTTTCCCTGACAGAAAAATTTTTGGCGATGGCGTCGAGGATGTCCCTATCGGAAAGATCCTCATAACCGCGCACGATCCGATTGTATGCCAATATGCGAAGGTCACGGGCCGGAAAAACACCCGCCATTACATATTCATGTTCGCTGCCTGACGACGCGTCGCCGATGGCATTTCGCGCCTGATATGCGCTCTCTATGCGGTGATGGCCGTCTGCGACATACAGGGCATCGACCTCGGCAAAGGCATTTGCCAGCCTCTCTGTTTCGCTCATTTTCCAAACCGTCTGTCTGACACCGTCATCAGCGACAAAATCATAAAGCGCCGGTTGGCTTGTAACATCAGAAATAATTGCATCTATCGCCGGTGTTTCACGATATGCCAAAAATATCAGCCCGGTCTGTGCCCGTAGTGCCAGCATGTGGGATTTTCTGTCCTCGACCTTGTCAGGACGTGTCTTTTCATGCTTTTTTATCTTGCCGTGCTCATACTCTTCGAGCGAGCAGCCCGCGACAATTCCTGTTTGAGCGTGTCCGTCAGCCGCCGTAAGGCGATAGAGATAAAACGCCGGGTCTTCGTCCTGTACAAGCACGCCGCGTTTTATAAAGTCCTCAAAATTTTCGCGTGACCGCTTGTGATCCGTGTCCACGGAATTCTCACATTCCGCCTCGGCCCGGCTTATCCGCAAAAAACTGAGCGGATTTTCTGCCGTGACCGCGCGGACCTCTTCCTCATAGATAACATCGTACGGGACGCTTGCGACGTTCTGAACTTTTTCCTCGTCGGGCCTCAAGGCTCGAAATGGTTTTACGATTGCCACTTTAACTCCTTTTCAATGCTGCTAATCCTTATGGTCCGGAACCGGAAAATCCTCTATCGGTGTGGGCGACGCCATAGGATCAGGGTCTTGCCGGCCCTGATTGATGGCGTCGTCAAGCCTTTGGCGGTTCAGTTCTTCTATCTCGCGGATCATTCGCTCCGAACTGCCTTTTTTGTCAATTTTCCACTGATCGTCCTCATTAACGAAATAGATGGTTTCCCAGTTGCCGAATGAATTCTTTACCTCGATGGTAGCTGCTTTTTCATCGATCTTTTCATCTTTGAATTCAAAGGTTTTCTGGTTTTCACCTACGAGAGCTTCACGTTTTATGATCTCATCAAGGGGAACGCCCTGCGACTTTGCCTCGGCCTCGTACATTTTTATTGAGTCCGCTGACAGTAAAAGCTTCATTGCCGTCAGGTCTTTTCTCTTCATCGCCTTTGTGTAGGTCTGAAGTGTTTCAAGCGGCGTTGCCGGTTTGTCCGGGCCTGAACAGGCGCCTGCCATCGCCGCTGCGATCAAAACCAATATCAATAAATAAGCTCTGTTGTTCATATAGGCTCGCATCTTATCGTTGTATTATATAAAACCATAGTATAGCCTAACCGTTTTGGAGCATAAACAAATGGAACGCAAAAAACTTTCCGATGCTGAGGTCAACGAACGGCTCAGCGAGCTTAAAGACTGGAAATTTGTCGAAGGACGCCTCAGAAAACGTACTGAATTTGAGAATTTTGCCGAAAGCCTTGCTTTTGTCAACAAGGTCGGCTCTATCGCCGAAGCCGCGGATCATCATCCTGACATCACATTCGGCTGGGGCTATGCGGAGCTTGAACTGATGACACACGACCGGGAAGGAATAACCGATGTTGACTTTGCCGTCGCCGCCAAAATAGACGAATTGGACAAATAACGGGCAGATATGACAACGAACAGGCGTGAAGCGGTTTAGATTTTCCCTGTCAAATTTCTGCCCGAAACGCTTGATTGTCTTGACCTCGGCAAGCCATAGGGCTTAATATCTTTAGTTCGCGCCGGAGTGGCGAAATTGGTATACGCACCAGACTCAAAATCTGGCGGGCTTTACGCCCATGTCGGTTCGAGTCCGACCTCCGGCACCAAGTTTATGCCCACCTTTAACAGCTTTCTGTACATGCCCGCAACAGCGTTATTGAATGCTTCAGCTTTCTGATCACGATTTTGAACTGCCCGACGAACTGATCGCCGACAGGCCGTTGGAGAACCGTTCCGCGTCGCGGATGCTTTTTGTTGACCGCTCCGCAGGCACGTTCCAGGATCATGTATTTTCAACGCTTCCCGACATCTTGCGACCCGGTGATCTGCTGGTGCTGAACAACACTCGCGTATTTCCGGCAAGGCTTTTCGGCAAAACGCAGACCGGCGCCAATATTGAGATATTTCTTATTGAGTCAATAGGCAACAACGCCTGGAAAGCTCTGGCTCGTCCGGGAAAGCGGCTAAAGATCGGGAGCGACGTTCTAATAGGCGAAAACTTTAGCGCCTCCGTTAAAGAAAGGTTAGAAGACGGTATTATCATCTTTGAATTTTCCTACGATGATGATTTCTTTGAATTGCTCAGCAGATATGGAAAGACACCTTTGCCGCCTTACATAAAACGTCAGCGCGAAAGCCCTGATACCGACCGCGAAAGATACCAGACCGTTTATGCAAAAGATCGCGGAGCGATCGCGGCCCCGACGGCCGGACTGCATTTTACGCCTGAAATATTGGATGTACTAAGAGACCGAAAGGTCGAGGTCGCTGAGATCACCCTGCATGTCGGCTACGGAACATTTGAACCCGTGCGTGTTGATGACCTGGCCCGTCATCGTGTGATGCCTGAACGTTTTTCGCTTTCGCCGGAAACGGCAGAAAGGCTCAATGCCGCAAAACAAGACGGGCGGCGCATCATCGCTGTCGGCACGACGACGACCAGAACGCTCGAATATCTGCTTTCCGCACACGATCATTTTCTGCCCGGAAACGGACTTGCCGACCTGACAATACTTCCCGGACACAGGTTTCGGGCGATAGACGGCCTGTTGACCAACTTTCACTTGCCTAAAAGCTCATTGCTTGTCCTCGTTTCCGCATTTGCGGGCAACGAACTTATAATGAATGCATATAGACATGCTGTAAAAGAAAATTATCGCTTTTACAGCTATGGCGATTGTATGCTGGTCATTTAGAGATCTTGGTTTATGGCGGTTTTCCAAACGATCAAACAGATGCTGCTGCCGGTCAGGCCTGTCCGGGCGGAAGCAGTGATACCTGCGCCGGAAACACGCTATGCGATACAACCGCTGACCTCAAAGAGCGTCAGGGAACTTGTCCGGCTTAATGCAAGATGCTTTCTCAACGGCGAAAATTATACAAAAGCTACGTTTGCATATCTTTTGAACGACCCGGAAACAATCTCTTATCAAATGCTGACCGAAGCAGGTGAGATGGTAGGGTTTATTTTTGCTATCCGCAACACGAACGGAACGGCACATCTGACGACCATCGGCATTGCCCCGGAACACAGGCGAAGAGGGCTTGCTTCACGGCTGTTGGAACACCTGGAAGGCAGACTTGCGGAAAAAGGGCTTTCCATAGTTGCATTGGAGGTGCGCGTAAGCAATACCACGGCCCAAGCGCTTTATCAGATGGCAGGTTACGCCTGCGTCCAGCGATTGGACAGCTATTATCACAATGGAGAGGACGGATTTTTAATGACAAAATCCTTGTTTTGAACTAAAGAAAATTGCGTATCCAATTACCAGTAATATATCCTCTGACGAACCGCGAGATCAGCGGGATTAGCCACGCCGAGCAGGTCCGGCAGCTTACAAAAGCCGGCGCGACGCTGATCCAACTCCGCGAAAAGGACCTTTCTGCGGGTGAGTTTTTGGCTGAAGCGTTTCCGGCCGTTAGAATGGCACGTGAAAACGGCGCCAGGGTCATCATCAACGACCGCATAGACATAGCAATGTTGACCCAGGCTGACGGAGTTCATCTCGGCCAGGGAGATCTTCCGCCCGCATCGGCCCGCCGCATATTGGGCGAAGATGCCGTCATCGGCATTTCCACGCATGATCTGGAACAGGTAAAACAGGCGTCCGAACAGCCTATTGACTATATTGCTTTTGGCCCGATCTTTGACACTGCCACAAAATCTGACCGTGAGCCGGTCACCGGCCTTAAAGCTCTTGCCGAGATCAGGAACTTGATCCCGGACATTCCAATAGTTGCCATTGGCGGGATAAATGCTGAAAATATCAAAGATGTATTGGACACGGGAGCTAATTGCGTCGCCGTGATCAATGCCGTTCTCGATTCGAAAGATGGCATCGCCTCAAACTACCAACGCCTTTTGGAACGCGCGGCCTGATCTCGCTCTTTTCACAAACTTCTTATTCCGCCTTACAAAACGCAGCCTTTCTATAATTTAACGCCCGTAGGTTTAACATTGTATAAATTTGATAAAATTTTACTTGCATTTCTGAGGTGCTTTGAGTGATAATATTTGAGGCATTGGTCTGGCGGAAAAAGCCTTGCCGTTCCATCAGCCATATCTCCGGCCTTTTGTCCTTCCGCCTTTTTTATTTCCAGGAGTCTTCCTTCAAATGAGTTTGCTTGACGTAGCACCCATTATTGAGCAGATGCTGGCCATCTCTGATAATGTCAGCGATCTTAACTTTTCATGCGGGCAAAAACCGCAGGTTGAGATCAACGGCACCCTTTACTCGGCAACCCCGCTGGGATTGGGCCGCCTGTCCGCTTTTCAGACAGAAATGATCGCGATGGCCATTCTTCGCGACAACGCCGAAGCGGCAGTTCAGCTTGCCAACAACAGAACCGCTGACCTGAGCTATGCATTGCCCGGCAAATGCCGTTTTCGCGTGAACATATTTCAGCAGCGCAATTCTTATTCGATAGTCATGCGTGTCATTCCGCATGACATCCCAAGTTTTGAGGCGCTTAATCTGCCGCCGCAACTGGCCCAGATATCAGACCTGAGAAACGGTGTCGTGTTGCTGACCGGGCCTACCGGTTCTGGAAAAAGCTCGACGCTGGCCGCTATCATCGACCGCATAAACGAGACAAAGAGCTACCACATCGTCACTATAGAAGACCCGATAGAATTTCTTCACAACCACAAAAAGAGCACGATAAACCAACGCGAGGTCGGAGCCGATACCAAGGATTTTGCTTCCGCTCTTCGCGCCGCTCTTCGTCAGGCTCCTAAGGTAATACTGGTCGGCGAGATGCGTGACCTGGAAACCGCCGAAATTGCCCTTGAGGCGGCGGAAACAGGCCACCTTGTTCTTTCAACGCTGCACACAATAGACGCGTCAAAGACCATCGACCGCATAATCGGCCTTTATCCAAAGAACGAGGAGCGCATCATCAGAACACGTCTGGCGCAAACGTTTCGATATATCGTTTCACAGCGTCTTATTCCTCGCGGCGACGGAAAAGGCAGGATCGCCGCAGTCGAGATACTCAAATCGAACCCGCGTACCCGGGAATATATCGAAAAAGGCGAAAGCGAGGGCAAGACATTGCTTGACGCCATCCGCGATGGCGAGATCGACGGAATGCAGGATTTTGACTCGGTCATAAGGCAGATGATAGAAGCGGGTCAGATCTCGCTCGAGGACGGATTGTCTTACGCGACCAATCAGAACAACCTTCTGCTCCAGCTAAAGGGCCTGGCTTCGACCGAGGATTATGTCAACAACGGCAGCACTGCACGGCCCGCCGTCGAGCCTCTGGCTCCGCCGCCGCCTGTGGCCCAGTCCTCTTCCTCTGTTCTCGATATGATCGAATAATCCGTGCAGCCCGTAACAGGGATTTCACGGCCAACCAAAGAATATGATAATTCGTTGTGACAATTGCTCTGTCTCGCTTCAGCTTGACGAATCAAAAATACCGAACGGAAGTTTTACGGTCCGTTGCCCGCGTTGTCAGAATATGCTTCGCGCCAGCCGCGACCCGAAAGCGGGTGGGTCTGCCACGGTCCAGCAGCTTGCCGCAAACAAACCGGCTCCGGCTACGAATCAGGGAGCAAAGGAGTTTGCGGAAAAGACCTCTGAATTTGAGATAAACAGCGCTTTGAAATCGCTGCTTTCCGCGCTTCAAACCGGCAAAGCGTCGCTGGACGCCGATGATGACATAGACAAGAAACCGCGCCGTGTGCTTTTGTGCCTTGGCGAAAAGCGCGATGCCGTGGCGGCAATGATGGCGGAGGCGGGTTATCGCGTATATATCGCGGAAACGCCGGCCCAGGCAAATGAGCGGCTCCGCGAAGGAAAAACGGAGATCGTCATATTCTCGCCGGATTTTGCAGCAGAATACGGCGGAGCGGCAATTCTTCAGCAAAAGGCGAACGCGATGTATTCACAGGAAAGACGCCGATTATTCCTGGTTTCGCTGGAGGACAGCGGAACGACCATGAACGCTCACGACGCATTTCTCCGCAATCTGAACCTTATAGTCAATACAGAGGACCTGAAACAGCTTCCGCTGATACTTAATCGTGCCCTGCATGATTTCAACAGCCTTTACCACTACATGAATCAGGGGTTGGGCTTACAGCCTCTATGATCCGATAAACGACATTTCCGACGAATGCAAGTAATGATTCGCCGGAAAAATTGTAGGGACAGGGCGAGTCCGGTCCCGTCTTCCTTTCCCAGGTGACGAAGATCCACGGGCAGCCACAACTGCTGTCCCTACAATTTTACCCATTAATGAAATGTCCGGCCCGTTCACTTCTGGCCGGACATTATCGTTTCCAGTACGAGTTGTTCAAGCTGAAGACGAGCGCCTGCGGGGCCTCCGCCTCCGACCGAAGTTTTAATGGCAAGGTCGGCGGCGGCGGTTCTGGCAATGGCCTTTTTGAGCCGTTCAGGATTTACCCGGCCAACCGTTGCAGCCAGTTTGCGATAGTTAAAGGCGATCAGGCCGAGCAGGGCGAGCGGTTCCGCGCCGTCATCCAGTATCTTTTGAAGAACGGTGAGGGCTTCTTTTGAACGGCCTGACATCAGAAGGTTGGTCAACTGAAAATGATCCGTTTGATTCGACCTTTCAACCAACTGATCGACCAGATCCTGCGTCACCTCGCCGCCGGGAAGCGATGCGGCTGACAGCTTTGCTATTTCATTGGACAGGCGGTTAAGGTCAGAACCGACGAGGGCCAGCAGGTTTCGCAGAACCTTTCCGTCCACGGTGGAATTCAGCGTCGAGAACTCCTTATTTGCCCATCGTTCGAGTTCGGGGCCTGCAAGCCTTTCGAATTCTACTAGAGGCGCATGTTTTGACAGCAGTTTTGAGATCTTTCGATTTCCGCTAAGTTCATCAGCGACAAAGATCAGAATGGTATCTGGAGACGGCTTGCTAAGATAGGCGTTAAGAGCCTCCTCATTCTCTTCCTTCAACGTGTCTTTTTGCGCGGTTGCGGCGACGCGGACATCCGATACGCGAATGACGCGTCGCGACGCCATCATCGGCATTTGCTCGGCGGCGGCAAGGGCATCCTTCATCGCGTCTGGCCGCGTAAGGCTGTATTCGTCGTCATTGAAATCGCGGAGGTCGCCTTCGCCAAACGCCAGATCGGCAATGTGTCGGGCAGCCGCGTTCCTCAGATACGTTTCGGCGCCACAAAGCACATAGACCGGCCTCAACCGGCCGGCCCTCAGTTCGTTGCGGAGTTCGCTTTTGGAAAGTGTCGGCATAAGTTTACCGCCATGGAGCGCTTATTTTTTCTCCTCACGAACACCTATGCCGTTCACGAACGCGGAAACGGCGGATTCGGCAAATGCCCGTGCGATGCGTTCGACCGCAGGGTCTTCTTCATTAAAGAAAGAACGCGGATCGGAGGAAAATTCAAACGAATCACGAAGGACGAAATTCTGATTGTCGAATAATATCTTGTTTTCCTTCAGGTCACGGATCGTGACGGCGGAAACTATCGTCACCTCATAAACCCGTGCGCGGCCTTCGCGGTCAAGCAGAACGCCCGTAAAGCTGAAATCCCTGACGACGCCTTCTATCACGGCATCAGCGCCTTCACGTGTCCCCTGTACCTTCAGCCCGTTGCCGCGTTTGATGATCTCTTTTGTCACGGCTTCGGTCAGCCTTGATTCGACACGGTAACGAAGCCCCTGTGCCTCGGTCTGAAAGACCGGAACCGCAATGGTCTTGATATGCTTTGGCAGGCCGGAATTGGTCACGGGCTTATAGCAATCCGTAAAGCCAAGTACCGCAAGAAGAAGCGGTAAGGCCGTAATGTATCGAACAGCGCGAAGATTCATTGAAAAAAACAACATTGTGAAATTGTTACTATGTTACCTGAAAGCGGCCGCGATCCGTAATCTTTTTATCTATTTAAAACCAATGCCTCTGTTACACGGATCGCATCCCGTGTTTGACGAACATCATGAACCCGAACTATCTTTGCTCCATTCCAAACGGCAATAACCGCAGCGGCGAGCGAACCTTCCACCCTTTCGGTTGCCGAAATACCACTCAATATCTTCCCAATAAAAGATTTGCGGGAAGCACCGACCAGAACAGGGAACTGACCGAACTTGTTCACCAGCCTATCAAGATCTGCGATCAGTTCAAGATTTTGCTCAAATGTTTTGCCGAAGCCGATGCCGATATCAACTGCAATCTGATCATCTTTAACGCCGGTAATACGCGCTTTCTCAATACTATTTTGCAGACCTTCAACTACTTCTTCGAAGATATCATCGACCGGCGGTTGAGAATGCATCGTTGCAAAATCTCCGCGCGAATGCATCAGCACCAAACCCGTTTCGTGTTCGGCGGCAACCTTGGCAAGTTCTCTGTCAAAGCGCAGGCCTGATATGTCGTTGATTATCTCTGCTCCGGCGCGAATGGCTTCGCGGGCAACGCCTGATTTGTAGGTGTCTATTGAGATCGGAATATCAAAGCGTTCATGAATGGCTTCGATAACGGCCGCGACTCGCTCGATCTCTTCTTCTGCCGAAACCTGCATAGCGCCGGGCCTTGTCGATTCTCCGCCGATGTCCAGAATATCCGCTCCTTCCTCAACCATGCTCTCGGCTTGCCGCAATGCCGAATCGAGAGACACGTAGCGGCCGCCGTCGGAAAAACTGTCTGGCGTTACATTCAGGATGCCCATTATAAGCGTCTTTTTCAGGCTCAGCGTCCGTTTTGATGTCTTCCATTCCATAATCACAGAATTTATCAGCGTCGGGCGAAAAAGAAAAAGGACGAGGAAGCAATGTTCCTCATCCTTTCTTTTATGTTATGCAATAGAGTTACGCCGTTGCCGGATTATTCGGTGTTATCGGCGGCAGGATCGGCTTTTTGAACCGCTCACCGGAAGAATCAGCAACCTCTGCCGAGCCGTCATCATCACCTGATGTACGATCCGGCTCACGGGCATCCAGCGGCAAACCCGCAACAACCCGGCGGATCTGAACGCTGTCAAGCGTTTCCTGATCCAAAAGGGCCTCGGACAATCTGACCATTGCATCCGAATTTTCGGTGATGACCTTTCTTGCCAGTTCGTATTGTCCCGAAACGATCTTTTTGACCTCTTCGTCGATCTTGATCGCGGTATCTTCGGAATAATCGCGATGCTGGTTTATCTCGCGGCCAAGGAAGATCTGCTCGTCTTTTTTGCCGTAGGTCAGCGGGCCAAGGCCGGACATGCCGTATTCACAGACCATCGCACGGGCCAGTTCCGTTGCCCTTTCGATATCGTTCGACGCGCCGGTCGTAACCATGTTGTCGCCGAAATAGATCTCTTCCGCAATGCGTCCGCCCATCAGAATGGCGATCTGGCTCATCAGATATTCGCGGGTGTAGCTGTGGCGGTCTGCTTCGGGAAGCTGCTGCGTCACGCCCAATGCCATTCCGCGCGGGATGATCGTCACCTTGTGAACCGGATCCGCAGACGGCACTTTCAGCCCGACGAGCGCATGGCCTGCTTCGTGATAGGCCGTCAGTTTCTTTTCTTCGTCAGACAACACCATGCTCCGGCGCTCGGCGCCCATCATCACCTTATCCTTGGCGATCTCAAAGTCTGACATCATCACGACCTTTTTGTTAAAACGGGCTGCATTCAAAGCTGCTTCGTTGACGATGTTTGCAAGATCGGCTCCGGTAAAGCCCGGAGTTCCGCGTGCAATTACATTGATGTCAACATTTTCGTCAAGCGGTATCTTGCGTGTATGCACTTTAAGAATGCCTTCGCGGCCGCGAACATCGGGCCTGCCGACAACGACGCGGCGGTCAAAACGGCCCGGACGAAGCAATGCGGGGTCGAGAACATCAGGCCTGTTGGTCGAAGCCATCAGGATAACGCCTTCGTTCGATTCGAAACCGTCCATTTCAACCAGAAGCTGGTTGAGCGTCTGTTCGCGTTCATCGTGGCCGCCGCCAAGTCCCGCACCGCGATGACGGCCTACGGCATCTATCTCATCAATAAAAATTATGCACGGAGCGTTCTTCTTACCCTGTTCAAACAGGTCGCGTACGCGGCTTGCACCGACACCGACGAACATCTCGACAAAATCCGAACCGGAGATCGAGAAGAAAGGCACATTTGCCTCGCCCGCAACGGCTTTTGCCATAAGGGTCTTGCCGGTTCCCGGAGGGCCGACCATCAAAACGCCCTTGGGTATCTTTCCGCCAAGCTTTTGAAATTTTTGCGGATCTTTAAGGAACTCGATGATCTCCTGAAGCTCTTCCTTGGCTTCTTCGACACCGGCCACATCCTTGAACGTAACGCGTTTCTGCTGATTGTTAAGCAGTTTGGCCTTTGATTTTCCAAAACTGAGGGCCTTATTTCCGCCTGCCTGCATTTGGCGAAGCGTGAACGCAAGAAAACCTATCAAAAGCAGGAATGGCAAGGCGTTTATCAGAACCAGCCAACCGAGGCCGCTTGAGGCCTGTTCCAGAGTGATCTTTGTATCGGTCCCTTCAGCCGCCTTATATATCTGATCACGCGTAGCGTCGCTGCCATCGAGTTTTGCCGTCAGCTTGGCGTCATTTTTGTCCGTAAGCGTAAGGCTGTCCGAACCAACCGTGACCTCTTTGATATCCTTATTTCTGATCTGTGTCAGCGCGACGTCAAAGGACAGCTCCTGCGCGGGTTTTGTCTGCCTTCCCTGCAAATACCAGACGAAGAGCATCGCGCTGGAGATGATCATTAACCACAAAAATACTTGTCTAACCTTAGAATTCAATTTACTTGCCTCCCAGCTCGCGTATCTCTGACACGAACCATGCACCAATCTTCTTTGATGACGTACGGCTTTGCTTCGTTGTTCTCAAAGACAAAGTCCGGGACATCAAGCGCCAACATTAAATTGTAGTTGCCGACACCCTAATTTTCAACCTCAATTTGCCTTAAGCCAAGTCTGCCGTCCTTTTTCACCACGCTTTGAAAAACTGGTATTTCAACGATTCTTCCGCTTTTTTTGCCAAGAGCCAGGCGTTCTATAGCCTCAATGTGATCCATTCCAACACCGCGCAGATGTCCTCCGTTGTGCCGGAGCCATTCGCGTATAACAGCGTAACGTTCTGCTTTTTTCAGTTCACTAAGCCGCCTTATCTCCAGAAATGTCTGACAAGCCAGGTCTTTTAGGATGTTTTGCTCAATATCAGCATTTTGTTTTAATAGTTCAGCGGTTTTGGCAAATGTCCGGACGATCTTTGGGTTGAAAGTTTCCAAAAGCGGGATGAGTTCCTGCCGTAT
Organism: Acidobacteriota bacterium; assembly: GCA_019639175.1. Classification (GTDB taxonomy): domain Bacteria; phylum Acidobacteriota; class Blastocatellia; order Pyrinomonadales; family Pyrinomonadaceae; genus OLB17. Next base: position 89,591 of record JAHBSK010000009.1, on the reverse strand, counting down.
CCTGACCCGTGTAAACGACCGGTCGTTGTTCATCCTGTCGGTGCGAAAATCGATATTCAGCGATCGGCAAAATTCCTCAGTATCATCGCGAAACGCCCACCGCAGCAAAGGCCGCACAAGCAAAGGCTTCGCGTATGGCGGCGTGTCATCCGCTTGTTTGACCGACAGTTCACGTATTGGCGGCATCGCGGACAAACCGTCAGGCCCGCTGCCGCGGATAAGGTTCATCAGAAATGTTTCCGCCTGATCGTTCAACGTATGTCCGGTCAAAACCGCATACGCCTTTTCTTTCGCGGCGGCGTCAAAAAGAAAATCATACCTTGCATTTCGAGCGTTTTGCTCGAGATTTCCGGTCTTTTGCACGTTCCCTTTTTGTGAAAGATATTCAAAGCCAAGCTCGTCCGCTAATAACCTTACAAACTCCGCATCCGCATCACTTTCCACACCGCGAAGGCCGTGGTCAAAATGGGCAACGACAAACCGTAGATCGAGCTTTTTTCTCTGACGAAGGTCATTCAGGGCAAGAAGCAGGGCTGTGGAATCAGCACCGCCCGAAACGGCAACGAGCATCGTTTCGCCGCCAAAGGGCAGATCGAGCCGCCGCCATTCTGTGATCAGTCCTCGGACAAATTTATTCACAAACAGAATTATAAGGCCTGACCGAGCGTTTTATTAACAGAACCTTATCGAATAACAAAGAGAGACGGCGTGTTAATCAGGCCGCTGTGCTCATTCGGCGGGGAAAGCCGGACGATTTTGGAGAAGGACCGAGCAGCGGGATGTGCAAACCAGCTTTCCGCGTTCATTGGTTATCTCTATTTGCCAGATGCTCATTGTCCGTCCGGGAAAGATCGGAGTTGCCGTGACGGTCAGAATTCCTTTGCTCACAGCACGGAGGTGATTTGCGTTTATTTCGACGCCGACCGGAGTCACTTTCGTCAGATCGGCATTGGCGACAACGCCGACCGAAGCGGCGGTCTCGCAAAGATAAAGCGACACGCCGCCATTCATAATGCCTACATACTGATGCACTTTTGGCGTGACCTCCATCGTCAAAACGACGCGTTCGGCCTCCGCTTCGACTATCTCCACACCCAGAAACCGCATCAGTTCGTTATCGGCTGTTCGTTTTATAAGTTCCGATCTATCCATTGTTTGTTAAAAACATCTGACAGCTAATGGCTGACGGCTGATTGCTGTTAATAAAAATGTCTTGTAGATCTCTGCAAACCTTGCGTTAAAATGTAAATGCTGAAAGAACAGGATTCGCAGAGATATTATTCCTCAATTCTTGCCCTGGCTTCTGCCAATGCTTCGGCGACCCTTACTGGCGATGTGCCTCCGGTGGCAGACTTGCTTCGCAGAGTGCTTTCAATACTTAGAGCCTCATAAACACCCTCATTTATTTCAGGAACGACCGCCTGCATCTCAGAAACAGAGAGTTCATTCAGCTCTTTTCCCTTTTCCAGACCTGCCAAAACAAGCCTGCCGACGGCGTCATGAGCCGTACGAAAAGGAACATTTTTTCTGACAAGATAATCGGCCAATTCTGTTGCATTTAAGTAACCTTTGGCGGCAGCCTCGCGCGCTTTCTGTTCGTTCAGCGTGACATTGTTCAGCGTTATCGCGGCCACGTCCAGACAAACAGCGACGGTGTCGGCTGTGTCAAAGATCGCTTCCTTATCCTCCTGCATGTCTTTGTTATATGCCAGCGGAAGCCCTTTCATCATCGTCAGCAATGCCATCTGATGGCCGAAAACGCGGCCTGCCTTGCCGCGAAGCAGTTCGAGCGCATCGGGATTCTTCTTTTGCGGCATCAGGCTCGATCCGGTCGAAACGGCGTCGCCTAATTTCACAAATCCGAACTCTTGCGAACAATACAGAATCAGATCTTCGGCCAGCCGCGACAGATGAACCATCACCAAAGAACACGCAGATGCAAACTCCACAGCAAAATCTCTGTCTGAAACCGCATCAAGGCTGTTGCGTGAAACATCCTCAAAGCCCAATTCATGTGCCACAGCCTCACGGTCTATCGTATAGGCAGTTCCAGCCAAGGCAGCAGACCCGAGTGGCATCACGTTTATCCGCTTTCGGGCATCGGCAAGGCGTTCGATGTCGCGGGAAAGCATCTCAAAATACGCCAGACACCAATGTGTCCACAGAACCGGCTGCGCCCTTTGAAGATGAGTGTAACCCGGTATCACGGCCGACTTGTGCCTTTCCGCCAGCGAAACAAGCGCGGATAGAACATTCCCAACTTTGCCGATGAGAGCGTCCGTTTCATCCCTCATCCACAGGCGAAAAGCGGTAGCGACCTGATCGTTACGGCTGCGGCCCGTATGCACTTTTTTGCCCAGATCGCCGACAAATTCTATAAGACGGGTCTCGATAAAAGAATGAACATCCTCAACATCCAGCAGCATGTAATCCGGGTCATTTGCCGCAAGTTCCAACATCGTCCGCAACGCTCCGGTCACGGAATCGGCCTCTTCAGGCGACAAAACTCCGGCTCCCGCAAGGCCGTTAGCATGAGCGATGCTGCAGCGAATATCAGCCTCAAACAGCCTTATATCAAAACCGAACGAACGATTGAATTCGGCAAATCTCTCGTCCGGTTTTCCGGTAAATCTTCCGCCCCAAAGCTGAGATGACCCATCTGTTTTATTATCATTTGTCATTGACTTGGTTCCGCTCAGGCATTCAAGATACGCACTTTGCGTTCTTTGTGACTTTGCGTGAGAATAATTTTCACGCAAAGTCACAAAGTTCGCAAAGAGAGAACTGGTCGAACTCGGTTTCACATACTAAAACACGGCTTAGGTCACATGGAAAAAAAGATAAACAAGGTTGTATTGGCGTATTCGGGCGGGCTGGACACATCGGCGATGCTGCTGTGGTTAAAGGAAACTTACGGCTGTGAAGTTATCTGCTATTGCGCGGATGTGGGCCAGGGCGAAGAGCTTTCGGGCCTTGAGGAAAAAGCAAAGGCGACCGGAGCGTCTAAGCTGTATGTCGAAGACCTGAAGGAAGAATTTGTTAAAGATTTTGTCTGGACGGCCGTTAAGGCAAACGCCCTGTATGAAGGCGTTTATCTGCTCGGCACATCGCTTGCGCGTCCTGTCATAGCGAAACGCCAGATCGAGATCGCCCAAAAAGAAGGCGCTGACGCCGTCGCCCACGGAGCAACAGGAAAGGGAAACGACCAGGTACGGTTTGAACTTACTTACTATGCTTTGCAGCCGGACATCAAGGTCGTGGCTCCATGGCGGCACTGGGAATTTAAGGGCCGCGCCGACCTGATCGCATATTGTGAAAAACACGGTATTCCGGTAACTGCGACGGCGGAAAAACCGTATTCGATGGACCGCAACCTGATGCACATCTCTTACGAAGGCGGCATTCTCGAAGACCCGTGGGCCGCGCCGCCGGAAGACATTTTTCTGCTCTCTAATTCGCCCGAAACTGCTCCGGACAAGTCGGAAGAGATCACGCTCACCTTTAAAAAAGGCGAGCCTGTGGCAATAAACGGCGAACGCTACGGAGCTGTCGATATGCTTAGCAAGCTGAATTTTATCGGCGGCGAACACGGAATCGGCCGCGTCGATCTGGTGGAGAACCGCTTTGTCGGGATGAAATCGCGCGGTGTTTATGAAACACCGGGAGTTACGATCTTGATGGCGGCGCACCGCGCGCTCGAATCCATCACAATGGACCGCGAGGTGATGAGATTAAGAGATTCGCTCGGGACAAAATTCGCCGAATCGGTCTATTACGGATTTTGGTTCGCACCTGAATTTGAGATCCTGCGTTCGATGATCGACCAAACTCAGGAGACCGTCAACGGCGACGTCCGCCTCAAACTCTACAAAGGCAACGTGACCGTAACAGGCCGCAAATCGCCAAACTCGCTCTACCGCGAACGCGTCGTCACATTCGAAGACGACGCCGGCGCCTATGACCAACAAGACGCCGAAGGCTTCATCAAATTGCAGGCATTGAGGTTAAGATTGAGAAATATGGAATAGGCAGAAACACAACCGGTAGGGAGTGTGCCGTTCAGTACAGATTTGCCTTATGAGCAACTACGAAAAACCGCATAAAAATAATGCACCAGGGCCATTTTATGTGTGTGACGGATGCTGCACTGCTTGTGAACTTCCATTCACGGAAGCTCCGGAACTGTTTGAATTTGATAGCGATAATCATTGCTATGTAAAGCGCCAACCGGAAACAAACGATGAGTTAAACCGAATACTTCGAGCATTATATGGAGCCGAATTGGAATGTATCAGATACAGAGGAAATGATCCTGAAGTTCTCCGACGGCTGGCGGAAAGCGGACAGGCACATCTCGCTGATCTTCCTGTCTCCGGCATCAAACCTGTTTTGCGCAATCATGTTACTTTCGACGCGGCCGATCCTATTGATAAATTGCTGTTAGATAAAGATCTGGCAATTGATTTTCATAATTACCTTCGATCACGAACAAATGAATATGTAACTTACAAATTCACAAAGACAGTTACTGATGGCGACGTGACCTCATTTTCTTATTCTTGGTACGAAGATAATTTTCATAAAATAGAGTTTCATTTTCTAGGGCTGCCTGAGTGCCGATGGCTGATCGTATCCAACACGTCATTTACGGTCTATGATTGGCTGGTTGACGATGGCCGTTTTTCCAGTCAACGGTGGTACACAAAAGAACAGTGGGATACATCAAAGGAATGGCAGGACATTCCGTGGTAAACCCATGGTCTGTAATTTTCTTGACAGGTTGTAAATAAAGATGCGGAAACCCTAGCGGTGGCGAGGGTATTGTTTTTAACTGATACCAAAACACACACTCCCTACCGGTCGTGTTTCCGCCTTCACACTTACGTGGTTTAGCTTAATCAAATTGACAATTCTTGCCAAAAGCTGTCACATTCGTGTTAATATATATATCTGAGGTTTAGTAATGAGTGTAACAACGATGAATGTATCATTGCCGGAATCAATGAAGGCTTTTGTTGATGAACGGCTGGTAGGAGACGGTTATGGTTCGGCAAGCGAATATGTCAGAGATCTGATCCGTTCCGATCAAAAACGTATTGAGCAGGAAAAGCTTGAAAAACTGCTATTGGAGCGGCTTGAAAGTAAAAACGTAAAAAATTGGGATGTCGAAGAATTGCGGTCTGAGCTTATGCGTCGAAAGAAGAAAAAGTAAGAATTAGTTACGAGAATAATGATTGACAAAAATACACATAACATTTCTGACCCACCATTTCATTAGCACCTTTGTGCTAATGAATATGAGCAGATCAAGAAAGAGAACATCGATCAGCGGGATAACAAACGCCAGCAGCGAGAAGCAAGACAAGCGGCTGTACAACCGTAGATTTCGGCGTGCGTGCAAGATTCACCTCAAGATTTTCGGAGCCGACGGTCAGTTTCCGGTTCTGAGGGAGCATAGCAATGTTTGGGCAATGGACAAGGACGGGAAAAAGTGGTTTGATCCTGAAAAATTTCCTGAAATGATGCGTAAATGAGTCAATCCTTTAAGCAGCCAATGGCAATGGACAAATGGCATGAGATTGTTCGCACTCGTGATGCGAGCGGGCTTGGCGATCTGCTGTCTGACGATGTGGTTTTCTATTCGCCTGTTGTGCGTACTCCGCAGGTTGGAAAAACGATCACGGCGATATATCTGTCAGCCGCTATACACGTTTTTGGTAATGACAGTTTCAGATATGTGCGTGAAATGATCGGCGAAAGCGATGCCGTTCTGGAATTTGAAACTGAGATCGACGGCATAATCGTCAACGGCGTTGATATGATCAAATGGAACGCAGACGGCAAGATGGTCGAGTTCAAGGTTATGCTCCGACCGCTAAAGGCCGTCAATCTGATCCACGAAAAAATGGCCGCCATGCTCTCAGGCAGCGATCAACCATAAGCTGCTGCTTTCTTTGCCACGTCTATTTTTCGCGTCAATGGATGTGTTACCATTGACCGATAATGTCAGACGATTTTTCATACGACCGGCTTTTATACCCGAGTAAATTCTTTGTACAGACCTCGCCCGACCGCCTTGCAACTCAAGCTACGCTGTTTGGAATTACGCCTGCCGAGGTGGAAACATGCAGTATGTTGGAGCTAGGCTGCGGCGACGGTTTTAACCTGATATCGCAGGCGTTTCTTTTACCAAATGCCAGATTTGTCGGCATTGATCTGGGCAGGGAACACATCACCGAGGCAAAGGCCGAGGCCGAAGTTCTTGGTTTAAAAAATGTCGAGTTTGCTCAGATGGACGTTATGGAAATGTCCGAAAGCGACTTTGGTAAATTCGACTTCATTATCGCTCACGGCCTGTTCTCGTGGGTTCCTGAGTTTGTCAGAGAAAAAGTCCTCGCTCTTTTCAAAGAGCTTTTGAATGAGAACGGCGTCGGCTATATAAGTTACAGTGCCGGACCCGGCGCTCATGCCCGCGAAGCTGCGCGTCACGCCATGAGGTTCCACACATCGGAAATAGATGACCCGATGGAAAAGTCTTCCGAAGCATTGTCATTTCTTTCATTTCTGTCAGAGAACGCCCCGGAGCTTACCATTTATAAAGCGGCACTGATGAGCGAAATACAGCGTCATCAGGCGCATTCAACGTCGGATATTTTTCACGACGACCTTTCAGACATCAACCGCGCATTTTATTTTCATGAGTTCGCAAAATTGCTCGAAGAGGCCGGTTTGCAGTATCTTGCCGAAGCCGAGCTTCACGCTATGGGAACGCACGGACTTTCAAAAGATGCCGCCGAATTTGCGGAAGCAACTGAAAGCATCATTGACCGCGAACAATACCTCGACCTTTTCAGGAACAGGGAGTTCAGGCAAACGCTTTTTTGCCATGAAGCGCTGGATCTGGAACACGAACCTGCGCCGGAGATATTGAGCGATCTTCTTATCGCCAGTCCGCTTTCGCTGAAAGATCAGGCCATACGTGTCGGCTCAACTCGCACAGAGACATTTGTCGGGAGTAAGGGCGAAACGATAGAGATAGACGTGCCTCTGGCAAAAGCCGCCCTTGTTCATCTGGGCCGTTCCTGGGGCAAGGCCGTCCCATTCAATGAGCTTGTGAACAAAGCTGAGGCGATGATCACGGCCGAAGGCAAGAAACTTGAAAAGAAAGAGGAACAACTGGATATTTTAAGGAAAGTGCTGATGCGTCTTGCATTCTCGACCAACCTTGTACAGCTTCATGTTCACCAGCCCGACGCACCGACCCATGTGCCTGAAAAACCCATAATCAGCAGCCTTAACCGGCGGCAGATGGCACGTGCAAACAATATTCTAACAGGCCTCAATATTGATATTGCAGTTGCCGATCCTGTTTCAAGAAAGGCCCTCGACCTGATGGACGGCACACGCAGCGTTAAGGAGATCGCCGAAGAGCTGGCAACTTTTGTTGCGAACAATCGAATAGAGGAAATAGACAAGAAAAAGATCTTTCTTCGCGACCTTCCGATCTGGCTGGACGACAATCTGAAACAGTTGGCTCGGCTTGGGGCCTTTACACGCGTTTGATCTCTATCGAAAGAATTTAACCGATAAAACCCGCAAATCTGGAAGGATCGGTCGGGTGTTTTGGAAAGAGGGCTTTCGTGTCTTTATTGCCGAAGTGCCTTACAGCTATCTCGGCAAACACATCTCTAAAATCGGTCGTTACGGCCAGGTCGCGCCCTTCGTTGAGCTGATCTTTTTTCAGGCCGTCCCATTTGCCGTAAACTTTGCCGCCCTTAACCCCATTTCCCAATACCATCATCGCGTTGCCGTGTCCGTGGTCTGTTCCCTGTGTTCCGTTCTCACGCGCCGTGCGGCCAAATTCAGACATTGTAAGTAAAACAACATCATCCATCTTTTTGCCAAGGTCGGCAGCAAAAGCCGAAATAGAATCAGCAAAGTCCTTCAACAGATTCGCCAGTTGGCCGCGTGCTCCTCCCTGACGAATATGTGTGTCCCAGCCGCCGGTCTCGGCAAAAGCGACCTCCAGGCCGACACCGGACTTTATCAGTTGTGCGATCTGCATCAGCGAACGGCCAAGTCGTGTTCGGGGATAGACAGCCCCGTTAGCGGGCTTGTATTTTGCCGGATCAGCCTTTTTTAGAAAATTCATTGCATCAAATGTTTCTTTTCCGGTTTCGCCCAACTGTTCTTTGACCTGCTGTTGATAAATGCCTTCGAAACCTCCTTTTAGGTCTGCTGCGTATGTGCCGGCTTTAATTGAAAAATCGCCCAGATCTGTCATAGCAATGGACGGAGCTTTGCCATATAGAGAACGCGGAAGCTGTGTGGTCATCGCGACCGCACGGAACGGTGAAGCCTCTTTTTCCTCCTTGCCTTGAAGCAGTCTGTTCAGCCAGCCGTCACGTGTGGATTTTACGCCGGGCGTGCCGGATTCCATATAATCCTGAGCGTCAAAATGCGAGCGTGTGTTGTCAGGCGAACCGGAGGAATTTATTATCGCCAACTGCTTTGACCGCCAAAAATTCTCAAGCGACCTCATTGCCGGATGGAGGCCGAAAAACCCGTCAAGGTCTATCGCTCCGTCATTCTGTTTCGGTTTTGGAACGGCGATGGTTCGCCGCAAATTGTAATATTCGCTTTCGCCATGCGGCACAACCATATTCAGGCCGTCAACGGCTCCGCGTTGAAAGATAGTGACGAGGATCCTCTTGTTTCCGCCTTTGCCGCTCAAGCTCTGCGCCGCCGCAAATTGACGCAGCACATCAGGCGCCGCCGCCATCAATCCAAAACTCGCAAGACCTATTCCGCTTGTCTTTATAAAAAATCGCCTGTCCATAAAACCTCCGGACCAAACATCTTTTTCAATGGGGGTAACTTTTCATTAGACGCAGCCAAGCAACCTTTGGTCACAATTTTTCTTTGTGACCTATATATTAAACCTAAAGCGCATGGTGGCGAGAAGTGCGATTTACGGTTAAAGTAATCAGCATGAGATCCGGTGAAAAAGCTCCAGGCTTTTCTTTATTTGATGGCAATGGTAACAAATGGGCCTTGGCTGACCATTTGGGAAAGATCGTCGTTCTTATGTTCTATCCCGGCGACAATACGCCGGTTTGCACGGCGCAGTTGTGTTCGGTGCGGGATCATTGGTCGGAGTATCAGGCGACGGGGGCTGAGGTTGTCGGTATTTCGACAGATTCGGTGGAATCACACAAGGGCTTTGCGGAGAAGAATGAACTGCCGTTAAAGCTGCTTGCAGATACTGACGGTGAGGTCTCAAAAAAATACGGAATGAGGTCGTGGGTACCGGGCCGTTCGGCACGCGGCGTGGTCGTGATCGATAAAGAGGGCAGGATCGCTTACAGCAAGGCCGAAGCCATCAGCCTGTTCCGGCCAAAGGATGACGACGTGCTGGCAGCAATAGCAAAAGCAGGTTGAACCGCCGAGGCGCAAAGACGCGGAGAAGAACTTCTGGTTGCAAATCAAGCGAACTTAAAACAAATCATTTTGTTGTTTTCTGTTTGCAAAGATTCGGGAGGTTCGCGGGCAAATAAATATCGACTACCTCTCTTGTGCCTCTACCGTAAAATTTTTGCTAGAATCAAGACATGGCTTTATTTGGTGATAAATTCAAATGCGCACGTTGCGGTGAGAAGAGTGAACCGTTGGGTTTTGTTCCGGTGCCGACGGAACTGGGTCAAAAGATCTCGGAAGAGATCTGTAAGGACTGTTGGGCGGAATGGCAGAAAAAGCAGATGCAGCTGATCAATCATTTTGGGCTCGATGTATCAAACCCTGACTCGCATCAGTTTTTGTTTGACAACATGAACATCTTCTTTTACAACGAAGGCGTTGAGATCGCTCAGATCGATACCTCAAAGGAAGGCTCGGTCAACTGGTAGCCTTAAACTAAAACTCTGGTGACATACAGAACAGCATTGCTAAAGTTTTATCTGCCGGCGGCCCATCCGCCTTCTATCTCGAGCGCGGTTCCGGTGACAAAAGCTGCTTCATCGCTTGCCAGATACAGCGCGGCCGCAGCAATTTCTTCCGGCTTGCCCATACGGCCTATCGCCTGTGTTGACGCCATTTCCTTATACGCTTTTTCGGGGTCGGGATATTCCGCAAGACGCGAGCGGACAAATTCCGTTTCAACGCGTCCGGGACAGATGGCGTTTGCCCTGATGCCGTCCAATGCGTGATCGAGCGCGATACATTTAGTAAACCCGACCACCGCAAATTTGGTCGTGCAGTATGCAATGCGGTCGCGAATGGCAAGCAAGCCGCCGATCGATGCCACATTCAAAACAACGCCGTATTTCCGCTCGATCATTTTCGGGATAAAAGCTTTTGTCAGATCGAACATTCCGCGAACATTGACGGCAAATAATCTTTCAAGGTCGTTGGAATCGGTCGTCAGTATCGTCCCGACGTGGCCGATGCCCGCATTGTTTACAAGAATATCAAGCTCGCCGCGAGCCGAATGAACATAAGCGGCGGCGGCATTGCATTCATCCTTGTTTGAAACATCAAGTTTCAGAAATTCCGCCTTTCCGCCGTCGGCTGCTATCGATGCCGCAACGGTTTTTCCTGATGCTTCATTAAGATCGGCAACGTAAACAAAAGCGCCCGCTCCGGCAAGCGCGTTAGCAATAGCCTCGCCGATACCCGAACCTGAACCTGTTACCAATGCAGTTTTTCCCGACAGATCAAACATTGTTGAAAATCAAAAAGCCCTCTTTTCCGAAATAAGTTATAGGTGATAAGTGAAAAGTATCTGCCGTTTCACTTATCACATTTCACTTTTAACTTATTCCGAAGACGAACTGCTTAGAACCCCATTTTTCAAAATACCAAGCCCTTCTATCTCGACCTCGCAAACGTCGCCATCCTTTAGAAACACGGGCGGTTTGCGTGCAAACCCGACGCCCGGCGGCGTGCCTGTGGCGATGATGTCGCCGGGCTCAAGAGTTATCGAACGCGAGAGAAACTCGATCAATTCGGGAATGCGAAATATCAGCTCTGCTGTCGTTGAATCCTGCATGGTTTCACCGTTCAATCTGAATTTTATCGAAAGGTCATGCGGGTCGGCGATCTCGTCTTTCGTCACGGCAAAAGGGCCGAGCGGAGCGAACGTGTCGCACGATTTTCCACGCTGCCATTGCCCGTCGGCAAACTGAAAATCGCGAGCCGAAACGTCGTTGCAGTTCGTATAGCCGAAAACATATTCCATCGCATCACGCGCCGAAACGTTTTTCGCCCGCCTGCCGATTATCACTGCCAGCTCCGCCTCAAAATCCGTTTGCTCGCTGCCAGACGGAATGATGATATCGTCTCCGTCGCCAATGACACACGTGGCAAATTTTGAAAAGATTAGCGGCGACTTTGGTATTTCCATCCCGCTTTCTATGGCGTGATTTCTGTAATTCAGCCCGATGCAGATGACCTTTCCCGGACGCGGCACGGGCGATGCCAGCGCCACTTCATCGACAAAAAATGTCGGCAGATCGCCGGCGGCTATTGCCTCAGTTGCCGGCGAAATAAAGTTGGTTTGCAGATCGTAACAGCGCAGAATTTCTGACGGCGTAAATCCTAACGGCAGAACCGACGGCGTAAGATCGGCGATGGTCTCATCGTCAATGAGCGCCCCAATATGGTAATGCGTCGGCGATTCCTGTAATTCTTCGTTAAAAGCAACCAGTCTCATTTATTTTTCAAGTCCTTCTATCGGCACCCAAACAAAACGCGGCCTGTAAAAATCAGCATAGATAGAATCGCCCGGCTTGGCACCGAACGGCAGATTGCTGTTATACGAAATGAGCAGTTTTCCATCCGTTGTGAATTGCGGGTGCATATGCGGATTATAAACGCTCAGGCCGGTTTGCAGGCTCTGGCCAGCGGTCATTCCGTCAAATTTTTTCAAACCGGCGGTCGGCGTCGTGTAAAAAAGATGCTTGTTCGTGAACGGCCCCTGCGGTTCGCAAGCGGAATACAGATAAAGATCGCGCCACTCCGAATAACCTTTACCCGTATCGAACGTCACCATCACGAATGTCGGTTTTCCGTTTATGTTCAAACGCCTAATGGTGAGTTCGTCGCTGATGCTGTCGGCTTCGGGTATCAAAGACTTTCTTTTTGTTAGACTCCTGTTCCATTTTGAACCGTCCCACGCCGTCCAGTTTTTCAGATCGGTCACACCTTCGAGACCTTTGTTCGCATCAACCTTTGCGATGTAGAGCTTTTTGTATTTGTTTGCAACGGCGACGTTTGAACTGACCGCGTTAGGAATATCGCCCTCATTTCGCATCCCGTAGATATAAAGATCTTTTTTGCCGTTCGCTTCGTCCAGCCACAGCGAAATGCCCCAGACGGCTTCGTCCTTTTTATTTTTCAGATCAACGATCTTTTCAAGCTCCAGCGTTTCGGCGTCCATCTGTGCTATCGCCTGGCCGCGATATTTTATCCAGAAAGTTTTGTCGAACGGACGCCCGACGCTCCATTCGTTCAGAAATATCCATATCTTTTTCTTTCCGTCAACATCCATCAGTATCGGGTCGCCGAGCCAATACATCGCATTCTGATCTTCGGTTTTCGGATGAAAAAAGGCGGTCGAGTAACCGTTCTTGTCCTTTGGGCCGGTCAGCGTCCGGTGAGTTTTGCCGTCTTTTGAACGCACGACGATGCTGTTGTAAACATAGTGAACATGCTCCGGCGCCTGCCCGCAGATCGGCGGCAAGCAGTTTGGCCGACGCATTCTCAGGCCGTTCTCGTTCAGATAAATTCTGCCGTCGCCCGGCTTTTCAGGATATTCGGCGATAAACGAATCAGAGAAGAAGAATGCCGTATCCCCACTAGGCAGCAGCAGCGAAACGGTCGTGTCCGCTCCGGTCAATGTCGGGCCGTCCGCGACGGCGAGGCCCTTGCCGGGTTCGTTCATCGCAAAGTCCTGAGTCCACTGCTCGGCGGCCTCGCCTTTGCCGACATTGATCTCACATTGTGGAAAGGCAGCGTTCGTAAAAAAAGCCGCTGTAAGAATAAAACCTATGAATTTAAATTTAATGTCAGTCATTTTCTAATAACTTATCTCGGGCCGCCGCGCATCGTTCGGGTCAGCCCAGCGGTTGTTCGGAATGGTGGGCGCCCAGCTGGGACGCAGCGGGTCCTGATCGTATGGATAGCCGCCGAGACGTTTATACAATTCGCTGTATTCAGCCAGTTTATCGCGGTCTAATTCCACACCCAAACCGGGGCCGTCCGGCACTTTGATCTTGCCGTTCTCATATTTCATCAAACCGCCTTTTATCACGTCATCGGTCAACTGATGATAATGCGCGTCCGCAGCAAAGCTCAGATTCGGGATCACCGCGCCGAGATGGAGCATCGTCGCGAGTTGAATGCCAAGCTCACCCGAAGAATGCACGGCAACGCCAAGCTGGAATGTCTCGCACACACCCGCGGCCTTTACGCATTGCCTGATGCCGCCCCAAAACGTCGTGTCGAGCAGGATAACGTCACACGCCGTATTCAGGACATTTGCCGAAAGCTGTTCAAAATTTACAACGACGGTATTGGTCGCGGTCGGTATTCGCACCATTTCGCGGACACGGCGCATTGCGTTGATGCCAAACGTCGGGTCTTCAAAATAATCGTTGCGGATATCCTCTATGTTCTGCCCAAACCAGATAGCCTGTTCCACAGACCATGCCGCATTCGGGTCAAACCGGAACGAATCGCCGCTCATTTTATCCGTGCCGATCTCCTCGGCAAGAGCGCGATAACATTGCAGTTCGTATTCAGGGTGAAAGACACCGCCTTTGAGCTTATGTGACGTAAAACCGTATTTTTCCTTTAGCTCCTTTGCGTGGGCGACAAGCTGTTCGACCGTGCGAACCTCACCGCTGCCGTCCCTTGGATTTGGATAGCGAAAGAAAAGATAAGAGGCGAACGGAACGTGCGTCTGAAGTTTGCCGCCGAGAATGTCATGAACCGGAACGCCCCATTTTTTGCCGATGATATCGAGGCAGGCGAATTCCAGTGCCGCAAGAATTTGTGTGCGGTTGTTATAGAGCGATGCGGTCGGGTTTGCTATTTTGAATCGCATTTCCTCGATACGCGCCGGATCGTGGCCGACCAGATAGCCTTTCATCGCACGGAAAACGGCCTCGGCCGATTCACCGCCGCCGCCCATTTCCCCCAATCCGGTAATGCCTTCGTCCGTTTCGACCTCAACGATCGTGCGGACAAAACGCCCCCAATGGCATCCGTTCGCATGACGAAGCGGTGCCTCAAGAGGAACCGTGATGGTCGTTGCTTTAATATCAGTGATCTTCATTTCTAAAAACCATCAGCGGCTCATTTGATGCCGATCTCATCCAGAAACTTCCATACATCGGCAAACGCATCCACATACTGTTGTTTTGTGAACATACCATGATCGCCGCCGCTTACCGTATGCAACTTGTTCTTTACTCCGGCTTTTTCAAGTGCTTCGTGCAGCCGCGTTCCGTGAGAATACGGCACGACGCTGTCCTTGTCACCGTGAATTGTCAGCACCGGCGAAGTGTCTTTATTCACATACGTCAGCGGCGAAACATCGCGGGCTATCTCTTCGCGGTCCTTGAGTGAACCAAACCACATCACCGCATAATTCTTTGTATTCTCGCCTTTTATGACATCGTTGACATCGGTGATGCCGTACCAATTTATCACGGCCGCGACTTTCATCGGCCCTTCGCCATAGCTTTCATCGGCGTAGCAGCGGTTGTCGAGCGGGCTTTTAAATGGAAGCATCGCCGTTATCAAAGAAAGATGGCCGCCCGCCGAATGTCCGGTCAGGACTATCTTTTCTGTATCAAATTTATACTGTGCGGCGTTGCGGTAGATCCACCGCAGCGCGCAGCGCGTGTCCTCGACCGCTCCGGGAGCGTATGCGTCAGAGACCATTCGATATTCAACATTGACGACACGCCAGCCTTTTTCGAGGTACGGCAAAAATTGATAAACCGCTCCCTCTTTTTGCCCGAATATCCAACCGCCGCCATGAATGTAAACAAGCGTGGGCGTCGGTTTGTCATTGTCGCGCGGATACCACACGTCAAGTTTTGTAACGACACCGCCCGCTTTGTTATAAGCAACGTCAGGCTGCATCCAGTAACGGTCAGCTATCTCAAGCAAAACCGGCGACGTCTGCGCAAATGTCGAAACGGAGCTTATAAAAAGGAAGATGAGGATATTAAAACATTTGTTCATATTTTTTTAACCGCGGAGACGCTGAGACACTGAGAATGAATTCTCTTATCTCTGGGCCTCTGCGTCTCCGCGGTAAATAAAACTAAGCCTTGCGCACGCCGTTCTTATCGGCGATGTGAGGCGTTCCCTGGTAGTTCAGGTTAACCAATTTTGCATTCGGGTCGAATTTGCCGAACTGCGGTTTTGCCGTGATGTTCCCAAACAAACCGGCGTTGACGCCAAACAATGAATCAACTATCGGCTCGAGATAATTACAGCCCGAAACACACGCCCAGTCGTTGATATAAGGCTGATCGGACGGAGTTTTTATCGCTCCGCCGTTTGATTCGGGGCCGTAAAAGTCCTCGACAAAATTTGCCTGTGCATACGGGCCTTGCCCGGCACTTTTCGCAAGCCCTTTCATCCATTCTGTCGCGGTATCGACCGCACCGGCGGCAAATAGTCCGCTAAGCGCGAGTGCCGGCCACGAACAATAAGCTCCGTTCCATTGGTGATCGGGCCGCGTGCTGAAAGTAACGTCGAGGTCCTTTATCGAAAGTGCACGCATCCATGTGGGTGTCTGCAATTCGCGTTTGAAGAATTCCACCATTTCGCGTTTTTGGCTTTCGGGCATCAGGTCGCCGATGGTCATCAGCGTCACGCCGAAATCGTAACAATGATGGACTTCATTATACGTGCCGTCGGGCAGCTTGCATTTCCAAATGCCGCGGCCGGGAATGTAGAGATCGAGTACGCGTTTGCCTAGTTCGACGGCTTCTGTACGGTAAGCTTCGGCGCGCGGCTTGTCGCCTTTATATTCGGCAACCTCAGCCGCAAACCGAAGATTATGAACGTTGGCGGCATTAAGACCGGCAACCTCGTGAACGTAACTTGAAACGGCTTCGAGCAGGTTGTGAACGCCGCCGTAATCGGCAAGGCCGTGCTTGTTTGTGTCAAGAGCGCGCCAATGCTCAGCGTAGCTTAACAGATGCTGATAGACGGTCTTGCCGCCGACAGTTTTGTCTAGCCACGCTTTGTCGCCGCTCCAGCGAAGATATTCCTTTGCCATCCGGGACATTGCATAATCGTTGACCGAATACCACGGCCCGACACCGGCTCCGGTCAGAAACTCGGTGCCAAAATGTTTGTAAACGTCGAGTTCCATCCATGTTTCCATCATTCGCTTAAGAATGGCCGGATCGAGCATCGACAGCAGCATCGCACTCAGAGAGATGTCCCATAGGAACGTCGTCGTTTCCCAATATCGCGGCATCAACGTCACATAGGTTGTGCCGTAAACCGAATGCGGTGTCGTTCGGCGAAAATACAACGCGCTCATAACCGCCGAATGATAGATCGCTTTTACATCGTCATCGGTCGTGACCAACGTAGGGACGTGGCCGGAAAACACATCATTGTTGGGTGTGAACGCGGCCTTTAATTGGCGGTTCCATTCGGCGGTGGTTTCCGCGGCGGCCTTGTCGAAATCGGCGATGACCTTGTCGTAATATTTTTCGGCTTCGGCCTGCGTTCCGCCGAGCGTATTCACGAAAATCAAGGTCTTTGATTCATTAGGTGCCAGATCAAGATCATATGATACCCAGGCGGTATGTATCTTTGTCGGTTTTGGCGAAACGCCTTGCAGCGAGAAGGCTTCGGTATGCCGAGCCTTGCACACGACGGCGTTTCTGCCGCTGTCGATGGTTCTTTGGTTATCGTATTCGCCCGGAGAATATGCGGCGTTCCACGGTTTAACGCTTTTTGTGGCACCGCCATTGACGGCCAATTTTATCTCGGTCTTTCTTTGCGCTCCGCTGACGTTCTTGACAGTTAATTTAACGGCGACTGCCATCGTTTCAAAAGGAACGATCATTACGCTTGAAAGTTCAAGGCCGTTGTAAACCGAACGGCGCTCAACGCGGTCGGGTTGCCAGTAAAAATCGATAGGTGTTTTTGTTGCCGCAAAATATTCTTCGTCAACGAAAAGGACGCCGGTGAGCAATTCGCCGCCCGAACCAAGCGGCGCCACGTTCATTTCACCTTGAGCAAACGGCGGAAAAGCAATGCTGCGAACCGCGGTCACATCCATCGCGGATTGCGCGCAGCCCCATTGATTGGTCAGTCCCGGCCACGCAAACAGATCGAGGAATTTATGCGTCATCCTGACGGAACGCATCGACGCGCACGTCGGTATATCAGGCAGTGCCGCTGTTCGTCCCATTGGCGGTATTACGCCTGTCTGCTCGGCAGCTATGGCCGTTCCTTTTAACAATGCCGGAGCTGCAACTGCGGCGGAGATGGTCTTCAGAAAATCTCGTCGTTTGTATTTGCTCATAATTTTATCCCTCTTGATCGTTAACTATTCGACTTCGATCTTTACGGTCAAAGTTTGATACGGCCTGATCGAAACGGTCAGCGGCTCTATTTGCGTCACGGGCTGGAGTTCGCGGTCCTCGGTCAACGAGACCACAACGGCTCTTTTAATCCTGACCGGCAGCGAAACTTTTGCCGTGGCGGCCCTGCCCGCAAATTCCTGTAACCGAATAATAAATATCTTGTTTTGTTTTGGCTGAAGTGGAGCAGAGCTTACCTCACCGCGAACCGAGCTTTCCGCAAGCGGTTTTACGGTCACGATCTGAACATTTGGCTGATCAATACCGAAGAAACCCTGTTCGCCAATAACCGGCAGAGAAGTAATGAACCCGGCCTTGAACGGAAGATTGATCTCGTTTCCAAATCGCCACGATTTGACCGGATCGAATGCTCCGTCTGCCGCAAATGCATAATCAAACACAAGTTTGTTTCCCAAACCCGGCTCGACAGTGGCAAGATTTACCGCTGCCATGTCGTGCGTGTCTGCCTGATCGCTGTGGCGAATGGCCCGTGAATAAATGGTCGCTTCGGGCAAAGGAAACTTTCCGGTGTACATCGCCGGAAATTCCGCAGGAGCGTCTTTTGCTCTGATCCTGGTCGAAACATAGCTTGGGAAAGACCAGTGAAATGCCTGTCGATGGGCAACAATGGCCGTTGATTTGCCGTTGGTAAATCCTATGGAATGTCTTGTCGTAACGGAGTCTTTTCTTGCACCGTCCATATAATCATCAGGCAGCATATCGAACCATTTCTGCCCGCCTCTGATGACCTTCATTCCATCAGTTGAAACATTGAAAGGAAATGCAAAATAATACGCATCGCTCCAGTTGCCGCTGCCGCCGACGAACGGAAATTTATCGCGGTCAAGAATATTCTGCAATTCCAATCGGTCAAGGTTTTTATAGATCCTGATGCGTGTTTCGGGAAATGCCGAACGCCCGCGCGTTATCGTCATCTCGGCCATTTGAATGCCATGGTCTATGCGTATGCCGGCCGGTTCCGGGTAAACGATCTTCGAGGCATCATTTCCTTCTACACGGAGCAGTTCATTGAAAGGTAATTCACCGTTTTTATTTACAAGCTCGCGTCCTGAACCGTCTTTTATGCTTGCAATGGTTCCGTCATCATTTGCTATAACGGTATGGCCGCCAAATGAAAGTGTCCGTCCGCGCACCTGGCGAAGAGATATTACAGGATCTCCGACCTCGGTTCTGATGTTATAGGTTGAATAACCCATTGCCGGAACATCGGTTGCGACAAAAACCGTCATCCCGTCTTTGTCTGTGTCAAACTCTATATTTTGTCCGTCACGTGAAAGAACTCCGGTGATACGCCTGCCTTTTGGAGGAGCGATCCGCACGACGTCTGAACGCTTCCATGACAGCCCGTTATAAACCAAAAATGGCCGTGTGATAAAAGGCTGTTGCGGCGGCACTTCATGCCGCGTGGCCTGCGCCATTGCCTTTACGCCTTCGTCAAAAAGCCGGTCTGTCTCTTTTACCGCGCGGCCCATCATATCAACATACTGCTGATTTTGATCTTCGAGCGGCTTGCGGCTGTTCAACTGCGGCCAGCCGTTATTGCCCGCACCGCTGTGCTCGTCATAGGTCAGAATAAGATCAAAAATAGAAGCGATGTTGCCGACCGGAGCAGTGAGCTTGCGCGTCATCGCCAACGCACTCCACATTGTTTCCGCCGCGGGTGCGTGATCGTGAACATATCTTGCCGAAGCGCTGACCTGCGGGCTTTGCGTTTTTGCCTCAGACCACAGGCCCGACCATTCACCTTTGAATGTCGGTATGTGATCGCCGTATTTTGATTCGATGTATTTGAAAAATTCAGGCGGTGTGGCTATTTTCAGTTCGATCTCTGGATGATGCTGTTTCCACAACGTGATGGCTTTTTCCAGGTTGAGAACATCTGTCGGTTCGACAAAATCATGCGCCGCCAAAACCATCACCGCGTCATATTTATAACCGCCTTCATTATAACGGTTGAGCAGCTTTGTCATCCCGAGTTCCATTTCCTGTATCGGCGTGGTCTTGCCGATCAATTCGGAATTGAACATCTCGAACGGGCGACGGTCAGTGTATGGATCGTGCGAGAACGGATCAAGATAAAATTCGGTCGCGGCCTCAACGTAAGCGCCGCGATTGCCCTGGCTTATCCACGTCAATATCTTGCTGCCGTCAGGCCCTTCCCAATAGAACGGCACTTTGCCCGGTGCGATGTCGGTGGCGTTCATCAGAAAGGTGTTGGCGCCCGTGACCATGTATTTCATTCCGCTGCCGGCCAGAACTCCGGGCATCGTTGTCGGGTGTCCCGGAACGTCATTGAGCATCGCAAGTTCTGTCTTGATGTCGTAGGCTTTGCTGAGAGCGGTGTAATCATAGATCAGGCGATTAAGCTCTTCGCCGCCCATAAAATCAGTGTGCATGCTGCCCCACGCTGAGGACAGAGCGACACGGCCCGACCTGATGAGCTTCATCAAACGCTCTATCTTCTCTTTGTCTTTTGGAAGCACGGATGACGGTTTTCTTTGCCGTTTCAGCCATTCATTTACCTGCCAAACGCTCTCTATCGTCCATTTGAAATTTGGATCTTCCTCCGCGACACGGATCACTTCGTCAATATGACGAGCGGCCCGTTCGCGAACAGCATCAGGCGGTTCCACAAATCCAAAATCATAATGAGAGAAAGGAACCAGATAAACCGTTTTGATCGTACTTTCGGGCAGCCTTGCCTGGCCATACGAAACGACCACGGCCGAAGCCACCATCACAGCGATCAGCAGTTTGACGGCAAAATGTTTCATCGTCATCCGTGTCCGGCCAATGATCCTCCCCGGTGATTGGCCTTTGAATAAAGCAATGGCCGCCGAGGTCGAAAAACGCATCGACGGCCCAAGTGATGTTTCAGCTAGAAATTGAATCTCGCCGAAAGCTGTATCTGGCGCGGCCCGCCAAACCCAAGCAACCCGCCCAACTGATTGCCGACCGTGGAAACACTCTGGCCAAAGAAAGCTGCCGGGTTCAGGGTGTTGCTGTCTCCCTGAACAAGACCGCCTGACGGATCGGCAAAGTTTGCCCTGTTGAACAGATTGAATATCTCCATTCTAAGTTGAAGTGAAAGATTCTCTGAGAACCGTGTATTCTTTCCGAATGAAAGATCGACCTGAGCAAAACCGGGGCCGCGAAGAATATTGCGTCCCGCATTTCCAAAAACTCCAGCTCCCGGATCTTCAAACGCGTCTATATTGAACTGGCAATTTGGCAGGCTGTAGTTCGGACAGCGAGTATCCACACCTGGAACTAAATTAGGACGGAATGAAAACCCGCCGAATGTTCCGCCCTGCCGTGTCACGTTGACAGGAAAACCGGTGCGGATCTGCATGATCGAATTAACATTCCATCCGTCGATCAACCATTTTGGCCCGTCACCGAACCATTCGCGGAATCTCAGTTCATAACCGGCATCCATCGAAAAGTTATGGCGAATGTCGCTGTCAGCACTGGCACGGTCGGCATTCATGTTATCGGTATCCTGATAATCCTTAAAAAATCCGGCAATATTGTCTATCGCGTGGCCCCATGTATAATTCGCATTGAATCGGAGGCCTTTTGATAAATTGCGGCGGAAATTTACCTGCATTGCGTGATAGTTTGAACGAGGATATCCGCCAACAATGAATATGTCACCATAAGCGGCGATCGGTCGTTCGCTGGTTACAGGATCAGCGCGATTTATATTACGCGGGCTGACCACACCGTCCGTCAGGATATGTGTAACCTGGTTGCCGACATAACCGATCTGCAATGTGCCGATACCGATGTCCTGCTGAACATTGAACGACCAATGCTGTGCCATTGCCGTTTCGATCTTCTTTTCGATATGAAAAGCTGCCGGAACTGAGCAATTAAAGACCAGCGGATTTATCGGATATTCAAAGGTCGGCCCACCGTCACAGGTCTCAAAGATCACTCCGAGAAACCATTGGAACAGATCGACCGATTGGGTCGGATAGGTGTTAGCGTGCGGCGATCCATAGCTTCCCGGCAGTTCACGGTTGTAAAAGATCCCATAGCCGCCGCGAACAACTGTTTTTTGTGTGCCGAAAACATCATAGGCAAACCCGACTCTCGGCCCCCAATTGTTTGTGTCCGCGTCGTGCAGCTTCTGCCCCTGCGGAGTGAATGTCAGAGTATTCAGGTCAAAGTTCTGCAGTCTCCCTTCCGATTCGCGCGTAACGGTGCTTACGTCATAACGCAGGCCGAGGTTGAGTGAAAGCCTGGGATGAATTTTCCAATCGTCCTGAACAAAAAATGAAAAGTTCTCATTCTCATAGGTCAGCTTTGGATGTCCTTGCCGGGAGATCACAAAAGGAACATTATCGCGAAAGTCATTCAAGCCAAAAAAGATCATAGCTTCCTGTACCCGCGATTCTGCATCACGCCTGTTCAAACGGAAATCCCCGCCGATCTTGATCGAGTGATTGCCGCTGACCAGGCTGAACGTATCCAGAAAATGATAGACCTTTCCTGTCCTGATCTGCTCGAACTGAGCAGGCCCCGGAACTGCCAATGACTGATCGACAAATGACAGATCGAACCGAGGCAGGTTCGACGGCCCTGCACCCACATCAGTAAAATTATGGTTTATGCCAAACGCAAATTCGTTAACGGCATTTCCTGAAAATGTGTAGGTGTGTGATGCCTTGAACAACTGAACGCGAAGATCGGCTGGAGCGATCTGATCCGTCGCGACGCCATAAGGAACATCGGTCGTTGAATCGTTGATATTGTAACGGAATGAGAACTGACTTTTATCCGTATGCAGCCAGTCGATCTTTACCGAACCAGTGTTCTCCGTAAGCTTTCCGTCACGCTGGCCGGAGTAGATGCCTCTGTCCGGGTCGGGAGTGTTGCTTCCCTGTGGGGTGAACGGAGCTGTCGGCAACGGCATATTTGCAAGCACCGGAGCAATATTCGGATTAAAGGATGCACGGAAATCGGCGGTCGGCACAAGCGTTGTGAACTGGATACCGCGCGTCTGTCGCACCCCTTCGTAATTCGTAAAGAAGAAAACTTTGTCACGGGCAATTGGGCCGCTGAAGTTGACCCCAAACTGATTCAGACGGAATTTTTGTTTGCCGTCGGTGGCAAAATAATCTGCGGAGTCCATTGCCTCGTTGCGGAAATATTCAAAAACACTGCCGTGGAACTGATTACCACCCGATTTTGTGATCGGGTTGATGACCGCGCCTATGGCCTGGCCGTACTGAGCCGAGTAGTTTTGCTCAAGTACCTGAACTTCCTGAATACTGTCCATGCTGACGCGATTGACGCGCGATTCGACCCTGCCCAGAACATTTGAAGTTCCGTTCAGATCGACCCTGCCCGCATCAATGCCGTCAACCAGCACGCTGGTTCCGCCAAAGGTTGACGGGATGCCGTTGATCGATGTCTGAAACTGGTTGGTGGTTTGGACCGAACCGGGAACGGTTGCGAGAAGCTGTGTGAAATCACGGCCGTTGACCGGATTGTCGGTGATGCGGCGCGTTTCTATCGTGTCGCCGATGGTGGCGGTCTCAGTATCGACACGCGTCTGGCTGACAACCTCGACCACGGCGTCAACGCCTTCGAGGCCGAGTGTTATGTCAAGGCGTGCCCTTTCACCCACGGCAAGCCGCAGATCCTTTCTGGATGCGGCCTGAAATCCCGATGCACTCACCTCTATCGAGTAGATGCCGGTCGGAAGCGACGGCACATCATAACGGCCTGCGGAATCCGTTGTGACGGTCCGCCGTTCGTTGGTTCCCTGATTAACGATAGCAACTGTAGCGGCAGGCACAACGGCGCCGTTCGGGTCGCTGATGACGCCCGTTATCGAACCTGTGTTCGACTGGGCAAAGACGGAAACCGTCAAGATAATAGCGAGCGACGCGAGAGAAATCGCCTTTTTGATCATTGATATTGCTTGAATTTTCATAGAAATTCCTCCGAAAAATATTTCTAACGATTCCCCTTAAACTTTTTTACACGCATTCGCCGTCGGTATCGAAGCGATCGTTTTAAGATCGGGTGTCCACACCCCATCGACCTTGGGGTAAAATTTGTCGAGCAGATCGGCGGTCATTGAGATGGTCGGGGTCACATCACGGACCGAAACCTCCTGGCCGTCATAGAGCTTTATCGCGCCATCGACGCATCTGAGGCCGACGTATTCCGGGAACATTGCCTGGCTTACTTTCAGCGCCTCGCGACGCATCATCCATTCCTTTTCGTGAACACCTGACAGGCCAAATCCGGCGACCGCCACGGTGTCGGGGTCAAACCCCGCTTCAAGGTATCCTTTATATGCGCCCTGCGCCGTCTCATCATCCATTGCAAAGATGACATCGACATCGCCTTTTTCGCGAAGCGTCTCGGCGGCGATCCGCTGAGCAATGGAAGGTGTAGCCTCACCATTTATTGAAGCAACGACAACCGCGTCAGGCTGGATGCTGCGAACGCCTTCGACAAAACCTTCGCTGCGAAGCAAACACGGCCGAAGCCACGGAAGGCCGACATCCAAAATACGAAGCGGTGAACGGTCCTCATTTTTGATGTTGCTCCCAACCCAAACGCCGAGGTCAAAGCCCGCGTCGTAATCACAGATCGCAACCATCGTTGCCATGCCCTCGACCGGATTTGCTTCGACAACCACTTTTTTTCCGGCTGCGTCCGCAATGCTCAGAATTTCCTCAAGACCGGATGTATTTGCCGGTGTCAGAACGATGACATCCGTCTTTTGCACCATTTCGCGGGCCTGTGCTATCTGGTTTTCGACAGAAAGGCCGGCATCGACCACTTCGATCTCGGCTCCGTATTGCGCCGCCCTGCGCTGCATTACCTCAATGACGATCTGATACCAGATGTGAAAGGCATAATTGGTCAAATAACCGATCTTTGTCGGTTTTTTTGATGCTTCTACTAACGAAACCGCCTGTATCGCCGCATCCAAACCCGGCGGCGGATCGTAAGGTGTTGTAGGCGGATGGCCTTCTTCTGCTGCTGTATTGCTCATATCATTACTCCTTCAGTTTTCCTGACCGCAGAGACGCGGTAAGCCAACCTCACTCACTTTCTGTTTTCGGCACGCCGCCGATCTGCGTCAGCAAACCGCCATCGACGGTCCAGACGGCGCCTGTAACAAAAGACGCCGATTCGTGCGCCAAAAACACGACCACTTCAGCAATCTCTCTCGGCTGTGCAATGCGGCCCAGCGGATGCATAGCATTGCAGGCGTCATAGACCGACTGCGGATCCGGGTCCAGCGACGCTGCCCATTTGAGCATCGGTGTATCGACCGTTCCGGGACAGACCGCGTTTGCCCTTATCCCTTCGGCAGCAAAATCCATCGCTATCGACCGTGTCAGCCCGATCAGGCCGTGTTTGCTGATGGTGTACGCCAAAACATTTTGCTGGCTTGCCAGTGCCTGCACGGAAGAGACGTTCACAATGCTTCCGCCATTTTCACGCATAAATGGTATTGCGGCTCTGGCGGCATTCCACGCGCCGCGAAGATTGACATCCAGAACCTCATCCCACTGCTCGTCATCGGTAGTAACGGCGGTTCCGTAACGCTGAATGCCCGCGCTGACAACAACCGCATCCAGCGAACCGTATGAAGCATGTGTAGCATCCACGGCGGTTTTGACATCGTCAAATTTAGCGACATCAACATGGTGGAACATCGCATTCGCTCCTGCCTGTGTCAGGTCAGCGCACAGGGCGTTTCCCGCGGCCTCGTCATAATCGAGGATGGAAACCGCCGCTCCGCGTTCGGCAAAAAGGCGTGACACGGCCTGTCCGATACCCAACGCACCGCCTGTTACAACTACTGTTTTTCCGTCAAATCTCATATACAGGTCTCTGGTCGATCTTATGCCGCGTCCGCTGCGGCCACGTCCTCCGATGATGCCTCACTTTCGTCAGGAATATGGTTCGACGGAGGCGGCAGCGTTTTATACCACGTAAAGTACAGAATGATCACCGTGATCAGCGTCACACCCAACAGGCCAAATCCTATCGACAGCCGGTGCAGCACCAGATAGAGCATTGACACATAAAGGGCCGTTATGCCGATCATCGCAACGATAGTGTTAAAAAATTCGACAGCAAAAGGCAGTTGTTTTTTGAATTCGGGATCATCGTCCAAAACTTCTGTTTTTATCGGCGCCCATATTCCGGCGGGCTGCACTTTTCTGTAAAAGGTTTTCAGCGTTTGGCTGTCCGTGGGTGAGGTCAACAACGCAACCACGATGGTCAGCAGAGTGGAAGCTGCTGCTATCACCGGAAACCCGATATAAAGAGGGAGCGGTTCCGCAAAAACGAATTGATCGAAAAAGACCTGTCCGAGCGACAAGATCATTCCGCCAAAAACACCCGCGGCATAGCCCTGTCCGTTCAATCGCCACCAGTACCATCGCAGAACGTTCGGCGGCAAAATACCGGCTGCAAGCGTTCCGAATATCCACAAAAATGCCGTGTTAATTGACGTTCCGAATATCGAGATTATCAGTCCGGTCAAAATAAGCAGTGTCGAGGAAAAATAACTTACCCTGACCAGCTTTTTGTTGTCCGCTGCCGGATTGATGTAACGCTGATATATGTCCTTTACCAGATATGCCGCACCGCCGTTCACGGTGGAACTAAATGTCGCAAGAAAGCCCGACAGCAATGCCGCCAGCATAAAACCGACCAGCCCCATGGGAAGCATCTCTCCGATAATGACGGGAAGAGCGGTTTCAGGATCGGCCCTGAGTTGTGCATCCAGAGCCGCGTCGCCGATTCCCATGATCGCCATCACTGCGATAGCCATTGCGAAAGGCCAGCGCACGGTGTGTATCACACCCCACAGAGCGCCGAGCTTTGCTGCATCGCGTTCATCCTTTGCGGCCAGAAATCTTTGGAAATCATATAACTGTTCCGGCCCGCTAAGACACAGCAAAAGCCCTTTGGCAACCCATACCGCGACGAATGCGCCGAACAGCGAATAATCGGTCCCGCCAGTAACCAGACCCTGAAAAGCGTCCGGCCTCCACGACGGCCAGATGTCGCCCCAACCTGCGGGAATATTCGCCGCAAAGATCTCGCTATTGTAATGAGCAAACCCGACGATCGAGAAGAGAATGGCCCCGATGCTCAGTACAATGGTCTGCACTATCTCAACACGAACAATGCCGTGGAAACCGCCCAAAATGACATACGCGCCGGTAACACCAAGGATCAGAAAAGCGCATATATTCTCTGAGGAGAATGTAAGCACCGAGCCGCCGATATTGAAATGCCACGGCTCAAAATGGAGAAAGATCGCACCGAATTTCCCCATACCGATGGCTCCGTAGCCAAGCAGGGCGGTTATCGTAAGTATCGCAAAGAGTGTGTATGAGAGCCTGGCTATGTCACCTGACTTTCCGGTGCCGAAACGTGTCTTCATCCACTCGGCTCCGGTCATTGCGTCAGACCGGCGGATCCATTTGCCCATATAGGCAAGATAAAATGCCGTTATCGGAAAACCCCACAGCATGTGAACCCACATTCCTTTCAGCCCGAGAGCGATAAAGGTTGAAACGATCCACATCGTCCCGGTGATGTCAAAGTAGCTGGATGAACCCGACATTGCCAAAGCCCACCATGGAAGCTGACGCCCGCCGAGAAAATATGACGACATTCCCTTGGCGGCTTTCCTCTTCATCGCAAAGCCGATACCCATTATCGCCGCCAGATAGATCACGACGATGATCTGATCTATGGTTGAAAGGTTCATATTTTTCCCTCTGCCTCTTCTACTTTTGCGATCTCTTTATTTTGTGCTTAACGAAAGTTTGGCCGATCTGGATCTATAAGAGATATACTTTCTCTTGGTCGATGACTAAGTCTTTAAATCTAACCGAATAAAGCCTTTTCAACCGATCACATCACCTGTCTAAAGTTGGTGTGACCAATTATTTTATTGCTGACAATGTGTTCTGTCCGGCGTGTTCCGGGAAAACCCTGAATGCGAAAGTTCAGGTTCTTTTTCCGCCGGTATCCGAGAACTGTTCAAAGGATATTTACCGATCCCCCTGAGGTTGACAAACCCATTTCAGCTCAATAAATATCGTTATATTTTGACTTTGCCGATCTTTCTTCGCACCGAAGATAAAGTGATTTGTAACACAAACTTCAGAGCGTGTCAATATTTTTTTACTCACCATCGGTCCATTGAGGCCGAAACGCCTGTCTGTCGCCCGGCGAACGAAAATAATTCTGCAAGGCGACCGGAATGGCTCCAAAAAGGCTTGGCCGCTGAACGCTGGCCGGGCGGATCGTTATCTGTTTAGGCGAAACTATGTAACGGCTTTTGACCCGTTCGCGAATTATGGGTTCGAGGATGGGCCATGCGCCGATGATATCGCCGCCGATGACGACTGTTTCCGGATAGATCCCGTGCGCGAGGTTACAGATACCCTCTCCTAGGTATTCGGCGGTTATCTTTATTGACTGCATCGCCATCTCGTCACCCGCGTTTGCCTTTGCGATCATCTCAGAAAGGCCGACAAGCGGCAGGCCCTGTTTCGCCGTGACGCGATGGTAACGTTCGACCGTTGCGCGTTCTGAGGCAAATGTCTCCCAACAGCCGCGGCGGCCGCACGAACACAACTCTCCGTTCGGGTCGATGCTCATGTGTCCAAATCCGCCAAGGCCGAAGCGTGGCCCGACACGCAGTTCGCCGTTGATTATCAGGCCCGTTCCCAGTCCTTCGACAACCAACACGAAAAGAAGCGTTCGTGATCCGTTTCCTTCGCGCGGCCCATACCAAAGCTCGGAAAAAGCCGCTGCGTTAGCGTCATTTTCAACGAACACCGGCAAACCCAGTTCATCCTCAAGCGTTTTTCTTAGCGGCACATTTCGCCATTCCAGATTCGGAGATATTTCTATTGTTCCGGTTTCACGATCTATAAGTCCCGGAACGCTCACGCCGACACCGGCGAAACTTGAGCGAGAAAAATGGTCATTTCTAAGTTTTGATATCTCAGATGCAAGTTTTGTCAAAAACCTTGTCGGATCGCCCTCGCTGGGAATCGAACGCTGCTTGAGTATTCTGCCGTTAAAATCGCTCACGGCAAAAACGGTGTCCAGAACACCAATATCAACGGCCATGACATAGAAACTTTCTCCGTTGATATAAAGATTTTTGGGCGGTCGTCCGCCGCTGGAAGGCCCTTCTGTTCCCTCAAACACCAGATTGTTTTTGATCAGACGATTGACTATGGAAGAGACGGTACCGGGCCGCAATCCCGTCAGTTTTGCTATATCGGCACGCGAAATGGGCTGACGTTCCCGAATGAGATGGAGGAACACGGTCTGGTTCACATCCCTTACGTCGCTGACGCCGACCATCTTGTAACCTGTTTTGCGTTTGGTCATGATGAAAAAGTCCGTTGGACGAATGATAATCCCAGCCGATGATAAACCCAAATGAAGAACCGAACATTCACATTTTTTATTCAAAAAAGTTCTGATGCATGCTTCTGTTTGCGGAAATGTGAAAAGGAAAGTTATTTACCGTGCCGATTCCGCTCCAACCTGTGAAAGTCTTATACTACATCGTATGTTTGACGGCTCTCCGTTCATAAACGAGCAGTTTTTGGCCGAGCGTGTACAACCGGCCGACATGGATAAGCTCTGGGCCGCAGGATGGCGGCATTTCGGGTCTTATTTTTTTCGTTACAGCGTTGGGATACATGAGGGCGAACTGCGCCGCGTCGTTCCTCTTCGTATAAGACTTGAGGATCTTTCCCTGTCAAAAAGCCATCGGCGCAATCTGGCACGAAACAGTGATCTTTTGTGCAGTGTAAAATCTTTTGAACTGACAGATGAAGCTGTGGAACTTTTTCATCGCCATAAAACACGTTTTCGCCATAATGTCCCGCCATCGATCCTGGAATTTCTGCCGGAACACGCCGATGCCGCTCCGTGTGAAATAATGGAGATGAACGTCCGCGATGATAATAGACTTCTTGCTATCAGTTATTTCAGCGTTGGCCAAAATGCGAACTCCGGCATCTACGCAATGTTTGAACCGACCGAGCAGCGGCGCGGCCTCGGCATTTTCACGTTGCTGAAAGAACTCGAATTTGCAAAGGAAACAGGCCGCACACTTTACTATCTGGGCTATTCTTATAACGGCAAGTCGTTTTACGATTACAAAAAACAGTTTCGCGGAACCGAGGCGTATGATTGGGCAACAGGATGGAGTCCGTTGAGTTGTGAGGATGAAGGCATTGTCTCCTGTTCGTCGCTGATCGAAAATATCTTTAATGACGGACAGATCATATAAGAAATTTGTTTGATGTAATTTTCCGTATTTTTCATACATTTATGAGCAATTACCTTTCTTTTTTGTCAGTCTCTTTTCTTAAACAAAACTTTTGTCGTTGTTTGGCGGCGGTCTTTATCGTTTTCGCTTTTGCGAGCGTGCCGTCTGTCATCGCCCAGGATTTCAAAACGGTTCATGACGGCGTTGAATATGCGCACGTCGAACACAAGATCGGTGAAGACCCCGTAAAAATAAACCTTCTTCGCCTCGACCTGACCAAGGTCAGACTCGATCTGAAAATGGCGATGGACACCGTTGTCGGCACTGAGACAACGTCATCAATAGCAGCACGTCACGGAGCGGTCGCGGCGGTGAACGCGGGTTTTTTTCGCCTTGACACCAGCATCTTTGCGGGCGAACCGGCAAATTTTTTTATGATCGACGGAAAGGTTCTGAGCGAGGGAAGCAATGAACGCATCACTTTGGCAATAGCGAATCAATCATCTGCCACGCGCGTCTCATTCTTTCGCCCGATCGCGGAGTTTCAACTGGAGATCGGCAAAGATACATTTACAGTAAATGGGCTGAACCGCGAGATAAAAGAAAATGAGCTGATCGTTTTCACCCAGGAATTTCACAAGACAACTTTGGCAAAAGCAGGATGTGTTGAGGTCGCCGTTGCAAACGAACGTATAAGAACCGTGTCACAGGCAGGAAGTTTGCGCATACCGTCTGATGGTTTTGTCGCTGTAACATGCGGCGATCGAAAACCCGGTCTGCAAAGAGCAGCAAAAGCCGGTCGAAAAGCAAATGTCTTTCGCATTGAAGCCGCACGCAAAAGATCTGACGGCTATGAACTGGACGACATTGGCCGCATAGAAGATGCGGTCGCAGGAGTGGGTCTTTTGCTAAAGAACGGGCGTGTTGAACTGACATGGCAGCAAGAGAAAGCAGGACGATCTTTTGCCGAATCGCGTCATCCGCGAACGGCAGCAGCAAAAATGAGTGACGGCAAATTTTTGCTTGCAACAGTTGACGGGCGTCAACCTGGCGTCAGCGTGGGAATGACCTTGCAGGAGTTGGCCGAGTATCTTTTGGCGATCGGTGCGGTCGATGCGATGAACCTTGACGGCGGCGGCTCAACCGCGATGGTGCTGGACGGCAAAGTTGTGAACAAGCCTTCGGACGCGAACGGTGAACGAAAGGTCGGCGATGCTCTGATCGTTACCCTAAGAAATGCCGGAAAGCGATAACATGTCGTTCAAACTTTTCAAAACAGGCTAATAGATATACACAATCACCCGGCTGATCTTTAGCATTGCCGCAATGGCGCAAACTTGATTCTGCCACGCAACAAGTGATATTTTCGCTAAAACTTCAATTACTTCCTTTGCTTCGGACCTTAATTATGAAAACGCTTTTTGCTGCCTTGTGTCTATTGGTCTCGTTCGTCATGCTTGCGGTCGGCCAGGCTCCTCAAAAACGGACGTTCGCGTCCATTACGGAAAACGCCCGGAAGATCGACGGTTTCTTCCCGCTTTATGTCAACAGCGAGGATGGAAAGATATTCCTTGAGGTTTCTTCGTTCAACAAAGAGTTCCTGCATCTTGTTTCATTGCCGACCGGGGTCGGGTCAAATCCGATAGGGCTTGATCGCGGACAGCCCGGTTCGACCAAGATCGTTTTCTTTGAGCGCGCGGGAAACAAGATATTGCTTGTCCAGCCAAACTATCGTTTTCGCGCGCTGTCAGGCGAAGCAGAACAAAAGCGTTCGGTCGAAGAATCATTCGCAAGATCTGTCATTTGGGGCTTTAAAATAGAAGCATCAGAAGGCGACAGGTTTTTGGTCGATGCCACTAATTTTTTTATCAGAGATGCTCATGGCGTTGGCGAAAGGTTGTCGGCAGGAAGAGGCGGCACATATTCTTTTGATGAATCACGAAGCGCTCTTTACATGCCAAACACCAAGGGCTTTCCGAAAAACACTGAGGTCGAAGTAACAACAACACTCACCTCAAATTCCGGTTCAGGCGGCGCCGTCAATCAGGTAACGCCGACGGGCAGACACGTGACCGTTCGTCAGCGTCAGTCATTTGTCGAACTGCCGGATGATAATTATCGCCCACGGAAATACGATCCTCGCGCAGGTGTTTTCGCAATGAGCTTTTATGATTACGGAACCGGCATAAACGAGGATCTGGAACAGCGTTGGATCAGGCGTTTTCGTCTGGAAAAGAAAGATCCAAATGCAGCGGTGAGCGAAGCTGTGAAACCGATAGTTTTCTATGTCGATAACGGCGCGCCAAAGGACATTCAAAAAGCTCTTGTCGAAGGAGCGGCATGGTGGGATCAGGCTTTTGAAGCGGCAGGTTTCAAGAACGCTTTTCAGGTAAAAGTTCTTCCGTCGGACGCCGACCCGATGGACATTCGCTATAACGTTATCAACTGGGTGCATCGTTCTACTCGCGGTTGGTCGATAGGCAACAGCGTTTCCGATCCCAGAACCGGTGAGGTGTTAAGAGGCATCGTTACGCTTGATTCACAGCGAGCAAGGCAGGATTTTCTGATCGGGACCGGACTCTTGCCGCAGTATGGCGACATGGCGGAATTTTGCAACATCGGCTCTACGCCGGACATCGGCTATCTTTCCTCAGGCCTTTCCGCCGAAGAAATAACCTCGATGTCATACGCGCGCATCCGCCAGCTTTCAGCACACGAGGTCGGGCATACGCTCGGGTTCGCGCATAATTTTGCGGGCAGCACTTATGGCGATGCATCGGTGATGGATTATCCCGCACCGAATGTCCGCATCACGAACGGTCGTCTGGATTTTTCCAATGCCTATGATGTGAACATTGGCGAGTTTGACAAGTTTGCCGCCACATACGCCTACAAACAATTTCCGGCCAACGCAGACGAAGATGCCGAGCTTGCAAAGGTCATAAATAAAGGAATAGCGGATGGAATGCTCTATCTGACCGATCAGGACGCCCGGCCCGCAGGCGGCGCTCATCCGCTTGCAAACCTTTGGGACAATGGGCCTGATCCTGTGGCACGGCTTAGACACGAAATGAATGTCCGCAGGATCGGCATTGAAAATTTTGGTTTGCAAAACATTCCTGTTGGAACGCCGTTGTCCGAGCTTGAGAACAAATTTGTCCCTCTTTATCTTCATCATCGTTATCAGGTGACGGCGGCGGCGAAATCCGTCGGCGGAGTTCATTACACATTTTCGGTCAGGTCGGCATCCGGGCCGGTTCCGTCACAGGTCGCGGAAATAGTAAGCCCGGAAAAACAGCGCGAAGCGTTGAGTGTTCTGCTAATGACACTTGATCCAAAAGAGTTGGCCGTACCGGAACGCATACTTAAATTAATTCCGCCGACGGCGCCTGGAACGCGGTCAGAGCGCTCCGAGCTTTTCGCAAAACGCAGCGATCCTCTTCTTGATCCGCTCGGGATGGCGGAGATAGCAGCTTCGATGACCATTAGCAATCTTCTCAATCCTGCACGTGCGGCAAGAATGGTCTCCTTTAATATGCGTGACGGATCTTATCCGCATTTTCGTGAGGTTACGGAAGCGCTTGTCGCGCAAGCGTCCAAACCGACGACCGGAATGTCGCCTTATCACGCAAACATCCAACTGACGATAAGGAGCGTGGTCGCCGGCCGGTTGGTGGATCTGGCCGCAAACGCCAACACCGATCAGCACGTCAGGACCGTCGCACTTTCATCGCTCGGATCGCTGATGGCCGAATTGCGTCAAAGTAAAGAAACCGGTGACGCCGCCGCATTCAACACAGCCTTGGCTAAGGACATCGAGCAATTTCTGGAACGTCCGGCCGATCAGCGCAAGGCGCCGGAAACTTTGCCGCCGCCGCCCGGAGATCCGATAGGCGGTAAATAGATCTCTGACCTTTGGTTTATATGAATATGAAAGCAAATATCCTCACCGTTCATATTATGAAAAATACAATTTTCAAAGCGCCGTTGTTGCTTTTGGCGATAACTTTTCTTTTTGCCGCATCTGCTCATGCAGACCGCGTTGATGATCTTGTAAAAGAGCGTCTGCGTGAGCGAAACATTCCCGGTGCCGCTGTTGCCGTCATCAAGAACGGAAAGGTTGTCAAGATAAAAGGTTACGGCCTTGCGAGTGTTGAGTTCAGCGTGCCGGTAACGACCGAAACGGTGTTTGAAATAGGCTCCGTCTCAAAGCAAATGACCGCTGCGGGCATTATGCTGCTTGTGGAAGACGGCAAGGTCGATCTGGACGCACGCATATCAAAATATCTGCCGAACACACCTTCGGCATGGGCAAATGTAACGGTCAGGCATCTGCTTACGCATTCATCAGGAATAAAAAGCTATTCAAGCCTGTCGGGTTTTGAGTTGTCCCGCCGCGTCAGCATCGAAGGATTTATCGAACAGCTTTCACCCTATCCGTTGGAATTCACACCGGGTGAAAAAAATATATACAGCAACAGCGGCTACAACCTGCTGGCTTATATTATCCAGACGCAGAGCGGAAAACCCTTTATGGAGTTTATGCGCGAAAGGATATTCAAACCGCTCGGCATGACAAAAACGGCTGACCGCGATCCGCAATTCATAATCCCGCTCAGAGCAACCGGATACGAATGGCAGCGGGGAAGCCTTTCAGGCCGTGACGGAAATCTTACCGATCTGATGGGCGCAGGTTCTATCGTTTCCACGATAGACGACATGACAAAATGGGAGGCGGCGCTTCGCGACGACAAGTTTTTAAAACCGTCGAGCAAAAAAGAAATTTGGACGCAGTTCACTTTCAACGACGGAAAACTTTCGCCTTACGGATTGGGTTGGCGCATCTCTGATGTGCGCGGACACAAGCTCATCGGCCACACCGGACAGACCGCGGGTTTTGGCGCAGCGATCTTTCGCTACGTTGATGATGATGTCACTGTCATCGCTCTGACAAATTTAGGCGAGATCGGAATGGGAGGAATGCTTGCATCAAGCATCGTAAAAATTTTTATTCCATCGATGTCGATAAAAAATTTAAAGGCGCTGGAAATTGACGACGATGAGATCGACAAGCAGATCGTCACCGCGATCAACGACCTCATCAACGGAAAGCCAAATGAAGAATTACTCACGCCGCAATTGTTCCGAACACAATCCTCAGCCAGGGCATTGGCGGCAAACAGCAGGCTCAAAAATTTTGGCGGTGTGAAAAACTCTCGTATGGTCGGCACGGAAACCATAGAAAATACAAAGGTTTATCGTTACGTTTCAGAAACGCCGAAAAGGATTTTGCTTTGGCGTGTTGAGGTAAATGAGAACCGAAAGATCTCTGCAATGGTTTTAGAGGAAGAAGAATGACGGATGCGATGAGTTGCCGTCAAAGATCAGCGAGTGAAAATTTGCTGACTGCGCGATCCGTGAAACGAAAACCTTTGTGAGGTAACGCCCCAAGTTTTCTTATACATAGAAGACAAAACTTAAAGAAAAACTTTACACAATTTCATAAAGTTGTGATACGTTATAAAACGGTTACTTAAGCTTTACCTAATTCAACTTTGAAAGACTAGAAATATGGCAACAAAAAAACCAGCAACAAAAGCACCAGCGAAGAAAGCCCCTGCGGCAAAAAAAGCAGCGGCTCCGAAGAAGGCGGCTCCGGCCAAGAAAGCCACTGCAGCTAAGAAAGCAGCTCCGGCCAAGAAAGCCACTGCAGCTAAGAAAGCAGCTCCGGCTAAGAAGGCCACAACAGCCAAGAAGGCAGCTCCGGCCAAAAAAGCAGCGGCTCCGAAGAAGGCAGCTCCGGCCAAAAAGGCAGCGGCTCCAAAGAAGGCAGCTCCGGCTAAGAAGGCAACGGCAGTCAAGAAGGCAGCTCCGGCTAAAAAGGCAGCGGCTCCAAAGAAGGCAGCTCCGGCTAAAAAGGCGGCTCCGGCCAAGAAAGCTGCTCCTAAAAAGGCAGCACCAAAGAAGGCGGTAAAAAAATAACGTCCGCTTTCAATTTACAAGCACACACTAAATAAAAAAGGCCCGACGGTTTTGTCGCCGAGCCTTTTTTATTTGCTTTGATATCAGTTCAAAACTCCAGTTTTAATTCACTCTCTATCTCTGTCACCAAAACGCTTCCGCCCTCTGTAAGTTTCCCGAACAAGATCTCGTTCGCAAGCGGTTGTCTGATGCGTTCGTGTATGAGACGCGACATCGGCCTGGCACCGTAACGCGCGTCAAATCCGTTTGCGGCAAGCCATGTTCTTGCCCCTTCATCCAGTTTTACGATCACACGTTTCTCAGAAAGCTGCCCGTTGAGTTCTCTGATAAATTTATCAACTACCGACCGAATGACGTCCATGTCCAGCGGCTTGAACGCGACCCACGCGTCCAGCCTGTTTCTAAATTCCGGCGTAAAGGTTCTCTCTATCGCGCCGCGTGCGCTTCCTTTTGTCTCCGTCTGATTTCTGAACCCGACGCCGCCCGATGAAAGCTCGCGGGCGCCGGCATTCGTTGTCATTATTAAAATGACATTGCGAAAATCCGCCTTCTTTCCATTGTTGTCGGTCAGCGTAGCCGAATCCATCACCTGAAGCAGAAGATTGAAAAGATTTGGGTGCGCCTTTTCTATCTCATCAAGGACCAACACGGAATGCGGCGTTCTCATTATCGCTTCGGTCAGCAGGCCGCCCTGATCGAATCCCACATAACCCGGCGGCGCACCGATAAGGCGCGAAACGGTGTGGGCCTCGGCATATTCGCTCATGTCAAAACGCAAAAATTCGACACCCAAAATTTCCGCAAGCTGTTTTGACAATTCCGTTTTGCCGACGCCTGTCGGGCCGGAAAAAAGGAACGACCCTACAGGCTTTGTTTCGTGTCCCAAACCGGCACGTGATATTTGAATTGCATCGACGACCTTGTCGATAGCTTCGTCCTGCCCAAAGATGTACCGCTTCAGATCGTCGCGAAGCGAGCGAAGACGTTCCTTCTCATCCGACACGACCGTTTTCGGCGGTATCTTTGCCATACGTGCGACCGTGTTCTCGACCATCTGAACGGAAACACGTTTCGGCCTGCGGCTTACGGGCAGCAGCTTTATCGATGCCCCGACCTCATCGATCACGTCAATGGCCTTGTCCGGCAAAAATTTGTCGTTGATGTATTTGCCGGCAAGCTCTGACGCGCTCCGCAATGCGTCGTCAGTATATTTGACCTCGTGGTGTTTCTCGTAAAATTTCTTGAGGCCCTTAAGGATCTCAAAGGTTTCGTCTATCGTCGGTTCGCCGATGTCGATCTTTTGAAACCTGCGGGCAAGAGCGCGGTCGCGGTCAAAAGCCGCTTTGTATTCCGCAAAGGTTGTCGAACCAATACATCGCAATTCCCCGGCTGCCAAAGCCGGTTTTAGAATGTTCGACGCATCCATCGCTCCGCCGGAAACGGCTCCTGCTCCGACGATGGTGTGTATCTCGTCAATAAAAAGGATCGCGTTCTTTTCTTTTTTCAGTTCGTTTATTATCGCCTTGAACCGCTGTTCAAAATCGCCGCGATAACGCGTGCCGGCCAAAACAGCGCCCATATCGAGGGCGAAGACCTTTGCATCCTCAAGCACCTCAGGCACGTTGCCTTCGCTGATCTTTAGCGCCAAGCCTTCGGCCAGAGCAGTTTTGCCCACACCAGGTTCGCCGACATAAAGCGGATTGTTCTTTTTGCGGCGGCAAAGGACCTGTATCGTTCGTTCTATCTCCGCCTCGCGACCGACTATGGGATCGATAAGTCCTTCGGCGGCTTTTGCGACCAGTTCAACGGTGAAGCTGGTCAGCGGACGCGCCGCTGCCTCGTGCCGGTCGGCTACGTTCTCGCCCTCCCCGTCAAAGCCTTCCGGAACGAGCCTTTCATTCTCTAATTTGGAAATACCGTGAGAGATGTAATTAAGAATATCCAGACGAGTGACGCCATGCTGCAAAAGAAGATAAACGGCATAGCTTTGTTCGGCCTGATAAAATGCGGCAAGTATGTTTCCGCCGTCAACGACACTCTGGCCGCTGCCCTCGGCCTGAAGCACGGCGTAATTTATGGTGGACTGGAACGTGGCGGTCAGTTCCGGCATTGCCTGTTCACCGGCGGGCATTCGCTCAAGAGCTTCCTCAAAATATTTTTCGAGCGAATCAGCGATCAGGTCTATTCGCGCACCGCAGTTGAAAAGAATGTCGCGCGCGGCCGTATCCTGCAGCAAGGCGTACAGCAGATGTTCCAGCGTGACGTAATCGTGACGGTATTTTACAGCCTGGTCAACGGCAAAGCTCAAAGTTTCTTCCAATTCGCGGGTCAACATATCTCTACTTCCATTCTACTTTGACTTTATCTCGGCTCCAATAGGTTTATATTCATTTTGTGATACATGGCCCATTCGGGGCCATTGGCCTATTGCCTTTTCTTTCTGTTCGCAGCGTTATTCATGATCAAGGATACCAATAAATACCGTGTGTTGATACATCTTAAGAAATACTGACGCCGCCGCGTTTTATCTCGGATACATAAGTATTGAAGTCTATTCCGGTCACGGCGTATTCATTTCGTATCGCCTGCCCGATCGCAACTGCCGTGTTCTCATTTTCAGCCAACAGGAACATCGACGGCCCCGAACCCGAAATACCTCCGCCAATAGCGCCGGCCGTGCGTCCGGCTTTCATCACTTCATCAAAATGAGGGATGAGGCCTTTTCTGACAGGTTCAACTATGACGTCTTCCATCGAACGGCTCAACAGATCAAGATCGCCGCTTGATAAAGCCGCCACGAACGCGCCGAGGTTGCTCCATTGGCGTACCGCCGAGCGAAGCGGAACATCAACAGGAAGAATGGCTCTTGCCTCGGCGGTCTTTATCTCGATCTGCGGATGAATGACCGTCACCCACAATGGCGGACACGAAAGCTCGACGACATCGAGCGGCTCTGCCGACCTGACCAGAACAAACCCGCCGTATATGCACGGAGCGGCGTTGTCGGCATGTCTGGCGCCCGATGCCAGCATTTCACCGCGCATCGCAAACTCGACCAATTCTCTTTTTGAAAATCCCAGCCCAAGAAGTTCATTGACACCGACGACTGCCCCGCACGAACTCGCTGCGCTCGACCCGATACCGCTTCCGGGCTTTATGCTTTTTGTTGATGTGATCTCCAAACCCTGATCGATACCCGCGACACGAAGCATTTCCAAAACTGCCACACCAGCCACATTCATTTGCGGATCGGCCGGAAGCCCGAAATCATCGTTGTTTATTATCCTGATCCCCTGTTCATCCGTTTTTCGAATGGTCAGCTTATCGAAAGGCTCAGCAATAGAGAACCCGAGACAATCGAACCCGCAAACGACATTTGAAACAGTTGCCGGAGAAAAAATAGTTATATCCCGCATATTTTCATAACACCAAGAATGGTATTATCATAGCTTATTGGGACGAGATCTTCGCTGTCCTCGCCATCGATGCAATACTTTAGCACAAACCGCCGCTCGGCCTCAGTTTCATTTCGCGACGCCGCCATCATCGGCCAGCCTGATGACAAAGGCCTGTATTTTCCGGCTGATATCCCGGCAGTTTCGGATGAGTTTCTGGCGTCCCTGCCGCATCTGCCCGATGAAGAGATCGCGTTTACCGTGATGCGCCCATTTGTCGCGGGCAGTTTGCCGGACGATGTTCTGGCGGCAATATGCGGCGAAACAGTCAGCTTTGATTTTCCGCTGGTTGCCCTCGACGAAAACATTTCTGTGCTTGAGCTGTTCCACGGCCCGACAATGGCGTTCAAGGACGTGGGCGCGAGATTTATGAGCCGTTGTCTGGAATATTTCGCTCGCGATATTTCTAAACGGCCGGTCGTTATAGTCGCGACATCAGGCGACACCGGCGGAGCCGTCGCCAACGGGTTTGCCAATACGGACGGCTTGGATGTGGTCATCCTTTTTCCGAAAGGTCTGGTCAGCCGTGTTCAGGAACTTCAACTCACACGCTGCGGAAAAAATGTTACCTCGCTTGAGGTCGAAGGCAATTTTGATGATTGCCAAAGATTGGCCAAAACAGCGCTTGCCGACACTGATCTGGGATCAAAGCTGTTTTTGACATCGGCAAATTCCATCAATGTCGCGCGGTGGCTGCCGCAGCAGATCTATTACTTTTTGGCAGTCAAACAATGGAAAGATGCCAAACCGCCCGTATTCTCCGTCCCAAGCGGCAACTTTGGCAATATCGCCGCCGCGATCCTTGCCTATCGATCCGGTTTGCCGGTGCGGTCGTTCATTGCGGCGTGCAATGCGAACGACGCTTTCACAAGATTCATTCTGACCGGAGATTTTGAAGCAAAGCCGTCCGTTCCGACGATGTCCAATGCGATGGATATAGGCGACCCAAGTAATTTTGTACGGATATTGGAACTTTTTGACGGAGACGCGGAAAAGCTAAGAAAAATGAACGCGTCGTACAGCATTTCCGATGAAGAAACGGCGGAGGCGATCCGCTCTGTTCACGACAAATTCGGATACACCCTCGACCCTCACGGGGCGGTTGCCTTTGCCGCGCTGACACGGCATCGGGAATTGTTCCCGGAGGACAAAGGCATCTTTGTCGAAACGGCTCATCCTGTGAAGTTCGACTCGGTCGAAAAAATTCTCGGAATGAATATCAAAGGACCCGCTTCGCTGCTCGATCTTCAGCGGCTTCCAAAAAGAAGTATCGAGATAGACACTAATTACAAGAACGTAAAGGATATCTTATTAGGTCTTGCGTCATAAGCGGCCGCAGGATCAGGCAGTATGAAAGTTCAAAAATTCGGCGGCTCGTCAGTAGCCAACGCAGAGAACATAGAAAAGGTCATAAACATCGTCAGCGGTGACGATGCGAAGGGAAAACGCGTCCTTGTTTTTTCCGCGCTCAAAGGCACAACGGATGCGTTGATAAAAGCCGGGCGTCTGGCCGAGATAGCCGATGACGGATATCTGGAGATCGTTTCAGAAATAGAGCAAAACCACCGCAATGCCATCCGCGAACTGTTCCCTGATATCGTCCCAAGCGAACTCGATGATTTTATTGACGCAGCTATCGCCGAACTTGAGAGCGTTTATGAGGGTGTTCGGCGTGTGCAGGAATTATCGGGAAGAACCCTGGACAAGCTGCTCAGCTTTGGCGAACTGGCAATGTCCCGGATCATTTCCGAAAAGCTGAACAGTCTGGGGATCAAAAACGAATGGCTGGATTCGCGCGAGGTCCTCCTTACCGATTCCAATTTTGGTTTCGCTGCGGTTGACCGCGAAAGAACATATCCTGCCATTGCCGAACGCATACTGAATGCAAAAGCAGATCTGTTTGTCGCGCCCGGATTCATCGGCCGGTCGTCAAAGGGAGCAACGACCACATTGGGCAGAGGCGGTTCGGATTATACAGCCGCTCTTTTTGCCGCCGCAACTGACGCCGATGTTCTGGAGATATGGACCGACGTCAGCGGAATGATGACCGCCGACCCGCGATTTGTCCGCAAGGTAAGGCACATACCGCAAATAAATTACCGCGAGGCGATGGAGCTTTCACATTTCGGCGCTAAGGTCATATATCCGCCGACCATCCAGCCTGTTATGTCAAAGGGAATCCCGATGTGGATAAAGAACACCTTTGACCCGGAAAGTCACGGCACGCTTATCGAGACCGAGGCAGGATCGGACGGAGAGATGATCCGCGGCATCACAAGCATTGACAACATTGCGGTTTTAAGCCTTGAGGGCAGCGGAATGGTCGGCATTCCCGGATTTTCCAGGCGACTGTTCGACGCTCTGTCCAGGGCGCGGATAAACGTCATTCTGATCACGCAAAGCTCATCGGAACATTCGATCTGTGTCGCCGTGGATGAACGCGATGCCGAGACTGCCCGATCCGTGGTCGATCTGGAATTTGAGAACGAAATAAAGGTTGGAAAGATCGAACCGCTTGATGTTCAGACAGGCTCTTCGATTCTTGCGTTGGTCGGCGACAACATGCGGGCACACACCGGCGTCAGCGGACGCATGTTCATGACCCTTGCCTATAACGGCATCAATATTCGCGCGATCGCCCAGGGTTCGTCTGAAAGAAATATTTCCGCCATCATCTCTTCGCGTGATGTTCGCAAGGCGGTCAATGCGCTTCACGAGGAATTTTTCTCCGACGGCAAGAAACAGGTCAACCTCTATATCGCAGGAGCGGGAACCGTTGGCCGTAAACTGCTTGAACAGATCGCATCGCAGGCGGACATTCTTTCCGAAAAGATGAATTTGAACTTGAGGGTCATCGGCCTGGCCAACAGCCGCCGCTGTCTTCTTTCGGAAACCGGTTTGGAGCTTGACACCGTAACGGAACGCCTTGCCGAAGGCGAGGAAACCGACATTCATAAGTTCACCGACACGATAGGCGAACGAAATCTTCGCAACTCCGTCTTTATTGATCTTTCCGCCAGCCCGGATGTTGTTGAGACATACTCAAAACTGCTTGAGAACAGCGTCGCCGTCATTGCCTGCAACAAGATCGCGTGTTCGTCCGAACTGGCAAGATATAAAAAACTGAAATGGCTGGCACGCGAATACAACGCCAACTTTCACTTCGAAACAAATGTCGGCGCCGGCCTTCCTATCATCAGCACGCTTAGTGACCTTATTCAAAGCGGCGACAGCGTTCATCGTATCGAAGCAGTTCTGTCAGGCACCTTGAATTATGTATTCAACAACTATGACGGCTCGCGGCCGTTTGCCGATATTGTCCGTCAGGCACAGGATGAAGGCTACACGGAACCTGATCCGCGTCTTGACCTGAGCGGAACCGACGTTGCCAGAAAGATCCTGATATTGGCACGCGAGGCGGGCTATGACATGGAGATCGAAGAGGTTGAGAACACTCCGTTCCTTCCCGAAAGCTGCCTTCAGGGTTCGGTTGAGGATTTCTACACGGAAATGCTGCGAAACGAAGATCATTTTCGCAGGCTCTATGAAGAAGCACGTTCCGAAGGCCTTTCGCTGAAATACATCGCCGTGCTTTCAGACGGAAAAGCAAAGGTCGGCCTGCAAAAGATCGGCCCCGAACATAACTTTGCAAACCTTTCGGGCAAGGACAACGCCGTGCTTTTTTATACCTCGCGTTACAGCGACCAACCGCTTGTCATAAAAGGTGCTGGTGCGGGAGCGGACGTTACGGCGGCAGGTGTTTTTGCTGATATTATTAAAGCCGCAAGATCGTAAGCGGCACACACGATATAGAAGCAGCAGCCTGAACACCTGTTCAATGCTCTTACTGCGGCTGTCACGGCATCACGGACAATAAAGGAGACATTTTCATGTACAGCGGATCATTCGGAACGAAGCTCATTTTGTTTGTTTTCATCTTCGCTTTTGCGGGAGTATGCCATCAGGTAAAGGCACAGAGCGTTTACGTTCCGCCCGCAGGCCAATGGGAAAATCGAACACCCGAACAGCTCAAACTTGACCCAAACAAGCTGAAAGAGGCTGTTGATTTTGCAATTGCAAGTGAATCTAAAACTACAAGAGATCTTGAACTTGCTCATTATCAATCATTTGGCCGTGAACCGTTTGGCGACGCCATCGGCAGATTCAAGGAACGCGGCGACGCGACCGGCATCATCATTCGTAACGGCTACATTATCGCGGAATGGGGCGATCCGTCGCGTG
Source organism: Acidobacteriota bacterium (assembly GCA_019639175.1). Classification (GTDB taxonomy): domain Bacteria; phylum Acidobacteriota; class Blastocatellia; order Pyrinomonadales; family Pyrinomonadaceae; genus OLB17. The sequence continues at coordinate 45,963 of JAHBSK010000009.1, read as the reverse complement.
TTGATATGACGTTCAGCGTCACAAAGAGTTTTATATCAACAACGGTCGGTTTGGCACTAGACCGCAAATTGATAAAAGACCTTAACGATAAAGTAGTTGATTATGATTCTCCTGTTGCCTCTTATGTGCCGGGGCAAAGATTTGACGCACAGGAACGCTTTGGAAAAGATCATTTCATAGAGCTTTTCGCGACGCCGCACAACCGCAAGATCACATGGGATCATCTGCTTCGGCAAACGAGCGACTGGGAAGGATCGTTATGGGGAAAATTTGACTGGGCCGATAGGCCAGACCGCGACACATCGAAATGGATCGCACGCGAAAGGAACGAACCGGGCGCGGTCTATGAATACAACGATGTTCGCGTCAATGTTCTTGCTCTTGCGGCTCAAAATATTTGGCGTAGGCCGCTCCCGCAGGTTCTGAAAGAATACGTCATGGACGAAATAGGCGCCTCAAATACATGGCGGTGGTTCGGTTATGAAAATTCGTTCGTCATTATAGACGGGCAAATTTCACAGGCCGTCAGCGGCGGCGGACATTGGGGCGGCGGAATGTTCATAAACGCCTATGACATGGCTCGGTTCGGGCTGCTTACATCAAGAAATGGAAAATGGGGCAGCAAACAGATCTTGTCCGAAGATTTTAACCGACAGGCCAGAACTCCTACACCTGCTCAGCCGACCTACGGGTTTATGAACTGGTTCCTGAACACGGATAAGAAAATGTATGCAGCAGCACCTGCATCTGCGTTTGTCCACGTAGGCAATGGAACGAACATCATCTATATTGACCCCGATAACGACATCGTAATCGTCGCCCGCTGGATCGAGAACGGAAAGATAAATGAGTTTATTGAGAAAGTAACAGCAAGCATAGAGAGATAAGGCCGTGTGTTTTATGCTGCAACGCTGACAGACTATCGTTGTCGATCAGTATTTCTCTTGGATAAAGAATGCGGAAGCCCGCACGAAGTAAGGGCATTTTTCTGCACCAAATGCCTTATTTCATTCGGGCTTCTTGTCCTGGCCTAACCCTCCAAATATCCAAACTTTCCTTGTCTGAAATCATCTATCGCCTCGGCTATCTGGGCGTTGGTGTTCATCAGGAACGGGCCGTATTGAGCAATTGGTTCGTTGAGCGGTTCGCCGCTCATCAGGAGCAGAACGGCATCTTCGTCTGCCTTTACGGTAAAATCCTCGCCGTCATTTGCAAAAACCGCAAGGTGATCTGTCGCGAGTTTCTTTTCGCCGTTAATGGTCGCCGATCCTTCTATCGCAAGGATCGCCGTTGTGTATGCGGCGGGAAAGCTCAGCTTTATCTCGGCCCCGGCCTTCGGTTTAAGGTTGTAAAGATGCACCGGTGAAAACGTCGTTGCCGGGCCTTTCACACGCTCAAATTCGCCCGCTATCACCTCAACATATCCGCCGCCCGAAAGGTCTTTTCTGCCCATTTCGGCGTTGGTTATCGCCTGATATTTCGGCTCGGTCATCTTGTCTTTAGCCGGCAGATTGACCCAGAGCTGCACCATCTGAAATTCGCCGCCTGTACGTGTGAATTCCTTTTCGTGATACTCTTTGTGCAGCAATCCGCTGCCCGCCGTTATCCACTGCACATCGCCTTCGCCGATCACGCCTCCGCCGCCGCGGCTGTCGTGATGAGCAACACGCCCCTTGTATGCGATGGTCACTGTCTCAAACCCGCGATGCGGATGAGGGCCGACACCGTAAGGTATCTCCCTCGGCTGAAAGGTGTATTTTGAATTGTAGTCCAGCAAAAAGAAAGGACTCATCCGCTCAGCATCAAGCGGCCCATGCGGCAAAAATCCGTGAACGCGAAATCCGTCACCCACCCAATGCGGCGCTGGCGGAGCAACTATCCGCTCTACTGTCCTGACCTGTTTAGTTTTTGTTGATTGTCCCATTGTTAAGATCCTCCTTAGCTCCAAGTTTGGTCCTGCTAAACAAAACGCGTTCGTTGAGCTACCAAGCTGAGAAGCCGCTTCAATGAGTGTAACAATTCAACTATGAGATGTAATCGCTAATTGTGGTAGCGGCTTTCTAATACTTTCAGGTGAGGAAACTACATTCAGCGGTTGATATGACGAAGACACAGAAACAGTACGGTATTTAGTATAGCTCCGCCGAACATCCATGTATCCATGGAATAAGACGATGTGTGGATGATAGTCCAGCCAAATATGATCACAATAAAGCTCCACGGAAGGGTCATGATCATCAGCGGTTCCTTTATCTCTGTCAAATAGAACAATAGTGTGACAGAAAGATAGATCAGACTGATAACAATGCTCAAAAAAACTCTCATGGCCTTATCGCTCCCTTAATAATAATTGCGCCTTATTCGTTCTTTCGAATTACCATCAATCCATCTCGTATCGGGAAAAGCACATTTGCAACACGTTCGTCCGCTAAAACCTTTTGGTTAAATTCATGTAGCGCTTTTGTATTCTCATCCTTATCGGTTTCGAGGACGCGGCCGCTCCAAAGGACGTTGTCGGCAATTATGAATCCGCCCGGACGAATTTTATCGAAGACCAGATCGTAATAGTTAGAATAATTGGGTTTATCGGCGTCTATGAAAACAAGGTCAAACGTCTCCGTCAGTTTAGGGATGATCTCCTGTGCGTCTCCGAGATGAAATTCGATGCTGTTTTTATATATTGTCCGCTCGACGAAGGATCTTGCAACTTTATTCGTGTCTTCCAGTATATCTAATGTAATTACCTTTCCACCATCCGCCAATCCTTCGGCAAGACAAAGGGCGGAATACCCAAGATAAGTGCCGATCTCCAATATATATTTTGGCCTTATCATCTTTGAAAGCATTGCCAACACGCGCCCCTGAAAAAAGCCCGAAAGCATTGACGAGTCCTCATAATGCTTATAGCAGTGCTCGCGAAGCTCTTGTAAAACAGCACTTTCACCCGATGTAAAGGCCTCTGCGTAGTCGGTCAATGCATTTTTGATCTCGTTCATAGATCTACCCTTACCAGCCCGCGTTTTATTGCCGTCGTCGCGGCGGATGTGCGGTCGGAAACGCCTATCTTTCCAAAAATATTCTGAATATGAGATTTGACCGTGTTTTCCGAAACGTCCATCGCAAATGCGATCTCCTTATTCGACATTCCGCCGACGATCATCCGCAAAACATTCGCTTCTGTGGCTGTAAGTTCTTCCTGCCCAATATTTTCACTTAGTATTTTGGCGATGTTTCCGGGAATGTATTTTCTTCCGGCGGCAACGGTTCTGATGGCGTCTGTCAGCTCCTGCGGAGTCACATCCTTGCATATATAACCGGCCGCTCCTTTTTTCAATGCCTGTGTTATCTCCGCATCGCCTGCATGTTCAGCCAAAACAATGATCTTTGCATTTGGCGTATCTACAAAGTAATTATCCAGATCATCTATGGAACACGAATCGGGCAGCCTAAGCCCAAGAATCGTAACATCAGGCGACAGGTCCTGAAATTTTGCAAATCCTTCGGCGGCGGTTTCGGCCTCACCGGCAAGCTCTATGCCTGCCTCACCTTCAAAAACTGCCCGCACGCCAAGACGTGTGAGCGGTTGGTTTTCGATCAAGAGAACTTTCATCCTATGTCATCTCTGGCGACTTTAACGAAAACCGCCAGAATGCTTGCCAAAAAACCACACTTACGATTGCAGCTCCCAAGGCAATTATTGTGGAATATCTCCACAATAATGTTTGAAAATTCATTGGCTCACCATTTAGCCATTTAAGAGGCCCCAGAGTAGCAATTAAAATGATCTGGGTTAAGAGACATGCAATTGTCCCGACCACAATACTGGACACAAGGCGGGTTTTAAAATTTGTTCGGTAAAAGCCGTTTATTGCAATGGCGGTGGTCACAGAAATCAGAAAGGCAATTAATGTAATAATTACCAAACCGAAAAATGTCATAATTGGTGAGTAGGCAATCATAACAGCTACCTCACTTGATTAGTATTTGCTAATTCCGCAGTAAATTCAACCAGCGGTTTTATAAGGTCTGTATCGTAATTTGACTTTACGCCCTGCATAACAGCGGTGATGCGTTCCAGTCCCATGCCCGTATCTACCGAAGGAGCGGGCAGAGGCGTCAGCGTAAACGTCCCGTCCTCATTCTGCGTGCGGTTGTACTGCATAAAAACAAGGTTCCATATCTCGACGGTCGTGTCACCCTCGCCGTTGACCCATTTTGCCAAGTTGTTTGCGGGGTCGTCGCCCATATAATAATGGATCTCAGAACACGGGCCGCACGGCCCAGTATCGCCCATCTGCCAAAAATTGTCCTTTTTGCCAAACCCCAGAACGCGTTCAGGCGGCGCTCCGGCCTCTATCCAAAGGTCACGGGCCTCGTCGTCCGGGCCAACTGCATCATCGCCTTCAAAGACGGTGAACCAGAGCCTTTCGGTATCAAGCCCCAGTTCGTTCACCAAAAAATCCCAAGCGTAGGCAATTGCCTCTTTTTTGAAGTAATCGCCAAATGAAAAATTGCCGAGCATTTCAAAGAACGTATGGTGACGCGCCGTTTTTCCGACCTCGTCCAGGTCGTTATGCTTACCGCCGGCGCGTATGCATTTTTGCGACGAGGCGGCGCGGGTGTAATCGCGTTTTTCGTTGCCCAGGAACACGTCCTTAAATTGGTTCATCCCGGCGTTTATAAAAAGCAGCGTCGGGTCATTGGCCGGCAAAAGCGGCGACGAATGAACGACCTTATGGCCGTTCTTTTCAAAATAATCAAGGAATTTCTGCCTTATCTCACTACCTGTCATAGGGTTTCGATTCTATCACAACATTTCGCATCACATTATGAGATCTCGATCAGCAAAACGCTTGCCTGTCAGTTGTCTTCGTCGGATTGGTCGGCTTGTGACACTGCTTTTGCAAAATTTTCTCTTATCAGGCCGTAGGAAAATCCCTGCCGCAGCAGATGGTCGTTGAATTTTTTCATTTCCTCACGTGTTTGCGGAACGCCTTTTAGCCTGATGCGTTTTTCCATTGCTTTTATTATCAGCTCTTCTTCGGGCATTTTTTCAAACGCCGTCTGTATCGCGGTTTCCATGACATCCTTATCAAGATGTTTTCGTGAGAGTGTTTGCCGAAGCTTTCTTGCACCTTGCGGTTTTTGCCTTAATTTTGAAAGAGCCGTGTCAGATGCGAATTGTTCATCATCCAGATATTTGTACTCTTTGAGTTTTTCTATCACCTCATCGACTATTTCCCTGTCGGTCCACAATTTTTCCAAAAGGCGAGTGCGCAATTCATTAACGGAACGCGGCTTTGCGGCAAGCAGCCGTATGGCGCGGTGCATTGTCCGCTCTCGCGAGCGCCGGCGGTCTTTTACCACACGTTCTGAATCGTCTATTGGTTTGAGGCTGCGGCGTCGCATAGGAATATGATGATACACGGTCAGGTTTAATGGAACGAAGCCACGACGCAGCCTTTGACCGCCGGAATATGAGAAGATACAGTTCGGAAACGCAATGCACGGACTTTTAATAATAGACAAACCTGCCGGAATGACATCACATGACGTTGTGAACCGCGTCAGAAGGACTTTTAAAACAAAAAAGGTCGGCCACACCGGAACTCTCGACCCTTTTGCTACCGGCGTTCTGGTTGCTCTGGTCGGAAAAGCCACGCGGCTTGCACAGTTTTTGGACAAGGACGAAAAAGAATACGAGGCGGTTGTAAAGCTGGGATACGAGACAGATACGGGCGACCTGACAGGTGAAAGAAGAAGAGACAGGGAGACAGGGAGACAGGGAGACTTAAGAGTGGCGAACATCGAGGCGGTGCTGACGCAGTTTCGTGGCGCGATAGAGCAGGTGCCGCCGATGTATTCGGCAAAAAAGGTCGAAGGCAAAAAGCTGTACGCGCTTGCCCGAAAAGGAATTGAGATAGAACGCAAGCCGGTCAAGGTAAACATTCACGAACTGGAACTGGTCGCCGGCAAAGGTTCCGACGCTCTCGATCCGGTCTTACGCATTCGCGTGGTTTGCTCCGCGGGGACGTATATACGAACGCTTGCTGAGGACATTGGTCGTGCGCTCGGCACGGGCGCTCACCTGACCGAACTGAGAAGAACACGCGCCGGTGCTTTCAGCATATCAGCCGCACATTCGCCGGACGAGATCGACGCCGCGGCCGATCCGGGGCAAATGCTTCTTCCGATGACAGAGGCCGTCGCGCGATTTCCGGCAATGAAGCTGAACGAGGAACGCGTCACAAGAACATTGAACGGGATGTCCACACGTATTCAGGACAGCGGTTTTGCCGACGGCGAAACGGTCCGAATGTTGGGGTCAGACGGCGATCTGGTAGCGATCGGAATATTTGACGCTTCTGAAAATTCTGTTCGCCCGCGATTGGTTTTGGGTTAGAATGCACATTGGAAAAACTATGAAGAAAAGAGATCTGGCTATCGGTGCCATCGGTTTGATCGGCGGTGCTGTCGCTGTAAAAATGCTGACGCGTGAAAGAACCGTTGACTGGAACGACGTTTCGGACAAGGTCCTGCATTCGGGAAACTCCAGATTCACATCGGTTGACGGCACGCGGCTTCATTATCAGGAATTTGGAAAAACGGGTGATCCGTCCGTCATTTTGATACACGGGTTTACCGCATCTGTATATGTTTGGAACGCAGTTGCGCCGCAGATCGCCGATGCCGGTTTTCATGTGATCGCGGTTGACCTTGTCGGTTTTGGTTATTCGGAAAAACCGGCGTGGTTCGATTACACCATTGGTTCGCAAGCAAGGATGATCGTTCGGCTTATGGACAATCTGGGCATCGGGCGGGCAGTCCTGACCGGAAGTTCATACGGTGGAGCGGTCGCGGCAACGATAGCGCTCGATCACCCCGACCGTGTTGAAAAGCTGATCCTTGTCGGGGCTGTGATCAATGACGATGTAAAAAATCATCCTTTATTGAGGCTGGCTTCGGTTCCCGGCGTCGGCGAGGCTATCACTCCTTTTCTGATCGATTCGAAATTATTCCTTCGGCGGCGTATGCACTTTACGCTTGCGCCAGTCAACCATCACCTGATAGATGATGAAAGAGTGGACAACGTCCAGCGGCCGCTGGCGGCGGCGGACGGGCATCATTCGGTGCTGGCAACGTCGCGCAACTGGCACGCCAACCGCATTGAGAAAGACGCTCATCTGATAGAACAGCAAACGCTTTTGATCTGGGGCGAGGAAGACAAGGTAATTCCGTTGATCAACGGATATAAGCTCTACGGTTCGATAGTAAATTCGCGGCTGGTCGTGCTGAAAAACTGCGGACACGTTCCGCAGGAGGAAAAGAGTACTCTATTTACCAAACTGGTTACGGACTTTTGTCATGATCCGGATATGTTGAGCGCCGCTTCGGGATCGAAACACGACGACGTCAAAAGCATAGATTCATGATATATACACTCTTTGAATATGACTTAGAAATACCGAAAATGTCCCGTGATCTCCCAATCGAACAGACGGTCTTCCTGTTTTGTTCCGGCGCCGATGTTGTGGATTATCATATAGCGGCCGGTTTCTTTATTTCGTTGGTTTGAGACAAGGCCGATGTGGGTCATTCCTTTTCCGTTGAGGTCCCATGAAACGATGTCGCCCGGCCGGTAATCTCCGTCTTCACCTTTCAAGGGCAAATTTTTTCCCTTTCTTGTAAAAAAGGTTTGCAGATTTGGCACGCGGCGATGATCGATGTTGGTATCGGTTTTGGTCAGGCCCCATTTTTTTGGATACGCGGTAAAATTTGTCCGCATGTCTTCGTGAACCTGTTTTTGCAGGTCAATGCCCGCAGCCCGCATTGCCCTGATGACAACATCGGTGCAGGCTCCGGTTTCCGGCGGAACGTCGCCGCCCGGATATGCGATCACGAAATAATCCTGCGTATATTCAGTGGTTGTCTCGGTCTGCTCAAACGCATTTTCAAGCATTTTCCTGACCGGCTCTGATGCTATACGGCCGATCGGCGGTTCTTCGATCGAACGCACGGCGTCAAGATCAGAAACACTGTTGGAAAGCCGAGATTGCGACAGGCCGCCGCCACAGCCGAATATAAGAGCCGTGATCAATACTGTCGGGGGCAAAAAGATCAACTTATTCATTGTGTGGACACGAAACCGACCGCTTGAAGCGGCGGCGGCGATTTACTTTTTATTCCGTCTCGCCTGATAATTTATTCAATGAGAAACGTCTTTTGGCAAGACCGTATCGTGTCCGATGCGAAAGAGGCAAAACTGGATGCCTTTTCCCTGGCGGCTTTTTATGGACAAAGCGTATTCACGACCGTTGCCGTTCGCGACTGTCTGCCATTGCTGCAAGATAAGCACTGGCGAAGGCTGTCGTCCAACGCAGCTCTTTTGGGGATCGATATTTCCGCCTATTCTGAGGAACGCGTGTTCACGGCATTGGCCGAACTCGCGGAAGCCAATTCGGATCGGAACGGCGTCAGCCGCATCACTTTTTTTGATATGACAACGGGCGGTTTGTGGACAGCCGGTTCCAAAACTACTGGAACAGCACTGCTCATAACCACACGAGAGAGCAGAAAGACCCTTGATGTATTCACGCTGACAACCTCGCCTTTTTTGCTTAATTCAACGTCACCGCTCGCCGGGGTGAAATCCGGCAACTATTTGGAAAATCTGACGGCGTTCAATGAGGCAGAAAAACGTGGCTTTGATGAGGCTGTCCGCATCAATGAACGCGGTGAGGTTGTCGGCGGCTGTTTGTGCAATATCTTTTGGACATCAGACGGACTCTTGTACACGCCGAGACTAAATACGGGTTGTCTTCCGGGAACCACACGCGAATTTGTAATGGAAACCTTTGAATGTGCCGAAGTCTCAGCGGCCATTTCCGATCTGGAAAATGCTGATGAAATATTTCTGACATCGGCGGGCATCGGTGTAGTTCAGGTAAGTGATTTTAACGGCAGAGCGCTTTCCGCAAAAGACCATGACATCACGTCATTGCTCTAACTGTTAGCTGTTGGCCGGTTTACTTTGAGGATCAAATAGTTTGAGACCGCGCTCACCGGTGTGAACGCGGTCTCGGATATATCCCGATCAGGATAAATATCTTACGCCGCTGTTTCAAACAGAGCCAATATCTGCTTGCCCTCGCCCGAACGCGGGTCAATGGTGCGAAGATGGCGTTGGCCCTGCATTTCCCAGATCGCGGTCACTGTGCCGTCCTTTTCAACGGCCTGATAGTGAACGTCCTCTGATTCGGCAGCTTCCGTTGCCGGAGCGGCTGCGTCACCATCGCCTTCCCTTTCAGCAATGGTTATCGTCGGCGAAGCAGCGGCTGATGAGCTAGTGTCACCCTCGCGCTCGGCTATGGTTATTGTCGGTGAAGCTGCGGCTGATGAGCTGTTGTCACCCTCGCGCTCGGCTATTGTAATGGTCGGCGATGCCGCGGATGCTCCACCTTCTCCTTCTCTTTCAGCTATCGTGATAGTTGGTTTTGCGATGCCTTCGGCTTCATTATTTGTTTCGTCTGACATTTAAGATCTCCTGAGAATATGTTTATAGATAGGTTTTTAGAAGTAACCGAAATTCTTGCATATCTTACCCTATCTTGTCGAGTATTATGGTCACTTAACTCGTTTTGGCGACAGTTCATAGAACCAAAAATCGCTGTTTGGCTGATCTATCTTCAACTCGTCCGTTCTGCCACGAGTGTCTAGGGTAAATGTCACAAAACCGCGCGGGAAATCGTACGCTACGGAGGAGCGCCATTTTATAAGAAATGTGTCGTAATGCCAGTGTTCCAGATCGGCAACAAAATTTGGCGAAGGCAGAAAACGCATGACCAGGCTGCCATTTTCTTCCTTTATCTCGATATCACCGTACATTTTGTCTGAATAATCGCCTGTGTAGCCCGAAAGCGGCAGCGACGGTTTTGTATCGGCCACGCGCTGAGCATCTATTTCCTTTTTCCTGCTGTCCGCAGAGGCGCGGTTTCGTTCCACGGCGGTTTTTGCCTCTGCGTTCCAATCTCTTGCCGGAGCGTTTAGCAGAACGTCCCTTATCTTGCTCATCATTATCCGAAAGGCCGGGGTTTCAGAATTTGTCAGGACGACGAATCCAAGATTTTCCTCAGGAACCAAAACGGTATATGAGAGCATTCCATCCAGCCCGCCGCTGTGGTCGATGACCTTTCGCCCGTGATAATCATAGACGAACCAACCCATGCCGACGCCGCTGAAATGGCGCGTCGGATTGTCCTTTGAGGCCGCTTCGGAGATCTGATTGGACATATATGGCTGCCACATTTCCCATGAGCGCTCCGGGCTGAATATCTTTTTGCCCTCAAAGGTTCCGCGTCCAAGCTGGGTCCTGATCCACTTGCTCAGATCGCTGACCGAAGAATTCAATGACGCGGCGGAATCCGCTCCGTCAACATTTCCGCGATGCAGGACACGCATCTTTCCTCCCGACTCGTTATGCGGCCAGGCGGCGTTATCCGGCAGGTCTTTGACGCTGCACACCGTCCTGCTCATTCCCAGCGGCTGATGGATGCGCTCGCGGACAAACTCGCACCACGGTTTGCCGGAGACCTTTTCGACCACGCGGCCCGCCGCAATGAACATCAAATTCTGATAGCCGTATCTGCTGCGAAAACTCGATGTCGGTTTCAAATGTTTGATGCGTTCCAGTATCTCCTCGGACGTGTATGTCGTTTCATACCACAACAGATCTCCGCTGAAAGTGCCGAGGCCTACACGATGCGTGACCAGGTCGCGAACAGTAAGCTCGTTCGTCACCCAAGGGTCGTACATCTCAAATTCCGGCAGATATTTCTTTACCTTGTCGTCCCATTTCAGCTTGCCTTCATCAACCAGAATAGCAAGAGTCGCAGTCAAAAACGCCTTGGAATTGGAAGCGATGGCAAAAACGGTGTCAGGATCGACCGCGTCGGTTTTTCCAAGCTGCCTTACGCCATAACCTTTCTGAAAAACGACCTTGTCATCCTTTACTATGGCGATGGCCATGCCGGGCTGGTTCCAATCCGACATGACCGTTTTCGCATAGGCGTCTATCTCCGCCAACCGCGCTTCCATACTCTGAGCGGCGGCAACGCCTGACAGCAAAAGAAATGTACAGCAAAGCAAAAAGGTCTTTCTCATTGTTTCTTCTCCAAAATGATCTGTGCGGCCCGCGTGTTCCATCCGGTTTCAAGTTTTTGCTTATTTTTGCGATAATGCCTTAACAAAATCGTTCGCAAGCTTAAGTACGGTCGCGGCTTAGAGGCGCCGCCTCAAATGTTTTGCCAAAGGAACGTATCTTGGTTCCTGTTCAGCCTCTGATTTAATCACGACATCCTTTTAAAATAAAATCGAAAAAGACCGGTCTCTGTTCGCAAATGTCTGAAACAGCTATAACTCTGGTTCTCCTTGTCCTGGCCATAACGCTTTTCGCCACCGAAAAGCTGCCGGTCGATGTTGTCGGCATCCTTTTGGTGATGGCCCTGGTACTGACACAGGTGCTGACAGTCCAGCAGGCCGTGGCGGGGTTTGGCAATGACATAATCATTACGATCGGCGGCCTTTTTATTCTGGTTGGCGGGCTGATAAAGACGGGCATAGTTGACCTGCTGGGACGACGCCTGCATCAGATAGCGGGCAATAACGTCCTATTGCTGACCACGCTGATAATGGCAATGGCGGCCGTCTCGGCGTCAGTGCTGAAGAACACGACAACCACAGCAATGTTCCTGCCGGTGGTCATCGGGCTGGCGGCAAAGGCAAAGATCGCTCCGTCAAAACTGCTGATGCCGCTAGCTTTCGGGGCCATTCTCGGCGGAAGCTGTACACTGATCGGCACATCTACAAATCTGGCCGTCAGCGGCACGATCCAGCGATACGGCTACGAAGCCATCTCAATGTTCGAACTGACGCCGGTCGGTGTGATGATAGCTCTTACCGGTATTGCGTACATGCTTGTAATAGGACGCAAAATGCTGCCGACACGGGGCGGAGAAGAGTCATTGACAGACCAGTACAGCATCCGCGAATACATATCCGAGCTGCTGGTGCTTTACGATTCGAGGCTGGTCGGCAAGACACTTGGCGAATCAAATATATACGCTGATCTTGGATTGAACGTCATTGGTTATATACGCGATGACAAAAGGCGTGTCGCTCCTCAGTCCGATGAAAAGATCCGTGCCAACGACCTGTTGATCGTTCAGGGCAAGATAACCGACATCCTCCGCGTAAAGGAAGAGGCGGGATTGGAGATCAGGCCTGATTTCAGGCTCAATGACGATGCGCTGAAAAGCGGCCCTATCGAACTTTTTGAGGTTTTGGTGATGCGTGATTCATTTCTGGTCGGACAAAACCTGAGGGCTTTGCGGTTCAGACAGAACTACGACATGACGGTCCTTGCCATCAATCGCCATGGTGAGACCTTTATGGAAAAACTCTCTGACGCGGTGCTTAAGTTCGGCGATGTTCTTCTGGTTCAGGGATCGCGTGACAAGGTAGAACAGCTTGTTGTCGATAATGAGGTCCTGATGCTTGAGGACGTTTCGGCAAAGAGCATGCGTCTGGATAAACGCAAATGGGCCATCAGCGCCTTTCTGCTTTTCCTTGGCCTTTCAGTTTCAAAGATCACCATTGGCATAGACATACCTCTGGCAATAGCCGTTCTCGCAGGCGTGCTGCTCTTACTGGGAACGAAAACAGTTCGCTATTCTGAGATGTATTCGCTGATAGATTTCAGGCTGCTGGTTCTGATCGCCTGTATGATGAGCTTTGGCGTCGCGATGGAACAGACCGGAACCGATCAGGTACTGGCTAATTTGATCCAAACAAATTTTGGCCAGTATGGCGCGTTGCCCGTTATTGCTGGATTCTTCCTCCTGACCGTTTTTCTAACGCAGCCGATGTCAAATCAGGCGGCCGCTTTGGTCGTGCTGCCGGTTGCCGTTCAGACGGCTGTGGCAATGGGGCTTAATCCGCGCACGTTCGCGATAATGGTAACTTACGCCGCCTCGTTCTCATTCATAACGCCGCTGGAACCTGCATGTGTCCTGGTCTATACGCCGGGCAGGTATAAGTTCATGGATTTCGTCAAGGTCGGCACGTTGCTGACGGTGATCGTTTTTGTAGTGGCAATGCTGCTGGTTCCTTATCTGTGGCCGATATATCAGCAATGATGTCGGACGCAGTTTGAATTCTTCGCCATCACTGTCCGAGCAAACGGCTGAATTTCAGCCCGCGCTTTAAGATGAGCATAAAGCCGATCATCGCCCAAAAAAGCATTCTTCCTTTTCGGATAATGGCGAGCGTTACGCCGACACCGGCTCCGATCGCCAACGTCTCAGCCACCATTTGCGCACCGGCCTCGTCAACTCCCAAAAGGAAAGGGATCAGTTTGAACACTATCGAAATAAGGCGGTTCACCGATTCCAGAAGAAAAGCGTTCAGAAATGTCGCACCGCTTTCGGTGATACGGGAAAGAACGAACCAGACCTCCAGTATGCCCAACAAATGAAAAGAGCATTCTATCAATATGATCGGAATGAACCGCTTTGGGTGATGGCGATAAAAACCGTAAACAAGATTTTCGAACAAACGGACCTGCAGACGGCCGCTTTCCAGAATGCCTTTCAGGATGCCTTTTCTGTAAAGCCATTCGCAAAGCTCACTGGCAAAATGCCATTGCCTGATGACCATCAGGATCAGGAAAATAAGCATGGCTATCATCGACCCGATTAAAATATCTATTCCTATCGCCACTCCCGGATCGATATCGAACGTGCGGACAAATGTAAGAGCGCCGAGTATCAGCAGCATACTTGTCGTCATGCTGTAAAACAGATTTTCCGTCGCAACAGATGACAGCCCGACAACCAGCGGAACGTGGCGGCGAACGGCGACGGCCTTTGCCGTTCCGCTGACGACTATGCCTATCGGTATCACGGTACTCATCACCTCACCGATGATAACGGCGGGAACTGTGTCGCGAAGCCTCAGCGAATACGGTTCGTAAACGGACAGCGCCCAAGCCGACGCCCGTAAACATATCCGCAAAAAGAAAATGCCAAGGATGACCGCAAAGCCGAATAGGCCGAACCGCGAAACGCTTTCCGCGATCTGGCCGACACCGGCGGAATAGACGAACACGGCAAAAAGGCCGATCCCGAAGATGGTCCCAACGACCGCCAATATCTTCAATCGGCCTGATAGTTCGGGCCTGATCTTCTGCCCGTCTGATTTTTCCGTGGCATCAAGGTTCAATGGATCTGCCTTCTGTCCGCAAAAACTAAACTTAGATGCTAGCTTTTTTTCACGGGTATCGGCAAATCCTGCGAACCTGACTCTTCTTTATGGTCGATCATGCCGAATCGCTTCGGGCGGACCAGACCATCTGCATTACCGCATCCCTTGCATATACACCGGAGCCTTCTGAGGTGACTCCCTCTTTCAGGAATTTCACATACCCGTTGGCGTTGGAACCGGAACGTCCCAGGTGCAAATGCTGTCCGCTGGTATTGGTATGCGGGCCATGCCAGATGAACTCATACCTTTCACCTGTTTTGAAAAACTGTGACGCGAACACCTTGATATGCAAATACGCGGTAGCGTCGTCATAGTCCTGAACATGAAAATCTGCGGCACGATTTTGCAGATGCAGGCTCTTTGAACCTGCACCGATAGACAACGCCGTACCGCGATCTCCTGACGTTACATTTACATCTTTACCAAAATATTCTGAAATTGCTTCAAGGACGTTTTTTACTTCTTCGTCAGAAACGGTCTTTCCGTTATAGTTTACTGCCATGTTGCCCCCTTGTTATCTCCTGGTAGAAGGAACGTGATATGGCCTGCCTTTGGTAGGAACCTTTCCGGCGGCGGCCTTTCCTTCTGCGGAGGTCCATGGAATGCCATAAAAAACACCGTCGTTGGGCAACGGCAAAAGGCGGTGGTCAACGGAGCTTCCTCCTGCGGGAACTTCCGCCTCGATCAGGTAGCCGTTATAACCGAGGTTTACATTACCGGACGTCTGTTCCTGATGTGCTATCGGCATTCCGTCACTGCCGGTCTTCCAGCGAAATGTCCGAATTGTTTCGCCGTTCTGCCTGATAGAACATTCCCAGTTGCCTTTATGATCGGCCATTCCAAGTCGATTATTTGCAGCATCGTCTTTGATCAATAGCGGAAGCCGAAGCTGGTATTGAACGAACGAAACTTCGTCCATATATTCATTGGCACGTTTATATTGCGGAGCAAGCCTATCTGTATATATTCCCCATTCGACACGCATCATACGAAGGCGATTTTCGTCTGAATAAGGGCTTGGGCCGGGAAAATTCAGAAAAGTTCCATTGACAGAACATCTTGTTGCCATGCCTCGCAGGCGGTTCACCTGTTTTTCGGGCGAGATATTGAAGTATATTTCGATCTCGCTGTTAAAATCGCCGTCACCAGCTTCGCGAAAATAGTTCGGCCCCAAACGCTGGTTCATACCTCTCGGGCGAACATAAAGGATCGCGGCGGATGTTTCGGCATGACGCTGAATGTAGTAATGCGGCACATCAGGCACCGGTGCGGTCGCCAAACCGCGCACGCGGGTCGCCTCGCGGACATCGATCTTGTATGTCCTGAGCAGTTTTTCCTCATCAGTATTGCCATTGACGAAATAGACCTTTACATCCATTTTTCCTGTGTCTTTGATGGCTTTGGTCTTGTCCTCGCAACCGCGTTGGTTCGTTAAAATATAGTCATCGTCCGGCCGATTGCGGTTTTCCGGCACGGGGTCTTCGCCTTTGCGGTAAGGTGTTCCTTCGCATCGGATTACGGCAAGATCGCGGCCTGCTTTGCTGACGACGAGCTTGAACGCACTGCGGTTCGGAACCGTCCCAAACATCCGCAGATGCGATTTGAGATACCAGCCGATGCCGACCTGGCGGCGGAGCTGATTGCTGTATTCCTGCAAAGGCTCTGCGTCAAAAAAGGTAAACCCGTCATCAATGACCATCTGCCGGTTGGAACTCCGGCGCGACGAACCGGCCGCTGCCGCAGGTGTCGTGCCTGCGGCTTTATCGACGGTTTCCTGAACATTCTCTTTTTTGGGAATTTCCACTTTTGGCAAACGCAGCCTTATCTGCGCCGAAACCGATACTGAGAAGATCAATAAGATAAAGATCGCTGTTGTTCTGTACATCATTTATTTCCTTTTTTTCTTTTTTGTGAATTTTTACGGATCTATGGCTGCAGGGCCTGACGAAACTCTTCGACAACGGCGGCATCGTCACCTGCGATCAGATGACAAAGAGAAGCCTTGCCGGCAGGCCAGTTGCAGAATCCGTAATAGGTTTGTTTGTCGTCCTGAAAAGAACCGTTGATGCCGTTTTGGCTGACCTTGGCCTTGCTCAGGATCTTGGCTCCTTTTTCCGACCTCTCTCTCATCAAACGGGTCAGATACACCGCTGCCTGGGCCTTGTTTCGATATTCCGCAACGGTGAACGTGATGGTCTTGCCTCCGGAAACGTATATTCCTTTTGCTTCGCCGATCGTGTTGGTAAATGTCGGCGTCGAGATAGTCGGAACAACATTCTGAAGGTCGAAACTCCCGACCTTGCTCCGTGAACGGATCGCGTTGACAAGATTATCGGTCGGCGAGCCGTTCGAGCGCGTACCGGGCCGGTTATTCGCCGATCCTGAGGAGTTGGCTGTCCGCATATTTGCGGGCCGTTCAAAAGGCGGCGGTGACGGCTTTGACTTATAGGTATAAAAATAAATACCTATTGCGGCGGCAACGATAGCAAAAGCTCCGATCAGAGCGACAACGCAAACCGCAATTATCACGTAGATCCATTTTCGACTTTTTGCAGGCTGAGCATTGCCGTGATCGTTCAGTGAAGAATTTTCCATCATAGATACTTTTTGCTGATTCGGGAGTAGAAATGTAATATTGAAACTGAGGTCTCACCGCCTCCTAAAGAGCAAAATCATAGATTTCACCGGTCTGAAAATCTTCAAGAATGCCTGATTTTTTTCTCAATATTTTCTTGAGATTCCCGTATGGCCAATAGGATCAACAACTTATACGAGTTTGACGGTTATCTGCTGAACTCCAGGGAAAAGAACCTCTGGCGTGGCGATGAACTCATTCCTCTGCCGCCAAAGGTCTTTGACACGCTGCTGATCCTGGTTGAGAACGCGGGCAGCGTTGTTTCAAAGGAAGAGATACTGGATTCGGTCTGGGCGGAAACCTTTGTTGAGGAAAGCAACCTTTCGCAGAATATCTATTCGATACGCCAGATATTTGGAAAGGAAAAGAGATTCATCGAAACGGTTCCGAGAAAAGGGTACAGATTTGTCGCTCCGGTGAACACACGGCAAATTGACCGGGCTGAGGCTGAACACACCGTTCCGGAAAAGCCTGACGAACCGGCGCAAAACACCGAAGATCTTTCAACCGACGAGCGGGACATCGTCAGCAAAAATCGCCGCATTCTTGCAAAAAAAGCGGCGCGGTTTGCCGCTCTCGGGATGGCCGTTCTGGCGATACTTATCGTTGCCGGATATTCGCTCAGGAAAGCCCGCGAAACAGGCGGGTCGCCATCGGGACAGATCGTGTTAAAAAGCCTGACCGATACCGGCACGGCCATTTCGCCGACCATCTCGCCCAACGGCCGTTTTGTTGCATACATCGACAGACGAACGGAAAAAGGCGGCGTTCGCCTGATGGATGTCGGAGCGGGAAACGATGTTGCGGTCGATATTGGCGGCGGGCTTGTCCCCGGCGTAGTTAGATTTTCTCACGACGGCAAGGACTTGTTCTTTCGTATAAGAGGCCTCTGGCGCACGGGGCGAGCGGTTCATCGCGTCTCCTATTTTGGCGGAGACCCGACGCTTGTCGCCCAGAATGTTTGGGGAAATTTCAGCGTCTCGCCCGACGGAAAACACCTTGCATATTTCAGGGCCGACGCCGCCGCCAACCGTGAAATGCTGCTGATCCGCGACCTTGCAACCGATGAGGAAAGAATTCTGGTGGAGGCACGTGAACCTAAGCAGTTCTTTATGATGGTCGCGCCGGAATGGTCTCCTGACGGCAACGCGATCGCATTTTTGGACAGCACCGGCTCGGAATCGAGATCAGAGATCAACATTGCCGAGGTCGAAACCGGAAAAACATCTGCGATAAAAACGGAACTCAATAAACTGTTTCACATGGCCTGGGGGCCGGACGGAAAAACTATCTTTGCCCTGTCAAAAGAACCTGAAAAAGGCCGCCAGCTTTGGCGTGTGTCGATTCCGTCCGGAACTGTCACCAAGGTCACAAACGACCTGAATTTATATAACGGCCTTTCCATCTCGGCAGACGGCAGGCATCTTGTCACCGAAAAGTCGGACACTACGGCGAACGTCTGGCTGTATCGCAATGCCGATATAAATTCCGGCAAGCCGCTTACGTCCGGAACCTACGGCCATTTTGCGATGGCCGATCTGGATTTTGCCACTGAGGACCGCATAGTTTACGACAAACGCGAAGAGGTGGAACGCGACCTTTGGACGGTCTCCATTTCCGGCGATTCTCACGTCCGGTTGACACACAACAACGGCCCGAGGAACACTCAGGTGGCATCTTCGTCCGACGGTCGGTATATCTATCTTTCCTCGAACAGGGACGGAGCGGCCCGCATTTGGCGAATAGGCCATGACGGAACCGAGCCGGTGCCGATGACCTCAGGTCAGGGCGAATCGCACTGGTATCCGGCGCTTTCACATGACGGTCAGCACCTTTATTTTTTGGCAAGAAGCGGCGGCCGAAGCGAGATACGCCGCGTGGATCTTTCCAACAATGCGGTCGAAACCATTTATGAGGCGGTTGATTTTGCGCCGATGCATTTTTTTGAAACGTCACCGGACGGCCAATATCTTGCGTTCGTTTACCGCGAAACGAACGCCGACATGCCCGACCCCGATGAGATCTCGTCCGTCCCGATAAAGATAGGAATGCTGGATCTTTCCGGCTCGAAAAAGGTCAGGACGGTGAACATCGTCACATCTGCCACGCTGATCCGCTTTACATCGGGCGGGCGCACATTTGATTATCTGAAAGGCAGCTCGATAATAAGGCAGCCGACCGATGACGACAAGGCAGAACCGCAAACGATATTTTCCACGCCTAATGAACGGATATACAATTTTGACTGGTCGATGGCCGGTACCGATCTGGTCATATCAAAAGGCGGCAGCACGGCGGACGTGGTTTTGATCTCGCTGCCGCAATAGTTTCCGTCGCCTGACATCCGCCGCGTTTTTCGTATAATATTATCAATATCACAATTTTTTATCTGAAAAGAGGTTTTTGGTTATGACTTCATCCGCTGCCGCATCGGCATTAACAAATCTTGGTTTAACGGTTCTTTCCGAAGAAGAGGAATTGTTTCGCGCTTCGGTTCGCGAATTTGCCGAGGGCGAAGTTCGTCCGCGCGTCGAGGCAATGGAACACGCCGCGAAACTCGACCCCGAACTTATCAAACAATGCTTTGAGCTTGGGCTGATGGCGATAGAATCGCCGGAGGAATTTGGCGGCGCCGGTTCGACGATCTTTAACGCGATATTGGCGATCGAAGAGCTTGCCCGCGTTGATGCGAGTGTTTCGGTTTTTGTTGACGTTCACAACACGCTTGTCACAAACGCATTCATGAAATGGGGCAGCGACGAGCTAAAGAAAAAATATATGCCGCAACTTGCGGAAGGCCGCGTCGGTGCCTACGCCCTCAGCGAAGCGTCGTCAGGCTCAGACGCATTCGCATTAAAAACAAAGGCCGCCGACAAAGGCGACCATTGGGAACTGAACGGCCAAAAGCTCTGGATAACGAACGGTAACGAAGCGGAGATATTCATCGTGTTCGCGACCATCGACGCCGAAGCGGGTTACAAGGGCATCACGGCGTTCATCGTCGAAAAAGGTTTTGAAGGATTCTCGGTCGGTAAGAAAGAGGACAAGCTGGGCATCCGTGCATCGTCAACAACAGAACTTATTTTTGAAAACTGTAAAGTGCCTAAAGAGAATGTTTTAGGCGAGGTCGGCAAAGGCTATAAGGTTTCCATAGAAACTCTGAACGAAGGCCGCATCGGAATCGCCGCACAGATGCTCGGCATAGCACAGGGCGCATTTGAGGCTGCACTCAGCTACACTGCCGAACGCGAACAGTTTGGCTCTGCTCTCAATTCGTTTCAGGCCGTGCAGTTTCAGCTTGCCGAAATGGCCGTCGAGATCGAGGCGGCACGTCTGCTGACATACAACGCCGCTCGCCTGAAAGACGCGGGTAAGTCGTTCCTAAAAGAGGCCGCCATCGCCAAACTCTACACCTCCCGCGTCGCCGAGGCCGTTTCATCCAAAGCCATCGAACTCTACGGCGGCTACGGCTACGTAAAAGATTATCCGGTGGAAAAATTCTGGCGGGACAGCAAGATCGGAGCCATCTACGAAGGCACATCGAATATGCAGCTACAAACCATCGCCAAGCTGATAATGAGTGGGAAATGAGGTATAAGGACCAAGCGAAAATATATGTCAAAATCTGGTGATGCTCTGGCAATTTTGAAGCTCTATGAACTTAGACGCGACAGCAAGATGCGGGCGGCGCGGCAGTGGTACACGAATGTTTTCGATCCGCAGTCGGCACAAGATCTGATCGCTCTGTTCGCCAGCGGTGAGCGAGCGAGTGCGTATTATCGTATGGTCACATCATATTGGGACACGGCGGCCGCGCTTGTGCTTAATGGCGGCATCGACAAGAAGATGTTCCTCGATGCGAACACCGAACACGTTCTCATATATGCAAAGATCGCCGACTTTCTTCCGGAGTTTCGCGAACTCACACGAGAGTCCGACTACTTGATAAATCTCGAATATCTTGTTCGTTCCTTGCCCGATGCCGAAGAAAAGATCGCCCACCGCAAACAACTCGGTAAATTATGGATCAAAGCGGCTAGACCTGCTTGACCTCTGTGCTAAAATTGCCCTATGGAAACTGTCAGCATTAAGATATTGGAGCCGAAGATCAAACGGCTGCTTGATGATCTTGAAAGTCTCAAGCTGATCGAGCTTGAGAAAAGTGAAGGCAAAAAACCGCCTAAACGACGCTTTGGCAGCATGAAGGGCCTGGTAGTGAATATCGCAGACGATTTTGACGCTCCGCTTGAGGATCTTAAGGAATATATGTGATGCGGATGCTCCTCGACACTCATGTGCTGATCTGGTATCTCGAAGGCAATGAGAGCCTCTCCCGCAGACACCGTGATTTGATAGTCAATGCCGACAACGAAGTGTTTGTCAGCATTTCCTCGCTTTGGGAGGTCGCGATTAAAACCAGTATTGGCAAATTGACCATTGCAAAACCGCTTACGGACATCTTTAAACAGCTTTCTGTACAATCCATAAATATTCTTGGAATACAGCCAGGCCATGTCCTTCAGGTTGCCGCACTGCCTTTTCATCATCGTGACCCGTTTGACCGAATGATAATTGCCCAATCTTATGTCGAGTTTTTGCCGATAATTACTCACGACAAAACATTTGCTGATTATGGGGTCAAGCTGCTTTAAACACGCCGAAATGTTCACTGATATAAATATCCGCCATGCCGAAAGTAAAGACGTGAAGCTCCTGACCGATCTTGCCTACACAACCTTTTGGGATGCGTTTCATCAGCATCCGGCGAATCGTCCTGATGACATGGCGGCGTATATGGCAGAGGCGTTCAGCGAGGAGCAGACCGGGCGTGAATTGGCGGATGAGAAGAACATCTTTTTGTTGGCGGAGATCGACGGAGAGGCTGCGGGATATGCAAAGCTGATAGTCGATGTTATTGAAGAAGGCATAACCGCCGAAAGGCCGATAGAACTTAACCGCCTTTACACTCATCAAAAGTTTTTGGGCAAAGGCATCGGGCAGGCGTTGATGGACGAGTGTTTCAGTTTTGCCCGCGAACTTGGCAGAGATGTGATGTGGCTCGGCGTTTGGGAATACAATCCCAGAGCACAAAGATTTTACGAAAAGAACGGTTTTCGTATTGTTGGAAGCCACGTTTTCCAACTTGGTTCCGACGCACAGACCGATCTGCTGATGCAAAGGGAAATTTGAACCGCTGAGACGCCGAGAGTATCGAATTTATTCCTTGATGAATACATATATTCTCCTAAAAGCCCTTGCTGTTTGGCTGCTGATAATACTTGCTGAAACACTTCACGGCATTCTTCGCGGCCTGCTGCTGGTTCCGCTGACAGGAGATCTGGCAGCGCGACAGATCGGTGTTGTCATCGGGTCGCTAATAATCTTTGCGGTTAGCTATTTCACCATCGACCGGATCGGCACGACCAACTGGCAACAGCGGCTTTTCATTGGGTTCGGTTGGGTTATCCTGACTGTTTTGTTCGAGTTGTTTTTAGGCAAAGTTCTGCTTGGTTTGGATTGGGATCGCATATTGTCCGATTATGACATTGGCCGTGGTGGATTTATGTTGTTCGGACTTTTGTTCATGGCTGCATCGCCGTCGATCGCGTACATGCTCAGAGATCGCACGTAATAGAATTCTAATATCATTCAGTTTGTTTCTCTCTGTGTCTTTGCGTCTCTGCGGTGAATTTCTTGCTATATTTCCACAGGTGCGATATTGTCTTATGTGTGCGACATATCAAGAATCCTCCTAATCCTTACAACAGATACTCCGCTGAATACGTCGGTGAACCGCCGCCGACAAAGCTCGAGGTTTTTGAGGAAACCGCGACAAAAAAGATCATTACGAAAGCTTTTGCCAGCGATTGGGAAGGCGGCTGGCGATATACGGTAAATTGCTATCGCGGCTGCGTTCATGGCTGCACGTATTGCTTTGCACGGCAGTATCACGAATATCTGGGTTACGGAGCCGGAACTGATTTTGAAACAAAGATCGTCGTAAAACCAAATGCTCCCAAACTGCTTCGCGAGGAGTTAAAGAAAACGCGAAACAAGATGCCGCATCTTGATTTTTCATTCGCGACCGACCCTTACGTCGCTCTCGAAGCTGAATATAAACTGACGCGGCAATGTTTGGTGGTCTGTGCCGAGTTTCAGATTCCGGTCGGCGTTATAACAAAATCGCCGCTTGTGACGCGTGATATCGACGTTTTTAAAAAACTGAACAATGTCTTTGTTTTCTTTTCCCTGCCTTTTTTGACAAAGGAAAAATCCAATCCATTTGAACCATACACGCCGGTTCCCGAGGCCCGTTTTCGCGCTATGAAAACGCTGTCTGACGCCGGCATCAGAACCGGTATCGGCATCGCACCTGTCATTCCCGGATATAATGAATCAGACATTCCCGGCCTTTTGGAAAGAGCTAAGGAATCCGGTGCAACAAAGGCCTTTATGTCGATGCTGCATCTGGATACTGATTCGATAGAAGAGTATTTTGTCCAGAAAATGCACGAACGCCTGTCGCCGACAGCCGCAAAAAAGATCATCAATACAATGACCCGCGAACGCGGCGGTTCTCTGCGACACAAAACATATAAAGAACGCAGCACAGGAAAGACCGAACAGTGGGAAGTAACAAAACGGCTTTTTGATTTTCATGCAAAACGTCTTGGTTTTCGCAGCGGAGCCGAAAGTATCGAACAGCATTCTGAACCGGTTTATCAGCCTGTGCAGCAAAGCTTGTTTTAACCGCAGAGACGCTAAGACGCAGAGAAAAATTTTAGAAACGTTGCTCTGTTTTCCCTTTGCATTTTAGCTCTGGGCCTTCGCGGCTCTGCGGTGAAATCTTCTTTTTGTTAGAATCAAGGTATGCAAAATCGTATCGAGGTTTTTGAACAAATGTTAGAGGCCGATCCTGAGAACACGATGGTCATGTTCGGCCTCGCCAAAGAATATGAAAAAGCGGGCGATAATGCCAAGGTCATCGAACTTCTGGAAAGATACCTTGCTGCGGCTGATGACGAAGGCAACGCCTACGGCACGCTGGCCCAGGCATACAATGCTGTTGGCGAACGCGAAAAAGCTATTGAAACATACAAGAAAGGCATTGATGTTTCAATGGCTCACGGCCATCCGTCAATGGCAAATGATTATCGGATGACGCTTGACCTTGATTACTCTGATTAAGGTTGGGTACAGGAATAAACTTCGGCTTTTTTTATCCTCACCGGTTTTTCGGGTTTCTCGCCGTTTACCGGTGCTTTTGCGATTGCGTCAACGACATCCATTCCTTTTGTTACCTTTCCAAACGCGGCGAATTTGCCGTCAAGGTGCTGTCCGCTGCCGACGAGGATAAAAAATCCGGTCGTGGCGGTGTTGGATTCATCGCCGCGCGCCATTGAGAGAATGCCGCGTTCGTGAAGTATGCGGTTCGGCTCATCGGGCAGAGTTTTTCTTGCCCGCATCCCGATCTCGTATGTAACATCACCCTCGCGTGAATAAAGATCGCCGCCCTGAATGACAAATCCGGGAACGACGCGGCTGAATGTCGTCGTGTCCAGATAACCGATGCTGACAATGTTAAGAAAGCTTCTGACCGCTTCAGGTGCGTGTTCGGGAAACATCTCCATTTCTATCAGGCCTGCATCGGTTTCAAACCGGACGCATTTTTCCGACATTGTTTTAACATCGGCGTCGTCAAACGGCTCTTTTTTCACTTCCTTCTCAGGCCGGGCATTGGCTTTTGCGGGTTCTTTTGTTTCAGCTTGCTGCCCCGAAACATTGACCGCAAAAAGAACCATGAGCGTTATTAAAAATGATCTCATATCAGCTAGATTTTCTGTGAAATATCTTTTGGTGTAAAGTTACTGCATTAATGTTTTTGAAACAGCGGAGCCTGAATATGATATATCGTAAATCCAATTTCCTTTCTTTTATCGTTCTGTTGGTGTTTCTTGCTGCCGGTTCCTATGCTCAGCGTGAACTTGGAGCAAGGCCGACTGAAACCGGCGGGCCGCTGATGTTTGAGCAGGCTGCATTTGACGTCATTTCCTACGATGTCGGTTTAAAGGTCGATCCGAAGGCAAAGACGATCTCCGGTACAACGGTGATGACGGCAAATATCGTTATCCCTACGAACGTGATCGTCCTTGATCTGGACACGCCTTACACAGTCGAGAGAGTTTATGGAGATAATGACGGACAGCAAACGGCATTAAGATACGAAAGAAAAGAGGGGAAGATATGGATCTACTTTCCGCAAACAAAACAGGCAGGCGAAAGTTTTGAAACCATTATTTCCTATTCCGGTTCTCCGCGCGTCGCTCCTCGTCCGCCTTGGGTCGGCGGCATCATGTGGGAAAAAACTCCGAGCGGGGCCGACTGGATATCGGTCGCTTTACAGAACGACGGTGCAGACCTTTTGTTTCCGGTAAAAGATCATCCTTCGGACAAACCTTCGTCGGCAACGATGCGTCTGACCGTTCCCGATCCGCTTGTGGCCGTCGGCCCGGGAAAATTGGAAGAAACGATAAAGAACGCTGACGGCACATCGACCTATATTTGGAGAATGACAAACCCGATACCAAACTACTCGATACTGTTCGACGCAGCTCCGTACCGTGTCATCAAAGATTCTGTAAAGAGCATCACCGGCGAAACGATACCGATAGAGTTTTACATCCTGCCGGAAAGCTATGAGAACGGAGCAAAACTGATCGAGGAAACAAAAAAATACAACGCTTTCTTTGAAAAGTACAATGGGCCTTTTCCTTTCCGCTCGCAAAAACTCGGCATCGTTGAAACACCTCATCTCGGGATGGAACATTCAACGCATATCGCCTATGGGAACCAGTTCAGATACAACGAGGACGGTTTTGATTGGCTGATGCTGCATGAATTTGGCCACGAATGGTGGGCAAATCTTGTGACGGCCTCTGACTGGCGCGACTTTTGGATACATGAAGGTTTTCAGTCATATATGGACACGCTTTACCTGGAACATCTTGGTAAAAAGGACAAGTATATGGAGGCGATGCGTCGCCGAGCCGCCGGAACGCGCAATAAGCAGCCCGTTGCGCCGCGTGAACAAAAATTTTCTTATGAGGTCTATCTGACCGGCCCCGATTTTGTCTCCAGCGATGGTGACATCTATGGCAAAGGGGCCGTCATTCTTCACACCCTTCGCTATCTGATAGGCGATGATGCTTTTTTCAGATCGCTTCGCCGAATGGCATATCCGACCAAAGAGATGGAAGCTTTCACCGACGGACGTCAAACGCGGCTGGTCAACACGGATGATTTTCTGAACATTGCAGAAACCGAGTCAGGAATGAAACTGGACTGGTTCTTTGAACTTTATCTGCGTCAGCCAGTACTTCCAACACTGAAAACATCTGTCGTCGACAAAACACTTCTTCTTGAATGGGAAACTCCCGGCAATATGCCATTCCCGATGCCGGTTGACGTCCTGGTTGACGGGAAAACACAGCGGGTTGAAATGAAAAACGGAAAGGGAAGCATTTCTTTTACAAACGCTTCCCCTGAAACTGATCCTGAAGGGTGGATACTTAAAAGTAAAAATTGATGCTGTCGTTTTCGCGGATCATATCCTCAGCGGCATTACAATATATTTATAGTCATAGGTATTTTCGCCTTCTATACGCATTTGTGTTGCCGCGTTAGAATCCTTGAATTCGAATGAGATCCTTGTCGGCTCCGCGGGTTCCTTTGCCCTCGCGGTCGCCGCGTTAGATCCGTCCGAGCCGCCATCGTCAGTTCCAGGTGTCTCGGTCACGGCGTTAGCTAGATTTTCCACCGAGCTGATGTTATTAAGAAATTCCTGAAGGTAAAGATGATTGAAACCTAAGGCAACTTCCTCTCCCTGATAATCGGCGGGAAGTATCTCAACGCCTTCGCCGTCCTCGCTTGACTGGGCCGTTATCTCTACTTCGCCTTCGCGCATCAGAACCCTAATGGACCGATTTCTTTCGTCTGCCATCAATGCTATTCGCCGAACGGCTGATTTTATTTCAGAGAGGTCAAATGTCGCTTTCTTGTCATTGTCCTTTGGCATGACCATCTCATAGTTCGGGAAATTACCGGACAGCTTTCTGGTTATCAGCAAACGGCCGTCAGTTTCAAAATAGATGTGATTCTGATCTTCGCCAAACTGAACCTCGCCTTCATAGCCGCGCGAAAGTTTTACGAGTTCAAGCAATGCCTTTTTGGGTACCAGAACATCCATCTTTTCATCGCCCGCTTTTTCAAAATGCCTTTCAACGAACGCAAGCCGGTGGCCGTCTGTCGTTACCATTCTGGCAACTCCATCGGATACGACAAATTTTGCACCCGAAAGCGTGAACCGGCTTTGCTCGGTCGTTATGGCAAACGATGTGTTCTGAATAAAAAAGGCAAAAACCTCGGCAGGCAGGCTCAGCGGAGCTGATTTGAATATCGGTATCTCAGGATACTGTTCGCGATTTACACCAGCCAGGCGAAAACTCGCTCGGCCTGATTTCATCCTGACCCATTCGTTCTCTTCTTTTTTGAAATGGACGTCGCCGCCATCCAGCGTCCTGACAATGTCAAAAAGCTTTCGGGCCTGAATGCACATCGATCCCGGTGTTTTTATATCAGCCTCAGCGTCACAGCGGATCGTAACGTCAAGGTCGGTTCCCACTATCCGTATGGAATTTTCTCCCAGAGATTCAATGAGAATATTTGACAGCACAGGTATGGTGCTCTTTCTTTCCACGACTCCCTGAATATAACTGAGTTCTTCTTTTAGCGTTTGCTGCTTTATTGTAAATTCCATTGTCGAAACCTCTCAAAAATTATCTACGTCTTTTATGCCCGCTTCTTTTCTTTCTAATATCATACAAAACATATTGTATAAATACATAGAAGCAGTAGTAGGGCCTGTTGAAATGTGAAAAACTGCCTGTTTTGCCGATAAATACCGTGATTTTTCATCCACATGCCGGTGTGGAAAATCTGTGGAAAATATTTCCAATTTGTGGAAAAGGCTTTTCATCGCTATTTTTCCACATTCATCCACAGATGCCTTTTCCGATATTTTGAGGAAAAGTGGAAAACTTAACCTAAGTTATGTAAATAAATAACTTATCCCGTCAATGATATGCCGCAGCCTGTGGATAACCTCAAAGATCAAAATAACCGTAAAACCCGGCAACTAATTGCAAAGATTGTCAATAAACTCATTTACGGTCTTGTGGAAATTCCTGTCGTCTCTTGCCATGGTATCTATCTTTTCATAAGAATGCATTACCGTCGTGTGATGCTTGCCGCCAAACTCACGTCCTATCTCAGGATAGCTGTGTTTTGTCAGCCGTTTGCACAGATACATTGCCACCTGACGCGGAAATGCTATCGCTCGGCTGTTGTTCTTTGCCTTGATCTCTTCTACCGTGAGTTTGTAATGAGACGCCACAACGCGTGCTATGCGTTCCATCGTCAATCCCTCAGGATGTTCGCTGTCAATAATGTTCTTTAATGCGTCCTGCGCCAGCAGTTTGGTTATTGGCATACCCCGCAGAGAGGATATTGCCACCAGCCTGACGAGCGAGCCTTCCAGTTCGCGAACGTTACTTTTTATCTTTCCGGCGATATAGATGGCTATATCGTCAGGCAGATCAATGCCGTCCATGTCCGCCTTTCTTTTCAGAATAGCGACCTTTGTTTCCAGATCAGGCGGTTCCAGGTCGGCGATCAGTCCCCATTCAAAACGCGAGTGCAGCCTTTCCTCGAGTTTCGGTATCTCTCTTGGCGGACAATCTGAGGTCAGGACGATCTGTTTTTGTTCGTTATGCAGGGCATTAAAAGTATGGAAAAACTCATTCTGCGTTCGGTCCTTTCCGCCAAGGAACTGAACGTCATCTATAAGCAGAACATCAATAGACCTGTATTTTTCGCGAAAAGCGCTTGTTTTTTCATAACGTATCGCATTGATAAGGTCATTCATGAACTTCTCTGACGTAAAATACGATACGCGCAGGTGTTTATTGTGCTGTTTTATCGAATGGCCGATCGCATGCATCAGATGCGTTTTTCCAAGTCCGGTTCCGCCGTATATAAAAAGAGGGTTGTATGTGTTACCGGGAGATTCGGCCGCACCAAGGGCCGCCGCGTGGGCAAACTGATTGCATGAACCAACTACGAACTTGTCAAAGGTATATTTCGGATTCAGAGAATTTTCAAAAGATTCCTTTATCGAAACGCTGATGTCTTTTCTGTCTGATTCGGCAATGAAAGAATCCTTGGTCCAAATTGAACCGGCGTCCTCGTGAACTTCCGGAGGTTTTCTTTCATATCCTTCTTCAGGTTTTGTTTGGGTGTCGGCGTTTTTATCCAATATCCAGTTGATCTCGTAACCGGAAAGTCCGACCAGGTTAAGACAATGGTTGAGAAGGTCTTTGTAATATCCGTTTATCCAATCTATGGTGATAGATCCCGACCGTAGATGAACGGTACGCGATACCTCATCTATCGAAAGACACTCTACCTTTAGAAACCAAGTCTCAAAAATATGCTTATTGAGTCTTTTTTCCACTATCTCCAGAATTGAATTCCAGGTTTTGATTTTGTCAACAGCAGCTTCCACTAACGGTCTCCAGAATACTTTTTTCAAAGCGCTGTTCCGGCAATAGAGAAAATGCTTTAAATGGAAAAGGTGAAGGTGTTGGTCAAAGGAACTGTTGAAAAACATTCGACCGAAGGAAAGACGGTATTTTATTGACCGCTTCCTGTTGAATTAACACTTATCCACAATTTTTTCCACAGGGTTGTGGAAATAGAAGCAAAACTTAAAGTTACACTTTAAGTGTTTTATTTTCAATAATTTACAAGAACTCTAATCTTTGAAACGGATGACAGATTAACATAGAAGAAATGTCTTTGCAAACAGAAATCCACAGAAAAAAATTTAGGGTTCATGTCGTCATAAACCTCTTAATATGCAATAATTTGGAACGGGAGCAACGCAATTTTTTGACATATTTTGATGATATGGACGGTCAAAAAACATCCCTTTTTTAAGAAAAATTTTTCAATGAGATCAAAAAATCTTCACACACTGACAAGAGATATTGAGAAAGCGATACGAGGACTGGTTTACGTAAGCGAGACCGATAGCGGCTTTTCCGTGGTCTGTGTTGAAAATGAAAAAGACAGAACGATCGAATCGGTCGTAAAAGAACTTGCAAAACATGCAAAAGGAAAAGTGAAGGTCGAACCGGCAGAATCATTTTTCGAGAGGCTGACAACGGAAAAGAGTTGGCATTCCGAGGAGAAAAGAAAACAGACAGAGAAGTTTAGAAAACTGAAGAGCCTGCTTGATACTCATCTTTCAGACGTGATGTGCTGCAAGATCGGACGAGTAAAGATAGAAATATTTATTCTCGGCATTTACGAAGATTACCTTGTCGGGGTTCGGACCGAGGCCGTCGAGACATAGCAGCAATTCTATCACTCAACCGAGAATGAAGCTTCTGCCTGAACCGCGCTGTCAGGATTTGAACGACCACTGAAAACCAGATGATAGATGCCGGGTTCAAGATCTCTTTTTATCACAACATAAGACAGATGGTCTGATCTTATAATTGACTGAAAATCTTTTCCCTCTTTCCACAGTTTGAAATTTTCGTCGTCAAAAAGAAAAGTGTCCATCTTTTCATCCTCGCTGGGCGACCGCATAGTGCCGCTGAAAAAACCGCGCCGGTTCAGGTTCAAACGATAAGAGATAAAGTCGCCGGAGGGAACGTTTATCGGGCCTTCAACCACGGGGCCGCGAGTATATTTGAAGGCCTCGGTCGTTTGCGTGGACGGTTCGGGTTCATTGACGCTGATGATATGAAAGACCGCAAAACCGGCAATGAAAACAGCCGCAACGATCAACAGTATCCTGAAAAGTTTTGAGTTTTCCATTTTATTGACACGCGTAAAAAAAGACCGGATAGAATGTTTATATACCATTCCACCCGATCTTTCATCTTTTTTTGAGAATTTCTATTGCAGAGCTTCGATACTGCCTGCTCCGGACCGCTTGACATCAACATTGCCAGGCGAACCGGCGTAGCGAATAGAACTTGCCCCCGACGATCTTGCTTTCAGGCTTTCGGCGGTTTTCACGGTTGCCTTGCTGGCTCCTGAGGCATCGACGGTGGCGTTTTGAGCAAGCAGGTCAACCGCATCAACCCTTGAAGCACCGCTGACATCGATATTAAGGTCTGCGGTCGTTCCTGAAACAACGGTTTTTGAAGCGCCGTTCACGTCTATGATGAGAGAGGAATTGTTCACATTCTCAAGAGAGACGGTCGAGGCTCCGGACGCATGGAGTTGTTCGATGTTCTCGACGGAAATTCGCACGGTCAACGGATGTGTCGGCTTCAGGCTTTTTGAAGAACGGATAACAAGAGTTCCGCCATCGGCCTCGGTCTCAATAAACGGCATGAGGTTATCTTCCGCCTCGACCTCGATGTTTTGCGTGCCGCCGGCGACGATATTGACGTTAAAGACGCCCCTGACCCTGACGGATGTGAAAGGCGAAGCGTTTCGCTTTTCGGTAACAACATTCCCCGAACCTTTTACACTGCTTCTGAATGAAATGACATCGCCCAGACTGACCTTTCCGTAAGATATTGAGTTTGCAAGAACAACTCCCACCACGACGGCGCCGACAAACAATAACACACCGAACTTTTTCATATTTCCCCTCCTTCGGGATAACCCGCCTGATATTTGATAACGACGAAAAAGCAGGCAAAGTTCTGCCAAAAAAGATATCTGAGGAAATGTTGGATGTTTTTCAGACGCAGGGTTTTGTATCTATCGGTTAAACCAGTGAAAGGCAGCCTGTCCCAGCCCGATCAGAAGCCCGAGAAATGCCCCGAAAAGTTCAATGGTTCGCAGATGTTCCTTGGCGACGGATAGAATGAGAGCTTCGAGTTTGTCCGCCGGATAGGTCATGATCTTTTGCCTTACGACGCCGCCGACGTCAAAATCGCGTATAGCCTGCGGCAGCTTTTCGCGAATGGCGGCAACTATTGCGTCAGCGACCGTCGAACCTGCGGAACGCAGCTTTTCCTCGGAGATATAGTCCGACGCCTTCCCTATCGGGGCCGAAAGAAGCGTGTCTATCTGACGGGCTATCATCTCATTGATCATTCGCGACGTTTCCGGCCGCGAGATCACCTTTATCAATCCGGTGGAGAGCGATTCCTTGAGCTTTTCTTCAGCCTGCGGATGGATCGTCCTTAATATCGAATCCAGGCTGTGCGGGCGAAATCGCTCAAGCGTGTCGTTGACATACTGTGACAGTTGTTTTGTCATTGCCTCGCCCCTAAGCAGCGACACGATGGAACGAGTTATCTGATCTTTAAGGCGGTCAAGCTGTTCGGGGTCAACGGTCCCGATTATCTCCGGCAGCGGCCTTGCCATCGCCTTGTCTATACTGCTGTTGATGAACGATCGGGCCTCATCGGCAAAAAAGTCACCCTTTAAGGTTTCCTCTATCCGTTTCGGAAGGCTTTCATTGACCAGGTCGTCCACTTCGCCAAGAAGGTTGTCGCGCGAAACAAATATTTTTTTGAAAAAAGGAAGAGCCTCATAATACTGATGAACTTCTTTTTTTATAAGAGCGCCGATCTGATCGCGCGTTCGTTCGGCCGCCGCGATCTCGGTCAGATGATGGGCCATCGGGGCAACCTGGGTGTTTGCTTTTTCTTTTAGAAGAACGACGGCGTCATCAGTAAAAAGGTGGCCGAGCGGCGTTTCGGAACTGATAAGGTCATCAAGCCGGTATCCGACAAACTCTCTGATCTTTTCTTCAAGCGACGGCGACCGGAGAGCAATGGCAATGCGTTCGTTGACGAGATCTACGATCTTTTGAAAATTGTTCTCATCGACAACTTCCGACACGCGGCGGGACAAAAGGTCGTCAACGCGTTTTTCGACCAAAGAGGAAACAGTCTTTAGAGACGCTTCACTCGCAAGAAGTTCCTCGATATGTTCCGCCACCTTGAATTGAAGCGAAGTTATCGAATCAAGAACTGGTTCGCGGAGACTTTGAGGCAGGGCTTCGATCAGCGACGGAAATCTTTCGGCAAGCAGATCGTCGGTGTAGGCATCGACCGCTTCGCGGATCTTTCGGTGAAGGAATTCCTTGCCGAGAAGTTCATCCATGATCGTTTCCTGAGAAACAAGTTCCTCGCCAACGGCCTTGCCAATAGCATTTGCCAGACGTTCGCGGTGGCGCGGAATCATTCCCTGCGGAAACACAGTCAGCCCCAATATCTTGAACGGTTCGCGCGGCCGAAACAACATCCTGACCGCGAGCCACGCCGCACCGTAACCATGAAAGGTGGCGATAATGACAAGCAGGGTCATTTGAAACCAAATATTTCCGGCCAGTTCGGCCAGTTGGTACAAAAAACCATAGAATGTCAGAGAAAATTCCATGTGGACGCTAATGATAAAAATTTTACAGACCGTGAACTAGAATATCTGAAACCCTTTGGAACGAAGGCAGAAATCAGAAAACTCCTTTAGCCAGTCGTGATCCACGCTGTAATTCTTCCATTGTTCGTCATCATCTTTATAGATCGTGCCGTCATCAGGCTCCGCGGTTATGCTCAGGTCAGAGAACATCCTTTTGTTCGGAGCCAGTTTTGGAAGGATCACGGAATTGATCTTTTCGGCGATCAAATGGGCATCGTCGATATCGACCCGCGTACCCATGGCGTTATAACCCATCTGGCGGATCTTGCCATCGCTTATGACATCCAGGCTTTTTATG
This sequence comes from Acidobacteriota bacterium, assembly GCA_019639175.1. GTDB lineage: Bacteria > Acidobacteriota > Blastocatellia > Pyrinomonadales > Pyrinomonadaceae > OLB17. The sequence continues at coordinate 12,196 of JAHBSK010000009.1, read as the reverse complement.
ACCTCAAGGGCAGCCTTCCAATGCCATACGCTGGCGGAAAACTCATATCCCTCGGAACCAAGATCGTGTAAAGTGAAGCTCATATAAAAATGCTATATGTTAGTAGGTGTAATGGTCAACGATAATACTAACAGGAAAAGTTTGGGTATGTCTTTTCTTAAAGACAGGTCTTTAACAAAAACCCGCGTCGCGTATTATAATCCTATCTTTCAAGAGAGTTTCTTATGACCAAGCCTATTTCGTATGCTGACGCCGGCGTTTCAATAGACAAAGCAAATCTTGCGGTCGCGAAGATTCGCGAACACGCGCGATCCACATTCAATGAAAAAACCCTGACCGAGATAGGCAGCTTTGGCGGGATGTTCTCAGGCGTCTTTCCGGGAATGGCTGAGCCGATACTGGTCGCTTCGGCTGACGGTGTCGGGACAAAGCTCAAGGTCGCGTTCGAGACCGGGATACACAACACGGTGGGGGCCGATCTGGTCAACCATTGCGTCAATGACATTCTGGTTCAGGGAGCAAGGCCGCTTTTCTTTCTGGACTATTTTGCGACGGGAAAGCTTGATCCTGAAGTGACGGCTTCGGTGGTCGAAGGTTTTGCCAGAGCCTGCCGTGAGAACGGATGCGTTCTGCTCGGCGGCGAAACGGCCGAGATGCCTTCGATGTACGCTGACGGTGAATATGACCTTGCCGGATTTATTGTGGGCGTGGTCGATAAGGCAAAGGTCATTGACGGCAAGTCGATAAAGCCGGGAGATGTTGTCCTCGGACTGCCCTCGACCGGTTTGCAGACAAATGGCTATTCGCTTGCCCGAAAGCTATTTTTTGAGGTCGGCGGCTATACGGTCGATTCGTACATTGACGAACTCGGCACGACCGTCGGCGAAGCTCTGCTGGCAACGCATTCCAGCTTTCTGCCGCAGATCGAACCGCTGCTTGGAACGCAGGCTTCCAGCCTGCAAAGCGGGCAAGATGCCCGCGTTCCACTTATAAAAGGCCTCGCACACATAACCGGCGGCGGTTTTCTCGAAAACATCCCGCGCATTCTGCCAGAGGGCGTTTCAGTAGAAATAAACCGCGGCTCCTGGCCCGAACCACCCATCTTCGGCCTGATGCAAAAAATCGGAAACGTCTCCGACCACGAAATGTTCCGCACGTTCAACATGGGCATCGGGATGGTAATAATTTGCGGTGAAGCAGACGCTGAAATCCTGGCTGGTCAATTAAAAGATCGTTTTGTTATTGGACAAGTAAGCAACCAAAACCAAGAGAGAGTTGTCATAGCCTAATATGATAAAGCTTATCCCGTTTGTATTCATTTTGTTGCTCGTCATTTCAGGCGAATCATTGGGTTGTTCGTGCAGTCCAATTCCTATTACGTCAAAAAGCATCGACGAGATAAGAAATGAGAAAAGAGAGTATTTTCTTAATGAATTTAGAGGGGCCGTGTTTACCGGCAAGGTCATTAAGATTGATCGGGCAATGGTAAACTGGATTGCAAAAACTGAAAAAGGTGAGCCCGTACCTATTGACTATTTTAGATACACTATTCGAGTAAAAGAACATTGGTTAGGTGTGGACTCCCGTACAATGATCGTTTACGGAGAACCTGATATGCATCTGGGTGGATCGCGTTCGTCTTGCGGTTTCAAGCTCAAAAAAGGAAAAACATACTTCTTTGCTCCGCAATTTTATAACTATCCCTCATTAGTAATGGGTCAATGTGACTGGGGCCGTTGGGATCCTGACTCAGCTACGGAATTTACAAAAATAGTAGGCGAGCCGAAACATTTTTAGGTTTTGATAAATTCATTTGTTTCGAATAATTCGAATATGCTAATCTTGGTCTGGTATGGCAGTTACATCAAAAGACATAGAATTGGCTGAAAAGGGCAGGAAGTTATTGAGGTCGCGGGCGAAGGCGAGTGTGCGGTTGAATATTGGGCAATCAACAACTGTGGATATGCCTAAGCCCGTCAGGGAAGTTCTCGAAAAAACACTGTCGTTCATTGCCGAAGGACAAAGCGTTGTCGTGTTGCCGGAGCCAGCCGAGATCACAACCCAGCAAGCCGCCGATCTGCTGCATGTCTCACGCCCTTTTATTGTAAAACTTCTTGAGAATGAGGAAATTCCTTTTCGAAAGGTAGGCAAACACCGCCGCATTCGGATGGAAGACGTTCTTTGTTATAAAGAAAAGATAGACAAAAAGCGTCTTAAGGTTTTAGAAAAACTTGCTGCCGAAGCGCAGGAGCTGGGCCTAAATTATTAAAGGATGATCGTCGTTCTTGACTCATGCGTTCCCTTTCCTGCGCCGCTGCGCGATCTTCTGATGCATCTGACTCTGCTAGAAATATTGCGGCGGCAGGGCTTAATGAAAACCGTCAAAAAACTTTCAGGCAGAAAAGGCACATGAAACTAGGGATTTTAATTTCAGGCCGCGGGTCAAATATGACCGCGTTGGTTGATGCCGTGAAGAGCAGCGAGATACCCGTGTCGGAGGTCGCCGTTGTTATAAGTGACAAGGCTGATGCGGCCGGTTTGGCAAAGGCGCGGGAACGCGGCGTTGAGACGGTTGTTATTGAAAGAGAAGGCCGCAGCCGTGAGGAACACGATGCTGAAATAGTTGCCGAATTGAGGAAACGCGGTGTCGAGCTGGTTTGTCTGGCGGGTTATATGCGGCTGCTGTCGCCGTTGTTTATAAGGGCTTTTCCGGATAGAATTTTGAATATCCATCCGAGTTTGCTGCCCAGCTTTCCGGGCCTGGATGTGCATCAGCAGGCGATAAACCACGGCGTCAAGGTCTCAGGCTGTACGGTGCATTTTGTAAACGAAGAACTGGACGCGGGGCCGATAATCCTCCAAAAGACAGTGGAAGTGAAGGACGACGACACGGCGGAAACACTGGCTGCACGTATTCTGGAACAGGAACACAGCGCGTATATCGAGGCCGTGCGGCGCGTTGTGACAGGCGAGATTCGTATCGAAGGCCGCCGAGCCGTCAGAGAACGGCGGCAATGACCCTGTGCTGAAGCAGCCTTATGAGGCTCCGTCTATCAGTGATTCAAAACGCAGAACGGTCTTGTCGCCGTTGTGGTTCATAAACTCAAGCGTTTCCTCGCCGCCCTCGGCATCGTGCTGTATCTGTATGCCGTGCGTGTCCCTGATCTCGTCCGCCATCGTCTTTGTTTCCCCATGCGATTCATAGGTGCGGACAACCGTAACGGTCCTGCCGGTCAGCGACGCTTTTTCAAAATGGCCTTCCTGCGATTCCTCTTTTACCGAGCCTCCCTGCCCAAAAAGCTCAAAGCGCGCCCGGCGTCCGTTGTTGCGTTCCGAGAAATCGGCCAAAAATTCGTTCCATGCGGATGGTTCGACGGTGCTTCTCTGGGCCATTGTTCATTACCTCCGAAAAATTGTGATCGCTAGATAGTTTGTATCAGAAAACACGGCATCGGCAAATACAGCATTCGGTGCCAAAAAAAGCAGCCCAACAGGCCTTGACAACAGGCCGGTCAAACGGTAATTTAAAGGTTTTCACTTTCGGGTGAACCAAATGGAGAGCAATTATGCCGAAAAGAACTTATCAGCCAAACAACCGCCGTCGGGCAAAAAAGCACGGGTTCAGAGCACGCATGGCAACCAAGAACGGCCGCGCGGTGCTGAAGCGCCGTCGGGCAAAGGGCCGCAAGCGTCTGACGGTTCAGCATTATTAAGCTTTACGTTACCGAAGGAAGCTCGGCTGCTGAAACGCGCCGAGTTTCTTCGTGTTTACGAACAGGGAACGCGTATTGAAGGCCGTTTTATGACGGTTTTTATTTTGCCTTCCAGACGGAGCCTGCATCGTGTCGGCATAACCGCGACGCGAAAGGCGATAGGCAAGGCACACGACCGCAACAGGGCAAAACGGCTTTTGCGAGAGGTTTTCAGGCTAAGCAGGGCAGAACTTGACCAAATGGACACGAGGTTTGACTGGGTCTTGAACGCGCGGCGTTCCATAGTTCAAAAAAAGCTCGCAAAACCGCTTGAGGAATTCAAACAGATCGTTGAACGAATAGCCGGAAAAGAAAAAGCGGATACTGATTCCAAAGGTTCCGTCCTTTAGATCTGACAAACTGTTTGCGTTTTATCATCTGCCGCCTGTCAACACACGGCTTTCTGTGGCAAAATGCGAAAATAGATGAAATTTCTGGTTCTGGATCTGTTGGGAATTTACAAGGCCGTGGTGTCGCCTTTTTTGCCGCCCGCGTGCAGGTTTGAGCCGACATGTTCCGAGTATGCCCGCGAGGCGGTCGAAAGATACGGCGCTCTGCGGGGAACCTGGATGGGATTAAAGCGTATCTTACGCTGTCAGCCGTTTTGCAAAGGCGGTCATGATCCGGTCAAGTGAGGCTGCGGCCGCTTTATAAATGGAAAATAGCAATAATCAAAATCAGTATCGATTCCTGATCGCGGCAGCCGCCTCAATGGTGGTGCTGTTTGCGTGGACATATTTTACACCGAAGCCGCCACAGTCCGAACCTGCCAATATCACCAACACAGCGGTGAACACGGCAAACACTTCTGAGCAGCCAACGCCTCAGCCTACGGCAGAGCAGGCATCCACTGTCGAGGAACAATCAGCGGATGAGGTGCCAAATCGCACCATTACGATCAAAGCGCCGCTTTATGAAGTAAAACTTGATTCGAAAGGCGCTGTTGCGACCAGTTGGATACTGATAGCCAACCGTTCGGAAAAAGGCGAGGTTCCTTTATGGGCAGACGGCTCGACAGAAGACAATAAGAAGCCGCTGCAGCTCATCTCGCAAAAGGCTCTGGAGCAAACTCCGGCGGCTGTTCCCTTTAGGCTTTTGACGGCGGATCAGAACATCAATACCTTTGTTAACGAACGAAATTATCAGACATCGGTAGAAGAGAACGAGATAACACTTGCTCCGGGCGAAGAGCGACAGCTTGAATTCACGTTGGCCGGAGCCAATGGTGTTGAGGTAAAAAAGACATTCGTTTTTCGCGCGGACAGCTATATTGCCGATCTTTCGGTCGATCTGAGGCAAAACGGCCAGGCCGTTCCGAACACAAAACTCGCTATCGGCGCCAGCATCGGCGACCACGCGATCAATCACCATACCTTTTATCAGATCGAATCGGAGGCCGTGGCATCAGCGGACGGCGGCATAGTCCGGCATCAGGGCAATTATTCATTTGAATACAGTTCGGACGGCAAGGCCGGATTGAATGTTCCCGGCATGATCGATTGGGCGGGTGTCAGCGATTCATACTTTGCGATGGCGGCCATTCCTTCAACTCAAACGCAAGGGCTTGAGCTGCAGGCGATGAAATATGAGGTCGATACCGAGCCGTTCTACCCGAGTATTTTCAGTTGGATCCTGAGAAGCGCGACCGTTAAGGAAACAAGGCATTTGGTGACAGCATTTGTCCCGATCAATACGGACGGTTCGGTGACAAAGGTCTTTACCGGATCGAAGGACTATTTTCTTATCTCGAGCCTTGATGCTCCGCTGAGTGATTCGGTTGGAAGGGAACTGGAATTTGTAAACATCATAAATTTCAGCAATTATCGGCCGATCAGGTTCATAGTCAAGCCTCTTTCGATCCCGATACTGCACGCCCTGCATTTCTTTAATGTTCTTACGAACAATTACGGCATAGCCATCATCATCTTTACGTTCCTGTTCTATTCGCTCCTGTTCCCGCTCAGGTGGAAGCAATCAGGTTCCTTCAAAAAGGCAGCCGGAAACGCGCCGAAGATGAAGGAGCTTCAGGACAAGATAAAGGCGTTGCAGAAAAAAGGCGTGCCGACCGACGATCCGCGTATGCGGCAGCTACAGATGGAACAGCTAAAGCTGACCAAGGACGCGTTGCCGATAGGCGGTTGTCTGCCGATGCTGCTGCAGTTCCCCTTGCTGATAGCATTCTATACGGCGATCACGATCTCGCTCGAAGCGAGACAGGCACATTTTGCGTGGATACCCGATCTTTCCGCGGGCGACCCGTGGCATCTGCTTGAATTCGGTTTTGCCATTTCGATGGTGCTGGCGATGAAGTTCACGCCGACAGGCCCGGCCGTCACACCAGAACAGCAGATGCAGCAAAAGATGATGGCGTATCTGATGCCTGTAATGATGCTGTGGATAATGTGGTCGGCGCCTGCCGGTTTGCTGCTCTACTGGTTCTTCGGCAACATAGTCAGCTTTGGCCAGCAGATGATTATCAACCGTCTGAACAAACCCGCTGACGGCGGCACGACAACGCCGGAGGTCGTCACATCGCTACCGGGCGGAGTGAAAAAAGTGAAGAGCAGTTAAGCAAAGGAAGATTACCTAAGGGTGAACGATTATGAGTGACGTTTGTCAAAAAGCAGAGACCTTTCTGACCGAGGTGATCGAAGACCTGGGCTTTCAGTTGGATGTGTCTTCAAGATGGATCGACGACGGATGTTTGCTGAATCTGAGCGGAGTTGACGTGGATATGGCTCTCTCCGAAAACGCTGAGATGCTTGACGCCTTTGAGGTGCTGCTGTTTCAGGTAATGGGGCGCGAACTCGACCGTGAACACCGCTTTATTTGCGACGCTGACGGCTTTCGCCAAACACGCAAAGCCGAGCTTCAGGCAATGGCCCGCTTTGCGGGTGAACAGGTCAGAAAGAGCGGACGGCCATTCACATTCGGCGTGCTTAATTCCACTGAGCGGCGGATAATCCATCTGACGCTCCAACAGCAGGAAGACCTGGCAACGGAATCGGTCGGAGCCGGTCGGGAACGCAGGCTTCAAGTCAGATTAAAATAACATTTACCGCAGGGACGCAAAGACACAGAGACAGAAATTTCTTTCTCTGCAACTTTGCGTCTCTGCATCTTTGCGGTGAAATAAACAAATGGCGGACACGATAGTCGCACTTGCAACTCCGACCGGCCGCAGCGGCATCGGTGTCGTGCGCCTTAGCGGCGGAGACGCGCGGGATATTGCAAAGAAGATGATGTCGGGATCGACAGCCGCCTTAGAACCTCGCCGCGCTCGGCTTTTTTCGATTTCCGATCCTGAAACTTCCGAGATAATTGACGATGCCGTTGTTACTTACTTTAAGGCACCGGCATCATTCACAGGCGAGGATGTGATCGAATTTGCGTGTCACGGTTCGCCAGTGATACTTCGGCAAGTGGTAGATGCGTGCCTTCGCCTCGGTGCGCGGATGGCCGAACCCGGAGAGTTTTCTCTTCGTGCTTTGGCAAACGGCAAAATGGACCTGGCCGAGGCCGAGGCGATCCGCGACCTGATAAACGCGAGAACGACCGCTTCCGTCCGTCAGGCGGTCAGACAGATGCGGGGCGAAATGTCGCACCAGCTTCAGCCGCTCAAGGACGAACTGCTCGACATCATAGTCGTGCTTGAATCGGCTTTGGAATTTGTTGAGGACGATCTTCCCGATTCAAACATCGATGATATATCTGAAAGGCTGAACGCGATAAAGCTGAAATTGGAAGCTCTTGCGGCGACGTTCAAAACAGGCCGCCTTTTACGTGAGGGCTTAAAGGTCGCTCTGGTCGGGCCGCCGAATGTCGGTAAATCCAGTCTTTTTAATGCTCTTCTCGGTTCGGAACGCGCCATCGTTACCGACATTGCCGGAACCACGCGCGACCAGCTTCACGAGCAGTTGACCGTAGATGACATTCCCATATCGCTGATCGACACGGCGGGGCTTCGCCAGACCGATGATGTGGTCGAGAGCATCGGCGTTGAGCGTTCGCGGCGGACGATGGCCGACGCCGATGTCGTCATCGCGTTAATGGATGTCACTGATGAGACACAAACAGTAAATGGTTTTGAGGAACTTGACGGAGCGAATGTCATTTACCTGTTGAACAAGATCGACCTTGTTGACCGTGAAACGGCGGAGCGTATTGCACAGGCCGTTGGCGGAGAAGCCTCGCAGATGCCGCTGCTTGTTTCCGCAAAGACCGGTGACGGTTTGGAAGAGCTGAAACGCGCGATCAAGGAGCCTTTCATTGCGGATGACGCTCCTTTTTCAGGCTGGATGATCTCTGACGCGCGTCATCATGACCTGATCAGACGGTCTGTCGAAGAAGTGGAAAGCTCAATTATGCTTTTAAAACAACGCTCATCGGAAGAGATAACTCTGCTCGGGCTTCACAACGCTCTTCGGCTGCTCGGAGAAATAACGGGAGAAACAACGACCGAGGACATGCTGACCCGCATATTCTCCACATTCTGTATCGGAAAATAATGATGTCCGGTTGAGGCCGTTACCTGACGACCTCGACCGAACATTGCGCCCTTGCCGCGACCGCCGCTGACACGCTGCCCAAAATGAATCTTTCAAACTTGCTGCCGTAGGCATTGGCCCCGACAAATATCGCGTCGGCGTTCCATTGCTCAGCCTCGTCAACAAGGACCTTTTTCGGAGAACCTGCGACAACCTTTAACGAACAGTTTAAGCCCGCTTCCTTGAACTCATCCAATATCGGCTGTGCGTGAGAATTTATCCAGTTGACCTCCGACTCGTTCATTTCTCCAACCGCCGAACTGACAGAAGGCACAAGACGGCCAAAAACGGTCGGCGAAACGGGATTGGTCACGGAGATCAGCCTGATCTCGGTTTCGCCCGGCCACGAGCGTTTCAGGACGGCATCCACTGCCGACCGCGCGCCGCCGGTTCCGTCAAAACCGACAACGATCCTGATCGGCGAAGGGTCGATATTTATCCTGCCTCTGGCGACGCGTACCGAGTGGCGGGCTTCTGCCAGAACCTTTTGCGAAATGCTCCCCAGCAGAAAACGGCTTACCGCTGACTGTCCCTGCGAGCCGGTAACAATTAGGTCAGGCTGCACCTCATCCGCCTTGGCAAGTATCTCCCAGGCGGGCGAACCAAACGTTGCCGAAGCGGTTATGTTCCAATCGGCGAAACTGCCGCGTAGCCGCTCAGCCGCCTGATCGGCAAAACTCTTGTTCTGTTCGACCAGGTTTTCGCCCTGTTCACGCCGCCGGTCTATAATTCCCTGGATGTACGGATCGGAGCTGTCCGCATCAACGCCTCCGTCCGTCGGCGGAAGCCAGACCTCGGCGACGGAGAGAATGTGTGCCTCCACGTCCGCCGGAAGCCCCGCGCGGGTGAGATCATCAAGTGCGGCCTCGGCGTACCGAGACCCGTCGTATGCGATCAAGATCTTCATTTTTTTCACAAACCCTACTTAAAGGATTTTACATCATTTGCGACGTAATAAGTTAATCGGCGCGTTGGCATCCGGATGCCCTGAGAGTTTGCATTATGTCGTGGTATATTTTAGTAGGACACTTTCTGACGTTCCGGCTGAAAACGGAGGCTTTATGATCGAAGTTGAGGACATGCGGCACAGCGAGATTACCGCTCTTTTAATGGAAATTGACTACGGACACCTGGGTTGTTCTGAGAATGATCGGCCGTATATCGTACCGGTTCATTTTGCGTACGATGAACCGAACATCTACGTTTATACGACCGAGGGAAAAAAGACCAAGATGATCCGCACCAATCCAAATGTCTGCCTACAGGTCGAAAATGTGCGCGATAACAGAAACTGGAAAAGCGTGTTGATACGCGGCACCGCCGTTATCGTGGACGATCCGGCGGAACGCGACAAAGCCGTGAAACTTATCGCCGAGATAAATCCGACGCTGACACCGGCCGTCAGTATCAGATGGATGGACAGTTGGGTCAGGGAAAATATCGAGGCGATACTCCGTATAGACCCCGAAATACTTACCGGCAGAGCCTCGGTGAACAAAAGCGAGACCGGAAAGCCTTTTGTGCCCGTGTCAAAACCGGCAGAAGAGGTTTGAGGGTTTCAGGTTCAATTAACAATTCTTATCCGGCGAGTGCATTACACTCGCCGGTTTCCTTTTTTGCGGAAAGCTCAAAATATTTTCTGGGAGAAACAAAGGATTGAATCTTTCATACTAACATTGTAGCGACCGTGAACCATATAAGATGGAAGATCTGACCATACAGGAACGTTTAATGGCTATAGTTGAAGCGTCTCGCGCGCCGCAGCCTCCGCCTGAACCGCGAATGGAACGCGGAGAAGACCGCGTAACCACGGTGGTGGAAATAACGCTGGATTCGGCCGCCGGAAGCCGCCCGACGCGCATAAGCGACCTCAGTATGGGGGGATGCTTTATTGAATCCATAACAAATTATCGCCCCGGCGAACACATCTCCTTTGACCTGAGAACGGGCGGCGGAGAAGAGATCAGATTTACCGGTGAGGTCGCATACGTTCTGGCGGGCTTTGGCTTTGGGCTAAAGTTCAGGAACCTTGCTTCGCCGCAGGTCTCATTTCTTCGCAGAACCATCGAGCTTTCAGGCCGATAATTTATCATCCTGCCTTTCATTGCATATATCCTTTGCCGAGCGCATTGACATTCCTGTCCGTTTGACTAATAGTTTTCAAAACTAAAGTTTTCGGAGAATGGATAAATGTCATCGCAAGAGAGCAATCTGGAAGCCCTGTTTTCCCTTGAATCTCAACGAACAGGAATTGTCGAGGAACCGCCGTTCAAGATACTTGTTTTGGCCGATCTGAGCGGTGACGCTGACAAGCGCTCGCCGGCGGACAGAAATCTGATAGAGATCGACCGCGATAATTACGATGCTGTTATTGAAAAGCTCGGAGTTGCTCTGAACATCGAGCTGGACGGCATCGGATTTCTGCGGCTTCAGTTCAGGGAACTGGACGACTTTCATCCCGACAATATATTCCGCAATTTGCCGATCTTTGGTGAACTGCGCGACCTGCGAAAACAGCTCAAGGACGAGAATACATTTCATTCCGCCGCGAGAGAAGTGAGGGAACGTTTCGGTAATGTGGACGACAGCGGCTCGGACAATGAACCTGCCGCCGCACCGCAGGAATCTGATGAAACTCCGGCGGAAGGACTGCTCGATGCGATCCTTTCCAAACCTTCGGGCGGAGCGGCAGCACCAAGGTCAACCTCCGGCGCAACAGGTGAAATAGCCGATCTTGTAAGCAGGCTTGTTCGACCCCATTTGGTCAATGTGGACGAGGATGAGCAGAAACAAATGGTGAGCGCGGTCGATGAGGCTACGAGCGAGTTGATGCGTCAGATACTGCACAACCCGCGCTTTCAGAGACTGGAGGCAACATGGCGCGGACTCTTCTTTTTGATACGAAGAGCGGAAACGTCTTCCGATCTAAAGATCCACGTTCTTGATATTTCCAAAACCGAATTCCTTGAAGATCTGGCAGCTGCCGAAACTCTGGCAGACACCGCGTTGTACCGTCATCTGGTCCGCGACGCGATAGAAACACCCGGCGAGGAACCTTTTGCCGTTATTCTCGGCGACCTTGATCTCGATACGGCCGTTGCGGATGTCGCCGGACTTATCCGCGTCGGAAAACTTGCGTCAGCCGCAAACGCTCCTTTCATTTCGTCGATCTCGCCGATATTCATGGGCATTGATACGATCTCAGATTCAACCGATCCGGCCAACTGGAAATTCGCCGATGCATCTGAGGCAGGTAAACTTTGGGCGGCTTTGACCGGCCAGCCGGAGGCGGAATATCTTGGAATGGTGATGCCGCGATTTTTGGCAAGACTCCCTTACGGGGCCGATACCGATCCACTGGAAACCTTTTATTTTGAGGAGTTTACGGATGGCCCGAAACATGACGGCTATGTGTGGTCAAGCTCGTGCTATGCCATCGGAGCTTTGCTGGCCCAGAGCTTTTCAGAGTACGGATGGGAAATGGGACGGGCGCTAAAACAGGACATCGACGGCCTGCCGATACATGTTTATAAGGATGGAACAGAGACGATCTACAAACCCGGTTCCGAAGTTTTACTGACCCAGACGGTATGCGAACGTTTGATGGATAACGGCCTTATGCCGCTTGTCACTTACAAAAATACCGACCGCGTAAAGCTCGCTCGGTTCCAATCTATAGCCGACACCGCTCTGAAAGGAATGTGGGCCGCGTGACATTTTAAGTATATTCCAATCCAGAAATGATACTGAAGGGAGAAGTTGGAGGGTGATTAACGAGGTGGTTTGTGAAGCTGATCATTGATGCTGTTAAAAAGTATTGATTTTGCGGCAATCATAAGTTTAGCCGCTTGATTATCGCTCAATTTGGAGGCGATGTCATCAAGCCGGGAGAAATTG
>JAHBSK010000008.1 GCA_019639175.1 Acidobacteriota bacterium | reverse complement strand
AGCTAAAACAAAGACCTTACCAAAGTCGGCGGCCATGAGAGAAGTTCCTTTACAAAAGATGAATTCCAAAGGTTTTTCAAAGGTCTCTGTTAGAAACTAAAATGATCGGCCTGATCTGGAGCGTTTTGGACTTTGAAATTCTCTAATGCTGAATCCTAGTTAAAAGAAACTATTATGTGCGGTGTCCTTTTTTTATGTTTTTTATGTTTGTAAATAAAAAAAGCCGCCGGTGCGATACCAGGCGGCTTTTTGAGATTTTTTGTGAACGCTGTCTATGCAGCTTCAGGTTGCGGGTCGGGTGTTCGTTCGGCGTAAACGCTGATGAACTTGCCCTTGCGGCCCTTGTCTTCAAATTTTACAAAACCTTCGATCAAAGCAAAGAGCGTGTCGTCCTTGCCGCGGCCGACGTTCTTGCCCGGTTTCCATTTTGTGCCGCGCTGACGAGCCAAAATGTTGCCGCCGAGGACATGCTCGCCGCCAAATTTCTTAAGCCCAAGCCGCTGCGCGTTCGAATCGCGACCGTTCCTTGATGAACCTACACCTTTCTTATGTGCCATATTTCTATTTCGGGATCCGGATTTCGGAATGCGGAACTGTTATGCCGCATGTCTCTTAATATCTTCTACCGATCCGTTTCCTCCTAAATTTTTTCGATCTTGATCTCAGTGTAACCCTGACGGTGGCCCTGTTTACGTTTGTACTGTTTGCGGCGTTTCTTTTTGAAAACGATCACCTTGTCGCCGCGTCCGTGCGAAAGGACCTCGGCCGTGACGGTTTCGCCGCCAATGACTGCTTTTTCGCCTGTGCCGGAAACCAAAGCGGCCAATTCGACCTTGCTGCCTGCGTCTTCGCTGATGCTCGGCACGCGCAGCACCTGGCCTTCTTCCACGGCGAACTGCTTACCGCCTGTTTTGATGATAGCGTAACTCATTTTGGATAATTAACCTCTTTATAAAAGGGTCGCATTCCGGCAAACCGCCGAAAAACTCAAATTATACCGAAACGGACAGTGATGGTCAATCTCGGACACGGCTTTTTTGTGATATGGGCTGATGCCTGTCGGTTCTTTCGGAAAAATACCGTTTGGACCTTGCGCGGCTGTGATATTATGGGGGAACAATTTTCAGAAAAGGAGGTCATATATGCAAAACATTGAAAATGTTTTTCAACCGGCACAGATGGCGGACAAGATCGCGGACATGCGTCGCGGAGCCGACTGGTTTTTCTGGATCGCTGCCCTCGGGATACTTAATTCGCTGATCGTGACATTCGGCGGCTTGCCTGACATGCTGTTCGGGCTTGGTTCGACGCGTCTGGTCGATGAGATGCTGCGGGCGAACTCGCTGGCGGCGGTCAATCCGATCGGACTGTTTTTCAACGCCGCCATTGCCGTGCTGTTCGCGGCTTTTGGCTATTACGCCAGAAAAGGGAATGACAGGATATTCGTCCTCGGAATGTTCCTGTATGTCGTAGATGCCATGATCTCCATCGGCTTTCGCGACTTCTGGGGCTTTGGCTTTCACCTCGTCGCCCTGTTCTATATAGGCCGCGGCCTTCTGGCCAGCCGTAAGCGGTTCGATCCGTCAGTTTGATCGGCCCAAAATACCTATGCCTTTGACGGATCGCGGACGACGGCGACGAAGGGTAGGTTTCTGTAACGTCCGGCGGCGTCGAGGCCGTAGCCGACGACGAATTCGTTCGGGACGACAAAGCCGGTGTAGTCTATTTTTAACTCTTTATTGATGCGCGGTTCGGGTTTGTCAAGAAATGTCGCCAGGCGGATGGAATCGGCCCCGCGCGAATCCAGAATATCCAAAAGCCGTGTCAGCGTCAGGCCTGTGTCCACAATATCTTCAACGACGAGGACATGTTTTCCGCGTATCGGATTGCTCAGGTCCTTCAGTATTTCCACATCGCCGGTCGATTTCGTGCCGTCCTTATAGCTTGATACGGCCATAAAATCTATCGTCAGCGGCAGATCGATCTGACGCATCAGGTCAGCCATGAAAAGACACGAACCTTTCAGAACGCCGACAAGGACGATCTCTTTGCCCGCATAATCAGCCGTAATTTGCCTTCCGAGTTCGGCAACGCGTGCCTTTATCTGGTCTGCTGAAAAGAGTATGGAAAGGTTAGGATTGGTAAATTCTGTTGCCGAAACGGCGTTTGCATTTGCAGACATAATATTCTGTAGTTGAATGGTTTTTGTTTTAGCAATACTATTTCAACTGACCTGTATTTTTCAAGCACGTCCAAATTCATTCTGTTATGTCGGCAAAAGAAACGCCATCAAGGGAAATGATCCGCAGTCTCGTCCGCGAGGCATTAAATCTTACTGAGGCTCAGCCACGACAAACAGCAAGTGTGTCAGAGCCGGAACATCTGATCGTCAATTCGCTCAAGGAAAAGGCCGGAAAGGAGTTTGACCGTGATGAATCATCCAAGACGCTTTTGACCGAACTTGACCTTCGCGGCCTCGTACCGGGTTCGCGTGTCCGGGTTTCGCCGGGAACAAAGCTGACACCTCTGGCAAGCGACATCATCCGCGAAAACAACATCCAGTTGATCGAGCGAACACCGAGAGCATCTTCTGTCGCGGTTCGGTCGGTTGCCATCGGCGCCGATCACGGCGGATTTCAATATAAAGAAGCTTTGAAAGGGTTTTTGGCTGACTTGGGCGTGTCGGTGCGTGATTTTGGGACAGATTCGACCGAGGCCGTGGATTATCCTGACTTCGCTTCTGAGGTCGCCAAATGCGTCGCGGCAAACCATGTCGAATGCGGCATTTTGATAGACGGTGCGGGCATCGGTTCCGCGATGGCGGCGAACAAAGTGCCGGGTGTTCGAGCGGCAGCGTGCTATTCGACCGCGTTGGCGGCAAATTCGCGTGAACACAATGGCGCGAACATCCTCACGCTCGGCAGCGGACAGGTCTCGTTGGATGAGGCGAAAAAAATAGTCGAGGCCTTTCTTTCAACGCGAATAACCGAGGAAAGGCACATGCGGCGTGTTGCCAAGATAGACGACATCGACCGCCAGTATCGAAGATAGGAAAGACATAAAGCAATGACAGGGAACGGACAATACGAAAAGCTGGTCGAACAGATAACCGACCTTGTGCTTTCAAGGCTGGTCGATGATGACTGTCCGACATTTTGCAGGGCCGACGTTGAACGCATCGTTGATGCCGGAGCGGAACGCATCGGCATCGTGCTTGGCGATTCCGCAACGGCGGGCGATTGGGCAAGCCTGATAGATCACACGCTGCTAAAACCCGAAGCATCGGAAAAAGATATTAAAAAGCTGTGCGATGAAGCGGCGCAATTCGGCTTTGCATCGGTTTGCGTCAATCCCGGCTGGGTAAAAAGAGCGAGTGAATTTCTCCGAGGTTCAGGAGTTCCGGTCTGCACCGTCATCGGTTTTCCGCTCGGAGCGACGCTGCCGGACGTAAAGGCGTTCGAGGCTCGCCGTGCGATATTTGACGGCGCCCGCGAGGTGGACATGGTCATCAACATCGGCGCGTTGAAATCCGGCGGCGACTGTGCCGTCGAAGACGACATTCGAGCCGTTGTAAACGCTGCCCATGAACACCGTATTATCTGCAAGGTCATCATTGAAACGGCATTATTGACCGATGATGAAAAGGTGCGGGCATGTATTGCGGCAAAGAATGCCGGAGCGGATTTCGTCAAAACATCGACAGGCTTTGCAAAAGGCGGAGCGACCGCCGCCGACATTGCCCTGATGCGGCGAACGGTCGGAACCCAGATAGGCGTCAAGGCGTCAGGCGGTGTGAAGGGAATAGAAGACGCCCGCCAGATGGTCGAGGCCGGGGCCACGCGCATCGGAGCGAGCGTCGGGGTCAAGATAGCTCAGGAAGCCGCCGGTGTAAGATCAGACATTGTCGCCGGGGCATATTGACCGGTACCGGCAGTGACAAGAGTCGGTTCCTGATGTGCTTTCTACTCGTTGCCTGAAAGGCTGAAGTTATAAACGATGATCCCGCGTCCTTTGACCGAGTGTTCGTTGAATTTCAGCGGGTTGAACTTTGACTTTCGGGCGGCCGATTCGGCAGCTTCGCGAAGCAGTTTGTGGCCGGACACCGCACTGGCGGACGTTACATTTCCCTCAAGGTCAATTTCCACCGAAACCATAACCTTTCCCTCGACCTTGGACTGACGAGCCGATGATGGATAAATAGGCATCACCATCCGTCTGGCCATGTCGCCGGTTATATTGCCAAGATTCAGAAATTCGGGCGGAGCGGCGTTCCGTTCCTCTTCCTCTTTTCTCTTTGCTTCTTCCTCGGCCTTTATCCTTTCTGCTTCCAGCCGGTCGGCTTCCATCTTTTCCGCAAGAGCCTTGGCGATAGCGTCTTCCAGACGCTTCAGGCTTTGCTTAGCCGTTTCGTTCTTGTCATCCAATTCGACCGCCTTTTTATAATCGTCCAATGCCAGATCGATCTTTTCCATCCTTTCGTGGGCGACGCCGCGATTGTAATAGGCATTGGAATCGGACGGGCTGAGTTCGAGAGCGCGGTCAAAATCGGCGATCGAACGGTCATACGACCGCAGGTTGAGATATGTCCGTCCGCGTCCCAACAGGAGTGCCGGATCGTCGGCTTTCATCTCCACGGCAGTGTTGTAATCTGCCAGAGCCATCGTGTATTCGCCCCTGGAAGCGTTCTCTATTGCCCGCCTTTGGAAAAAAGTGTGATCGATCTGCGGTTCGGGCGGGTCAGGTGCAGGAGCCTTTTCCTTTATCGCCTTTATCAGTTCATCGGCCGCTCCTGTTGCGGCCAGTTCGGTCTCGATCTCCGGCGTCAGCGCAAAGGTGACGCCGCGTTCCATAACGGCTTCGGCAAGGATCCTGTTCCTTTCGGGCAGCGAAACTTTTTGCGAGCGAAGCCCGATCAACAGATCGGCCAGGCTTAGCTGCGGCGTCTGTGCCGTCGCGTTCATAAAAGTTCCGAGTACGAAAACGGACAGAAGACCGGTCATCAATATAAATTTTGTTGATAGCGTTCTTGAAACGGTGGGGTAGAGTCTCATGGCAATATCCTCTGTGCAGTGGGCATTTGTAATGTGGTTGCGGTTAATTGTCGTTGATCAGGTCGTCAACCGTGACTTTTCGCGGCTGTCGCTGAGCGGGCCTTTCCGCCGGGGCGGGACGCGGTTCTCTCCGTGCCGCGTTTTGCGCGACGGGACGGCGTGCGGCCTCGCGTCGCACTTCACGCGTGGCGGTTCCGGTTTGTTCGGTTATCGCGGAAGTTGTCTCAGGTGCGGCCTCGGCAGGCTCTTCCGTTTGTTCAGTTGTCTGTGACACGGTTTCGGCCGCAGGTGTCTGCGACACAACAGGCGGTTCAATGGAACGGGCCGGTTCCATAGTGACTGCCGCAGGCGGCTGCGCGGCCGGTTCGCTGCCTGATGACAGGAAATACCATCCTGCCAGCACGACGAAACAAAGTATCAGGCCGACCCCGCCTGCGATCATCGGCATCGAGACGACGGGCTGTTTATATTCTTCCCCGTAGCTGTCCTGATACTGATATGCCGCGGCGGACACGGTTTGTTCGAGCATTGCAGGCTTCTGATCGTCATAGACAACAGGGGCTTCGTCCGGTTCGGCAATCATTTCGGCATGAGTTTCCTCCGTCTGGTGTGCCTGTTGATGATCCTCTTGTTCGACCTCTATCTCAATGACGTCCGTATCAGGTTCGGCGACGGAAATTTTTTCCTCAGCGGCAAGTAACTCTTCTACCACGACAGCTTCCTCGACCTGAACAGCATCTTGTTCGTTGTCGCTGCTGAGAGATGCCTGATCCTCTGCAACCTCTGCCAAAGGTTCCGTTTCGACGACCGCTTCCACGGCCTCATTTTGCGGAGGTTCGTTTCCTGATGCCACAGTTGAGCGCGGCGTTTCTACCGTTTCAGCGAGGATGTCGCCGAACAGGTCCTCAGAGGTCATTTGCAGTGAAGTATGTCCCAATTCAGGCTGCGGAATGTCGAGCAGATCTGTTTCTGAAGATCGCGTCGGGGCTTGCGGCGGAATGCTGTTCTCAAGCTCCTTTTCCTTCAGGATCCGTTCCATCTCAGCGGCCCTGCGCTCGGCGGCGAGGCGCTGTTCCTCGGCCTCGCGGAGCTTTTGTTCAAGTATCTCTGCCTGTCTTCGCTGCTCTTCGGCTATTTCGCGTTCTTTTTGTTCCAGCAGTTCCTGTATCTGTTTTTGCTTTATCAGTTCGGCGGCCTCAAGCGTTTCATCTGCCTCATTTTCCACGCGTTCGCGGGCGCGTACCTGTGCGGTCTTTAAGACCTGACGCATTATCGCGGCGGAATCGTATCGCTCACGGCTCTTGATCGCCATTGCCTTTTGAATGACCTCTGACACCTCAAAAGGAACGGCGGGAACAAGTTCGTTGACGCTCGCAAGCGGATCGGCATTGCCCTCAAGTATCTCTATCGAACGTTCGAGGGCATCGACCGGTTTTTTCCCGGTCAAAAGATGGTACAACGTTGAGCCAAATGCAAAAATATCGGCGGCTGCGGTGAGCGGTTCGGTCAATGCTCTGCCGTCCGCGTCGTCATAGCTGTTGATGATGACCTTTTGCGATGCCGGATCTAGGCTGTCCCATATTTGTTCCAGCGGCGAGTAACCGATCTCCGATCCGGCTGACGGAGAAGACAGGTCTGTGCTGATGCGTGTGCCATTGCCGTCCGAAAGGCCAAAGGCAAGCAGCTTTATCCTGCCGTCAAGCGCGAGTTTGATGTGCTGCGGATTTATGCCACGGTGAATGATAGGCGGGGCGAATGTGTGGAGTTGGTTCAGAGCATCCAAAAGCTGGTCCGCCCAGGCCATTACCTCTTCGGTTCCGAAGCCCGAGCCATTTTCCGCCAGCAGGTCCGCAAGCGTTTTGCCGTCAACAGATTCCAGCACGAGATATTGACGTCCGACCTCGGAAAAATGGTCGCGGACATGCAGCAAGGCATCGTGGCGGATGCGGGTCAGCAGCTGTGCCTGATCGGCAAAGGCGATCTGCGCCTGCTCCTGCCCGGCCGAACTGCCTGAGCTAAACGGCACAAAGATCTCCTTGACGATCACGCGCACGTTGCTAACGGTGTCATATGCCTCATAAACCGCCGTCGGGCCGTTCTGGGGCATTTGGTGCTCAATACGGTATCTACCGTCGTTCAGATTCTGGGTTGTATAGGACATGGGTGGTGAACAGTTCTAAAGAGGTCTGGCAGTCTGCCGAAAACATTATAGCACAGAATGTTTAAAATGGAAGATGTTTGTTATATAATGTTAAACAGTTGAAAAAGCAGAGATCAGAGGCCAAAACTTTTAAGCTGAGGCTATTTTGACCGGTCTGATATAGGGTGTTACAGAACGGACATGATAACGGGAGCGGCACCTGTTCCGACGCCTGTTTCCGGGCTGAAAATGTCGTCAGGAACCTTCTCTCCTTTCAGCACTTTAAGGCTGGTCATTTCTCCTTTAAGAGAATATAGACGGATGACAACCCGGATGTCAGGCCGATAAATGCGTTCAAGCTGCGTCCCCATCTTATTGGTATCCGCACGGCCAAGCATTTCCATGTGTCTTGGAAATCTGAAAACGATCATTCTTTCGTTGGCTCCGCCTCTTGGCCGGATGACGAGTTCACCGTTGCGAAAGGTCGAATCACGCCGCTCATATTTACTCAGGACGGCATAAGCCTGAACGACCTCATTCATCTGATCGACGACAGGCTCGAAAAGATTGAACGCCTTATCCGGATCAACGACCGAATAGCCGCGAATTACTTCCATCTGGTCGGCAAGTTCGTCGCGATCCTCAGAATAGGAATATGCGATCGTTTCGGCGTTGTCCATTAGTTTTTGAGCAAATTCTTTATACTCGTCAGTGTCTTTTCGATGAAAAGCGATGGCGAGATCGACCGTTTTTTTAAGCCGGGAAGATGCGTCCTCGATCCTGCTCAGGCGGTTGAGAGCTTTTTCCAATTCGCCCTTGGCGGCGTCACGTTCCAGTCCTTTCGATTCCAACTGCTGTTCTATTTCACGCCTTACTTTTTCGTCGGGTATCCGTGCCGTCAGTTTTCTCGCTTCCTCCTCGTCTTCCATCGCCGGAATGCGTCTTTTCAGAAGCTCATAAGCATAATTCCGGTTTTGTGCAGGCATAGTCGGAAGTCGGTTGACGATCTGTTCAGGTGTGGTCTCCTGGCTGTCCATTTCGCCCATAATACCAAAGCTGCCAAACTCTCTCGGCAATCCTGCTTGTGACTGTTTCATTTTTTCACGAACCTGCGGGATCCTTTGCGGAACGATCTTTTCCAGCGTGGGAATGGCGTTCCCGATCATCATCGGGAGGATGATCGAGGGCCGAGCGGAGAGGAATTCGTCGATCAACGCCTCGGCCATTTCTATCTGCTGTTCCTTTGTAAATGCAAACCCTTCTGTTTCCTTCGATTTCGTCAGGGCAGGGCGTTGTGACAGACGTAGAAAGGTGATGATAAGGTTCACCTCACCCGCTGAATTGGACAGGTCGATAGATTTGACCTTTGCAACTACATCGTTTGCCAGTTCGGTCGCGGTTTTCGGCGAATGTTTGTGTATCTTTTCCAGCATTGGAAAGATCGCTGTCGATAGCCCATTTTTCAGATTTTCCTTAAAAAGCCTGATAGCGACGTCAGGGTCGGTGTCAGCCAGACGATTTACGATGTTCTGTTCAAGATTGAGTTCCTGCTGGGCCAGGGAGTTTGCGATGGAGATCTCCGGTGTCATTATGTCGTTCACCCTGGTTGAGCGTTTTTCGATAGCCTCGGTGATCTGCGGAGTTCTGGTTGAGAGGAGCGTGTCATAAGCGAGCTTGGGGTCATAGTTGGCAATAGTGGGAAGAAGCGTCAGCCGCAGCAAACCCTGAGATGCGTCGAACATCCAGCGTTCGTTGGCGGAAAGACGCGTTCGCGGACGCTTGAGGTCCTCGTTCAAGGCCATCAGTTCACCACCGACGCGTCTGAAAAGCGTTCCGGCGCGTTCGCGGTCAATGTCCCAAAGCATTTCGCCTGCCGTTGTGAAGATCACCGCGCGGTTTTCCGGCAGTGTCAGCGATTCGCCCTCACGGATCATCGCGTCGATGCCTTTTTGGATACGCTCGGTCGCTTCCGCAACGAGTTTTTCATCAGGCGTCGGAGCGGGCTGCTGTGCATCCGCAAAAGCCGATATAAAAAGCAAAATGACAGAGAATAAAATGAAATGACGGAACATGGGCGAACCTCCGCAAAAGGTAATTGTGACAATATAGCCTGAAAACGCCGAAAAAGCGAGATATTTTCAGGGGGCAAAAGGGAATTGCGGCTATTGGCGGTCGGTTTAGGCTCGGCGCGGCGAGTGCATCCTGCGGCGATGGTCTTCGCCTTCGATGATTATAGTGCGGCACATTTCGTAAAGCCGCGAACGGAGCCTTACGCCGATGCGGTCTTCGAGCGTTTCTTCCGTGCCGGTACGAACATCAAGGTAATTTGTCGTGAAGATCGTCAGTTTGTTGTCGTTGTAACGCGAATTTATGATGTGAGCCATCGTGTCCCTGACCCAATCGGTCGGTTTTGATGCTCCGAGTTCGTCCAGTACCAGAACATCGGCTTTCAGCACAGGAGAAAGAACTGCAAGCTCGGACGTGTTCGTAAAGGCGTTGTACGAGTCCTGAATTTCCTTGAGCAGGGAACCGAACTCATAAAAGAGCGGTGAGAAACCGCGTTCGGTCAGGCCCTTGAGAATTGATACTGCCAGGTGCGTTTTGCCGACGCCGACCGAACCCATCAGCAGCAGCCCCCGATCGACGCCGGGATATTCCTGTGCGAACTGCATTGCGTAACGCACCGCCGCCGTCTGTGAAGGCGTTGCGGGTTCATAGCTGTTGAAATGGCATTTTATATAACGAGTCGGGACGCGGACCTTCTCGAACGGATTGGCGTGACGGTCGGATTCACGGCAGGAACACGGACGGGCGCCTTTTCCCGGCACGATCTCCATTCCCGTGCCGAAACACAACTGGCAAACGTCATTGCTTGCGTCGGCGGCTTCTGTTTCCGGCCTTTCTGTTACCAGTGAAAGTGTGTTGATATTTTTAGCTCTTTGGGCCATATCGGAGATGTTTCTAAAGGGTGCGAATACCGATCCGAAATTATCGTTGACCGAAAGTTTGAGTATAGCATCAGAATATTGACAGGAGCGAACCGAGTAGCCGTTTGCCGTGTCTGTGGTATATTTAAACAGATCAATTTATTTTATGGGATTGTTTCGCAACTTATTGATAAAACTTGGTTTGGCAGGCCATTATGCAGAACGCACCCCGATAAGCGTTTTTCTTTTGGATGACGACACCCGCCGTCACAAATGGTTCAGGAAAAGATTTGCAGGCGATTCGCTGGACATCGCCGCCACGGTTCAGGAGGCAAAAGAGCTTTTGGGCAAGGGAAAATACGACGCTATCTTTCTGGACCACGACCTCTTGCCGCATCATTACGAATCGAACGACCACGACGATTACGCCAACACAGGCTACGCCATTGCCGAATGGCTGAATGACCGCCGCGACCTGCACCGGGCCGCGACCATCGTCGTTCACACACGCAACGCCGACGCCGCCATCCCGATGGTACAAAAACTCCGCGAATCCGGCCGCACGGTCGAATACTGCGCTTTTCCGATGCTGGATATGAAGATCAGGAACTATTGGAAACGCTAGACAGGGAACTTACTGAACTCTGGTAACAGGGCCGATCTGGACAAAGGTATTTTCGCGTTTGCTGCGGATGCGGAGCAGGGGCGAGGCTTGGCGAGAGTCACTTTCGGGGAGTTCGGCTGCGTCGGATGAAAAGGTTATGTCATAAGCGGTGCGCAGCTGGACGACAATATCCTCATAGGCCGTCTGTATCTGCGAAAGCTGCGAGATCGGATAATAGACACCGCCCGAAACCTTTGCCAAATGCCGCCCTTCGTCGTCAGCTTTTGAAGTAAGCGTCAAATGCCGATTACGCAGCGGGTCGATGTCGCCGAGGCCGTTTGCAGCAGACGCTGCCACCAGGCCCGTTGGGACATACAACGGATAGATCAATGCTCCGCTTTCCTCAACGGCCCCGATCAGTGAATCGAACGCAAGAAAAGATCGGTTGTCGTCGCCGTCGGTCAGGACGACTATTGCCGTTCGCTCGCCTTTCAGCGGCCTCAGCGATTCCGCGATGGTGAATCCGAGCGCGTCGTAATATGCCGTCGCTCCGCCCGCGTCAAAAGTGTCGAGGCTTTCGGACAGTCTCGTTTTATCGGTCGAAAAATTCGCCAGCACCTTTACGTCTTCGCTAAAGATCACTATCGAGATGCGGTCGTCCGCATCGACCGTTTCGACGAACGAACGGGCTGCTTTTCTTATGAAAGTGACGTAATTTTCGATGCTGCCCGACACATCCAAAAGCAGCACAAGGTTGACCGGAGCCTGTACCTTTTCCACTGAAACTATCTGCCGCGGCCGTCCGTTCTCGGTGATCTCAAGATCCGATGCCGTAAGGCCGGAAACTGCCCGGTTCCGCAGGTCGGTCACGGTGACGGTGGCTCGTTTTACGCGTCCTGACGCGTTGGGCCTTTCCCTGCCGCCTGTCGTGAGCTGTGGTGTTCTGGTTATGGGCGGCAATGTCCGTTCGTAATCGCCAAAATATTTCGGAGCGGCACGGCGAATGGCGTCCATCATCACGCGGTCGCCGCTGCGGATAATGGCTTTGGCGGCCTCGGTCAGAGGCCTTTCGCGGAGGTCGCTCGTCACCTCATTCGGCGGAACGTTGAGGAGAACGATTCCGCGTGCGGTCGAAACGGTTATCTCAACGTTTTTCGCAATAGGCGTTTCGCCTTCTTCGGCGGAACCGTTGACGCTTTCGGGATCGTTTTCCGAGCGATACCGGCCTTTTATCTCAAAGCGTCCGCCCGAACGTTCACGCACCTTAGCCAATTCATAATCGGCTACATATCTTGGCCGCGACGCCGTCCATTTCAGATCATATTTGACGTCGGTGTCAGGTGTGTCCATTGAGATCGTTCCGGTATTGCTGCGGGCATCGATCAAAGCAAGATTTCCGCTAATGCGTATCTCGCCCTCGGCTGTTACGGCCTTTATCTTTGAGCGTGCCGGAACCTTCACGGAAATATCAACACGCTCGTTCCCGGCATTCGGCGTTACGGTTATGCGTATGCGGCTGCCTATTTTTTGTGCGGAGATCCGACTGTCGGTGAGCGATCCGGCCGCTGTTTCGATCCGCACCATATCCTCGCTCTCGTTTTCGGCAGCGTCTATCCGTCCAAAGCTGTTCTCTATTTCGATGACCTCACCCGAATAGGGTATCTCCTGGCCGATGGCGTATGACGCGAAAAACATCATCGCAACGGCCAGGCTCGTTATCGTTTTCATCCTTATTTGACGCATTGGTATTGTCAGCCTGGTCCGGACCTTATGCCGGATCCGGAAATGCGGCCCGAACGGATAAGGCCCTGACGAACCCGTTCCTGCCATTTCTTTCGCGGCTTGTCGCTTTCCTCAAATTTGAAGAAAAGGTCCTGCAGCGGTTCGCCGCCTGCCTGCCGGGTCTTCAGATAAAGAAGCGCGACGAAGATCGCCGTAAAGGATGTCGATAGTATCTGGAGCGGTATCACCAGTATCTGCGTGATCGTTTCTATGATGACATTCTTTGCGGTGTTGTCGGCCTTTTCCGTTTCGGTGTCCGTGATCTTTACCGGCACTGCGTCGCGCGTGCTCAGATTTATCGAAAAACTGCGTTCATCCTTTTCAGCGTCGTTATCCGTGGCTTTGGCCTCTTCCTGCGTCTGGGCGGCAACACTTGTGCGTTGCACGCTCCGGTCAACCTCGCGCGCGATGAGATTTATGAACAGCGACATCACAAACGCAAGGATCAGCGGTATCAGCAACATGATAGCGTAAACGCCGATCGATGTTAAGATCGAACGCCTTACCAACTCCAGCGACCGGCGAATGCCGCCAAAAACGCCGAGATTTTCCATCATCACGGACGGAACAGAAAGCATCAGAAAAATGCTTATCCCAAAGAACGTCAGGCTGCCCAGCGTTCCGGCAAGGACAATTCCCGCGACCGCTCCGGCCTCGACGCTGATCAAAAGCCACCCTATCGTCATCGCCAGTACGAATATCACAACGCCGACCAGAGCGGCCCCGCCAATGGACAGGATAATGTTAATCAGCCCGGCTCCGGCAAAGGTCTTGAGTTTGCTCCGAGCCTCACGCAGCGAATCGCGAAGCCGTATGGGACGCAGCGGAACTGCAAGCGAATGAATGACTATCCAGGTGATCGTTCCGGTTATGAGACTGACGCACAGCGCCGTGACTGCCGTGTAGAGAACGCCTGTCAGGCCGATCCCGAAAGACGAAACGCCTCTGTCCACATATCCTCCGGCCGATAGCAGGCTCAGGATAATGATAACGAACAGAAGGAGTATCACCGGAGCATGGAACAGGGCCGAAAGTTTCAGGAATTTCGGCATGTGGGCCGTATAGATCATCCCCGAACGCCGCAGTATGCCGAACACGCCCTCTGACCGCGAACGCAGCAGGCTGGCAAAAGCCACGCAAGACTGCGGACGATCCGCCGGATCTTTTTCCAGAGATGATGCGATCACTTTTCTCAGCTTTTTTCTGACGCCTTTTGTGACAAGCGGCGGAGCGGGATTTTCACGATGAGATTCCATCACCGATGTAAAATCTCCGGTAAATGGCGGGCTGCCGGAGATCATCTGGTAAGCAATGACGCCGATGCTGTAAATATCCGATCTGGAATCCAGCCTGTCGCCGCGGCACTGTTCAGGCGACATATAGAGCGGTGTGCCGAGAACTGCTCCGACACGCGTCAGGTCGCCAAGATCGCCGCGTGCAGTCGCTTTCAAAAGCGATGCCGAGTCAGTGTCAGGTTGTTCCGAAAAAAGGCGCGTGCCTTCGTCCTCGCCGGCCACACTCTTCTGTATGCCATGTGAGTCACCGTCAGGCTGGACCTGGATCATGGTCTCATTTTCAGTTATGTCCGCAATGGGACGCGTGATGTTTGCGGCGGGATTTTCCAGCATCATTGTCGCGGCAACGCCGTCATCATGATGCGTTCTTTCCTCGGCCATTCCGCTCACGGTCAGCTTTGGCCCGAGCAGTTGCGTCGGGACCGATGTCCTCGGTTCTGAAACGCCGTTATGATCCTGTCCATGGTCGGCTTCCAGCTTGGCGATGCCGAAATCAAGCACCTTGACGGTGTAGCCGCCGCGCATGTTCGGTTCCAGCCAGATGTTGTCCGGTTTCAGGTCGCGGTGAATTATTCCCTCATTGTGGGCGGCTTCGACCGCCGAGCATATCTGCTCAAGAATATCGAGCGTCCAGCTTATCGGCAGATTCTTTTCTTCTTCGAGGATCTCGCCCAGCGTACAGCCGTCCAGATACTCCATCACCAGATATGCGACCCTGCCTTCGCTCGTTTCGGCAAAGCCAAAATCGGTCACATCAACGACGTTAGGATGCCGGAGCCGGCCCGCGGCACGAGCCTCGCGGCGAAAGCGTTCGACGAATTCCGGCCGTTTCATGAATTGCGGCGCAACTATCTTTACCGCGACCGGACGTTCGGTTCCCAGATGGGTCGCCAAATACACCGTTCCCATGCCGCCGCGTCCCAGCTCGCGTTCGATCAGATATTTGTCGTCAAGCGTTTGTCCTATGAACGCACTGGTTGCCATAAAATGTTTTGCCGCCTATCCGTTACCGACATTTCAAGAAAGTATCAGGCCCGTCAAGGTCAAAGCCTGTATTATATTGTATAAGTTTACGAGAACAAACATTCTTTTGTTCATCAGACAAAAGATATTCCATTCCGTCTGCCTTTACATATTTTTGGTTATCAACTATCCGGTCTTTGATGTCGGTTGCGGGGAAAAGGATCGTTCCGTTTCACTCCAAAATGCAAAGCCGACCACGCTGTTTCCCACTGTCGCCCATGCCGGGCTTGCCCTGACAGCAAATTTCGAGTAAATTCGTGAGAATCAGATCAATGACAGTTGGTAAAAGCGTTGCACGTGTGATACATTGTATTGCGTTAGCGATGTATCGTGCAATTTTGCAAAACGGGTCCGGCATTTGAACACCTGACGCAACCAAACCAAAGACCACAACGGAGAACCATAAATGAGTATTGACAAAAGCAAAGCAATTGAATCCGCCCTGCTCCAGATAGAGAAGAAATTCGGAAAAGGCTCGATAATGCGTTTGGGCGAAAGGCCGCACGAGGAAGCCGGAGCCATCTCAACGAACTGCCTCAGCCTTGATGCGGCGATAGGTGTCGGCGGTTTTCCGCGCGGCCGTATCATTGAGGTTTACGGGCCGGAAAGTTCGGGCAAGACGACGCTGGCGCTTCAGGTCGTGGCATCGGCGCAAAAAGGCGGCGGCGTGGCGGCGTATATTGACGCCGAACACGCAATGGACCCGGAATACGCGGAAAAATTGGGCGTCAATATAAACGATATGCTGATCTCACAGCCGGATTCGGGTGAACAGGCATTGGAAATAGCGGAAACGCTTGTGCGGTCAAACAGCGTCGATGTCATCGTGATCGACTCGGTCGCGGCACTGGTGCCGAGGGCGGAACTTGATGGTGAGATGGGCGATTCGCTGCCGGGTTTGCAGGCTCGCCTGATGTCGCAAGCCCTGAGAAAGATAACGGCTATCGTTGCCAATTCGCGGACGACGTTCATCTTCATCAATCAGCTTCGTGAAAAGATCGGGGTTTTCTTTGGTTCGCCGGAAACGACCACGGGCGGCAAGGCCCTGAAGTTTTACGCCAGCGTCAGGCTGGACATCCGCCGCATCGGGGCGATAAAGGACGGCGACAGGGTCGTCGGCAACCGCACACGCGTAAAGGTGGTGAAAAACAAATGCGCTCCGCCTTTCCGTGAAACGGAATTTGACATCATGTACGGCGAGGGCATCTCACGCGAAGGCGATCTGATAGATCTGGCAACGGCTCGGAATGTGGTGGAAAAAAGCGGTGCGTGGTTTTCCTACAAAGGCGAACGCCTTGGGCAGGGACGTGAGAACGTGAAGAACATGCTCAAGGAAAACACCGACCTTCGTGACCGGATAGAGGACGAGGTTAAGGGCGTTCTGGGGTTTGCAAAGGCCGAGGCCGCGCCGGCATAAAATGATCGTAAAGTAAAAGAATAGACGGCGAGCAATGATGTCCGCCGTCTGTTTTTTATCTTGTTGTCAGGTTATTTGATCACGGCCTTTTCGGTTTTGGTGGAGCCTCAGCCCGCGTTTTCCCCGGCCTGACGTTTTCCGGCAGCTTTTGCTCTCTCTGGCGTTTCTGCTCCTCTTCCGAAGGTATTCCCGGTGTAGGCGTTGCTCCGCGAGGCAGCGGTTTGCCGATGTTTGCCTCGTCTGGGATTCCGGGTGTCGGTGTTGCCCCGACAGGGACTTTGTTTGCCTCACCCTCAGGCGGAATTCCCGGTGTCGATTCGCCTGTCGGCTTGATCGGTTCGCCGCTGAGGCCGGGCGGAAGGTCTTCTTTGGCGATGTTGCTTACACCGTTCCCGACACCGTTCTGGTTTTGCGACTGTCCGGCGTCACCACATCCTACGGCCAAGCCCGCAGCGAGAAAAACAAATAAAAGCGCGATATTTTTCATTATTTACAAAACTCCATTGAAAGCAGCCGGTTCGGCTCAGATGTTTTCCGGCACATGAGAACCAATTATAAAGCGGTCAATTTTGTTGTCAAAGCAATGCGGTTCATCAAAGCTCAACTTTCCCGGCCCGCACCCGCGTCCGTAAGTTGACAGCACAATTAACCTTACGTAAACTTATGGTTTCGTCGTCGTGCAAGCACGGCAACCGGCCAGGTAGCTCAGTTGGTAGAGCAGCGGACTGAAAATCCGCGTGTCGGCGGTTCGATCCCGTCCCTGGCCACCACACATATAGAAACAAAAAGCTGTCCGAAGATCATTTTCGGGCAGCTTTTTTGTTTGGAGATCAATGACGCCGAATGTGTGCATTGGCGGCAGCCGGATACAACAGAAATCTCTCAAAAATATTTCTTTCCGGTCAGTTTTTTAGGCAGCAGGTCGTCGGATTCGCCTTCGGCTTTTTGGCCGTAGCCGAGTTCCTTCATCAGCTTGGTCGGGGCGTTGCGGATTTGCATCGGGACGGGCAGATTGCCGAATTTTTTTGCATCTTCCATCGCCTGTCCGATAGCGTTGGTCACGCTGCGGTCTTTTGGAGCATTGGCGAGGTATGCGGTGCCGTGGGCGAGATTCAAGAGGCATTCGGGAAGGCCGATGGTTTCAACTGCTCGGAATACCTCGTTTGCCACGACCAGAGCGGTCGGCTGTGCAAGGCCGATGTCCTCGGAAGCAAATATCACCATTCTGCGAGCGATGAATTTCGGGTCTTCGCCGGCTTCGACCATTCTTGCCAGATAATAAAGCGCAGCGTCCGGTTTGCCGGCACGCATTGATTTGATGAACGCGCTTATGACGTTATAGTGTTCCTCGCCTTTTTTGTCGTACCGCAGAAATTTTGCCTGCAGCGTTTCCTTGAGCGTTTCGACCGTTATCTTGTCATAGAGTTGAGCCGTGTTTTCCAGCATCGTAATGGCCTGGCGAGCGTCGCCGTTT
Source organism: Acidobacteriota bacterium (assembly GCA_019639175.1). Taxonomy (GTDB): domain Bacteria; phylum Acidobacteriota; class Blastocatellia; order Pyrinomonadales; family Pyrinomonadaceae; genus OLB17. The sequence continues at coordinate 178,871 of JAHBSK010000008.1, read as the reverse complement.
GCCATTTCTATCAGCCAATCGCGGGCGTCAGTGTCCAGATCAAAGCCTGTTCGGTCGATTATCACCGCCATATCTTCGGGCGATAATTCCTCAAGGACAAAAACGCGCAGACGCGAAAGCAGAGCCGGAATGACCTCAAAACTCGGGTTTTCGGTCGTCGCTCCTATTAAGATCAACTCACCGCTTTCGACATAAGGCAAGAGGAAATCCTGCTGGGCCTTGTTAAAGCGATGTATCTCGTCGAGGAAGAGAACTTTTGGCCTTTGGGTTTCGGCCTTTGGTTTTTGGGCTTGGGTTTTTGGGCTTTGGTCTTCGACATTAGGAGCCTCAGACTCGTCAGATCCAAAGTTAAAAAGCTCGCTTGTGATTTCAACTTTCTCCGCGTCGCCTTTTCTCCCTTTCTCCTTTTCTGGTTTCCCGCCGACGATCTTGCGGATGTCGTCTTTTCCGGCGGAAACTGCGGAGAGTTCATAAAATTCGGCATTGATGGCGTTGGCGTAAATACGGGCAAGTGTTGTCTTTCCGGTTCCGGGCGTTCCCCACAGGATGAACGAGAAAATATGGCCCTGTTCTATCGCCAGGCGCAGCGGTTTTCCTTCACCGACAAGGTGACGCTGGCCCGCGACATCGTCTATCGTTTGCGGGCGTATCCGGTTCGCCAATGGTTCGGAGTCGTTCATTTAAATGATTAAAGATCTTTCGACATCAGTATATGGAAAGCTATAGGCTCATTCGATATCTGAAAAATGTTCTGTTGAGTTGTTAAGAACAGCTATCAGCTATCAGCCGTCAGTTTTACGTTTGTCATACAGGCTGTCCCAAAAAACTAAGGCATCGCCGTCATTATCTTTTCTTTACCGAAAGGAGCATAATCCGTTTATTCGGGTCGAATGTGACCTTTGCCGGGTTGGTCTTGGCTGACATCGTTATCACTTGCTGTCGCGAATCGACCACGATCTCTTTCAATTCCTTTGTTCCGTCCTTGTATTCGAGTTCGACCTCAAGCGGCAGCCGAAACGCCTTTGGCGTCAGCTTGTCGCCGCTTTGCGTTTGCCGGATGTCCATGCGGAGTTCCTTCTTAGCGGCATTGAATGTCTGCCTTACGGTCAGGCGCGGATAGCTTGTGCCGTAAACCCATTGGTCAAAGAACCAGCCGAGGTTCTGGCCGGAAGTTTCTTCCATCACCTTTCGCAGATCGGCGGTCTCGACCGAAGAGAAACGATGCCGCGTCAAAAAGAGGTTCAATGCTTTCCAAAACGTCTCTTCACCGACCTGTTCGCGGAGCATGTGAACAAACACACCGCCTTTGTCATAAGTAACGGCGGGCCATTTGAAAAGCAGCGAAACATCTCCCGCACGGCGGTTATAAAGCCCGTGAGAAACCGGCGTAGCGGCATCATGCGTCATAAAGCTGTCGGCGTTAGTGCCGACCTTTCTTAGGTATTCGTCACGGCCATAGAGCTTTTCGCGGACGGCGGCTTCAAAGAAAGTGGCAAAAGCCTCATTAAGCCAAAGCTCCGCCCAATTTTTGCACGTCACGTTATTCCCAAACCACGAATGAGCGATCTCGTGAGTGACAAGGTCCTCGACATTGCCGCGAAGAAAATCCAGCCGGGCATAGGCAATTTCCGTGTCGGCCATCGTGGTAGCAGTGATGTTTTCCATGCCTCCGAATTCAAAATTTGAAACGACGGTTTGATCATACTTATTAAATGGATATGGCGTTGCGGTCAGCTCTTCCATTATCCTGAAAAAATCCTTTGTCTTGCCGTAAGCAAGCGGGACGATGGTGCGGGCTTCGGGATATGTGTAATAGCCGAGCGGAATGTCGCGATATTTATCCTCGACCTTGACGTATTCGCCGATGATGAAAGAGACCAGATAGGTCGAATGGGGAATGTTCAAACGAAAACGATGCGTTTCGGTCCCGTCGCCGTTATCCTTTTTGCCGAGTTCCTCGCCGTTGCCGATAACGGTCATTCCTTTTTCGGCGGTGATGAACTGTTCGGTCGTTGCCTTGTCGCCGGGAAAATCAAACGAAGGGAACCAATGGCGTGCCTCATCGGGTTCGCCCTGCGTCCATATCTGTTTTGAATGAACGCGGCGTTTGTCCTCAAAACCCTCATTTACAAAATAGATGCCTTTTTTTGGCGTCGCAGTGTAGGCAAAGCGGATGGCGATGTCCTCATCGGTTCCGTATTCGCGGTCGAGCGTAACGGCGACCTTGTCCTTGAGAACGCGGTATGTCAGATCTTTGCCGTCGCTTTCCAGCTTTACCGATGTGAATTTCAGCCCGACCGCGTCCAGTTCGATCACCTTTACGCCTTTTTCGGTTGGGCGCAAAATTACGGTCGTATCGCCTTCGATGCTACGTTTGGCATGATCCGGTTTTACGCGCAGCGTGTAATGCTGAACGTCATAATTTTGCGAACGCTCATATGCAGGCCGCTGAGCCTGAGCAGATGTCGCACCGGCCAGCAGTAAAAGAAAAAGGTAAAATGCTGAAATTTTGCGGAAATAAAATGAATGCATAGAAAACAAATACGCACGGCGGACAATTCGGGTTTACCAAAGCATAAATATTGGCAATGACAACATCGCGGCTTTGTCCTGACAATGCGGATTGGTTAAGATGATAGCAAAATCACCGGGAGACGACCATGAAATTCAAGCTTATTGTTCTGTCGGCATTGGCCGCTGCTGCGACATTTACGGCGGCGGCACAGCAGGCCACGCCCACACCCGCGATCTATTCCGCGAAAACACTTGCCGAACTTCCGCTCGTTCGAGATGCGGCATTGAAAAGCGATTATGCCTATGAAAGAACTCGGTTTATGACAAATAACATCGGGCCGCGGCTTTCCGGCTCGGCACAGGCGGCACGTGCGGTCGAATACGTCGCCGAAGAGATGCGAGAGCTTGGGCTTGAGGTGCGTTTGCAGGAATTGAAGGTGCCGCATTGGGTTCGCGGCATAGAAACGGGCGAATTGACGGAATTTCCCGGAATGGCTAAGGGAACGACGCAGAAGATCGTTCTGACGGCTCTTGGCGGCAGCGTCGCCACACCTGAAAGCGGCCTCACGGCGGAGCTTGTCGTCGTAACGTCGTATGAGCAGCTCGAACGTCTTGGCAGAAAGGGCATTGAGGGAAAGATCGTTCTTTTTAATGAAAAATTTGATCATCGCCTGTCTGATTCCGGCGAGGGTTTGAAAGCATACGGCCAGGCGGTACGTTTTCGCGGCGGTGGGCCGTCGGCGGCGTCGCGCCTGGGAGCCGTTGCGGTGCTTGTGCGTTCGGCGGGAGCTTCGCAGATGCGTCTGCCGCATACGGGCGGAACACGTTACGCCGATGACGTGAAAAAAATACCGGCAGCGTCTGTTACCTACGAAGATGCTGATCTGATAGACGATCTTGTGAAGCAAGGCACGACAAAGATGCGTCTTGTATTGACCCCGAAAACATATCCTGACGCCGTCAGCCACAACGTCATCGCCGACCTGAAGGGAAGTGAGAGGCCGGACGAGATAGTCATTGTTTCCGGGCATTTGGATTCGTGGGATCTGGGAACCGGAGCTTTGGACGACGCAACGGGTGTCGCGGCGGCGATGCAGGTTCCGTATCTGTTGAAACAGCTTGGGTTGCAGCCAAAGCGGACGATCCGCGTCATTGCCTATATGAACGAGGAAAACGGTCTGGTCGGCGGAACTGAATACGCAAAAGCTGAGGCGAACAACATTGCCAACCACATTGCGGCGATAGAGGCAGACCTTGGCGCGTCGCATCCGATGGGCGTACTTTTTGCCGGTAAGCCCGAAGCGTTGCCGTTCTTCACGCCGTTCCTTGAGGTGCTTCGCGAACACGGTTCGGGCCTTATCAGAACCGAAGGCGGTGTCGGAGCGGACATCGGGCCGCTGACGCAACGCGGTGTGCCGTCTTTTGCGCCGTGGTTCAACACGCGGACGTATTTTATGTATCACCATACCGCCGCCGACACTTTCGACAAGGTCAACCCCGAAGAACTCGCCCGCGTCGGCTCCGTGATGGCCGTCACGGCGTATGCTCTGGCAAATATGGAACAGCCGCTGCCGAGATAGCGAAGGAGACAGGAGACAGGAGACAGGAGACAAGGAGTGTCAGGACTGACAGCGTGAGTGGACGGGTTCTTTTCAGATCCCGTATTCCAAATTTCAAAAACCAAAAACCAAAGACCAAAGATCAAAGGACAAAGGACAAAGGACAAACTCCATCCCATTTGATAACATTAACCAGAGGTAACAATTATGAACAGGCCGCCGCCATATTTTCCGCAAAACCAGCTTTCGCCGCCCGATGAGAACCGTTACAAGAAATTCAAACTTGTGGTCGGCGGGTTGGCATTCCTGCTCGTGCTGATCCTTGTCGGACTCGGTTTTGGTGTTTATTACTTGATCTCGTGGATGATGTCGGGCTGATGGATCGTAAACCCGGGTTTTAGGTCTTTGGACTTTGGACTTAGGTCTTTGGATTTTGAGATCTGATATTTGGAATCTGGAATCTGGACAAAGCCCTTACTTCGTCCGGGCTTCTGCAATGCGGATTTCTGCAAAATGAAAGGTCGGCCTTCACCATTTCGGGCCGGCTGCCTTAAGTTGCGGTTCCATGTGTTTTTCCCATGCTTCTTCGGAATCGAATTGATCCAGCCGCACATCTTCTTTTTTGAAGGCCACGCCTGACACGTCCGTGCAGGGAGTTTCACAGGCGAGGTCGCTGAGCCGCAGATCGCCTTTGAGTTCGGTATCGGTCATTTTGCCTTTGAACTGCACCATGTCGCGTGAGGTTTTGCCAAAGCTCATTTTGGCGTCGAATGACAGCGTTTTTTCCTTTGGGTCAAAAGCGACGTTCTCCAATATCCCCAACGGCATGTCCTCACCGGCTTTCAGTGTATGCGACCCGCTTATCGTGCCAATGATCTTGTCGCCGTTTTGCCACAGACGGACGATAAATCCTTTAGCCTTTTCTCCGTTATCTTCGATATTTGAGAATGATCCGACAGGTTCGATGGCGTTCAATGATCTCATATTCGATATAGGTTCTTTTGCCTGCGGCCGGTCATCGCCGTTTTCAACCGCTGACGTGGCTGAACCGATGCAGCCAAGACATACCAGACCCAAAAGTAAAAAAGAAAGACGAAACCTGAACATAACGACCTCCATCAATAAAAACCAATAGCACAACGGAACAATATCCATTCGCGGATCGACCTTCTTATTCTATCACGACGACAGTCCTCTTTTGTCTATAATCTATTGACTCAGCAAATAATAGGAGCGGTCAATTTAGTATTGACGGGATGATGTTGTGGGCTGCCTTTTAGGAGATACGAGGCATTCAAAAAAGTTCAACATTGATCCTTCTGCCCAGTTCAGAAACGAACAGGGGAACTTTATTCAGATCATTATTTGCGTCGCGACAGTATTCTTCGGCGGTTCTTAGATGATATGCATCACCTCTTCTAGTCTCAACGATCATTATAACGGAGTCTAACCCAGGATCAGCGGTACAGTGTTTCTGGTTTGGCTCGTATTCTGAAATGCCCGCTCCATCTATCCACTTCCACAGATCAGGATCAACCAGCCTTTTGTCATCAAGAGAGGTTTTTTCTAATTTGAGCTCGGCAGGATCCGATACGGAAACGAGAGTTCCGCTTATCTTCCCGTCAATCTTCTCAATAAAGAGGAGTTTGTCACGTGACGTATTAACGCCAATGCAGATCCGTATCATTACGTCGTCCGGTGCTATCTTTTTGGTACGAAATCCGGAAAGCCCAAATTTATTTGCACGTTCTTCACAGAAATTATTGACCCACTCGTCATCACCATCCGGGAAAACCGCCAGACCTTCGATGTTGCGGGGATTTTCAGGAGTTGGAGAAGGTGAACTGTTGTGACCGCTATTCCTGTTGTCTGAATCGGCACAGCTAAACAACATGAACGCGGCAAGACACACGGGTATGAATAAAGCAAATGAAATTGGGCCACTTTTTCTGCTTCTAGTTTTCATTTCAGATACCGATCATTAGCGAAAAGGCTGTCGTCAACGCTTGGTTTTCGACAGCCTTCAGGTAATTAGATCAATGAGCTGCGGCCTCAGCGGTTGTTTGGCGAAGGCCGTTCGCCGGTGCCTGTTTTGGCACGTGCCTCGGTTGCAAGCTGTTTTGCCCGCGGCAGGAGTTCGATCGCCTTCATCAACTGGTTGTCATAATCCTTGAACACCTGATATGACGTGGTCGTTCCGTAAGCGGCGGTCACAAGTTCGGCTCGGAGTGAACGTTCGACATACTGTTTTTCAGCGTCTATCTGTGCGGCGCTGAATTTGTACTTGTTCATCGCGTGCTTCCTGAACGCCTGATATACCTTGTCGTCAATGACGAAATCATCGTCAGCGATGTCGTATTCAAAACGTATCGGCCTATCCACTCTCAAGTTTTCAAAACCCGGGATCTTTCCGTAAGCCAGTCCGAGAGCAAAATCAAATATCGGGTTGTTGAGCCTTGCTCTGGCACGGTTGCGTTCGGCTGTGATCATGTTCGGCTTTACCTCGACATCAGGTTCTATGCCGCCGCCGCCATAAACGGTGCGGCCCATATCGGTCTTGCTTTCCGGGCCGACGGGAGCTTCGCTTTCTTCTTCGTCGTTATCCTCACGTCCGACGCCGCCTTTTGTGTAATAGCTGTACAGATCGCCATTGGAATAATCTCGCTGGATCAGCCTGCCTGACGGAGTTTCGTATTTTGCTATCGTCAGCAGCAGCATCGAGCCATAATCCAGCACGAAAGGATTTTGCACCAGGCCTTTACCAAACGTCGTTTCGCCGACGATAAGAGCGCGGTCATGATCCTGCAATGCTCCGGCAAGTATCTCTGACGCCGAGGCCGAATTTCGATTGACCAGAACAACGACCGGCATCTTTTCGGGATCGGGGTTTTCAGACGTATAGCGTTCGGCTATCGCCTGTATGCGCCCTTTTTGCGTAAAGACCGTTTGCCCCGGTTCGAGGAAGGTGCTGGCAACGCGGTATGCGTGGCCGACCAGGCCTCCGCCGTTATCCTTGAGGTCGAGGATAAGCTGCGTCATGCCGTTCCTCTTCAACTTTGCCATTGCCGTTCGGAACTCGTCATAGGTCGTCTGGTTAAAACCGCCTGTCATCGCGATATACCCGACACCGGGCCTGATCATGTAGGCCTCGGCTATCGAAGGCTGCGGAACCGCGTCACGTATTATCTCTACGGTCTCGTGTTCACCGGTTCCGTATCTTTCGACTACGAGTTTTGCGGATGTCCCGCGCGGGCCGCGAAGCAGGTCGCGAACCTCGCTATACGGTTTGCCCAGAACATCCTTGCCGTTTACCTCGACTATCTTGTCGCCGTAGCGAAGCCCGGCGCGATGTGCCGGCGCTCCGTCAAAGGTCGCCCTGATGAACGTGGCGACCATCGTGCCGTCAGGTGCCGTTAGGTCGCCAATGGTCGCTCCGATGCCGAAATAACGCGAGCTTTGGTCGGTCCTGAACTGTTCAAATTCCTTCGCGTCAAAGTAATTGGAGTGCGGATCGAGCGTGTGGAGCATTCCGTCTATCGAGGACTTGAAAACGTTGTTGTAGTTGATGTCCTTGCCGACGAAATGAGAGTCCTCTATGACCGAAAGCGCTTCTGCAACATCGGACTCTATCGTTTCTATCTTGACCGGAGCGGTCTTTTCCGGAGCGGCGGCGGTCGTTTTCGGCTTGGCATCCTTTACCGCAACGGGGTTTTGAGCGTATGCGGATGCGGTAAAAAGCATCGTCAGGGACAAAAACAGTGACAGATATATATGAGGACGATTTTTCACAGAATGGATTCTCCTAAAGCTGTAACCCGATCGTAATAGGACGAGTTGTGAAATAATAGCATTCATTTGAGTATTTCGCGAGGTTTTTGGTTGCATACTACATTGTCCGAAAGATACGTAAAAGGCTCTACCGCCTTTAATTAAGGTGCTTTTTGCGTTATTATCACATAAATTTTCTTACCCAACCGTCGGAGGTATTCTTTTTCATGTCCATTCGGTCTTTCCTTGTTGCGGCGTTCGTGCTGCTGTCCGCCACTGTTGCCTTTTCTCAAACAAAACTGCTGCGTTTTCCCGACATTCACGGCGACCGCATTGTATTTAATTACGGCGGCGACCTGTGGACGGTTTCATCATCCGGCGGAACGGCCGTCAGGCTGACCGCTCATCCGGGCATGGAAACCTTTCCGAAATTCTCGCCGGACGGCAAATGGATCGCCTTCACCGGCCAGTATGACGGCGACGAGCAGGTCTATGTGATGCCCGCGACCGGCGGCGAACCGAAACAGCTTACATTTTATCCTTCGACCGGCCCGCTGACGCCGCGTTGGGGATATGACAATCAGGTTTACGGCTGGACAAAGGACAACAAAGTGGTCTTTCGCGGAATGCGCGAATCGTGGACGCTGCCGGTCACGCGTTTATACACCGTTTCGGCAAATGGCGGCCCGGTCGAACCGATGCCGATGCCCGAAGCAGGTTCTGGCGATCTTTCACCTGACGGCACGAAAATAGCCTATTCACCGCAGTTTCGCGATTTTCGCCCCGAAAAACGTTACGCGGGCGGACAGGCGAACACGCTTTACATCTACGATCTGGCGACCAACGACGCAAGGAAAATATCCGATAATCCGTTCGCGAACCGCGACCCGATGTGGATAGGGAACTCGATCTATTTCATCTCTGACAAGGACGGCAAATTCAATCTCTACGCCTATAGCACTTCCGGCGGAAAGGCCGAGCAGGTCACAAAGTTTCGCGATTGGGACATCCGCTGGCCCGGAAGCGACGGCGACAAGCGCATCGTCTGGGAACGCGACGGTGAACTCGAAGTTTTTGACGTTTCATCGAAAAAGGCCGCAAAACTAAACATCAACGTTCCGAATGACGGCATAAATCGCCGAAAGAGACAGATCTCGGCGGCTCAATACGTCAGTTCATACGGCATCAGCCCGAAAGGGGAAAGAGCGGTTGTATCCGCTCGCGGCGATATATTCACCGTGCCTATTGAAAAAGGCGGCGTCAGAAATCTGACCAATTCGTCCGGTTCTCATGACAAGCTTCCCACGTGGTCGCCTGACGGCAGAAACATCGCATTCATCTCTGATGCCAGCGGCGAGGAAGAGGTCTGGCTTGTGCCGCAGGACGGCTCGGCTCCGGCGACACAGCTTACGACCGGCTCCAAAGCTCAAAAATACGGTGCGGTGTGGTCAGCCGACAGCAAAAAGCTGCTTTACAGCGACAAGGACGCCCGGCTCTACGTTCTCGATGTCGCGTCGAAACAGGCCAGGCGCATCGCCGAGGCTCGCAACGGCCTGATCTTTTCCTATGAATGGTCGCCGCAGGGAAATTACGTGGCATTTGTGATGAATCTTCCCAACGGAATGAGCGGCGTTCATGTTTGGAACGCGGCGGATAACAGCGTGACGCTGGTTTCGCCGAGGATGTTCAATTCTGCCGCTCCGGCGTGGGATCCGAACGGCGATTACCTTTATTTCATCAGCGCCCGCGAGTTTGCTCCGCAGATATCGCAATCTGAATACAACTTTGCCACGACGAAAATGGGTCAGATATACGCTCTGGCCCTGAGAAAAGACGTAAAGCATCCTTTCCCGATGGAAAGCGACGAGGTGACGATAGCAGCCGAGGCGACACCTTCGCCGTCTCCGTCACCGGCGTCCTCGCCGACACCGGGCACACCGGCCGCGTCGCCGACACCTTCGCAAAAGGCAGAACGCATCGACTTTGACGGCATCGTGAACAGAGCATCAAAAGTTCCGCTTCCGGCGGACAATTACGGCGGGCTGGCCGCAAACAAAGGACACATCATTTATTCAGTTGGCGGACCGTTCTTTAACGGGCGTTCGTCCGGTGTTCAGCCGTCGCTGCGGATTTTCTCATTGAAGGACAGAAAGGAGACGACGCTCCTACAGCCGGGCGGCGGTTATGATATTTCCGCAGATGGAATGAAACTGCTTGTTTCGGGACAGGGCGGTTTGGCGCTCTTGGACGCAAACCCGGCGGGCGAGCGTTCGCGCAAAGCCGTTTCGCTGTCGGGATTGGTGATGGAGGTCGATCCGGCCCGGGAATGGGAGCAGATTTTCAACGAGGTCTGGCGACGCTATCGCGACTGGTTCTACGTTGAGAACATGCACGGATTTGACTGGGAAAAGATACGCGAGGATTACAAAAAATGGCTGCCGTATGTCGCCCATCGCGCCGATCTGAATTATCTGATCTCGGAAATGAGTTCGGAACTGACCGTTCAGCACGCCTATATCGCGGGCGGCGATATAGATCTGCCTTCACGTGTTCGTGTCGCGTTGGCAGGTGCGGTCTTTACCGCTGACAAGGCCGCAGGCCGATACAAAATAGCACGTATATATAACGGCCAGAATGAGGAGGACATTTACCGCTCTCCGCTGACAGAGGTTGGCGTGAACGTCAATGTCGGCGACTATGTTCTGGCCGTAAACGGACAGGAAATACGCACCGACCGCGACGTTTACGCATATTTTCGCGGCAAGGCGACCTCATCAGTGACCCTGACCGTCAATGACAAACCCACGCTTGAAGGTTCGCGAAAAGTTACTTTCCGTCCGCTTACAAGCGAATCTGACCTGATCTATCTGGATTGGACCGAGGCAAACCGCAAACGCGTAAGCGAACTCAGCAACGGGCGGATCGGATATCTGCACATTCCCGACATGGGGCCGGCGGGCATACGCGAGTTCATCAAATGGTATTATCCGCAGATCGACAAGGAAGGCCTGGTCGTTGATGTTCGCGCCAACGGCGGCGGAAACGTATCGCGGATGCTGATAGAACGCCTGCGGCGAAAGGTGCTTGGCGTCAACTATCGTCGCGGCGACCCTGACGGCACGACATACCCTGACGGAACGTTCATCGGGCCCATGGCGGCGATATTGAATGAAAATTCAGCGTCAGACGGCGACATCTTTCCTCATATGTTCCGCGAAGCAGGCCTCGGTCCGCTCATCGGCAAGCGAAGCTGGGGCGGCGTTGTCGGCATAACCAATCGCGGCAACCTGATAGACGGCGGCGTCGTCAACGTGCCGGAATTTGCCCTCGCAAACCCGAAAGGCGAATATATAATCGAAGGCTACGGCGTCGATCCTGACATTGAGGTCGAAAACGATCCGCGTTCGGTCATCGCGGGCCGCGATCCGCAGCTTGAACGAGCCGTTGAGGAAGTGATGAAAAAACTCGCACGGCCCGTCAAACTGCCGCCAAAGCCGGCCGATCCGAACAGGAATAAGAATGAGTAGAAAGTTGTTAAAGATCAAAATTCTGACAAGTTTGTTTCTATCGTTAGCCTTTGCGACGGTGTCGATAAACGCGCAGAGCGATGGAGATAAAAAGATCGCCTTTCCGGGTGTGAGGACGGCTGAGCCTTTCTGGGAAAAATATAATTTAAATATGCCCGGACTTGCGGTCTCTTTTCCAAAGATCCCGGTAGTTTTAGAAACGAGCGACCCATGTGATAGTTTCAAGAGAAGCACGTTTTACGCCTACGCGGGCGAAGTCGTTTACACGGCGGTTGTGACGTCTAGATACGATCCTCCGAAAGACAGGAAATGTGACCGGATAATCCCCTTCGGAGAAAGAACCTGGGAACGGCGGATCGGGGAATTCAGTCATATCGTCGATGCAACAGAGTTAAGAGCAGCAAAAGAAAGTTCTTCGGAGCAGATCAATTTTACCGGAGAAAAGAACTATATTCGTCTTGTAAAGGATTTGAAGAATGACAGGATCATTGATCTGCGGATAACTCACCATAAAGAACTTATAACGGACCATTCCAGATTTTTTGATTCACTTGAGATCAACTTCAAGGGGCAGGCCGTTCCGGTAAAAGATGGGGCCGAACGCATGATCGGCGATCTGGAGCAGAAAACATTTGCTGATAGATTCTGGAAAGAAAATAAGGTGGAAGAGTTAACTTTTCCACTGTATGTGGTACACATGCCAAAACCGGGATATACGGATGAGGCCAGATACAACTCGACGCAAGGCACGGTGAAGTTGAGGGTTACTTTTTATGCTAGCGGTAGTGTTGGTAATATCCATGTAATTGAAGGACTGCCGCACGGACTCACTCAACGTGCAATTGACGTCGCAAAGAAAATTGCTTTTATTCCTAAAAAAGAAAATGGACTAAATAAAAGCATATCCCGACCTATTCACTACTCTTTCACGATATACTGACCTAAATGTCCTCGCTTCTTTCCGTGACAAATCTGCAAACTCACTTTCCGACCCGTGCGGGTTTGGTGAGGGCGGTGAATGATGTCAGTTTTTCGATAGAGGAAGGCGAACTTTTGGGTTTGGTCGGTGAATCGGGCTGCGGAAAGTCGATAACGGCGCTGTCGATAATGCGTCTGATAGCTTCGCCGGGACGCATTGCCGGCGGGTCGATAAAGTTCAAGGGTGAGGAACTGACCACGGCGAGCTATGACCGTTTGCGGGAGATCCGCGGCAACGACATCGCCATGATCTTTCAGGACCCGATGACCTCGCTCAATCCGGTCTATACGGTCGGCGAACAGATAGCAGAGGCGTTGCGGCTGCACCGTAAATTGAACAAGAAACAGGCGTGGGAAGCGGCTGTCGAAGCGATGAAAGAAGTTTCGATACCTTCGCCCGAACGCCGTGTAAATGATTATCCGCACCAGCTTTCGGGCGGCATGCGCCAGCGCGTGATGATCGCGATGGCTCTTGCCTGCGACCCCGAACTTCTTATCGCCGACGAGCCGACTACGGCGCTAGACGTGACCATTCAGGCTCAGATATTAGAGCTTTTGAACGAGCTTAGGGAAACACGAAAGCTCGCCGTTTTGCTTATCACGCACGATCTGGGTGTCGTTGCCGAGGTCGCGAATCGCGTCTGCGTGATGTACACCGGAAAGATCGTCGAAGAATCGGGTGTCGATGAACTGTTCGAGCATCCGAAACATCCATACACACAGGGGTTGCTGCGTTCCGTGCCAAAGCTTCGCTCGGCGGGCATCGACGCTGCAACGCGGTTGCAGACGATAGACGGAACCGTTCCCAGCCCGACCGATCTGCCTCCGGGATGTCATTTTGAACCGCGATGCGAGTTCAGCATGGATCGCTGCCGGAGCGGGGAGATCCCGCTCTATGACCTGCCGGACGACGTAAAGGTCAGGTGTGTGTTGTATGATGGGACACAATAGGATGTATATGACGTATGGGTCTTATATGTCCTATCTTTAAATAAATGATATCAGCGTCAATCCAACAAAAAACGCAGAGGCTTCTTGAGGTCAAAGACCTCGTGAAGCATTTTCCTGTTGAGGATTCTGACGATGTGGTGCGGGCGGTTGACGGCATATCGTTTGACATCATTGCGGGCGAGACGCTGGGCCTTGTCGGCGAATCGGGCTGTGGCAAATCGACCGTCGGACGATGTTTGCTTCGTTTGCACGAACCGACAAGCGGCGAGGTCATTTTTGAAGGTCGTGACATCATCGGGCTGCATTCGTCCGAAATGCAGGCTCTTAGACGCGAGATGCAGATGATCTTTCAGGATCCGTATGCAAGCCTGAATCCGCGTCTCAACATCCTTTCGATAGTTTCCGAACCGCTAAAGATACACCGCATCGGCGACAAAAAGGAACGCCGCGACCGCGTTGCCGATCTGCTGGCAAAGGTCGGGCTTGATCCGAGATACATGGATCGCTACGCCCATGAATTTTCAGGCGGACAGCGGCAGCGCATCGGCATTGCACGTGCATTGGCACTGAATCCAAAGCTCATCGTTTGTGACGAACCGGTCTCGGCGCTGGACGTTTCGGTTCAGGCACAGGTCGTCAATCTTTTACAAGACCTGCAGCAGGAACTCGGGCTGACGTATCTTTTCATCTCTCACGGGTTGGCGGTGGTGGAGCATATCTCTGACCGCGTGGCGGTGATGTACCTCGGCAAGATAGTCGAGATCGCGTCCGCCGAAGAACTGTATGACGAACCGCTGCACCCATATACCAAGGCTCTGCTTTCGGCGATACCGATACCCGATCCGCGTCAAAAACGTGAACGCATAATCCTGAAAGGCGATGTCCCGACGCCTATCGATCCGCCGTCCGGGTGCCGTTTCAGGACACGATGTCCCATCGCCATTGATGAATGCGCAAAGGCGGAACCGGAGCTTCGCGAGCTGAAACCGGGGCATTTTGCAGCCTGTATCCGCGCGTAGAAGATTTTCGGAATATGTATAAAAGTTGAAACGTTCGAAGGCTTTGTTTCGTAAGGAGTTGCAAAACCGAACCACATTTTAAGTTTGTCCAACAAATTTCTTAATAGGAGACTATCCAATGGAAAATGAGAACCAGACAGAATGGACGGCCCCTCCGCCGCCTGAAAAGATAACAATGGAACAGGCCGAAATGTCTGAGGCCGCAACACTTGGCAATATTTTCTTTGAACCCGGACGCACGTTCGAGGACCTGCGGCGCAAGCCGAGGTTCGTGCTGGCGACGCTTCTTATCGTGATCTGCGCGACGGTGCTGACATTCGGCATGTATTACAAGGTCGGCGATGAAGGCATGCGCCGGGCAATGATGGACGAGTTCAACAAAAATCAGCAGACCGCGTCGATGAGCACCGAGCAAAAGAACGACATGGTCGAGATGCAGCTAAACATTGGAACCTATACGCGTTATGCGGTTCCCGTGATCGTCATCATCTTTCTTTTTTTGGGCGGGTTGTTCTATTTTCTCGGGTCCAAGGCTTTTGGCGGTTCGGGCGGCTTCCTTCACGGGCTGTCGGTGTGGGTATATTCTTCGCTGCCGCCTGCTTTGGTGTCAACGGTCGCAAATGTGATCGTGCTGATCTTCAAATCGGCAGATGAAATAGACATTATAAAAAGCCAGCGTGGACTGATCCAGGCAAATCTGGGAATGCTCTTTCCTTCGGACAGCAATGCCCTTTTGGTGACGATCATCAGCTTTTTTGACCTGTTCGCGATATGGGGTTGGATACTGGCGGCGATAGGCCTAAGGATAACGAACAAGATCTCATCCGGTTCGGCGTGGGCCATTGTGATAATCCTGACCGTTTTACTGAATTTCGCACCACGGCTAATAGGAGCGATCTTTAGCGGCAACCCAAGCTAGACTGGCAGAACTTTAAAAACAGAAAAAGCCGCCGGAAAACACTGGAAACTCCTTCCAATTTTCGGCGGCCTTTTTTCTATTCGTATCGCAGCGATTCGATCGGGTCGAGCCTTGCGGCTTTCCATGCCGGGAAAAGGCCGAAGATGATGCCGATGCCGACGCTGGCAAAGAATCCGAGCGGCGGCGCCCAATACGGCACATACGAAGGGAAGAACATGGCAATTATCAGCGAAAGTCCCCAGCCAATGGCGAGGCCGACCAATCCGCCAAAACCCGTCAGCGTTCCGGCCTCGATCAGGAACTGAATGAGGATGTCGCTCTGTTTTGCGCCTATGGCCTTTCGGATGCCGATCTCACGTGTCCTTTCGGTAACAGAAACCAGCATGATGTTCATTACGCCGATGCCGCCTATCAGCAGGCCGATGGATGAGATAACGACCATCGCAATAGCTACGCCCGCCGTTATGGAATTGAACTGCTCGATGATGCTGTCGGCGGTCGCGGTCGAAAAATTATTCGGTTTGCCGTAAGCCACTTTTCGCCTTGTTCTTAACAGATCTTCTATTTGATCCTGAGCCTCTCTCATTCGGCCTTCTCTGACAATTGCCATGATGAAAACATCGTCAGCGTTAGGTTTTATCCGCTCGGCGGCGCCAAAAGGAATGTAAATGATATTGCTTTCGTCCTGATCTCCCAAAAGCTGCGCCTTTTTTTCAAGAAGTCCAATGATCGTGAATTCGCGTCCGTTTATTTCCAATGTCCTGCCGATGGGCGACTGATTCGGATAGAAGGTTTCACGAACCGTCTCACCGATCAGGCAAACGTCTTTTTTGTAGTCAACCTCGGTTTGGGTGAACCAGCGGCCTTCCAGCACCACTTCGGTCTCGGCTCGGCTGATCTCCGGCAAGGTGCCGCTCAACCTGATGTTTGAGGTCTGCTTTCCCGCCGCTGAGACAATGGTCGCATTTCCCCATCTGCCGCTGGATGCATCCAGCAGCGGGATGGCCGTTTCGACCTCTGAGAGATCGCGAAGAGCAAGAGCGTCTTCAAGTGTCAGGTCGGGACGCATCCTCTCCTCGCGGGAAGGGCGGTCAAAGCGAATGCCGATGTCCATCTTATAAACAAAGATGGAACGCGTTCCGAAGGATTTTATCTGATTCTCGACCGCCAACTGAATGCCCGAAATGATCGACGATATCAGCATGACCGTGATAACACCGACAACGACGCCGATAATCGTCAAAAACGCACGAAGTTTGTTGCTTCGGAGCGTGTCGAATGCCATTTTCAGGTTCTCGAAGAACCGTGATGCAACGAGTTTCATAACGTTAATCGGCCCTCAGTGCCTCTATCGGGTCAAGCGCGGCGGCCTTCCATGCGGGGAAAAGTCCGGCCAAAATGCCGACGCCGCCCGATACGCCTATTGCGAGCACGGCGGCATACCATGGAATGCTTGTCGGGAAAACATACAGCGTAATAATGTATCCGGCCGTGTATGCGATAAAGAGGCCTATAAAGCCGCCAATGGCTGACAAAAGGCCAGATTCAAACAGGAACTGCCTGAGAATATCTGCCTGTCTGGCACCGAGTGATTTTCGGATGCCTATCTCCTTTGTCCGTTCGGTGACGGCGACCAGCATGATGTTCATGATGACGATCGCCCCTACGACCAGTGCTATGCCCGGAACCAAAAGTAGCACTATCGAAAAAACAGCGGTCATGCTGCCGATCATACCGCTGATGGCGTCCGGTGTGATTATGCCGAAATTGTCCTTTTCATCCGGGCCGAGCTTGCGTTTTATGCGAAGCAGCGTCCGAACCTCATCGACGGCGTCTTCCATCTTGACACCCTCTTTGGCGGTGACGGCAAAATTAGGTGCGCGGTTCCATCTGAGGCCGCCGAAATTGGCGCCGAATGTTTTGATGGGAAGCTGGATGAAATTGTCCTGCGGCTGGCCGAAGACCGTGCCTTTGGCAACCTGGATACCGATGATGCGATAGGGAATGCCTGATATTTTCAGTTCGCTGCCGAGCGCTCCGCCCTGCGGAAAAAGGTTTTTGGCGATGTCCGCTCCGACAAAGGCAACACGGGCGGCGGTGTTGTTTTCAGTGTCGGAAAAAAATCTTCCCTGTTCTATCTCTATCTTGTCAATGGTGGCGATGACAGGTTCGACACCGCTGATGCGGACATTCTGGATGGAATTATTTCCAACGCGGATCGAGCGTCCGACACCGCCGGAGCGTGCTCCGATATGTTCGATCATCTGCGCTCCGCGTTTTATGAAATCAAGTTCATCAAAGGAAAGTTCCTTGTTCCTTCGCTGTGCGGCGGCAATAGTGTCCGAATCCTTGAAATCGTCAAAATTAAAACGCTGAACGGTAAATGCATTGGAGCCGATGCCCGCGACCTTTTCGTTCACATATCCGTTAAACCCGAGCAGCAGCGAAAGGATGAGCATAAAGGCGGTCATCCCGATTATCATGCCCAACAGCGTCAGAAACGACCGCAGTTTGTGGGCCGTTATCGACGAAATAGCAAGTTTTAATGTCTCGGAAAAATTCATTCTTTCACAATTATACGTGCTGACGGACAAAAATGTTATTCGCCACCTCTAATTATACGAAGTTTCCTTAACTAAATTTGTAAAGACTTGCAAAGATTTTCAGGCTGAACCGCAGCATTTTCTATCAGGTAAACCTCGCTGCGGAGAAGATGGAGATCAAACCGAATGCATCAAAAAAGGCCCCGAAAGGCCTTTTGCATCAGATGTAATGTCATGAAAAGGGTCACTTTATCCGCTCGTCGTTTTCGATCTGGCCATCGCGAATGGTTATGATGCGGTGGGCGCGTTCGGCGACCTCGTGTTCGTGTGTGACGACGATTATCGTGTTTCCGTCCGCATGGAGTTTCTCGAACAGGGCCATGATCTCGACGCTGGTCTTTGAATCCAAAGCTCCGGTCGGTTCGTCCGCAAGCAGTATCGACGGATTGTTTATCAGAGCACGGGCGATAGCGACACGCTGGCGCTGTCCGCCGGAAAGCTCGTTAGGACGGTGAAGCGTCCTGTCGCCAAGTTCCACGGCGTCCAATGCGGCTTTCGCTCTTTCGTGCCGTTCGCCGGCCCGTATGCCTGCGTAGATCAGCGGCAGTTCCACATTGTGCAGAGCGGTCGCCCTCGAAAGCAGATTGAACGTCTGGAAGACGAATCCGATCTCCTTGTTGCGGATACGCGCCAGTTCGTCATCTGTCATTTCCGAGACAAGATGGCCGTTTATCAGATAAGTGCCTTTTGTCGGAGAATCGAGACAGCCGATAAGGTTCATCAGCGTCGATTTTCCCGAACCGGACGGCCCGATGATCGCCAGATAATCGCCTTTTTCCACATGAAAGGAAACGTCGCGCAAGGCGTGCAGTTCCTCGACGCCCATCTGGTATGTTTTCCAGATGTTCTTCATCAGGATGAGCGAGTCTTCCTTCACCATAGCGGTTCCTGTGTGCGAATTTGCCATTTCTTCTCCGGCCTTTGGGTTATCCATGAACCTGTACATATTGGTGAATTATTGTCCGCCGCTGTTGGCTCCGCCCGTTCCGCGTTCCTGTTTTTTCACAACGTCACCTTCTTTTAATGTGTTCAGAATGCGGCTCGGCCCGGTTATGACCTCCTGGCCTTCGGAAAGGCCGGATGTGATCTGGATGTCCGAATCGCCCGTGATGCCTGTTTCCACAGGAACGAACTTTGCCTTGTTGCCATCAAGGACGTAAACGCCTTTTACTGCCTGCGGCCTGCCGCGTCGGCCTTCGCCGCCGTTGTTTGCCGCAGCCGGGCCGCCCTGCGGCTGTTCGCCGGAGTTTCCTTCCGAACCCGGTGAAGCCGAAGCCTCGGGGCGTTTTTCAACAACAGCCTGAAGCGGGACGGTTATCACGTTCTGGGCGGTTTCAGTCGTTATCGTCGCTGTGGCGCTCATGCCGGGACGCAGGCTGTTCTGCAGGTCTTCGGTCAGGTTCACCAGCTTTATGACCACACGAAATTCCTTGGCTTCCTGGACGTTGATGTTTGTTGAAAGGCCGCCGCTCGTCTGTGATTTGCCGACCGCGAGCGGGGTTTTTTGCAGAACTTCGCCGTCGATCTCTGTCTCGCCAAAAGCATCGACCTTGACCTTTGCTTTTTGCCCGACAGCGACACGGTCGATCTCGGTCTCGTCCACCTTGACCTCGACATTGATCGTTGACATATCGGCAATGGTCAATAGCGGCGTGGTCGAAAGCCCGGCAACGGCGAACGTGCCGACCTTTGACGGGATCTCGGCAATGACGCCGTTGATAGGAGCGATCTGCAATGTCTTGCCCAACTGGCTTCGCTGGCCGCGAAGGACGGCTGATTGCTGATCGACCTGTCGGTTCGCCCGGTCAATGGCATTTCTTGCGTCCGTGACGCTTACTTCCTGCTGTTTCAATCTGGCTGTTGCGTCCTTGACCGAGATCCTCTGAGATTCGAGCCTTGCCTTCGCCGTGGCAAGCGAAACCTCGGCGTTCTCCACGCGGTCACGGGCCGAATCGTATTCCTGACGGGCAATGACGCCGCTTTCCAGCAGTTGCTCGGCACGCCTGAGTTCGCGGTTGGCGGCGTTCACCTCAACCTGTGCGCGGTCAACCTCGGTCTGAGCGGTAACGACGCCCTGCCGGGCATTGTCTATCGCGACCTGAGCAACATTCAGGCCTTGTTGGGCTTGCGAAAGCTGGTTTTGGGCGGACGTGATCTGTGTCTGAGCCGATTGCAATGCGGCAACCTGAGCGTCCGTTGTGGATTCAAGCTGATTCGGGTCAAGCCGCACAAGCGGGTCGCCCTTATTGACCATCTGGCCTTCGATCACATATATCTCCTCGATCCGGCCCTGAACCTCACTTGTAAGGTTCATGAACTGTATCGGGCGTATCTCTCCCGAAGAAACAACGGTCGATCGCAGTTCCGGGCGTGTCCTTACCGTTGATACGGCGACCTCTGGCGTATCAGTACGCGTCGCGAAAATGGATATTATGATGACCGCGGCCAGCAACAATGCCACGGAGGCTCCAATGATGATTTTCTTGTTTCGGCTCAATGCCATAGTCTTAAGGTTCCTCAGGAATTAAAAACGAAAAGTTTATCAAGCTTAGGTCAACTATTCTACACGATACTCGCACCAAGCCGTAACAGCCTACTACGACCATTTTCACCGGCAAGTTTCAAAAAATCCAAATATCGGATCAGAGAAAACGGCAGAGATCATCTTTTTCGCTTATGGCATCGCTGGCGGTTTGACGTAAAATTCGGATGGCTATACGATTTACGAACGTGCGATACCTAAGGTAGAATGCGAAATGCTGATTAAATTCAGTTGACCCTCATGTTATCCTATATACTTTGTAAGCCGGTTTGGTCGAACGTAAAAAGATGATCGTTTGCGTATCTTGCGGAAAAAGCAGTCAGGAAGGTTCGCGGTTTTGTTCCGAGTGTGGGACAAGGCTTGCGGCTCAGTCCGAGCAGATGCCTGTAAGTCCTGTCTCCGCTCCGTTTCATAACAGCAATCCGGATATCCGGCCGGTCAATGTCACTTCGGTCGATATGCCGCAAATGGTAGAGGTGATACAGCAGCCTTCGGAAATGGTGTCGGAACCTTTGCCTGAACCGCCCGTTTTCCCTGAAGACGAAAGATCCGCAGAGCCTGAAGCTCCTGTTCATGTCGAAAAAGGACCGGTTCAGCCGCATTCAAGGCTTGTGGTCGAACGCGGAGCGGCGGCAAACACCGAATTTCCTCTGACCGCCGATGAATCGTATATCGGCAGATGGGACGCGGATAACGGAATATTCCCCGATGTCGATCTGGACCCGTACGACGCTGACGCAAAGGTTTCCAGAAAGCACGCCCGCATCATTCGCGGTGCGTCCACATTTATGATCGAGGACCTTGGTTCGACCAACGGAACATTTATAAATCGGGGGCGGCGGCTGTTGCCGGGTTCGCCGCAGGTCCTGAATGACGGCGACGAGATAATTGTCGGAAAGACGTTTCTGCGGTTTTACAGAAATAATTAGATCCTTATTTAATTCCTATTTGGGTTCTAAAACGATGAAAAAGTGTCACGAATGCGATTCGGAACTGGCGGGCGAAGAAAGTTTCTGCCCGATATGCGGCATTCTGCTTACGCCGGTCATTTCCGCTGAACCCGAACCCGCTGACGAACTCGAAAGCACGATAATGATGCCCGAAGAGGAGATCAGGCGGCTGGCCGGCGGTGCGGGTTCCGCTGAAGCTGCTGTGCCGGCATTTGCCGAGGATGAGGTCGTTTCTCAGTTCGATCCGCCTGCGTCGGAGTTTGCTGCCGAGCCTGAACCGGAAACCATTGAAGAACCTGAGGCCGAGATCGAGTCTCCCGCATTGGAAGAAACCGCCGCTGAGGCGAACGTGGAAAGCGAGATGCCGGAGGTTCCGATGCCAGACATTCTCTCGGACATTTCCGGCACCGCCAGCGATCCTTTTTCCGGCGTTACATCAGACAACATTCCTGTCAAAACCTCCGGCGGGCTTTCCGAAGAAATGAGGGCTGAGGTTGAAATGGCTGCGTCTGCGGAAATTCCCGAACCTGATGCCGATCTGCCGTCGGTTGAGGATGAAAGGTCTGAGGCCGAGACTTTATCAGGGCCGGTTGACGCGGCGGGCAATGCCGCCACTCACGAACCCGCTCCGCCGCTTGACCTTGCAACGCCTGACATTGAGGAAGAGGCAATAGCCACGCTTGAGGAAAATATCCCCGCGTTTGACCCGGCTTTAACACCCGCTGTCGGTGAATATCCTGAGGAAGCAGGTGCTGCCGAATCATCATTGTCCGAAACGCCTGAGGATCTGCCTTTGCCGGAAGGTCAGGCAGAAGCAGCCGCTGATCCGACACCTGAAGTTATTGCCGGGCCGGATGACGGAGAAACTTATGCGTCTCCTTTAGAAGAAAGGGACGAGGCTCCGGCCGCTGCCGATCAGGATGAGGACGAGCCGCCGACCATGTTGTGGAATGACAACAGCCTCGGTGACATTGCTTCACAGGAGGAGCAACAAGAAGATATCCCGGCTGAGCCTCATGAAGCACAGGATGCAGCAGCATCTTTGCCGAATGACCCAGACGCAGATGCTTTTCAGATAGCAATGCCGGACGAGGAGTTGGAGCAGCACGATCCGTTTGCTTCAGGTGCAATGTATGATTCCGTCCGCATAATGGAACCGGACGTTTTCTCGGCACTTTCTGACAGTGGCGATCAGGCGGCGGGAACGGAAAGCTCACAACAGTCCGGAACATCCGGCGTCTCTGCCGGAGAAAATGCGGCTTCACAGACCGCGAACAATATCGGCGAGAACGATACGGACGGCAGGAGATCGACCAAGCTGAAACCGCTGCCCGAGGGAACTGTCCTTAACAGCCGATATGAGGTTCTCAGAAAGATCGGCGGCGGCGGAATGGGCGCGGTCTATCTGGCAAGCGACAATAACCTTGGCGGAGTTCTCAGGGCCGTAAAGGAAATGGTTCAGGCCCATATCGAGGACGAACAGCAGGAAAAGGCGATAAACGACTTTAAGCGTGAATCAACGATCCTTTCAACGCTGGATCATCCGTCAATACCGACCATTTTCGATTACTTTTTTGATGAAAGCGAAGGCCGCTTTTATCTGGTAATGAAATATATATCGGGCGGCGACCTTGCCAGCCGTCTGCGGGCAGCGCCCGAAGGCAGGCTGGACGAAAGGACCGTGACCGAATGGGCGATACAGATAGCCGATGTGCTGGAATATCTGCACAGCCAGCCCTCGCCTATTGTCTATCGTGACCTTAAACCGTCCAACATTATGGTCGATGGCAATTCGGGCCGCGTGATGCTGATAGATTTCGGTATAGCGCGTTCCATCAGCCAGCGCGAAGAGAAAGGCGTTACCGCAGTCGGGACAATGGGTTATGCTCCGCCTGAACTTTTCAGCGGCAATGTCGAGCCGAGATCGGACATCTACAGCCTCGGTTCCACGATGTTCCATCTGCTGACCGGAGCCGACCCGCAAAGCAACCCTTTGCTGATATTCGATTTTCAGAAAAATCCGCGTCCGCGGCAGATAAATCCGCGTTTGTCCGACCAGATCGAGCTGATACTTATGCGCACGGTCGAATACACTGCCGATGCACGGTTCGAGTCCGCGTCCGCACTGAAGCTGACCCTTTCCGAACACCTTGCGGCGCTTGATTCGCTAGGTGTGTCATACGGTGTTTCTGAAGCCCCGTCGTCGGTCAGCCTTGCCAACCAGACCGTCTTTTGCGGTTTCTGCGGCCAGCGGATAGTCGCGACCGATCTGTTCTGCGCGTTCTGCGGTTCAAAACAGCCGATCGCGCACGAAGGCGTCAATTCCGGCACGTACTCGCGGGCAGCGATGACGGCCAAACTCTATGTGGAAGGGACCGGAGAACTTTCGCCGCCTACATTCTCTCTGACAAAGGACGAGAATCTGGTCGGGCGAAGAGATCCGATGTCAAATATCTTCCCCGAGATCGACCTTTCGCGGTTCGATCCGCAAACAAAGATCTCGCGGCGTCACGCGCGGATATGGCGGAGCGGATCGACGTTCCTGGTCGAAGACCTCGGTTCCTCGAACGGCACGGTTGTCGCTTCGGCATCACGCTCATCGACACATCTTGTTCCGCATAAACCGCAGGCACTGGCAAGCGGCGACCGTATAAAGATCGGCGACACGACCCTGCATTTCATGATCGGCTAGGTTTTGTCTGAATTTAAGTATGAACGCAAGCGCAGCAAGTACCTCTCCCGCACGTGCCGGCAGGACAACGGAAAAGGTCGTCAATTTTTCCGCAGACAAGGTTAGGGCGCCATTTTTTTTACGATGCGGAGCCGCCATTATTGACTACATATTGGTTGCCGCGTTCCCGACGGTCTTTCTTCTTTTAGGCCGCTATTCGGGTGAGGACGGAGCCTCTCTGTTAAACAGCGAACTCAACAATATCGGATGGCTTTTGGCGATATTTGTCGGCATATCGAACCTGATCCTTCTTCCGGCTTTTACGGGCAGAACGCTCGGCAAATTTGCCACAGGACTTCGCACAGTTGCATCCGACGGTTCAATGCCGCGCGTGCGGACAATGCTGTTCAGACAGATCGCAGCCTGTGTCCTTGTGCCGCTGACGGCGGGGCTGGAACTGCTGACCGCAATTTTTAGCCGAAAGGGCCGTGCTCTTCACGATTATATCGCCGGAACGGTCGTTATATTTGCCAATAAACGTCCGTTCGATTAAAGTTTAGCTTTTCCAATAGAATGGCAAGGTTGATCGTCAATAATTTTAATTCGGGGCCGGAAAGTTTTGAGCTTTCGCGGCTGCGAACGACCATAGGACGTTCCGCCCGGAGCGATCTGTGCATCCCGGACGCCTTTGCATCGCGGCTTCACGCCGAGGTGCGGCAGGAAGGCGATCATTTCTTTCTTCACGACCTCGGTTCGGCGAACGGCACACGGTACAACGGAACGCCTGTCAAAGGTTCGGTCCAGCTTGTTTCCGGCGGCGAGATACAGATAGGCGAGACCTCGATAATATTCGATCACAACACCGCCGGTGCGCTTCCGGCGGCGACGCTTATAACCGACCGGACTGCCGCTCTCGATCCGTCTCAGACCATCTCATTGCAGAGCGGCCGCATACCCACGACCGAACTGCTGAAAGGCCAGTTTTCATCGCGGAACGAACTGCTCGGGCTGATAAGCAAGGTCGGCGTCGCCCTGCTTTCGGCAAGCGGACTCAAGGAAACGCTTGATCAGGTCGCGTCGCTTGTTTTTGAGGCGGTTCCGGCGGAACGCTGTGTGATAATGCTGCGGGACGACGACGCCGAAGATAAAATGAAGGTCATGGTCGCACGCATTCGCGGCAGTGAAGGTGATCTGAAAGAGGTCCGTATCAGCCACAGCGTCATGGCCGAAGTGTTAAAGAACGGCAGGTCGGTGCTGACCGCAAACGCCCAGAGCGATCCGCGTTTTGCGTCGCAGACGGTTATGCTTCAGGGCATCCGGTCGGTTCTGGCTGTGCCGCTGTGCGTTGACGAAAGGAATATTTTCGGGCTGATCTATGCCGATTCGCCGACTTATGAAGCGACGTTCACCGAAGAGCATCTCAACATTCTGACAACGCTTGCGTCTGTCGCTTCGATACGCGTTGAGAACGCTACACTTCTCGAAGAGCGAATGGAACGCGAGCGGATGGAGCACGAACTCGAACTCGCCACCGAGATACAGCAGCGGTTTCAGCCTTCGGCCCCGCCCGAATTGTCAGGTTATCAGTTTCAGGGCATCTCTTTTTCCTGCTATGAGATCGGCGGCGATTATTACGATTTTATCCCGACGTGTGACGGTAAGATGATCGTTGCTCTCGGTGACGTGTCGGGAAAGGGAACTGCCGCCGCCCTGTTGATGTCCAGCCTTCACGCGGCGATCCACGCACAGGTTGCGGCGCAAAATTCGTTATATGAGACCGTTTGCTCCGTCAACCGCTACCTTGCCGAAAACACTCCGGCCAATCGTTTTGTCACGCTTTTTATCGGCGAACTCGATCCTGAAACGAACGAAATGACATACGTCAATGCCGGACATAATCCGCCGCTTTTCGGGACGGCTGACGGCGGAATGCAGACGCTCGATTCCGGCGGCCTTCCGCTTGGGCTGATGGGAATGGCGGATTACGAGGTCGGCAAGATCAGTTTGGGCGAGGGCGACGTGCTTGTGGTCTATTCAGACGGCGTTTCTGAGGCGACAAATCCGCGTGATGAGGAGTTTGGAATGGACCGGCTCAAAAATGCGGTTAAGTCCAACATCAAATCCTCAGCGTCCGGCATTCGCGACCGCATCGAATCCACTCTTTCCACTTTCACCGAGAACTGCCCTGCAAATGACGACATCACACTTCTGATCGTCAAGAGAAACTAATTTAGCAGCTTTGCGATCACGTCGTTTTCTTTTTCTTTATCTAGTCTGCCTATCCAGGCATCAGTGACCATTCCATTTTCATCAACGAGAAGAAGTGTAGGTGTTCCTGAAACCCCTATACCATCTAAGGCTCCAGAGACAACCTTATCGACTTTAACATTGTAAGAATCAAGATATTTGGTTCCTGTGGCCTCATTTTGCAGGAATACAGCCATATATTTAATGCCCGTATTCGGCGTCTCATTTAGAATCTTCTTATAAAAAGGAATACTGTCATTACAAAAACGGCAAGAAGTGGAGAGATATAAAACCAATGTTCGCCCATTATCCTTCCAGTCTATGCCGGAAAGCGGAACAGGTTTGCCGACCGAACTTTCTCTTCTAGGCCTGGCTGATGCTTGTTTTGATGATGCAGTAGGATTGGGATTTGAGGCCGTTTCAGTGGAACTGGTTTCAAAAATGTATTGTCTGATCAAAATATAACCAGCCAATACAGCTAATAGGATGATAGCAATGTTTGAAGCGAATTGAATAGATCTAAAGACTCTTTTCATGGCTACTATGCTCCTTACAAAATCCAGTAAAGACAATCAGGCTTTATGATAATCTGAACGAGAACAAACAACGCTTTCGTTATGACAGGTGAAAATGACAGTTTAATTTAGTACTTAAAGATTACAAACTGTTTTTGTAATTTGTAAAGTTTGTTCTTGACAACTCGGACATTCTGTTATAAAATGCGGCCGGTCAAGGGGGCTGTGTGGTTAGGACGATATGTTCGCCATCGGCCCTTAATTATTTAAAACTGGTAAATTTAGGCGGTATAGGAGAGGTTATATGGGATCGTTACTACAGCATGTGTCACGTAAAGCCGGTAAAAAGTACAAAACTATCGGAGCCAAAGGGGGGATTGCACCTGATAAGATACAAAGATTTATAAGTATAAAGCAGAAACTTCTAATAGTGATGATACTACTAGCCATGGTGCCGCTTTTCTTTGTTAGTCGAGGGATATTTATTGGGATAGCACAGGTCAGAGACCAGACACAGAAGCGAATAGGCCGAGAGTTTTATCGGAATGAGCCGGTGGAAGTAATTGACGTGCGGAACCACGAGAAGAACGTAACTATAAACGAAACATTTACTCAAGAGGCTGATTGGCTAGAGGGTTTTACTATTAAGGTAAAGAATAACTCCGGAAAGGCCATAGTATATTTTTCATGGCAACTTGAGTTTCCTGAAACAGCAGCAACCGGAAACACGATGGCATTTCCTATGTCATATGGCAAACATAAGTTGCGGAAACCGGAACTCTATAAGGAGGAGCATCCTGTTCCACCAGGCGAGATATTTGAATTAACGGTAGACGACAAAAAATATAACCGTCTCAAATCGTTTATTGAAACACGCCATACATTAGACAGTCTAAGGAGCGTTGACATACGTATTTTGATGATTCACTACGATGATGGGACAGGGTGGAGTGCGGGTACACAGCAAAAGCGTGATCCGAATGACCCTGAAAAGTGGATTCCAGCGGATTCTATGAAGCCTATGGAGAACTAAAATGAGAGAAGGTCGGTATCTATGGTTATTTTTTCTAGGTTGTGTGCTACTTACAATTTGCCTGGCTTGGACTTCGGCTAGACAGGTATTTTTACAACCCGTTCACGCACAACAGCTTCCAATGGGTTGCCACGGCGGTAGTAACGAGAGTGTGAACTGTGGGTACGCCCAGTGTGGAGGCACTATGCCAACGGCACAACCCAATGGCGATGGACTTATGGGAACTGTATGGCAAGATACGCCGTGTGACGAGTCTGATCCGCCATGTACTTTTATGTCCAATACAATTTTGGTGCCGAATGGATGGTGTTGCGATCAGGATTTAGATGGTTATGACCGTCCAGCATGTGGTGGATCGGATTGTAATGATGACCCTCACAATGGTGGCTACAATATAAATCCCGGAGCACCGGAGATTTGTGATGAGATAGATAATAATTGCAACGGACTGACCGACGGCGAGGAGGTTTGTTGCTTGGAAACCAGCCCTGAGTGTGAACAGTTCGGCTGTGGATGGTTTTGGGGGCCAGATGCATGTGTGCCTCCTGAGTGTGCGGATTGTTATGCAAATGGAGGAACTTATTGCACTCAAGCAGGCAATTGTTGGACACCGATAGTATTAGATATTCAGGGAGATGGCTTTAATATGACTGATGGCGCAAGTGGAGTGGACTTTAAGCCGGATGCTTCTACTGATCCCATCAGGACAGCATGGACCGGTATAAATTCTGACGACGCTCTGTTGGTGCTGGATAGAAATGGAAATGGCCTGATAGACGATGGCACTGAACTTTTTGGATGTTCTACCCCACAACCCATTCCTCCTCCCGGACAGATCGGTAATGGCTTTATTGCACTGGCTGAATACGATAAACTAGAAAATGGCGGAAATGGTGATGGCCTGATAAGCAGACATGATCGGATATTTAGACGGTTACGTTTGTGGCAGGATACAAATCATGACGGCATTTCCCAATCATCGGAGCTAAAGACCCTTCCGTCATTGGGTGTAGCGATGATAGGTCTTGACTATTTGGAATCCGAACGACGTGATGCTCATGGAAACTTATTCAAATATCGGTCAAGAGTTCGCGGATCAAATGGAGCGCAACTAGGACGTTGGGCCGTTGATATTTTTCCGGTTGTGCACAGATGACTTTTTAATTCAAACGGGCTTCGTTTGAATTGTAAAAGATCGGTTTACTCTGAAATTTTTGTAAAAAGATACGCTTTTGCCATTCGCCAGTGGCGATTGACGGTTGGGACGCTTATGCCAAGCACCTCGGCCGTTTCCTCTATTGACAGCCCGCCGAAATACCGCAGTTCGACGACCTTTGCCTTTTGCGGATCGAGCTTTTCAAGCTGTTCCAGAGCATCGTCCAGAGCGAGCAGTTCCGCCGACTTGTCCTGTGAAACGACAAGGATCTCTTCTTCCAGCGGCAGAACTTCGGCGTTGCCGCCGCGTTTTCCCGCCAGATGCTTTCGGGCATGATCCATCAATATCCTTCGCATCACTTGAGCCGCGATGCCGAAAAAATGCGCGCGATTCTGCCATTTGACCCTCGTCTGGTCGATCAGTTTCATATAGGCTTCGTGGACAAGAGCGGTCGGCTGCAGTGTGTGATCAGGCCGTTCACGCCGCAGATAGCTTCCCGCCAGACGCCGCAGTTCGTCATAGATATGCGGGTAGATCTTATCGACGACTTCGTGGTTGCCGTCGGTCAGTTCCATCAGCATCAGTGTGATCTCGCCGGATTCTTCTTTGCTCATATTTGTCGGATCGGGTATCGGAAACTTTCGAGATTATATGCTATTGCAAAATTCGCACGCAATGGCCGAGCCTGCCTAATGATATGAATAAGCCAAAAACTCCGCGTGTGTATGTTGACCGAGATCTTTCTGGGTCTTAAGCATTTTTATACCGAGGTAATTTTATGAACACCTGGCTTTATACTTTTTTTGCGGCAGTTATCATTTTCATGGGATCCGGAACCGCCATGGCGGATCTGAAGATCAAGAC
Source organism: Acidobacteriota bacterium (assembly GCA_019639175.1). Lineage (GTDB taxonomy): Bacteria > Acidobacteriota > Blastocatellia > Pyrinomonadales > Pyrinomonadaceae > OLB17. Next base: position 149,055 of record JAHBSK010000008.1, on the reverse strand, counting down.
AAAACAGTCCGTTGGCGGACAGTCGTATGAGAACACGACCTACATCAAAGGGAAACGCGAACGCAGCGAGACGATGGGCGGCGTGATGGTAAACATCACCCAATGCGACCTGCGGCGGGCGATACAGATGAACCCCGCGGCAAAGACATTTACCGTTGATGAATTCGGAAATCTTGACCCTAAACAACCGGATGCGCCTAAAGCGGCCGGTGCGCCGATAACAAAAGGCGGACGCATCGTGACGACCGTAAACATCCGCGACACAGGCGAACGCAAACAGATGTTCGGTTACACGGCACGGCGGCTCGTCATCACGATGAGTACCGAATCATCACCGGAAGCCTGCAACAGGACAAAAACAAAGATGGAAACCGACGGCTGGTACATAGACTTTGCCTATGAGTTCAACTGCGGCGACGAAAATTTTGCCCGCCGCTATGAATACCGAAAGCCCGGCGGCTGTCAGGACAAACACGAACTGGTCACGACCGGCGGCGGAAAGCGCGGCTATCCTGTTTATGAAAAAATGACCATGTTCGATGAGAACGGAAAGGAATCGATGTCGATCGTCAGCGAGGTCGTTGAGCTTTCAAAAGCTTCGCTCGACAACGATCTTTTTGAGGTTCCGCCCGATTACCGGCAGGTTGAGGACAGTTCTCAGCTTTACGCTTCTGCCGCTACAACAGCGTTGGCCAGACGCAGTTCCGACACGATAGGCGGTCAGCAGGGAAGTTCGACGCCTCTGCCAAACACAGCGACGCAAACGGCAGTTACAGGCGGTTCGGAACTCGGCCCGAAAAAGGCCGGAACCATCCGCATCGGCCTGGCAAATGTGAGAACCGGAGCGGTCGGCGGCAGCCTGAACGCGTCCGAACTTGCCGAAGCGGTCAAGAATACGTTGACCGCATATCTGTCAGTGCCGAATATCGAGGTTGTGACTCTTTCAGCGAAACTCCCGTCGGCTGCCGACAGCGAGGCTCGCGAAAAGGACTGTGACCTTGTTCTTCACGTGACAGTTTCACATAAAAAAGGCGGCGGAGGTTTTGGCGGCAAATTCGGCAAGGTTCTAGGCTCGACCATTGCCAGCACAGGCATCGGCCATACCGGAAGCACGGTCGGCAACATCGCCGGACAGGTGATAACGCAGGCTGCTGTTTCGGCGACGACCGTTGCCTCTCAGGTAAAAGCAAAGGACGAGGTCACGCTTGAAGTAAGGGCGGTCAACGGTGCGGGTCAGCAGGTTATGTCCAAACAATACAAGGAAAAAGCCTCAGCCGACGGCGACGACATAATATCGCGCGTCATCGAACAGGCCGCGCAAAATGTGGTGGATGTTTCAGGAAAGTAATGTGGTGCCAATGATCAACGTTTAGGCGGAGCGAGGCTTCGCAATGTTTCAACGGCTCGCGGCAAAATGGCGAGGGTGTGTTCGACATCCTCGTCACCATTGTATCTGCCAAAGCTGAAGCGGATCGCTCCGCGAGCAAGTTGATCCTCGCGGCCCAACGCCCTGATGATCGGCGACGGTTCAAGCGAACCGGAAGAACATGCCGAACCGGTGGAAACGGCAATGCCCTGCATGTCCAGATTTATCAGCAGGCCTTCGCCCTCGACCGAACCGAACGAGATGTTTGAGATGTTCGGGACGCGGCGGTCTCTGCTGCCGTTCAGATGCGTGTCCGGGATCATTTCAAAGACCGCCGTTTCAAATCTGTCACGCATTTGGCGGAGCCGTTCCGCGTCTTCATGCATCTTTTCGCCGGCCATTTCGGCAGCTTTGCCGAGGCCGACTATCTGCGGGACGGCATCGGTGCCGCCGCGAATGCCGCGTTCCTGTTTGCCGCCGATGTTCTGCGGATGGAGCCGCGTTCCACGCCGCACGAAAAGCGCTCCGACGCCTTTTGGAGCATGTATCTTGTGAGCCGAAAGCGATAAAAGGTCGCAGCCGATCTCTTCCACATCCACTTTTATCTTGCCGATTGCCTGAACGGCGTCCGTGTGGAAATATATCTTTCGTCCATCATTCCTAAGCGAGCGGACAAAGGTTCCGATCTCCGCGACCGGCTGGAGCGTGCCGATCTCGTTATTCGCGGTCATTATCGAAATAAGCACCGTCCGGTCGGTCATTGCCGCGACGACATCCTCAAAACGCACCACGCCATCCTCATGACACGGCAGAAAAGTTACATCACAGCCGCTTTTTTCCAGGTCCTCGCAGACCATTTTCACCGCCGGATGTTCGATGACAGACGTTATGATATGCGGCCTGACATCAGGCTCCTTCCGTATCAGTTCCTGTATCAGCCCGCGAATGGCAAGATTATTCGATTCCGTCCCGCCCGACGTGAAAATGATCTCGTTAGGACGAGCGTTCAGTATTTCCGCAACCTGATGACGTGCTTTATCTACCGCCGAGCGCGCGATCTGTCCAAAATGATGAATGCTTGAAGGATTGCCAAAATTTTCGGTGAGGAAAGGCATCATCGCTTCCAGAACTTCGGGAGCGACCTGCGTTGTGGCCGAATTGTCGAGATATACGCGCCGTAACATTCTTCCATTCTAAACCTGTCAGGAGGTTTTAGGGAATTGAGGGCAGGGTCGAAAGCTCGTTAGCTAAGAAAAATTAGTCAAACGATCAAAACGAAGGTTCACCGACGAGTGAGATGCCGTGAATGTCGCCTGTTATCTCGAACATTTCAGAGGGAAAAGCGAAAACGTATTGTTTGTGAACGATGAAAAGCATATACAGCCGTCCCGTTTCGACAGCAGAAAAACGGAACAGGCCAAAACCATTGGTATTCGTCTTCCTGAAATTTCCGAATTCATCCAACAACACGACCGTCGCTCCGTTTATCGGGCGTCCTTCAGGCGTCATCGAATGTCCTGAGAGCATCGCCAGGCCTGACGGTTCCGGCACGGTTTTAACAACCGGACGCTTGTCTTTTGCCGATGCCTGACGCTCAGGCTGCGGATCGTTTGCCAACGTCTCGGTTCCCGTAGGCATCGAAAACGCGGACGAACCGATGAAGAGGATCAGTGTTGCCGCAAAGGCCGATATACTCCGGCGAAAAAACATCGGTAATGCGGTGTTGAACACGCTTTTCATCTGTGTCTGGTGAACGTTCATAAGGGAAATTGCAATGACTCACCTGTTAAATGCCTAATACCGTCGGGCTTTTACAAAAAAGATGCGCCGCCGCAAAGAATAGGGAATGATAACATGATATTTACGTTGAGCAAGTATTTTAAACAGTTACAGACAGGATCATACGGAACATAGTTTCCAAAATAGCCGTTTTTAGGTTAAAGTTTATAGTGGTTGAGTGTGTCCCGCCGCAGGGTTGCGGAGGCCGTTCAGCTGAGGAAATTGATAATGGATTTCATGGATTTTACAACACGCGAGATCTTTAAGCGATACGCAAGCCTTGCGGTCGGCAAGACGATCTCACCGGTATTTTTGAACATTCTGGTAACGAGTGTGTGCGATATGCGCTGCACGCACTGTTTTTTTACCGAAGAGCTTGATGACCGTCCGCGCAAGAAGATGCAGATGAAGGCTCACGAGATAGCCCGCATTTCGGAAACGCTTGGCGGCAACCTCGGGGTTCTCGTGCTTGCAGGCGGCGAACCTTTCACGCGAAAGGACCTGCCGGAGATCGTGAAGTCTTTTTACGAGAACAACAAGCTTGATTCGGTCTATCTGATGTCGAACGGCCAGATCCATCAGCGGATATTTCCTGATGTGGCAAAGATCCTGGATGAATGTCCCGGCCTGAATGTCAGCGTCGCCCTCGGCATTGACGGCATGAAGGAAGCTCATGAGAAGATCCGCCGCAAAGAGGGAAGCTGGGACAAGGCGATCCATACGGCGCGGACACTCCAGCAGATGAAGCGCGAGCAGTATCCGAACCTTGATATTCAAACGTGTACTTGCGTGATGCATTCAAACGAGGACACGATCTTTGACTGGTACGATTTTCTTAAATACGACCTCAAACCGGACAAGGTCAATATCAACTATATTCGTCCGCCGTCCGCTGATCCGAAGGAACTTGAGTTCGACCATCAGCGTTACGCACGGCTGTCACAGATGATCCTTGAAGATACAAAGAGCGCCGCGATCAAGAATAATTACGGCGGCGAAGGCGGTTTTTTCAAGGCGGCTGTTGATATCTACATGCACGACCTGATCGCAAAGACCAAAGAAGAGAACAAGGCCCAACTGAAATGCTATGCCGGAAGCGCCGGTGCGGTCATCTATGACAACGGCGTGCTTTCTTCTTGTGAGAACAAGCCCGATGTCCTGAATCTGCGTGATTATGATTGGGATTTTCAGGCAGCGTGGAAGACCGATATGATGAAGGAACGCCGCAAGGAAGTCGGTAACGGATGCTATTGCACGCACGAATCGAACTGTTATTATCCGTCGCTGCCGTTCAACGCGGGGCATCTGGTCAAGATAAAGAAACTTGAAAAGGAAATGATAAAGGCTTCGAAAAACGCCGGATTTGCCGCCGCCCGCGAAGTGGCCCTGAAAGCATAGTACTGATGAATATAACCGTTGCACAAACTCTTGAAATGCCGAATGCAGTGCTTTTCGCTCGGGAATTAGAGGCCGCTCTAAAAGCTGAGCAGGAAAAACGCAAGCGGTTTTATGAAATGATCGATGAGGATCGGAAAATGGAGTTCATCAACGGCGAGATATATTTTCAATCTCCGGCAAAATACTGCCATACTCAGGCCGTTACAAACCTGTCCGGGTTAATGCTTGCCTATGTCCGCGCCAATCAACTGGGTGTTGTTGCGACGGAAAAAATGCTGATATCGCTATCACGAAATGACTATGAACCTGATCTGTGCTTTTTCAGAAACGAAAAGGCGATCACATTTGCAAAGGATCAGATGCAGTTTCCCGCACCCGATCTGGTGGTTGAGGTTTTATCGGAATCAACCGAGAAAAGAGATCGCGGGGTTAAATTTGAAGATTATGCGGCCCACGGGATCAGTGAATATTGGATAATTGACCCTGATACCGAGATAATAGAACAGTATGAGCTTGTTGAAGGGGATTACGAACTGTTATTAAAGGCGAACGAGGGAATATTGAAAAGCGTAGTAGTGGAAAACTTCGCTGTTCCGATTCGGGCAATTTTTGACGGAGACCTGATAGCTGAAACTCTTAAGAAACTCGTTGCCGGATAACAACTCTATGCAGCCGAATACACCCAAGATACTTATCATATCGTCTGACACCGGCGGCGGACACCGTTCGGCGGCGCAGGCGATAGCTGTCGGGCTGGACAGGTTTTGGCATGGCGGATCGGTCGCAGTAAGGATCGTCAGGGCCATTGAGGACTCGCATCACATCACCGAAAAACTGGTCAGGTTGTACAACTGGATCTTGCGGCACAAACAGGGATGGATGAAATATCTGTACTGGACCGTAAATTGGATCCGCCCGGAAAAAAGTGAATTCTTTCAGAAACGCTGCATGGTGTTCTTGCGGGACGCATTTGAAAAATGGTGTCCTCACGTCGTTGTCAGCGTACATCCGCTGACCCAGCACATTTTTGCCCGCATTCTTCGTGAACTTAACCTGACGGCCCAGATACCGCTTGTCACGGTTGTGACCGATCCTTGCTACGGTTTTTGGAAAGGATGGGCGTGTGATGACGTTTCGCTCTACCTTGTCGCAAACGACGAGGCGAAGAGGCAGCTTGTTGATTACGGCGTTTCTTCCGAAAAGATAAAGATCTCCGGCCTGCCGCTGCATCCGAAGTTCAGGGCGGCGGATGAACTGGATGCTCAAAACGCGCGGACAGCCTACGGCCTTGATCCGCACAAATTCACGGTATTCATCAACGCCGGATGGATAGGCGGCGGCAACATTCCAAGCATTTTCAGGGAATTTGTCCGGGGCGAACTGGACGTGCAGGCCATCTTTTTGGCGGGACGCAACGAGGAATTGAAGGCCGAGGCCGAGGCCATCGCAAAGACCGCGAAATTCCCGGTAAAGGTCATCGGATATTCTGATGAGGTCGAAAAACTAATGCAGTCGGCAAACGTCATGGTTTCCAAACTTGGCGGCCTGACGACGTTTGAGGCTCTGGCCTGCCGGCTGCCGATAATCGCCGACGCCACGACGCCGCCGATGCCGCAGGAAGCCGGAACGGTGCGTCTGATAGCAGGACGCGGAGCCGGCATTCTTCTGGAAAAGGCATCAGACATTGTTCCTCTTATCCGTTCGCTGGCCGAGGACACAGACCGTTACCTGGGAATGCGGGCAGCGGCAAACGGCCTTTCAAATCCCGACGCGACCGAGGCTATTGTCAGGGAAATAGCGGCCCTAATGCCGCGAAATGCTCCCGCGTTACAGGCCGAGACGGCAAAGGCGGCGTAAAAATCACCTTTGCCCGCTTGTCAGCCAACGTTCATTTTCTTAACCTTTTCTTTTGACCTATCCCATTAATATTTCGGAGCGTGTATATTGAGTCTTTTGCTTGAAGGAAAACGTGTTTTTGTGTCCGGCGGAACCAGAGGCATCGGAGCGGCCATTTGCGAGGTATTTGCCCGCGAAGGGGCCGATGTGGCGTTCAACTATAATTCGCGTGACGACCTGGCCGAAACCGTGAAAGGAAAGATCGAGGCGTTTGGCCGAAAAGCCCTCGCGTTCAAGGTGTCCGTGACCGACCGCGTCGGGATGAAGCGTACCGCCCGCGAGATCGTGGATCAATGGGGCGGAGTGGACGTGCTGGTCAACAACGCCGCCGTGAACAAAGGCGACAATTTCGCGACCACGACCGACCGTTCATGGGATTGGGTCGTTGATACCAATGTCAACAGCCTGTTCGCCGTGACCAAGCCCTTTTATAAAATGATGATCCGCCAGCGTGCCGGGACGATCCTGAACATAACCAGCATCGGAGCGATAAGGGCATTGCCCACGGCGGTGCATTACGCCACGTCAAAGGCGGCGATGATCGGCTTTACAAAATGCCTTTCGCGCGAAGCGGCAAATTTCGGCATTACGGTCAACGCCATCGCTGCGGGCATATTTGACACCGACCTCGGCAATACTTTGCCCGAACGTCTGCTTCAGGTACACGAGGGCTGGGTTTCGCTAAGGCGGCTCGGTCATCCAAATGAACTTGCGGAATTTGCCGCCTTTATGGTCAGCCCGCGCAATTCCTATATGAACGGCGAGATCGTGACGGTTGACGGCGGAACCGTGACCTAACTCCTTAGGATCTATTGGTTTAGCTTTGGCCTGTTGCCGGCCAGACCGTAAAAGCATTCGGCACCGCTTGTTGCTATTGAAATTGAAAGTCAATTCTATCTTATTGAAAATAAAAGACTTATCTTGACATATGGGTTCGTCGCTGATAGTCTCTTCATTATACCTGAGCAGGTATATGGGGGCAGATCATGGCAAGAACAGAATTGGTAGAGAATTTGAACAAGGCTTTGGGATATGAATTGGCCGGTGTCATTCAGTATTCACAGCACAGCTATCTTGTGACCGGTACTGATCGCGAGGTCTTTAAGGACTGGTTTCGCGACATGGCCGAAGAGGCTCAGGGCCACGCGGAAGTTTTGGGTGACAAGATAGTTGCCCTCGGCGGTGTGCCGACGGTCGAACCGGCCGTCATACGCCAGTCGGTCGAACTCAAGGAAATGCTGAAGCAGGACCTCGAACTCGAACGCGAGGCGATAGCCGCTTACATGGCCGCTTGGGCAGCCTGTGACGACAACGACCTGCCGCAGAAATTCTGGCTCGAAGGCCAGATCGCCGACGAGCAGATGCACATCGAGGAACTTGAAAAACTCACATCCGAACGCGTCGCCAAAGCCGGCTCAGAACGCATCGTCCTCAGAGAGGTCGGTTAGTATCACGTGTGAATAAATTGAGAAAGACCCTCCGGAGCATTGGACTTCGGAGGGCTTTTCTGTCTGGTTATTTACTACGATCACCGCACATAGGCATTCGGGACCGGTAGGTCGGTTGGTGCGCCGAAGGTTGTGATAAGGATGCCTTCGGTGGTTTGGTTGACGAACCATGTTCCGTTCGAGGGGCGGAAGACCGCTGCGTCAAAGCGTCCGTCGCCGTCGTAATCGCCGGGTGTCGGGATGTCGGTCGGTGAACCGAACGGGAAAGCATAGAAGCTCAAATCCTCTGACCTCAGCACATACCACATGCCCGTTGACGGCCGCCAGAATGCAACATCGGCCCTGCCGTCGCCTGTGTAGTCGCCCTGAACCGCCCTGTCGGTCGCCGTTCCGAAGAGGAACGCACGATTGCCGCCGTCCGAGCTTCTCTTTATCCACCATTCGCTGAGGCCTGTGCCGCCCGTCGGCCTCAAGACCGCGACATCCGCCTTGCCGTCGCCGTCATAGTCGGCGGGAACCGGACGGTCTGTCGAACCGCCGAAGGTTTCCCATGTCACGCCTCCGTCCGTGGAACGAAGAATGAACCATGTCCCGTTCGACGGCCTGTAAACCGCCGCGTCCGTCTTTCCGTCACCGTCGTAATCGGCAGGAGCGGGAATGTCGGTCGGCGCCCCGAACGGGAACGCATAGAAGCTCGGAGACTCTGACCGCAAAACATACCACATGCCCGTCGATGGCCGATAGAACGCCACATCCGTTCTGCCGTCACCCGTGTAATCTCCCGGCACTAGCACGTCCCCGTCCGTCCCAAATGTGAACGCACGGTTCCCCCCGTCACTCGACCTCAAATACCACCACTGCCCGTTCCCTGGCCGAAAAATACTGATGTCAGTTCGCCCATCTCCGTCAAAATCAAATGGAGCCGGGTTTGCGGCGCATTCCCTGGTAAATACGTATGCCGCTCCTCTGAACGTATGGTTCGGGTGCCGAATAGCCCCGACCATTGCCGTAGCGCCGTCAACCGCGACTGAGTAGCCATACTCGTCAAACGACGTCCCGTCCGATGCGGTCAGCTTGTCCCGCTCGGTCCATTGGCCCCCGCTCCGCGTAAAGATATAAGCAGAGCCTTGTTCGGCTCCTCCGGGCAGAGAGTTAAAAGTTGCCCCGGCAATTACCGTATCACCGCTGATCGCGACCGAGACGCCGAATACGTCATCCTCCGCGCCGTCTGATGCGGTCAGCTTCTGCTGCTCGGTCCAGTTTGTGCCGGTTCTAATAAAAACATATGCCGAGCCTGAAGCAGAGCCAAGGTCATCGTCCAAATAAGCCCCGACAATTATCGTATCGCCGCTGATCGCGACCGAGACGCCGAACCGGTCACCTGCCGCCGCGTCCGATGCGGTCAGCTTTTGCTCAGTCCATTGGCCGCCGCTCCGCGTATAAATATAAGCCGAGCCTGAATCGGTGCCGGCGTAATCGTCAAGACGCGACCCGACAATTGCCGTATCGCCGCTGATCGAGACTGAAGTGCCGAAACTGTCGCCCGCCGCGCCGTCCGATGCGGTCAGCTTCTGCTGCTGTGTCCAAACGCCGCCGCTCCGCGTAAAAATATAGACCGAGCCTGAATTAGTGCCGGCGTCATCGTCCTGCATAGAACCGACAATTGCCGTATCGCCGCTGATCGAGACTGAAGTGCCGAAACTGTCGCCCGCCGCGCCGTCCGATGCGGTCAGCTTCTGCATCTCTGTCCATTGGCCGCCGTTCCGCGTAACAATATAGGCCGAGCCTGATTCACTACCGTTGTCATCGTCGCCAGGCGCCCCGATAATTGCCGTATCGCCGCTGATCGCGACCGAAATGCCGAACACGTCATCTGCCGCACCGTCCGAAGCCAGAAGATTTTGCAGCCTCGTCCATGTTGTGCCGGTTTTGATAAAAACATATGCCGAGCCTGCGTTAATGCCGTTCACATTGTCATGCCGTGCTGCGCCGATAATGGCCGTATCGCCGCTGACCGAGACCGAATTGCCGAAATAGTCATGCTCCGCACTGTCATCTGCGCTCAGTTTTTGCTGCTCGGTCCAGTTTGTCCCGCTTCTGGTAAAAACATACGCCGAGCCTGCATCCTGACTGCCCAGGAGGGAATCATCAAAATATGCTCCGGCAATTGCCGTATCGCCGCTGATCGAGACCGAGACGCCGAGTTCGTCACCTCCTTCCCCGTCCGATGCGGTCAGCTTTTGCTGCTCGGTCCAGTTTGTGCCGGTTCTGAGAAAAACATACGCTGAGCCTGCACGCGATGTGGGCGTATTGTCCAGACGGGCGCCGACAATTGCCGTATCGCCGCTGATCGCCACCGACCAGCCGAAAATGTCGCCTCCTTCCCCATCCAGTGCGGTCAGTTTCTGCTGCTGTGTCCAGTTTGTGCCGGTTCTGGTAAAAACATACGCCGAGCCTCGGGCAGAATTGTCGCCGGGTGACCCGGCAATTGCCGTATCACCGCTGACCGAGACCGATCTGCCGAATTGGGCATTCACCCCGCCGTCGGGTGCGGTCAGCTTCTGCTGCTCGGTCCAGTTTGTGCCGGTTCTGGTAAAAACATACGCCGAGCCTGAATTGTTGCCGGCGTCATCGTCAAAAGGAGCACCGGTAATTGCCGTATCGTTGTTGATAGAGACCGTGGTGCCGAACCAGTCAGCCCCCGCGCCGTCCGATGCGGTCAGCTTTTGCTGCTCGGTCCAGACCCCGCCGCTCCGGGTAAAAATATAAGCCGCTCCTGAATCTGTCACGTTGCCGTCGCCAAATGTTGCCCCGACAATTACAGTATCGCCGCTGATCGCGACCGAGGCACCGAATTGGTCGCCCCCCAGGCCATCCGATGCGGCCAGCTTTTGCTGCTGTGTCCAGACCCCTCCGCTCCGCGTAAAAACATACGCCGCGCCTGAAGTTGTCGCGTTGCCGTCGCTGAATATCGCCCCGATAATTACAGTATCGCCGCTGATCGCGACCGACTGGCCGAACTGGTGGCCCGCCGCGCCGTCCAAAGGGGTCAGCGTTTGCTGCCTTGTCCAGACCTCGCCGTTCCGCGTAAAAATAAAAGCCGAGCCTGAATTATTGCCATTGTCGTCGTCAAGAGGCACGCCGGCGATCGCCGTATCGCCGCTGACCGACACCGACCCGCCGAACTGGTCATTTGCCGCACCGTCGTCCGCGCTCAGCTTTTGCTGCTCCGGCCATGTTTGCTCGCCCGTACAGGACGCAGCCCCGCCCAAAGGCAGCAATGCCGATCCGCGCTTATCCGCCGCACCCGGCTTTGCCTCATCACCAAAAAATGAGCGCACCGATCCGGCAAGCCCATATAGCGGCGCGGCTCCCGTCCCCGCTCCCATGATCAGAAAACCGATAAGAACGGTAAATGCAATACAAGTGGCCAGTGCAAAATGCTGTGAAAGATTACGGCGGGCAGGTGCGGGCATGTGTGTATCCCCCTGTTTCCTGACCTAAGGATCAAGATGTCTTGAGATGATCTAACAACGGCTTTCCCCGGATCAGGACAGCATCAGAAAAACCTGATAGCAATGCCCCAATTTCCGGTCTCTTTGGCAGCACACGCGGATGCGGTGCCTTGCGAACGTGCCGATATAGATTGTGAAATTTACGAAACGAATGATACTTTGTTTTGCCTTTGCCTGCAAACAGCAAACTCGCTCGGTAAGAAAGCGTGTCCGATATAAAACAGCGGTTTAGGGATCACTATGGAGTGACAAGGTTAATAGCGGAGAGGCATCGGGGAAAAGTGTCAGGCAAATGAAGGGAAGTTGATGACTCTCGCGGATGCAGGATCCGATGTTTCAGAGTCGGCATCGTTTCTGATCCTTAGGCGGGCGGCGGCGATGACGCGGTGGAGGTCGTCGAGCAGGTCGGCGTCGAGCGTCATGGTTTTTTGCGTACACCAGCCGAGGCCGTCCGTCCATAACGAAAGGCTGATGGCGGCGTTTTCGCCTTCGATCTTCAGGTCTATGCGTTTGTCGTCAGTGACAACGGGTGCAAATTTATGTGCTGCGTTCGTCTGCATTAAGATAAAGGAAAATGAAAACCAATTTCAATAAGAATATTATCTGAAAAATAACGCCTCGTCAAATCCGGCAATGCCGCTTTTGACGAGACGTTCTATCCGCTCAAAAATTGCGGGCTATTTTCCTTCCTTCCAGGCCTTTACCATATTTTCCAGAGCGTTTGTGTTCGCGGCCGGCGTTGCCGCCTTGCCGATCTTTATCGCTTCTTCAGCGGTCGTTATTGCCTCGGCTTTACGGCCCATCTCGTTCAGCAATCTGGCTTTGAGTGACAGAACACCGAACGTTTTTGACGTTCGTTCGACGCCTTCCACCCACGAAAGAGCGTCCGCGTAGCTGGCCGTCATCTTCTCCGAAAGAACAAAGTTTGCAAGCGTCATCCGCTCGGAGTTGGTGCGGCGTATGTGACCGGCAACAAAGCGTGCTTTGAAATCACCGACATCGACCGTAAAGGGAACCGCCAGTTCGCCCCATCGGATGGTCACATCAGTTTTATTCCCGACGACATTCTCGAACGTTATCGACATCGTTTCACGAAATTCGGCCTTTACGGGTGTGGCTTTGATGCGAAGTTCGTCCTGCTTTTCGTCGTAGGTAAAGCTGCCCCATTGATCTGCGACCTTGTTAAAGATGATCTGCCAGTCGCCGTTGGCAGGGAGCGAGTGCAGGCTGTATTTGCCTTTTTTAAGAAGCTGTCCGTTCACCGTGATATCGTTTGTGGCCTCGAACGTCGTAGCATTATTGGCTCCGGTCCGCCAGACCTCGCCATACGGCACCAGTCCGCCCCACAGGTCACGGCCTTTGGCGTTCGGCCTGTGATAGGTGATGGCGATCTTTGTGTCTCCGACGATCTGAACCATTTCCTGATAGTTGCTCTCGCGAGGGATCGTCACCTGGGCAAACGCGGCGGAGGCCGCGAAAAGCACTATTGTCATTAAAAGGGAATATTGCCTTAATTTCATTTTTCTAGTCTCTCCTTAGCTCGCTGGATGAAAATGTTGATCATTTCCGATACCTTTCGGGTCATCTCATTGCTGATAATTGTCTCGCCGACCAGACCGGCCAGCATGTGCAGGTCGCGCGCGGAACGCCGTCTGATCTCTACCATTTGAGTAAAGTGAACAAGCGTCACGTCCTTTGCCTTTTGCAGAAAATCGGCAGAAAAACGCAGCAGATTTTCGGTCTCGGCCTTTATCGGGAACCATTCGATGCGGTCGTCGGAATCCTCTGTCTTTTCGACGGCGAATTTCTGGCGGATCGTTCCGACCATCGGCACATCGGCCTCGATGCGCCAATGTGCGATGCCGTTATTGTCGATATGTATCTCGGAAACGCCGGGCATCAGCCGTGCAAAGTTCTTCATGTCAGAGAAGAACTCCTTTGCCGCCTCGACCGTTGTCGCCAGTTCAAAATCGTCGCTGTATGCTGCCTTTACTGTGAACATATATTTTAATTCTCGACTGTTCTAAAACACTCCGCCGAAGAGCATCGAATTGAAGAACGGCCGGGTCGCGGAACGATAAATGCCGCGATAGAACGGGTCTTCCGCAAACATTATGACACGTCCGCCACCGGCGGATTCGTCAAGGACATATGCCGTGCCGTCAAGCAGCCGTTCGGTGTTGCCTTCCCAGACAAATCCCGAAATCGTCAGCGTTTTTTGTCCTGAAGATCGGAATATCAGAGCATTTGTGCCTTCATCAGAATACCTGAAAAAATATCCGCTTGCCATAAGAACCGGAAGTTCGTTCTGTTTCAGCCCGTAGGTCAGATAGTTCGTTCTGTCCACGGTCGCCCTCATTATCGAACCCGGAAGAGGCACGGGAACGCGATTGGCATCCGCCGAAGGCGAGGCAATCGGCGGAAGTTCAGGGGCGATGCCGTCGTCATTATCGGTTTTCCATTGGTCTTGACCGGCCTGCGAAGCAGGTGTCGGTGACGCCGCCGGAGCAGGCGTTTTGGACGGCTCGCCCTCATCGCTGCCGACCATTTTGGCGGACGAAAGGCCGACATCCTTGAGCGTTGCAAAAACGGATGAGCCTTTCACCGTGACAAGCGTCCCGCCCTGAGCCAGCCAGGTTTTCAGTGTCGTCACACCGCGTGTTCCTAAACCGGACATATAACGTCCCGGCGAACCGTTTGGAAGAATGAGAATGTTAAAATCCCTCAGAGTGCTGTTGTTGACAGAGTTCATAGAAATGGCGGTGAATTTGACGCCATAGCGGTCAAGCGTCCACCAGATCGAGCCGAACGATGTCTGATCGACCGGATCGTCGGCGAGCATTGCTATTCGCGGGTCGCGGAGCGGGACAACCGCCTGGCCGCCGATGCCTGTGTCGCCTTCTTCGGCATAACCGGAATTTGCCGCGGTCACGTTGACGCCGAGTTCGGCAGCCAGAGAGCGAACCGCCTCGTGTATGGAATCGTTATTTCTAGAAACGCGGATCACGAATGTGCCTTCGGGCCAGTTCCTTCCGTCGGCGTTCAACGGACGCGTCGCCACGTTGACGCGACGGCCCTGCTGCAGAAGACGCAGAACGAAAGGCCCGGTCGAATCGGTGTCATACGGGACGATGTAGGCTATTTGGGCCTGTCCGTTGACGCTGCCGTGTTTTTGGCCTGCGATATATTCATCCGTCACACGCGAACCCGGAACCGCACCCGTGTCGCTCGTCCAATAAGCATTCAGCCCGTAAGCCAACGGCAGCGACCACGCCGTTACGTCATAAAATCCGTAATCTTCCTTTGGCTGGCCCTTGCCGCGCATCTGGTTGCGGCGAAAACGCGCCATGTTGTCGTCAACAAAAGCCTTGTCTTGCGGCGTGTCCGGTTCGAGGATGCTTTTTATCAGAACACGCTGCGGCTGGTTCAGGTCGATGACGTAAGAACCGGTAGGGAAGTTTTTCGTCGCGGGCCGCGCGTCCTTTTCCATATAGGTTCGGGCCGTCGATGACGAGAACGGCGAGGATGCGACGTTCACCTCAATGTTTGACCGCCGCAGCACTTCTATCAACTCGGCGGCCTTAACGCGGTCCGCTTCGGGCGTGATGATAATGCGTTTCATCGCTGCCCTTGCGTGTGCTTCCATGCCATTGACGCGAAAGGCGTGAAATTCCCGCAGCCTTTCCGTCTTGTTTGCAGCCAGCGTTTCCAGCGTGGTCATTGACGCGACAAAATGTTTGGCGATGGCAGACCGCAGCGTTACGATGGTGCCGTCCTCGCGAGTCCAGTTCAATCCCTTAAAGCCGCCGCCGTCCGTTTCGTATGTCATCGCTATCGCGCCGTTAAGCGAAGGATACATATCCCAATATCCGGGATAGAACGCATCAAAAACGTCGCGAACGTAGTAATCCCACTTATTTGCGTCAAAGGCTTTTGCATTCGCGCGTCCAAACATTTCCTGCCAGCGATTGGTTTCCGGCTGGGGCAGGTTTGGGTTGATCGGCAGGGCGACCGGCGGGAAAAAATATTGCGAAGGCTGGCCGTGATGGTCAACCAGCACCTGCGGATTCCATTCGACATACGCCGCCTGCATATTTCGCGTTTCCTTTTGCGTCATGGTCAGCGTGTCGCGGTTCAGGTCAAAGCGGTAATGGTTGTAGCGGCCAAAAATGCTCCACGGTTCGCGATGTTCAATGGCGCTTCGGCTCGCGTCACCGGTCGCGACGGAGTTGTACCACGTTACGAAACGTTCGTGGCCGTCAGGGTTTTCGCCCGGTAAAATAAGCGTCACAGTATTCTTAAGAATGTCGAGCGTCGCCGGTTCATCTGATGCCGCAAGCTGATAGACGACCTGCATCATCGCCTCGAACGATGCGGATTCGTTGCCGTGTATCGTATATGCCATCCACGCAATAGCAGGCGTGTTTTCGGCGATGCGGGCGGCTTCGGCGGCAGAGGTGGAACGCGGATCGGCGAGTTTTTTTACATTTGCGCGTATCTCGTCTATACGAGCGATATTTTCCGGCGAAGAGATCGCTATCAGATATTGCATCCTGTGTTCGTGCGTCGTCCCGATCTCATAGATCCTTACGCGGTCAGGTGCAGCTTTTGCGATGCGTTCGATGACCTGCTCCATCTGGGCATAGGTCGTGTGGTGGTCGCCCACGTCAAAACGCAGCGTCGCCTGCGGACGCGGAACACTTTCCTTATACGGGCCGCGTTTGTAAAAATCGAACCTTTCCTCATTTTGAGAAAAGGCAGTGAGCGAGATTGTCAGCAGGACAAATACCAAACAAGGACGGAGGATGATCTTCATATAGTATCGTTGGTGCCGCAGGATGACAGGGACAGAACAGTGTCATTTCGGCGAAGATTTTCATTCGAACGATAAAATACTAAACTGAAATGGCGTAAATGCAAAAGAGTCATGGTAGATACGGTGACAAATGACAGATGCCCTCAATGTTCAAAGTCGGCAATGAGGACATGGAATGAACTGACCACAGAAGAGCAGATCCTGGCAAGGAGTCTGCCCGGCTCGGCAGCGTTCCCCCTAAAGGAAAGAAAAATGCACCGATTTTGCACTCGGTGCTGGTATGAAGATCCACATCCGATAAACGCAGTTGCATGAAAAATATATTTACCTGTCGAACCAGCTAAACAGGAAAAGGTCTGTGAATAAAAACTCCCCTCCTTACAAAGGAGGGGTGGCAGCCGTTTCGGCTGACGGGGTGGTTCTCTCTAACCCAACAAAGAATAGCCGGAAGCAGAGAACCGTCTCCCGGCTAAAGCCGCATCTCTCATTTATAAATAAGAGATTTTTTATTTCAACCGTTTCTTGCTCGCAAGGCCTTTCTTGGTCATTGATTTGATGAGGTCACTGGAAAGATTGTCTTTCGCTCCGCCCTTACTGCCGCCGAAAAGGCCGGCGCTGACCACGCCGTCAACCGTTTCCTGCAATACGACGTCACCGGTTTCAACATCAACGAACTTAACGTCGGCTATCAGTTTGGTCTTTCCGGCTCCGAGTCCGATCAGGTAGCGAGCTGCCTGGCTGCCTTTGTCATATTTGATGATCTCGCCGGAAATCTTCAAACGCCGGGCCGGAGCTTCTGCGGATGCCGGATCGCCTGACAGAAATACCTTTTCAAAACGTTTTGAACGGTTAAAGTTCTCAACCAGGCTGCGAGTGAGTTTTTCGACATCGTCTGCAGGGAATTCAACGCCGTCACGAACGGTGAATTGCTCTATCTCGACTGTCAGATACGGCTGCTGGCCAAAGGCCGACTGGGTTGTGAGAACAACTGCAAATACAACTATCACTATAGACAAAATATTTTTAAGCATGATTTTAGGGTGTCGGACGGCATTGAATGGCGGCCGATCCGATATTTCAGAATTTTGACGAATATATCAAAAAAAGATGATTTTGCGAACAACTAATATGAGCTTTTCTCAGTTTTCCGACAGTTCTTTTATCGAACGGCTGATGTGTTTTGCCAGATTTTCGGCAAGCGATCCCCACGATGTGGTCTCGCCTGCGGCAAGCACCACGCCCGAGCGACGGTCATAAATGCGATATACATAGCGATGCGTCAGCCACGACCCCGAAACGAAACCAATTTCAACAAAAAGATCGGCCTCTTCCTTTATGCGAAGAATGGTGAGGCCGCTTCGTTTGAAATCGGCATTTTTTAACAGGGCTTTTTCCAGATTTTGCCGCGAAGGCTGTGCGGACGATTTTTTGAACGCGATGGTTCTGGCGTTTCTTATCGCTTCTTGCGGGCTGACCGGAACACGCTCGACAGAAGGCTGATCGGAGGCTGGTGTGTCACTATCGGAAAATTGCGAGATGTCTGATACGCTCGGGGGGACGGTTTGGGTTCGCTCGACGATCAGCGTTATTATCTCGTCCGCAACACCCGCTTTTTTCAGTTCTATCAGGGCAGCGACGGATGTATCGAACCGCGGCTCGCTTTCCAGTATTTTCGCCCTGATCACTTCGGTTGACAGACCAACTGCTGTCATTTCGATGACCATCCGATTTGTCAGAGCCTCAGACTGAGCCGCAATGGATGCGGACAAGAACAAGACTATTATAATAGTGGATATTTTGGACATTATATGACCATACTTCCTGCCGAAAATTTTGCAGATCCAGACGGCTTTAGAATTGTTGCGATCAAAAGGCTTTGTGATCATTTAAGAAAAGCCATAGTTTTTACTTTTTCTGTTTGCCTACATGTCGGAGCTTAATCCAATGTATTAGCACAGATGGCTCCTAACGCAATAAGAATAACGGCCAAAACAAATCCCTCCCGGTTTGACGGACGACGATTTCTTTTAACTTGTTTTACGTCCGCATACTTTATCTCGGTCGCGCTCCCTGTTTTGAAATCAAGGAGGATAAAATTGTCGCTTTTGGTTTCGGATACATACCCGTTTATCTTTCTTCCGTCCTTGAGTTTTACCGTAACTCTGACATCTGAGCCGGTTCCGAGCTTTGCTATTTTAGCTTTTACCTTTTGGGTTTGGTCCTGCCGGGTTTTGCCCGTTCCGGCAAAGACCATCAAGTTTGACACCAGACCGATCAACACCATAACGAATAACTTTTTCATCTTGTATGTTTCCAAAGGATTTTACGGGTCAAATAAGAACTGCACATTGGACTATAAGATCATTTTGTAGCTGAATGAGACTGATTGTGAGACTTTCTGAAAGTGTAACAGTCGCGTCGGGGAAGTTTCTGCGGAATATTGGCAGGTCAATTACCTACCGGTTATTTCATCAAACACGGCGCGGATGTCGGTCATCAGAACAGCGAGCGTGCCGAGAAATTCGTCAACCGAAGTGCTGCCCATTCGATGTGAGATAGTTTCCATTGCCTGTTTGTTGGCAACGGGCAGGCGTGTCGCACGGCCAACCGTCAGCCTTTGCTGGTGATCCAGAGCGGAAAGGAAGTCATAGCCTTCGGCAAGCGTTTCATATTGGCTGTCGGTGAGCGATCCGCTGTCTTTCAGTAATTTTAATGAGGCCGATGTGCTGCGGTCATTGTCGCTGTCCGGTAAATTGGCCTTTAGCTGTAAAAAACGTGTGGCGAAATAGATGTCCAGCATTCCGCCTGCACCGTATTTGATGTCGATGTCCCTGCTTCGGCGAATGTCGGCACGTTGTTCCTGCAGGCCCATCCGTATGCGGCGCGTTTCCGCGGCGAGTTCTTTCGCGTCTATTTGCGCGGCCTTTTGGTGAATTATTTCTCGTATCTCTTTTTCGACGTGCTTCGCAAGCTCAGGATTTCCGCCGACACTGCGAAGTTTTACAAACGCCAGCAGTTCCCATATCGCCGACGAATTTTGCATATAATCTGCAAAAGCCTCGTGTGAGACGGTCAGCGGCCCGTCCTTGCCATGCGGCCGCAGCCGAAGATCGACGCGGTACAGGCTGCCTTCGCGCGTAACCGCCGAAAGAGCGTTGACGAATATCTCCACTGCCCGTTGGGCAAGCTCGGCGGGCTGCGGAGCGCCATCGGGTTGTTTGGAGCTTCTGCTTTCATACACGATCACAAGGTCGAGGTCAGAATCGTAATCGACGCCGCCTCCGCCAAGTTTCCCGAGTCCCATTATCGCCAGATCGAACGTTTCGGAAACAGGGCCGTACCGCCGGTCGAGTTCGCGTTTGCTGATGGTGATGGCCGCTTCCATCGCTGCCTCGGCAAGCCGTGTCTGGCGGGTCTTTGATTCGCGGAGCGTGAGTTTCTCTTCGGCATCACGCACTAATATCTCAAGCAGGCAGCGTCTGCCTGCCCTTCGCAATGCCGAAAGTTCCGAACGCAGATCACTTGCGTCGGCTATCGCATCGTTCAATATCTGTCGGTAGTCTGTGTCGAGAAATTCAGGCCGGTCAGTTGAAAGGCCGTTGGCAATGTCCGCGTTGCCCGCCAGCATTGCCGCGATGCGCGGAAAGTTTTGTGCCAGATGAGCAAAGTTATTTTCGTTGTTTTCTGATGTGTAAACGCCGCTTTCGGGATCAAAACTTGGTGCATTCACGTCTTCATAGACAGATGGCGACGAAAGATCGGATGCTTCATTCCCGCTTTCTCCTGCGTTGTCAAAGACACGGCGAAATATGCGGTTTACATTACCAGTGTGAGTTTGCAGAGCCTGTTCCAGTTCGTCCCTGCCGGACAAATGCATTCTTCTTGCCAGAAGTTCGCGCTTTTCGGGGTCGTTCGGCACCGAATGCGTTTGCAGGCCGTTCTCCATCTGCAAGATATGTTCGGCCTGCCGCAAAAAAGCGTACGCATCTGCAAGTTCGGTCAGTTCGCTTTCGATCAGATGGCCGCGGTCGCCAAGCCGTGAAAGCGTTATCAGCGTATGCGGTGAACGCAGCCAGCGATCTTTGCCGCCGTAAGCAAGTTGAAGTGCCTGTGCGATGAATTCGATCTCGCGGATGCCGCCGATGCCGAGCTTTACATTCAGCCGTTTTGAGGTGATGTTCTCAATGTCTATTTTTTGCTTTGATCCGCTGACGCCGCGAAGCGCGTCGCCGACCGAAATATCCGTCGAGAAAACTGACGGCTCGACTTCCTTAAAAAATTGCTGGAACAGATGTTCGCTGCCCGCGCTCGAACGCGAACGTATCAGCACCTGTCGTTCCCACGCTGCGGCTTCCGTCCGGTAATACCGTATCGTGTCGGCAACGGACGCTGCGAGCGGGCCGACACGGCCATGCGGACGAAGCCGCATATCAACACGGTATGCCGCACCTTCGCCTGAAGGCTGGCCGATAAGTTTGATGACGGTTTCCGCCAGCTTGATAAAGTATTCGCGGTTGGTTATCGCTCCGCGTTGGCCGGTCTCGGCGGTGCTGCCCTCGGCGGAATAGAGGAACAGCAGGTCGATGTCTGAGGCGTAGTTCAATTCACGTGAACCAAGTTTGCCAAGCGAAACAATGCATGCTTCGGCGCGTTTGCTTCTGCCTTTTTCATCGGTTTCCATCGGCTGGCCGTAACGGTTGTCCAGTTCCTGAGCCGCCAGCCGCAGGGCGTGTTCGAGTATGGCGTCGGCGAGGTTGGAGATCTCCTCGGTGATCTCCGCTATCGTACCCAAACGCCTGATGTCCCGCAGATAGATGCGAAGAAGTTCGCGGCGTCGAAAACGCGACAGCAGAACACCAGGTTCAAGCTGCGAATTTGTCAGCGAATAACGCGCGAGCGATTCCAAAAGCTCTTCCTTGTTCCTGACGACCGTTTCCGCTCGCTTTCGGCTCAGCCACGGAATATATTCCGGATTTTGCAAAAGGGTTGACGCCAGCAGCGGGCTGTGTGAGGCGACCGTTACGACATCCGAAAAAAGCGAGCGGTCCTTTTCCAGCCGCCGCGCCTGAGCCGGGTGCTTTTCTGCCAACTGGCCGATGAACCGTTCCGCGGCTTCCGGATCGGGCAGGTCGCGAAGTATTGTTTCCGTGGCGGTCATTTCTTAAAACGGTGCGGGTCGATGCTGTATTTTTTTATTTTGTAACCGATGATGCGTTCGGTCGAACCCAGCAGCCGCGCGGCTTTTGCAATATTTCCTTTGTTCGATTTCAGCGCGTCCTGGATCATGTCCTTTTCAAACGCCGCAACTGCCGCTTCCAGCGAAAGGTCGGTCACGGTTCCTGTTACCTCAGCGGTCTGCAGCGTCGGCGGCAGATGATGGCCGTGTATCACGTTGGAATCGCAGACCAGCACAGCGCGTTCGATTGCGTTCTCAAGCTCGCGGACATTGCCGGGAAAGTGATAGCTCATCAGCATGTCAATGGCCGGTGTTGATATTCGCCTGATGCGCTTGCCGTGTTCCGCCTCAAATTTTTCCAGAAAATGCTCTGCCAGCAGCAGGATGTCCGTTTTGCGTTCGCGGAGCGGCGGCATGAAAATCGAAAAGACATTCAGCCGGTAATAAAGGTCCTCACGGAAGCTGCCCTCGGCGATGGCTTCCTCCAGATCGCGGCTGGTGGCGGTTATCAAACGAATATTTGTTTTTATCGTTGCAGTTCCGCCGAGGCGTTCAAACTCGCGCTCCTGAAGCACCCGAAGCAGCTTGACCTGAGTTTGAAGCGGAATGTCGCCGATCTCGTCAAGGAACAGCGTACCGCCGTCGGCCAGCTCGAATCTGCCTTTTTTTGCTTTTCCCGCACCCGTGAACGCTCCCTGCTCGTGGCCGAAAAGCTCCGCTTCGATCAGCGTGTCGGGCAATGCGGCACAGTTTACCCTGACGAACGGCCTTTTTGCACGTAGGCTGTTGTAATGTATCGCGTTGGCGATCATTTCCTTGCCAGTTCCGCTTTCGCCGCGCAGCAGCACGGTCGCGTTCGACCGCGCCACCTGTGTCACCTGTTCATAGACCTGCTTCATCGGATTGGATGTGCCGACGATATGTTTGAACGTGTATTTTTCCTTGAGTTCCTGTTTTAGATGGGTGTTCTCTTCCAGCAGTTTTCGGCGTTCTCCCATGACCGAACGGTCAACGCGAAGGTCCTGGCCTATCATCGACGCAACAACGCTGACAAGCGGTTCGATCTCGTTGGCAGGCGGCGCGCCAGGAGCGGCAATAATCGCCAGAACACCTGCCGGGCGTCCGGCAAGTTTTATCGGGAACGCAAAAAGCTTTTTGGCATTGCCGTCAATGAGGAACGCAAGGGAAGCGTCTTTGCTCAGGTCGTCAATAACCAGCGGAGCAAGCGTTTCGACGGCACTACCGAGGCGGCTTGCGGCCGAGACGGCCTCAAGCTTTCGGAAATGTGCCGGTTCGACACCCGCCGAAGCGACAGGTGCAAGTTCACCGCTTTCCGAAAGAAGCAGCAAAAAAGCCTTTTCGGCAGAAAATTCATCCCGCAGAATGTCCATCACCGGATTGTAATTTGCCGGATGCCCCAAACCTCCTGCCATCAGGGCGGAAAGTCTGGAAAGCGAAGAAATGTGTTTCATCAGGATCTGCTACAAAAATGTTACCAATTTACCGCAATATGGTGCAATTCACTTCACTGCATTTTTGATGTTACCACGCAGTGCAGTGTGTTTAGTGTAAAATATGAACTTGGCGTTATGATCGCTACAATAATGTAGGAATTGGCATATGTAAATTTACGGCCGGCTTTTGGTTCACATAGTGTCCGGCCTTTCGCCGAAGAACAGGTTTTCTGTTCTAGTTCGGACGGCATAAGTACTGTAAAATGAACGTCGTGGAGCAGCGATTAGAGATAGTTGTCGGGCCTGAATCTCATAAGAAAAGGCTGGATGAATATTTGTTCGGGCGTTTTGGCGGCCTGAGCAAGATGTATCTGCGCGGCATCGTCAAGGACGAGAAATGCGAGGTCAACGGCAGGTTTGAAAATGTCGGTTATCGCATAAAACAGAATGACTTTATCGAGATCGAGCTTGACCTTTCGCGAGAGACCGCGATGCGGCCGCAGGAAATGCCGCTGGACATCATTTATGAGGATGATGATCTGATCGTCGTCAACAAACCTGCCGGAATGCTTGTTCATCCGACCAACCGCGACAAAAGCGGCACTTTGCTGAACGCTCTTTCGTTCCATCTGAACCGCGAGATCAACGGCGGCGAATCTGTACGTCCTGGACTGATACATCGCCTGGACAAGCAGACATCGGGGCTTATTGTTGTCTCAAAAACATTAAAGGCACATAAAAAGATGATGGAATCCTTTCGGCGAAAGTTCGTTGAAAAAAGATATGTCGCGCTTGTCGAAGGCGTGATTGAGAACGACGCCGGGACCATTGAAGCTCCGATAGGCCGCTTCGGTGAACTCAAATATTGGGGCGTGAAAGAGGACGGGAAACCGTCCGAGACGCGATACAGCGTCCTGAAAAGGAATGAAGGAACGACGCTGCTCGAACTGGAGCCTGTGACGGGCAGAACCAATCAGCTTCGCATCCACTGTGAACACATCGGGCATCCGATAGTAGGCGATGTTGCCCGCGGCGGAAGGGAATTTGAACGTCTTTGCCTTCATGCATACCGCCTTGCATTTCGACATCCGCGAACCATGGAAACCGTTACGTTTGAGGCCGAACCTGACTGTCATTTTTTTGAAACAGCCGGTTAAAACTTCAGCGATGACGTTTTACAAAGGCAGTTTCATTATGACGCGACGGCTTATGTCCAACCCGTCCTCTGCTTCGCGGCGCCGCAAGGCCAGCATTTCCTGGGACAGGTCATTTTCGTTGATGGCATGAAAGCCGATGCGTTCGTAGAACGGAGCGTTCCACGGAATGTCGCTGTAGGTTGAGAGCGTGACGGCGGAAAAACCGTTCTGCTTTGCCCATTCACATACGGCGAGGACGAGGCGTTTGCCTATGCCGCGTCTGCCGTGCGCCGGAGCGACCGAAAGTTCATACAGGTGCGCAAGGCCGTCAATAACGGTTATCGCGGCGAAACCGACGGGAATGTCATCGGTGTCCGCCGCGACCCATAACTGATCTGAACGCAGTCTTTCGGTCAAAAAATCGAGCGACAGGGATGAAGCCGTGATCTCGCTTTCATGAGCCGTCCCACGGAAAAGCGTGCTGGCGTCCTGCTCTATCTCCCGGAGAAGATCGAGTTCGTCATATCGGGCATGGCGCGTCGAATATTCCATCGGGCAGCTTCCTTTGGCTTATAGTTGGGCTGATAGCCGTTGCCCCGGATCGACTGCCCGGTTTTGACGCCGGTCATTTTCGATCCGTCATAAACGTGTCCGCCGTTGACAACGATGTGCGAGAACCCAACGGCATACTGATGCGGTTTTTCAAACGTCGCGTTATCGCCGACCGTTTTTTCATCAAAGATGACTATGTCAGCGGCAAAGCCTTCGCGGATCTGGCCTCGGTCGCGAAGCCCGAAAGTATTAGCCGGCAGCGATGTCATTTTGCGGATGGCGTCCTCAAGACTGACGATCTTCAGTTCGCGAACGTACCTGCCAAGCACGCGGGCATTGTTGCCGTAACCGCGCGGATGCGGCACACCCGCGCCAAATGTTCGCACACCGCTGTCAGAGGCGATCATCGTGAAAGGTTCGGCCATGATGCGTTTTACGTCCTCTTCGCTCATCACCTGATAGACCATGCTGGCTCCGCCTTTTTCGTACATTTCAAAGACCTGTTCGATCTGCGAATCAAGATCGTCCTTGCCGCGAACCTCCATCGTTATCTGTTTGATGTTCTTGCCGTTAAATTCCGGATTAGGGCGATAGCTTGCCACAAAAGCGTCCGAGAAGTCAGGAAAACCAGCCTCGGAGCGTGACTTCTTAAGGTCAGTGATTATCTTTGCGCGGGTTTCAGGATCGGCCATCCGTTTTTTGCCTTCCTCGCGTCCGCCCGCTATCGCCCAACTCGGCAGCCGCGCGTCCAGCGAGGTCGAAGAAGCCGGATAAGCATATTGATCGACCGTTACCGAAAGGCCTCGGTTTCGGGCGTCCCTGACCAGTTGCAGCGTTTTGTGCGATTGTCCCCACAGCGACTTTGCCGAGATCTTGAAATGCGATATTTCGACCGGCATCTTTGCCTCTTCGCCGATGTTTATTGCTTCCTTGATCGCGTCATAGACGCCGACGCCTTCGTTACGGATATGGCTGGCGTAGGTTCCGCCGTATTTTGACGCCGCTTTGGCAAGTTCCACGACCTCAGGCGTTTCAGAGAATGTTCCCGGCAGATATATGAGGCCGGTTGAAAAACCGACCGCTCCGTCGAGCATCGCCTTTTCGACCAGTTCGTTCATTTTCTGCTGTTCTTCGGCGGTCGGGGCACGGTTGTCCAGGCCCATGACCTGCGAACGGACCGAATTGTGGCCGATAAGCGTGGAGATATTTATTGCCAGCGGCGTTTCGTTGATGCGGTCAAGGAATTGGCCGACATCGACGTGAGAACCGCCGCAGTTTCCGGTGATAAGCGTCGTCACGCCCATGCTGATAAAATTCTCGGCATCAGGATGATCGAAGACGTTTTCCGTATGAGCGTGAACGTCAATAAAGCCCGGAGCGACCATTTGCCCTTTTGCGTCGATCACCTGCTTTGCATTGCCGGTGTCAAACCATCCGACGCGGACGATCTTTCCGTCCCTGACGGCGACCGAGCCTGTGAACCACGGATTTCCCGTGCCGTCTATGATCTTGCCGTTTACAATGACAAGGTCATATTGCGGGGCGGATTGGCCAAGAACATAACCAAATGATGATAGAAACAGAACGACTATAAGTGTGAGGCTGGTTATTCGCATAAGAGCAAAATGCCCCGAAACCGGATAAAAGTCAAGAGTAATAGGCTGTAATGGATAACGGACAGCGAAAAAGTTTCGCCTCTTTACACCGGCGCTTTGCGGTGTTCAGAGGCGAAACCGATCTTATCTGCGGCAAACTTACGATGCCTGAATATCAGAAGGCTCGCCGTTGTGATAAGCGTCCTTTAGGTTTATGGGTTTACGCGAACGCCCGCGAAGCCGCATATTCAGGAACTCGACAAAGACCGAGAAAGCCATCGCGGCGTAGATATAGCCTTTGGGAATATGCATGTGCAGCCCTTCGACCACCAGCGTAAAGCCGATCATAAGCAGAAAAGCAAGAGCGAGCATCTTTATGGTCGGATGTCTGCTTACGAAGTCGCTGATCGATCCGGAAAAGATCATCATTGCGATG
Organism: Acidobacteriota bacterium; assembly: GCA_019639175.1. GTDB lineage: Bacteria > Acidobacteriota > Blastocatellia > Pyrinomonadales > Pyrinomonadaceae > OLB17. Next base: position 122,488 of record JAHBSK010000008.1, on the reverse strand, counting down.
ATGGAAACCATGACGGCTGCGATCATGATCGGCACCTGATCGACCATACCAATGGCGGTTATGACCGAATCAAGCGAAAAGACGATGTCCAGTACGGCTATCTGGGCAATGACGGCGCCAAATGAAGCGTAGGCTTTTTTGACGGCGTGGCCTTCTTCGCCTTCTAGCGAACCGTGTATCTCATGCGTGGATTTTCCTATCAGGAAAAGCCCGCCGATAAGAAGGATCAGGTCGCGGCCCGAAAGGTCATAACCCCACAAGGACAGTATCGGAGCAGTCAGGCCCATCACCCACGACAGCGAGAAGAGCAGGATGACGCGCATCACCAGCGCGAGTGACAGGCCGATAAAACGCGCCCGTTTCTGCTGATCCGGCGGCAGCTTGCCGGCAAGGATCGAGATAAATATAACGTTGTCAATGCCAAGTACAAGCTCAAGTACGGTCAGCGTTGCAAATGCTATCCAGATATTCGGGTCGGCCAGCCATTCCATACGGTCGTGTTCTCCCTAATGTTTATTCAAACGAACTTTCAATTTTTAGACAGGGAATTTTACGGCTATTCCTGAGGCGAAATCAAACCTGTGCCGTTTACTTTTCAGATCCGGCGACCATGCAGGGATTGTTTACTGACGCATCGGCCAGTTTTCGAGCCTGCACGTTCTGATCCTTGCTCGGTTTGACCACGTCGGTAACACAGGCAAAGTCTTTGGTGATCTTTGAAACGATGAGGTATGACGTGGTTTTGCTCGGGTCATTCAGGTCTTCGCTGACGTTCAGGCGGACGATCAGGGCAAAGGGCTTTTTGTTCTTTATTCTCCATTCGGCACGCGGGCCGGTGTAGGAAAACGCCATAAAATGTTCCCAGAATCTTAGCTGATGAACAGTTTTGTTCGGGAAAACAACATCTATCGATTGCCGCAGGTCGCCCTCAATTACGTGCAGCTTATAACCCGCCACACCCGCACATTCACCTTTGTACAAAATACCGTCTTCGTCGTCCGACCTGAGCGTCTTGCATTTGGTGTCAGACAGATCGGTATAAACGCTTGTCTGGGAAAATGCTGTGGCCGCAGAGACAAAAATGATCGCAAAAAGGGCAAATGTTTTCATAGCCAAATATTATTGCAGAAAATCTGCTCTAACTGTAAATGGTGAATGATGTCAGAACCGCCGCGGCCGCTGAGTCAGAACCGCGAGCGATAGCGACCGGGTTCTTAAATTTATCTTTTGGGCTGTACCCTTTTGCACTGCGGTCGGTGCTATGCCCGACCGTTGTGGGCCTCTCTGAAAAATTCTTGAGGCTGTGCCTCATTTATGGCGGAGGCACAGCCTCCTTCATTTTTAGGGGAAATGTTACGGTCGGGTTATAACCCGACCGCAGTGCTTGAAGGCATAGCCTAAGCGGGCGGCGTGAATTTATAGACAAGTTTTCCATTGACGAATGTAGCGACGGCGCGGCCGGTGAATTCCCAGCCGTCGAACGGGGAATTTTTTGATCTTGAGACGGAATCGGCGTTGCGGTACGTCCATTTACGGTCGGGGTCTATGATGGTTATGTCGGCGATGGAGCCGGGTCTGAGCGTGCCTCGGCCTTCCAAATTGAAAATTCTCGCAGGGTTGGTCGAACAAAGTTCGACGAGGCGTTCCAGGCTGATGACGCCTTTTTCGATCAGTTCCTTGAACGTGAGGCCGACGGCGGTTTCCAGGCCGGTGATTCCGAACGGCGCCCGGTCAAATTCGAGGGCCTTTTCGTCCGTGTGGTGCGGCGCATGGTCGGTTGCAATGGCGTCTATCGTGCCGTCGCGGAGGCCTTCGATGATCGCCTCGACATGTTCCTCGCCGCGAAGCGGAGGAGCCATTTTGTAATTTGTGTCATAGCCTTCGACCGCCTTGTCCGTCAGCGTAAAGTGATGCGGCGTGACCTCGCACGTGACGCTGATGTGGTCGTTCTTCGCCCTGCGGACGGCCTCGATAGCACCTTTGGTCGACACGTGCGCGATGTGGACGTGAGCGCCTGTTTCTTTTGCCAAAATGATGTCACGAACGGCGTCGAGATCTTCAGCAAGAGCGGGCATTCCTTTAAGGCCGAGCAGCAGCGAAACGCGGCCTTCGTGCATAACGCCGCCTTTTGAGAGCGATTTGTCCTCGCAATGATCTATCACCGGCAGGCCGAAATCCTTTGCATACTGCATTGCCCGCCGCATGATGCCTGCATTCGGCACGGGCCGACCGTCGTCAGAAACGGCAACGGCTCCGGCGGCTTTCATCTCACCCATTTCTGCAAGCTCGCTGCCATCGGAAGATTTCGTTATCGCTCCGATAGGGAAGACGTTTGCCATGCCCGCGTGTTCCGCCTGTTCGATCATGTAGCGGGTTATCGCCGCGTTGTCATTGACCGGGTTCGTATTCGGCATCGGGCAAACACTCGTCCAGCCGCCTGCGACCGCCGCTGCGCATCCGCTGGCAATGGTCTCTTTATGCTCCTGTCCCGGTTCGCGCAGATGCACGTGCATATCAATAAAACCCGGCGCGACCAGCAGCCCGCTCGCATCAAAGACCTCTGCCCCTTCCGGCACGCCCTCGCCATGGTCAAGCCATGCGGCAACTCTCCCGTCCTCAATAAGAACGTTCTTCCCTGTGTTTTCAGGCGCCGCCGGGTCAATAAGATGTCCGTTATGTATGAGTAGTTTCATTACCAGATAGTTTGAATGTTGGTCAGTTTATGAATATCAGAGTCGCTGGTTATAAGAGGCAAATTAAGATACAGTGCTGTGGCTGAGATGATTCGATCAGGCATGTCCGCAACCAGTGTGCGGGGAATTAAGCCAAGAGCGTCCGATATTTCTTTTGTCAAAGGTTGTGCGGCAAAGCTTGTGTTTGGAAGCCTAAGTTCAGCATTTAGTTTGATAAGCTTATCAGGCGCTAACCTGCCTTTCTCGATCAAATAAATAAGTTCGACAATAGTGATCGTAGAAATAAAAATGGTTCCGCCGGATCGAACAGCAGAATCAAGCACAGTATTGGCCGCTGTTGAAAGACGAGTGGAATTCTCAAAATACCAGACAGCAATTTGTGTATCTATGACAAGATCGGCCATTATGGAAATTCGAGTTGGTCTTCAGTGTCTTTTGTATATCCTCGCCACATTTCATTGCGTGCTTCACGAAGGTCTTCTTCGGTGAGATTACTCGGATCATCAGCCCAAATTCCTCGAAGCGAACTACGAGGAGTTTTAGGGGCGTCCTTTTTTTCGAGGAACTCGGCAAAATCCAATAATTCCTGCTGGCGATCTGCCGGCAATGCCTTAAATTTTTCAAATACTTTTTCAGTTACCGTCATAAAAATTATGTTATCAAATATTTTATTGTTTTAAGAAAAATATTCTCAAATAATCTGTGGAACAATTCAAAATGATTATCCAAATCTCGAGTTCCCCGGTGCGGTCGGGGCGATGAGATGTCCGTTTGCTGTAAGAGTTCTTTGAAAAACCGTTTTAGATTTCTTCAGTTTAATTTTAAAATAGAAGAATGGAAACAGAGCAAATGACATTGATGGACGCGATAGTGAGGAACAGTCGGCGGAAGAAGGCGAGTCGGGCTGTGAGGACGCTGGGAGAGATCGAGAAGTTGGTGGATTGGGATGAGTTGGTGAAGGTGGTGGAGGTTTTGGACAAGACGAAAAGCGGAAAGGGAGGAAGGCCGCCGATCAGCTTTAAGAAGAAACTGAAGATGCTGTTTTTGCAGAGCACGTTCAATTTGAGCGACGAGGAATTGGAAGATTCGTTGATAGACCGTCTGTCGTTTCAGCAGTTTGTGGGGCCGGGATACGATGAAGAGATACCTGACTTCACGACCGTTTGGCATTTCAAAGAGGCACTCGTGAAGCATGGATTGATGGACAAGATATTTGCGAGCATTGACGGGCAAATCGAAAGACGAGGACTGATATTGAAGAAAGGAACAATGGTGGACGCGGTGATATTGCCGAGCGGGAATCGCCCGTTGAGCGGTAAGAAACGGGGTGAACTGGAGAAAGAGCCTAGCAGCCGGATAGATACAGAGGCTCGAAGCACAAAGAAAAACGGGAAGAAGCATTTTGGATATAAGGGACATATCGGCGTTGATGTCGAGAGCAAGATCATCCGCAAACGGGCGTTTACGCCGGCAAACGAACACGACCGGAGCGAGTTCGAGAATCTCATCAGCGGCGACGAAAAAAGCGTCTGGGGAGACAAGGCGTATCCGAAAGATGCTGAAAAGCGTGCGGCCCGCGAACTTGGGATCTACTACGGAGTTTTGGACAAAGGACGAAGAGGGCGAAAATTATCAAACAGACAGCAAAAACGAAATCGACAAAGATCAAAGGTCAGGGCGGCGGTCGAACACCCGTTCGCATTCATGAAAAAGAAACTGAAAGTCAGCACAATGGCGGCAAAGAATAAGCTGCGAAACGCCCTGCGGTTCGACATGTCGTGCATCGTTTATAACGTGCTCCGAACCTCGTTCCTGATAAAACGCAACGCTCGGCTGCCGAACTGCGCCTAAACGACGAAATAATGAAAACGCCAGATCAATTACCGGATCAATTAAAGGAAATCGCACCAAATAAGTGGCGGAAAAACCAATAAAATGTCGGAAATATTAAAACAAAAAGTGCGTACTAAAAAAATACCTGATTTTCTGTTAATCAGAAAAATATGACGGTTTTTCAAAGAACTCTTTATGTGTCGGAAGGCATCTTTACCAGGTTTTTGCTAAAGAAAGCATCACGGCAGAAGGTCACTTATTTTTAAGGCTCTGAACCATCCGGCTGGCTTTGCGCTGGCGTTTCTGACTGTGATATTCTTTCTACTTTGTTAAGTAAACGCTTTTTCAACTTATATCAGGAGTAATTTATCAAAAATGGCTAACAACGGTGACGTAAAGGTCGGCAAAGTGGTTCAGATAATCGGGCCGGTCGTTGACGTCGAATTTCAGGACTATCTTCCGCCTATTTATCAGGCTCTTCGTATAACATCAAAGGGTTTTGACCTGGAAACTCCGATCGATGTCGTTGCTGAGGTTCAGCAGCATCTGGGCGAAGGCCGCGTGCGTGCCATCTCGATGCTGCCGACCGACGGCATGGTCCGCGGAATGAACGTCGAAGACCTCGGCGGGCCGATCTCAGTTCCGGTCGGCGGAGCAACGCTTGGCCGTGTGATGAACGTCATCGGCGACCCTGTGGATGAACTCGGCGAAGTCTCGTCAGAGGTTCGTTCGTCGATCCATCGTCACGCTCCTTCGTTTGATGAGCAGGCGACCGAACTGGAAATGTTCGAAACAGGCATCAAGGTCATCGACCTTGTTCAGCCGTTCCTTCGCGGCGGAAAGATCGGCCTGTTTGGCGGTGCCGGCGTGGGCAAAACCGTTCTCATCATGGAACTTATCAACAACGTTGCCAAGGGCCGCGACGGCTTCTCGGTATTTGCCGGCGTTGGCGAAAGAACCCGCGAAGGCAACGACCTGCTCCGCGAAATGGTCGAATCAGGCGTTATCAAATATGGTGAAGGCTTCAATCACCACATGGAAGAAACCGGTGAATTTGACCTTTCAAAAGTTGATATGGAATCCATCAAGGATTCAAAAGTGTCGCTTGTTTACGGCCAGATGACCGAGCCTCCGGGAGCGCGTCTCCGCGTGGCGCTGTCGGGCCTGACCGTTGCGGAACACTTCCGCGATCAGGGCAACGACGTGCTGTTCTTTGTTGACAACATTTTCCGCTTTACGCAGGCCGGTTCCGAGGTGTCCGCACTCTTGGGCCGTATGCCTTCCGCGGTGGGTTATCAGCCGAACCTTGCCACCGAAATGGGCGAGATGCAGGAACGCATCACCTCGACAAAAACAGGCGCCATCACGTCGATCCAGGCCGTTTACGTGCCTGCCGACGACTATACCGATCCGGCACCTGCAACGACGTTTGCTCACCTTGACGCCGTCACGGCTTTGTCGCGTCAGATCGTTGAGCTTGGCATCTATCCGGCGGTCGATCCGCTGGCGTCAAACTCGCGAATTCTCGACCCTCAGATCGTCGGAGACGAGCATTACAACACTGCTCAAGAAGTTAAAAGAATTTTGCAACGGTACAAAGATCTTCAAGACATCATTGCCATCCTCGGTTTGGACGAACTCTCCGAAGAAGACAAACAAACCGTTGCAAGAGCACGTAAAATACAGCGTTTCTTCTCGCAGCCGTTCACCGTCGGTGAGCAGTTCACCGGCCTGAAAGGCGAATACGTCAAGGTTGAGGACACGATCAAGGGCTTCCGCGAAATACTCGACGGCAAGTGCGACGATATGCCCGAACAGGCGTTCTACATGGTCGGAACCATCGAACAAGCTCGCGACAAGGCCAAGAAAATGGCTGCCGGAGCGTAATTCAGCAGGCAGTTGGCGGTTTGCGGAAGGCGGTCAATTACCGACCGCCAACCGCTTTCTGCCAACCGCCAACATTTTGTAGCTCATGATAAAACTCGAAATAGTAACCCCTGAACGCCGTGTGTTTGATGCTGATGTTGATTCGGTCGTTGTGCCGACGGCGTCGGGCGAGATCGGCATTTTTACCGATCACGTGCCGCTTATTTCGGCACTGAAACCGGGCATTTTGCAGGCAAATCACGGCGGAGCGGGCGACCGTCTTGCGGTCGGCGGCGGTTTTGTCGAGGTCAGCTCGAACAAAGTTGCCGTCCTGACGGACAATGCCGTTACGCCGGACGAGATCGACATAGAGGCCGAGCGCCGCGAGAAAAAAGAGGCTGAACAGGCGCTTCAGGCCGTCGCTTCATCGCCGCTTGACGAGACCGAGGCTGAGCGCGAACGCCTCGAAACCGCCGACATAAAACTCCGCCTCGCCGCTGACAGATAGAACCCAAAATCGGTTAGCCGCCTTTCAGGATCAAGCCTCATTTTCCGAAAGGAAATGGGGCTTTTTTACATTGCGTCGTCACCCGCCGTATTTCACCTGACCAAACCGCGCTTTTTCATAACCGACGCTTACATATGTTTACTTAAGAATCTCGCGTTGATGGTAAGGAAAAACCGCTAGGCCGGTTGATAGAGTTTTGAAGATCTCCTTGAAGTCGCGAGCAAAGCAATTATCAAAAGCAGCCAGGTTGCCAGGGAGATATATTTTGAAGTTATAAGAAACATCGGTTCGTCAAAGAAAAGTCTTACCTCGGCTTGTTCTGAAGGAACGGGGATCAGGATCGTCCCGTCATCCGCAGCCGAAACCTCAACAGCGGAGCCGTTTACCTCACCTCTCCAGTACGGATAATAAAATGTGGCGATTCGGGCATTGCCGGCCTGTCCGGCAGCAATGTTGAATCTTCGATCAGGACTTTCCCAAATTTCAACTTCCACGTTCCTGTCGGAGATCAAAACCTTTTCCTTGGTGCCGAGAGCCTCTCCTTCTGCCCAGACCGGCCACCAGCATTTGCATCCTATCGTTGCACCAAGTTCATCAACCTGTCGGTCAAATTCTGCCGGAGAAAGCGGGGCCATCGGGATGATTATCTGTGAAGTCACAAAGGTCGCGGTGACAAACACCAACGTGACCAATGAATATATCAGAGGGCGCCCGATCGCGGCCTTTTGCTCCTTTAATGTTTCAACAAAAGCGGCGGACAGAATGGCTGTCATTATCATTGCTATCGAAAGCCAACGCCAGGGGAATTGGAGCTTTTGCAAAAATTCAATATTGTTCCAGATCGGACTGCTTAAGAAAGTGGTCAAAAATAATGATAGACAGGCGGTTGCCAATATCGAGGCCAGCAAAGCATCTGCTTTTCTTTTCACCAAAAGATACGATGCCAAAAACAAGAATGTAACGAGCATCAAAGCAATGTTGACATCAAACATCCACAGAACTTTCATTTGGTAAAAATCCGGCGGGTCAAGAAATATCGGAAACAAATATGAAGAATAGGTGTAGAGGCCGCTGTTGTGATAATCGACGGCGTCATGTTTTACCCATTTGACCTCGGTAATTACTTTTAGCCAATAGAAGGCAGTTGCGGTCAAGGTCAGTATCGCTGAGACAATGGTATAAAGAGCGGTTCGGAAAAATGTTTCTTTTCTGATCTGTATTGCCAGAAAGAGGGCCAGGGCGATAGATAAGATAATTGTCGAAGGAATATGCGACAGAACCACCAGAGAAAAGAACAATGAAAACAGGAGCGAGTTTTTGATGCCGCCATCTCTGACGATCTTTGTGCCGTAATAGAAAACGAAAGGAGTAAAAGCCGCAGCCATAAACTCGGCAAGCAGAAACAGTTGGAATATTTGGAAGAGATGATAGGGAACTAACGCATAAACCAAAGCTGCCAACAACGGATAGCCATTAGGGTAGAACTCATCAGTGAATTTGTAAACGCCAAGACATCCGATGGCCATACCAATAAAAAGCAGGATGCTGAGCGGTAAATGCCAGCCGGATATAAATAGGTGAATAAAGCTGAATAAAATATAGGTCAGCGGCGGATAAAGCCTTACCCCCGCGCCGCCAAATCCAAAATTATCTTTGTCGGACCATACTGCCAGAACGTCGCCTCTGCTAAGCGAGTCGCTGTACGTAACCGCAAAGCGCATATGCTCCATTACGTCAAAATTATCCGGTATCCCAAACAGAGCGATAGGGGAAACCAGAACAGCCGAAAACAGCAGAATTATGGCAATGTCGCGAAGTCGGGCCTTAGAAGGCGCGGTTGTCGGTTTTGTAGTGTCGGATGTCATTTGGCTGAAATCGCTGTTGAGGTGTGTTGCTGTCGTTTGGAAAGTGGAATGAGGCCGCTAGGAACTCTCTAATATTTTAACAGGGTCGCGGCAAAAGCAAAAGAGGTTTTTCGTTTCCAAGGCGGAAACCCGAAAGGTAATGAGGGGGTTTTTTACACACCCCCTGACGGTCGTGTTTCCGCCTTGTGGCTGTGCCATACTGCACTGCGGTCGGAGCTATGCCTGACCGAGAAAAGAGCACACTCCCTAACGGTCGTGTTTCCGCCTTTTGCGGCTTGCCGCTATGATGTGCGGAAAAATTTATTTTTCCGCGGTTGGAAAAAAACAGCGGGCTTGCCCGCACATAGATTTTCAAATATTATCTCTTCAAAAATATGCCCTACATTTCAAAAGACAACCCATGTTATTTCTTTACATGTGTCACTCATTCTCGACTCCCTATCTTCCAGACGGCCCAGATATCGCGACTGTTATGCAGTGCTTTGGACGAAGCCCGACGTTCCGGGGAGTTTGATATTTATTCTTATTCGGTAATGCCGGATCACTATCATATCGTTACAGATGGAAATCGGCGGCCGTCAGGCATTCTAAGGTATCTGAATGGCATTGCCGCCAGAAGAATAATAGATTTTTTGAAGGGAAAAGGTTATGAAAGCTCGCTTGAGAAACTCAGGATCGAGGCTCGCGGCGGGCATAAATACTCCGTTTGGCAGCATCATCCCAATACTTTTATAATCACGTCCGAGCGGATGCTGATGCAGAAGGTTGGCTATATCCATAATAATCCTGTTCAGGCCGGTTTGGCCGAAAACATGGAGGACTATGTTTTTTCGAGCGCGAGGTTTTGGATGAGGAAAGCTCTTTTGGATGATGAACCTTTAATTGTGGATATTAAGAAACTTAGATGGAGAGAATGATCGGCGGCAAGCCGCCGGCGTATTGTAGGCCGGGTCGGCGAAGCAAGCTTCGCCGCACATCATGGCAGCAAGCTGCAAGAAGGAGAGACAGGGAGACGGGGAGAAAAGGAGACAAGGAGTAGAGGAGATAAAGCCTAAGACCAAAGCCCAAAGCCCAAAGATCAAAGCCCAAAGCCCAAAACCCAAAGCCCAAAGCTCAAAGCCCAAAGATCAAAGATCAAAGTTCAAAGCCCAATGCCTAAAAATACAAAAAGAGGGAAGCGGATGAACCGTTCCCTCTTTTTGGCTAAGGTTATAAAGGGTGAACTTTATACCATCACATTGTTAGGACTACTGGTTGAGCGGTGTGCCGCCTGTTACTACACGGGTAGCACCGTCGGCAGTAGGTGCTGCTGCAGTCGTGTTAGCATAGATAACACCGGATTCATTGCTGTAGAAGCTGCGTGTACCTGTTGCACCGATGCCGCCGAACTGGGTCGGAATTGCACTGTGGTCAAAGCGGGCAGGCTCAGTTGCTGATCTAAGAAGCCGATTCAGCGTGAATGCATATCCACTCTTGTTTCCTGATCCGAGGACTGTGTCGATAAGTCCGCCGGCGACCAATTCAGCAGCAGTACCAAAGTCGCCTGTCGGGCTGGTTGACTGATAGGTAGCCTGTGCACCTGTCAGTGTACGAAGAGAAGCAACGGTCGAACCTTCGTTAGCCGAGCGGCGGGCCGCCAGCAGGTTCGGGATAGCGATCGCGGCGATGATACCGATGATAACCACAACGATCAAGAGTTCGATGAGCGAGAAACCTTTCTGATTTTTCATGTCTAAATTCACAATCTCCTAAAAATTTGTAACGTGTCTGAATCTTACCTTTCCCAGGCGAGGATACTTATTACAAGATGCGTGCCAGAGTGGAGACAGGAGACGGGAGACAGGAGACAGGAGACATAAAGCCAGGAGTTTCAATAAGTTAAAGGAAGTAAACTGTTAGAGAGGGGGTCGGTCAATATGATATATCGGCAGAAGTTTATTGTGTCGGATAACAGATTTTGGTAAAAAGTCACTGACATTTTTTGTCAGGAGACGGGTCTTGAGCCGGAAAGAGGCGGAAACCCGAATGGTAATGAGGGTGTGAGTGTTTTACATCTTTATTCCAATTCCACATCCGCATTTTCAACACACTCCCTAACGGTCGTGTTTCTGCCTGATGGCTATGCCATACTGCACTGCGGTCGGTGCTATGCCCGACCGGGTGAGACTCTCTAAAAATCGTTTGAGGCTGTGCCTCTTTTATATGACAGAGGCACAGCCTCCTTAAGTTTTGGGGATCGCTTACGGTCTGGCACAGCCAGACCGCAGTGCTATGGGGCAAAGCCCGGGGAGAAGAGATGGGGAGATAAAGGCCTAAACTCTTGGAACCGGCCACCTGCTTACGCAGGCGGTTCTGACATCTCCCGGATTCATCACTCTCCGGAGCGAATTTTGGCGGACAGGGTTCGGATGGAGTGTTTATCGAGGAGGTGGCGGAGAGAGCGGACCTGCATTTGGAGGAGGTCGGCGGCTTTGGTTTGGTTTCCGGCGGTAATTTTCAGGGCCTCGATGACATAGGTCTTTTCAAGGTTATCAAGGTGAGCGGCGAGGTTCAGGCCGTCGTCCGGCAGGCTGAATTCGGCCTTTATGCGGTCAGGATTGTAATTGGTTATGTGTTCGGGCAGGCGTTCGGGCTGTATCTCGTTCTCGCGTTCAAGCGCGACGGCGCGTTCGATGGTGTGCTCAAGCTCGCGGACGTTGCCGCCCCAGACATAGTTTTCCAACATGCCCATCGTCTTTGGCGAAACTGAGACAGAACGGCCCGCAAGTTTGCAGAATTTCTCGACAAAATGGCTGACAAGTTCGGGAATATCCTCCGGCCTTTCGCGAAGCGGCGGCAGGCTGATCGGGATGACCGAGATACGATAGAACAGGTCTTCGCGAAATGTTCCGTCAACGGACATCTGTTTCAGGTCGCGATTTGTTGCGGCGATCACGCGGGCATCGACAGGCAGTTCTTCGTGAGCACCGACGGGCCGAACGCGGCGTTCCTGCAAAACACGGAGCAGCTTTACCTGCATCGCCGGTGTCATTTCGCCGATCTCATCCAGAAAGATCGTGCCTTTGTCCGCAGCTTCAAAAAGGCCCTTGCGGTTCGTGTTCGCTCCGGTAAAAGCTCCTTTTATGTAACCAAAAAGCTCCGATTCAAGCAGTGTTTCGGTGAACGCGCCGCAGTTTATCGAAATGAACGGTTTTTCCGCACGCGGGCCGCGGTCGTGAATCGCCCTTGCGACCAGTTCCTTTCCGGTCCCGCTTTCGCCGGTGATGAGAACGGTTGACTGCACCTCGGCGACCGTCTCTATCATCTGATAGATCGCCTGCATCTTTGACGAATTGCCGACGATGTTCTTTATGCTGCCGCGTTCGCGCTGTGCGCGTTTGAACGCGCGGTTCTCGACGATAAGCTCCTGTTTGTCCAGTGCCTTTTTGACGATCAGCTTCAGTTCATCGACATCGAACGGCTTTTCAATGAAATCATCGGCGCCGAGTTTGAACGCCTCGCGCGCGGCCTCGACCGACGCGTGCGCCGTCATAAACACGATGCCGACATCGGGCATAGTCTCGCGAAGCTCGCGCAGCATATCGATGCCGTCAAGGTCTGGCATCCGCACATCCGACACGATCATGTCGATCGGTTCGGCCTTGAGAAGCTCAAGCGCCTCGCGGCCGTTTGCCGCGGTCTTGATGTTGTATCCGGCATCTCCAAAAACGAGACTTAGAAGCTGCCGATAGCTTTGTTCGTCGTCAACGATCAGTAAGTTAGGCATTGTTAAATTGGCAAAAAAGGATTGTTGAAGGAAGCCGCCTGCTCCGAGCCGAACGGCGGGCTAACTTCTATTGTCACAAAAAACGGTATGTTTATTCAAGGGTAAAATTATTTATCCGTTTTCTTTACGTTCAGCAGGTTCGTCAGCGGCGAAGGAACGTGCGAATCATGTATCGCCGATTTGGCCCCGTTCGCGTCGTTCTTTTGCGTCTGCTCAATGGGAAGCTCGACAGTGATCTTTGTGCCTTCGCCCTCGTAACTTTTGATATTGACCGTTCCGCCATGCTCGCGGATTATCTGGTAAACGATGGACAGGCCGAGGCCCGTGCCGCCCGTTGTCGATACCGAAAAAGGCTCGAAAACCTGCGCGACCTGCTCCTGCGACATCCCGACGCCTGTGTCCTCAACCTCAATGCGGACACGATTTACGGGTATCGGCTGGACGCGCATGGTCAGCTTGCCGCCGTCGGGCATGGCGTTGAGCGAGTTTCTCGCCAGATTCCAGAAAACCTGTTTCAACTGCGTGACATCGGCGGCGATAAAGACCGGTTCCGAGGGGAAATGCTCCTCAAATTTGTGCGAAGGTTTGACGTCAGGGCCGTGCCGCAAAAGCGTGAGCGTGTCGCGTATCGCCTCGCAAACGTCCGTGTCGCTGTAATCGCCGACCTTTGGCCGCGCATAGCTCAGAAAATTGGTGATGATGGAATTCAGGCGGTCCGATTCGCGAAGAATTATGCCCATCAGGTCAGCCTGCATCGAATCGGGCGGCGTTGATGATTCGAGCACCTGTATCGCTCCGCGCATCGCTCCGAGCGGATTGCGGATCTCATGTGCAAGGCCGGCACCGACGCGTCCAACGGCAGCAAGGCGGTCTTTTCGGCGGACGCTTTCCTCCATCGAGCGAACCTCGGTCAGGTCCTGAAAAGTGATGATATAGCCGGTCGCAACCTTCTCTTCTGACAAAAGCTGACAGAGGCTGAATCCGACGTGGATCGCAAACCCCTCGGGCGTCGCCATGTCAGCCTCAAAGCGGGGAAGCTGTTCGCCGACCATATCGGCTTCGACTGACAGGCGTATCGGCTCGGAAAGATCGCCAAAGAGGCTGACGGCGGAACGTCCGACCAGAGATTCCGGAGCGTAGCCCGTTATTTCGGCACCGGCAGCGTTGATCGTGTATATTCTGCCATCCAGATCAGTGGTTATCAGGCCGGAGCGGATCGATTCGATGATACGCTCGTGCAAGGCCCTCAGCGAGGCAAGGCTTTTTGCCGTTTCTTTGAGCTGTTCGCCTGAGAAACGGCGGTCGGACAGACGCGCCGCAAGCAGGCCCACGATCAGAAACGCCACAACATGAAAGCTGGCAAGCTGAACCATTTTTCCGGGCGGCTGCATGATGCCGTGTGATTCTATGACGGAAAAAGCGACGCATACGGCCAGTCCGATGAACAATCCAACCGAAAGCAGGGCCATGATCAGCGTGGAAAGCGGCCGTAAAAACAGGCTTGAAACACTGATGAGAACTATATAAAGTGTCACATACGGCGACGAAAGATCGCCCGTCAGCCACACCAGCCACGTTATCAGCACGGCGTCGAATAAAAACTGGATGCGTACCTGCCAATCCAGCCAGCCCGCAAAACCCGCAAGCAGCAGATAGATCGCCGTGAGAAAGATAGATACCAGAAAGACCTGCAGCGGCCCGGAAGGCAGTTCGTTAAGGCTTATCGTCAGCGTTCCGCTGTACCATATCCAACTGCTGAACAGCAGCAATATTATCGCCAACAGCCGCCCGATGACCAAATGGCGGACGGTTGTGCGAAGATGGGTCTTGGAAGGTTCTTCGTTTTCCATTAAACTATTCTTTGGCCCCCAAGCCGAAGCGTTTCCGCCGCGACAGCGTCAGGAACGGCTATCGATTAAAGTAACACAAGCTGCATCCGCCCTGATAGCGGGCTGAAAGGCTCTGTGTTTCTTCGCGTTTCCTAATTGCCCGCCGCATATTTGATGAAACTTACGTTCGAAAGAAAACTGCCGATCATTCTGTTCTTCGTCTTTTTGATGATGGCGGCGGTCGGATTTGTATTCTACCAGAACACGGTGTCGATGCAGGAAGCCATCGAATGGGAGAAAAAGTCTCAGGGCGTTATTTTTTATCTGGAGAACACGATGGCCGTCTCGCTCGACGCCGAGGCCGAGGTCAGGGCTTTCGTCACGACGGGCAACGGCACCTATGTTGACCTCTACAACAAGGCGAAAACAAGGGCCAACGGGAACATGACCGAACTGCGGACGCTGATCGGCGATGATGCGACACAGATCGAGGAACTGCATAAACTGGAACTGATACTGGGCAATTTTTGGGAAGTGACCGGCCAGAAGATCGACCGTCGAAAACAGTTGGGGCCGGAAGCAAGGGACATTGATGTTTCGATACGCGACACGCGCTCGCTGCTGGATGCCATCAGGGCATCGACCGATACGATGAAGAACCGCGAGGCCGAAAGCCTCCGTTCAAAGGGAAGATCGCTCGAGAACGGCCTTTACTGGACGGTCTGGATACTGATCGTCACCAGTCTGGCAGGCGCCGCGTCATTGGGTGTGGCGAACTTCATGGTCTGGCACGAGGGGCGAAAGCGCGCCGCCGCCGAGGACAAGCTCCGTGAAACGAACCGCGACCTTGAAAAGACCGTTGACCGCCGCACGGACGAGCTTCGCCGTGTCAATGAGAGCCTTATACAGGCAGCAGCCGAAAAGGAAAAGCTTTTGCGAAACGAAACAAAGGCAAGGGAAGAGGTCGAGATCGCCAACCGGCTGAGGGATGAGTTCATGGCCTCGGTTTCGCATGAACTGCGGACGCCGCTGAATTCGATCTTAGGATGGGCCAGAATGATGAAGAGCGGATCGCTGGATGACAGGCAGTCGGCAAAAGCGGTCAAGACGATCATAAAAAATTCTGAAACGCAGAACCGCCTGATCGAGGATCTTTTGGATGTAGCCAGAATAATCTCGGGCAAGGTGCAGATAGAGACCGTTGAAATAGATCTGTCAGATATAGTCGGCCATGCGTATGAGAGCACCCTGCCTTCGGCTGAAGCAAAGAGCATAACAATGCGGATGAACGACAACGTCGGGCCGGGTGTCGCGTTCGTTCAGGGCGACCGGGGCAGAATGGAGCAGATATTCACCAATCTTTTGACCAATGCGGTCAAATTCACACCGGAAGGCGGCAATGTGGAGATAGACATATCGCCGGACGGAAAAGACGCCGAGGTGTCCGTCCGCGACAGCGGCGTCGGCATCAGTGCGGAATTTCTTCCGCTTGTTTTTGAACGCTTTCGGCAGGAGATCGGTAACGAAAAGAACAACGGCGGCCTTGGACTCGGCCTGGCGATAGTCAGAAATCTTGTTGAACTTCACGGCGGCACGGTCAGCGCCCACAGCGAGGGCGAAGACAAGGGAGCCGTATTTATTGTTCGCCTTCCGCTTGCGAAACAGCAGCCGACAGAGGCGGTTTGACCGTTTCGCCGACGATCATCTCGACCGCTTCAAGCAGATTTCGGCCTGTGACATCGGCCCCGTGGTCGGTATCAGCCGTTCTTTCTCCATATCCGGTCCTTACCAGAGCCGAGCGGATACCGGCATTCTTTCCCGTTTCCACATCCAGATATTTGTCGCCTATCATCCACGAATTTTGCCTGTCCAGCGTATAACCGGCGCTTGCTTCATCGATCATGCCGGTGTTCGGCTTTCGGCAGCGACAGCCCGCATCGGGCAGGTGCGGACAGAAATGGAATGAATCGATCAGTCCCGGCAGATCGGCGGTCATTTGCTGATGTATCGCGTGCATGTCCTGTTCAGTATAGATGCCTCGGCCGATGCCGGATTGATTTGTCACGACGTGGATCTTGAATCCGTTCTCGCGAAGCACGGTAAGAGCTTTTAATGTGAAAGGAAAGATCTGCAGATCTTCCAATCTGGAAAGGAAGTTCACCTCTTCGATGAGCGTGCCGTCGCGGTCAATGAACGCGGCTTTATTCACAGGATATGACATAGCAGCAGAATCTAACGGCCTTTTTCTCTCGGCCTGTCTATGACCATATCAAAAACCCGTTCCGGCGTCATCCGCGTCATGCATCTATGGTCTATCGGACAGTCGCGAAGCATACAGGGCGAACATTCAACAGGTTCGCGGATCACCGTCGCGTTTTCGGCAAAAGGGCGTGTCGTCACCGGATCTGTCGGGCCGAACAGGACATAGACAGGCGTTCCCGCTGCGGCGGCCAGATGAGCCAGGCCCATGTCGTTTGAGATGAACATATCCATTTCAGCGAGTATTGCGGCGGCCTCGGCCAGCGTCGTCGCTCCCGAAAGATCGAACACCGGAGTTTCGGCAAGACGCGAAACGTTTTCCGCTACATCCTTTTCGGATGAAGAACCCATCAGGATAATATTCGCCTTCTGATCGTTTGTAAGCATATCGGCAAGAGCAGCGAAATTTTTGGCGGGCCAGCGTTTCGCCATCGAATTGGTAGAACCCGGCCCAAAACCGATCAGCGGTTTACTCATGTCACATCCGGCATTTTCCAGAAGAATGCGGGCATCGGTTCGGCGTTCATCGGAAATATTGAGCGAGATGTCAGGCTCGCGCTCCGTGACCGTATTTGTGCCGAGCATTCTTTGTTCGGCCTCTGCGATGAGGTTTAGATAATAAAAGACCTCGTGGCGGGAGTTTTTCCATTCCGGTATTCGGACAGGATCGGTCAAAAGAAAACGGCGCCCTTCTTTTGCATAACCGAACCTGCGTTTTATATTGGCGATCTTTGCCAGTGCAGCGGAGCGATATGAGTTTGGAAAAATTATGCCAAGATCAAAATGTCTGTGTCCGATACGTTTTGTCTCGCCGACAATTTCGTTAAGGCCGGACTCTTTATCAAAAGCGATAATCTCATCAATAAAATCCGCATCGCGGAAAATGCCTTCCGCCCAGGACCTTGTATGGAGCGCGATGTGTGCATCAGGAAAAACACGCCTCAGTTCACGCATGGCCGGAATGGTCATGACGGCGTCGCCTATCCAGTTTGTGCCGCGAACGAGGATCTTCATTTATCTGTCGTGGTCAACAGGCTTTCAAGTGCTTCATCAATGCTGATGGATGGCTCCCAATCGAGTTCCGTCCGCACAAGCGAAACGTCGGTGACATAGTTCATCGGTACGGGATCGGGCAAAGGCTCTTTGTCGATCACAGCTTTTTTACCGGACAAGGTTTCGATCTTTTCAACAAGTTCGGCAAGCGTGAACGAGTTGCGAACGCCGCCGCCGAGGTTATACAGGCCATGGCGAATTATCGACCCCGTAAACGCCTCGCACGCTTTGGCGAGGTCATCGACGTGCAGAAGGTCGCGGCGAGGGCGTCCGCCGCCAGGCAGCCTCAGTTTTTTTCCGGTGGCGATGCCTTCCGCATAATGTCCGATAAATCCCGGCACGTTGCCTTTGCTCGGCGGAGCGACGATATTGGAAAGCCGAAATATGCAGGAACGAAGGCCGTTCTGATGGGCATAATATTCCACATAACGCTCGGCTATCAGCTTTGACCATTCCAGCGGCGACTGGCCCGCATAAGCGGTCTGACATTCTTCGGAAACTTCACTATACGCTCCGGCAAAGCGGCCGTAAACGTCCTTGGTCGAGGCAAAAATGAAAACAGAGTCCCGCCGCATTGCCTGAAGCAGGTTTATCGTGCCGTGGACGTTGGTCTGAAATGTTTCATCTGCCGTTTCGTGCGACCTGTCCATTCTGGCGGCCAGATGGATAACGACGTCATATTCCGACGCTGCAAAGGCATCTGACGTGCTGAGAACATCCAGCCCGGAGCGTCGAGACAGGTCGTTTGCCCCAAAATACGAGACCAGATGTTTGCCCAAATAACCGCTGCCGCCGGTGACGAGTATCTTCATAAAAACTAAATGCTAGACACAAACCTGTTAAAACATTAAAATTTTACAGGGCAACCGCCAAAAACAGAAACCTCACTAAATCTCTGCGGCTCGCAAAAATGCAGTATCCCGAACACAAAAAAAGCACGAGGAGCAAACACCCGCCAAAGGCATGGGTCAAAACGCGACGTGTCGGCACATATAAAAAACCGCCTCGTTCGCGATTCAGGCGTGTTTTGGGCTGGTTCTTTAACGCGTGGACGTTTTCGCTTGCGGGGATATTGCTTGTAACGGCATTTTTGACGCTGACCTATTTCTGGTTCCAGTTTTCTGATGACATAGACCGGAGATTACTGAGCGGCGAGGTCTTCACGCCGTCCGCAGGAATATATTCCGCGCCAAAAACGCTTCGCGCCGGTGAACGGATCTCATTGCCGGAGCTTATAGAATATCTTCGCTCGGCAGGATACATACAAAAGAGCGACAAGGCCGACCCTGCCCGAAGCCGTTATTCTGTAAGCAGCCGTAACCTGTTGATAGAACCCGGCTACACGGCGGTGATCGACGGAGAAAAAGCATTTCCTGATCTTTCCGTCAGCTTTAATGAAGACGGCAAGTCCGTGAACACGATACTTGACCTCGGTTTAGGGGCCGAGCGGGCAACGGCACTGCTGGAACCAAAGATGCTAAGCACCATCGCCCGAGAAGGCGACGGACGCCGCAAGACCGTCAATTTTGCCGACCTGCCGCCGCATCTTATCAAGGCGATAACCGTTACCGAAGACAGAGCATTTTTTGAGCATTGGGGCGTGAATTTTCGCGGAATCGCTCGCGCCGTCTGGCAGCGTTATGACGGCGAGGAAAACTCGCCGCTGGCAAATCAGGGCGGATCGTCTATCACGCAGCAGCTTGTCAAAAACCTGCTGCTTACCAATGAGGCCACGTATAAGAGAAAACTGACAGAAGCCTATATGTCGGTGATACTGGAGACGCGGCTGAGCAAGGAAGAGATATTCACGCTGTACGCAAATCAGGTCTATCTGGGACAGCAGACGGGCGTTTCGATCTACGGCGTCGGTGAGGCCGCAAGTGCCTATTTTGGCAAAGATGTTTCACAGTTGAGCTTGCCGGAGGCTGCTTTTCTGGCGGGCATCTTGCGAAGCCCGAACCGTTATAACCCTTACAAAAACACCGAACGCGTCGAGGAAAGAAGAAATCAGATACTTGATTCGATGCTTGAGGCAGAAGCGATCACACCGCGGGAACACGCCGAGGCGAGAGCGGTAAAGCTGGAACTGAAAGAGGTCTCGGCCCGCGACGACCTTCAGGGAATGCCGTATTTTTCGCAGCATATAGTTGACGAATTGCCGAAGATCATCAGCGACCCCGAAGCATTGCAGCATCTGCGGGTTTACACGTCGATCGACCCCGATCTTCAGCGGATAGCGTATCAAACGGTGGCGAGCCGATTGGAAAAGCTGGAGAAATACTACAAGAAAAAGGAGCCGGGAAATCTGAACGCTGCCCTGGTCGCGATCCGTCCAAAAACGGGCGAGATCGTTGCGATGGTAGGCGGACGCAATTATCAGCAAAATCAGTTTAATCGTGCGACAAGCGCGATGCGGCAGCCCGGTTCGGTATTCAAGCCTTTCGTCTATGCCGCCGCGATAAATTCCGCATACGAGCCTGCCTCGCGGATATTCACCGCCGCGACGGTATTGAAGGACGAGAAAAAGATATTCACGTCAGGCCGTGACAGCTATGCTCCGAACAATTACGGCGACTATTTTTCAAATCAGGAGATAACGCTTCGCGATGCACTTGTAAAAAGCAAGAACACGGTGACGGTCGATCTGGCAATGCAGGTGAACGTCGGCAGGATAATGAACCTCGCCGCAAGGGCGGGAATGCCAAAGGTCGAAAAGGCATATCCTTCGATGGCTCTCGGAACAGCCGAGGCGACGCCGCTTCAGGTGGCGACGGCTTATACGGCGTTTGCCAACCTCGGCGACCGCGTTATGCCGAGGCCGATAACGAAGATCACACGCGGCGACGGCAGCACGCGTGTGGCGTCGGTTCCCGACAGGCAGACGGTCATTCGCCCCGATGTGGCATACATAATGAACGACATTATGAAGGATATCGTCAATCGCGGAACGGCCGCACAGCTTCGCGGATGGGGCTTTAAGAACGATCCCGGCAAGGTTGCCGTGGCGGGAAAGACCGGCACATCGCGTGACGGCTGGTTTGCCGGATTTACGCCGGAACTGGTCACGGTCGTGTATGTCGGGTTTGACAACAACGATGATCTGGGAATGACAGGGTCTGAGTCGGCAATGCCGATCTGGGCCGATTTTATGAAGGAGGCCCTGAGCCTGCATCCTGAATGGAACGGCGACTGGATGATGCCGTCGGGCATAAGAAAAGCCGAGATCGACATACGCAACGGTGCATTGGTTAGAGAACTGGACGGCTCCGAATCAGTCTCCGTTTCCGCTACGCCGACCGCAACGCCAACACCGGAAGATGTTGAACCGGAAGACCCCGATTGGGCCGTCGAAGAGATGCCGGAAAAGGTCGAGATCTACGTGACCGAAGTTCCGCCGCAGTTCCGGAGGACAGAGCTTTTTATCAGCGGAACCATTCCCAACCGGAAACTTCTGGACGAGGAAGAGATCGAACGTCTCGCGACGGACAGCGATCCACAGGGAACCAACAAGATCGAACCGTGGGTAGAAAACGTCGAGGGTTCTCCGCCGCCTTTGCCGCCGAAGTCAGGACAGGCAAATGATTCGAAGGCAAAGGCTCTGGAAAATATTGTGGTCTCGATATGTCCGCAGAGCGGCCAGAAGTCAAAGGATTCGTGTCCGATCAAACGAATGGCGACCTTCGGATCAGGTTTGGAACCGCGGTTTTATTGCAATATTCACTGAATAAGTTCAAAGTCTTAAGTCCTGAGTCCTAAGCCGGAGGTCGGAAATACGGCCGTTCGATTTCCGAAAAAAAGAAAGGCTGTGTGAAAGTTCTCAACTTTTCATACAGCCTTTCTGCATTTTGCTTACGCTTTTTTTCGAGAGGTTATTTGAGGGGCATTCCCAAACTCTTTATCAGAAAGCCGTAAATGTCCGTTTGTTCCTCGATCTGTTTGGTGGTTGGTTTGCCTGCTCCGTGGCCGGCCTTTGTCTCTACCCGGATAAGGATCGGAGCTTCGCCCGCCTGAGCAGCCTGAAGAGCCGCCGCGTATTTAAAGCTGTGAGCAGGGAAGACACGGTCGTCGTGATCGGAGGTTGTTACGAGTGTCGGCGGATACTTTGTTCCCGCTTTGATATTGTGAAGCGGTGAATATGCGTAAAGAGCCGCAAACTCCTTTGGATCATCCGGGTCGCCGTAATCGGATTTCCAGAACGCGCCAACGGTAAATTCGGTGAATCTGACCATGTCCATCACGCCGACGGCGGGCAGAGCCGCACCGAAAAGATCAGGCCGCTGATTCAGCGCCGCTCCGACAAGCAGGCCGCCATTTGAACCGCCCTGTATCGCAAGTTTTGGTGTGCTGGTGTATTTGTTCTTTATCAGAAACTCTCCGGCAGCGATGAAATCGTCAAAGGTGTTCTGCTTTTTCAGCACGGCGCCGTTCGCCCACCATTCCTTGCCATATTCCGCGCCGCCGCGAATGTTTGCGACAGCGTAGATGCCGCCCATTTCCATCCAGACGGCACGCGTGACCGAAAAACCGGGTGTCATGGAAATGTTAAAGCCGCCGTAACCGTAAAGGATCGTCGGGTTCGAACCGTCAAGTTTCAGCCCTTTTTTATGAGAGATGAACATCGGGACGCGGGTACCGTCCTTGCTGTTGAAGAAAACCTGCCTGACCTCATATTGCGAACCGTCAAACTTTACGGGAGTTTTACGAAAGACCTTGCTTTTACCTGCTTTCAGATCGTAATGATAGATGGTCGGCGGAGCATTGAAGCTCGAAAAAGTGTAAAACGTTTCGGTCGCGTCCTGTTTGCCGCCAAAACCGCCTGCCGAGCCGATGCCGGGAAGTTCAACGTCACGAACGTGTTTGCCTTGCTTGTCGTAAATGCGGATGTTCGTATAAGCGTCTTTCAGATAATTGGCGACAAACTGGTTGTTTATCATCTGCACGCCGTTCAGGGTGTCTTTGCCGTGAGGTATCACGTCCTTCCAAATGCGATTCCTTGCCAGCACATTCACACTGACAAGTTTGCCGCGTTCGGCGTCCTTGTCGGTGCGGAAATAGAACACCGGGCCGTCGTTGCCGACAAACGACCAACTGTTCTCGCGATCTGAAATAAGCGGAATTATCGGGGCGTCAGGTTTTGTCAGTTCCTTGAAATGAACCTCGTTCATCCGCTGGGTTCCTTTAGAAGTAAATATCACATACCATTTTCCATCCTCGGTGACGAGGCCGCCTGAGGTCAGTTCGCCGTCATCGGGCCGTTCGTAGATCACCTTGTCATCAGAGACAGGCGTTCCGAGTTTGTGAAAATATATTTTGGGAAAACGGTTGGCGGCGCGAAGTTCGGCACCGGCCTCGGGTGCGGGGTAACGCTGATAAAAGAACCCTGAATTGTCCGCCAGCCACGCAACACCGCCCTGACGGTTTGGCGGCAGAGCGTCTGCCAGATGCTCGCCTGTCTCGGTATCCAATATCCGCCACTCGGTGCGGTCAGAACCCGAACGGGCAACACCGTACGCCCACAATTTTCCATCCTTAGTAAATGACGAACCGCTCAAGGCGGCCGTTCCGTCATCAGAAAGCTTGTTTGGATCAAAAAAGACCGTTCCCGGATCGTCTATCGATTTCGCCCGGTAAAGAACACTCTGGTTTTGCAGTCCGTCGTTCCTTGAGTATATGTAAAACCCGTCAGTGATCTTTGACGGAGCGGAGATGCGTTCGTAGTCCCATATTTCTGTCAGGCGTTTGCGCAAGGCGTCACGCTCCGATATGGAAGCGAAATAGGAATCAGCAAGCTTGTTCTGAGCCTCGATCCAGGCCTGCGAATCTTCAGATCCTGTGTCTTCCAGCCAGCGATACGGGTCGGCGACCTTTGTGCCGTGATAATCATCGACCTGTTCCACCTTTTTGGCAGGCGGGTAAGTATATCGTGTTTGAGCCAATACAGCCGGAGCCAAAAGCGACAGGATAAGCGTAAATACACAAGATCGTCTAAGCATCTTTACAAAACACCTCTCTGAAAATTATTTCCAGATAGTATAACGCCTTGTGTATGCATCAGGCAAAAATCAATGTGTGAGGTCAGAAGACGGGCAAACGGTCGTCTTCATCCGATGAAGGGTTGGTTGCGGTAAATTCGATCTCTGCCACGGGCAAAAGGGCAGGCCGTTCATAAAGAAGCTGCTCGGTCTCATCACGGCCTTTGGGCTTCGCCATCAGATATCCCTGTCCCATTTCACAGCCCAGATTTCTGAGGACATTGAGCTGAGCCTCGGTTTCGATGCCTTCCGCGACGACCGTCATCTGAAGGTTCTTTGCCAGCGATATAATGGTCTGTAAAATCCCCGAATTCTCGCCATATTCGCCGACGTTGTTCACAAACGAGCGGTCAATTTTCAGCGTGTCAAAAGGCAGCCGGTGCAAATGGCTCAAGGACGAATATCCGGTCCCGAAATCGTCTATGCTCAACTGAACGCCTATCTGTTTTAATCTCCGAAGGGTCGATATGGTAAACTCCGCGTTTTCCATCGCCGTGCTTTCGGTGATCTCAAGTTTTAGTGATGCTGCCGACAGGCCCGACAGTTCCAGAGCGTCCTCAACATCATCCATCAGGCTGTCATTTTTCAGATGTTTGCCCGAAATATTGACGCTTACAGACAGCTCACTGTATTCGGGCGAGATCTTTTGCCATTCGGCGGTCTGACGGGTCGTTTCGCTCAGTATCCAGGCAGTTATCGGCTGTATCAGGTCGGCCTTTTCCGCTATCGGGATGAATTTATTAGGCGGAACGAGGCCGAATTCGGAGTGCTGCCAGCGGAGCAGTGCCTCAAACCCGATGAGGCGGCCATCCGTCAGAGAAACGATAGGCTGATAGTGCATCGAGAATTCATCGCGTTCAAGAGCGTGCCGCAGTTCCATCTCGAACCTGACGTCTTCAAGAAAGCGGTGACGGAGTTCCTTTGTGAACACGGCCGGGCCGTCGCTCCGCTCCTTTGCATAATGCATCGCTATGTCAGCATCACGCAATATCTCTTCCGGCGTGGAATATTCGATGTCGCACGACGCGATGCCGATATTCACATCTATCGAAATGCGGTTGCCGCCCAGCGAGAACGGCTGTGTGATGCTGCGATATATGCGGCGGGCAACCTTTTGGGCCTTGCTGGTCGTTGACAGGCCGCGAAGGATGATCGCAAACTCATCTCCGCCGATCCTGGCAACGGTATCGTTGGGATTGACGACGCGCTGAAACCTTTTTGCGGCTATGGTCAGAACCTTGTCGCCAATGGAATGTCCCAGGGAATCATTGATGTTCTTAAAGCTTCGGATATCGAGGAAAAGCACCTGAAAATTGGTTTCGGCGTCACGCCGATAATCCTTTATCAGTTGTGAAAGCATATCGCCGAGGTATTTGCGGTTAGGAAGCCCGGTAAGCGAATCGTGCAGGGCCGCGTATTGAAAATCCTTTTCGCTCTTGCGAAGAGCCGCGTTTGCACGGGCTTCTTTTCCAAGCAGCGTTGACAGTTCCTGAGCATACTTTTCCGCTTCACGGCGTCGGGTCCGTTCTGTTTCAGCCCTGTCGTGTTCGGCGTCCGCTTTTTGCCGCTCGGCCTCCTGCGCCTTTTCAAACGCCAGGTTCATATCAGTGATCGTCTGGCGATAGCCGAGGAAGATGATCAGCAGCACCACACCGCAGACGATGGCGGTGACAACATCGCCATAATTGATGAGCTTGAACACCAGTCCGGCAAGTCCCACGCCGACCACGCTCGACAATGAACTGGTGAGATAGCTCTTTTTCCATTTCTCGAAAATGCCGCCGCGCTCCTTCAGGCCCATATAAACAGAGGCAAGGATCGAGCTGAACAGGAACTGGAAGAACGCAAGAACGCCGAGTATCGAGATCAATTTCGGAGACGAGGTCAGCACCTGTGTGCCGCCCATTGCGTTCACAACCGCTCCGGCAATAAAACAGGTCGCGCCGGTCGATACCACATTCATCGCCACATTTACCGGTATCATGTGGCGGGCGAACTGAAACCCTTTTGAGCGGAGATACAGGCAACTGGCGAGTGTTTCGACAGCGGCCAACGCTATTGCCGCCGGCGTTCCGAATATAAGGAATGTCAGGAATATCGGGAGGTCGGAAAAGCTGATCGCAAGGTCAGATCGCGGCACGGTCAGGCTGAGTTGGGGAATGAGGAAAACGGCGATAAGGAGTATTCCGAGGCCCGTCAGGCTGAGAGATCCGTACGGCATATCGCTGACAGCATATCCGAGGATAATACCGCCAACGATCATGTTTATGATCTTAAAACTTAGAAGTCGGGAAGTCCCTTCCATATTTGTGATGGTGAGGTCCAGGGAAAGAAACCAGAGACGATATGGCCGAAAAGGAAAACAAGATCCCACAAAAGAATAGCACTTTGTCATACAAAATGGAAGAACATAATTTAAAGTGTATATCTGCTATACGGTGGTTTTGGTGGTTATTAAGTATTCAGTTTCTGCAAATTGCTGAGAATAAACGGGATAAGCCGTTACACATCTGTTTCTGTATATCACGTATCCAATTTAGGGGTAAATTCTTATCTCACATTTTTTCAATGGCCCTAGTTGGTAACTCCTTTACCTGCAATGGCTTAGCGGAGTTAGTCTTTGTTCCCGCTCTTTTGGCACGGAGGTTGTAATTAGAGAGATCGTCGGGAAGGCAATTCCCAATAACCTAAAAATAAAGAGCGTAAGGAGAATAGAGAAAATGAGAAACTTTAAAGGATTTATCCCGACCATGACATTGGTGGCGATCATGCTGATCGGTTCAACGTTTGCACACGCAGGACTGCTCGTATCGGACAGGTCAGGCCTTATCGTATCGGATCTTAATGCACCGACCAGGACAGACAATCCGTGCGGCGAAACCCGTACCGATAAGACGGAAAAGACCCGGGTCAACATGGGCATCATCATCGGCGGCAACCTTGCCGGCATCATCATCGGCGGCAATCTGATGGGCATCATCATCGGCGGCAACTTTGCCGAAAGAACGCCGGAAACGACCAACTGCGGGATCATCATAGGTGGTAATTGATAAGTAACCTCACACTTTCAAACCAAATAGTACTTCCACACCGACCCTGCCGAGAACATCGGCAGGGTTTTTCTTTTCGGGAACGTTCACATCTGATAGTTTTTTTGCCGAGATCCCGCGTTATGTTGTGGGAGGTGGTTCCGAACCGATGTCATCAGTACGGGATCAAAGATATATGAACAACGTTGAAACAACAGGTGCCGCACCGGTCTTGCGGCACTCAGCCGAACCATCATTGACGGCGCTTCAACTGGCGGCAGGGAGCCTCGTTTCGCAGGCGATATATGTCGCCGCCAGGCTTGGCATCGCCGATCTGCTTGCGGAAGCTCCGCGCTCGGCCGAATTTCTGGCCGTGGCAACATCGAGCAAGGAATCATCGCTATATCGCCTGCTCAGAACCCTCGCAAGTGTCGGCGTTTTTACCGATACGGGCGATAAGGTATTTGCCAACACACCGGTTTCCGAGGCTCTGCTCTCCGACAGGCCGGACAGTATAAAAGACCTCGTGATATGGCTGGGCGACCCGGAGCATTGGAAGGTTTACGGCGGATTGAATGAAAGCGTGCGGACGGGCAAACCCGCATGGGAAATGGTACACGGAGAACCTGTTTTCTCTTATCTTTTTGAGACGAACAAGGAATTGGGCGGCGTGTTCAACCGGGCGATGACCTCGCTTTCAAAACAGGTGATACCGGCGGTGCTGGCGTCGTATGACTTTTCGGGATACGGCGTTATCGCCGACATTGCGGGCGGCCACGGACACCTGCTTGCGGCGATATTGCAAAACAACCCACAGGCAAAAGGCATATTGTTCGATCTGCGGCCCGTGCTGGACGGCGCACAGAAAACCGTCGAGGAATACGGTGTGTCGGAACGGATCGACTTTGTAAGCGGCGATATGATGAACGAGATACCGGTGAAAGCCGACGCCTATATTCTCAAACACATCATTCACGACTGGCCGGACGAGACGAACAAAATGATACTCGGCAACCTGCGAAGATCGATGCCCGACGGGGCAAAGCTGCTGATAATGGACGCGGTCATTCCCGAAGGCAACGCGCCGCATCCGGGAAAGATAATTGATATGGAAATGCTCGTGGCTCCGGGCGGCGTTGAACGCACCGCAGCGGAATATGAGCATCTGCTTGCCGGAGCGGGCTTCAGACTGACCCGCATCATAAACACAGCCTCGCTTGTTTCCATCATCGAGGCCGAAAAGGCATAGGCCGGAAAGTTTTTCTCCTGTTATCAACTTTGGCGTTTCCGCACTGGAGACGCCTTTTTTTGTTTTGCTGATACGATGCGGGCGGCGGATACGCGTTGGTTATCAGGAATGATCTTCCTGAAATTAGGAGACCTTGCAATGATAAATATCAAGAAATTCTTATACAGCATATTTTCCGTGATGGCGCTGGCTTCGGCCATGACGCCGTCAATGCATCTGTTCGCTCAGGCAAAAGGCGGCGGAACGGTCGCTGCCTCGCGGAAAGGTTCCGCCCCGACGAAATGTTCGGGTGCGTGGACAGGAACAGTCACATACAAACGCACGCAATCAATGACCAACAACAAGACCGTTGACCGCGTTTCGGGCCGTGGACAGGATACGACGAATTTTGAGATGAACTATAACTACTCGGCCCGCGTTTCGGTCATGGAAGACCCGCAAGGCGGCAGCCTGGGGCGGGCAAAAGTGTCTCATTCAATGGTTTCCACCGAAAAGGTCCATGCGGTCGAGAAAAATTCCTGCGACCGCGGAAAGACATGGCGCGATATGACCGGCACATCGACCTCGCGGACAGAGGTTGCAGGCGAAGCGACGGTTGATGCTAACGTCAGCATCGGCGTCAACGCGGACGGCACTTATTCCGTCAGCGTCGGCATCCCGCAAATAAAGGGAACCGTCAGCGGCGAACAAACATCCTCATTCAGCGGCCAATGTACGTCCAAGGAAGGAAAGAACCTGTCCACTCCTGCCACTCCGACGAGCATTGACGGGAACTCGCTGATAAGCCCCGGAACTGATCGCATCAACCCCGCCGATCCGAACCGCATCAGCGGCAGCTATACTTCCACCTGGCAAAACGTCACCGAAACAATTACATGGAGTCTGGAAAAATGCGGCGCTCCGCTGCGCATCACGGACATTGATTTCGCCGACATGGTCTTTCCAAATTGGGGCGAATGGCGAGAGGTTGACGACATGACCGGAACCATCGACGGCAATTTTGTCCGTATCCGAGCCAAGGTAATGAATGCCTCAGGCGAGACAAAATATGCCGATGTCGTGTTCAAAGAAACCTACAAGGGCGACAAATGGGACGGAGCAAGGCCCGACGCTCCGCTAAAGGACAACACGGTCAGCGTAAGGGTCGAACCGGGCGAAGAGCGCGAGGTTGAAATGCTTTGGGACACGTCCGGTTTTGCGTGGTATGACGACGGGCGTCCAAGATATGTTCAGCGCGTAAAGGCGGAATTGCTTGAGAATGACAAAAAGGTAGATGAAAGGACAGAAAATCTAAAGATCGCACCAAAGCCGCTGATACTCGTTCACGGTTTGTGGAGCAACTGGCGTGCTTGGGAAACGTGGCAGAACATCCTGACCACATCACATTCATACGACTGGAAGGCGTTTCCGGTCGGAGAAAAACCGGGCAACGGCGTTATGAACACCGGCGGCGGTTTTATGTCAAGCGACAGGACGAACACCATTGCCCAAAACGCCGAGCAGGTAAAAAACTATATCGATTACGCACAGCGTGACCGAAACGCGTGGCACGTTGACATCGTTGCTCATTCGATGGGCGGATTGATCTCGCGATATTACATAGACAGGCTGATGCCGATGAATTACAAGGACGGCAGGCCGCAGGTCTCAAAACTTATTATGCTCGGAACGCCGAACGCAGGCACACCCTGCGCGGACGTTATGAGCACGGCATTCGCCCTGACCGGAAGTCCCGTGACCGCTCTGCAGGAACTGCGACAGGATTCGGTGGCGGCCTTCAACCGCACGATACAGAACCGGAAAGGCGTAAAATTCTCAGCACTTGCGGGCGACCCGATGCCATCAATGTGTAAAACACTGGTATGGAATGACGGAGTCGTTTCCGTTCCTTCGGCGATCCATCAGATAGGTGACAATGCCAGGTCAAACAGCCTTCACACCGATCTGACCGGAACATCGGATTTTTCCGGCTTTGTAAAACCGAGGCTTGCTGTCGGGCCAAAAGGAAACCACGCTCCTGAAGCCCATGTCCCGGCACAGATGACCGGTGCAAGAGCGATGCAGGACGCGATGAATATGAATGCGTCGCATGATACGGCGTCAGGATCAGGTTTTTTCCCGAGGATGTACGGTGCTTCATATTTTGATGCGGCTTTTGCAGGGTCGCCTGTTATTCGAGCTGACGAACCGTGGGCAAGAGCGGTCAAGGTCGGACCGAACGGCACGACGGAGCTTGAATTGCCGATGCAGGCAGTTCAGAACTTTGGAATAACCTTCATGGCATCGCCGGATGTTGACGTGACGCTTGTCGATCCTTCGGGGAAACAGGCCGGGAAGAATGCGGCCGGTTCGCCGGAATCCCGAGGGCTGTTCCGGTCGATATTCGTTGACAAGAACATCACCGCCGGAACGTGGAAACTGGTGATAACCAACACATCGGGCAATGATCGGGAGGCCATTTTGACCTTATGGACAAACGCAGTTAAGTAAGCGGCTGCTCGTATGGCAAATTCTATGTGAACTATGTTTCTATGTGGTCGATACTTCTTCTTAAAACCACATAGGGACATAGACACATAGGTTTTTTCCCGATGCTTTCAAATACTTTTAGCGGTCATTTTACCCGAAGCGGTTTGACCGTGCGGAGTTTTTCAAGGATGCGTGAAAAGGCGGGATGGCCTTTAAGTTTTGTGAAACGTGCATCCGCCTCCAAATACGACATTCCGTGGGCGGATGCGGCTTCGGCGCGTTCCAGATATTTCAGGGCCGTCGTATCGTCACCGAGCGTCAGATATGCGACTGCAAATTCAAGAGCAAAGGCGTGATCGTCGCTGCGAACATCAGGATGGGCAGCGGCCTTGTCGAGCATCGAGCGGCTTTCGCCATGGTTAGAGCCGAGCCTTCCGACCTGTGCGGCGATCACCTGCCAGCCGGGAAGTTCAGGATTGACACCGGCCGCGGCTATCTCGCTTTCAAATGCGGCAGCGGCGGCGACAAGGTCTCCTTTAGCGCAGTATGTCCATCGCATGACCCGAATGGCCGGAAGAAATGAAGGATTCAGGTCAAGAGCTTTATTAGCCTCTGAGATGGCCTCGTCAAAACGCCCGGCGTAATAATGCACCATTGCCGATGCTGCCAGCACCGATGGCGAGCGCGGATCAACCCTGTGGGCAGCCTCGATCTCTTCCAGGGCCTCGGCGTGCTTGCCTGTTGCCGAAAGAAACAGTGCGAACCAGTGACGCGACAGGGCAAGCGACGGATTGAGCGTTATGGCGCGGCGAAATTCAAGTTCCGCCTCGGCGCGGTTCCGCTCGGCGTAAAAACGAACATAAGCGATCGAATTATGGGCCTCGGCCAGATCGGGGTCGATCTCAAGGGCTTTTGCGGCATATTCCAGCGCCCGATCATACGCATCCGGCGGTGACGGTATCTCATAGAGCCTCAACAGCGAATGAGCGTCCGCCATGCCGACATAGGCAGGGGCAAAATTCTCATCCTCTGCCACCGATGCCGCGAATGTCGATATTGCCTGCCGCAGATCGTCGGGCGAGCGGCGCGACATCAGATAACGTCCCATCAGATAGAGTTCGTATGCCCGATGGCTTGTGGTCGGCACCTTCCTTACCTGCTGAAGTTCCAGCGGCTGCGGGGCAATGCCGAGCGATGTCCAGATCCTTTCGGCCATCCGCGACTGCATCGAGAACAGGTCGCCGTCCTCAGCCGAAAAATCCTCGGTCCACAGCACGATGCCGGACGACGCCTCGGTCATTTTTACCGTCAGCGATCTCGGGTCTGACCGTTCGCCGAAAGTTCCCTCGACAATGAATGATGCGTTTATCGTTCGGTGTATCTCTGCCGGCGGCATATCCTGAACCGACCGTCCGGCGACAGGCGAGATGACCTGAATACGCTTGATGTTTCCGAGTTTGTTCGAAAGAGCGTCGGCAAGCCCAAGCCCCAGATGTGCCTGTTCTATGTCCGAGCTTTTGAAAGGCAGAACTACGAGCCTCGGGTCGCGAAATCCCTCGTAAACCGAAACTGCCGACGGTGTTCCAAACCTTGGCAGCACCAGATAGTAAACGACGCCGACGGCGAGCAATAGAACGAGTGCCGCAGCGACCGCCTTTGCAATGCCGGACGAAAGCAGGCCTTGCCCGTCATCGTCAGACTCTGTTTTGTGGACATCTTCTATCCTCAGCGTTGTCGGTTCGGTGATCGGGCTGCCGGTTGCCGTCATCGCCGGTCGATCGTCTTTGAAAAGGCCTGCATAGCCCGTTTTTTCGAGAACTGCATTGAAACGCTCGTCACCGCGCACAATGTCGAAGGCGGGATCGACCGCCGTCCAGTTAAGCCACGGATCGCCTTGGGCCACGGCCTTTTCCAGATGGAAAAATGCGTTGTTGATATGATCTGAGATCTTTTTTGGATCGTTCGCGCCGTTCACTGAGCCTTCATGCCTTGCCAACGCACAGTGAACCAACGCGACGAGACAGCATGAGATGTGCCGCTTTTCGGAAAGCTCTTTCAGGTGGTCAAGTATCTCGTAAACCGCTCCGGTCCGGCCGATGCCGGCAAGCGTTTCCGCCTGGGACATCATCGTGAAAATGCCTTTTCCCATCAGGTCGTGAGCAGCCTCATTTTCGCTAAAGGCAAGCTCATGGTCGCCGGTCATGCGGTGTATTTTGGAGAGTCCGTAATAACCGAAACCGTATCCGGGAAAATCCGTCACAACGTGACGGTATCGCTCCGCCGCCGCTTCGTATCTGCGGGCAAAATACAGCCCCCAGCCGACGTTGTGATGGTTAAATGCACGCATCGGGTCGAGTTCCACGCCCATTTCGGCCAGCTTCAGCCCTTCGTCAAACCTGCCCTGCGTATATAGAACGATCGCGTACCAGACGCAGGCAACGGCATTGGCGGGATTCAGTTCCAAAGCACGCCGCAGATAGTGTTCGGCCCCGGCCCAATCGTATTCTCCGGCATGCAGTGAAAATCCCAGACTTGCCTGAGCGTCGGGAAGTTCGCTGTCCAGTTCAACAGCTTTGCGTGCGGCCTCAATGGCAGGAGGGAAACATTCCTTTGGCGGCAGAACGCCGATGATACCGATCCAGTTGTAATAATCGGCAATGCCGCAGTATGCGAGGGCATAATCAGGGTCGGCGGCAATTGCCGAATGAAAACAGACAAATGCCTTTGCCAGCCCTTCTTCTGTGAATGTGTTGAAATGATACCGGCCGCGAACGTATTGCTCGAATGCTTCGGCGTCACTGGTGCCGAGTTTGGTCAGGTCGCGGCGTTCGCCAACCGTCAATTCCGGAAGCAGGGCGTCAATGACCTTGCCGGAGATCGTGTCCTCCAACACCAGCACATCGGCAAGCGTCTCGTCTATCGAGGTTGCCCATACGGCGGAGTTTTCCGCCACGTCCAAAAGCTGGACTGAGACCCTGACGCGGTCATTCGCCCTTTTAATAGTGCCTTCGAGGATAAGGTCGGCTTTGAGTTCGCGGCCTGCCTCTATCGGGTCGTGCGAACCGCCGCCAAATGCCCGGACCGAACTGGAAGGCCGAACGATAAAACTCTTCACCTTGCTGAGGCGCATTATCAGAGCATCCGCCAGCCCGTGGCCTAAAAATCCGTCATCCGTAGCCGCGTTCGGGTCAAGATTGAGAACGCGGAAAGGCAGAACGGCCAAAGTTTTGGCGGTCACATGACGGCGGAGCATTCCCGAAGCCTCGTTGTGATGCCGGGGACGGAACGGCGGAGCGGCGACCTGTTCACCGGCAAGGTGCCTGGAGATGTCAGCGGACAATTCCTTTACTGAGGCGAACCTGTCGGCGGCGTCCTTTGCCATCGCCTTCATCACGATGTTATCCAGAGCTCCGAGCAAGGCTGTCCGCAGGGCCTTTGGCGTGGTCGATCTTGTTTCGGTCACATCCTCTTCAAGATCGGCATATTTTGACAGCCTGTGTTCCCGATTCTCCAGGATCCTGCTTGGCGGCGGCGGCATCTCCTCGCTCACCATTTTTGTGATCTCGTGGAATGACCGTTTGCCGAACAGGAACGGACGGTGACCGGTCAGCAGTTCATAGAGCAGAACGCCGAGCGAATATATGTCGCTTGCCGGCGTTACTTCGGCTCCCTGCATTTGTTCGGGGCTGGCGTAATCCGGCGTCAGCATCCGCAGCATTGATGCCGTCGGATTCACCGATTCATGGATCAGGTCAGGGTCGAGTATCTTTGCCACGCCGAAATCAAGCAGTTTCGGGCTGCCGTAATGATTTATGAGGATGTTGCCCGGTTTTATGTCGCGGTGGACTATCTGTTTCTCGTGGGCATACTGCACTGCCGAGCATATCTTTACGAACAATTTCAGGCGTGCGGGAATATCCAGTTTCCTTTTGTCGCAATATCGGTAAAGCGATTCGCCCTCGATGTATTCCATTATGAAATACGGTGTGCCGTCGGCGGTCGTGCCGCCGTCCAGAAGCCGTGCGATGTGCGGATGCTCGAACGACGCCAGTATCTGACGTTCATGACGGAACCGGCGGACGATGAAATCCGAATCCATTCCGCGCTTGATCAGCTTTATTGCCGCAAGCTGCGAAAATTCTCCGTCGTTCCTTTCCGCCAGATAGACCGCGCCCATTCCGCCGCGTCCGAGTTCCTTTACAAGGCGAAAGGCCCCGACGGTCTCAGGAAAACGAGGCTCCGACAATTGATCGTCGTCAGAACCGCCGAGCGAATCGGAAATATCCTTTTTTGAACTTGTGTTAAGGAAGCGGTCATCGGTCCAGACGGAGGCTTCTATAAAATCGTCGGCGGAATCCGAAGCCAGAAGCAGCTTCTTGACCTCATTCAGCAGATCAGTGTCGTTCCCGCATACCGTATCCAGAAACGCACCTCTGTCAGCAGGAGGCATATCAGCCGCCTGTTGAAAGATATCGTCTATCTGCTTCCAACGCTCGGGTGTCATTGTTCAGGACATTATAGATCGAATTTTCGCGGCAAGGATAGCATACGCGCGGCATATTGACGCGGTTCTGAATAATTTTGCAGGTTTTCGCTGCGGTCGTTAAAAATTGTTGAAAAATGTTTAGAAATGCAATATTATTATGAAAGCGAACTCCACTCGCTGTCCCGCCCAATGACCCAGGAAAAACCAAAACTCAGTCTGGTGTATTTCGTTATCCTCGTCCTGCTTCTTGTCGGGATGGTCCCGGTCGTCCTGACCGGCTGGTTCCTCTCAGAGCGCAGCGGCCGCGAGCTAAGAACCGTCGAAAATCGTTACCAGATACAGCTTGTTCAGGAAAAGGCCCGTCAGATAGAGATGTTCGTACAGCGATACAGCGATCTGATGACCGGATTGACGGACGCCTTTGCGCTTTCGGGCAATGCCGAGATACTTTCGGCTCCGCAGAGCGACCAGAAACTGGAAAAGACGCTGCGCGATAACCCTAATCTTATTGCGCTTCATATACGGCCAATAAACGGAGAGCCGCTGACGCTTTATCGCCCCGGCAACATCGGACGCGAAGAGATAGACGCCATCGCATCAAACGCGCTTACTACGCTTAATGCCGACAGGCTCACGCTGGGAGAGCCGCGCATAATCGCCCAAAACGAACCGGTAATGACGATAGCCGCTCCTGTGCAGACCAATGGCGTGACCATCGGCACGGTGGTGTCCATCGTGTCAATGAGCACACTGGCACGAAGCATCGTCGGAATGGAACCGACCGCAGAGGGCGAATTATGGAGTTCGGGCCTGCCGATAGTTTATGTCGTCGATCAGGACGGCAAGGCCGTTTTTCATCCTGACACCAACCTGATGCGGAGCCGTAAGCCGATGAACGATCTAAGGATCGTAGATGAATGGCTCCAGTCGAACAGACAGATACAGTCGGGACTTGTGCCGTTCTCAGCCGACTACGAAGGCACGACGCACGAGATGATCGGAGCGTATTCGACCGTTCCGGTCGGCGATTCGATGCTCTTCGGTGTGATAACGATGCAGGACGAGGCCCGCGCCTTGGCCTCGGTCGGTGAGATGAGAACGCAGACGTGGCTTATCAGTCTTGCGTTCGCCCTTTTAGCATTGCTTGTGGGATCGGTCGGCGCCCGTCTGCTGACATCGCCGATACTGAAACTGTCTTCGGCGGCGCAGCTCATCGCGGCGGGCGATCTTTCAACCCGTGTTGAATCGCACGTCATAACGGAGATAACTGAGATAGGCACGCTCGGCCGGTCGTTCAATACCATGAGCGACAAGCTGGAAGAGCATATAGCAAAACTTGCCCATGCCGCACAGGAGAACCGCGAACTGTTCGTCGGAACGGTCAAGGCACTTGCCGCCGCCATTGACGGCAAGGATAAATACACACGCGGCCATTCGGAACGTGTCGCACGTATTTCCGTGGCTATAGGCAAACAACTCGAACTGCCGGAAGAAGAGATCGAGACATTGCGGATAAGCGCTCTTTTGCATGACATCGGAAAGATCGCCATTGACGACGCGATATTGAAAAAACCAGCGGCTCTGACGGCTGAAGAGTTCGAGATAATGAAGACGCATCCGGTGAAGGGTTACAAGATAATGTCGCAGATACCGGCGATGAAGGACTTTTTGCCCGGAATGTATATGCACCACGAAATGGTCAACGGCGGCGGATATCCGCAAGGGCTTGTGGATGAGCAGATACCGCTGCAGGCAAAGATCGTTTCGGTTGCGGACACCTTTGACGCAATGACGATAGACCGTCCGTATTCAAAGGGAATGCTGCTGGGCGACGCGCTAAAACGCATACGCGAACTGGTCGGCACAAGATATGACGGAGCGGTCGTCGAAGCTCTGGTAAAGGGTTGTGAAGCGGGCGACATCGGACGCGGCGTAGTGCAGTTCATGGCCGATCCGCAGCGTGAGGCTGAAAAGCAGGTAAACGTCGGTGTCGCGCGTTCATTGGAATCAATGGAGCAAACCGAACCCGAAGCTGCGCAGCCTGAACAGGCAGAAGAACCGCAGGAACAGCCGGAAGAACCACCGGTAGAAACAGAGCATCCTCAACCTGAAACGATGGCGGTGTTGGCCGAGCCGGAACCGTTCCAGGAAATAGTGGAACAAGTTCCTGAAATGCCGAAGTTGATCCATGAAATGGCCGAACCGACAACCCCGTTGGCACCGGAATATACTCAGCAGTCTGAGCCGATGAATGCACAGCCATATAAGCCTGAACCCGTAATGGATATGTCGGCCTTGCCGATAGAGAAACCGGCTGAGATATTGGACGACGGCCTTGACGACATTTTAGACATACCGGAATTTGGCCCGATAACAAATGAGCGATCAGATACAACAAGAGACCTGGCAGGTTGAGGTCGGCGGACAGATCTATGAGGCGGCTTTTAATGAACTGCCGGATTGGATAGCCCAAGGCTCTCTGCTGCCGGATGACAAGGTTCGTAAAGGCAACCTTCGCTGGATAGAAGCGAAAAAGGTGCCTCGCCTTGTTCCGTTCTTTAACGCAAAGGCGGCGGGAGAGCCGATGCCGGTAATGGTCAGCGTTACGGAATCGGATACGGCGGCATCTTCCAAGGTCGTTTCGGTGAACGTTGTTCAGAACGCCTCTGCTGTCAATGAACCGGCCGTTTCTGCACCGGAAATGACACAAGCCGTTCAGCCTGTCGTTGTTAAGGCGCCGGCAAATGTCGCAAACGGGGAGTTCTGCAAATATCATACGGACGTTCCGACGATGTTTGTCTGTGACGGATGCGGCGGAAGTTTCTGCAAAGCGTGTCCGTCGTCGTACGGCGGATCGGTAAAGATATGTCCCGACTGCGGCCAGTTGTGCAAAACGGTCGAGGAAATGCAGTCGGCCGTTGGACGGGCCGCGAAAGACGCGGGAATTTCCGGACTTGATCAAAACTTTGGGTTTGTAGATATGGGCAATGCTATAAAGCATCCTTTCAAATACAGAACCAGCCTTTTGGTCGGCGGTGTTATGTTCACGCTGTTCTCGATAGGGCAATCGGCGGGAGCGATCGGCGGAATATTTATGGCGGCAGCGGCGCTTGTGTGTGCGATGCTGGCAAATATGCTGACGTTCGGCATTCTCGCAAATACGGTCAACAATTTCTCCCAAGGGAAGCTTTCAGAGGATTTCATGCCGTCATTTGATGATTTTTCGCTTTGGGGCGACATGATCCATCCGTTTTTTCTGAGCATCGCGGCATATCTGGTATCGTTCGGGCCGTTTCTGATAACTCTTGTCATCGGGATATATATGGTGATGAGTTCCGTTGCAACGCACGTTCAGACGATACAGGCCGATCTGGAAAAGATACCGGGAACCGAATTTTACGCAAACAACCGTGCGGTCGAACAGTCTGAGGAAATAAAGAAAATTCTTGCTCAGGCAAAGGAAAGGAACGTCCGCGAACAGACAATGCAGGCCGAAGGCGTGACGCCGCCCGCGAACACGCCGGTGCTGGACGCCGAAACGCAGGCTCAGAATGAGCTTTGGGCAGAGGTTCAGCAGATGCGGCAACAGCAGCTTGAGGAGGCATTGGGTTCATCCGAACAGGCCCAACAGCAGATGACGCAGGCGATGTTGGCGGGCATTCTGAAGCTGGCGGCGCCTTTTGTCGTAATTTCGGGAATTTTCTTTTTGTGGGGCGTTCTGTTCTTTCCGGCGGCGTGTCTGGTTGCGGGCTATACGCGTTCGTTCTTTGCAACGCTTAATCCTTTGGTTGGCCTGGACACGATCAGGCGCTTAGGCGGCGATTACGTAAAGATACTCTTTATGGGCTTTTTGTTGTCCGTCGGCATGGTATTGGTGATGATGGTCATGTCGATCATATTTATGCCGTTCGATATGCCGCGCGTCGGCAATATTCCCGCTATGTTGGCAGGCTCTTTTATCTGGTTCTATGTGTTTATCGTGTTCTCATGTCTGCTCGGTTATGCCCTTTTCAAGGCACGGGACAGGCTGAACTTGCCTGGTTAGGATGTTCCGGACATGGCTGTATTCATATCGCGCGTTGTTTGACGCGCGATATTTTTTTATACTCAATAGTTTCAAATAAGGGACAATATTTATACCTGTATGGCATTATTTTGGCGTCGCGGCAAACAAGATAAATTTTCGACCTCGGTTCTCGGGCTTGATAAGTCCATTGAGGAACTGAAAGCTCAGGAAGCAGCGGTCGAGCGTGAGATCGGTGTGCGGTTTTCGAACGCCATATCGAAAACACGCGATTCGATAAACAACCGGCTTGACACGATTTTTGAAGGCCGCAAAAAGATAGATGAGGCTCTGCTTGATGAACTCGAAGAGATGCTGATCTCGACCGACATCGGCGTTCAGACGACGATGCAGGTTTTGGACGCCGTCCGCAAAGGCGTTTCGCGGCAGGAGATCAACGACATCGACGCGTTAAAGTCAGTGATGAAGCAGGAATTGCTGGATATTTTGCAAAATTCCGGCAAAAAGGGTGTGGCGGACGAAACATCGGTCGATGCCGCGATAAAACCTTATGTCCTGATGGTCGTCGGCGTCAACGGCGTCGGCAAAACCACCACGATCGGCAAGCTTTCGCAGCGAATAAAGAACGAGGGCAACGACGTGCTTATCTGTGCCGCCGATACATTCCGCGCGGCAGCGTCAGATCAGCTTGAGATATGGGCAGGACGCGCCGGTGTGCCAATAGTTCAGCAAAAACAGGGAACCGATCCGGCGGCGGTGCTTTTTGACGCTCTGCAATCGGCAAAGGCCAGAAACTCGGATGTGCTTATCGTTGACACCGCCGGACGGCTTCACAACAAGGCAAACCTGATGGCCGAGCTTGAAAAGATGAAACGCATTGCCGGCCGCGAGGTGCAGGACGCGCCGCACGAAACGCTGCTTGTGATAGACGCCGTCACGGGGCAAAATGGGCTTGAACAGGCACGCCAGTTCACAAAGGTCGCGAACGTCACCGGCATCGTCCTGACAAAACTCGACGGAACCGCAAAAGGCGGCATTGCCGTAGCCATCGCCAAAGACCTCAACCTGCCGATTCGCTACGTCGGCATCGGCGAACAGGTTGATGACCTGATGGTCTTCGATCCGGAAAATTATGTGAACGGGTTGTTTAACTAGGAGGTGAAAATATGGAAGCCATTGAAGCGATCTATCAGAATGGGGTATTTAGGCCCTTAGCGCCGGTTCCTGAGGAGATAATCGAAGGCCAGACGGTTCATTTGACACTTCATGACAAAGAAACCTCTGCGGACGAAATTATGAGATTGGCTGAGAATTTTTATGAAGGACTTTCAGAAGAGGAAATTGAAGAGATAGAGCGTGTTGCAAATAAACCTGAACATCTGCTTAGTGATTTACTAAATTCTGTGACAAATACGAATCTTCACCAAGAAGTTAGCTATGGCGACATTGTTGGAAGGGGAAATCCTTGAATTTCACGCCAAATCTGAGCAGAATACTAGGACAACAAAATTTAAAAAATTGGATATAGAATCTTCACAATCATTAGACGAAAATCTGAAAAATTCTCTGGAACTTGCGGCAAAAGGCGTAGGTCTTGTTTCGCCTAATCCGCTGGTCGGGTGTGTGATCGTGTCCACCGATGGTGAGGTTGTGGGTGAAGGGACGTATGTGAAAGATAATGTCACCCACGCCGAGGCGATAGCTCTGGGACAGGCCGGAGAAAAGGCAAAAGGCGGGACGGCGTATGTTTCGCTTGAACCGCACGACCATCACGGCAAGACGCCGCCATGCACCGAGGCGCTGATAAACGCGGGCATCAAACGGGTTGTCGTGCCGATAGAAGACCCGAATCCGCTGGTTTCGGGCAGCGGTTTTGAGCGGCTGCGAAATGCCGGTGTCGAGGTCGTGACGGGCATTCTGGCAGAAGAAGCGTCCCGCTTGAACGAAAAATTTATCTGCTGGCACAAGAAAGGCCGTCCGTTCGTTCATCTGAAACTGGCGATGTCGCTGGATGGCCGCATCTCGCTGACGGACAGCGTTTCGACGGCGTTGTCGGGCGACGACGCAAGAAAGCGTGTGCAGGAACTTCGTCACGAACACGACGCGATACTTGTCGGTTCGACCACGGCGCTTGTCGATAATCCCGCGTTGACCGACCGCAGCGGAATGCCGCGTCGCCGACCGCTGGTTCGTGTCATTTTGGACAACAATCTTCGCCTGCCGCTAACGGGAAAACTGGCCGTGACCGCCAAAGAAACGCCGACGCTGGTGATGACGAACTGCCTTGACATCGAA
This sequence comes from Acidobacteriota bacterium, assembly GCA_019639175.1. Classification (GTDB taxonomy): domain Bacteria; phylum Acidobacteriota; class Blastocatellia; order Pyrinomonadales; family Pyrinomonadaceae; genus OLB17. The sequence continues at coordinate 81,232 of JAHBSK010000008.1, read as the reverse complement.
AAGATAAAGCCTTTGCAGGACGCCGGTGTTGAGGTCGTTCCGGTAACAGAAGGTGCGAGAAATCTTGCCGGTGTACTGGAAGAACTGAAGAAACGAGAGATCCAGAGCGTTCTGGTCGAAGGCGGAACCGCAGTTGCGGGAGCGTTTGTCGATGCCGGACTTGTGGACAAACTCACGTTCATCATGGCTCCGATCATCATTGGCGGACAGGCTCCGGCCGCAATCGGCGGAAAAGGCGTCGAGAGCCTTGCTGACGCTCTTAGGCTTAAGGACGTAACAGTCACGCATCACGGCGCGGACATTGAGGTCACAGGCTATCCTCAATGAGACCTTTAGCTGTCAGAACGGTTTTTTTCTAACAGTTGACAGTCAAACAGTTTGCAGTTAATAGTTTTTCAGAACATCCGTGAAAAAACCGTTTGCAAAGAGATCGCTGGGCCAGAATTTCCTGTCCGATCCGAATTATGTAAATAAGATAATCTCGGCTCTTGATCCCGCATCGGGCGAGACGATCATTGAGATCGGGCCGGGACGCGGAGCTTTGACGGAAAGGCTTGCCGAATCGGGCGCCAATATCATTGCCATCGAACTTGACCGCGACCTTGTGCCGTTATTGCGGGAAAAATTCCACGGAAACAAAAACATACACATCGTCGAAGCCGATGTGCTTGAGACGGATATTGCGGAGCTGCTTGATGACCCTAAATTTAAAATTTTAAATTTCAGATCAGAAAGGCCGGGGCCGAGAACGGCGAAATTGGTTGCAAATCTTCCGTATTATATTTCCACGGCGATACTTCAAAAACTCGCGGGCCAGAGGCATCTCTTCTCGGAACTCGTTCTTATGTTTCAGCGCGAGGTTGTCGAGAGAATTACAGCAGAACCGGGTTCGTCCGAGCGAGGCTTTCTTACGGTTCTGGCTGAGGCGGCTTTTGAAATAGAAAGGCTAACGGACGTTCCGCCGACCGCCTTTCGCCCTCAGCCGAAAATATGGAGTTCGGTCGTGCGTTTGAGGCCAAAGCCTGTGTCGGGCATTGATGAAGCGGCGTTCATGCGGCTGGTCAGCACCGGATTTAACCAAAAACGAAAGACGATCCTGAATAACCTAAAGGCGCTTTATCCGAATGTCTCTGAGATGCTGGAAACCGCCGGGATCGACCCTAAAAGACGAGCAGAAACGCTGACGATCGAGGAATGGATATCCCTGTTGGGGCGAGACATAGAGGACAAATAGGACGTATAAGTCCCATAAGTCCTATAGGTCTTATCTGTGCTATCATAAGCGATTAAATAAAGTGTTGAACAAAATAGAGATAATACCGCTCGGCGGCATCGGCGAATTTGGGATGAACTGCATGGGCATTCGTTACGGCGATGAGATGATCGTCGTTGACGCCGGCATGGGCTTTCCGGAGGAAACGCCGTATGGCGTGGACATTTCCATTCCAAATTTTGATTTTCTTGAGGACTATCGCGACGATCTGACGGCGATAATTCTGACCCACGGCCACGAAGATCATGTCGGAGCGCTTGCCTACATCCTGAAAAAATACAATGTTCCGGTTTACGGTTCGCGTTTCACGCTGGCTCTGGCGGAAAAGCGCCTTGACGAATTCAATATGCTTGACGACGTGCTGCTTCATCGCGTCAGAGCAAATGATGTTGTCGAAGTAGGTTCGTTCGGCATTGAGTTCATCCACGCGTCGCATTCATTGATCGAGTGTTTCTCGCTGGCGATAAGAACGCCGGTCGGGACGATCATTCACACAGGCGACTACAAGATCGACGATTCGCCGGTGATAGGAAAACCCTACGATCTGCAAACGCTGAAAAAATACGGCGATGAGGGCATTTTGGCGCTGCTTGGCGATTCGACCAACGCAACCGTTCAGGGGCGAACGCCGTCAGAACAGGACGTTATACCGGCTTTCCGCGAGATATTTGAGGACACAGAGGGAAGGCTTTTTGTTGCCACCTTTTCATCGTCGCTGCATCGGCTTCAGGTGATCTTTGACATGGCTCACGAATATGGGCGAAAGGTCTGTGTTCTCGGCCGTTCGATGCTGAAAAATGTTGAGATCGCTGAGGAGCAGGGGCTTTTGAAGATCGGTTTTGGCACCAGGATCGACCTGAGCGACGCTCGTGCGTGTGATGACGACGAGATATGTTATCTGGTCACGGGTTCGCAAGGCGAATTTCGGGCCGCGCTGTGGAACATGGCGACCTCGACCTATAAAGGGCTTGAGATCGAAAAGGGCGACACGGTAGTTCTGTCGGCGAGGATCATTCCCGGCAATGAGCGGGCAATAAGCCGGCTGATAGGCAATCTGTACAAACGCGGAGCGGACATCATCGAGGAAAAACGGCGGCTCGTTCACGTTTCGGGACACGCATCGCAGGAAGACATCAGGATCATGGTCGAAACAGCAAGGCCGCGATACCTCGTTCCCATTCACGGAGAATATCGGATGCTCTTTCGCCACAAGGAATACGTAAAAAATCATATTCCCGGTTACAGCGATGACAATATAATATTGATAGAGAACGGAGATGTGCTGGAACTCGATGCCTATGGTGCGAGGGTCATCGAAAAACATGAACTTCACAAGACGTTCATAGACGAGGAATCACTGGACGAGGTCGAATACGACATAGTCCGTGAACGTAAAAAGCTGGCATACGGCGGTGTCGTCTCATTGGTTGTCACGGTAGATAAAAAGACCAATCAGCTTGTCGGAAATCCGCAGATAACGTTCAACGGTGTTGCCGGATTCGATCCTTTGGATGGTTTCGGCGTCATTGCCCGCGAGGCCGTCTCAAAAGCCGTCGCTGAGATGAAACGCGAGCAAATAGCCGATAAAACGGTCTTTAAGGAAAATCTGCGGATCCACCTGAAACGATTTGTTCAAAAGGAACTCGGAACCAAGCCGGTGATCGTGACGACCGTTGTTGAGGTTTAGGAAATATCCAGAACGCATATATGGATTGGAAGGACAAGGTTGTTTTTCTTACGGGAGCTTCAAGCGGTATTGGCGAGGCATTGGCTATTGAACTGGCGAAGCGCGGTGCTGTGTTGGGCCTGTTGGCAAGGCGCGAGGGTATGCTGATGGAGCTTGCCCGAAAATGTGAGGAACTGGGGGCGACCGCGTGGGTCTTTCCTTGTGATGTGACCGACGCAGCGGCGGTAAATGACGCAGCGGAGACGATGAGGCGGGATTTCGGCCACATTGATATCCTGATAGCAAATGCGGGCATCGGCGGCAATAATGAGGAAACCAGAAGCCTGCAGCCCGACGCGGTGAAAAAGGTCATCGACATCAACCTTATCGGGGCCGTTAATTCCGTTCACGCCGTTTTGCCGCAAATGCTGGAACGCGGCGAAGGGCAGCTTGTTGCCATTTCCAGCCTTGCAGGTTTTCGCGGATTGCCGCGTTCGGCCGCCTATTGCGCCAGCAAGGCGGGAATGACCGCTTTTTTTGAAAGCGTTAGGCTGGACGTTCAGCATAAAGGCGTTGCCGTCACCATCATCCAGCCCGGTTTCATCAAAACGCCGCTAACCGCCGGACGCGATGCCGAAATGCCCTATCTGATGGAGCTTGAGGACGCGTTGCCAAAATTCATCTCGGCGATAGAAAAACGCAAGAAATTCGCCGCCTTTCCATGGCAGCTTGCTACGCTGGTACGTGCCGCACGCATATTCCCCGCATGGCTTTACGACGCCATTGCCGGCAAAGCCCGATACCGCGAATAGAACCTCACCCTCGGAAATTGTATAATCACTTTTTTGACCGTTCTTACGGGTCTGCCCGCCGGACCTTGTTTTTATGAATTATATTCAGGCCATAATCCTGGGAATCGTGCAGGGCTTGACCGAGTTCATTCCCATCAGTTCAACCGCTCATCTTGTTTTTGCCAGCCGCTGGACAAATATCTATAACGGCGATCCGCAGCAGATAACGGCTACGATGGCGATAATCCAGCTTGGAACGGTCGCTGCCGTTCTTGTCTATTTCGCGTCGGATATTCTTAGCATCACCGGAGCTTTTCTGCGTGACCACTGGAACCTGCTGTCGCGAAACAGGCGGTCGATACATCACTCCGGCACACAGGGCGTGCGTCCGATATGGCTCTCGCCTGAGGCGTGGCTTGGCTGGCTGATAATCATCGGGTCAATACCGATCGGTGTCGCCGGATTCTGGTTCAAGGACGTCATTGAAGGCCCGAATACAAAAAATCTCTGGTTTATTGCCGTTATGCTTATTGTTATCGCCCTGCTGCTTGCTTTGGCAGAGGCGGTCGGCAAACAGCGAAAAGACGTTCGGCATCTCGGCGTTTGGGAAGCTCTGGTCGTAGGTTTTTCTCAGGTGCTTGCGCTGATGCCCGGTGCGAGCCGTTCGGGATCGACCATCATGGGCGGGCTTTTTGCGGGCATAAACCGAGAGGCCGCCGCACGCTTCTCTTTCCTTCTTTCTATTCCGGCGATCACCGCAGCCGGGCTGCTGCAGCTTCGCGAGGCCTGGGATATTTTGCCGGATGACAGTTTTATGCCCCTCCTTGTCGGGACCATCGTCGCCGGCATTGTGGGTTATATTTCGATCTGGTTCCTGTTGGCGTTCCTCAAGAAAAACTCGACGATGATCTTTATCATTTATCGCGTAGTTCTCGGGATAATAATTCTTATCCTTCTATGGCAGGGCGTGATAAGCCCTACCGTCAATGTCTAATGCCGCCGGTGGAAAAACGCTGGAACATACAAAAACATGACCGAACTGCTGCTGCCCTATTGGCGGAGGAAACTGGCCTGCGGCCGCTCACGGCGGCGCTTCTCATCGCCAGAGGACATGACACACAGGAAAAAGCCGAACGGTTCCTGCAGCCTGCCTTCGATCAGCTTCATGACCCGTCCCTGCTTCGTGATGTTGACCGCGCCGTTAAACGGATAATGCATGCCGTCGAACAGGGCGAGAAAATACTGGTCTGGGGCGATTATGACGTTGACGGCACGACCGGGACGGCCCTGCTTCGCGGCGTCCTGCGGGTTTTGGGAGCGGAAAGCGAGTTTCACATTCCGGACCGTTTTGCGGAAGGCTACGGCATCAATATCCCGATGCTTGAGGCCGCAAAGCAACGCGGATGCGGGCTTGTGATAACTGTCGATTGCGGTATTCGCGGTTTCGAATCGCTGGCGTGGGCAAAAGAGAACGGGATGGATGTCATCATCACCGATCATCATCTCGCGGATGAACAGCAGGGAAATCCTCCGGCTTTTGCGGTGATAAATCCCAATCAGCCGGGATGCGATTATCCCGACAAAGCTCTTGCCGGCGTCGGCGTCGCGTTCAAACTGGCGCAGGCCCTGCTTCGAGAGGCGGGCCGGGAAGACGCGGCTCAGGCGTTCCTGAAGATCGCTGCCATCGGCACGGTTGCCGACCTGATGGACCTCGGCGGTGAGAATCGGGCCATCGTTTCGCTTGGGCTTCGCGATCTGACCGCGACGCGAAATCTTGGCCTGAAAGCATTGATGGAAGCGGCGGATTGTCGCTCGGATATGACGAGTTTTCATATCGGCTTTCGCATCGGCCCGAGGATAAATGCCGCCGGTCGAATGGACAACGCATGTCAGGTGGTGGAACTTCTGGAAGCGGAAAGTTTTGAACAGGCACGAAAGATCGCCTCCGCTCTGGACAGCCGCAACCGCGAACGTCAGCGGATACAACAGGAGATAACCGAACTCGCTTTGCGAGAAGCCGTAGAGAACGGCGCGGCGAAATTTGTCGTCGTAAGCGGCGAAGGCTGGCATCGCGGCGTCATCGGCCTGGCGGCGTCACGCATTGCCGACCGGCTTTATCGCCCGACGATAGTTCTTTCAACCGATAACGGTGTTGCCCATGGCAGCGGCAGAAGCGTGGGGAATTATCACCTTCTCAACGCGTTGGAAAGCTGTGCCGATCTGTTCGATCAGTTCGGCGGCCACGCGGCAGCCGCCGGAATGAAATTGCCATCCGATAGAATACCGGAACTCTCGCGGCGGCTTGATGAACACGCAGAAAACACGCTGACCGATGATGATCTTGTGCCGGAGATTCAGATAGATGCCGCCGTTTCGACCGCGACGCTTTCGCTGGAAATGGTGAACGAACTGGCATTGCTGGAGCCTTTCGGGATCGGCAATCCGAAACCCGTTTTTGCAACGAGCGGGCTGTTTCTGCGATACGAACCGACGGTTCTCAAGGAAAAACATCTTAAGCTCTATCTGGCCGACAGCGAAGGGCGACGCTTTGAGGCGGTCTGGTGGGACGGTGTCGAACGTTCAATGCGGCGAACGCTCGCGCAAGGTTCCGGCATCGAACTTGCTTACACTGCGTCCGAGAACGTATGGCAGGGCAATAGCCGTCTGCAGCTTGTTGTCGAGGACTTGAGAGAACATAATTAAGGTAATGTCAGCAGGAAGAACGGACAATAAGGAGAAATTCAAAAAACGGGCGCGTTTTCCGTTCTATCTGCGCATCGGTTCGCTTGCCCTTTTGGCAGCGGCCGTAATTGTTATCGCCATAGGTTTTTATCGCAACAGCGGGCAGGCGGAGTTTAGGATGAAGGGCCTTCCCGCAACTCTTTCCGAAGAGGTCGTAGCCGTCATCGAAGGTTACGAAAGGCAGGAAACGGAGAACGGGCGGTTGTTGTATTCGGTAAAGGCCGATCGTGTCACGACATTTTCAGACAACCATCAGGAACTGGAAAACGTGACGCTCGACGCCTGGCAGGAAGGTTCTCAGGTGCCGGACGCTATCACAGCAAATAAGGCGATCTATGTTCCGGGCGAGAACAAGGATTTCACCGTTTTTTTTGCCGGTGACGTGGATGTAAAAACCGCTGACGGCCTTTCGGTAAAGACTGACAATATTACCTACAAACGCGCTGCTGAAATTGCCGAGGCTGAGGAGCATGTCGATTTTCAGCGCGACAACATCATTGGCAGTTCGTACGGGGCCATTGTGAAGATCGCGGAAAAAAAGGCCGAGCTTCTGCGTGACGTGAAAATAGAAACGACCGGTTCACCGGAAGGACAAGGCCTGCCTTCGGGCCTGAATGTGACCGCCGGATACGCGATGTATGACCAGATACGGGATCTGATCGCCCTGAGCGGCTCGGTTCATGTTATTTCATCGTCTGTCAACGGAAAACTGACGCAAAAGGACGATGTTCGCGCAGATCGAGCCGAATTGGAACTTGGACTTACAGAAGCAAAAACGCGAGAACTGAAAAAAGCGGAGCTTTTTGACAATGTCCGCATCGTTTCCGATAAAGGCGACGGCAAACCGGTGAACGTCTCTTCGGGATACGCTCTTTATGACCGCCAGGCTGACAGGTTTGACCTAAAGAACAACGTGCATATCGTTGCACAGGGAGAAAAAGGGCCGGTTGATATACGCGCTGTTGCCGGTGTTTACGATCAGAGGGCCGGAAAGGTATGGCTCGAAGGCGGAGCCGAGATCGTACAGGGAACAGAACTCGTAAAAGGGCGAAGCATCTACGCAGAACTTCATCCTGCCAGAACCCTTAAAAACGCCCGTGTGAACGGCGATGCGTATTTAAAGCAAACAACACCCGAACGAACTGTCGAGGTATTTGGCGACGAACTTCGGGCGTCGTTTGACGACAAACAGCAGATGACCGCGTCGGACGCCGTTGGCAAGAGCAGAGCGGTGATGACGCCCGTTAATGCAAAGGATTACTCATCGGTCACGATGTCCGCTCCTGACGCGATGCGGCTGATCTTCGCCGGCGGCGGAAAGCTCGACAAGGTTACGACCGAAGGAAGAACGACAATCTTACTGTCAGCCCCGAACGGCGGTCCTGACGCCAGCACCAAAAAAGTGACGGCGGATGTTGTGAAGACATTTTTTAATTCAGACGGACGAACGCTCCGGCGGGCGGAAGCCGTCGGAAAGGCGGAACTCGACGTCGATCCGGTTGCGGCAATCCCCGCAAATTACAGGACGGTCATAAATGCTCCGCGATTTGACTGCGACTTTTTCCAGACGGGAAATAACGTCCGCCTTTGCGAGGCAGGAAAGAACACCAAAACTGTGCGGACGCCAAAGGTAAGCGGCCCGACTCGCGGCGTTCAGACCATCACCGCCGTGACATTGAATGCTGTTTTTTCCGAGAACACGCGTGACCTGGGCAGGCTGGTAATGTCGGGAAGCACGAAATTCACCGAACTCGACCGAAACGGCTCAGCCGACCGGCTTGAATATACAGCGTCTGACCGCGTCGTCCGCCTGCGCGGCGGCGAACCGACGGTATGGGATTCAAGGGCGCGCGGCAAAGCGGCCGAGATAGATTGGGACACGGCAAACCGACGCTCGTTCCTGCGCGGCAATGCCAGCACGACATATTACAGCGTAAAACAGGCGTCGGGAGCGGTTCCGTTCGCGGGACAGAACGCTCCGGTTTTCATTACGGCAGATACTGCTGAAATAGATCATGCCGCCGAGACCGCCGTCTATAAAGGGAATGCTCGTGCCTGGCAGGACAAGAATTATGTTCGTTCGGACGCACTCACCATTCGCCAGCGACAGGGCGAAATGACCGCCGAGGGCAGCGTTCAAAGCATGCTTTACGGAGTTGAGAGAAAACGTGACGGCAAAACGGCCAGCGAACAGGTTTACGCAACAGCCGGAAAAATGGAATATAATCGTGAAAGCAATGTCATTGTCTATGAACGCGATGTCAACATCAGACAAGGCACGGACAGGCTGACCGGCGGCATCGCTCGGATATATCTGGACGGCCGCAACGAACTTTCCCGCGCCGACCTGGAACAGAACGTGGTCATCACACAGCCGGGACGACGCGCTTCGGGAAGTTTCGCTCGCTACATTGCGGCTGAGGAAACGGTTCAGCTTCGCGGCGATCCTGCCCGTATCGAGGACAGCACTCGCGGCTCTTCGCAGGGATCTGAGATGACGATGTATATGCGGGAAAACCGCGCCGTGGTCGAGGGAGGCTCGGAAACGAACTCATCCGGCCGAACCCGAAGCGTTTACAAGATAAAGAACAATTAACCCCATCGCATACGTGGCAAAAGACAACCATCATCAAAACCAGACCGCGACCGAAACACGCGCCGGATCACAGGATGCCGAGCGTCAATGCCTGGCAGCGCATAACCTGCAAAAGACCTACGGACGCCGTCGAGTGGTGAATGACGCGAGCGTGATGGTCGCGGAAGGCGAGGTCGTCGGGCTGCTCGGCGCCAACGGTGCCGGCAAAACGACCACGTTCTATATGATCGCGGGGCTTGAACGGTCTGAAGGCGGCAGCGTTGTCCTGAACGGCGAGGATGTCACGCACCTGCCGATGTATCTGAGGGCGCGTCTCGGCCTCGGCTATCTTCCGCAGGAGCCTTCGATCTTTCGGAAACTGACGGCGGAACAGAACATTTTGGCGATACTTGAGACGAGAGAAGGAACACGTGCGGAACGCTTTCAGCGGCTGGAGGAATTGCTCGAAGAGTTTGGCGTCGCTCATGTCCGCAAAACGCGCGGCGACGCTCTTTCGGGCGGCGAGCGCCGCCGGGTAGAGATAGCAAGATGCCTTGCGTCCGATCCGCGATATATACTTCTTGACGAACCTTTCGCGGGCATCGACCCGCTCGCCATCGACGATATCCGAGAGATAATTCTTTATTTAAAGGAACGCGGGATCGGCATTTTGATCACCGACCACAATGTCCGCGAGACGCTCGGGATAACCGACCGGGCATACATTATGGCGGAAGGCACGATACTCAGATCGGGCAGTCCCGACGCGCTGATCGAGGATGCCGAGGTCCGCAGACTGTATTTGGGAGAGCGTTTTACACTTTGACAAGCAATTTTCGTTCCTAAACACTCCGCGATTTTTCCCTTTTTGCTAAAAACTCCGTATAATCTGGATTAGAAGAGCTTGGGCCGCGTCATTTTTGTCAGCCGTCCGGCTTGTTTTAGAAGTTTATGTCATCGCTGCGGCTAACAACCCAACTCCAGCAAAAAATGGTGCTGACGCCCCAACTGCGCCAGCGGATCGAGATGCTGCAGATGACCTCGCTGGAGCTGGACGAACTCATAGAGCAGGAACTTGTCGCCAATCCGATACTTGAAGAAGTGATGCCGGGCGATGAGATACAGGAGATCTCGGACAACATTCTGGATCAGAACGCGAACGGCCATCAGGATCTGGACTCTGAGCCGGGACAGCGGGCGTCGGATGAATTTGAGGCCCTTTCCGGCAGGGAAGCAAGCGAAGACATCGGTGACGTTTCCGGTACGGCGGAAACGTTCGACGCCGGTTCCGACCCGTCCGATCAGTCTGAGGACAGCGGGCGTGAAAGTGAGGATTCGTTCGACGAGATAGATTACGGCAGGGAGTTTCAGGATTATCTTGATCCCGGCTACAAGACGCAGGAGATCGAATATAAAGAAGATGCACCGAGCTTTGAGCAGTTCCTCTCTCATCAGCAATCGTTGAGCGAGCATCTGGAATGGCAGCTAAACATGCTCGAATTGCCGGAAACGGTTCGCACCGCCGCCATCTGCATCATCGGAAATCTGGACAGCGACGGAAGGCTCGGAGCCACTATTGAGGATATTGCGCGGCTGGCCGAATGTTCATCGGAAACCGTCGAAAGAGCAAGGCGTGAGGTGCTTGCGCTTGAACCGGTCGGCTGCGGAGCGTTTGATGTCCGCGAATGCCTGATCGCCCAGCTTGAAAGCGACGGCGAGGGCGAGAGCCTGGCGGTGGAACTGATACGCGATCATTTTGAGGACATTCAGCCGCATCGCCTGCAGCACCTTGCCAACGCGACCGGCAAGGATATTTATGAACTCGATCGTGAGATCCGGAAAATAAGGGTGCTTGACCCTTTTCCGGGACGGCGGTATGCAAATGAGGATTCCATTTTTGTTGCCCCTGAGGTTTACATCGAAAAGGTCGAGGAGGATTACGTCATCTATTTTGCCGATGACGGAAGTCCGCGCCTCAGGATAAGCCCGTCCTATCACAAGCTTTTGGACAAAGAGGAAACCTCAAAGGAAGCTGCCGATTTTATCAAGGAAAAGGTGCGGTCGGCGGTCGATCTGCTCAGGAACATAGAACACCGGCGGCAGACGATATACCGCGTTGTCGAATGTATAGTTGACCGTCAGCGTGAATTCCTCGATCACGGCGTGGAGCATATCAAACCGATGATGCTCAAGGACGTTGCCGAGGATATCGGGATGCATCTTTCGACCATCTCGCGCGTCGTTAACCGCAAATACGCCCATACGCCGCAGGGCGTTATCGAGCTTCGGCGGTTCTTTAGCGAGGGAATGATGAATGAGGACGGCGAGGAGGTTTCGACCCGCATCCTCAAACTCAGGATAAAGAAACTGGTTGAGGAAGAGGACAGCAAAAAACCGCTGACGGATGAACAAATAGTAAAGATATTAAGCAAGGAAGGTGTGAAATTGTCCCGCAGAACGGTCGCGAAATACCGTGACCAGATGAACATACCCGGTTCGCGCGAACGCAAGACCGTGATCTGAACCGTTGTCTGTGCCCCGAATGTCATAAGTCAAAGATATACAAGGTGGAAAATATGAAAATAGAATACACTGGCCGCCATATCGAGGTAACTCCGGCTCTTCGCAAACACGTTGAGTCTCATTTCAAAAGGATCGAACATCTGTTCAAGGGCAAGCGTGCCGAGGCCCACGTGACCATTGAGGTCGAAAGAGGGCGTCACCGGGCCGAGATAGTCGTCAAATGGCGAAGCGACGTGCTGACCGCCACAACGACCGACGCGGATATGTACCTATCGCTGTCGCGTTCGGTCGATAAGATAGAACGGCAGGCCCTGAAGCTGAAGAACAAGGTCATAGACCGTTCGCACAAGGCGATAAAGGCAGGTACGATAGGCGAAAGGTCATCGGAAGTAAAACCTTCGCCGTCAAAGCCGCGGATCATCAAGACCCGTCGTTACGCGGTCAAGCCGATGACGCCTGAGGAAGGAGCTTTGGAATTGAGCGGGACGGACGCGTCGTTCTTTGTTTTTCGCAATGCCGACACCGACCGCATCTCGGTCATTTATACGAGAAAGGACGGCAATTTTGGCCTGATCGAACCATGATCCAATGATCGAACCAACTGTCACGGAGGAAAAAAGCGTTTCGGTGGCGGAATTTTGCCGCCTGGCCGATCCGTCCATCGGCATTGATGTCGTTGCCGGCCGCGGCGGGCTGGACGACCGATACATCTCTTCGGACAGGGTGCAGAAACTGGGGCTTGCGCTGGCAGGCTTCAATGACTATGTGCGTCCCGGAAGAATTCAGATGATCGGGAACAATGAGATAACGTTCCTTGAAAAAATGAATTCCGAGGGGCGTGAGGCTGCGTTCAGAAAGCTCGATCTTCAAAAGACCCCGTGCGTTCTGGTGACAAAAGGCCTGAAGCCGCCGCTGGAACTCAAACAAATAGCAGATGACATCAATGTTCCCGTGCTGACGACGCAGATGGTCAGTTCTCAGGCGATAAACATCACGACCGAACTGCTGCGTGAACGCCTGGCCCGCGAGATCACGATCCACGGCGTGCTGATGGAGATGGGCGGCATCGGTGTGCTGATAACCGGCGAATCCGGCATCGGAAAATCGGAAAGCGCCCTTGACCTTATCACTCGCGGACACCGCCTTGTGGCTGATGACGCGGTCCGTGTAAAACGCATAGGCAGCAGTTTGTTCGGAGCATCGCCAAAGCTGACATTTGAGCATCTGGAGATACGCGGCCTCGGCATAGTGAATGTTCGCGAGCTTTTCGGTGTTGCCGCCGTGTGCGAGGACATCTCGATAGATCTTTTCATTGAATTTCAACGGTGGGATGACGCGGCTGCAATAGACCGCATCGGCCTGGAACAGCTTGAGCAAAAATTGCTGGGCATCAGCAGGCGTAAATTCGCCCTGCCGGTTCGACCGGGAAGAAATATCGCCACGCTGGTCGAGACCGCGGTGAAGATATTTTTGACCCAAAACGCGGGTTTCAATGCCGCCGCAGATATGTTATTGAAACATTCTGAGGCGGTCGGCAGTAATAGCAACAGTTAGCATTACCTTATTTCACGATAAAAAAAACGGGGATCATGGCTAAACGGAAACGAGAACAGCCGTCGCAATCGAGGCTCGTTATCATAACCGGCCTCAGCGGATCGGGGATGAGTTCTGCGACGAACGCATTTGAGGATCTGGGATATTTTTGCGTCGATAACCTGCCGCTGACGATGCTGTCCACGTTCGCGCGTCTGATGGAGCAGGACGACGAAGGCCGTCCGGCGATAGAAAAGGCAGCACTTGTGGTAAACATCCGCGAGCGGCATTTCCTTGCCGAATTTCCGACCGAGATAAAAGCCCTCGAAAAGAAAAAGATCCCGATCTTTGTAGTGTTTTTTGAAGCCGCCGACGAGGTGCTGCGCCAAAGGTTCTCAGAAACTCGGCGGCCGCATCCGGCTGACTCGGGACAAGGCCTGTTAAGGGCGATCCGCCGCGAAAGAAAGGCGATGGTGGCGATACGGTCGATGGCAGACCTCATCGTTGACACGTCAGACCATACCGTTCATACGCTTCGCCGATACATAATTCAGCAGTTCGCCCACAGTGAAGATGCAACGCCGTTACAGATTCAGATACTGAGTTTCGGTCATAAATACGGCACACCAAGGGACGTTGACCTTATGTTCGACGTTCGGCATCTGCCAAATCCGTATTTTGAAAAGGAACTTCGCCATCTGGCCGGCGAAGACCCAAAGATCGTCAGATACCTGAACAAAAATACCGATGTTGCCGAGACTTTAGACAGATTTACCGACCTGCTGACGTATCTGCTGCCTTTTTATAAACGCGAAGGGAAATCATATCTGACCATCGGCGTCGGCTGTACGGGCGGGCGGCATCGGTCGGTGATGGTTTCCAATGAACTCCGAAAACGTCTGCGAAAAAAAGGATTTGATATTTCGGTCGTTCACCGTGATATGCAAAAATAGGAACAATGAATAAGATCGGCGGAGTTATAGTTTCTCACGGACAGGTTGCGAACGAATTGCTGGCGGCGGCCGAGGCCGTCGTGGGCGAACTCGGCCATATAACCGCTGTTTCCATTGGCTGGCACGATGACGTTGACCTGGCAAAGAAAGAGATCGAACGCGCAATAGAAAAGGTCTCATCGGGCAGCGGTGTGCTGCTGATGACGGATATGTTCGGCGGCACACCGACCAATATCTCGGCGATGTTCCTGAAAGAGGATGAGGTCGAGATAGTGACGGGCGTAAACCTGCCGATGGTGATAAAACTGGCATCACATGCGGCTGACGCATCGCTTTCTGAAATAGCCAAGATGGTGGAAGATCAGGGAAAGCGGTCGATCTACCGCACCGCCGCTTTGTTGGAACCGCAAAAAGGGAAATAGTTTGATAGAAGAGAAGCTAACCGTCGTCAATCCGCTGGGCCTGCACGCGCGGGCGGCAGCACAGCTTGTCAGGCTTGCCTCGGCATTTGAAAGCAGGATGACCATTGCCCGGTCAGCCACGGAATTTGCCGACGCAAAATCAATACTCAGCATTTTGGCGATGGCGGCAGGCAAGGGAACCGAGCTTACACTGATGGTGGAGGGGCCTGACGAACGGGCTGCGGCAGATGCCGTCCGTGATCTTTTTGCGGAAGGTTTTGGAGAGATCTGACGATTGTATGGACAATAACGAATTTCCGGGAAAAGGAAAACATGTGACCATCCTCGGCGTGCCTTTAGGCTACGGCGCGGCAAAGATGGGCAGTGAATTGGGTGTGGACGCGATGCGGATGTCACGGATCCGTGACAAACAGCTTCATGAACATCTGGCCGACCTTGGCTATACGGTCAGCGACGCCGGTGACGCAGACATAATCAAACCCGAAAGGCCCGCCGACCCCGAAGACAAAACCAAGTATTTAAAGGAGATAACCGCTTCCTTCGCCAATGTCTCGACCGCACTCAAGGCGATATTGGCGACCGGTTCGATCCCGATAATCCTCGGCGGCGACCACAGCATAAACAGCGGCACTTTTTCAGCCGTAGCATCTTACTTCAGGGAACAGGGCGAGGAGATCGGCCTGGTCTGGTTCGATGCTCATGCCGATATAAACACTCCTGAAACGACGATGTCGGGCAACATCCATGGAATGCCGATGGCGACGATACTCGGCCGAGGAGCGCCTGAACTGGTCAACCTCGAAGGCTATTCGCCAAAGATAAAGCCGGAATATCTGGCACATATCGGCGGACGCGATTTTGACCCGGCCGAACGGCGTGCCATCCATGAATTGGGGCTTCGCGACAACTTTTTTACCATGAGCGACATCGACCGTCGCGGGATGCTGGCGTGCGTCACCGACGCCATCGCCATTGCCTCAAAGGCTCCGGGCGGTTATGCGGTCACGTTCGATGTTGATGTTCTGGATCCGCGTTTTGCTCCCGGTTCGGGCACGCTTGTCCGCGGCGGCATCACCTATCGCGAGGCCCATTTGGGCCTTGAGGCCGTTGCCGAACACGGCGGTATGCGTTCCTTCGAGATAGTGGAGGTCAATCCGCTGCTGGATCGTTCGAACATAACCGTTTCGCTGGCCTGTGAGCTTATTCTTTCCGCTTTTGGCAAGACAATTCTCTAAGATCGACATCTCTTGCCCGGTTTTCCGCGTCCAATTCAGATAATGCCTGCCCGTGCCTGCCGCTACGCGGTATAATGGTGCGGGAGCTTTTTCTGCCGACAATGATCTCAGAAACGCTTTTTCGCAGCCTTTCTTACGGAGTCGTATTTTGCGGCGCTCTGTCGCTGTGGGTATCGGGCGGCATCGGAACTTTCGGCGCCGGGATGTTCCTTTTGGTGATGGCGGTCTCGTGGTTTCTGGAGGGGACAAGGTTTCAGTTGTCGGAATTTCTCGGAACCGCCTTTGTCATACTCGCCGTTCCCGTGTTCTTTCTTCTCTGGCAATATCAGGTCTTTGGCCCGATGGCGTCGGGGCAGGCGCTTCCGGGCATTCTTGCCCGAATGATACTGGCATTGGCCGCGATAAAGCTGCTTCAGAAAAAAGCGGACAGAGACTGGGTGTTTCTGTACGTGATGTCATTTTTTGAAGTGCTGCTGGCCGCCGGCATCACCATCAGCGCCCTCTACTTGGGCAGCTTCATTCTTTTTGTATTTGCCATGATCTCGGCCATCGTTCTTTTTGAAATGAGAAGAACGGAAATGGCGATAACGTCGTCAATACCGTCAGAACCGCGCGGAGAAAAGACAAAGAAGCCTTTGTCGATCTCGCGCAGGCTGCCGGTTGTTTCCATTTTGCTGATAATGGCAATGATAGCGGTGGCAACGCCGATGTTCTTTTTGCTGCCGCGTGTCGCCGGAGCGGGAATAGGCGGAAATCAGGGCAGGCTTTCGACCTCGACGGGTTTTTCGGACACCGTTCGTCTTGGCGGCATCGGGGAGATACAACAGAGCGATGAGGTGGTGATGCGTGTTCGTGTGGAGGACGCGGCGACGCACGGGCTGCCATTGCGATGGCGCGGAATTGCTCTGGACAGGTTCGATAACCTGTCGTGGCGGCGTTCGCGAATGAGTTTCCGCGATGTTTTTGAACGCGGCGGAAGAGATGTCATCCAGGTCAATTTTGCGCGAGGCTCTGAGGATCTTCACATTCAAACCTTTTACTTGGAACCGATGGAAACGCCGGTGCTTTTCGCCCTGCCGAAAGCCGTCGGGATACAGGGAAATTTTCCGGTCTTGTTCAAAGACAGCTACGATGCCATTTCGTTTCCGCGTGTGGGCGAACGTATATCCTACAAGGTGCTTTCGGACACATCGCTGCCCGAACCTGACGTGCTGAGGGCGGACGGCACGGCCTATCCATACGAATACAGGGATTACCTGCAATTTCCACGCGATCAGGACGAACGCATATATGATCTGGCGCTGAAAGTGATAGGCGAGGCAGACAACCGTTACGATGCCGCGGTTGCGACCGAACGGTTTCTGCGGTCGGAGTTTGGATACACCCTTGTGCAAAAGGCCGGCGGCGAGCAACCGTTGGCAGATTTTCTTTTCAACGTCCGCGAAGGGCATTGCGAATATTTTGCCACCGCGATGGCGATAATGCTCCGCACGCAGGGCATTGCCACACGTGTTGTCAACGGTTTTCAGGCAGGTGAATACAATGAGACCGCCGATGTTTATGTCGTTCGCCAGCGCGAGGCCCATTCGTGGGTCGAGGTCTATTTTCCCGCTGAGGATGTGTGGGTTCCGTTCGACCCGACACCGCCCGCCGGACCCGGTTCGGAAGGCGCGGGAGGAATGACGGAGCGTGTGGGTAAATACCTCGAGGCGCTTGAGATGTTCTGGATACAATATTTCGTCGCGTTCGACAGCCAGGAACAAAGGTCGCTTTTTACATCGGTCAGACGCGGGGTTTCCAGTTACAACAACAGTTTGGCGGCCGCCGCCAACGATGTCGTCGATTCTCTCACCGCATGGTGGGCTGAAGTTCGCGGCGACAACGGCTTCGCGTCCAGCATTGCGGCGCTTGGTTATGGAGCGTTGCTTGTTTTGGCCGTCGCCGTTGGTGTCATTTTTCTCATCTGGCTTTACCGACGCATTCGCTCGCTTTCAATATGGCACCGTTTGCATAGGCGTCTTTTTGGAGAACGAGAAACAGCAGTTGAATTTTACTCGCGGCTTCTTGCGATACTCGATTTGAAGGGCATTAGGCGTGAACCGCATCAGTCACCGATGGAATTTGCGTATGCCAGCGGTTTTACCGAGGCCGTTCGCATAACCGAAAAATACAATCTTGTCCGATTCGGCGAAAAGAAGCTGTCAAAGGACGAACAGGCCGATATTGAGAGTTGGTTAAATGCGATAGATGAAAATAATGCATGATCTGGCACTCCTCCGGTGAGGTATATGATGTGCATGTGTTGTGTTATTATGTGCATAACGTATGAATACCGCAATTTCATCAAAACGGAACAAGCACTTGATCTTGAGCCAAACCAAGTTGAGCAAAGCTAAAAAGATACTTGGGGCGGCAACTGAGACCGAAACGGTCGAAAGGGCACTGGATAAAGTGATATCAGAAGCCGAGGCCAACAAAAAAGTATGGACGGCCCACAAGAAATTTGTCCGCGAGTTGGTTAACGACAAACATCAGATCATAGACGTTTACGGAAATCTGGAGTAACGCGTGCCGGGTATTGTTTTTGATTCCTCCGTCTATATCAACGCTCTCAGGAAAGGTGACGAGAGCATCTTCCTGTTGCGTAATTACGAAGACCGAAACGGCCAGATGCCCGTTTGGCTTAGCGTTGTCGTTTTAGAGGAGTTGCTTGCCGGAGCGGTTGATATAAAGACCCAAAAGCTGCTCGCACGCATCCAAAAGGTATTCGAATCAAACAACAGGCTTCTTGTTCCTAATAAAACGGATTGGGTTGAAACCGGGAAATAATCAACAGGTTCGGACAGAGATTCGGATATGAGACGGTTGGCAAAGGCCGCGTCACCAACGATGTTCTGATCGCAATGGGTGCCTTGCGTCACGGCTTGACATTGATCACAAGCAACGCAAAAGATTTTGAAAAGATCGCCCTGATACGACAATTTAATTGGGAATCAGGAAATTAAGACACGTCATGTATCGTGACCGAGCCATACATGACGCGTTGTTTGCCGCTTAGGGGTGTGCGGCTTAAGGAAGTAGATGAAGAAAGTAGGATTTGTCAGCCTCGGATGTCCCAAGAACCTCGTTGACAGCGAGGTGATGATGGGGACGCTCGAACAGGCCGGCTGGGAAATAACAAATAACGCGGACGAGGCGGAAACGGTCGTCGTGAATACGTGCGGCTTTATCGAGTCGGCAAAGCAGGAGTCTGTCGAAGCGATACTTGAGGCGACACGGCTGAAAGAGGGCGGAAAGGCAAAACGGGTCGTCGTTGCCGGATGCCTGGTCGAACGCTATCGCGATGACCTTATAAAAGAACTGCCGGAGGTCGATGCCTTTATCGGCACGAATGAGATCGAGCGGATTTTGGAAGCGGCTGACGAAAAGCAAAATTTTCGGGAATTGCCGCTGCTGCCGATAGGCAACAAGACCGCGACATATCTTTACGATTTTGACACGCCGCGACACCGCGCCACCGATTCGCACACGGCATTTATAAAGATCGCCGAAGGATGCGACCGCCCGTGCGCGTTTTGTTCGATACCCGGAATGCGTGGTTCTTTTCGTTCGCGGCGGTTCGGATCGATCCTGAAAGAGGCAAACGACCTTGCTAAACAGGGCGTCAAGGAGCTTGTACTCATCGCGCAGGATTCTTCGCGTTACGGCGAAGACCTTGGCGAGGTCGATGCACTTGCGGCGTTGATAAGAGCGCTTGGCGAAATAGATGAGATCGAATGGGTGCGCGTAATGTATGCCTATCCGACGCATATTTCCGACGCTTTTCTTGCTGCAATAGCCGAAACGCCAAAGGCCGTAAAGTATCTGGATATGCCGTTGCAGCACGCTTCGCGGAATGTTTTGAAACTGATGAAACGCGGAGGCACGCGTCAGTCATTGGAAAAACTGATAAACCGCGTCCGCGAAAAAGTTCCCGGCATAACCATTCGCACAACGTTCATCACCGGCTTTCCGGGCGAGACCGAAGAAGATTTTGAGGAACTGATGGCCTTTGTCCGAAATTGCCGCTTTGACAACGTCGGCGTTTTTACATATTCGGACGAAGAGGGCACACCTGCCTACGACCTGCCGAACAAGGTCGATGCCCGCACGGCAAAACGCCGCCGGACGGCTCTGATGAAAGAACAGGCAAAGATCAGCAAGCAACTGAACAAGGCAAAGATCGGTAAGACATTTCCTGTGCTTTTTGAAGGCCTGTCACAGGAATCCGACCTGCTGTTTCAGGGAAGGCTGCAAGGCCAGGCTCAGGAAATAGACGGATATATCCTCATAAATGACATGCCCGAAAATCTCCAACCAAAGATCGGCGAGATCTATAACGTAAAGATCAACGAGGCTTATGATTACGACCTCGTCGGCGAGATCATTTGAGTTTTATCACACGTAATTTCATCGCATTATTGCTCTATCGCCTGATAAATGAGTGTCCTGAGTTTACCGACATCATCAATATTTCCTGACGGGATAAGCTGTGTGAAATATACAACGACGAGTTTTTCCTTTGGATCGACCCAGTAGTTTGAGTGGTAAGCGCCGCCCCAGCCGTATTCGCCGACGGAGGACGGGACGCCGCGTGCGCCGATGTCTTTTGTGACTGAAAAGCCGAGTCCGAAGCCCTGGCCTTCGCTGCTGTAAGGAATGCTGCGGAGGTGATCAACGGTCATCAGTTCGACGGATTTGCGGCTGAGTATCCTGACGCCGTCCAGTTCGCCGCCATTGAGCATCATCTGCAGAAAGCGGAGGTAATCCGGAGCGGTCGAAAGAAGTCCGGCTCCCCCGGAAAAGCTCTTTCGCGGGCCTGTCAGATAACCGCCCTGGCCGATCATTTCGCTTTTGTCAGCCGTTCTTTCTATCTTGCCGTCGGTCCTCGCCGAATACACCGTTGCTAACCTGTCCTTCTTTGATTCGGGCAGATAGAAATGAGTGTCGTTCATTTTCAGCGGTTCCAATATCTTCTCACGCAGGAGAACATCCAGTGTTTTGCCGCTCGCCTTCTCAATTACGACGCCGAGAATATCTGTTGCATATCCGTAAACAAATCTCTCGCCCGGCTGTGCGTCCATCGGCAGGGCGGCCATGCGTTTTACGGTCTCGGCTATCGGCTCGTCACGGTCGGCGAAATACCATCCGGTTATTCCGGCTTCTTTCCATTTATCTGCCGCCGGGCCGCCGCCGTAGCCTATTCCGGCAGTATGCGTCAGCAGGTCGCGGATCGTTATCTGCCGTTTTGCCTTTACGACGTCATATCCGCCGCCTTCCTTTGGCACGGCAACAGTACTGTTCGCAAATTCCGGGATGTATTTTGAGACCGGATCACTGATAAGAAGTTTTCCTTCTTCCTGCAAGATCATTATTCCAACGCTGGTCAGAGCCTTTGTCTGCGAAGCAATGCGAAAGATCGAATCACGCTTCATCGCTTTTGCCGTTTCCTTGTCGCTGTGTCCGAATGAATGTTCGTAGATCAGTTTGCCGTTACGGGCAACCATCACAACCCCGCCGCCAAGCCGCTCATCGGCCGCATATCCATCAAGCACATTTGTCAGACGGGCAAGCCGCTCGGCGGACATGCCGACGGCTTCAGGCGCGGCTTTCGGAATGGCCTGCGATGCATGCGGAAGCGGCAGAGCAAGAAAAGCCGAGAGAATAAAGGCGATAATTAACAAATGATATTTTTTAACTGTCATAGGTCTTCTATCCTGGATCACGCATTATGAAGATCGGGAACCGGAAACTCAAACCCCATAAAAGGGAACTTCAGTTGGTTTTTAAGAATACATATTTTCCAATTTACAATGCCGCAATTTACAATTCACGATCAATCAGGCAATTGTCAGTTGTAAATTGAATAATTGTAAATTGGGGAAATTTCATTGTGACCAATAATCAGATGCTGAGTTAAAAAAATGATACGTTCATGCCATCGGTCTTCAAATAAACCTTAATCTTTATCGTAAAACCAGACCGCAGCAAGTGCTATCAGCGCCGGAAGCCCTTGCGTGAACATTATTGAGGTTTTTGCCGTAATGCCGCCGAAGATGCCTGCGATGACGACGCACGCCAGGAAGAATATCTTTACATCACGTCTTCCTGCCAGAAGCCCCCATATCAAGCCCGCCGCAAGAAAGCCGTTATACAATCCCTGATTGGCAGCTAAGGTCGCCGATGATGCTGATATTTCCGGTGTCATTCCAAATATCCGCTGACCGACAGGGTGATCCCAAAAGAACATCTCTAAAATAAGGATCCCGATATGTTCCAGAGCCACCAATGCGGTCAATATGACGGCTAATATTTTCATCTGATCTTAATTTCTAACAGTTAACAGTCAGTCAGTTTTTAGTTGTCAGTTGAAAAAAAAACTGATAACTGTTAGGTCGGTTCGGGCTTTCGCTGCGGTGTTTCTAATGCGTGATCAGAGTTAGACAGCGCTCGCTAAAAATATCATTTTCATATTCCGGTAATCATATTACATATTGTTAAAGTCAAAAAGCCATGCGGCCATATGAACATCATTTTTCCGGTGGAAATATCCATGGCTGATCAGGCTGTATTGAGTCGGCGTCGTATGGTAAATTGTATCTAGTGATGCGCAAAGCCCTATTTAACATTGCTGTTCTATTGATCCTTTTTCCTTTGGCGGTTTTCGCGCAGAATCCTTCAAAATGGAAACTTGAATCTGCTGAAGCGGCTTCCGGTTTCAAGGCAGGCCGTGAGTTCAAGGCGACGTTGACGGCCGAGGTCGAGCCGGGATGGAATCTTTATTCGCTGGACCAGCCAAAAGGCGGCCCGTACGCCACGACCATCAATGTAGCGGAGGCATCACCGTTTGAGATCGTCGGCGAGATAAATGCTCCCGATCCGATAGTAAAACCTGACCCCAATTTCATCATTGACGGCAAGCCGCTGATGTCGCGGTTCTATCAGGAGCGGGCCGCATTTGAAATGACGCTCCGGCCTGTGCGGGATGCAGAGGCCGACGAGCTGAAGCTAGATGTCCGGTTTCAGATCTGCAATGATTCGCTTTGCCTGCCGCCGAGGACAAAACGCGTTTCGTTCAGTGGTGAAGAAGATGTGGGGCGGCGGAGCGTTGCTCAAACAGCGGAAACGCCTTCTGACGGCCAGACCGTTCAGACACAAACCGCGACGGTGGAAAGCAGCCAGACACCGACCGATCTCGGCCCTTTCATCTGGCTTGCCATATCGCTCGCTCTCATTTCTTTGCTGACGCCGTGCGTGTTTCCGATGATACCGATAACGGTGTCGTATTTTACCAATCATTCATCGGGCAGCCGCGCAAAATCGGTAAAACTCGCTTTCATCTATTCCGTCGGCATTATCGCAACGTTTACGCTTTTGGGAATGATGCTGGCATTTTTTGTCGGGGCGGCGGGCATCAATCTTTTTGCCGCCAACCCATATATAAATCTCCTTATCACGGCGATCTTTCTTTTCTTTGCCTTCAATCTTTTTGGTGCGTATGAGATAAATATTCCGACCGGTGTTCTGACAAAGCTAGACAGCCTGACACGCTCCGCCGAAGGCGAGGGAAGCGGCATTGCAGGCGCGTTGTTGATGGGTTTGACGTTCACCCTCACATCGTTCACATGCACATCGCCTTTTGTCGGGACGCTGCTTGTGGCGACATCGCAGGGCGAATGGGAAATGCCGCTTATCGGGATGCTGGTATTTTCGACCGTGTTCGCATTGCCATTTTTTGTTCTGGCTTTGATACCACAACTTGCGTCGCAGCTTCCGCGTGCGGGCGGCTGGATGAACTCGGTCAAGGTCGCGATGGGCTTTTTGGAAGTCGCGGCGGCGATGAAATTTATCTCGAACGTCGATCTGATATGGAAATGGGGCATTTTTACACGAAACACGGTGCTTGCCATTTGGATTGCGATAGGTATAATTTTGACGCTATATTTACTTGGCAAATTTCAGCTTGCGCATGATTCAAAACCTGAGCGTTTGGGCGTTGGCCGTGTGATGTCCGCGATCCTTTCGCTGGCCGTTTCGTTCTATCTTTTGACCGGGCTGTTCGGCGGTAATTTGGGCGAACTGGAGGCATTTCTCCCGCTCGATACGAACCGTTCTGCAACGAGTCCATTCAACAGTTCCGGTGAAAGGCTGGAGTGGATAAAGAACGATTACGAAGGAGCCTTGGCAAGAGGAAAGGCGGAGAACAAGCGGGTTTTTCTTGATTTTACAGGTTATACCTGCACTAATTGCCGATGGATGGAGGCGAATATTTTCCCCAAACAGGCTGTTCAGGCCGAATTTGCCAAAATGGTGCTTGTATCGCTATACACTGACGGCATCGGCGACATCTATGAAAAGAACTATCGCCTGGAAGAGGAAAAATTCGGCACGGTGGCATTGCCGCTGTATGCGATAGTTGAACCGGACGGAAAGATCATTGCCACGTTTGCGGGAATAACGCGGGATGAGAATGAATTCGTCAATTTTCTGAAAAAGGGAACTGAGCAATAAGGTCCTTTGGAGGTGAGGATATGAGAAGAGTTGCGATAGGAGATCTTGTGGCGGGTTTGCGAGAGATACCGGATGCTGAATTTGTTTGTGACACGGTCTATGAATACCTTGGTGCAAATCCTGTGAATGTTGACACGGTCAGCCGTTATCTTCACTGGAGCGACAAACACTATACCCGCAACCTTATATATAAGGACGAACGGTTCGAGATGATGGCAATTTGCTGGAAATCGGGACAGGTTTCGCAGATACATAACCATTCCAGCCAACGCTGCTGGATGACCGTGCCGATAGGAAAGCTGAGAGGGCAAAATTTTGCCGTGGTCGAGAGTGACGAAAGCCGTAACTACTGCAAACTGCGTGAGACAGACACATTTGACCTTTCGGATTGCCTGGCCGCAAAGGTCGAACTCGAAGAACCGATCCACCAAATACTCAACCTGCCGGATTTCAACGAGGACGCTGTCAGCATCCACATCTACTCAAAACCCTTTGACACCTGTAAATGCTATTGCAGCGAAAAACACGAGGTCTGGGACGTGAGCCTGAAATACACCAGCGTTGACGGCAAACTCTGTGAAGGCGTTGTTTTGTGATCATGCAGAAACTGCTGAGAGAATAGAAATGGCTCATTTTCGAAAGAATGTGAGCCATTTTCATTTGTTAGGATCACAACGATTATCAAATCATTATTTTCTTTTCCACCTTACGCCGTCTTTAGTGTCTTCCAAAATTATACCTTTATCAGCTAGCAAGTCACGTATTTCGTCAGAGCAGGGAGTAATAGTAGTTCGACTTCCTTAGTATAATAATACGAAAATACTCTATGATGATTGCTACTGATCAGCTACAAGTTGCTCAAGTATGCTTATGTCGGAAATATCCGAAATATAGATTCCTAAATCAGACAACATTTTCCTTTTATTCTCAGAGAGTTCGCTCATCACTACTAACCATAAGACTGACTTCTTACCTGTATCTTTTGTCATGTGTTCAAGATAGATTTGGAGTTGATGCCTCAGCGGACGTAGAGAGTTTGCGGACATTTTAACTTCGATAAGCCATTGTTCATCTGAAGATTTTCCAACGATGTCTGCCCTTAACTCTTTGGATAATTTTATCTCATGGTGAATGCTGTCAAAATGTGGAAAACTAATCTTATCTTCGGAATAAAGATATTTTCCGTTGACTGATCGTCCGCTTAAGGTTTTTAGTAACTCGAACACTCTCCTTTCTGCATAACGTGCTTCTTTTATAATTGACCACCTGGCCCCATCTTTTGTGTCGTCGATTTGAATACCACTATCGGTAAAGTGATCGCGTATCTCGTCCGAACGGGCAAAATCACGATTGCGTCGGGCTTCCTGACGTTCGTTAATGAGGTTTTCTGTATACTCGTCGAGCACTAGAACTTCTTCTTTTCCAAAAATGCCGAGGACAGAATCAAATTTTACTATTGCATCCAGAACCGCCAGTCGATCATCAGAAAGAAGTTTTTCATTGCTGAGCAGGATATTTACCTCACGAACCATATCATGTATGACCGCGAGTGCGGCGGCAGTATTGAAATCATCATCCATAGATGATTCAAAATCAACTAATGCCTTTGCGACTAAAGCCGAAATATCAGCATTTGACCCGTCGGTAGTTTGAGCTTCGCTGACTAAAGCACGGAAATTCCTCAACCTTTCGACCGTTGCTTCAGCTCCCTGCAATCCCTCGAACGTAAAGTTCAACTGCTTTCTAGTCGGCACGGAAAGAAGCAAATATCTTATAGCGAGAGCCGAATAACCCTGTTCGCGGAGGTCACGAAACGTAAAGAAATTGCCCTTTGATTTGGACATCGTTACGTCGTCTATTTTCAGGAACTCGCTGTGTATCCAGTATTTTGCAAAGAGTTTTCCGGTCGCTCCTTCGCTTTGGGCGATCTCGTTCTCGTGGTGCGGGAACTGAAGGTCCTGGCCGCCCGCGTGAATATCAAATGTCTCACCAAGGTACTTCATCGACATTGCCGAGCATTCGATATGCCAGCCCGGACGCCCGCGCCCAAAAGGCGCATCCCAACCCGGTTCTTCGTCTTCACCGACAAGTTTCCACAGGGCAAAATCGCGAGCGTCTTCTTTATCGTATTTGTCAGTGTCTATTCGAGCGCTGCCGCCGCTGATATTGCCCTCAAACTTTATTCTCGAAAGCTTGCCGTATTCGGGAAAGGCGGTGATGCGGTAATAGATCGAGCCGTCCGATTCATAGGCGTGGCCGTTTTCCAGCAGCCTGGCTATGATGTCGATCATTTCCTGTATATGATGCGTCGCCCGCGGCGTTACTTCCGGCCTTTCATTGCCAAGCGCGTCGAAATCTTCCCAGAAATACTGGATATAGGGTGCGGTAAATTCATCAATGCTGATATTTTTTGCTTTCGCTTCGTTTATGATGCGGTCGTCAATGTCCGTCAGGTTAAAGACGTGCGTAACCTCATAACCCTTATATTTAAGGTAGCGCCGCAATATGTCACCGAAAATAAACGTCCTAAAATTGCCGATGTGAGCAAAGTTCCAAACCGTCGGCCCGCAGATATACATCCGCACCCTGCCTTCTTCCAAAGGCTGAAACTCCTCGACCTGTCGCGATAATGTGTTAAAAAATCTGAGCATAGTTCCGGGCGAAATTATAGCAAACTAAAATGATAGCTCAATTTGAGATAAAAATCAGAGAGCGACGGGAATAAAGGCCGTGAGCTGCAGGATCACTTATCCGAGCGCGGGCGGATGAGCCAGATGCCGGCATCGACCTGCAGGCAGCGGTAAAAGAGGAGTGTATTGTCACGCGAGATATTGGCGTGTTGGATCTCGCAGCCTTCGGGCCGGTAAATGGGGCGGCAGCGGTTCGTTGCGGCATCGCAGAGGTGGACGGCGTTGTCCCAGGTGTAGATAAAGCGGCGGCTGTCTCTGAGCCAGACCGGGCGTGCTCCGCTGTCGGTTATCTGCGCAAGTTTTCCCGTCGCAAGATCGAGAACGTCTATGCTGCGCTCGCCGCCTGTGCGGTCCATTGAGATGGTCAACAGCTTTGTGCCGTCGGGCGACCAATCTTCGACACGCTGCGAGATGTCGCCGTTCTCAGGAAATATCGACCGCGGCGTTTGATCATTCCACGAAAGCCCGAGATCGATCATAAAGGGCACATAGCGGTTCCCGTGTATCTCGGTGTAGGCAAGCCGGTCACCGGATGGCGAGGCCACAGCCTGTATCGCCCCGTCCGCATCGCTCTCTGTCCATTGGCGGATACCCGAGCCGTCCGCATTTATCGACCAGACCTGATATTTGCCGCTGCGGTCCGAATGGAAGAATATCCTTTTACCGTCGGGTGCCCATCGCGGGCCGCGCTCACGAAAGCGGTCGTTCATCAGCTCGACCAGGTTTCCGCCGTCTCGGTCAAAGACGGCAAGGTCTTCCTGAGTGTTCGTCGGTTTTCGGACAACGAACCGCATTTGGTCGGGCGAGAGGTCAGGATTGCCGATCTCGTTGTTGCCCTGTGTGATCCACTCCGGTTGGCCGGTGACGGCCATCGTGTCGGGATCGAGATCGACCGCCCGCACGTTCGACTTGCTCTCGTATCGTACATAGGCAATGCTCCGGCCTGTGTTGGCAAAGCCGATGTGACGGATGTAACGCGACGGCGTGGTTATCGGCTGGGGCGGCGATGTTTCTCTCCCGGTCTGTTCGTCGATGCCGACGCGCCAAAGGTTCATATTACCGCTGCGGTTGCTTGCGAAATAGAGATATTTTCCGTCCGGCGACCAGATGGGGTTCCAGTCGGTCGCGGGGTCGGAGGCGATAGTTACAGGCTTGCCGCCCCGGGCGGGTATGGTCGCAAGCTCGCCCTGCTTTCCTTCTTCTACGAACCAGAAGGCGATCCTGTGTCCATTTGGCGACCAGGACGGCATTATCGCGTCCGGGCCGGCCTCCAGCTTTTCTGAGGCACCGTCGGCGATGTCTATGACGTGGAGAGAACTCTCGGGGACGGTGTGGCCGGTATGTACCCGGACCGCTTTGTCGGAAACGACAAGCCTGCCGCCATCCGGCGACCACGAAGGATGAAACCCGAAGTCCGCCGCACGCCTCGCATTCTCGCCCGTCGCCTCCATAACATAGACACCGCCGGATTCGCGGCTTGAGCGAAAGGCGATATAGCGTCCGTCCGACGAGAAGACGGGCATTGTGTCGCTCGATGAGGAGTTTGCGGTCAGGTTTACCGGATTCCGGCCGCCAACGCGCTGGGAAAAGATGTCGCGGCGGCCTACCGGACCGCTCTCGTAAACTATCGTGGAGCCGTCCGGCGAGAGTGTCGGAAATGCCTCGACGAACTGGGCATCGGTCAACTGGTCGTGTATCGCCTCGTTCCATGCGGCCAGGTCGCCGTCGTCCTTTATGAACGCCAGATAAACGGCCGCCGCCGCAAGCATTCCAACTATGGCGATGGCGGCGGCAGCGAATACACGTTTTGCAGATCCTGGCCGTGAAAACGGTGCGATACCGGTTCCGGCTGATGCAGGCGATGGATCTATCTCGCGTTGTACGCGTTTGAGATCCGTGCGAAGCTCGCCGGCCGACTGATAGCCAAGAGCGGGGTCTTTTTCAAGCATTTTTATCAGAATGCGGTCAAGTTCGGGCGGGATCTCCGGGTTGAGCGAACTCGGCACGTCCGGGTCGTATGTGAGAATGGCCTGAAAGGTCTCCTGCCGGGACTTTCCGCGGAAAGGGTTCACGCCGGTGAGGAATTCGTAAAGCACAACACCCGCGCTCCAGAGATCAGTTCTGTGGTCGATGGCATCGTCCGTAGTCCGCGAAGGGGACATATAAGCCGGTGTTCCGATGATGGAGCCTTTGGTGGTCGCCGAAAAATCCTGGAGCGATTCGGGGCCTGTCCCGGTCAGCTTGGCAAGCCCGAAATCCAGTATCTTTGCATAGCCGTCCTTGCGGATCATTATATTCTCGGGCTTTATGTCGCGGTGAATTATTCCCGCGTTGTGAGCGGCGCTGAGGGCGTCGCAGATCTGGATGGAATTGGCGATGATATGTTTCAGCTTGAACCTGTCGCCCATCAGTTCGCGGAGCGTTTTGCCCTCGACAAATTCTGTGGCGATGTAATTTATGCCCTTATGCACATCTACGTCATAGACGGTCACGATGCCGGGGTGATTGAGCTTTGAGACGGCACGCGCCTCAAGTTGGAAACGCAGGACGCGGTCATCGTGGGAGCCGTATTCGGGCGGAAGTATCTTTAAGGCCACATTTCGCTTGAGTTTTTCGTCCACGGCGAGATAGACCTCGCCCATGCCTCCTGCGCCGAGCATCCGCACGATGCGGTAATTGGCAATTTTCCTGCCGGCAAAGCCAAACTGGTCATGAACCGTTTCCGCATTGGCGAAAGCCTCGGCCGCGAGGTTCAACGCGGGGCGTTCCAGAAAACTTTCCGAGCTGTCGGACGCGGCGAGCAATTCGATAACGGCGTTTTTCAACTCATCGTCGCCGTCTGTCCGCGATTCGACAAAGGCGACACGCTCCGCCTCAGGGAGTTCGAGTGCGGCGTCGAGCATTTCATCTATCTCTTTCCAGCGGTCAGCGTTCATCCGGGTCTATCTTGAAAGTTCCAAATGCAGCCATGCCTTGGCTTTTTTCCATTCGCGCAGGATGGTGATCTCCGCGACCCCGAGTATCTCGGCGATCTCGTTCGTCTTCAAACCGCCAAAGAATTTCAGTTCAACGATCCGGGCCTTGCGTTCGTCAAGTTCGGCCAGCGTGGAGAGAGCTTCGTCAAGGGCCAGGATATCAGGGTCGGCCTTTTTGGCCGGTTCGTCTGCTTTGTCCAGCGAGACCTTCAGCAGTTCCGCCCCGTCGCCTTTCGGACGTTTTCTGGCAAAATCCACCAATATCCTTCGCATCATCCGGGCCGCTACTCCGTAAAAATGCGCCCGGTTCTCCCATCTTGTATTTTCCCAATCAATTAGCCGGACAAATGCTTCGTTAACAAGTGCCGTCGGCTGGAGCGTGTGGCCTGCGCGTTCGCGGGCCATGTAGCCCTTTGCCAGACGGTAGAGTTCGGCGTGGACGATCGGCGTCAGTTCCTCAAGCGCATCCTCGCTGCCGTTACTCCATCTGCGGAGAAGTTCTGTGACGTTGCTGGACTCAGGCTCGTTCATTCGGGTCGGGTGCAGAACGGGAGAACAAAACACCACTAACTTACCACAGTTTCCTGATACGGCGATCTTTTTTCAAGTCGAATGATAGTTTTTCGACGAACCGGACGCTTTATAGAGTGTTGGCGGGAAAAGTCAATGCGGCGCCGAAGCAAAGCGACGGAACGCGGAAATGCGAAATACTAAAAAGGAAGGTTTTATGAACTATGGCATACAAACATACTACAAGTGATGAGGATCTAAAGGAGTATCTGAACGGTTTTGATTATTTTTGGACCGTTCGAAACAACGTCGGATACGGATATCCGAACAATCCGCTGGATGTTCTCCTGGTCCAGTTCTTTTTGAACGCGATCGATACGCATTTGACCGGGTATTATCCCTATTACTACGGCGATAACTACATAAAAGAGGACGGTAAGTTCGGCGGCCAGACGTGGGCGCGTATCCGCCAGTTTCAGAGAGAGAACAATGCAGTGGCCGACGGTATGGTCTCGGCGGTCCGCGGCGGCGGGTTGCTGTCAAAGAAACAGAAACGGCCGCTGACCATATATGCTCTCAATAGCTGGTATTCCCACGAAAGGCGACAGTTTTACCGCGACCTGAAGATGGATCGGGACTTGCCCATTGATCTCTGCGTCCAGTTCGAGGTGCCGGATTTTTAGGAGGGATCCTGTGACAGGACGAGAAAAGGCGGGATGATCTGGATCGATAGCATTAGACCTCCTGAGAATTAAAAAAATGACTGATAAACAAATAAATTTAGTAAAGGCGAGTTTTGAACGGGTAGAACCGGCTGCGGAAGAGGCGGCGGTTCTGTTTTATGTCCGGCTGTTCGAGCTTGACCCCGATCTGCGGCCGCTTTTCAAAAGCAATATCCGCGAACAGGGGATCAAGCTGATGCAGATGATCGGGCTGGCTGTAAATGGTTTGGACCGTCTTGAAGATCTGGTTCCGGCCGTACGGGCGCTCGGTGTCCGTCATGCGGAATATGGGGTCGAAGACCGCCATTACGATACGGTGGCGGAAGCTCTCTTATGGACGCTTGAAAAAGCCCTGGGTGCCGATTTTACAGCCGAAACAAAGGAAGCATGGACAACGGTCTATACGCTGCTGGCGGAGACGATGAAAGATGCAGCCGCTCAACATTCAGAAAATGCGGCTGCTGCTTAAATGAGGACGAAGTTGCCGGGGCCATATCATGGCGAGACAGTCCTAGTGACTTTTGAAATAAAGAGAGATACCTATGGTTATGCTTAGAAACAAAAATCTTGATGAGTTTCCCTGGTTTCATCTGTTTCTGGAGGAACTCGCCGAGGTGCGGTATAAGTCAAAGATATGGGAGCCGTTTCTGGAATGGTCTTGCCTGTCGGATACGGAAGCCTACAAAGCGGTGTCCTACGGGACATTTCCGCTGGTGAATGTGAAAGCGAACCTTTTTGGCGACGCCCACGACTACGGGCATTTCATGCCGCATAGGCCGGACGATATATGGATCAGGCGGGACAGCGTGCAGACATACGAGAAAACCTCCGATCCGGCCATAGAATGGAAAACAGGCAAGTATCTGGAGATGCTGATACTTCACGAGATGGTTCATTGGGGCCGGCATCATTCGGGCGTGGGCGATGATTTTTACGTAGGCGAAGCGGATTCGGGGCGGATGTTTGCCCAGGCCGCCTACAACGATCCGTATAACCCGCATCTGGGCTGACGAATTGCCGGATCATTCGGCGTTTTGCATTTCCGTCGCGAGGTCGGATTCGACAAAACATGCCCGCGCCTTGTCGGAGAATAGGAGGTCGCGGCTGTAAAAGCGCAGCGGGTAATCCTTGTCGAATTTTGACACCAGTTCTGCGGCTATTTCGGTCAATGACGCGCCGTTTTTCATCATGGCAAAGGCATAGATCGTCCGCATCCAGAAAACGGTCAGAGTTTCGTGGTAGGGCATTTCCTTTGTCAGGTCAACGCCGAAAGCGTCGAGCAGCCTGAATATTCCGGTGCGCATTTTATCGGTTGCGGTTTCCAGGTCATGGCGAGTCGCATAATATAGAGCAACCACCAAATGCTCGGCGTGTTTCCATTCGTCGCGAGCGACAGTGCAATTCTCAAATCTGCTCACCAGATCGGCTATGTCTTTTTCTGTTTTGTACATAATATTTCTCCAAACGCGAAAAAGACGAAGGCGTCCGACAAACTTCGGATACCCTCGTCTTTTGATAAAGACGGATTTTAGCACATCAGACGGTCATTCTAAAAAGAAATACTTGCGAAGATCGGTGAGCCAACGCCAAACGGAGGTGTGTACCTGGCCGGTCAGGTCATTTGATATTCTCATTCAGATCGAGCATCCAGATATTCGATTCACTTTCCCGCGTTGTGTAATAGATGGTTTTGCCGTCGCGGCTGACGGCGATATTTCGGATGTAGTCCCTGATCCCGGGCAAAATTTCCCTGACGCGTTTGGGGTCCGTTTCGGCTATCATCGGACGGCCGTTCCTTTCAAAGATCATGCGGCGTCCGTCCGGGAGCCAGCGTGGGATCGCCGCAAAGTCCGCGATGCGTTCGTATTTACGTGTGTCAAATGAAAAATATCCCACGCCTGGGCCATGTGCCGTGTCAAAACTTCCCGCAAGCCTCTTTCCATCGGGCGACCAATCCCAGACCCGGAAAAAGCCTCCGTTCTCGGTGCGCGGCAGGGTTTCGGCTTTGCCGATGTCGGGAGCCTCATCGAGGTTTATGATATAGGTCAGATTCTCGTCGTCGAACGATATTCGCTTGCCGTCGGGCGACCAAACGGGAATTGACACGATTCCTTTTTCAAAGAACGTCAGTTGCCGTGGGTTAGCTTCGTCAAGGTTCATTGCCCATATTTGATAGCTGCCCGAACTGTCTGACGAGAATATTATTTCGCGGTCATCGGGCGACAGGCGGACGTATCTGTCAAACGGAGCATCGTTGGTCAGATCACGAATGGCCCCGGTTCGCGCGTCGATCAAAACAATATCATCCTGCGTTTCTCTTATTAATCTGGAGACAAAAAAGCTGCCGTCCGCGCTCAGTTCCGGTGCGGAAAATTCAAAATCACCGCTGGTGACTGGGACAGGTTCGCCATGAATACTCTCGTTCTCAATATCGAACCGTGCCATCTGAATATTGGAGCGGTTGCTGGTCTGGACATAGACCATTCGTTTGCCGTCCGCCGAAAACGAAAGATGCCGATTATATTTCGAAGGCGTGACAACGATCTCATGTTCTCCGGTCGCTTTGCCTGTGTCCGTATCTATACGAGAGCGCCAAAAGGCCATATTGCCTCTGCGGTCGCTGGCATAATATAGGTACTTTCCGTCGGGCGACCATACGGGATTCCAGTTGGTGTTGCTGGCTTCGGCAAAGATAACGGGATCGCCGCCCTCGGCTGGTATCGTTGCGACAATACGGTTGCCGCCCTGACCCGTGAACCAATAGGCAATGCGTTTTCCGTCCGGCGACCACGCGGGCTGGAGCGCGTAATTGTCAACCAGCATCTTTTTCTCACAGCTTTCCACGTTGACGACCCAGATGGAACTTATCAGCCGAGCGGCTGGGATATCCTGTCTGTTCGCGGCAACGGCAATATGCTTTCCGTCCGGCGACCATGAGGGCGAATAGCCAAAATCCGTGACACGCCTGATATTTTCACCAGATATATTCATTACATATATCCCGGCAGGTTCCCGGTCAGAGCGAAAGGCGATCGAACCGCCGTCGGGAGAAAAGACTGGCATCGTGTCCGTCGCCTCAGAATCCGGCGTCAGATTTACGGCCGCGGAATCTCCGATCTTTTGAATATAAATGTCGTCATTCCCGTTCGTATTTGCCGCGAAGGCAAATGTTTGCCCGTCGGGAGAAAGAGAAGGATATGCTTCGGTACCGGCCTGAAAAGTAAGCTGCGTGTTTTGGCCTGATGACCATTCCGGCATCGTCGGATCGGCTGTCCATGGTGCAAAATACCAGAGCAGTGGAAAGGCGACGAGCATCATTGCAGCCGCAGCAAAGAGCAAGGCCGGTCTTTGGTGATACGGACGATCTTCACTAGCCGTTAAAGACAGATCAAGGGTTTTCCTAACGTCCTTTAGATCGGCGCGGAGTGCCTGCGCCGACTGATAGCCTTTGGACGGATCTTTTTCGAGCAGCTTTGCCGCAATGCGGTCAAGCTCTTCAGGCACGGCCGGATTCAGCGAACTGCACGGAGCGGGCTGTTTTGAAAGGATCGCCTGAAAGGTCTTCTCATTGGTCGCCTCATTGAACGGATTTATCCCGGTCAGCGTTTCATACAGCACCACGCCGCAGCTCCACAGGTCGGTCCGGTGATCCACCGGTTCATCCGAGATTTGCGACGGCGACATATATGCCGGAGTGCCGACCATCATCCCATTTGCCGCACTGACGGCAAAGCCTGTCTCTTCCGATCCGGTAAGCACCGCAATGCCAAAATCGAGAAGTTTCGGATAGCCGTCCTCCCGGATCATTATGTTCTCCGGTTTGATGTCGCGGTGAATGATCCCTTCGGCATGAGCGACGGCCAACGCATCAAGTATTTGGATGGAAGAAATGACGGCATCACGGACGCTAATCTGCTGTCCCATAAGCTCGCGGAGCGTTTTGCCTTCCACAAGCTCGGTGGAGATATAATTTATTCCCTCAGATGTTCCTACATCGTAAACGGTGATGATGCCCGGATGATTCAGTTTTGCGATTGCCCTGGCCTCGGCCTCAAATTTGTGAAACTGGCGGCTGCCTGACAGGAATTCAGGCGGCAGCACCTTTAGCGCGACCTTGCGGTTCAGTTTTTCATCGTGGGCAAGATAGACGCGGCCCATTCCTCCGGCGCCGATCATTCGCTCCACCCGATAGGTCGCGATCCGCTTGTCGATCAGATCGTTGGCGGCTGACCGCGTCTCATTTTCTGCTAAGGCTTTGGCGACAGCATCGATCGCCGAGCCGTCGAGCATTGTGTCGGCATCGGCCTGCGCCTGAAGCAGTTCCAACACCCTGTCACGCAGATCGTCGTCGCGTCCGGCCTTGGTTCGCACCAGTTTGGCCCGCAGCGGTTCAGGAGCCGCGAGAGCAGCGTCGAGCAGGTCGTCGATTTGTTTCCAGCGTGTTGCGTCCATCAAAAGCGGAGAAATTGGCTGTCCAGAAACGTAAATTGTATCTGTCTTTCAGGGCAGAGATCAGATCGGCCGTTCATGTGATTTCCGACAAGGCCCTTACGTTTTATTAAGAGTGAGATAGAGCCATGCCTTTGCCTTTTTCCATTCTCGGAGAACGGTTATCTCCGCAACGCCGAGTATTTCGGCGATCTCATCGGTCTTTAGGCCGCCGAAGAACTTCAGTTCCACGATCCGGGCTTTTCTTTCGTCAAAGGCGGCAAGTTCATTCAACGCCTCATCGAGGGCAACGAGATCGGCGTCAAGTTCTTTAGCAACATCATCCGCGTCCTCAAGCGGCACTTTATATACAGGCGCATCATCTCTTTTGGGCCGCTTGCGTGCGAAATCCACCAGCACCATTCGCATCAGGTGGGCCGATACGCCAAAGAAATGTTTGCGGTCATCAAATTTGGCGTTTTCCCAGTTGATCAGCCGAACATAAGCTTCATTTACAAGTGCGGTCGCCTGGAGCGTGTGGTCGGAGCGCTCACGGTGCATGTATGCCTGAGCTATCCGATACAATTCGTCATAGATTATCGGAGTCAGCTCATCTAGCGCCGACCGGTCGCCATCGCCCCATTTCCTGAGCAATTGAGTAATGTTCTGTGAAGGTTTCATCGACATTACATTGAACCAATAGGGTATCTGAACAAAGACAAAGGTAGCATACCCGGTTTTCAGAAAAAAGAATATCTGATGATAGTTTTTCCGAGAGACGAACGCATTTGAATATGAACCGCGTGTTTCTCTTTGTTTTTAAGGAGCGAGAGAACACGCGGCGACAGGGAAAGGAGCAATTAGCTTTCCATATTTTATCTTGTTTTTGTATCGGAGAAATTATTATGGCTCATAAGGAAAGTGTTCAAAATGACGATATTCGTCAGTGGTTGAGCGGAGAAAGATTTATTTGGACAAACTCGGAAAGGGTTGGGTACGGATATCGAAACCGGCTCGAGGATGTGATGCTGGTGCAGTTTCTGGTAAACGGTGCGTTCAGGGCGGGCAAGAAGATCTATAATTGGCATAGTAAAAACGTCCCGGCTGAGCTTGTCATAGACGGGAAGTTTGGCGGCAAAACATGGAAAGCCATAAAGATGTGGCAGGAAATGATGATCAATGTCGTTGTTGACGGTATGATAAGCCCGTCAGACGGGACCAAAGCGCTCACGCCCAGACAAGGGCAGATCTACACGATACTCACGCTTAACGTCTATTATCGCGACGGATTTCCCGTTTACTATC
Source organism: Acidobacteriota bacterium (assembly GCA_019639175.1). Taxonomy (GTDB): domain Bacteria; phylum Acidobacteriota; class Blastocatellia; order Pyrinomonadales; family Pyrinomonadaceae; genus OLB17. The sequence goes on along the minus strand of JAHBSK010000008.1, from coordinate 44,339 downwards.
AGGACATTAGCAGTGATCCCACAATGAGGCCGGAACTGGCGGTGCATCTGATGAAATTGGGGGCCTGGTGAAGCATTCTGATCGTGATATTGGAGCAAAACCGAGTCCGCAAAAAGGCAGATCCGCGATAATTATCCGTTTGCCTTGGGAGAAGCAATGACGAGGTGTTTTGACGACATTTCCTCGTCATACGGCGATAGATCAAACTCGCCAAAGTGGTTTTCGATGACAAAGCCGTTTAATGAAAAAAGTTCCGTCACATCTTTGTAAAAATACTCTCGCGAGTTATAGGTCAGGGAAGTTTCATTGCCCGTTGGTCTATGCCAAAAATGCCAGGTCGTATGGCTGGTGCGGTTGGCGGCATCGTAAACGGAATCTTCGGTGAGGATATGATCGCCGAATTGGCCGACCATCAGACGTTTTTCGGGTTCGCGCATCAGCAGCGGCCACGACGGATTGAACATCTCTATCAGCACGCGGCCGTTTGGGTTAAGGTGAGTTTTTATTGGACGGAAGGCCGCCGAAATATCCTCATCCGTCATCAAATGCTGAAAGGAATTTCCGGCAACGAAGATCAGGTCAAATCTTTGCTCTGACCGAAAGCCGCGCAGATCGTCGAGCCAGACATCAACGGTGACATTCTTTTCAGCGGCCTTTCGTTCACACGCCGCCAGCATCTCCGGCGAAATATCAAATCCGCAAACATCTATGCCTGCCTCCGCCAGCGGGATAAGGATATGCCCCGTCCCGCAGGCGGCATCCAAAACCTTCGGGCCGTAACGGACTGCCATTTGATAATAAAACTCAAATGTTTCGCTGTCCGCAAACGGCCCGTGTACAAGGTCGTATAGTTTTGTGTTTTCGTAAAGCGACATCTATCCCTATGCCGCAGCCGCTATCGAACCGGCCTCATCACTGTCGTCATCCATGAACAGATATTTCTTCCATTCGGGACGCGATTCGGCATAGTGACAGAGCAGGACGTGGTCCAGCCCGAGCCTCAGCAGATTTTGTGAGGTCAGCAGCGGCATACGAGCCTGTTCGGGTGTGCGGTTGCCCTTTCGCTGATTGCATTTTACACAAGCAGTGACCAGATTTGCCGGAGTGCTTTCGCCGCCCTGCGCCCGAGGCAGAATGTGATCGAGCGTCAGATCCTTTGCGTGCTTATTTTCACCGCAATACTGACAGCGATAGCGGTCGCGGATGTAGATGCGTGCCCGCTTCATTGTGGTCTCGCGGCGGTTGCGACGCACGTTCACATAATGCCGCAGCCGAACGACCGACGGCACTTTGAAAACGGTCGAGGGCGAACGCAGCACATTGTCGCCGTCATGTTCTTCGATGAACACCGCACCGCGAAACCAAAGACATACGGCCCTTGCGATCCCAACAGTTCCCAACGGCTCATAAGAAAAGTTCAACAGTAATACTCGTCCGGTCAACAAACTCATTGTCCTCCTGTCTTCGGGCCAAAATATCTACTTTGCACCCTGTAAATGTAATATCAAATGCCGCTTTAAGGCAAGCACCAGATGTTGTTGTGTAACAATTTCTTCGGTCTATATATGGACAGCCGCCCAAATATAGCGGCTGCCGGCAGCTAAATTTTCGCCGCAGAAACACCGTTTGCAACGCAAAACCGTGTTATAATCCGCGACAAGATCTATCACAGAAACCGCTGAATAGCCGTAGGGGACGGTTGCCCTGATCCGCAGTCGAAAGCCCGAACGGATGTCAGGGTTTTGACCTAAAACGCGGCAGCCGCAAATTGACGGGAGAAAACAAATATGGTCAGAAATATACTTGCGGTCATCGCCGGGATCGTTGTAGGCGGTATTGTAAACATGGCGATCGTTACATTTGGCCCTGCAATAATACCGCCTCCCGCGGGCGCAGACCTTACAACGGCTGAAGGCCTCAAGGCAGCAATGCCGCTGATGGAAACAAAACACTTTATCGCTCCGTTTGCTGCTCACGCATTAGGAACGCTGGTCGGTGCTTTGACGGCAGCACTGATAGCTGTTGGCAGCAAAACGACATTGGCAATGATCGTAGGCGGCTTTTTTCTTCTTGGCGGCATCGCTGCCTGCTTAATGATACCGGCGCCGATGTGGTTCATTGCCCTTGATCTGATAGTTGCCTACATTCCAATGGCTTGGATAGGAGCAAAACTTGGTGGAGCAGGGAAGGCAGCCGGTTAGCTGCCGAGATGCCGCTTTGCGATTCAAAACATTCAGCGAGGTTCTTGGTGTCGTCCCATCGAAACCCCGCGTGTAAGGATCAGTCCGAGCAGAAGGAATTGTCAATTTTGGAGCACCGTGTCGGACTCGAACCGGCGTCTTCTGGTTGGAAGCCAGAGGTCCTTGGCCGACTGAACGAACGGTGCTGAAAATCTGTCACAGGTGCGTGTTATCAGTGCTCTTGTTAGATCTATAGGTCTCCTAACAATCGTGGATACGGTACCCAGTTGCCGTTCCAGTCATATCTTTCCAGTCCATGGAATCTCTTTTTGTAGTCAAACGTGGACTTTTCTTCGCATGAGTAACCGATGTAATAGAATTTTTTTCCGATAGCAAGTGAATATTCGATCTCTTTCAGAATTGTGAAGATCCCAAGGCTCCGTTTTTCCAATCCGGGTTCAAATATTCCGCAGATCGAATTGGTCGAATGCACGAGAATATCCAGGTAACTTGCGGCTATCAATTTATCATCGTCAAATATAAGGAATTTATGTATTTCGGTTGCTGAAAATTCGTTTGAGAAGGGCAGCCAATCACCCATCCTGGATGGTTTATATGACAGCCGCGTGTAATGTTTTGCAAACAGATCGGCCTCAGCTTCTGTAACCTCCATAGGCCCTATCGAAACACGCAGGCCACTATTCGTCATAAGAACACGGCGTTGACTTTTCGAAAGTCTGAATTCAGACAGTCTTATTCTTAAAGGCAGACAGGTTAGGCGTCCAATTTTACGTTGTAACGCTAGATGCTTTAGGACTCTTTGATGACCCGTAGCGAGTTTATCCTCATATTTATTAGGATCGATCCTTGGTACCCGATTTTTCCCAAAGACGAAATTCTCGTTTTGCATGTTTAACCTCGTAAATACTGCGGCTCCTTATAAGAAGGAGCCGAGTTACTACCCCTTAACACAAATGACCTGCTTTAGCTCGGCGACTATTTCGACGAGGTCGTTTTGGGCGCGCATGACTTCCTCGATGTCTTTGTAGGCACCGGGAATTTCATCGACGACGCCTTTGTCTTTACGGCATTCGACGCCGGCGGTCTGCTTTTGAAGATCATCAATCGTGTATTTCGCTTTCGCTTTGGTACGCGACATCTTGCGTCCGGCACCGTGCGAACAAGAGTTGAACGACTGCGGATTTCCGAGGCCCTTGATGATGAAAGATTTCGCTCCCATCGAACCCGGGATAATTCCGTAGCGTCCTTCTTCGGCGTTGATCGCACCTTTTCGGGTAACGTAAACATCCTCGCCGAAGTGTTCCTCTATTGCCACGTAGTTGTGATGGCAATTTACAACAACATCGGCCTTTGGTCTTTGGCCTTTGGTCTTGGGTCCAATATCCAGTTCCGAGCCAAACATTCGGTTGAACGAGCGGATCAGCCGCGTCATCATGATCTCGCGGTTCTTCATTGCGTATTTCTGCGCCCATTCCAGGTCGTGCCAGTAGGCTTTGAATTCATCTGTGCCGTGAATAAAGTAGGCCAGATCGGGCGATGGAAGTTCGTTCAGGCGATGCAGTGATTTGGCGGTCGCGATGTGGCGCTCGGCAAGTTCTTTACCGATGTTTCGCGAACCGGAATGCAGCATCAGCCAGACGTTGTCTTCGGTGTCCAGACACACCTCAATGAAGTGGTTCCCGCCGCCGAGCGTTCCTAGCTGGACCATCGCCTTGCGCTTGCGGTCCTGAACGCCGTCGTGCAGGTCGTCGAAAGTTTCCCAGCCGTCCCAACGCGACGCCTCATCGACCGATTCCTTGTAGGCATTAAAGCCGACCGGGATCGCACGCTCGATCTCGTGGCGAAACCCCGCCATCTTGCGGTCGAGAATGCCGCTTTTAAATGGCGTTTTCACCGCCATCATCCCGCAGCCGATATCAACGCCGACGGTTGCCGGAATAACAGCGTCCTTGGTTGCGATGACCGACCCGACCATAGAACCTTTGCCCAGATGAGCGTCCGGCATAAGAGCAACGTGCTTGTAAAGGCACGGCAGACGCGAAACGTTACGGAGCATGCTTTCTTCAAGATGATCCAGACCGTGGTTAACCCACGACAGAACATCCGATTTAGCTCCGCTGATATTCAGCTTGTTGTATGGCATATAGTTCTCCTTAATTATATATGTATTGTTTAGCTGTCAGAGCTTTTCGCGGCCTTCAACGTATTGTCTTAAAACGCCCAACTCTGTATTAAATCAATGCAACGAATGCAATTGAGTGCGTTTAATAACTTTTAACTCCTTATTTTTACTATGCTTTTCTTTGGAACGCATATTGCTCCATTAATGGTTTGAACAGACCGGCCAAAATGCCATGACCATAAAAATACGTAACGAGCCGGTCGATAACGTTTAATAACTATCGAGAAAGGGGGAAACGATGTTGCGAAATCTACTGATCAATTTTGGGATGTTTGCACTGTTATTTATCGGACTTTCCGCAGGGACATGGTTCGTGAATGACGCGGCTGCATCGGATGGTGTTGACAAACAGGCCGTCGAAACGCCGACACCGACACCAACTCCGTGTCCGTCACCGGAAGATCCGGAAAATCCTTGTCCGACGCCAACTCCGACACCGGACTTTCCTGAGCCGGTTCCGATGCCGACCGGAGAGCCGACACCGGACGATCCGGAGCCAGAACCGACACCGACTCCGTTCGGCTGATCGTGTAAGACCGGCAATAGTACATAAAACTTACCGAAATGATCGGGCCTGTATCGGGCCGGGTCATTTCGGTTTTTCTTTTTATGACCGTCATGATATTCGACGATCAAAATAAACTGGCTGACAGGGCGGGACTCGAACCCGCGGCTTCCGATTTAACAGAACGGCACTCTGACCAACTGAGTTACCTGTCAAACAATTACGGAGTTGCGATTTTAGATCGCGGATCCTTTAGCTGCCGGAATTCCGCGATCCGCGTTCCTCATTCCTCATTCAAGTTGGTTGCGGCGGAAGGATTTGAACCTCCGGCCAAGGGTTTATGAGACCCTTGCTCTACCACTGAGCTACGCCGCCAAAAAAAATGGTCCGCCGGGTGAGATTCGAACTCACGCATCCCCTGCTTAAAAGGCAGGTGCCTTAACCGGCTTGGCCACCGGCGGTTTGTTTGAAAACCGATCTTTCCCCTTGCCCTCCCTCACCGAGCGACAAATTTATGTGATGGTGTTTACATTGCGCTGTACACATTGCTCTTGTGACAATGCCGGACGTAAATTGTGAATACCGGCCTCGTCCAATGACCAGATCAACGTTTTTCAGACGTTTATGTCCAACTTTAAGCCAGTCGGCGGCTTTCACATACACCTTTGTCGATCTCGGTTACCAACATCGACCTGTCAGTCGATGAGATCGGTTTTCCAGTTTATCTCCTGAATTTTTGTGTCGTGGTTGCGATGGAGTTTTGCGATGTCATCAGCGAGTTTCTGAAATTTTGCTCCGTCAACCGTGAGTACAAATTTTATTTCCTGCCGGCCCCAGCGAGTGTCTTTTTCAGCTGCCTCATTTGCCACTGCCCGCAGCGCGTTGCCGCGAAGTGCGAGCGTGTCGCGTTCGGCCAGCGCATCGGTCAGCGTCCGCCCTTTTGCAAATTCGGTCAGTGAATTTGTCTTGTTTATCGCTTTGACAAGCTTCTCGAACTCGGCTGCCGTCTGCTCAAGCTCTTTAAGCAAAAGCTCTGGTTCTTCAACCGGCGTGTCGCCCTCCTGCACCTTTACGTTCGCTGTCAAACGCTGACGCAGTTGGTCGAATTTCTTTTTCGTATCTGCTCGCAAAATAAGGGCTTCGGCTAGTTTCATGATCTTTATCTCCTTGTAAAATATTCAATTATTGCCTCTATTTGACCTGCATTTCTGGTAGGCGAACGTGGCGTGCCGTTCGGCATCTTCAGACAAAGGACGATCGTGTTTATTGCAAACAAGAAAGGAATTAAACGCATTCCTTTGTCCTCGCCGAACAACACCGCCGCGTTCGTTGTGGTAAGGTCGGAACCGCCCGCATAAGCGGGTGGCGAATATCTTTACAGATAGGCAGTTAGACACATTCCCTACCGGTCGTGTTTCTGCCTTTTAGTTGAGTTTCCTATCCGGCCGGCTCCGAGGGTGAACCGGCCGGTTGCGCCGTGGGAGAAGGCTAAAGTCTTCTGTTTCCCTGAATATGGTGGACGCTCCTGGTATCGCACCAGGCTCTTCGGTTCTTCAAACCGACGCTGATCTGTCTCAGCTAAACGTCCGTAAAGTTTTGCCGGCAGGGATGCCGGCGTTCCTTTGGCGGGACCGAACGGACTCGAACCGTCATCGTCTTCATAGACAGTGAAGTGCATACGCCTTTCTGCCACGGCCCCTGAGAAAATGCGGAGTGCGGAACGTGGAATGCGGAATTCCATTTGCTAAGAGCCTAATTCCACATTCCGAAATCCGCATTCCGCATTCAACTGGGTGGATCGATCGGATTTGAACCGACAACGGCCTCGTTCACAGCGAGGTGCTCTGCCTGATTGAGCTACGAACCACATAAGAAGTCGAGAGACATAAGACCGGAGACATGAGAGAGCGAACTCCCATATGACAGGGCCTCAACAGGTTGAAGTGCTATTTTCCCTTGAGTTGCGTCCTTCAAGGGGCAGATCTAGCCGGTGACCCACGGATTAAGAGTCCGGTGTTCTACCGAGCGATCAGCTTTTGAGTTTTGCCCAGAAACAATGGGAGCGGCGGAAGGAGTCGAACCTTCGCACGAGGCTTATGAGACCTTGGTTCTACCGTTAAACTACACCGCATAAATTTGAGGCAACAGGAGGCGAAGTGACGGCGTAATTCTCAGTTAAAAGGCGTCATTTCGGCATTTGCCCTGATAAATATGGCATGTCAGGCAGGGATCGAACCTGCAACTTTCGGTTTTGGAGACCGACGCTCTGCCGATTGAGCTACTGACATAAAAATTGGAGCGGGCAATCGGATTTGAACCGATGATTAACGGTTTTGCAAACCGCCGCCTTTGGCCGCTTGGCTATGCCCGCGGGAACAGTCAGGAGTCAGGAGTCAGGAGTCAGAAGTCTGGAGTCTGGAGTCAGGAGCCTGAAATGCTGCGAACGCGAGTCTTCAAACCTATCATCAAAGACCCAAGACCCAAGACCCAAGCCCAAAGATCAAAGATCAAAGACTCCAGACTTTTTGACTCCAGACTCCAACCTGGTACACGCGGAAGGATTCGAACCTTCAATATCCGGTTTCTAAGACCGGCGCCTTTGCCGCTTTGGCCACGCGTGCGTGAAAATTGCCGGGACTGAGATTTGAACTCAGAACCTCCTGTTTACAAGACAGATGCTCTAATGCCAGTTGAGCTATCCCGGCGTAAATAGTGGGGCCGATGCCGGGACTCGAACCCGGAACCTTCGGTTTAGAAGACCGATGCTCTTTGTTCCATTGAGCTACACCGGCGAATGTTTTGAGTCCCGCCTTTAGGCGGTTTGTTTTTCCAGCCTGCTAAAGCAGGAACTCAACACTTTGGTCAGAGCGGCAGGATTTGAACCTGCGAACACTTGTTTCCAAAACAAGTCCGTATAGCCTCTGCGGAACGCTCTGATACGAATGCGGAATGCGGAACGTGAAATGCGGAATTCGCGGCAGTCGTCTCATGTCAAAGGGAAAAAGGAAAATCAAATGTTCAAGTGTGTTCAGTTCATATTCCGCTATCCGCATTCGACATTCCGCATTTCGATGGTTTCGGGTCAAGGATTCGAACCTCGATCTACTGGTTCAGAGCCAGTTATCCTGCCGGTTAGACGAACCCGAAATATTGGCAGGGAAGGCGGGACTCGAACCCGCTACATTCAGCTTGAAAAACTGATCGCTCGACGCTTTGCATTCATCCCCGTAAAATGGCGCATCGGAAAGAATTCGAACCTTTACAGCTCACATGAGCGACAGTTTTGCAGACTGCCTGCCTTTGCCGATAGGTGTCCGATGCATGAAAAAAATTTGGTGAAGACGGAAGGATTCGAACCTTCAACCTTCTCGTTCGTAGCGAGATGCTCTGATTCCGTTGAGCTACGCCTCCAGTGGTTTGGCGGAAACGGCAGGACTTCAACCTGCAAGGGATCGCTCCCGGTTGTTTAGCAAACAACAGCGGCTACCGTTTCGCCACGTTTCCGAAACTTGGCGGAAGGTACAGGGCTCGAACCTGTATGGGACTTGCGCCCGGCTGTTTTCTAGACCGCTGCCTTGCCAGTTAGACTAACCTTCCGCGAAATGATCTTTGGTGGAGACGGAGAGATTCGAACTCTCAGCCTGAACAGTGCAAATGTTCCGCTCTGCCAATTAGATCTACATCCCCAATATGGTGCATCGACCAGGGCTTGAACCTGAAACCTAACGGTTATCGACCGTTTGCTCTGCCAATTTGAGCTATTGATGCGAATTGAAAAAAATGCACCGGGAAGGATTCGAACCTTCTGAGCTTCGACGAGCGACAGTTTTACAGACTGCCTGCCTTCTCCAACAGGCGGCCGATGCATAAAATACGGCTATTCAGTTGTCAAACATCAAAAGTAATAGGAGCGGCTACCTTCGGGCTTCCAATATCCCGGACGTAACCGCTCCTAAAAACTTCTCTTGGCGAGGTATCTCGCCTTACTTTCGATGTTTCGGGAGCGGGAACGCCGCTCCCGCTGAATCAGATCTTTCTTTCCAAACGGACAAACCCGTTCGGTTTTGCTTCAAATTGGCTTTGATCGAGGCTTGAACATACGAGTGCATTCCAAGCCGTGCCTAGACGCATATTGACGCCCGCCCGTAAGCCTGTGAACATTCTCGTTGTATGTATCGAACTTCGAATCATAATTTCCTCCGAACATGAAAGCCTCGGCTTTCGAGTTCGTAATGCAAAAAATTTTTCGCTGCAAATTTATGCAACGGTTGAAAGTTGTAGCACGACCGAAAAATGCTTGTCAAGCTTTTTTTGAAAATTTTTTTGAAAGCAGTGTGAAAAGGTCAAAAATGCCGGTAGCCTTTCGGCTCCAGAACAACAGTTTCGCCGGCATTGATAAGCTCAATGATACCAACATTTGCAGTGGCTTCACCAATGCGATGGAATTCGGTCAAAAATTCAGGCGAAATTTTTTTTTCGTCAACGGTAAAAAGAAGCTCGAAATCTTCTCCTCCGTTGAGGACAAGATCAAGTTTCTTTTCAGATGAAAGATCTAACGAACCAAAATTTGAGTTGATCGGAAGCGTTTCGGAGAAGATCTTGGCCCCAATACCACTGGCTGAGCAAATATGAGCAAGATCAGATGAAAGACCGTCACTGAGATCGATCATTGCGGCAACACCGAATGTTTGAAAAACAAAACCTTTTTTAGGAGTCGGTGCAAGCTGAGCGCGGATCAATTTTAGCTCGGCTGAGTTTAATTTTTCAGAATTTCGCAACCCATTTTTAAGCAATTCCAAACCGGCAGCCGCTCCACCAAGTTCACCTGAGACATAGATAGCGTCACCGGGTTTTGCCACTGATCTTAAGATGGCTTTTCCTTTAGGGACTTCACCGCTGAGAACCGAATCTATTACAATTTTGTCGAGAACGCGGGAAATGTCGCCGCCGATCAGCTCAACGCCAAATTCTTTTGCAAGATCGTGCCAGCCTTCGTAAAATTCATCAAGAAAATCGCTGTTCCACAGCTTTTCCGGCACACCAATAGAAAGCATTGCCCATTTCGGCGTCGCTCCCATTGCGGCAATGTCTGAAAGAGAGACAGCTAAAGCCTTGTGTCCAAGGAACTTAGCGGTCGTCCAATCAAGCCGAAAATCTATGTCCTCAACCAGCAGATCGGCGGTGATGACCATATCGGTCTTGTCGTCTTTTGGAAGGACGGCACAGTCATCTCCGATATGCTTTAATGCATATTTTTTCTTAATGTGTTGGATGAACTCAAATTCAGAACGCATCATGTAAACATTGACACAAGTTTAATAAATACATACAATAACGGCGGAATAGCTCTAAAACGACTTTAACATATATCGGAGAATGATGGCACAACCTGCTATAGCAATACCTGAGAAAATTTACTTTAAGATCGGCGAGGTCTGTGACCTTGTCGGCGTCCAGGCCCACGTTCTCAGATACTGGGAAACGGAGTTTCCTCAGTTGTCCCCGCAAAAGAATCGCTCCGGCCAAAGAAGTTATCGCCGCCGCGATGTCGAGATAGCTTTCAGGATCAAGGAACTTCTTTATGATGAGATGTTCACCATTGCCGGTGCCAGAAAGAAACTTCAGGCCGATGTCCGGCCCGAAGGCCCAAAGCTGAAGATAGTACATCCTGAACCCGCCGGGCTGAAAGAGAACGACCATGAACCCGGGCTTTTTGATGAGGCCATTGATCTGGATGAGGCCTCTTTTGCTCCGCAGCCTTCTTCACGAAATGAATCGGGAGAACTTGGCCCGGAAAAGATAGATGCGATACGCCAACTGACCACTCATCTGATGGAACTGCGCGAAATGCTGAACTCCAAACGAGAAGGCTGATGACGCTTTATCAGATGATAATTTGCGACCTCACCATTCTCGCGAACTCCTGATCTGCTAAGCTCCGGACGCGATAACCTATCCGACCGTGTCCCTTGCGGCCAAAGGCGTTTGACAATACCACTCTCGCAAACTCCTGATCTGCTGAGTCCCGGACGCGACAGCCTATCCGACCATGTCCCTTGCTGCCAAAGGCGTTTGACAATTCGCGGCTTCAAATCTAATCTAAAAAACAGTTTAACGGGACGTAGCGCAGTCTGGTAGCGCGTTCGCTTGGGGTGCGAGAGGTCGTGAGTTCAAATCTCGCCGTCCCGACCAATAAAAATAGGGCTTTCGATGAATTTCGGAAGCCCCATTTTGCGACTTGGTTGCAGGTTGGTTGCAGTTTTTATTTCGTCATCTTTTTTCCGCTCAAAACTCTCAACAATTCATCGCTAATTTCATACTGGTTCAGAAACGCTTTGGTGGTTCAAAAATGTGTCGCATCTTGCACCATTTTTCAACTTTTCGTGGCTTTTTAAGGCGTTTTTGGGCCTTAAAAGGTTGAGGCACATACTTTGCCAATTCGGGAATTCGGGGGTACCAGACATGGTTGAAATTATCACTATTGAAAAATCCGAATTGATTCGACTGATCGACACATCAGTGGCGGGGGCGATAGAGAAGGCGATCCATTCTTCTCAGCCGCCCGAGATCATGACAAAGGCGGAGGTAGCAAAGTATCTGAAGAAATCCAGTGCAACGATCAATCGATGGATGAGGGAAAACGGCCTTCCTTTTCACGGAGTCGGTCGGCCGACTTTCAACAGGACCGAGGTTGATGCCTGGTTAGCAAACTCATAAGGTTATGGCAGTTTTTAAGAAATATAACGGCAAAAAAATAAACTCGAAACATCCAGCCTATTCAAAAGCTCGGTGGTGGGTGTATCGACGGGTCAAATCGCATAAGACTATTCACCAGGTAATCCCGGAGGCTCGTACCCGCGAAGAAGCTGAACTAGCCGAAAGGCAGCTAGTAAAGCAATTGTTCGATAAATCCTACGGTATAACGGACACGACAACTACCTTTACGGACTTCGTTGAATCGACATATCGAAAATATGTCGAACAAAACAACGTGAACAAGGGAGCCAAAAACCTATACATCAAACTACTTTTGAAACACTTCAAAAGCCAACCATTGCACACGATTACACCCCAGAACTGCCGTGATTGCAGATCGAAATTGCAATCTGGGAAGAACCAGCGAAAAAAGAAGAGCTCGCTGTCCCCGTCATCCGTCAACCGGATCATGTCCACTTTGTCGAAGATTTTCAGCCTCGCTTGCGAAGAAGGAATTCTTGATAGGAATCCGATGCAGTATGTTAAGGCCCTTCCCGAGCCGCCGCCGCGAAAACGACTACTGACTGCTGAGCAGAAAGAAGCTCTATGGAAGGAACTCGAATCGGATCAGCTGCTTTACCGCCTTGTGCAGTTAGCGGTAAATATGCCTTTGAGGCGCGGGCAACTGTTGGCCTTGGACGAGAACGTCATTGATTTTGAGAATCAGCGAGTTTGGGTGATTGGTTCAAAAGGAAGACCTCCGCGATCTGTTCCCATCAATGCTACTGCTACGTCGGTTTTACGAGACATGATCGCTGATAAGCAATTGCCGTTTCCAATAACCGATTTTCGCAAACGCTGGAATGCTGTCCTGATCCGAGCCAAGATCAACAAGCCGGGCGGAACACGAGAAGAGAACTATCATTTTCACGACCTGCGAACCTACTTTGCAAGCGAACTTATTCGGAGGAATACAAACCCTCTAATTGTTCAGAACCTGTTCGCTCACTCGGATATGAGCATCACAAACATCTATGCTGAAACAGATGCCGATCTAATGCTTGAAGCAGTAAAACAACTTGATAACTCGAAGAGTGAGACTCTCGGAATTGAGAAGGCGGGTGGAAATTCAGTCCGGATTGAGAGTAGTTCTCCATAAGGAATTGCATTCCAATCCAAGGGATTTGAAGGAGTTACTTTCTAACTTCATGTAACTTCTTAAGTTCGAGCATTTTCTTAAGTATGGAAAATCGCCGTGGCGCTAGAAGCAATTGGTTAGCGAGTATCTCTTGCGTCTGACGTGAAAGCGGTGGAAACAAGTAATTTATTGACTGAAATGCTTCGGTTCTATGCTCTAGTATCATCGGAACAATTTAGCTGCGGGCAGCATGACGAGGGCAGGAAATCCCTTAGAGCATCGGGGCTTCCTCGATATCGATACTGGAAATAATATGTTTTAGGTTGGCGATATGATCAAAATAACAGCGACCGCAAAAGTCGAACATATGAGGCCGGCGCACAAGGCTTTTATCGTTAAGCACGGCGAGGGATCAAACCTTGATCGAGCCGCGCGCGACGCTATCCGCAACATCTTGACCGATCCACAGTTCAAGAGGCTTAACGTGAAGAACATTCTTCCTATGCAGATAACTCTACAGGAGTATCGAGATTACGGTGATGACTAAATAAAAATGCGTCGTCTGCCGCAACAAGCGTTTCATCGGGGTTTTGATCGCTAGTATCCGTAGGTTAAGCGCTCTGTGGCAAGTGAAAATTGTACCGAATTTGTCGGGAATCTCTGTCCTGTAAGTTTGACGATTGCTTGAACATCGGTACGAACCTTCTTTCAGACTCTTCAACCGAATATAAAGCTATGACCAGCCACACATTTGTTGAGGCCGAGGACTACCGAGGCTACAGGATAGAAGTGCATTACGACTTCGATGCGGAAAAGCCCAATGACTTTTGCGATATGCTTTCAACATTCGTTCATTGGCATCGCCGCTATCATTGGGATGTCGATGGAAGAGATAAATATGAAACTCTCTTTAATTTCTTTGAAGATGTTGCGGGTGTTTCTATCGACGATCTTCAGCAATTCGAGCGAATAAATGAGCATGGCTGGACTGTTTGTGAGGACCGCTGGAAATATCGGGGTCGATGGTATGACTTGGAAGCCATTCAAGAGAAGATAGTTGAACTTGCCTATAAGAATACGATCTTAATCCCCGTGGGCTTATACGATCAAGGCGGATACACGTTTTACGAAGGCACAGGACCGCACGCCATAGACCCTGCGGGTTGGGATTCCGGTCATGTCGGGTTTCTTTACGTCACAAAAGATCGCCTCCGAAGTGAAACCGGTTATAACGAACAGGAACTTTTCTCGACAGACAGGAATCGTAAGCCTCGCAAGGGAGATCACGTCAAAGCCGCAAAACGAGGGCCAAAAGACCGGAGTGGGAAACACGACTGGGGCAAAGTGATAAGAGTGAAGCGGAACGGATCTCTGGTTGTCGATTTTAATAATGGTTATATCCGAGCCGTTCGCAAACCCGCACATGCCTTAGAGCTGCATCCGGACGACATCACCGAGGTCATGGCTGATCGGGGACGTGAGATGCTGCGAGCCGAGCTAAAGATGTGGGATGAATGGGCAACCGGTCAGATATATGGCTACAAAATATTCGAGGTCGACGAAAACGGTGAGGAAGGTCGAGAGATAGATTCTTGCTGGAGCTTCTACGGTGACTACAATGACTATATGCTCCCGGAATGCCGTTCGATAATTGACAGCTATATAAAAGCTGATCTTAAGGCTCATTTACAAACACTTAAGAATTGGATACGCAATCGTGTTCCGCTGTATAAAAGACCCCCTTTGATATGGCTCTAGATATCAAGTATTGACGTTCGTCATTCCGGCTAACTGAGACAGGGCGACAAAACCTAGTCCAGACTCTCGATTAATTGATCGAGTCCGAAATTAAGTAAGAATGATGCATAGTGATTCTGGAAAAGATCCTTTAAAAACTCAGATAGATCGCGAGGTTCGTCCGATTTTCCTTGCAGCAAACTGTATTTTCTGCTCTTTGTGATCGTGTAGAGAAACAGAGTATGAAAGTAGACAGCCGAAACGTATTTTTTATCTGCTATCTCATACTGCTCGGTACCTCCTTTGAGCTTCGATCTGTAGTTTTTCAGAACAGAGCTATCCATGTTCACATATATTTTTTCGAGTCTCTCGTTTTCAGCAAACGGGTGCATGATCACATCGTAATCGAATTCAATACCGTTGGTCTCAAGATCCCCCCAGCTCATAGCTCCTTCCTTGTCAGCTTCGTAAACACGAATACATTCTGGCAAGCCAATAGGTTCCTCGATGCTTGCCGGTACGTTTTGCGACTCTTTCTTCTCCCGCTCGCTTACTTGAACGAAGAACACTTCGCTGAAATCTTCTCCCGTTCCAGACAAAGTTACTTTTACTTCTGCCGTATTTCCGACCTGTATCTCTTTTGTTGGATTTAAGACGATCTTGATTACTCCCTCGTGCGGACTTGTTTTGACCACGTTGAAAACATCTTCGATCTTTTTCGGCTGTCCCGCCGCGCTTCCGCCAGTAGTATCATTTTTACCAAGCCCGAGCAGTTCGACGCGGAGATTTCCGGGTTCTTCGACCCTATCTAAATATTCATTCTCGACATCAGTCAGGAAACGCAAAGTGCGCTCACTTCCCACCGGAATCTGAGCAACCGGAGTTTCGCCGTCATTTTTCTTTTCGAGACGAAGGAACGACGGAAATCTTTGTGGTTTGAAGGTTTCCTTTGAAGTTTGCTTTCTCTTTTGATTAGAACCTTGTCGGTCTTGCTCCGGTCTCGGACGGCGTTCGGCAAGCTTGAAGCTCTGGTTCAAAAGCTGCATCAGGTCGGAATTCAGAGGCAGGTTCTTAGTGAAGGATTTCAACAGATCATCCGATTCGCCCGTAGTCACCGAGATCGAATCCTTGCGTTTTTTATACCATTCGTCGAGAACGCTTTTTCTCAAGGACTCTGCAAGCTTTTCGCGAATCCGGCGGGATTCTTCTCCGCCTTTTATCCGATCCCTCGAAGCCATAAAAAGCTCGTTGCGGACGTCGTAATTTAGGTTAGTACAATCCACGTGAATCAGCAGATAATCCTTAAAAAGCGGATATTTTAGACTTCGCGTAATGAACTCGGAGGTGTAATCGCCATGGACTTGTCCGTTGAGCGAGAACAATACGGACATATTGTTAAGAAAAAATTCCTGTCGAATGGTGGACCGGCTGTCCTTTACGGATTTGCCTTCCACTATAGGTTTGAATAAGTAGAAATGAACCTTCATCTCACCCGAATGCCCGTCGGAGACGCTGATCGACGACTTGTTCTCGATATACTTGTCTCCGACCTCTTCGAGTCTGCGCTTGAGTCCGTAAAGCTCCCTCTGAAGATTCCTGTCCTGCGGATACCGTTCCTTCTTGTCGATCGTATATATCGGCAAGGCAGGCTCGAAGAGATATTCATTCAAACTGCGGTTGAGATCGCGTGATATGACCGAGCGTGAGCCCGATGGAAGATCATAAGAATAAAGCTTGATGATCGTACCGGAGGTGAAATTTCGGTTGAAGACACCAAGGTCAATCTCACCAAAGTCGAAGCGAGGGATCTTGCCGTCGATTTTTAGAAATTCGTACCATGTGTTCTTACGCGTACTTTTCTCCTCATCAGACAAAGGGTGTTTTCGAATTAAGGTAAAGCCGAACTCGCTCTTGCCATCAAACCTTTTGGAACCGATCAGCTGATAGCGTTTCTTGCCGCAGAAGATAAGGACTCCGCTTCCTCCCATGTTGTACTTTCCCTGAACAAACGGTATCTCCTGTTTATTTCCTCGAAGCAACGAAAGGAATGTCGTTTCGAAATCGTCGGGACACTGACCTTCTCCGTTGTCATAAATGATCAGCGAAGTATCGAGCCTGGGGCCATCTGCAATAATTTGTATATCCTCAGCCTGCTTCTTTCGAAAAGAGGGCAAGCCCCAATTTTTATGACCCGGGAAGAACCGCGCGACTGCATCTTCCATTGTTCTTGGTGCCCCAAGCGATTTCGGATCAATTCCGCTTTCAAGACACCGTCGCATCAGGACCGCATCGATAGAATTGGTGATCTTTTCAACCAACGCAGGAATTGGGCTTGCTTGTTGATTCTCGATAACTCCGAATGTTCCTTCAGTACCCCCGTAAGGATACCACCGGTCATTGGCAAAAGCGTGGGGGTTTCTTTCTATCAATTGGTCAACGGCCGCTTCATTCGGACAGTTATAGAGAGATTCAAAAAGTTCTCGTGGACGCATAATTAGGGTTCGATCAATCCAAGGATTTTACATATTATTATGATATACTATGTTCAGAAATCTTGGAATAAGTTACTTTTCTTTCAACAAATGTCAAACTCTCCGGCCATCGCTCCTATCCGGCCTGCCCTGACCGGCGGCGTTTTTTTTTCTCGCCATGAGACCTTTCACCCACGTCACAGTTGGCTAAAAAAGGGATTTGACGCGGTGCAGGACCGACCTGATATTTTTACTATGTCGGACGCCCATCTCGAACTCGGTGTAGGAAAGAACATGGGCCAAGCAATTCGTTATTGGTGCACAGCGTTTAAGTTGATCGAACCGGTCAAGCAGGACAGGAGTCGCTCATCCGAGTATCGACCGACCGCGTTCGGCCTTAAATTGCTTTCAAAAAAGGGATGGGATCCCTGGCTTGAGGATCCCGCTTCGCTGTGGCTACTTCACTGGAATCTTCTAAAGGCACCGTGTATGGCAACCGCGTGGGATATCGTCTTTAATGACATCCGAAAGTCGGAGTTCAGTTCCGACGACGTTCAAGCCGAACTGGCTCGATTTCGAGATCAAAATGGTCTGACGATTTCGGAATCGTCACTCCAGAAGGATGTCCAGTGTATTCTACGAATGTATACGGAGCAACTCAAAGATAGGCCTGTAAGCGATGAAAACATAGATTGTCCATTCGTCGAACTGAAGTTGATTCAGATGAGCGGGGACTCGCGTCTTCATCAGTTTCGACACGGCTCGAAATCAAGCCTGCCGTCCGAAATTATTGTAGCGGCCGCGCTGGAATTCGTTTTTGGGATCAGCCCTTCTCAAAAGACCATCTCGCTTTCCAACTTAACCTATGCGACCAGTGGACCGGGACAGGTATTCAAACTGACGGAAAGTGCGGTTTATAGTGCCGTTGACGACGTCGCCACGAAATTCGAGGAAATTTCAATCTCAGATATGGCGGGGGTTATACAAATGTCGTTTCGCAAGGACGCTCTGACGCTAGCGAGCGAGATTTTGGATACGTATTATGGCGAAGACTAAATCATCGACGAACAGATATCTCGCTGACTTTTTTGAGATCAATCACCGATATACGCGATCGGTGAATCTCGAAAGAGATATGGCAAGTGTCGAGTGTCTTGACGACTATATAATAACGGAACGAGCCGCTCACTGCTTCGGTCGCATTACGTCAGGCATGTCGGACGATTTGTCCCGATTTTGGGTGCTGACCGGGGTCTATGGTACCGGGAAATCCGCTTTTGCTCACTTTCTGTCTTCAGTTTTTGCGCCAAAAACGGATCCACTTAGAGAAGTTGCACGAAAGAAACTGTCTAAGGCTGCGGCGGATGGCCTATTAGCAGAATCGGAAATAAAAGGCCTGAGAGAAGGTGTGCTGTTTGCTCCGGTCACGGCAGAACGAGAATCGATCAGTAAGACACTTCTCCGTGCAACTCGTAACACACTTGACACCTATAAAGGAAGAGATAAAAAAAAGAAAGATGCTCTCCTGCGCGAAGTCGTTAGAATCAGCGATGAACTCAGCGACGGGAAAGAGGTATCGTCCTCGGAAGTTCTTCGGATTGTTAGAAATGTTTCGGACTTTGGCGGGGCGGGACTCTTTATTTTAATAGATGAGATGGGTAGATCGCTGGAGTATGCCGTTCAGAATCAGAGCTCCAGTGACCTGTACCTACTCCAGCAGCTCCAGGAACTCCCGCAAGGTAGCCGATCGCCGATTTACCTTCTAGGGATTCTGCATCACTCTTTTTCTGAGTATGGTGTTAATTTAGGCGCTGCGGACAGAAACGAATGGCTTAAGATTCAGGGCCGGTTCGAAGAGATCCCGTTCGCTGAGTCAACAACTCAGATGATACAGCTTATTGCCGAAGTGATCCGGAAACGCCCGGACAAGCGACATAAATGGGACATCCGAAAGCAAGCAGTAAACTGGTCCCGTCAACTGCCGGAACAACTTGGTGGACGGCTGATCTCCACCAAAATGCTGGAAAACCTGTTTCCTCTTCATCCGGTGACTGCCCTTATACTTCCGCAATTGTTCAGCCGGTATGCGCAAAACGACAGATCGCTATTCAGTTTCTTGACAAGCTATGAGCCGAATTCGTTTCGTATCTTCCTTGAGGAGACCGAGATCGAGAAAGATCACTTACCTCTGTTTCGAATCGCCAGACTCTACGATTATTTCACTGAAACGTCATTGAGCAATTTGGTGTTGAAACCGAATTTCCAAAGATGGGCCGAAGTAAAACACCTTATAGATGAGCGTGAAAATGATGATCGCGACACCGTACTTTTACTGAGAACGATCGGAATCCTTAATCTTATCGGCTCCGCAGGCTCCGTTAGAGCCACCCGCGATCTTGTCATCAGCTCGCTTTGTGATTCCGCAAACGACAAGGCGGCATTCTCAAAATGGA
Organism: Acidobacteriota bacterium; assembly: GCA_019639175.1. Taxonomy (GTDB): domain Bacteria; phylum Acidobacteriota; class Blastocatellia; order Pyrinomonadales; family Pyrinomonadaceae; genus OLB17. The sequence goes on along the minus strand of JAHBSK010000008.1, from coordinate 24,956 downwards.
ATAATACCATTGAGAAATTGATTGCCAGAGGTCTTCTTGTATATCGCCGACAAATTGATGAGCTTCGGCTTTGGGAAGGTTCTGACTTTGATTTTGACCGAGCTGTCACTCTAAGCCGCGAGAAGTTACGTTTGACTTTAGCTGGCTTGCTCGAACTCTCGCACCCAGCAGCAACCGTTGTTGCTCAAAGGCATAGTTACGAGACTGGGGCCGTCCGCTACTTTGAATCTGCATATCTTGACGATCCGGACCAGTTCGAGGAACTAGCCTGCAAGTCCTCAACGAGCGCTGGATTGATAGGATATTGGGTAGCGGAAGTTTCGCCGCAAAAGGTGCCTGCGTCGACATCTGATGGAAAACCATTTGTGTTGATACATGCGAAACACGTTGGGCCGTTGAGATCGAATGCGACTGAATATGCGGCTATTGAAGATATACTGAAGGAATCAAATGAACTTGCAACCGACGGGATTGCCCGACGCGAACTCCGCCATCGGCTGACACATGCGAGGAACTTGCTTGATGATAGTTTTTCGAGATCTTTCGATCAGAGAGAACATCTAAATGCCTGGATTGAGGGCAAGCACATTGCGTTAAATTCTCAAAATCGGCTAAATGCGCAGTTGTCCAAGCTCTGCGACAGTATCTTCAAGCATCGGATAACTCTCTGGAATGAACTCATAAATCGCCAGGAGCTGACATCCCAGGGAGCTAAAGCCCGCAAACAAGTTATCGCTGCAATGATCGAGGCCGGCGACAAGGAGAATCTTGGACTTACGGGACACGGCCCGGAGGTCAGCATTTACCAGTCTGTTCTGAACAAGACCGGCATCCATCGTATCACCGAAGTAGGATATGAGTTTGGCCGCCCGAGTGATCCTCGGTTCGCCAAAGTCTGGGATGAGATCGAAAAATATTGTCTTGAAGCCGTTGAAGAAACCAGAAAACTTGAAGGAATCTTCGGGTCATTGCAAGCGCCACCTTTTGGCGTGAAAGCGGGTCTGATCCCGATCTTGTTCGCTGCGGTAATCATCGCTCACTCTGATGATATCGGTATTTATCGGGACGAAGCTTTTATCGCGCAACTCGGACCTGAACACTTTGAGCTTTTGGTTAAAGATGCATCGCGTTTTTCGGTAAAGCACTTCAAAGTTACTGGAGTAAGGGCCGATGTTTTCAGGGAGGTGGAAAATATACTCCTAAAAGGAGTCGGCCTGCCGGAATCGATCCGAAACAAGTCAATCCTGAGTGTTGTAACTCCGCTTCTTCGGTTTGCCCGCAAGCTGCCGCGCTATTCGCAGAACACAAGTAAGCTCTCAAACGTTGCTTTGGAGGTTCGAAAAGTGTTGCTGCAAGCACCGGAACCGGATCATCTCCTTTTCGAACTGCTTCCTCGGGCCTGTGGTTTTTCGCCTTTCACTACGGACAACGCAGTTGATCCTGATTTGCCGCGGCAATTTCGATCAAAACTGACTTTGGCGTTGAAGGAAATAAGGGAGGCTTATGAAGTCTTACTGAACAAATGTCGAACCTATCTTTACGAGGCATTTGGCGTGAAACAGGACATAAGTAAGCTTCGCGAAGATCTTAGAACGAGGGCTAGCTATCTCAAGGGCCGCAGTATAGAACCGGCTCTTTCTCGTTTCATTTTCGCAGCGACGGAAGTCGGCAACAGCGATGAGGACTGGTTGGAAGCTTTGTTTATGGTAATTGCCGACAAACCTGTTGAATCGTGGACTGACTCCGACGCGGAATTATTTGAGTTTACCCTTGCGGACATCTCTTGTAGATTCAAGCACCTTGAAGCAATATACAAGAGCAACACATCAATGTGGTCCGGTGCGGCGGAGGCGAAAAGGATATCAATAGTCAGAACGGATGGAACGGATCTTCACGATATTGCATGGATAGACGAAACCCAAAGGGTCTTGATCGAGAAAAAGGCCACCGACTTGCTTGATAAAATGCCAGACGATAAACTGCAGCAGAAAGCAGTATTGGCAACTTTGGTCGAACGAATACTCGATCCGAACACTGGACGAGTATTCAGCAAAACTGAGCAGAAAGAGGAGGACAAAAATGCGCCACGTATTAGGGCTGTCCGGCGGAAAGGATAGTGCCGCACTCGCAGTACTCATGCATAAGGAGGTTCCTGAAATGGAGTATTTCTTTTGTGATACTCATAAGGAACTTCAGGAAACTTACGACTTCCTTGATCGCCTCCGCTCTCGGTTAAATATCAAGATACATTTTCTAAGCGCCGAACGCGGATTTGATCACTGGCTCGATGTCTACGGAGGCATGTTGCCGTCCCCACAGGTTCGATGGTGTACAAGACAGCTTAAGATTTTGCCCTTTGAACAATTCGTTGGGAGCGATGAGGCTGTCAGCTATGTCGCCATAAGATCTGACGAACCCGAAAGAGAAGGTTACAAGAGCAGCAAACCGAATATTACGGTTCGCTTTCCGTTTCGAGAGCGTGGGTTCGAAAAGAAAGATGTAGTCAAGATACTTGAGGACTATAAGATCGGCTTACCGGAATACTATTCCTGGCGAACTCGTTCTGGATGCAGTTTTTGTTTCTTTCAGAGGAAATTCGAATGGGTAATGCTTGCCGAAAGGCACCCTAATAAGTTTCGAGAGGCTGTTAAATATGAAGAGTCCCATTCGGATGGAAGACATTACACCTGGAGCCAAGGCGAAACGCTTTCGGAACTTTTGGCTCGAAAGAAAGAGGTTATTGCCGACCACGAGAGAATGCTCGCACAAAGGCAAATTGAAAACAGAAGCCGTGCATTAGTTGATGTACTTTCCGAGGTATTGGATGACGAGGACGATACGTTACCCTGTGTTCAATGCCATTATTGATTCGTATGCCATCGTACCAAATAGGAATCACTGAGATAAACACACAGGTTCGCCGTCTTGGGTACGTGTCGGCGATTCTTTCGATACTTGGCAACCGCACTCTTAGTGAAACATTACTGTATGATCGAATACAGAAGTGGAGTGAGGTGCATCAAGAAGATCTTAGCGCCTATATAAATCCTCAAGGCTTGATCAAATCAACCAGAATGAAGAGTGGAGTGAGGAATTATACTGAATTCTCAGTCTCACTGGGACTAGTAGCAAAAGTAGCTGGTGCTTATAGGGTTACTAGATTTGGTAAAGTCGTTTTACCTTTTATCGCTGCGCGTCGTACTCCAAACCCCTTCAAGCTCTCCGTCGCTGAAAAACTTACTTACTTTTACTGGCTTGTCGCAAAAGACACCGATCGATTGTTTACCGTTCTTAATCTTCTAAAAGCGAAGCCTGACACGAAACTATCTACTTTGCAGGAGAGCTTTCAAGACCATTACCTCCGTTTTCTAGATGCACGAATTTCAGCGGAACGCGAGCGGGTAGCCCAAGAAATCTTGGCGGTGAGGAACACTGTTTCACGAACCTGGTCTAGTCCGAAGCGATACGCTGAAAGCATAGTCCCGCCACGCTTAAACTGGCTAGTTGATATCGGTTTGGTCGAAATCACTACGACAGGTCAAAAACGCACTAATCTTACAGACGCAGGAAATAAAATGTTGAGAAGGTTGTCCGACCGAAACGGCTTCAGGTATCCGGATGCTCGATGGATGAATGAGGGGTTCTTTTCCACAATGGGAACAATACTTGCCCGTGTTGTGGGCAAGAAATGGTCGGATCTGTCGAAGGCCGAGATGGATGGACATCTCCTTCAGGAGACTCAGGAGGCATTTGATCTCTTACGCACATCTTCGGCCCCGAAAGTTTCCTTGCAGCCCGCGTTAATATATATCGCATTGAAACTCGCGAGCAAAAATAAAATATGGGTCGATACTTACAGCTTACGGAAAGAACTTGAGGAAAGAGCCAACGATTCCAATTTTACTTATGATGTACGTTTTTCATACCGTGAGAATGAGTCGTACTTAATCGTCCGTCCTGCGTAAATCATCAACTACCTGCACTCAACATTTGAAATGGCAACGATAATTCCTGACACCTCATCTCTACTCAATCTTTCCGATGTATTTATCGGGACTAATCACATAACTGATCTACTTCCGAGACTCTTTACAGTTCATGTTTCAACCGAGATACCACTAGAGGTAAGGCGTCGCAAGAATTTGTGTCAGGGTTATGATACTCAAATCGCGGCTTTTGTGAGACGTTTCTCACAACGATTCAATAGGCAGACAGAGTATGAGGGACACCTTTTCCATAGCTTTAGTTCTAGTGGAAACCAAGCGAAAAGTCGTGGAGAACGATATAATTGTTGCTTGGCTTTGTATAAAACGCGAAGACGGCATATCGGTCATGCGATCCTTCTTTCAGACGATTTCAATGCCCATCGCGGATTTATTTCATGGTTTGAGCAAAGGTTTCAAATGACAACCGTATGGACATCGTTGGATCTGTTAGTATACATTCATACTGTTGTCTTTCCGAAGTATCCTTTTGCTCAAACTGACTCGGATTTGAGAAAGGTCAATGCGAGAATGGGAGGTGTTCAGGCTGAAGCTACTCAGAGATTGCAGAAGTACCGACGATACATAAGTGACTCCAATACGTTGCTCAGAGTGCTGCCACAGCCTAAGATTCGAAGCCTATTATGATCTACGAAATTGATTGGTCCAAATTGGGTTTGAAAGAGAACCCGTTTCCAATGTCGCCACCGGACGATCCTGCGAAAGCAGTTTGGGCCGGTATGCGGAACCTTAAGAGTGACTTTGATCGGATTCTTAAGGAAGCTCGGGGTTCTGCTCCGACCCAAGTAATACTTGCCCGTGGGCCGGTTGGCGGCGGTAAGACCCACGCATCTCTCTACTTCAGCGAGATTAGTAACTGGCCGACGCAGAACCCAGGTGTGAAAGAAATCCATGTTTTGCGCGTGCCGACTCCTAAGGAGACCGGAAAACCAGATCGCGATTTTTATATCGATGTGATGGAGTACATTGGGCTCGATAATCTTCGTGATGTTATTCGCCGGGAGATTGATCATCTGGGTTTTGATGCAGTGCGTCAGGCACTTCGCCGAACGCTTGTCAGTCAGGATCTAACCGAAGCATTGCTTCGACTCGGAGATGAGGAACCCAATCAACTTCTTGATGCTTACTTTATCGGAAAATGTACCAACAGCGAGTTGCGAAAATTAAAGCTGAATCGGAACATCGATAAGACTCAAGATTATTTTCGAGTGATTGCAGGAGTTTTTCAGTGTCTCACAGGTCTTTCTGAATCGCACGACTTAACCCAACACAGTCGAGTGTGCCTATGGTTAGATGAAATGGAGGATTTCATATACTTCGCTCCTGCTCAATATCGTCCTTTTGGACAGGGCCTCCGCGAACTTGTCGATAGGGTTCCCTTCTTCTTTACACTTTTCTTGAACTTCACATTGAGTTCATCTGAAGAGTTTGAAGAGATAGAACTTGTCCTAGGAAAATATCTCGTGGACAGAGTTACGCAAAGTGTTTTCTTTGATGAACTGACCGAAGATGAGATGCTCGATTATACGAAGGAATTACTTGAAATCTACGCTGCATCCGATAGGAAGACTCTTACCACCAAAGGACGGGACTACTTTCCTTTTGAAAAGGATGCTCTGCAACTACTATTTACAAATATGGAGCGTCGGACTCCAAGGAATGTAAACAAACGCGCAAGAAATGCAATATTCAAGGCGTTCGAACGGGGTCTTTTTGCTAATCAAAAAGGGGATCTCATTCAAAGATCTCTAATCCAGGATATGACATCTGAGGAGCTTGATAAGGAACTGGGATAAACCTCTGGCGCTATTTATGGGTGTGCGATTTCAAATCTCTGTTTGGACTTTCATTACTTGGATCCTCATCTACTTTTCCGCTAAACTGAAGACACTCACCTCGTACGTCTTCGTAAATAATAAATGATTTTGTAATTGACGACAGATCTTTCAGGACGGAGATCACGGGAGATTAGCTTGTAGGGCTTGGTCACACGGATGACATCGGCGACACCCGAGAGATTCTCGAAGTGTGCCGGATCGATGGAGCCGGGATTTCCGGTCATCCCAATCACCGTGCGGTTCTCACCCGGCAAGGCATGACCCCGGAATCCGAGGTTCTTTACTATTTCAACGACCTTCTCAATGTCGGTTGCGGTCGCATTTGATTTCATTACAATAAGCATATATTTATCTGCAAATGGCGTCAGGAAATCGGCTGTGGCACCATTTCTTGCACCTACAGGACTGTCTGTTGTTTGACTCCGTCTGGCATCTTTATAAAAAAGACCACGAAAAAACCGCCTGACTTTAAGATCAGGCGGTTCGGTAAAAAATAGAATTCTGAGAATGGACTAAAATTCCGGCACAGAACAACTATTCAGACACACTACCGCCGTAACGGGCCAGTTTTGCCAGTTGCAAACAACGGTTACTATGTCCCTGTAAGATTTCATTGAAGTGTATATTAGACAGAAGTTCACGTATGTGTCAATTTACCGAGGATGAAATTGCCTGATGACATCGGATCGATGACGGAGGTTTATCCGTGCAAACTTTAAAAACACGAGTCATAGAGGCGGGCCTACCGCGACGACAATGCCATGCTTGAATATCGGCCCTTTCGAATACCAGGACCATCTCATGAAGACAAAACTATTTGGAGCCTCCGTGATTTTTGTCGTCGTCATTATTGTTAGCATCGCGATTGCCTCCCTATATACTAAGGAAACCCGCATTAAGAGATTTTATGACATAGGCATCGAATCTCGGACGCGCTTGCGGGATTCACGTCAGGATGAAGTAAGACGATGTGGTACGGATGCACATGGCCGCGACTGGGTCGGTCCCGATCACCCGTCATGAATTTTGCGGTTAGAGCTCGCACAAAAACCTCAATTTTAAGTGAGTGTCGCACATGTATCAGGTTATGGTATAGGAAGCACTTCCGAGTACTGCGTCAAAGAGCATAGCAGCTCCGTTTAGAACTCCACCTCCCTTCAAACTCGGAGTTTCTTCATCCGAGCAACGAGGATCATAGGATTTAGCCTAGCCCTCAAACTTTGTCTAAGCTGGCGGTTGGAGCTTACGAAAGTAATGTGTTAATCTTTGTGCGGTTTTTAACGATAAGCGGGTTTCTGAAGGCTTCCACGTCTAACCTACTTGTTCATCCTGACGTCCCAGCCATCTCAGTTTCCCATTCCCCAAGGCCGGAGGACTCTCCGATTTTTTAAGGACAAATTAAATATGACAAATTTTGCTGTGAGAACCGCACTTAGCCTGCTTTTCTTTCAACTGATAATTGGCACGGGAATTACCCTGAACGCTTTACCCGCTCAGCCATCGGCCAAGCCGAGATATTCTACCCAAACTATTGGCGATTCACCAAAGATCACTCCGACTCCGACGCCCAGTTCTTCGCCGACGCCGAAGCCTGTCAGGATCAACGACTGTGTTTCTGCTACCAAGAATGTTAACAACGGGATCTCGATCACTGAGATCAAGCCATATGACGAACGGACACTTTATGCACAGCTTCAGGCGTATGAAGAAAGCCTGGCACAAACTCGTTATCCGGATATAAGTCCGCTGTATCAGAACGTGAACAGGCTGCAGGGAAGCGAAGTGCGTTCGTCCTCGATGTCGGTCACGGGAAGTACTCTGCCGCTTCCGTCAATCATGACGACCACCGGGAATACTGCAAATAATAGTCTGACGGGATCGGTCACTAGCGGTTCAACCGAAACGACAACAGTCGGTGCAGATGGAACAATGACAAGTACCTCCGGGACGACGGCAAGTACGACTGGTGGCACCACCTCGGGAACTACTAATAGCTATAACCAGGTTGTTACACAACAGGCTGTATCACCCAACATTCCCTCGGCCACCCTATCGGCTACGGGATTTCCGACTCCTCTCACCTACGATCTGTCCCCGCAGGACACACTCGACAAATATACGGCGTTGACCTACCAGATACTTAATCTTCGCTCTCTCCTCAATCAATCGTATTCGGATAAATTGATTGCAGTGCGAGATCAAGGTTCGACTGACTACAGGTTTGAATCAAGAGTACAGGCCTTCCTGGGTTTCACGGTGAATATCGAACCCCAGTTTTCAGATCATGTTGCAGAAGTTGAGATCACCATAAGAAATCCGCAGGGACCTTTACCGTCTGGAACGCCCGAGACGCCGGCGACTCCCGGCCCTACGGAGTCTAGGCTTTCAGTCATAAGCCTTTTCCCCGAAGAGAAAACTTATAATGTCGCGAAGATAACTGACGATAAGAGATCATTCGGTGCCGGTGCGACCATTAGCATTGTCAATATCGGCGGAGCCTATTCAAGTTCGAAAAATAAACTTTATTTGGTCCGCGATACGGACGTTGTAGCATTTCAACGGGATGCTCCGACCAGGCAAAGTGCGAACGGAAAATTTGAGTCAGATCCTACCGCAATCAGTTTTGTGTGGCAGTTCAAGCCCGTCTTGGGGCAGAAGACCGTTGCTCCCGGGTTGCGTAAAGTGTTCGCCCTGGTCGCGCTACCTAAGAGTGCTGTCACAGAACTCGATGCCAACTGGTCAGGTGCGTTCTCGATAAGGACTCGCTGGCGGGCTCAATCCGGCAGCGGTATCGTTAAAGACAACACGGGCATGTTCGAGCGAGCAAAATCTCTGGTAACAAGGAAACATGCTGCGCATTGGAAGACCAATTGCGAAGGCGAAGTAGTGATTCCCGCGATAAAGAATGTCGAAAACGCATTACAGCCCGAGATATGGTCTGCACGCTGGCACGACAATGGAAACGGTGTGGTGACCATACTGGCCGAAGGAATAAACTTTTCGAACGGAACGCAGGTTATGCTTGGCAATAGTGTGCTTGATCGACCATCCAACGGCCTGTCAATTCACAGTGAAAAAAGATTAGTCATTACCGGGCAAGCCTCAGCGATCGCGAAAGCGCCGCCCTTCGTCATCAACCGCTACGGAAACACAAAGCTGGGGATGATTAGGGCCACTAGCCCCAATCCGTATTTATCACTTGAGAATCCGACAGTGGAATTTAAGGGTACAGGAGTGAATGAAACAGAGGTAAGTCTTGTTCTTAAGTGGAAAACGGGGGCTGATGACAAGCTGAAAGATCTATTCACTAGTAAGGAAACGACCCCTCCGGTTGTTCAGATCGGCGACTCGATCTTTGGCCTGAGCAACGCTCCGTTCACAGTACGACAGGCAACAAAAGACGATGTAACCCTTACATTTAGGGCCCCAACCGATCTGTTGCGCCGCAATAGCGTCATGACTGTCCGCGAGTTGGTCAATGACGCGTCGCGTATTCCCGTCGAATACACACCCACAGACGCAAAATACGAGATCTTCTCAGTTAAAAGTGTTCAGAAGCTTGCGTCTGATGTAGAAGGTACCACTAATATCAAGATCGCTCTAAGAGGCACTGGCTTCGATGCTAGGACGAAAGTCATCGCTGAAAATCATACTTTCGGTCCCTCAACATTCGAGATCGCGACCGATACTCTTGTGGTTCTGAATATTCCAAAAACTGCGAAAAAGGTTTTTGTTACGGGCGGGGAAAATGGCGATCTGATCGCGATCAATCTTTCAGACCCAGAACCATTTGCAAAGGCGACGATAAAAGACCCGGTAAAACTTATCGTCAGGAAGGGTGATAGCAAGGCTTATATTTTACGTGGAGCGATTCTTGAATCGATCAAAAGCATCTTTTTTGAGAATGTGCCTATAACGTTCGAGATGGGTAAAGATAAATTGTCGATCGAGATCTTCATACCCTCGGCCATAACCGCTTCCACGGGTGAGAAGCAGCTGACTTTGGTGATGAAGGACGACGCCCGGGTACCATTTTTGATCGAGGTCCAGTAGTACTCTTCTTCTTCAGTGTTGTTTTGTGACGAGCCTCTAATACGGAGGCTCGTTTTTTTCCGTAGACCGAGACGACCATCCTGCTGCCTATCTCGGATCGCCGAGCAACGTGAACGGAGCCCAGAAATACGGCTCGTGGGATCCGGTTTTTTTGTCGCGGATCATTGCAGTCGCAGCGATCTGTATCGAACGGGCGAGCGAATTTCCGTGACGCTCAGCCCGGTAGAAATGTTCGGCGAAGACTGCCGTTGATCGGTCGTTTGCTTCCCACTGTGATGAAACAACGGACGTGGCTCCAGATCCCGTCATCGCCCATGCCAGACTGACCAATCCCTCGCCGTTAAGAATATGATTCGTATCACATGAGGCAAGAAATACGAAACTGCCGTATTTGAGTTTAATGCCCAGAAGGTCTTCGACTGTCACCCGCCCGTCATGTGTCGGTGTTTGTCGAAACGAGAGAAAAGAACGCAACGGATCGTCCGCATCTAGTTCGGCGTGCATGGACAGATGAAGTATATCGCCTGAGCTTGCTGCTCGCTTGAAATCTTCAGCTCGGGCATTTATTACAGCCCGCGTACCAAACATACTCGCCACTTTATTCGCCTCAGTGTTCGCGAATTTTAGCGTGCGGTTCCCATAAGTATCGTTTGCAAACACTCGGATCGTCCTCCGTTCGCTCTTCGTTTCCTTCAGCGAACGAACTAGGGTTGAAACTGACGGCGCGTAAGTTATCTGCTTCTCTTCGATCAAGTACTTTTCCCCGTCTGAACTCAGCGCATGAAACGGTATCTTCCACAGAGATTTGTCCGGTACGATGGTGATCTCATTTGTGGTTAAAGAGAGGGGCCTAAGGAGTATGTTATAAATACGCTGGCCGTCGCTCTTAAAGAAAACCTTCTCACGGATCTTTCTTCCTACAGTTTCCGCAAGAGTGTCAGCTTCCTTTTCCATGAATCTAAGTTTAACAATCCTAACAGGTTTGCCGTGTTCGACGACAAACGCACGAAGCCGCCCATCGAGCGTGAAAAAGTATGAGACGATGGCTGTGCCCGGTGGAGAGCCCATACGGCCGATCAGACCGTAACCTGACTTGGAGCCGGTTTTTTGCCGGGGAGAGAGTAATGTTACTGATCGTTCTAATTTGGCCAATTGATCTCGCACGTTGAATCCTTCGACCAACCTGGCGGAAAGGTCGTCGGCTTGTTGCCGGACATTGATGCTCAGGTCGGGTTTGCGGCGGAAGGCCGAATTATCGATCCGATCGTGTAGAACGCGGCCTTTCAAGTAGTCAACTAGTTGTAGTGAGGCGGTCGGATCGCCCTTACGCTCCTCTATTTCCGCTAACAGCCTGTAGAGAGAGTGGTAGATTTCCATCATCGAAAGCGACAACGGCGCGTCTTCGGTCGGACGATCGCTCTCGATGATCGCTGCCGAACGGTTTGCGTACTCCAATGCTAATTCGTGTTTCTCTAAGCCCCAGTATCCTTTTGCGAGGCCGAAATATATACCGGGCAATTCGTCACGGAAGTTACCCTTTTCAGAGATCTCTCTGAGTTCCTCCATTTGTTCTATTAACCCGAGCCAGTCTTTTCTTCGTTCGGCGAGAATGGCTTTCCAGTGGGGAACTATATAACTCGAATGAGCTTTTAACGATATCAGGTCATTGAAGTGACTGTCTGATAGTACACTCTGTCCTTTCATTCCCGATATCACCGCCTTGCCGAGTACGGATTCAAATTGAAATCTCTTGTTTCCGTCAACACGATCGAGTGTCGAGTGTTCCCTTTCGGCGGCTTCACTGTCGCCTTTGTATAATGAATGGAGCATCTGAGAAGAAAGGAACAAGCAGCTTTGATAGTCATCCCTCGCAACTAAGGCGAGTTTCAGGCCCGATTCTCGTAGGTGCTTTGCTCGTAACTCCTGACCTGCCGCATCCAAAAGTGCAGCGAATTCGTAAAGCGCGAGACGATGACGATACTTGAAGTGGGTCTTCTCACTGATCTTAACAAGTCTTTCTGCGTATTCGATCGCTTTCGAGTAGTTGAATTTCGATGCCCACGCAAGGCTGAGATGCCCAAGCACATCAAGATATGCCGCCGATACGGGAAGTCCCGCGGACAGCTTCTCAGAGCGTTCGAGCCAGATGATCGCCGCGATATCGTATCCGGATGAATACATTATCCGTCCGATCGCAAGATGGTATTCGACCACTATCTGCCGATCCGCAGGAGCAGCCGCAAGAGCGCTGCGGGCAAACTTTATCGCCCCCGGAAAATCGCGCCTAGCGCGTGAAAGCGTCGCTTTGGCTAGATAGACGGCTGCGATACTTTGTGGCCGTTTTGCCTGCACTGCATCCGTCAACGCGTCTTCGAGAACCGTTTTGGCCTCGTCATATCTCTCCAGCCGCATCAATGCAGTGGCGTGAAATACTCCGATCTCCGAGGCGACGGAAGGTGTCCCTGACGTTCTGGCATGCAAAACTGCTTGAGGGGCTATTCGGACGACCTCATCAAAACGCCCATTGTTGAACGCGGTTCGGATTGATGGCAAAGTATTCGACTGACCCTGAATTCCGGCGGCCGTTACCAGGACTGTTGCAGACAAAAGAAGCAAGCCGGTTAATGTTGACCGGCTTGCGTATGCGGATCCGGGGAAACGCAATTTCATGATCCTGCTTTTCATTTTAATTGTCTCGCGGGCGACAGTCGCCGCTCCCGTTATCGTCCACTTCATTGTTCGGGCGACAGTTCTGACATATTCGCCAAGGACAGTCTCCATCGTGAAACATAGAGAGTACACGTTCAATTCCGAACGAAAGTAATCCGGGTGCAAGTCCGACCACCCCGACAGCGGTCACAGGGCCGATTGCGAAGATGTTGCCCACCAGACAAAGTGACAGGACCAGCATTAGTCCCAATGTTTTTATTCTTTTCATTTATTTTCTTTACTCCTTAGTTGTTTTTTCAAAAACTCATACATTGCCGCAGTGACATAACGGCCAGCCACGCCGTGGCCGGCTTCTTTGGCATATATGAACCAGACCTCGTTCCCTCGATCCCGCAATTGAGATTTAAGGCCGAGTACGTCCCTTTCGGGATTCCGTTCGTCGCGGCCGCCTCTTGTCATGAACAAGGGAGCTCCGCTCCATCGATCCGTATTGTTCAGGGGAGATAGATCGTCAAGCTGCTTCATCAGTTTCTCGTCCTTCGGGTCGCCGTATTCGGCTATGGCGAATTCGTCGATCCAGCTTTGGCCGAGGAGGCCTCTTATGGAGACCAGTGGGTATTCCGCGATCACCGCTTTCACCCGTTTCGATTCCTGTAAAGCGGAGGCAAGGGCAATGAATCCCCCATAGCTCTCGCCGCGCACGATTATTCGAGTCGGATCGAGTTCAGGCTGCCTTTCTATCCAATCCAATAAGGCGGAAATATCCTTAACAGCATCACCACGTTTTGCCCAGTTATCGGCATCCATGAATTCCAGCCCGAAGCCTTTAGATCCACGAATGTTCGTATGGATAACCGTAAGCCCAAGATGCGCCGCGAAACGCAGTGCCTGCGGATTGAAGACCGGCCGGTCAATGACCTGCGGGCCGCCGTGGATAAATATGAGAACCGGCGATCTGCCCTCGCTTCCTTGAGGTTTGATCATGTAGCCGGAGATCTCTCGACCATCGAAGGACTTCCACTTGATTACCTCGGGCGGTTTGACCTTGTTCTCGAATTGGGTAGGAACTCGTTCCTTCGTCCACGATGTAGATCTCTTGGAGGATAGGTCGAAGACCTCTATCGAAGCGGGTTTCGAGACGTTCTCCGTCGTATAGACGATCTCTTTGTCCGACAGCCACCTTGTATTCCAGATGACGTAGCTGCCTCGGACGAAAGGTGTCACGGTTTCGGTGATCGCATTCTTTTTAAGTTTTCCTACACGCAGGTTGTCGATGCCGTCCTTCATCTCCTGGATCAGGAACGACTTCTTGTCGGGCGAGATCTTCACATCCTGGAGGTTTGCTATCTCGTTCGGCAGCTTTATTCGGGCCTTGCGGCCGGTCTTGATCTCCATCGACATTAGACAGGTTTCCGGCCCGCAATCCGGCGAACCTTCTGAAAGCCAGAAGACGCGGCCCTGCCCAAAGAATCCCTTGGTGGAGTTCCCCTTGTCTTCGACCGTGCCAAGTTTCTTCAAGGCTGTGTCATATAGATAAAGGCTCTGGTTGCTCGAGGATTTCCAGTGTTTCAGAAGCGCTTTGCCGTCCCTAAAATCCAGCACGTACCAGATACCTTTGAGATCGAGTTGATAACAATTGCTCACCGACAGGTCGTGACCGCACAGCCTGGTCGTTTTGGATTCGTAATCGACCTGTGCATAAAAGATCGTCTCGCCTTTCTCGTCCCAAACAAGCGATTCCACGGACTCGTCCTTTCCTGAAAATGATGACAGTTTTCTGACCTGACCCTTTTCATCCCGCAAATAGAGCTCAAGGTTGTCGGCATCTTCCTTGTCATCGACGAATGCGAATACGCCGCCTTTGGGACTTACCCGAACGGTGTTGGGGACCCTTCCGTCGATCAGGTTCCGCGGTTTTCCCATAGGAGCATCGAGGTGGTATATGTAGGACCTTTCATCCGTGATCAGCATCGAGCGGTTTCTCACATCCACATCCCAGATGAGATTGCTCTTGACCTGCGACGGATCGTAGAACAGGTGTTCGACATCCGCCGCCTTGATCGCCGGGACGCCCTCGACGGTAAACGACGCCGGAACAGGAAATTCGCCGCTTGTCTGGGCGAATATCGGAGTAAAGAGCGAAAGCAGGAAAGGCAGGAAACTCATTCGACTGACCGGCAGCCCAAGTTGACAAATTCCTATTGTGGATCTAATAAAAGCCAGTAGTTTCATTGCTTTACCTCCGCGCACCGAACTGTTGCCGAAGTTCTCCTGCCGCTTCCGATGTTTCCGACGGATTTAGATTCGAGCGTCAGATCGCTTACTTTGAAATTCCGGGATTCGCTTACTATCCGTTCGTCGCTCTTGAGAGTTGCGATAAGCCGGAGTCTATAGATCGTTTCTTTAACCAGTTCCGCTTTTACCAGATAAGAGGTCTCGTCTGCGGTCTCGAAGCTGTCGACCAGTCTTTCATCGAGGTCCGACAGATAGACGTTGTACAGAACGGCGCCGGGAACTCTGTCCCACCTGAGCAGCAAGCCTTCGTCGGTTTGTTTGACGGACAGTCCGACTGTTTGCTGTCCTCCGCACTGCGACTGCCCGCGACTCTCCGCCACTTGCGGGGGTCGGGGTCGGGATCTCGGTCGAACGGCCTGTTTTCGAGAAAATTGCCGGTCGGGGACTTGGGCAGGCTTCGCCGGACGAGTATCGGTTGCCTTGGAATGCCGAGTATTTGAATCAGGTGATGAACCGGAAACATCGGAATCTGCCGTGCCAGTGCGAATCGGTTCTCCATGTCTCTCGGAATGGATCGTTTCGCGGGAAGGGTTATCTCCGGCGGCTGCGATAAGCATATCGTTTTCCGATGGGCCTTGCGGCGTCATCAGTAATAATGAAAGGCCGATAACGCCGAACAAGAGAAGACCCGCGAAAACAGCGTTCCTGACGACCGGTTGCCTAAATGCTGCAAACGACTCTTTTATCGCACTCCACGTCGAGGCCCATCCGGTTGTTTCGGTAAACTGCTCACCGCCACCCGTTACGCATGTCCAGAATTCATCCGGCGTCGGTAACGGCAGCCGATCCCGGCAATCGGCACATCGGAGCAGGTGCCGGGCCGCCATTGTGTGATCCTCCTCCGAAAGCCGCCTTTCGCGATACGCGATGATATTTGAGATTTGCAGGTGTTCTTCGTTTGTCATTTTCTTAACCTTCCTAGCTTTCGTCGTGCGTCGAACCTGGCCTTCCTGATCGCCCGCTTTGCTGCTTCCCGATCGCGATCCCTTTTATGCGGTCTCGCTATCTCCGCGATCTCAATATCGGAAAGGGGCAGTCTTTCCAGAATATCCCGCCATTGTTCACTGCTTACTTCAAGGGATTCGACTATCGCTGTTTCACTTACTCCGAACTCAAGGAAATAGATCATCAGATCCGAAGAGTGGAGCAGCAGCGCTCTTCGCTGATAGAGACTCAGCCTGCAAGTTGCCTGCCAAACATTCCTGACAAGCGAGACCATTTCCGCGCCGGAACTTCCTTCGGCGGTATTTGTCGATATCAGGGATGCTTCATCGATCGGCACTTCGCCCGCTCTTTTCCGAGTTGAGAAAGACCGGTTTATCTCGTTGTGCGCGGTCTTTGCGGTATATGAATCCCATTCTACCATTGTCATACCGTTTGCTTTCTCGGGATGCCTTTCCCTCCACTTCCAGAGACGAAAGATCGCTTCCTGAGCGACATCCGGGATATCGGCTTCCGGAAACCTGAAACGACGACCACACAAGATACGCTGTATGAGGGCAAAAGCAGCTATTAATGAATATTCCTTGCTCTTTGGATCTTGTGGTGGTTTATCACGCAGTTTAGTTTCGGACTCAACAATATACTGAGAAGTGAATTGGTTCATGTTACGTGCAAATGATCCAACAAAACCTAACCGGAAAATTACTTGACCGGAGTATGCGATCGAAACCAAAGAAAGGATTCCAAATGTAACCAAGCAAACTTCTATGGGTTTTAGATAAAAGCCCGCATTACGATATCGGGATCGTTCTCCGGAAAAATCAGGTTAACGGTCACGTTGTTTATAAAGTAATTTATTGCGAAAACATTAAACATAAAATGTGGAATAATTTCCAAAACATTCCCTGGTGAAACAGTTATTAACAAGATGCGTGCCACGATATCTATCCACGAAATGATCCTACATACTTTGCGTCTGTTTGTTTCGGGCAGCTGTGCCGAGAGTTGAGCGCCTCGCTGATCGAAAGAGAGCTATTTGGCAATATGAACGGGGTGTGCTTCTTGAAACATACAAATATAGCCAGACAATAGCCGTATGTGATCTCGGTGTGAGTCGGCTGATCTCGTAAAAAATCCGAAATGGCAGGTCTATTGAAATCCCAGTGGTTCATTTTTGAATATATTGGTGCATAAATAAACCATCTTTGGTGCAGATTTGAACCATTTAGATATATTTAGGCGGAGTTCCCGGCGTATCGAAATCACACCGGAATAAAATGCGGATCGATCTTTGCTCAAAGCGGAGATTTCTTCTGCTAAATACACCGGACATATTATGTGCTAACTACAAGTTTTTCTAAAAGTCTTGACATTTGATGCAAAAGAACCTAACATTCCCGCAAAACGAGCCACGGGAAGAGTTGGAAGGCGTTCCACCCTGTGCGGTCTGTCCAGGAAGATCGTAAGTCCCACGCCTTTCAGCAAACAGCAGTAAAACCAAACAACCGAACTCTTAAGCCGGGACCTTGTATGGTTCCGGAAGGCGCTACACTTTGTTGCAGTAGAGGTCTATTTTCTTTCCAAGGAGTCAAGATGCCCCGTAAAGATCGCACCGCCATTGTCCGTCGGAACACAGCAGTTTTTTCCATATCGCTAAAGATCGCTTCCATTTTGTTGATCTCCGTGCTTGCGGTGCCGATGGCGCTGCTTCCAGGACCGGTCAGGGGAGCAGACACGCGTGGGTTTCAGTCGCGGCCTTCTATTCCTTCTCGCCCGCCAATCCCATTTATTTTCCCGCGAGATGAGACATCTTCATGGATATCATCTATCTCGTCCGCGTCCATGGCTGTTTTCAGTTTCGCCGGAGATGCCGTGAGTACGATGACAAATGCTCTTAGGTCCGACACTGGCAAAACAGTGGAAAAGGATATCGAAGAGACAAAGTCATCGGAAGAGGCATTATTTCAACCTGCCGGCATAGTACCATTTGATTTTGACGGGGACGGGAAGGCCGATATCAGCCGCTGGCGGCCCAACGTTTCGGAGTTCGAGATCGTTCCGAGCGGCGGCGGCTCGAATCTTGTTTACGACATGACCGGAGCAGGCACAAGGTTTGTTGCCGGAGACTTCAATGGAGGCGGAGCCACAGATGCGGCCATTTTTAATGACGGCACATGGACATACAAGACCACCCCGGGAGGCTCCGCTTCAACAGTGTCCTTTGGACAGGCCGGAGACATACCCGTTCCGGCGGATTACGATGGCGACAATATAACCGACTTCGCGGTGTGGCGGCCATCGAACGGCACCTGGTATATTCGTCAAAGCACAACAAGCAGTACGGTTTCAACCGCATTTGGAGCCTCTACCGACATACCGGTAGTAGGTGACTATGATGGAGACGGGAAAGCCGATTATGCCGTTTTTCGCCCATCAACTGGTGCATGGCATATTATGGGATCAAACGAGGGATATTTTGGAGTAAACTGGGGAGTTGCATCGGATATCCCCGTTTCGGGGGATTTTAACGGCGATGGAAGGAGCGATCCCGCTGTCTATCGTCCTTCGACCGGTACGTGGTTTTACTTGAACAGTGATGGAGGAGCCTATCCATCCTATGGAGCCAAAACCTGGGGAAATTACGGCGATCAGCCCGTTCCGGCCGATTACGACGGCGACGGAATAGATGATATAGCAATATGGCGACCGACGACGGGTGTCTGGTATATCATTCACAGCAACGACGACAGCTATCATTACCATGGTTTTGGGGTTCCGGGCGACAAGGCGGTCCCATCGGCGTTCACAAAACAGATCGGCGGAACGATTTTTCCCTACGAACTGGCATATTCCCGACTCACGCCGCGTAACGCGACAGGAGGCACGAATCTCTATTCCCAGAATTTTGCGTGGGGAACCTCGCTTGTCGGTTTGCCGGGGCGCGCCGGGCTGGATGCGGGATTTGGGATGAGTTATAACTCGCTTATCTGGACAAAGCAGGGTTCCGAAATATATTTTGATACGAATCAGGACAACATCAGTCCGGGGTTCCGGTTCGGTTTCCCGACGATCGAGCCTGCATATTACATTCCCGGGGGTCTGGTGACATCTCCTTATTGGATATACATTATGGTTACTCCGTCCGGTGAACGTATTGAGTTCAAACAGATCGGGGCAAGCGATACCTTTGAAACAAATGATTCCTCCTATTTACAGATAAAAGCTAAGGCCGCTCCCGATGCGAATCAGGTTGTGGAGGAGGTATCTCTAACCGTTAAAGGGACAGACGGAACGCAGGTGGAGTACGAATGGAGTGGAGGAGCATACAGGGTTTCGCAGATACTTGACCGCAACGGCAACTATATAACGGTCGAACACGATGAATTGGGTTTGCTGCAAAAAGTGATCGACACGCTGGGACGGGAGATCAATGTCAACTATGTAAACGGAGTTTATCCGGAATCTATCACACAGACATGGAAGACGAATAACGGTGCAGATTCCAATACGACCCATACGTGGGCCGAATTCGAGTATGTGACCATTGCGGTGACGCCCGACTTCGATCCAGGGCTGACGGTTGTCGGCCCGACACACGGCGCCTATGTTAAAGCCCTGGAAAAGGTGACCTATGCGGACGGGAGCAGCACAAAGTTCACCTATAACGACTACGCGCAGGTATGGAGGATAGCCAACCACGCACCCAATGACGATCTGCTGAACCTGGTTCGCACCGATCTTCAGACACCGGCGGCAGATCAGGAGGACGTTCCGAGATTCACTACGACATGGACAAAGACGGCGAACTTTAACACCGATCAATACGGCAATCCGCAGGAGATAAAGATGGAGTTTACGCGGACGCCGAGCAGTTCTTTTTCACTGCCGGGAAGCCTTACCGGAACAGGCACGTTGATCGAGATCGAGATGGAGAACCATCCATATGATGCGGTCGCAAAGGTATGGTACGGAGAGTCGGGCTGGAAGGAAGGCCTTGTTCTTGCAACTGAAGACATTGCAAAGCCCACAATGGATGGAAGTGTGGGAAGTCAACGTTGGACGTGGACGGACTGGACGCAGGATGATACAGGTGCGGGCATAAAGACAAACCCGCGAGTAGTGGAAACCCGCGTCGGCGATACGACGAACACCAAAAAGACGCAGATCGACTATCTGATGGCCGGAAGTCCCGCGGTATCGGTGTTTGGCCTTGTTGAGGAAGTGCGTGTTTATGACAGCGATCTTTCAACCGTTCTCAAGAAACAGCAGACGGACTATAATCTGGACTCGGCTTACACGACACGCCGCATAGTCGGATTACCGGAGGAAGTGCGCCTGAAGGACGGGAGCGATGTGCTGTGGTCAAAGGTGACATACGGCTATGACGAGGACGAGTTTGACGAAGAGGCGAATCAGGTGATCGCTCCCATTCGCCATGACACGGAAGATTACGATGAAGAGTTTATTGTCGGACGCGGGAATCTGACCTCGGTGACAAGGCATGATGTTTTGTCGCAAAGCTCGCCGGTGACGACGACGATGCGGTATGACATTGCGGGTTCGCTGGTGGCGAGGCTTGACCCGCTGGGCCGCAAGGTGAGGCTGGAATACACGGATGCCTTCAACGACGAATCCACCCCGGGAACGTTCGCTTATCCGACAAAGGTTTACGATCCTGCAAATAACTATTCCACTGTCACATACAGGTTCGACATTGGAGCGAATGTAGAAGCGACCAGCCCTGCGCCGGCGGGACAGGCTGACGGAAAAACGACAAAGAGGATATTTGACAGCATCGGAAGGCTTCAAAAGAACTCGGTGTATGTGGATACGGCCGAGCAGGCATATACGAGGTATGAGTATCCGACGAATGGCGTTCATAGCAAGGTCTTCTCCACGATCATTGACACGAACTCTAATGGGCCGGACGCAAATGACGAGGTTCTGAGCGAAAGCTGGACGGACGGCGTGGGAAGGGCCAGAATGAGCCGGATAGAGCATCCGGGAAGCGAGGGTGGTTACAGCGGGTCGATTACGGAATACGACATTCTTGGCCGCGCAATAAGGGCCTCCGTTCCGACGGAAATAGATTCAGGATGGGATCCTGACGGAGATGATCTGACGCGAGGATGGCTCTGGAATGAACAGGAATACGATTGGATGGGGAGGCCGATAAGAACGATCCCGTCGGATTCCACTGGCAGCGACGGCAAGGACACGTTGATAAGCTACGAAGGTTGCGGGTGTGCCGGAGGGCTTGTGACAACAGTACAGGGACCGCTTGTGCCCCGAACCGACACAACAGGAGATACTCGTCGAAAACAGAAGTCGTATCAGGACATACTGGGCAGAGTATGGAAAACACAGACATTCAAATGGGACGGAACTTCGCCATTTCTTACGACGGAGATGACCTTCAATGGCCGCGATCAGGAATTGCTGGTGGAACAGACCGACGAAGACGCCGAACTTACGCAGACGACCACAATGACCTATGACGGTCACGGAAGGCTGAAGACGCGCCACAACCCGATAGAGGAGAACGGCACTCTAACGACATGGACATACAATGGGGATGACAGCATCGCGACCGTGACCGATCCGCGCGGGGCGATGATAACATACACCTATGGTAATCCCTATCTGGCGGAAAAGCGGCCGCTGCTTGTGGAGATAGCCTACGACCCGCCGGGAACACAGCCCGGTTACACGACCATTGCCGATGTTCCGGACGTGAGTTTCGAGTATGACGACCTCGGAAACAGGACGTTAATGACGGACGGAAGCGGAACGAAGAGTTATGCTTACGATCCGCTGTCAAGACTGACCTCAGAGACAAAGACATTTTCGGGCGTCACAGGCAACTTTACGCTATCCTACACCTACCAAATATCAGGCAAGCTGAAAAGCATAACCGATCCTTTTGGTGATGTGATAAATTACGCTGACGACAAGACGGGACGAACAACGAGTATTACAGGCTCCACCTATGCGGGCGTCTCGACATATGCAAGCGGCATTGAATATCGTGCGTTCGGCGGTATCAGGGAAATGACCTACGGAAGCGGCGACAGTTCGACCATCTCGTATGATTATGACGATGCCCTACGCGTGTCGGCCTATCAGGCGACATCAACAGTGCAAGGCGGCGGATATGTGCGAAGAGCGACGTATGAGTATTTCAAGGACGGAAACATAAAGAAGGTCAATAATCTGGTTGATTCCGGTTTTGACCAGAACTATAAGTTCAATAATGTCGGAAGGCTGGCTAGCAGCACTTCGGGAGAAAAGCTGGACAATCACAGTGAGATGGAGAAACCATTTGCTCAGGTGATCGCATATAATGCGTTCGGGAACATGACCCATCGGACGAACAATATCTGGGGTGAGGAAACATCGTTCTGGGCGACTTATACAAATGGCAGAAAGGACAGCGGGAACGAGATATACGACAAGGCCGGGAATATCGTGGACAAAACGACGGCCATGAACAAATACGAGCGATGGCGGTTCGACGCAGCGGGTCGGAACCACGAAACGGTGATGAGATGGTATCAGGCGGTGCCGTCTCCTAATCTGGATCAGACACAGACCATCGCACAGACCTATGACGGAGACGGGCTTAGTGTAAAGCGTGTGGACACGAATGACTGGTTCAGCACTTTCCCCACGAGCAACTCCGGCACTATCACGTCAACGGAGTATTATGTCCGGTCATCAGTGCTGAACGGACAGATAGTGACCAAACTGGACGAAGAGGCCGAAAAGAAGGTGACGTTCGTGTATGGCGGGTCGGGAGTGCTGGCTGAACAGCGTGTGATATGGGAGACGCCGGGAGTTTACTGGCGGCATGAGGACACGGTGACAGGCAGCTACAGCAAGATCGCCTCGACCGGCAATTACGGCGGCTATGCGGAGGATTCGCCGACACATGTTGAATATGATCCTCTTGGCGGCTCTATCCCGCTCAATGACCCTGACTGGGACGACATCATCAACCCTGGCCTCACGCAGTTCAAGTTCGCCGGTGACGTAACTCGGCCGGAAGACGGCTGCCTTTGGAATGGATCTCCAATGCCATGCGCACATATCGATTTTGTGATAGGTTCAACGACAGGTCCTGAAAACGTAACGATCTATGTCAACAGCCGTATGCCAGGCTCAATGCAGCTGGAAGCAAGTTTGAGGAATCGCTACCGCTATCTCCGGACCCAGATGCACATAATGTCCGATGACGGACGTTCCATTGTTTCCACACAGACCCATTGGGATTTGTTCATAAGTCCAGGCAACATTTTCCTGCCGCAACAACGGCCTGGTTTTAGGGATGATTTGGATGAGCTGCTAAAACAGAAACGGAATTGCCACAAATTCATATACGATTTAGCTGGGGAGTTTTATGGAGTAGTTGATCCACGTGATCAAGACAATCCGATTGACATTCTTTTATCGAATGTTTCACTTATAGATGCGGGGGTTAATTCGGGGTTGTTGGATAAATCGACCGTTGAACTTGGAATTACTTCTCCGGAGTTTGCACCCACCACTTTAAGGGAATTGTCTCGGGCCAGTCTAGCTCATGCGGATATTGCCAATCGCAAAGTCTATTTTTTCGAGAGTCACTTTAATTCAACTCCTGAGGAAAGGGGGAAGACGGTATTTCATGAGCTTGTGGCCCACATATTAACAGGACAAAATACTCATGCACGGGCTGCGGAGGCTCTGGGAATTGAATACAGTGAACCGGTGATACCTCCTCATGCGAACCCATATGCGGCGCCTGAGTTTATTGAAGCCTATAGAAAAAGTTACAGGCGTAGGAACGATAGATTGTGGGAGACCGCTGCTTTAAATGCTATCGACGCATGGATTGCTAGGGATTGTAAAAACAAGTAAAAGGAGCGTTTCATATGTTTAGATTAACGAAGATATCGATTGGCCGATATTTATATCGGCACAGCCTATCGCATGTCGGAAGGTTTCCACGCCAAATCTATTTATGCTTTCTAGGGTTGATTGTTGTAGCATCGTTTTTTGCGGATGCAACGGCACAATCCTCAGACCAGTCGGAACGAGGACTAGATTTTCCATTTGAAATAGTTGAACGGATGGAAAATAAGCAGCGAACATTGTCTTCGGCAACAATATATATATATATGGACGAGCGTAATTTCTCTAAAGACAACCTCACTAAACTGTTTCGGCACCTTGGATCGAAAGAAAAGACCTCATTTTTGACAATAATTGTTTTTACAGACAAGGAAATGTTGGGGTGGAAAATAAAACGAGATAAGCATCCATTACTTCCAAATTTAATGACTTCGGAGGAAGGTCAGAAGATCATTGATGAAAAATATTCAGAGTATTTCCCTCCGGATATTGGATATTTCAGGGCAGAATTCACTAGCACTAACCACCGCACTCGTTTTCTCTATACACCTGATAAAGAAGCTGATCATTTAATCGAGGTTAGAATGTCAAAGGGAAATTAACATATTGGATTTCCAACTTCGATATGGCATCATGCGGTTGGCTGTATGACATCTATGTGTATGACTGGATGGGATATGTGTATGACTGGATGGGACGGACCATCAGAAAGATCCATTCTGATCAGACGGACGTGTTCTTTTCATACGAGGGCTGTGGATGTGCTGGCGGGCTTGTGACGACGATCAGGAGTGAATACGCGACGGCATACAACGTTGCAGGGACGCTCACGGAAGGCCGGAAGACGCAGAAGGTATATGAGGATATACTTGGCCGCACCAAAAAGGTGGAGCAATGGGACCTGGACGGAGCAGGAACAGACCCGTATTCGACGGTCGTAAACACGTTCAACGGGCGGGATCAGGTGACATTATCACGCCAATACGCCGGAAACACATCGAGCGGAACATTTCAGGACACGACAATGACCTATGACGGTCATGGAAGATTGAAAACATCTCACCGTCCCGAACAGATGGACGATGAGGACGATCCGGCCTTTACCACTTACAACTACAACGCTGACGACAGCATCTCATCGGTTGTGGATGCAAGAGGCGCGGCGACACACAATACATACAACAGCCTTGGGTTGATCGAAGAGATCAGCTGGACTGTTCCGGGCGGATCGGGCATAGCTGTCCCCGATTCGGTCGAGTTCACC
>JAHBSK010000007.1 GCA_019639175.1 Acidobacteriota bacterium | reverse complement strand
GGGGATCTTGTAGGTGTGAAAAAGGCACAGATCTCAAAGATCGAGAACAGCGCAACTGACGCAAGGTTTGCAACCATTCTCAAGGTTTTCAAAGCATTGGACGCCAAAGTGAATTTCAATGTAGAGCTAAACAACCGAAAGATCACTGTTTAAAGTTTTTCGGGATCGGCACTATAAAATTTCTCTGTGTTCTCTGTGGCAAAAAGCTAGGGAAACATCCAACTGAAAGGATACGCGGGAATATTTCTCAGTATTCCGAATACAAGAAGCACACCGAGAAGCCCCCAGACGGCGCCGAGCGAGAGTGTCCATTTGGGAAACGCCCTGCCGCGAACCATCACCAGAAACATCGAGATATAGAGATAGCCAAAGATCACCACGAACAGCGGTATCAGCAGGTTGAAATCCATTGCTCCGACGATGTCGCCGTGGAACAGAGCGTGAAAGCCGCGTGTCAGCCCGCACCCCGGACAGGCATAGCCCGTCATTTTATACAACGGACAAACCGGCAAAAAGCTTGCCCGCACCGGATCGACAAACCAAACCAGCCACGCTCCAAAGGTCATGACCGCAACACCCGCTGCGGCCATGAGCCTTTCTGATCTTGTTGCTATCTGTGAAGCTTCCACACAGACATTATATCAGCATTATTTTTCCGGGTCTGGCGCGACGAAGTTATATACGATAACGCCTGATACTTTTACCGGTTCGCCCTGAAGCGTGGTTGGCGAAAATTTTGCCCCTTGCGCGGCCTCGGTTGCCGCCGCGCGCAAAAGCGGATGGCCGGACACCGCCGATGCGGAAGCGACATTGCCTTCTTCATCCAACACCACCTGAACCGTTACCGCACCGCCTGCCCTGACCGCTCTTGCCGCTGCGGGATAGGCCGGCTTAGGGAGCGATATTGCTTTTCCATTCAAAACGCCGCCGCTTATGTTCTTGCCTGATGTGGTTGTTGCTGGATAATTGGAAGCTGTTCTGGTTTCTGGATCGGAGAAACTGAAGAGCAGCACACCATTGACCTTTACCGGAACGCCGGATAACATCGTCGGGCTAAATTCGGCGTTAAGAGCAGCCTGTCTGGCGGCCTCCACTAAAAGGGGATGTGCCGGTTCTGTTATTGGGTCCGTTTCAACGACCTTTCCTTCTTTATCGCGAACAAATGTTTGGATAGGGCTTAGTTCCGGTTCGGCCGAAATGACCTTCCCTTCTTCATCAATTAAGATAGCGATCCTGACCAGGCCTTTTATACCGCTTCCTGCCAACTCCACAGGATATTCGGGTTTCGGCATCTTTTTTAGCTTACCGTTAAGAATGCCTCCTGAGATGGGCTTTTCCGAAGTATTCTGTGCTAAAGCGACGACAGAAAATGCAAAAACAGCAAAAAGAGAAACAGCAAACCGTTTCATTTTCATTCCCTCCTTTTGATCTTTTATTGATACTACACCAACTTTAGACACCGTCGGCAGAAAAAAGTTCCCGAAAAAAGACGCTTCCTACCGTTGACGCATATTCCTTGTTATCTCCAATATCGCTCTCATAAGGTCGCGGTCAGAGATGTCATCCGGGATCTTGAACTTTGTCAGTTTATCCAGAGCCTCAAGCATTTGCGGCGACGTGTCCTCAGGGGCCGACGAGATGTGCGGTTCCAGTTCCGCAAGCGCCCGCCGCATCTTTTCGCGGTCAACATAGCCGACATTTGCCCAAAATGTCACACGCCTTAATGCCAGTGCAACATCGAACATCCACAACGGCTCTTTTTCAAGTTTGGCTCGGATGGCGGCCTTTGTGTCGGCGATGATCTGCTGACGTGCCTCAAATGTTGTGTCGGGTTCATTTCCTGACAGCAAAAGTTCCTTCTCTTTCTGAAAATCGGCTGAAAGTATCTGTGCAACAGGCCCGAACGAGATGTTGTCAAACCATCGGACAGATTCCAGAGCGCTTCCAAAAGCAAACCAATCCACACGTTTGACGACATAGTTGTACAGCAGCGTTCCTTCGTATTCAATGGCGACGCCGTCGCGCATCAGCGGCCTGAATTTCGACGTAAGTGCTGCGTATTCGGCTGCGTCCTTTAACAGCGGATGACACGTTATGGCACATGTGGCAGAGATCACGTCGCCGGTGCCGTTGACGACGACCTTTACCGGCACTGTCGATCCGTCGGCCCCGACCACTATGGCGGTTTCCGGAAATGCCGGTTTGACCAAAGTTATCGCCCTGCCATTGATGTCTGGCACGGGAATCCGCGGCGGAGGAATAGGCGTTTGGGCAGATGCCAACACCGCAAGGTAGAACAAGGCAAGCAGTGACTGGGGAAAGAGTTTGAGCATAGGCCTATTATACAGCACCGGCCAATCGTTTTTCGGGAAATTTTTCGATTGACGGGCCAATTGCCGCCGCCGATTCAGGCGGAAGCGAATCTGACCATCAATGCATCGGTGGCGATCTTGCGGTTGATGTTTACGGCAAAGCTCTGGCGAAGTTCCTCGATGGCATTGAGCCGGTCGGCCAATGAGGCGGAGCCGAGAGCCGCGATGGGGCGAAGCTCGGCAGTGATGTCAGCGTTGACGAGAGAATTTTCATCCGTTCCGTTCGCAAGCAGCCACGCGTCGCGGACAAGCGATTCCAGAATGGCGATGTTCCCCTCGAACATATCCTTGTTCTTGGCGTCGTTCATTTTTTCCGAGATGCGGAGCAGCGGACCGAGGCCTGTTCCGCCCGCGGCATTTTCCAGAACGGCAAGCATTTCCTTTCGACGCATCCGATGATCGTTGACGTCTATTGTCGCGGCGGCGATGCTGCCGTTTGCCAACGATGCCGCCAGACGAGCGTCGTCCGGCGAAAAACCCTTTTCGTTAATAAGAAACTTTTCGATCTTTTCCTTTTCGACCGGAGCAAAACGTATCGTCTGACATCGCGAACGGATGGTCTGTAAAAGGCTGTCGGGCCGCGACGTCACAAGTATAAGAAACGACGTTGATGCCGGTTCCTCAAGCGTTTTCAAAAGAGCATTGGACGCGGCTGCGTTCATCTTGTCAGCGTCGTCAATGATGAAAACGCGTGCGTCCGCTTCGTACGGGCGAAAGAATGCCTCGCGTTCCAGATCGCGAATTGCCTCAACCGAAATATTGCGTTTATACGCCGTGACGATGCCGACATCAGGATGTTCGGTGAAAAAGACGGACTTGAAATCGTCCTTGTTCTTATCCGCGCTTTCTGGGATGGTGTATCGCCCGACGCGTTCGCCTTTGGGGTCGCGTGCGGAAACACTTTCGCCTTTGCCGGTGATAAGCAGCCGCGCCAGTTCCAATGCGAACAGCTTTTTCCCCACGCCTTCCGGCCCGGCAAACAAAAGGGAATTGGGCAGGCGGCCGCTTTCAACCAGACGCTGCAAGTTGCCCTTGGCGGTTTCGTTCCCTATCAGGTGTTCGAACATCTATTTGAGTTTACTTTTGACAGACGCCGGATGCAAAAACACTTTCGGCGCAAAACACGGGAACTTTTTATCGTTGACGGTGTCTAAGGTTATAAGTCCGACAGGCTGCGAAGCAGCGGGACCATTGAAGGACGGTTGGCACCGGAAAGATCATTAGGAGGAAAAAGAATATGTTTGACAGATTGATCGAATCCGAATCGGTACACACAGATCTAAAAGCCCGCCGCCGTTATTTTGTCGGCTCGTCGATAATAGTTAGCCTGCTGTTCCTGACAGCGGTTGTTTTCAGCATCTATGCGGCTGATTTTGACATTGGCGACGGCAATTTTGATATGTCGCGAATGATCGCTCCGGTTGTCGCCGACGCTCCGAAACCCGAACCGCCAAAAGCAGCTCCGCAGCCTGCTTCGGCAAGCAATGCCGAGGTCAAACGGCCAATGAGAACGGAGCATATTGCCCGCATTGACGAGCATCAGGCCGCTCCGAGATCTATATCCACGGTCAGGAATACGGTCCCTGCAAGGCCTGACGGTTTCTATGATATCGGCCCGCGAAATATTGACACCGGCGGCCCGGCTACGCCGCGCGGCAAGGGCGGCACAGGCATCAGCGGCACAAGCTCTTCGACAGACGGCAGTGATCACAGGGCCGCATCAACTCCGCGTGCGACGGAACCTCCGCCTCCGGTTGTGAAGAAAGCTCCTGCGGCCAAATCAGGCGGTGTTGTTAACGGCAATGCGATCTCTTTGCCTAAACCGCCGTACCCGCAGCCCGCCAGGATGATCGGGGCCAAAGGAAATGTGAACGTTCAGGTGATGATAGACGAAGCCGGAAAGGTCGTTTCGGCAAAGGCCGTCAGCGGGCATCCGCTTCTTCGTCCGGCTGCCGAAAAGGCCGCCTGGCAGGCACGATTTAACCCGACCCTGCTCACCGGAAAGCCGGTAAAGGTCACGGGCGTAATAGTTTACAAATTTACGGGTAATTGATCTCCTTCCTAAGCGACAACCCCAAGGCCGCCGAATATCTCTCCTTCGGCGGCATTTTTATTTGGCTGGTTTTTGCCGGAGCCATGAGCCAAGAAATTCGATAATGTCCTCGGCAATGATCGGAAGCGGAAAAGCGGAGCGTAGATCGGCAAACTTCATTCCGTCGATCAGAATGGGTTCATCCGATTTGATAACGCCGGGCGGTATCATCGCAAAATTGCCTTTGAGCCGGTCGCGGACGTTAAGGAAATCTTTTCCCGAAAGCAATCCGGCAACGGCGACATCGCCGCCGAAATATGTGTTCGGAACGCCGATCACGTTCAGCCGCGAACCGTGCATTGCGTTAAATCTTTCTACATACTCTTTCAGAAACGGAGCGAACATTTCGCCCGTGAGGACTGTGCCGTAAAGGTCGCCGGAAAGGATATGCTCAAGCGAAACGCTGTCTGCGGCGGGTTTGTCAGGTGTCATTGCCTCGACCCGCGTGCGGACATCGCTCTTTTTTGATATAGCCGGAGCGGTTCGTGAGGGCTGAAGCAGTTTTTCAAACTTATTTACAAATGACCTTACCATGCCGACACCGTCTTCTATCTGAGGATAATTGCCGTAATGACGCCGCGACGGTATCGGTTCGCCCGCCTTGATATATATCTCGTCGCCGAGAAAGGCGAACGTGACGCCGAGCTTTTTGCGAAATTCCTTTTGCAGTTTTTCGACCTCTCGGATCGTACGGCGACAAAATTCCGGAGTTACGCGTGTCAGGCGTTCGTCATTGTTGTAGCTTGTCAAAGCTACGGGGACGATGGCGGTGCTTATTACTTTTGGATACTCGGCGGCAAGGTCGCGCAGGGTTTTTTCGAGTATCGCTCCGTCGTTTATGCCTGGACAGAGTACGACCTGTGCGTGGATCTCAATGTCGTTATCGAGCAGGCGGCGTATCTTATCAGAAATGTCGGCACGCTCCTCGGCAACGCCGAGCAGATACGCACGCGTTTTCAGATCGGTGGCGTGAACCGAGACATATTGCGGCGAGAGGCGCTGTTCGATGACGCGTTTCATCTCGTCCTCGGTTATCGAAGAAAGCGTCGTGTAATTGCCGTAAAGGAATGAAAGCCTTATGTCCTCATCACGGACAAAAAGCGACGGGCGGGCGTCATCAGGATTGCCCTTGCAAAAGCAAAAGAGGCATTCGTTGGCACACTGACGCGGAACGATCTGCTCGAACATCAGCCCGAGGTCTTCGCCCTCGTCGCGGTCAAATTCTATCTCAAGCGTCTCGCCGTTCGCTTTTTTTACCTGAAACGTAAGCTCTGTCTCGCCCGCGGTCTGAAAGCGAAAATCCAGATAATCGCGAACCGGCCTGCCGTTCACGCGGACGATACGATCAGCCGGGCGCAGCTCAAGCTCCTCGCCCAAACTCTCCGGCGTCACTTCCGTAATTATCACGCCCGGACGGCGAAGCTGCGTCACAGCCGGTGTTACCGCAAATTCGTACATACGGCGAAATATTCAGTATAGCAATTTATGATCCTAAAAGGCACAAAAAGAATGGCGAATAGAAAAGTGAGAATAGGAAAAAGGGGTAGCCGGTTTATATATTGAGGCCTTTAGGTTGTGCCTTTTCGCCGAGCGGAAAAGCTTTGCTTTTCCGCTCGGCGAAATGGCTCGGCTGCTTCCTCACATCGATCTGCATAGCTTTTCCGCTCGGCGAAATGGCATAGCTGGTTTCTCAGGCTACTTGGTATTACGGTCTCGCTCGGATACATACTTTTTTTGTGGCAAAGTAAAAAGGAGAATGCAAACAGATCTGCATTCTCCTTTTTTAGTTTCAGAAAATTTGCCTGTTTAAGCCGCTGTCGCTTTGAGGTCTATCAGGCTTGAAAGCGGTGTGTATTCCAGGTTCTGCGATTCGGCGACGGCTGCGTATGTGAGTTTGCCGGCGTAGGTGTTGACGCCTTCGGCAAGGCCCGCGTCGTCCTTGATCGCCTGTTCAAAGCCCTTGTTTGCCAGAGCGAGGGCGTATGGCAATGTCGCGTTCGTCAGGGCAAAGGTCGATGTGCGCGGAACCGCTCCGGGCATGTTCGCGACACAGTAATGCAGAACGCCTTCTTCGTAAAATGTCGGGTTCGAGTGCGTCGTCGCGTGGGTCGTTTCAAAGCATCCGCCCTGATCGACGGCGACGTCAACCAGCACCGAGCCTGACGGTATCAGCTTGAGCATCTCGCGGGTGACAAGCTTTGGCGCGGCCGCTCCGGGAATAAGCACTGCCCCGATGACCAGATCGGCGTGCGAAATGGCTTCGGAAATGGCGAAATGGCTTGAGGCAAGCGTCTGCACCTTTGAAAGAAAGATGTCGTCCAGTTCGCGAAGCCGGTCAAGATTTTTGTCGATGATCGTGACCTTTGCACCCAAGCCGACCGCCATTTTCGCGGCCTCAGTGCCGACGATGCCGCCGCCGATGATGACGACATTTGCCGCCGGAACACCGGGAACGCCGCCAAGCAGAACGCCGCGTCCGCCGTTGATCTTCTCAAGGCAATTTGCGCCGACCTGAACCGACATACGGCCTGCGACCTCTGACATCGGTGTCAGCAGCGGCAGACGGCCCTGCTTGTCCGTGATCGTTTCATACGCAACGCCGGTGACGCTGCGTTCAAGCATCTGTTTGGTCAGTTCCAGTTCAGGTGCAAGGTGCAGATATGTAAACAGAAGCTGGTTCTCGCGCATGCGCGGATATTCGGGCGCTATCGGCTCCTTGACCTTTACGATCATGTCGCCTGCCTGCCAAACATCGTCGGCGGTATCAAGAATTTGTCCGCCCGCTTTTACATATTCCTCGTCAGGTATTCCTGAACCCTCACCGGCCGTATGCTGTACAAAAACAGTGTGTCCCGCATTGACCAGGGCGTTAACACCGGCGGGTGTCAGCCCAACACGGTATTCATTGTCCTTGATCTCTTTTGGCAATCCGATCTTCATTACAAATCTCCAGAAATAAATATAAATACTTGCTTATCCGTCATTCTACCGAGTTTTCGACAAATGTTAAATTACATAAGCTCTATTTTTGGCCTTTTCGATCTTTATCAGCGTGATTTGTGAATTATCGGGGTATTTGCGAGATATTGGGCGTGAACAACGCGTTATAAATGGTAGAATTTTTTATCACATACAGCGTGAGGCGGATGTTAAAGATCAAACAGAAATATGGGCTTTTGATACTCGGCGTTCTGATCGGGGCGGCATACGGTGTTGCCACGCGAATATTTTTTGGCGAAAGGGCAACACTGGCTTCGATAACTTATCTTTTTCTTGTTCCGGCGGTTCTTGGGGTCATACCGCTGATCTTTGCCAACGAAGATCAGCTTAGATCATATAGGAACATCATCTTTATTCCATGGCTGACAATACTTTCATTCTTTCTGATAAGCATGATGGTCCGCCTGGAAGAAATTGCATGCATCCTGATGCTGGCGGCCCCGTTCATCGTGTTGGGAACGGTCGGGGCATTGGTGGTCAGACTTATTCTGCTTCACCGAAAAAGCAAGAAAATGCTTGCGGTAATGGTACTCCCGTTTTTATTCTCGCCCGTTGAAGAAGCGATAAAAAGTCCGTCTGAGATATATTCGGTGCAGAGCGAGGTCGTTATAGCCGCATCTCCGCGTGATGTATGGGAAAATATTGTCGATGTTCGGGCAATAGGCGATGATGAATTCAAGCCGGGATTTTTTAACAAGATCGGTATTCCGCGGCCTGTCAGCGCAGAGGTGGATAAACATGAGATAGGCGGCACGCGGATAGGAAGATTTGACGGCGGCCTAAAATTTGTTGAAACGCTGAACACATATCAGCCCGAAAAGAATGTGTCATTCAGCATTGCGGTCGATCCGGCCTCGATCAGTTCGAGGGTTTTGGATCAGCACGTTCTTAACGGCAATTATTTCAGCTTTATCGATGCCGCATACGATATTGCCGAAGGCCCGGAAGGGAAGACGCGTTTGACGCTGACATCCCGATACCGCCTGACCTCAAAGGTAAATTTTTACGGCCGTCTGTGGGGCGAATGGATATTGGGCGATTTTCAGGAACGCCTTTTGGACGTGATGAAGACAAGATCCGAAGAGCGGACGGTTATTCAAAACTGATGATGGAAAACAAAGACATAACATTGGCAAAATTGCAGGAGGCGGAGAGCCTGGCGATGGAGCTTTTTTCCGAGGCGGAAAACCGCTCTCTTGTGCGCGGCGGCAGGACGGAAAAAGAGATAAGCGAAGATATTTTCGGCCTTGCGCGGGAAATGTTCGGCATAGAGAAATACTGGCATAAGCGCATCGTTCGTGCGGGTGAGAACACGCTGTGTCCTTATGGCGAAAATCCGCCGAACCTGACGGTAAAAGATGATGACATCGTGTTTCTGGATTTCGGGCCGATCTTTGAAGACTATGAAGCAGATGTCGGCAGGACGTATGTGCTTGGCGATGACCCTGACAAAATAAGGATCACGAAAGATATCGAGGCCGCTTGGGCGGAGATACGCGACCGCGTACTTTCGCACGAGAGCCTGACCGGAGCGGAATGTTACAAGTTTGCCGTCGAGGCGGCTGAGAACCGAGGTTGGGAATACGGCATCGAGATAGCAGGCCACTTAGTTGGCAGATTTCCGCACGAAAGGCTGCCAAAAGGCGAAAAAGGCCTGTATATGCATCTTGATAATCCGAATGACATTTTCGCTCCTGCTCAGGACGGCAGCAAAAGGCATTGGATATTGGAAATACAGTTCGTAGATCGCGAAAGAAAGTTCGGAGCATTTTACGAACAGCTGCTTATGTAGCCGCACAATTTACGCATGACATCTGACCTGATCGACAAAGACATAGGAAAGATTCGTCTCGCAGACGACCTTGTCGAACTGCGTCCTTTGAATGCAGACGACCTTGAAGAGCTCTACTCGGTTGCGTCAGACCCGCTGATATGGGAACAGCATCCTAAGAATGATCGCTGGAAGCGGGACGTTTTCGAGAAATTCTTTAGCAAGGCACTTGAAAGCAAGGCGGCGTTGGTGATCTTTGATCGAAAAAGCGGCGATGTAATAGGCAGTTCGCGATATTACGACATCGGCAAAGAACCTGACACTGTTGCTATCGGCTACACATTTCTCGCACGAAAATATTGGGGCGGCGATCATAACCGCGCGGTCAAACATCTGATGCTGGAACATGCGTTCAATTTTTTCAGCAGGGTCGTTTTCCATGTCGGCGTTGATAATATCCGTTCGCAAAAAGCCATAGAAAAACTCGGTGCCGTCAGGTTTAAGGAACTGCTTCCCGATGAAGAGAGTGACCACGCCAGATATGAGTATCTGATGGAAAAGCAGCAGTTCATTTCCTGATAACGCAGTAAGTCTGCGGTACTGAGAGCGAAACAAATGGAATTTTCGATAGAAAGATCGCTAGAGCTGTTGGAAAGAACGCCCGATGTCATAAGGGCAATGCTGAACGGCCTCTCAGACGACTGGCTTAAGAAAAATGAAGGCGAAGGAACCTGGAGCCCATATGAAGTGATCGGGCATCTTATCGAAGGCGAACAAGTGCTGTGGGTGCCGAGGGCAAAAGTGCTTTTATCAGACAACCCTGAAAAAAGCTTTGCACCTTTTGATCGTTTCGCACATCTGAAAAATGATCCAAACACAGCGGTTGATCAGCTTCTTACCGTATTTGCCGGCCTGCGAAAGAAGAATATCGAATGGCTAAGAGGGCTTGGCTTAAATGATGAACATCTCTCGTCAGGCGGAATGCACCCTGATCTCGGGCCTATAAAACTCTCGCAGCTTCTTGCAACCTGGACCGTTCACGACCTTGATCATATTGCACAAATAGCCCGCGTGATGGCATATCAATACAAGGATGCTGTCGGCCCTTGGCGTGAATATCTAAAGGTAATAAAAAACGCTGCCGGTAATTAGAGAATTATGCGCCTGTGGTCTCTGCATCCAAAATATCTCGACGCCAAAGGCCTGGTCGCGCTATGGCGCGAAACCCTTCTGGCTAAAAATGTTCTGGAAGGGAAAACAAAAGGTTATCGCCATCACCCGCAACTCTTGCGCTTTCAGCAATGCAAAGACCCGCTTGCCGCAATAAATGTTTACCTGCGTTTTGTATTCGAAGAAGCCTCGTCACGCGGCTACAGCTTTGACCCGGAAAAGTTTGATGCCAATGCCAAGAGCCAAAACATCGCGGTAACAAAAGGACAGATGGAATTTGAATCACGACATCTTTTATCCAAACTTAATGTCAGAGATCCAGAACGCGGACAGAGCTTTTCCGCTCTCAAAAGTTTCGAGCCACATCCGCTCTTTGTGATCGTTGACGGAGAGATAGAGCATTGGGAAAGGACATAGGCCACGTCATTTACCTAAGGTAATATGACCTCGCGGATGAACGTCTTGCCTTCGTATAGATCGACGAAAACGAACCGGTCATTCTTTATAAATCGCGGAGAGAAGGGAGTGGAGATCTTAGCCTCGATCGGCCCGTCACCGTCACGGATGCCCTTGAAGATACCAAGAAAAAGCCTAGCTTTGTTCGTGATCTCAAATATGCTCGAGTCCAGAGCATTTCCGAGCTGGGCGACCGCCAGGTTGGATTCGTAACCTGTGACAAAAAGCTTTCCGTCATCATTTCCGAATACACTTTCTTGCCACAAATACTTTCTCCAAAGTCCCTTTTTCATACTATTGGTGGAACTATTGGAAGGGGCCAAAACATCAAAGTCACTTCGGATAAGTTTTGCAGAAAATC
Source organism: Acidobacteriota bacterium (assembly GCA_019639175.1). GTDB lineage: Bacteria > Acidobacteriota > Blastocatellia > Pyrinomonadales > Pyrinomonadaceae > OLB17. The sequence goes on along the minus strand of JAHBSK010000007.1, from coordinate 217,329 downwards.
TTTTGCGGTCGATCAAATAGGTCGTGATCTTTCGCGAATCGGCATTGGCGTTAGGCCGATTGCGTGCAAGATAAAGATCACCGTTTGGTGTTGCAAACCATCCCGCACCAACCTCATCTGCGTCGATGAGGCCGGGAAGCGTGAATCGGAAAGTTCTGGTTGCCCATTTACCTTTCTTTCGCGTCGCATGGAGAACTAAAACGTGATCAAATTTTTCCTCGACATCGAACGGCGTCATAACGAGAACAAGCTCGTTATCCGTCAGGAGAACAACGTCAGAAAAATTGTAGTGTTTGCGAAGTCCTTTAGGCACCTCTGCTCTGAATTCGCCTAGAACGGCGTCTTTCTCGTCGGATAAGGCCACCGTAAAATTAGATTCTTTAAAGACAAGGGCGTGAAGTTCACCTTGGGGTTTCGGGGTTTCCCAAGTGATCCTGATCTTTCGCAATGCCCCTTTGTCATTGAAGAGGACATCGTCTATGACGACTTTCTCGATGGGCTTTACCACGCCGGGGTCTTCGTCTAGGGTCAGGTACTTTATATGATCTCGAAGATCTTTTCCGCCAAGAAATATCTTGAACTCGACGCCAAGGCCGCCCGGCACGACCTTGATGGTTCTTACCAAAGTTCGGTTCTCGGTCAGTTCTGACCTGGCAAAGAAAGGCTTTACGAGATCGCGCTCGATCACGGCCTTCAGGTCTCCGTGTTCTTTATCGGACAAAAATGCCTGATGACGATTAAAATAGGCAGAGGTGTATTGCCGGAAAAAGTTTGCGTTGACGGTTCGTCCGTCCTGTTCGAGCCCGTTTTCCATCAGGTCTATTTCACCGCATCTTGGCCCGGCCAGATCAGGGGAATTGAAATAGTAGCGATTCTGTTCGGGTATCGAATCATTAAATTCCTTTATTAGGTCCAGATATCTTGGCACCAAAGCTTTGAACCGTTCATCAGCGGACAGTGACCTTATCATGCCGGTGGCAAATCTGTCCGCGTAGGCCTCGGTGCAATTCAAAGGATCATTATCTTGGAGTATGCCAAAGCCGCCGAACGAACGGTCGCTCATCTTATAACGGAAGTCGAGGTAATGTCCTATCTCATGCGAAGCAAGAACGAGTACATTGAAGTTGGCGAGAAGATGTCGCTCGCGGTCATTGTGAAAGAACTGCTTGTGGTCGAAGTTACCCGCTGCAAGAACGTTGCTCCAGTTTTCCCAATACTCTGCGGTTTCTTCAGGCTTCATCATTCTTGAAAGCCGGATAGATACTTTGCCGCTGCTATATTGATTTATGATCTCAAGATGCCCTTGGACATCTAAGGTAAGTTTCCACGGACCATCGTCAGGAATATCTGCTCCGCCTTTGCGAAACATCTCGATGAGATGCCAAAACACCTGTTCCGTATCTTCGCTCTCCATAAGTTCCCAGGCTTTGGCAGCATCGTTTTTCGCGGTCGCATTTGCCGGCGCAACTATGAACGACGTTATAAGAACAAGGAGCAGTGTAAAAATGGTCGGTCGCATATATGGTCAGGGTGCTTTCGGGCTTGCGGCAGAATATATCCCAAGAAATATTACTTGATTTTTTGTTTTTCGCAATTATGTGATAAAGATTTAGCGTTACGTTGCAGGCAAGTCACAGTGGGAAAAGAACATTACGTTAACAGAGTAGGATGGCTGCGGGCAGCTGTTCTCGGGGCCAATGACGGCATAATATCGACCAGCAGCCTCGTGATCGGCGTTGCCGCAGCGAGCAGCACGCGTTCGCCGATAGTGTTGGCTGCATTGGCAGGGCTGACGGCCGGAGCGATGTCGATGGCGGCGGGCGAATATGTTTCTGTCAGTTCGCAGGGCGATGCCGAACAGGCTGACCTCAAACGCGAAAGCGAAGCTTTGCTCACATCTTCAGACCTGGAGCTGAAAGAGCTTTCAGATATATATGTGCAGCGAGGGCTGGATGAAACGCTGGCACGTGAGGTGGCAGCGCAGTTGACAAAACACAACGCTCTGGAGGCTCACGCACGCGACGAACTTGGGATAAACGAGGTTTCGGAAGCAAGGCCGCTCCAGGCGGCGGCTGCATCATTCGGGTCGTTTCTGGCCGGAGCGTTATTGCCGTTATTTGTCGCGATCTTTGCTCCGCTGGGCTACATGGTTCCGGCACAATATGTTTTCGCGTTGGTCTTCTTGGTGCTGCTCGGCATCATGTCCGCAAAGACCGGCGGTTCGCCCGTAGGACCTGCGGTAACGCGCATTGCTTTCTGGGGAACCGTCGCAATGGCGGCTTCAGCATTAGTAGGATATATATTTGGTGTGAATGCAGCTTGAGACGGTTTGTTTCAAGCCCCCGATATTAGCAAAAGTTGAAAGAGGTCTTTATTAAATAAAAGAATGTTGTTCTATTCGTAGCCTTTCGGTGTTCGTCATGCAGAATACATCTCATTGCAGCGAACCCTGGCATATTCCCATGCGGAAAATCTTGGGTGTTCTTCTATGCCGTCACCAATGATAAAGGGGTCTTCGCCAAAACCGGTGTATTCGCTGTAGATAACATCAGGCGTTTTTCCTGGTGCGATGCTTGTTTGCAGGCACTCATCAACAATGCGTTTTGCGCAGGCGAGAGCTTCCTGATAAGTATCAAACTCGCCTGCGCAATATCTTTCGGATTCATCCATGTAATGGAAGTTATCATCAACCATTACTTTGAATTTGCTCATCGCTGACCTGCTATATCTCTACTTCGTCGATCTGGGCTTTTTGTAGCTTGCCGCTGTAATCAACGTAGAGAGATTTCCATTCGCTGAAGATGTCCAGAACCTGAGTTCCTGCTTCGCGGTGGCCGTTTCCGGTTCCTTTAGTTCCGCCGAACGGAAGATGAACTTCCGCACCGATGGTTGCCGAATTTACATAGCAGATGCCGGTGTAGAGTTCCTGCATTGCGTAGAACGCCTTGTTCACGTCTTGCGTATAGATAGCTGACGACAGGCCGTACTTCACACCGTTTACGATGTCGATCGCTTCATCAAGCGTCGAAAAAGGAATGACCGATGTGACCGGGCCAAATATCTCTTCCTGTGCGATGCGATGGTTCGGTGCAACGTCCGTAAAGACGGTCGGTTCGATGAAAAAGCCGTTCTTGTATGCACCTTTGGTCAGTGCGTTTCCGCCGCACGCAACGGTTGCCTTGTCTTCATTCCTACCGATCTCTATGTAGTTCAAGATCTTGTCCATCGCCTTTTGGTTGATGACCGGACCGACCTCGGTCTTGGCATCGAGGCCGTTGCCGACGCGGAGCTGAGAAGCTCTTTCGGCAAGCTTTTTGGTAAATTGCTTATAGATCTTTTTGTGAACGACCAGCCGTGAAGACGCCGTACAGCGTTGGCCGCTGGTACCGAATGCTCCCCACAATGCACCTTCGACAGCGTTATCGACATCGGCATCGTCCATGACGATGATTGCGTTCTTCCCGCCCATTTCCAAGCTGACTATCTTATTGTCGCGGGCGCAGGCCTCAGCAATTATGCGGCCCGTGTTGGTCGAACCGGTGAATGAGATGAGGCGGACATCGTCATGATCGACCAATGCCGCACCGGCATCGCCAAAACCGTTGACGATATTCACAACGCCTTTCGGAATGCCCGCGGCTTCACATGCCTTGATAAGGTTGATGGTCGAAAGCGGCACATCCTCGCCCGATTTGATGACGACCGTGTTGCCGCAGACCAGAGCGGGAATGAGCTTCCACGACGGTATCGCCATCGGGAAATTGAACGGCGTGATAAGCCCGCACAAACCGACCGGCTGGCGAACGCACATCGCAAATTTGTTCTTCATTTCGGCGGGTGTCGTAAAGCCGTGCAGACGGCGGCCTTCGCCGGCAGTGTAGTAGGTGCAGTCGATGGCTTCCTGAACGTCGCCGCCCGCTTCCTTCAAAACCTTGCCCATTTCGCGGGTCATGTCGCGTGTATAGGCGTCCTTATTGTCGCGCAGAATTTCAGCCAATGTGAAAAGCAGTTCGGCGCGTTTCGGCGCCGGTGTCCGACGCCATTTGTCGGCAGCATTCTTTGCCGCCGCGACCGCCGCATTCACATCGTCCGCATTCGACTTGGGAAAACGCCCGACAATGTCGGTCGTGTCCGCCGGGTTTACGTTGTCAAACCATTCGCCTGACAAACTCTTCACCCATTCGCCGTTGATGTAATTGTGATACGTCTTTTTGCTTGTTTTTGCCGTTTTTGATGTTTTTTTGATCTTTGCTTCTTTTGCTTTTGCCATAGTAATTTTGTGTTCCTGATATTTAACCGCCAATATAATGATCGTAAACCGCGGCGGGAATAATTTCCAACCGCGGTTTCGATATGGCTGTGAAAATGTTTAATCCTGTACCGAAAACTGAACTATTTTCAGCTCGGTCGCCCGATTTCCCGGAACCGGCGTCAGGACGTGCATCACGACAGCGTCGCCTTTTTTCAACTCTCTGACAATGGCCGTGAACGATGTCTGGTCGGCCACGGGCTTGCGGTTGACGCGAATGATTATATCGCCCTGCCGCAAGGCATCTGCCCCGCTGGACAGCTTTACGTCCGCGATAAAACTTTCGGGATTTATCTCCTTTACCTCGACGCCGCCCTTGCCTTCCAGCTTCAATGAAGCGGCAAGCGCCGGTGTGACGTTCGACAGCGTCAGGCCGAACGGCCTGCTGTCCGGCTTGTCACGCTCCAGCGGCAGACGCGACGGAGTGTTTCTTGTACCGCCTCTTGCATTAGGCGGCCTTTCGCCAAGCCGCATCGAGACAGAGCGGCGTTCAATGTCTTTGCCAACCTCGCGAAGGTAAATGACGTTGACCGAACGGTCGGGCGGCGTGGACGCGACCTTGGCTATCAGGTCCTGAGCATTCACAACGGCCTGTCCGTCAAATTCGACGATAACGTCGCCTGCCTTTAATCCGGCGGCAGCGGCCGGGCCGTCATTGTCCCTCACGTCAACGACGATGGCCCCGCGTTCGTCGTCCATCTCATAGACCTTTGCATACTCGGCCTTTACCGAATCAAGCAAAATGCCGAGGTAGCCGCGGCGGACCTTTCCATCAGTCAAAAGCTGTTTATAGACCTGTTCCGCTTCTGTTGAGGGCAACGCAAAACCGACGCCGTTATAATCGCCCGTCGATGTCGCTATCTGTGAATTGACGCCGATGACCTCGCCGTTGAGGTTGACGAGCGGCCCGCCGGAATTGCCGCGATTTATCGCCGCGTCCGTCTGGATGAATTTCTGAAAAGGCGTGGCGTATGGCGTTTCGCGTTTTGTCTGAGAAATGATGCCTGCCGTGACCGTGCGGTTCAGGCCGAAGGGCGAACCTATCGCCAGCACCCAATCGCCGACGCGGGCATTTTCGGAATTGCCGAATTTGACGGCGGGCAGGTCGCGGCCCGCGTTCACCTTCAATACGGCAATATCGGTTTCCTCATCGGAGCCGATTATCTCAGCCGCGAGTTCTTCGCCCGAATCAAGCCGAACCGTGACCTTTGCCGCGTCCTCGATAACATGAGCATTTGTCAGGATGTAGCCCGATTTGTCCACGATGAATCCGCTGCCGATGGCCGTTGCCGAGCGACGCGGGATCTGGCGGCGGAAAAATTCAAGAAGGTCGTCGGCATCGTCCGGCGAGGCCTCGCCGCGTGCCGATTCGCGCGTCCGGCTCTTTGCGTCAATGCTGACCACGGCCGGCCCGACCTTTTTGGCGACCTCGGCAAATGCGTCGGAAAGTTTTTCAGGAGAAACAGCCGACTCGCGAACGTCGGCTTCATTCTGGGCATAAATGGGAACCGCCATGCCAAGGGCAAGCGCCAAAACAAGGAACGACAGGGCGACAAACCTTGCCGATAATGAAACAGGTCTTTTTTCAACGATCATATTGCATGCTCCCAAAAATGCTTTGTGGTATGGCAGATTATACCAAAAGTTCGATACGCGCTCACGACAATTTAAGTTTCCGTATCCAGCAAAACCTTCATCGTTCCGCGTGCGGCCGCCCTATCTATTGCATTCAAAGCATTTGCAAGGCTGAATCTGTCCTCGATCAGGTCGTCAACCTTTATCTTGTTTCCGGCAAGATGCTCCAATGCCGGCCCTATGCGGCCGCAGCGTGAACCGACAACGGTTATTTCATCCACAACGACCCGCCATGCTTCCCACGACGGACGCCCGTGAAATGTCGATTTCAGCACGATCTTGCCTCTTGGCCTGACAAGGTCAAGGGCCGAGGCAAAGCCTGACTCGGCGCCGCTTGCCTCGACCACGACATCAAAGTGTCCTGAAAGCTGTCCGGCCTTTTCCGCCAAAAATGTCTCAATGCCGTGATCTTCGGCCCGTTTAAGCTTTGATGAATGTTTTCCGACAATGGATGTATGATCGGTCAGTGCGGCCAAAGCCCTGGCGCACAACTGGCCCAGTTTGCCGTCACCGATAACGGCGACGCGCGTGTCCGGCGCTATTTCAACCTGTTCGGTTATGCCGATGGCTGCCGCAAGCGGTTCGGCAAAGACGGCCTGCTCGTTCGTTACATTATCAGGCACGGGAATGAGATTTTGCGACGGCAGAGAGAGGTATTCGGCATGTGAGCCGTCACGGCCCTTTATGCCCAGAACCGTCCGCGTCGGGCAGTGACGCGGATCGCCCGCCAGACACAGCGGACACGCGCCGCATCCCGCATTTATCTCGCCGACGACACGCCGGCGGACAAGAGCAGGGGCATCGGAACACGATTCGACAATGCCGACAAACTCATGGCCGATCGTTCCATCGAACGCCGCGTAGCCTTTTATTATCTCAAGGTCGGTGCTGCAAATGCCCGAACACACAACACGGACAAGCGCTTCGCCGGGAACATCCGGCACGGCGATATCCTCAACCGAGGCCTTGCCCGAATTTACTCTGAGTGCTTTCATACAAATGTGTTCATTACCGGAAAATTTACATTTTCAGGCGGCTTACATATACTTGCAGGATAACGTAACCTTTATTTTAACCATAACGGAAAAATACAGCCTGTGAAAAAAATCATTCTTTTATCCATTCTCACAGCCTTTACGGCAATGGCGTTCGCTTGCGGAAGCGGGCCTGACAATTCGGAAGAGGCAAGCAGGCCCGGCGGCGGTGCGACGCCGACCGAAGCTTACAAGAATCTCTACAACGCCGTGAAAGCGAAGAACACGGAGGAGATCAAGGCACAGTTGACGTCAAAGACCCAGGCCTTTGCGGAAATGATCTCACAGCAGCAAAAGGCCCCGATAGAAAAGGTGCTGGAGAACGGTTTTACCGCATCGACCTTTTCTCCTTCGTTGCCGGAGATACGCGATGAACGCATAGACGGCAATATGGGAGCGGTCGAGGTATGGAACGCCAAGGACAACGTCTGGCACGACATCCCGTTCATCTTTGAGGCGGGAGCATGGCGCCTTGCCATCGGTGACGAATTTGGCGGCACGTTCAAATCGCCCGGAAAGGGCCGTTCGACGCGCGAACGCGAGGCCGCAAACCTGAGCGGCAATGATCAGATAGAAATGCGGCCGCCGCCGAACATGCCGAACGGCATGGACGCGAACGTCAAGCCGATGGTTCCCAAGCAAGGGCCGCCGCCTCCGCCTCCGCCGGTGAATAAATAGAGCAAAAAGATGTCATCCGAAATTGCGGAAGCGATCATCGATCAATACGTCAGGAACGGCTGGCGGCTTCGCCGCGTGCTGGCAGAGGATACGGGAAAGCCGCCATTCGCGGATGATGAAGTTCCGATTGCCGCTGCATCTTTTGACGGCCTGTGGTTTTCGCGAAAAAGACATGACGGAGCTGAGACGTGGGAACTGAGACGGCTTTTTGGGACGCCGTTCGCTCTATTGGCAGTTGTCAGTGATGATGCGAGTGAGACTGAGATGGACGAAGTTCTCGCCGAGGTCGAAAGAAAAATGGCAGAGACCTCGATAAAAGCTTCCGGCAAAAACAAATTTGCTTGACAAGTCAGCATTGCGATAGCAAACTGGAATTGTTGACATGATGATCAAAGATCTCGATGCACGCGTCGCAACCATTTGGGAGGGTTTGCGGCCGATCACAAAAAAATTACTTGTCGGTTCGATGGAATCGAGCGGTATTCCTCACTCAAATAATCAGGTTCAGAAATTTGAATATGATGTTCATGCGGATTGGGAATTAAGCCGTCTGCTGAACGCGCTCGATCAGCGAAAACGAGAAAAGGATGCCGGTGCCGAGCAGGAAGCGGCACGGCTTGCCGAAACGTGCGCCCTGATATTGGAAACGCAGAGCGCCTCGGCCGAGGTCTTTGTTCAGCTTGCCGCCCGTGCCATAAACCAGCACGACTATGCCCGGCTCGACCGTCTTTCCGACCATCTTATGGACCGGTTCAGCCCGGCCGAGGTCGCGGAAATAATCCGGCAGACCGATTATCCGCAGATCAGGGCCATCGCCTATGAGTCACTGTCAATGGTGTCTGTCCGGGCATTGCTGCCTTTGGTGAACGATCCGGTGTACGCGGACATCGCCATCAGCGCTCTGGAACAGAAGGCGTATGAATATGATTCGGAAGAGGCCCGTGACGTTCTGGATCGGCTGGAAGATCAGTTTGGCATGATGCCCAGCCAAAGCTGAATCAGGGCTGACCGCTTTTGTCCTTGTTCCTGCCAAAACCCCATCTGAAAGGCGTCGGGAGAAATGAGACGCCGCCAACGCGAACGCCGATCCACATAATTGGAGCGGCGATTTTATTTTGCCAGCCGCGTTTTGCCTTGACGCATTTATAAAGCCTCTTGTCTGACCGCCATCTTTCCTTGCCGCTGCCGCCGAAATAATAATCCTCATCATGGCTGACGCAGCATTCGCGGTAATTGCCGTCAGGAAAAAGCGTGCAGCCGTCTGACCGGAATCTTGCCGGCATCTCACGCTGAGAGGCGGGTTCCGATGCGTCGGCATTAGCATTGGACGGCTTGTTTGCCTGAGAAAAGGCCGAACAGGATAAGAGAAGTATTAACGCAGATGCTTTGAATGGCTGTCTTTTCATTTTCACTTTTATTTTATACGCGGTGACATTTTTGTAAACCGAGGAAGTCGGCCAAACAGGTTATGTCATATAATTCCTCTCCGAGCTTTGCAAAAACAGTTCTGATACGGCGTCCAATGCCGTAGCGTTTACGCGGAGGGTAGATATATGAAAAAAGTGCTTTTGTGCCTGTTGTTTCTGATAATTGGAGCGTTGGCAGGTTCGATCATAACAGGGTATATTGCCAGGGAAATACACAACAGATGGGCGGTGATGTTCTATACGGGCATGCTGGGTTCTGCCGCAAATGATGCGTTGCTCATCAAGTCAGGCGACAGCGCAATATTGCTGGAAAGACATGAACGAACCATTCGGACGATGGTCGCGGAACTCCGGGATAATGAGAGCTTGCGAAGCTCCATTGTGGGCGATGCATCTTTAAAGGCTGCCAAACGATTCTATATCTGTACAAATACGCCGATGCCGGAGGAGATCAACGGCTTTCTCAAAGATGTAGAAATGTTTGAGAACGAATGCGGAGAATGAGACCTTTGGTCTCTGAAACATTGCTCTCCGCATCCTGACGGTAAACGGTAAAAGCCTTACCTTTTATACATAGGGAAACGTGCCGTTATTTCCGCAACTTCTGCCTTGACCTTTGCCCTTACCTCATCAGAATCAGGTTCGCTGATAACGGCGGCGATCATCTCGCCGATCTTTGTCATTTCCGCTTCCTTCATTCCTCGTGTGGTCAATGCGGGCGTGCCCAAACGTATGCCCGAGGCGACGAACGGCTTGTTTTGATCAAATGGAATTGTATTTTTATTGACGGTGATATGCACTTCGTCCAGTGCCTTTTCGGCTTCCTTTCCGGTGATGCCTTTGCCGTCCATGAACACGTCAACAAGCAGCAAGTGATTGTCCGTGCCGCCCGAAACGAGCCGCAGCCCGGCACCGGTCAAAGCCTTTGCAAGAGCCTGTGCGTTCTTTAATATTTGTTCCTGATACGTTTTGAAATCGGGCTGTAAAGCCTCACCGAACGAGACGGCCTTTGCCGCGATGACGTGCATCAGCGGCCCGCCCTGAACGCCCGGGAAAACGCGTCGGTCAAGGTCTTTCGCATATTCTTCCTTGCACATCGCCATGCCGCCGCGAGGGCCTCGCAAGGTTTTGTGCGTTGTCGTTGTGACAAAATCGCAATGCGGCACGGGCGAAGGATGAAGCCCCGCCGCAACAAGCCCCGCGATGTGGGCAATGTCCGCCATTACCATCGCGTCAACGCTGCGGGCGATCTCGCCGATGCGTGCAAAATCTATCGTTCGCGGATAGGCGGATGCACCGCATATCAGCATTTTCGGACGGCTTTCTTCCGCAATTCGCTGAAGCTCGTCATAATCGATCTGTTCGGTGTCTTTGTTGACGCCATAATCGGCGACGGTGTAATTCAGGCCTGAAAAATTCAGCGGATGGCCGTGTGTCAGATGCCCGCCGTGCGAAAGGTTCATTCCCAAAATGGTGTCGCCGTGTTCCAAAGCTGCCAGCAGAACTGACATATTTGCCTGTGCACCCGAGTGCGGCTGAACATTTACATGATCGGCGCCAAAGATCTGCTTTGCGCGGTCAATGGCCGCCTGTTCGACAACGTCGGCAAACTCGCATCCGCCATAATAACGCTTGCCCGGATAACCCTCAGCATACTTGTTCGTCAAAACCGTCCCAAGCGCCTGCAAAACCGCCTCGGAAACAAAATTCTCCGACGCAATAAGCTCAAGCCCGTAAGCCTGCCGCCGAACTTCATTACTGATAGCATCGCTGATCACCGGATCAGCTTCTGATAAGTTTGCTGTGAAAAAATTGTTCATTCTTATTGGCCTAATATTTGCTTAATATCGCTCTCTAACACATTGATATCATATTTCGTTATTGCCCAAACGATCTCATCCGCGATCTCATCGTATCCGTGGGCAAGCAGATTGCGAAAATCTATTATTTTTCGGCCATTAGCCACGGTTGCGAAATCATCCGCGAACCTAATTTCCATTCTCTTCAATGCTTCGCCGATGATCTCATAATCACGCTCAACCGCCAGTCTTACCAATCGGTTCTGCTGGTATTGTTCATACTCCAGCCCCTCGGTAAAGGTCTTGATATCTTCGATCGCTCGCAGAATATCAAAACAGAGTTTGCGAATGTCATGCTGCATAAACAAGCTGTCTCGAACGGTCAACTGCCATACGGAAATATGGATTTTTTATTGCGGAATCGACAACTATATCGACATCGCGGCCCAAAAGTTCCTCCAATGCGTATTTCAGATCAAAGTAACGGTGAAAATAGTTACCGTCGCTCTCATCAAATGTTATAAGGCAATCAATATCGCTGTGTTCACCAAACTCTTCGGAAAGGACCGACCCGAAAAATTCAAGCTTTTTGATCCCGAATCTCTTACAGATAAGGGCGATTTCATCCTTATATAATTCAAGATCGAACATGTCAGAATTGTACATCAAACTCTTTGATGAATCATACCGAGATCGCCGGTACCGCCGTCTTGTTTCCAATAGCACCGACGATCAAACCATTACTCGCCGCCAGCCCATATGTGAGAAAAATTATGATCTGTCATCGTCAAAAATCGAGATCGGCCTGTCATCATCGAGGTTTGGTTCTTCGCTTTCTCCGGGAATCATTGCTTCTGAAAGCCGCAGAAATGATGGCAGAACATATCCTATTAGAATGGCCGAGGTCATAAAGATCATCCAGAAACTTTCGCGTGAATCATCTGCCAGTTTTTTGATGGTTTCATTCGATCTTTGGATTGCGAATCGAGCATCGTCAATCGTCTGAATGTACGTCGGCGAAGTATCGACATAATAACCAAAAAAAGGCGCTTTGATGATTCCCACGAGAAAGAAACCGATCAGACACAACAGAGAAAGCCTCAAGCGCAGTAATTCCTTTTGTGGCGACGCCAGGTCCTTAGCATAATAGAAATAGTAGATTCCGGCCACAGCCGGTATCGCAAGCAAAACAGCTATTTTCCAAGGAAACACCTTCAGCTTTCCTCCTTATTTGCCGGTGACTCAGTTTCTAATGTTTCTTCTCAGTTCGATCCCGAAGCCATTTCTCGATCTCGTCAACTTTCCACTCATCGGCTTCGACCTTTAAACACATATCAATGATATCCGGAACTGACGCCGTTAGTTTTGTGCCGTTTCGTTTTAGAAAGAGGTTTGTCAAAAGAGTTGCCGTGCGTTTGTTTCCGCCTTCCCATGGGTGACTTTTAATAAGTCCGAAAAGCAATGTCGCGGCCTGCCGGATCAGATCGGCATTTTCGTAAACAGCCGCATGTTTCGGTCGGGCAAGAGCAGATTCAATAAGGTCGCTGTCAAAAACGCCGAACCGCGTTTCGCCCACCTTTCTCATGTAGAGGACATGGAATTTAACAGCTTCCGGCAGAGTCAGGTAAACAAAAGTTTCAGTCGCCAAGTGACCTCATCTCCTCGTCAAAACCCGGAAAATCATTAAGAAACTCGTCAACCTCATTCTCGTCATCCGCCGAATACTCAATTATTTCCGACAATATTTTTCCGTCTCGAACCGTTAGAGTTGCCAAAGACCGCTCAGGCAGGCCATGATCGACCGCGAAATCCCTTGGTATTTCCACAACTAAACTATCAAAGCCGGCTTTTGTTGTTTTTCGTTCCTTTACTCGGATCATATACCTATTATATACATCATTGCGACAAAATGTCCGCAAGTTTCCGCCTAATAACGTAAATGTCGAAAGAGTTTTTAATAACCGCCGTGCCGCACCGAACCCGGCTGTCCGCCGAACCGTTTAGGCCCTTATTATATTCAGGCTTGTCTTCATTGCGAAAGGCAATAGACAGGTTTGGGCATGAAAAAAGGGGTTCTTTTGTATCTGATAAGGTATATTATTATCTATTGATATGATCTGCATCTAACTATACGTTGAGTCATACGATATGTCGGTTAACAATATCACCTTTAAGGCCGCGTCGGTGTTCTGTGGGCTGATGCTTCTGGCATTGGTCGGGGGAGCGATCATATCAGGAAACTCGGGGCCGGCGGATAGCGGTTCGATGTTTGATCCGTCACCGACGCCGACGCCGGAGGTGAAAGTGGAACTGAATCAATTAACAGAAGCAGAAAAGCACGTGATCGTCGATAAAGGCACCGACCGTGCGTTTACAGGCGAACTGACCGACAATTTTGAAGAGGGCAAATATTATTGCCGCCAATGCGATGCGGAGCTATATGTTTCGAACGATAAGTTTCACTCGAATTGCGGCTGGCCGAGCTTTGATCAGGAGATCCCCGGAGCAGTTACCAAAGTCCCCGATGCAGATGGTGAACGCACCGAGATAATCTGTTCAAGATGCAAGGGCCATCTTGGACACGTTTTTTACGGCGAAAGATTTACCGCTAAAAACACACGCCATTGTGTAAACACAACATCGCTTGTATTCATTCCAAAGGTGTCAAAAAAGAAAGCCAACACCGCCATTTTTGCGGGCGGATGTTTTTGGGGCGTCGAGTATTATTTCTTACGTGAAAAAGGCGTGAAAAGCGTCAGATCGGGCTACACCGGCGGCAGCGTTTCGCGGCCGACATACGAGCAGGTGTTAAGCAAGACAACAGGCCACTATGAAGCGGTCGAGGTGGAATTTGACCCAAAGCTGACCAATTACGAAAAGCTTGCACGCCTCTTTTTTGAGATCCACGACCCGACCCAAACCGACGGCCAAGGCCCGGACATCGGCCAGCAATATCAGTCCGTCATATTTTTTCAAGACGAGAATCAAAAAGAGATCGCCCAAAAACTTATCAAATTGCTGGAAGACAAAGGCCTAAACGTCGCCACCAAACTAAAACCCGCCCGCCGCTTCTGGCAAGCCGAAGAATACCACCAACGCTACTACGAAAAGAAAGGCGGCACACCGTATTGCCACAAATACACAAAGCGGTTTTAAGCTAGATTGCATAAAAAACTGAGTATGTTAAAATCACTTCATTTTGATGGTTTTTCAATGCCACGATGACACCAATTTGGTATCATTATAACAACATTGTTGTTTGTCCAAGCATGGATCGTCTAACGAAAGAACAGCGAAGAAGAAACATGCAAGCGGTTAGATCGACCGGATCAAAAGCGGAGGTTCTTCTCGCCAAGAAACTTTATTCATTGGGCTATCGCTATCGGAAAAATGACCGAACAGTCTTTGGAAAACCTGACCTGACTTTCAAGAAATTCAAACTCGCAATATTTGTCGACGGCGAATTCTGGCACGGCAAAAATTGGGATGTTAGAAAGAATGACCATAAGACCAATAGGGAATTTTGGTTCTCCAAAATTGAAAAGAATATCGAAAGAGACAAAACGGTTAACGATAAATTGAACGAGCAAGGCTGGATTGTTTTACGTTTTTGGGGCAGAGATGTCATAAAGAATTTAGATTCTTGTATTTTTAGAATTGAAGAAGTGCTGAAAGGCAGTTACTGACCGTGAGCGAAACAGAAATGAAAGAAGCCGTTATTTCACATTACCTTCACAACAAAACAAACGGAGTTTCCGGATTTTATAGAGGTGATGCTGTCGAGTATGTTAAAGGGATTTTGGAAAAGGAGAATCCTGAAAAGTACTTTACGCTTGAAGACGCAGAGACGGCATTACAGCGAGGGCTTTTTGATGAGGTTGATGTTCCATTCAAACCGATAGAAAGTCCCACTTTTAAGTTTATTGATCTTTTTGCCGGTATTGGCGGGTTCCGAATGGCGATGCAAGACTTAGGCGGAAAGTGTGTGTTTTCAAGTGAGTGGGATAAAGAGGCTCAAAAAACTTACAGGGCAAATTTTGGAGAAACACCATTTGGCGATATAACCAAAGAGAGCGTTAAAAGGTATATACCTGACGGGTTTGATATTTTGTGTGCGGGTTTCCCATGCCAAGCCTTTTCTATAGCGGGGAAGCGAGGCGGATTCGAAGATACAAGAGGCACCCTGTTTTTTGATGTCGCAGAGATCATAAGAAGAAAGCAGCCTGCGGCGATCTTTTTAGAAAACGTGAAGGGGTTGAGAAATCATAATGGGGGAAAGACCTTATCCACGATCTTAAATGTTTTAAGAAACGATTTGGGCTATTTTGTTCCGGATCCCCAAATAATAAATGCCAAAGACTTCGGTGTGCCGCAGAACAGAGAACGGGTTTTCATAGTTGGGTTTCATCCTGATACAGAGGTGACGAAATTCCGCTACCCTAAACCGACGAAGAGAATAGTTAAATTCGCAGATATAAAAGAGAAGGAAATAGTTCCGACTAAATACTATCTATCTACTCAATATTTAACTACTTTAGAAGCTCATAAGACGAGGCATGAAAGCAAGGGGAACGGATTTGGTTATGCCATAATTCCGGACGACGGCATAGCAAACGCCATTGTTGTTGGCGGGATGGGACGAGAGAGAAATCTTGTGTATGATCACCGCATTACTGACTTCACTCCAACCACACACATTAAGGGTGAAGTTAACAGAGAGGGAGTGCGTAAAATGACGCCAAGAGAATGGGCAAGATTACAGGGATTCTCTGATAAGTTTATCATCCCCGTTGCAGATGCTTCCGCGTATAAACAATTTGGTAATTCGGTGGCGGTACCGGCTATTAAGGCTACCGCAAAAAAGATTCTTTCAGCCTTAGGAGGGAAAAAAAATGTCCGAGAATAATTCTGAACAAACATTATTTGTTAGTATTGGTTCAATTAGAGACCACGAAAGGTTTCCTTTTATGTCATCTTCCGGCAAAGCAGAAGAAATGAATAAGCCTACAGGGATAAAATACGTACCAGTAAGCGACCTGCAAGATGCCCGCACCAAATGTTTGCAGTTTATTTCAACACATAATCTAGGCTCAGCAAATTGGACTGGTGGAGAAGTGGTTGATCAGAATAATCGTTTCGTTGCCAATATCTCCTATAACGGACGTATCTGGAATAACTCAGATTGGCGATTAGCAAAAGAGATCGTTATATGCTAACTGGAAATAAAGGTGAGTGGAGCGAAATTTATACGCTTCTGAAAGTTATTGCGGACAAGCGACTTTTTGCTGGGGACAGTGACCTAAATAAAATTGAAAATCTGATCTTTCCGATTATCAAAGTGTTGCGTGATGAGTCAAATGGAACATTTGAGTTTAGTTATGACAACGATTTGGTGATCGTTAAAAACGACAACGAAGAAGTCAGAATTTCTGTAAACGAGTTCAAAAAACAAGCCCATTTTTTACTTACTAAGCTCAAGGAAAAAACAAGGGCTACATTTTCAATTCCTGAAATTGAAAGTTTCATTAACTCTTTCAATAGTCATTCTTTAAAAGCAAGATCAACCGTAAAAAGTGATATTAGAATCGTCATTCACGACCAACGAACAGGAACGAATCCGGAACTTGGTTTTAGCATAAAATCTCAACTTGGCGGAGCTTCCACCCTACTAAATGCAGGGAAAACAACCAACTTTATTTATAAAATTTCAAACCTGAATTTAACACAAAATCAGATTTCAGAGATAAATTCGATTGACACGAGAAGTAAAATCAAAGACCGAATTGAAAAGCTAAAAAAACTGAAAGGAAAATTACAGTTTAGCAAACCCGAAAGTTCTGTTTTTGAAAACAATCTTGTTTTGATTGATAGTGCATTGCCTAATATTATTTCGGAAATTTTGCTTTTATTTTTCACTTCCAATTATTCTAAAACTTCGGATTTAGTTTCTGAAATTTCCACAAAAAATCCACTTGGTTACAACTTGGAAAATCATCATCCATTTTATACATACAAAATCAAACGCTTTCTGACAGACATTGCATTAGGAATGATGCCGTCAAAAGTTTGGACAGGTGAACTTGATGCAACGGGCGGGTATTTAGTAGTAAAAAGTGACGGAGAAATTTTGTGTTATCACATTTACAACCGAAACGAATTTGAAGACTATTTGTTTACAAATACAAAATTAGAAACTGCAAGTAGTACACGACACGAATTTGGTACAGTTTACGGTGAAAAAGGACAATTGTACTTTAAGCTGAACTTACAGATTAGATTCACGTGACATTTTTACATTTTCTATTCCCACAATCCTTTAGGTGGCGGTTCGCGGTGCATTTTTTCGTAAACGTAGCGTTTTAGCTGATTTTCTGAAAGATGTTTTGGGGCGTTGTCGAGAATGATGTCTTTCGCTGTCATAAAGAACTGATCGGTTATAAGCAGCCGTTCTTCCATGGTCAGCTTTTCCCACAGTTTTCGTTTTGCCTGAGAAATTTTGTCATTAAATGTGTCGTTCATTGCATCATCTCCCTAAATTTATCTTCGCTCAGTACGGTTATGCCGCGGCCTCGTCGCTTTCAAGTTTGGCCATCATGGCTTGGCTTTAACAAAATTTGTCCCAAATTTTTTGCGTTCAGTTTACTGACAGCCCTTTTGCCGGTGCTTTTTTCAATCTGTTCACGAGCGACTTTTGCCGCCAATGCTCCTTCCGCCGCTGCTTCGGCGCTCTCGGCAAAGCCGTCAGGCTGACGTTCGATAGAGATATCGGTCGCTGCAACCTCGGCAAGCATATTCAGCACGAGTTCCGTGTTCGTCATATTATCGCGGAGGTTTTCTTTTTTCAGCCCCTTATATTTTTTGTATTCGCGGGTTGTCATTCCGCTCCACGTCTTGCTCATCAGATCGGTCAATTGACCATATTCCTCGCCCTCTTCAACTCCGCTTTTGTCCCACTCGTCCGTCAAGGCCTTGCGGACCTCGATCGACTTGATCCGCTGGTTCATCCGGTTTTCGCTGTAACCCAGGCGACGATAATTTTGAATAGCTCGATCTATCGACCGTTCAGGGTCAACGGTTTCATCAATTCGTTCGCGTCCGACCTTTGCCAGCCACATTTTGAACGGCTCAGCCTTTTTGCTCGGCACAGATTGGATAAGTCGCAGGATCATTTCGGTGTCGGCAGCGTCGGTCAAGCGTTTTTTGCCATCCGGTGCAAGCATTTTCAACTGGTTAGTATTACTAACCACTTCACTTCCTTCAGCTTGAAGTTTGTTTTTCAGCCACTTCCAATAGTTGCGAGCTGTCTGATAGTCAGAGTCGGTCAATACCGCGCAAATGTCCACAACTGAAAACCACCATTTTTCGGCATTTTCGTCCCAAACGGCCCGAACCTGTCTTTCTTCGAAGAGTTTTATGCTGGTGTCTTTTTTGCTCATATCATAACAACTCCTTGAAATCGGCTTCGCTCAGTACGGTTATGCCGAGGGTTTCGGCTTTGGTGAGTTTTGAGCCGGCGTCGGTGCCGGCGATGACGTAGTCGGTCTTTTTGCTGACGGATGATGATGTGCGGCCGCCGCGGTCTTCGATGAGTTTGGCGGCTTCGTCGCGAGTAAATTGTTCGAGCTTTCCGGTCAGGACAAACGTCTTGCCGACGAAGCGTTCATCGAGGGCGGCGGTTGAGGACTCGTCCATTTCGGTGACGACACCGGCGGCTTTCAGGCGATCAACCAGGCCGATATTCTTCTCGTCACGCATCCATTGATAGACGCTTTCGGCGACCGCACCGCCTATTTCGTGGATCGCGACAAGTTCTTCGACTGTGGCCTCGGCAAGGCGGTCGATGCTGCGGAAATTTTTCGCCAAGATCTTTGCATAGCGTTCGCCGACGTGGCGGATGTCGATGCCGTAAAGCAATCTTTGCAGCCCGCGTGTCTTGCTTGCCTCTATCTGTTCGATGAGGTTTGTGCCGGATTTTTCCGCCATTCGTTCGAGCGATGCGATCTGATCGACGGTCAGTTGGTAAAGGTCGGCAACGTCGCGAACCGTGCCGTTATCGACCAGCGTGTTTATCAAAACTTCGCCGAGGCCTTCGATGTCCATTGCCTTTCGCGAGGCGTAATAACCGATGCGGGCCTTTATTTTTGCGGGGCAATCAGGATTGATACATCGACGGACGGCCTCGCCTTCGGGCCGAACGGCCGGAAAATCACATACAGGGCAAACGGTCGGAAATTCAAATTCCGTTTCGCTGCCGTCGCGTTTCGATTCGACCACGCCAAGCACCTGCGGTATTATTTCGCCGCTTTTTTCAATGCTTACGGTGTCGCCGATCTTGATGCCCAGACGTTTTATCTCGTCCTCATTGTGGAGCGAAGCACGTGCGACCGTCGTTCCGGCCAGCAGAACAGGTTCGAGGTTTGCGACCGGCGTCAAGGCTCCGGTGCGGCCGACCTGAACGCTGATCGACAGCAGTTTTGTCGTCGTCTGACGCGCCGGATATTTATACGCTATCGCCCAACGCGGAGCTTTTGTCGTTGCTCCAAATTCCTCCTGCAACGCGGTCGAATTTACCTTTACCACAACGCCGTCGATGTCATAGTCGAGCGAATCGCGGAGCGGCTCCATCTCCGTGATGAATTCAGCGATCCCCTCAAAGGTTGCGCATAAACGTCGGTGCGGATTTACGTTAAACCCGTTCTCTTCCAGCCACTCGAAATTTTCCCAATGCGTTGCGAACATCTTTTGATTTCCGCGCAGAACGTCATACGGGAACATATCCAGCCGCCTTGATGCAACAACCGTAGAATCAAGCATCCGCAGCGTCCCCGACGCACAGTTGCGTGGATTTGCGAATGTCTTTTCGCCCTGCATTTCCAGCTCGGCGTTGATGCGTGCAAACTGCGTTCGGGATAAAAAAACCTCGCCGCGAACCTCTGCGTTGGCGGGCTGATCTTTCCTGAGTCTTAAGGGAACCGAACGGATGGTCTTTGCATTTTGCGTCACCTCGTCGCCGGTCTGGCCGTCGCCTCGCGTTGCCGCCGTGCGCAAAATTCCGTCCCCGTAATGCAGGGCAACGCTGAGGCCGTCGATCTTCAGTTCGGCAACGTATTCCAGCTTGCGGCCTTCGGCAAGGCGCTCACAGCGTTCGGTAAATGCCTTTAGTTCGCCCAGATCATAGGAATTGTCCAGCGACATCAGCGGAACGGTGTGTGTGAACGGCTTGATGCTGTCGGCCTTTCCGCCGACACGCTGCGTCGGGCTGTCTGGTGTGATGAGTTCAGGATGCTCGGCCTCAAGCTCCTTCAGCCGCTCAAGCAGCCGATCGAATTCAAAGTCGGATATCTCAGGCTCCGCCTTCTGATAATAAAGTTCATTATGTCGCTCGATCTCGGCACGAAGGTTTTCGATTTCCAAAGGAGAATCTGTTGTCGCATTGTTCATAGGCCAAGAACTTTTTTCAACCCGTTATCAATTTGTAACATTTTTTTATACGATAATGTGGTTACAAAATCTCTCAAACATGATTCATCAATCGTGAATAATTGAGATACGTTTACAACAGAATTGTATGGAAGGTTAGATTGTGATGTGGAAATAAAAACATTGCCGCCATACTCGGCCAGTTCCGTATTTTTTGTAATGATAGCAATTACAACCGTGTTGATTTCACTTATGTTGAAATTGTCAGACTGTACGACCAAAACCGGACGTGAATAGCCCGGCCCTGAACCTGTCGGCTCCGGCATATCTGTCCACCAAATATCACCTCGCTTGATTACCATTCTTCTTTGGGCAATGAAAGCAATGCCATTTTAACCATGACAGGATCGAGTTCAGCTTTATTCTTTGAATAATATTTGTTCAAATTTTCCGTGATACCTTCATCATCAAATTCTTCGCCTAATTTCTTAACGCCCATAGCAAATACGGCGCTTCTGGAAATATTGAGTTTTTTCGCGAGTTTTTCGCTCAGTTTGAATACATCGTTCGGTACTGATATTGCTGTCTTCATAACAACTAAAGTATAACCGACGTTATACCGAGTAATCAACGTTAATTTTTACAATTCCTTGATAGCGGGGAAAGCGTATTGACGGGCCGCGTTTTATCACCATTCGGCTTTACGAAGTCTGCGAAATGTATATTCGCGAAGTTCCGGATCAATAGACGTATCAACTTCCTCGCAAACCTTATTTATCCGCTCGATCATCGCCTTTCGATCCAATTCTTCGTTTAGCGTTTTGATCCCGAGCGCGTAAACAGCACTTCTGGAGATCTTCATCTTCTTTGCAAGTTTTTCGCTCAATTCAAAAACGTCTTTAGGGACCGAGATCGCAGTTTTGGTATTCAACTGTTTTTTGGGGCGCCGTATCGATACCGCTGTCTTCATAGTAAATAAAGTATAACCACAGTTATACCCTAAAATCAAACAAAAAAGACTGTGACCAAACAATGAAAACGGCAGATTCCTTGATAGCGGCCAGTGTATCCCTTTTTCGGTCAGTCCTTTTTGTACAAAAGGTATTTCGGTTCCTGATCGTCGCGTTTGAACGAGCCGGCGATGAGGCCGGAGGCAAACGCGGCGGTGAATTCATCTTTTAGGCGGGATTGTTCGGACAGGGCGGCCTGCACGTCTGTTTTTACGAGGTTTGCCCAATCGGGTGTGACGGATATTTCGAGTTCAGGTGTTCGCGTTTCGGTAAATGTTTCGCCGGCGGCGAGCTTTGTTACCTTTTCGCTTTCGAGGTGCCATTCGGCAAACAGGCGGTCGCTGGCGAGTCCGATGGGTTTGCCGCCGGTGGCAGCGGTGGCGTAATCAATGCCGTAAAAATTCGGGTGATATTCGGTGATAACTGCACCGAGTTTTTCCAGATTGAAATAGGCGTTTCGCGCCTTCCACGGCTCAAAGGTCCACTTGACGAATTTTACTCCGAGTTCGAGCGCCCGCGTCCGCTGTGCCCATTTCAGGCCGCGGCCTATTCCATAGCTCTGAAATGAACTTTTAACCGCGGTCATGTGCGAATAAAAAGCCTTTTCGCCGCGAAGGAACGCCGGGACGCTCAGAACAAAACCAACAAGCTGCTCATCGCTGTAAGCTCCGAGGATAAATCCGCCCGCGTTCTTTGTCACGATAAAGTGGCGAACGGGTGAGATCTCAATTTCGGGCAGGGCAAAAACCTCTCTTTGGAGGTCAACGCAATCCGCCAGTTCATCGACGGTCGTACATTCTCTAATGGTAAGTTCACGAGCGGCCATTTATAAAAAACCCTTATAATAATAAAGTTTGTATCAATTCCCGCCGAGTTTCGCAATTCACCGGACAAATGCGTTAAGGAGACGTCAATACAGAGCGGCGAGCCGGATGTGAATTAAATTGTACGCTGATGAAAAGCGTTCTGGTATAATCCAATAAGCGGCGTGCGACCTTTACCTTGTTTGCCGCCGCCCGCCGCTGATCTTTCGCTTATACATATCTTCTGATGGTTGTTCAAAACGCTCTTGATGTAAAAGGAAACTTGCGTGACTATCCGCTTGCCGAGCTGGTCGTGGAGATCGGCCAGTCGCAGTTCAGCGGAAGCCTTCGCCTCGCGCGCGAGGCAAAAAAGGCCATCATCTATTTTCGTGACGGCAGGGTGATCTTTGCCGTTTCAAATGCCCGCGAACACCGTCTTTTCCATTTTCTAATCGAGCAGAAAAAGTTCACACCCGAATCGCTTGCGAAATATCCCGGCGTTGCCAACGATATGGAACTTGCCGGAGCGCTTGTCCGTGACGGTGTCATGGAAAAAAAAGCGGTCGATGGCGTGATGGCGGACGTTGTGCGTAACATCATAGTTGACTGCCTTTTGTGGACGGACGGCGAATGGCATTTCAGTCCGCTTGCCCGCCTTCGCGAGGACATAGACTACAATGTGGACATTCATCCGACGCTCATGGATTATGCCCGGTGCGTTCCGCTGGCGACCGTCGAGCAGCGGTTCAAAAGCGTGGCAGAGGCGTTCTGTTCCGCCAGAGAACTGACGCCGAACGACCAACTGCTGCCGCACGAAGCATTCGTTCATTCAAATTTTAACGGAACCGATCTGAAGATCGAGGAACTGAGACAGGTTGGCGGAATGCCCGAACAAGGACTGCTTCAGGGCCTGTATATTCTGTGGCTGGGCGGATTTATTTTCCGCAAGGAATGGAACGCCGCATTTTCTCCGGCAAAGATCAAGGCAATTCAGGATGCAAAACTCGCCCGCGTCAAGGAAGCTCCGAAAGCCGCCGACGAAACCGCCGCTGCCAAACAAGCGGATGAAGAGACAGCGGCCGACGAAACCGCCGAAACGAAGAAGATCCCCGAAATAGAACTTTCGCTGGATGAATATCTGGAACGGACCGAGAACGCGCCGACCTTCTACGATCTGCTCGGCATCGGCAAGGACGCCGACGGCACAGAGGTCAAAAATGCCTACTTCGGATTGGCGAAACTGTTCCACCCCGACCGCTATCATAAGGCAGAGGCGGCGACGCTGCGCCGCATCCAGGCGGCGTTCACCAATCTTGCCCACGCATACGAAACGCTTAAGAATCCGGAATCGCGCTCGGCTTATGATTTCAAGGTTCGCAAGGAACTGGAGATGATGGAAGAGCGGCGAGCCTCCGGCAAAACGGAAGCTGAACAAGAGGCCGATGTCACCGCCATCAGCAGTTGGGAAAGCTTTGACCAGGGCATGAAGGCTCTTGCCGATGATGACTATGATGCCGCCGCGACCCTGTTGGCACGTGCCGTTCATTACAGCCCTGACAATGCGCTTTACAGGGCATATTACGGCCACGCCCTGTCAGCCAACGACCGGATGAGGCACAAGGCCGAGGCCGAACTGCAGGCCGCCGTAAAGCTGGATCCGGTGGATTGGAAAGTACGTTCGCTGCTTGTCGAATTCTTTGAAGATATGGACATGACCAAACGTGCGATCGGCGAGCTTAAGCGTTACCTTGAGGTCGTGCCGAACAGCACCGAGGCCGCAAGGCTCCTGAACCGCCTTTCACAACAGTAACTTCGTCATTGGGGAAATTTTCAACTAAGTTGTTATAATGGCGAACAGACAAGCCATGCCGAGTTCAGCCACATTACAATCGCAGCGTGACGAAAAGCTGCTGGACCTTTCCTCGAAGATAGACGAGTTCGAGGGCTATCGTCATGCCCACGGCCTGAGGATAGCGGATATTGCCGATTCCATCGGGCGGAGTTTTAATATGGCGGCGCCTGACCTTGCGGCAATGCGCGAGGCGGCGCTGATCCACGACATCGGCGAAATGGTGATGGGCCGCGAATACATAAAAACGAACCGGCCGCTGAGCGAGGCTGAACGGCTCGACCTTCAGCGTCATCCGGTCATCGGCGAACAGGAGGCCGCGAAACGCGGTTTTTCACGCGGTGTTCAGCTTCTGGTGCGCTGGCATCACGAATGGTGGGACGGTTCGGGATATCCTGACGCTCTTTCGGGCGAACAGATACCGCTGGCGGCACGCATACTTCGCGTATCGGACGCCTTTGCCGCCCTGACAGATGACAGGCCGAGGCGAAAGGCAAGGACGGACGAAGAAGCCGTTGCCTATATGAAGGAGTGGGCGGCGATAGAATTTGATCCGGCGGTCGTTATGGCTTTTTTGCGCATTCGTGAACGGGATGCGGAACGCGCGGACGACACTCGTCGAAACGGTGTCTGAGTCCGGCTTTCATCCGCTGCGGCCCTGCCTTACAGTAAGAGACCTTTGAAAAACCTTTGGAATTCATCTTTTGTAAAGAAATTCCTCTCATGGCCGCCGACTTTGGTAAAGTTTTGTTTTAGCATAGCCACGCCATTTATGGCGTGGGCAGATCACGGAATTTTGCACCGAGGGCGTTCACGCCCTTACGATCATTGCCTGTAACAAAGCCCGTAAACGGGCTGCACGATCTTTCGCTGATAAATACCACGCCGTAAACGACGTGGCTATGCCAAAGCTCAAGTGCCGCGCCGCAGATATTTTGTTCGGTCAACTTAGGTTTTTCAAAGCTCTCAGTAAGTAAATTCCGAACAGTTTGACGAAACGAACAGACGACCGTTTTTCGAACCATCAGGCCGGTTCATATACAGGATGATATTTTCAAGAGCATCGGGTGTTTTGCTTCATCCGACCAGTTTACCGGGCAGATTCGGCATCGGCGATCTGGGAAATGAAGCGTATTCCTTTGTAAATTTTCTGGAACAGGCCGGTCAGGCGTATTGGCAGATGCTGCCGCTCGGCCCGACGGGTTATGGCGATTCGCCCTATCAGTGTTTTTCCGCATTTGCGGGGAACACATTGCTTATCTCGCCCGAAAAGCTTGTTGAAGAAGAATTTCTCCGGCTCGAAGAGCTTGAGGATGCTCCGGTGTTTCCCGCCGGACGCGTCGATTTTGGCGCCGTTTATGAATGGCGTAAAAAGCTGCTGCCGCGTGCTCTGACGTCCGAGCAGCGGCTTGCCGATCCCGATCTTGGCCGCAGATACGATACTTTCCTTTACGAAAACGCATGGTGGCTGGATGATTACGCCCTTTTTCGGGCGATAAAGATGTCACAGGACCAGAGGCCGTGGTATGAATGGCCGGTGCCGCTGAAGCTGCGTGAACCGGGAGCCATCGCCGCCATCAGCGGACAGCTTCATGAAAGCATCGAGGCTGAGAAGTTTCATCAATTCCTCTTCTTCAGGCAATGGGGAATGTTGAAGGAATATGCGAATAAGCACGGTGTAAAGATCATCGGTGACATACCGATCTTTGTCGCGCTTGATTCGGCGGACGTTTGGTGCAATCAGGATAAATTCAAACTCAACCCGGATGGCAGCCCGCGTGTCGTGGCCGGTGTTCCGCCTGATTATTTTTCGAAAACAGGCCAGCTTTGGGGAAATCCGATCTATGATTGGGACGCGATGCGAAAGGACGATCATCACTGGTGGATCGCCCGCGTCGCCTTCACACTGAGGATGTTCGATGTGATTCGGGTCGATCATTTTCGCGGTTTTGTGGCTGCGTGGGAAGTTCCCGGCGGCGATGAGACGGCGGAGAATGGCCGCTGGGCGGAAGTGCCGGGAAAGGAGCTTTTTGCGACGCTTCGCCGACACCTCGGCGTGCTGCCCGTCATTGCCGAAGACCTCGGCGTCATCACGCCGGAGGTTGACGCGCTTCGCGACGAGAACGGCTTTCCGGGAATGAAGATATTGCAGTACGCTTTTGGCGGCGACGCGAACAATCATGACCTGCCGCATAATTATATACGCCGGTGCGTGGCATACACCGGAACTCACGACAATGACACCGTCGTCGGCTGGTGGAACTCTCAGGCGGGAGCCGCCTCGACGCGGGACGAAGTTGAGATAAGCCGCGAACGGGAATACTGCATGCGATACCTGGACACCGACGGCAGCGAGATACATTGGGAGATGATCCGTGCGATCTGGGCGTCGGTCGCTGACACGGCCATCGCACCGCTGCAGGATCTGCTGGGCATCGGTTCCGAAGGCAGGATGAACGTTCCCGCCTCAGTTTCCGGCAACTGGACATGGCGTTTTGAGGATGGAGCGACAACGCCGGAACTGGCCGAACGGCTAAGGACGCTGACGGAAACCTACGGACGGGCCTGATAAGCAATGCTCGAATCTTTAATAACCGGAATACGGAATGAGTCTGCGGTGATGGCGATGATGGTCACGCTTGTGCTGGTGATGGTCATCGGCACCTCGGCGCAGATATTGGCCGAAAGGATAAGGATACCGGCAACAGCCCCGCTTTTGATCGCGGGATTGATCTTCGGCCCTGATCTCATAGGCCTGATACAGCCCTCTGTTTTGGAGGAAGGCGTCAGTCTGATCATCAAGATGGCGGTGGCGGTCATCATTTTCGAAGGCGGGATGCTGCTGAATGTCTATGAACTTCGCCACGCATCGCGAGCCGTTACCGGCCTGATAACCGTAGGGCTTCTTATCACGACCATTCTCGCCGGGCTTCTTGCCAGATATTTTATGGGAATGTCATGGGAAATATCGCTGCTTTTCGGAGCGATAGTTTCCGTCACAGGCCCGACCGTGATAACGCCGATACTGCAGAGGGTAAATGTGAACCGGCGCGTTCGTTCCACGCTCGAGAGCGAATCGATCATCGCCGATCCGCTGGGCGTCATTCTGGCGGCGATCCTCTTTACGGCGATAATGAATCCGGGCGAATGGACGTTCGTTGCAAGCCACGCTATCCAGACGGTGATGGCAGGGGCCATTACCGGAACCGGCGTGGCACTGTGCATCTGGCTGATCTCAGCAAGACTGCACCTGCTGCCGGTAAAATTTTCGCGGATCATAATGCTCGGTGCGGCGCTTTTGGCCTATGCGGTGGCTGAGACCATAGCACACGAATCGGGAGTTCTGGCCGCTGCCATTGCGGGCATCGCCATTGGTTCGCTGGACATTCCGCATAAACATGAGATCGAGGATTTCAAAGGCGACCTTGTTTCCATCGCCATTTCAGCGGTTTTCATCCTTCTGGCGGCAAGCCTCAAAACTGCCGACCTCATTGCTCTGGGCTGGAGCGGCATTGCGGTGGTCGTATTACTGATGGTAGCGGTCAGGCCGATAAGGGTCTTTCTCTCGACCTACGGTTCAGAACTCAAGACCAACGAAAAGCTGTTTATCTCATTTCTTGGGCCAAGGGGCATAGTCGCTGCTTCGGTCGCAACATTCTTTTCAATCGAACTTATCGAAAAGGGTTATGACGAGAACGGTAAAATGCTCGTCTCAATGGTCTTTGCCGTGATATTGGGTACGGTTCTGGTCGAAGGCACTTTTGCCGGATGGTTTGCAAAAATATTTAAGGTTATGCCAAAACACACAGTGATAATAGGAGCGGACGAGACGGGCCGCACGCTGGCGGAAAAACTGATAGCGGCCGGCGAATCAGTTTCGATGATAGACAATAACGAAGAAAATTATGCGGCGGCGCAAAAGTTGAAAGGTTTGAGTATCTATCTGGATGATGCGACAAGCGCCGATGCCCTGAAAACGGCCGATGTCGGCAATGCAAAGACCGTCATCGTTGCCACACCCAGTGACAAAGTGAATATTCTGGTTTCACAGATCATCCGGTCAAACTATCCGAATAAACGGATCGTCGCCCGGGCCAATACCACCTCAAATATCTCTGCTTTTCAGGACGCGGGCATTGAGGCAATGAGTCCCGTACAGGCCTCGGTCGCGATACTTGAGAACATGGTTCGCCGCCCAAGCCTTTTCCGGCTGTTGGCAACCGTTGACCCGGAAGAGGAAAAGATGGATGAGATACAGGTCAGTTCAAAGCAAAGCGCGGGCAGGACGCTTGCAAAACTTCACCTTGAGGGCTGCCTTGTCGTTGCTATACGACGCGACGGAAAACTTATCTCGCCGAACGGCAATACCGTCTTGCGGCTGAATGATATTTTGACGATACTCGGAAACAAAAACTCGCTTGAAAAGGCGAAAACGACGCTTCAGGTAGTAGATTAAAAATGATGAAGATATGGAAATGGGCAATGATACTGATGTTGGCGGGCTATATTGCCGGGTGCGGAGCAAGGACCGATGATGCTGCCATTCATGACGGAATTGAAGCCGGCGAGGCAGGTTCCGGCCCGGCGGTCGGTAATGAGAACACTGCGTCTGAAGAGAATGCGGCAGCATCGAAAGGGCTGTCGAGCCGTTCGCCGTATCGTACTATCCGTGAACATTTCATGGCATTGCCGGAAAAATATTTCTATGCAGAAAGCTGCGACAAGGCAAAGGACAAGGATTGCCAGGCGGCAAAGCGTGACTATCTGAAAACCTTTCTTGAGGTTGAGGACACAAAGAACGGTTATCTGAAAGCAGGCTGTGACGGAGCTCAGAGCTGTATAGAGATGACCATTTTCCGCAAACCTGACGACAGCTATCTGGTCGCTGTGGTGACGGAATTTGAAATGGGCAGAGAACAGTATTTTCTTGAATATCAGGACGGGAAATGGTTCGAGTCCGGTGATCGGGTGATACCGGAATATGGCAAAGACAAAATATACGAACTGCCACGGCAAGGCACGACGATGAGCGTTTTTGAAAAGAAGATCACAGAAAAAGGTGAAGATCACGAAATAGCCGAAAAAGGCAAAAAGCTCTATGACCTTGTCTGGAAAGACGGGAAGTTCAGCAAAAAGTAACCGGTTGCCGGAAACGGCCATGTTGGGTTAGCTTTGATTCGCAGTTTACAGGCTTTGCAATGTCGAAAATTCTCAAAACACATCCTTTTGCTCCTATTCCCGATGAGATCGGGCAGGACATGCTCGTGCTGACACCGCATCAGGCGGCGGCTCGTGCTTTGGGCGTTCCGCATGTAAAGCTGGAGACGCTTGCGAGGCGGCTGCTTGCCGCGAACGGCCTCGGCATTGCGTCGCCGCTCAAGGCTCGACAGATGCTCGGCACCGCGATCCGCCGCCGAACTGAGGAACGTGATGTCAGCGGTTACGCAGGTTTGATATCCGAAACGCTTGCCACTATTCTCCGCACCGGAATCGACACCGCAAAGCTGATGCAGCACGGTTCGCCGCGCGTGCGCGTTCTGGCCGCCGTTGCCGATGAATACGTCCGCATGCTCAGAGAGCAGGATCTGGTTGACGACGCTGAGGTCGTTCATCAGGCGTCGCTGCTTCCTGTTAAACCGGAAAAAGTTTTGGTTTACGGTTATTTCCGCGCCCGCAGCGAAGAGGTCGAATTTTTGAATAAGTTAGCGGCAGATGAAAGCATCTACTATCTGCCGTGCGGCGACACGGGCATTTTTCATTCAAATATTTTTTGGCGTGACCGGATGATCGCGTCGGGCTGGAGTGAAGAAACCGACGGCCCCGCGAATGAACGAACTGTCGGGCGACACGCCGCAGAGTGTTTTGCCGAAAGCCTAACGCAATGTCCTGACACTGTCATTGCTTTTCGCTGCCGCGATATTGACGCCGAGACGCGTTTTATTCTCGGCAGAGTAAAGCGGTTCGTAATGGACGGAGTCGATCCCGGACGCATTGCCATCGTCTGCCGCCGGCCCGAAGAATACGCGAGAATATTTGCTGAGGTCGGAGCGGAATACGGCCTGCCGCTGTGTATAAATGTGTTAGTGCCGCTCAGTACAACGGCTGTCGGCGCGTTGATAACGCAGATGACAGATGCCGTCCGCACCGGTCATGACTTTGAACCAATGGCGCGGCTGCTTATGCATCCGTTCGGGCCTGATCGTACGGAAGGGATCTGGCCGGCGGCACGGAGCAAGCGTCCGCGAGGTGTTGAAGAGTGGTCACGGCTTTGGGCGGAAGCGACGTGTCTTTCGTGGCCGGAAATGCAGAGTCCGGCATCGTGGGCAGGAACACTCAATAAATGCCTCGATGATCTTGGCGTTAAATTAAAAGCGGCGGACAGCGCCCGCGAACTCACCGCTCTTTACACGTTTCAGGACGCGCTTCGCGAAGCCGTCGGCATGGAATTGCAGGAGGAAATGTCGTTCGAGGCTTTTGCGGCGCTTGTGTCAGAGATCTTGACGGAGGTTTCAACACCGTTCTCGCCGTCGCAGGTCGGTGTCGAGGTTTTCAGCGCGGACACGGTTATCGGCGGCAGCTTTGACCACGTTTCCATCGCGGGCATGGCCGAGGGCGTTTTTCCGGCGGCGGTTGTTGATAATCCGGTCGTCGATTTTTACGAAAGGCGGCAGCTTGCCGAACACGATATTGCTTTTGAATCAGCGGCGGAGATCGCGCGGTGGGCGTCGGCTTCATTTTTTCTGACGCTGATCGCGGCGGAGCGTTCGGTTACGCTGACATATCCGGTTCTGGAAGGCAGGGACGAATCTCTGCCAAGTCCTTTTTTGGAAAGGCTGGGTGTGAATATCGCCGATGCTCTTTTCGATCACGCTTCAAGCATCGAGGAACGCCGGTACGACATCTTGCCATTTGCTGAAATTGACCCCGGCGACGATCCCGCTCTTGCGTTTGCCCGGACATCGTACACAGCCGAACTTGCCAGAGGCCGCGAACCGGGAATGACGGAATTTGACGGCGTTATCGCACGTTCGCTGGATGCGACGGCGAGGATGTGGAGCGTTTCGCAGTTTACACAGATCGGGCAATGTGCTTTTCGCTGGTTTGCGTCGCGCATCCTGCGGCTGGAACCGCCCGACGAGGCGGTGAACGAGATCGACCGCCGAACGCTCGGTTCGTTCTATCACAAGGTTTTGGAACTTGCGGTCGCACCTTCGTTGGGAAAAGCGGATATTCGCACGGCTGTCATCGCTACTTTGGATGATGCTTTCATGGCGGCTGAGGCCGACCCCGAACTGAACGTAACGAGCCTGCCAAATTGGGACAAGCTTCGAGCCGATCATCTACGCATTTTGCGGCGGACGGTCAATTCCGAGGAGTTCATTAAGGAAGGCGCGGTCATTATGGAGCTTGAAAAAGAGTTCAGCGGCGAATGGGAAGGCTTGCGAATGCGCGGTTTCATCGACCGCATAGACGAAACACCTGACGGGCTTTTTGCCATAGATTACAAGACCGGTTCCACGACCCCCAAAGGCATCAAGGACGCAAACGGGAAATTGGCGATAGATGTTCAGCTTCCGCTTTACACACACGTCGCTCTGCGGTCGCTTTATCCTGACAAACAGCTCGGCCAGGGCGGTTATTATTCGATCCGCAAGGGAAAGATAATAAAGACCGCGGGTTTGGAAAAAATGGACGAACTGGCGGGTTTTCCGGCATTTGTGAAAGCGACACTGAGCGAAGGAAGGTTTGCGGTCGTGCCTGATGTGAAAAAAGACGCTTGTGAATATTGCGACTTTGCGGACGTTTGCCGGATACGTTCGCGGCGGAGGAGCGACGATGCTGTTTGACGAACTGACACCGGATCAGCGAAGAGCGGCGACCGCACCCGGCAGCGTCGCCGTGACCGCCGGCGCCGGCACGGGCAAGACAAAGATGCTCGCCGCCCGCTATCTGTTTCATGTACGGGAGCAGGGAATGTCTCCGCTTGAGGCCGTCGCCGTCACGTTCACCAAAAAGGCCGCCGCCGAACTTCGTTCACGCATCAGAGCGGCACTGCTTGCCGAGGGCGTCGATGAAACCGTCGTTGCCGAGGTCGATGCGGCGCAGATAAGCACCGTTCATTCATTGGCACAGCGGATATGCACCGAGTTTTACCACGTTGCCGATCTGCCGCCGGATTTTACCATTCTCGATGATGCCGAATCGCCGATGTGGCTGGCGGGCGAATACAATGCGGCACTTGCTGACATAGATCAGGCGATCATCGACGACCTCGGTTTTGAATTTCTCAAAAAAAGCCTGTGGCAGCTTCTTAACGATCCTCACGGGGCGAGGTCCGCTTTTGCCGCCGGAACCGGCCATTGGGAAGAAATGGTCAGGTCTTTCGTCGAAGAAGAAAAGGCGGCTCTTATCGCTTCTGAAGAATGGCAGGACGCGCTTTCTGTTTGCAACCGATTTCAAGGAACCGCAGATGACAAACTGGAAGAAAGGCGCCGTAATATTTTGGCGGCGATGGCTGACTTTAGCAATGGTGGTGATATTACTCATTTAGCGGAGGCATTCAAAGGGTTTAGCAGGAAACATGGTGTTCAAGGTAAGTGGCTGAATGGCAGCATTGACGAGGTTAGAAATGCTGTTGGTGACGTTAAAGATAAAGCTTTGACCAAGGAGTCGATCAAGATATTCTCGCTTGAATTTGGCGACAATGACCGCGAACTTATCCGCCGTGTGGTGCTTTTGGAACAGGCCTACCGGCAGGTCAGCGAACGCATTCGGGCCGTCAAGCGTCGTGAAAAGGTGCTTGATTTCAATGATCTTGAGATCAATGCCGTAAAGATATTAAGCGATCCGGCGGGCGAGGCCGTGCGGCATTATTCTCAGCGTTGGAAGGCGATCCTCGTTGACGAATTTCAGGACACAAATCCGGTTCAGGCAGAGCTTTTGGAACTGCTCGGTGCGGGCGCGGTGCAGACCATCGTCGGCGATGAAAAACAGGCGATATACGGATTTCGCGGGGCGGACGTAAACGTCTTTCAGCGTTACCGCGAGAACATTTCCGCACAGGACGATAACGGCGATGTCCGTCTGTCACAGACCTTTCGGACGCACGCTCCGCTTGTGCGGACGATGAACGGCATCTTTGACGACCTGCTCGGCGAACTTCATCAGGAACTGTATTCGGAGATCAATGAGCCGGAAGGTTTTGGCGGCGAATACGTTTACGTCGGCATTGTCCCGAACGGTACCGACAAGGACAAGAGAAACAAGCCCGAACGGAACAGGATCGAGGCTTTTGACATTGCGGCAAAGATACACGAGATCGTTTCCGGTGATGCAATGATATACGACCGGGCGGCAGGCACGATGCGGCCGGTGGAATTTCGCGACATCGCGATACTGTCCCGCACGTGGAAAACGCTTGAGAATATCTCGGACGTTCTGAACAACGCCGGAATACCGAATGTCAACGTCGGCGGCGGAAACCTTTTGGAGACGATGGAAGCGAGAGACATCATATCCCTGCTGGGTTTTTTGGCGGAACCGGCTGATGACATTCATCTGGCCGCGGTGCTTCGCTCGCCTTTTTTTGCTGTCAGCGACGAAGAGCTTTTTGATATTGCCGTCACGATGTCAAAAGAAGAAACGTGGTGGCAGGCGCTTGAACGCGCCGCGGGACGCGCGGCAAACGCCCGCGAGATACTTAAGGAACTGTTGGAGACAAAAAGCCTTTCTGCCTGCGAAACGCTTGCGCTTGCCGACCGTCTGACCGGATATTCGGCGGTCGCCGCAAATCTGCCAGATGGCGAGCGGCGACTGGCTGACCGGAACGCGATGATGGCCCTGCTGCGTTCGCTGGACGAACAGGGACGCGGCGACATTTTCGCTGCCGTTCGTCATCTGCGTTTGTTGGAGGAAGCCGAGGTCGAGGTGCCGCGTCCGCCGCTGGATGTCGGCCAGGCGGTGACATTGATGACCATTCATGGTTCAAAGGGGCTTGAATGGCCGATAGTTTTCATTCCCGATCTCAGCCGAAAGCTCGGCGGACACACGAACGCGCTTTTGGTTGACCGCGATGCGGGTGTCTCATTCAAACTGGAAACGGATGATATGGATCCGCTCGAACCTGCGATTCACACCATTCTCAAACGCCGTTCTGACGACCGTGAGACAGCGGAAAACAGACGCCTGCTGTATGTCGGCCTGACGCGGGCGCGTGACAAGGCCTTTCTGACCTCTGCCGAAGAAAAAGGCGGGCTGCTCAACCTGGTGATGCCGGGTGTGCTGAATGCGGGCATCGACCCCGTAAATATCGATCCTGATGTTTCTGACAGCGTTTCGGCGGATAAGAGTTTGCCGCTGACAGAACGGGTTCTAAGGCAGGAGCAAACTGCTCGAGTTCCGTTGGGTTTGCGGTCAATACCGGCGACCGGGCTGTCGGTCTATAAACGATGTCCGGTCGAGTTCAAACGGCGATTTGTTGACCGCAATCCCGGCATCAGAGGAGGATCGGCAATAAGAGGCGCGGTCGGGACGCTGACGCACAAGGCTTTGGAATTGGACATCCGCGATATAGAGGCTTTTCGCTGCCACGATGAAGGAAGGCCGGAAGAGCAGCTTGCCGAGGCGCTTCGGTTTGCAGATGTTTTCCGAACGCATCCAAATTTTGCATCGCTCGATCTGACAGGGGCAAGGCGGGAAGTTCCGTTCAGGATAGATATTGCCGGAATGACCATAAACGGCACGGCGGACCTTGTTTGCGAAGATATGGTGCTGGATTTCAAGACCGGAATCGCTGAAAATCCTGAGCATCATTACTTGCAGATGTGGGTCTATTCCGTAGCGTTTCAAAAGCCGCGAACATATCTTGCATTCCTTAGAACGGCAGAGCTTCACGAAGTTTCGCCCGCCGCTCTTGAGGCCGCAGCGGCAGAAGCGGAAGCTCTGTTACAGGCGATCAGCGCCGGAAACTACGAACCGCCGCCCGGTCATTCCTGTCAGTTTTGCTCCGTGAGCGGCTGAACCTTTTCTTATTTATTTTCCTTCTGATCTTGCATCTAAACTCACGCAAATTGTCATAAATAAGAGAAATAAACGCTTTTACGCCCGAAAGCCGCTTGTAAGGGTTGAAAAAAAGGCTATTTTTGAGACAATGCTTGCCGAGTGTTACGTTTAAGTGCATCGAACATTACAGGCAGGTAAACAAACGTGGAACCCACCGATATTAACGACCCTGAGTATTTTCATAAGGTTGTGGATTGTCAGTATGCGTGTCCGGCGCATACGCCCGTCCCGGAATACATTCGCCTGATAGCGGCGGGCAGATATTCTGAGGCGTACATGATCAACTGGGACTCGAACGTCTTTCCGGGCGTTCTGGGCCGGACGTGCGACCGTCCGTGTGAACCGGCGTGCCGTCGCGGACGCGTCGAGGAAGAGCCTGTTGCGATATGCCGCCTGAAGCGCGTCGCTGCGGATAACAAATCGGACGTGCTGCACATGATGCCGCAAGGGCCTTTTGAGCCGAACGGCAAAAAGATTGCCCTGGTCGGCGGCGGACCGGCATCGCTGACGGTTGCCCGCGACCTAGCCCCGCTTGGTTACGAGATACATCTTTTTGACGAGCAGATAAAAGGCGGCGGTTTTATGCGTTCGCAGATACCGGCATTTCGCCTGCCCGAAACCGTGCTGGACGAAGAGGTCGATTACATTCTACGGCTCGGCATACACACGCATTTCAAACACTACGTTTCTTCGCTCAAGGAACTGCTCGAACAGGATTACGATGCCGTTTTTGTCGGCACGGGCGCTCCGCGAGGGCGCGACCTGCCCGATCTGCCCGGAAGGTCAGAGGGCGATGCGAACATTCACATCGGCATCAACTGGCTCGGCAGCGTGGCTTTTGAACACACTCATTCCATAGGCAAACGCGTTATCGTTCTGGGCGGCGGCAACACCGCGATGGATTGCTGCCGAACGGCAAGACGACTCGGCGGCGAAGACGTAAAGGTCATCGTCCGTTCGCCCTTTGCAACGATGAAGGCATCGCCGTGGGAAAAAGAGGACGCCATGCACGAGGACATCCCGATCATCGACAACCACGTGCCGAAGAGTTTTGTTTACGAAACTCGTGAGCAGTTTGCGGTAGGCAGTAAGCAGTCCGCTGCAGATACCGCCAACGGCCAACCGCCAACTGCCTACCGTCTTACCGGCATGACCTTTGAAAAGGTCGAGGCCGTTTATGACGAGAACGGCAAGCGAAAGCTTGTGCCGACGGGTGAACCCGATGTGTTCTATCCTGCGGACGACGTTCTGATCGCCGTCGGCCAGGAAAACGCCTTTCCCTGGATCGAACGCGACCTCGGGCTTGAGTTCGACAAATGGGAAATGCCGGTCGTTGACCGAAAGACGTTTCAGTCCACAAACCCTAAAGTGTTCTTTGGCGGCGACGCCGCTTTCGGGCCTGAAAATGTCATAACCGCCGTTGCACACGGACATCAGGCGGCCGTTTCGATAGACCTGTTCTGTTCCGGCAAAGATGTTGTCGCCGACCGCCCCGCGCCGCACGTGAACCTGATCTCGCAAAAGATGGGCATTCACGAATGGGCATACGACAGCGTGGTCGATCACGATAAGCGATTTGTTGTCCCGCAGGCGCCGAAGGACCTGACGCTGAAAGACCGCAAAAAAGAGGTCGAGCTTGGCTTCGACCCGCTGACCGGATATGAAGAAGCACAACGTTGCCTGAACTGCGACGTGCAAACCGTTTTTCACGCGCCGAAATGTATAGAATGCGACGCCTGTGTCGATATTTGCCCGACAAGCTGTATTACCTTTACGGCAAACGGTGACGAGGCCGACCTCCGCGAACGCACAAAGGTCCCGGCGTTGAACCTGACGCAGGATCTCTACGTTTCCGAGGCCCTGCCGCAAACCAAACGCATCATGGCAAAGGATGAGGACGTCTGCCTCCACTGCGGCCTCTGCGCCGAACGCTGCCCCACCGCCGCTTGGGACATGCAGCGGTTCTGGTACAACGTAACCAAAGCCGGCAAGGTCAAGTACGGGTGCAATGGAAATGGGAAAGGATAGGGAACATATTGTTGACACCAACAATATGTTTCATTTTGATACAGACATATATGAAAACTGAGTTACTAATAGAATTGTTAGCTAAGTTTGAAGATGCATGTTACCAACTCGACGGCATAGAGTGCTGGAGCGCCCGTGACTTACAAGCGATCCTGGGCTACAAGGAATGGCGGAATTTTCAAAACGCGATTGACAAGGCCAAAGAATCTGCTACGAACGCCGGCGAAGATATACGAAATCACTTCGCTGCGGTCAAGAAGCAAATTCAACTCGCAAACGACGCTGTTCGTGATGTCGAGGATGTTGCTCTGACCCGCTATGCCTGTTATCTGATCGCACAGAATGGCGACCCTTCAAAACCGGAGATTGCCTTCGCTCAAACGTATTTCGCCGTGCAAACGCGAAAACAGGAGATCATAGAAAAACGATTGCTCGATGTCGAACGTGTTTCTGCAAGAGATAAATTATCAACGTCAGAGAAGAATCTGTCCGGAATTATTTATGAGCGAGGTGTTGATGGGCAAGGATTTGCAATCATTCGAAGCAAAGGCGACGAGGCATTATTTGGCGGCTATTCAACAAATCAAATGAAAGCTAAGTTGAATGTCCCAAAAGGGCGTCCGCTTGCTGACTTCTTGCCGACACTTACGATCAAGGCAAAGGATTTTGCAACTGAGCTGACAAGCCACAACGTAATCGAAAAGGACCTTCGCGGCCAAAGCACGATCTCGACCGAACATGTAGAAAATAATCGCGCGGTGAGAAAAATTCTCCACGAGCGCGGCGTGAAGCCGGAACAACTGCCAGCCGCGGAAGACGCAAGTAAACTGCGAAGAAAACTAGACAGCGAAACAAAGTCCGTGTTGAAAGGAACAAAAAAATTGAAATCCTAAAAATAAAACCTCATCTCTGCGTCGAACGCTGCCCAACCGCCGCCTGGGACATGCAGCGGTTCTGGTACAACGTAACCAAAGCCGGTGAGGTCAAATACGGCCCCAAATTGGCAGGCAATTTAGTGCAGATCGAAAGAAATGGAAATGATGCTAAAATATGAAAAGGTGATCTTATGACCGACAAAGCATTGCTCGAACGGATAACGCTTAACCCAAAGGTTCTTACCGGTAAGCCGGTGATAAGGGGAACCCGTTTGTCTGTCGAGTTCATCCTTGGCCTTTTGGCCCACGGCGCGACAACCTCTGAAATTGTTGATGAGTACAAAGGATTGACCATTGAAGACATTCAGGCATGCCTGCTCTTTGCCGGAGAGTCCCTGAGCCGCACGGAATTCATGCCGTTGACCGTGGAGATGGCCTGATGCGGTTCCTGGTTGACGAATGCACAGGCCCTGCCGTAGCCGAATGGCTTCGTGGACAGGGCCACGAGGTCTTTTCTGTATTCGACGAGGCTCAAGGACTGGCGGATGACAAAGTTTTATCCAAGGCATTCGATGGAAATTGGATATTGATAACGAATGACAGGGATTTCGGCGAAATGATCTTTCGCGAAGGACGCGAACATCATGGGGTTATCTTTCTTCGTCTTGCTGATGAGCGTTCGGCCAATAAGATAGAAATATTAAGTCGATTACTCGCCGGTTACCGGGAAAAACTTCCGAACCAGTTTGTCACAGCAACCGAAACAAAAGTGAGAATAACCTGAGATCTTGAATCTCAGCGCCGGCAGGTCTTGATCTTTTATGGCCGTGACATTTGAGGGCTATCTTGCTAACACGGTAACGGTCATCGACGTTGTCGGGACGTTCGCGTTTGCCGTGAGCGGCGCGATAGCGGGCGTTCGGCGGCATTTCGATCTTTTTGGCGTCCTCGTGCTTTCATTTGCAGCAAGTACGGCCGGCGGCATCACACGCGATCTGCTGATAGGAGCGACGCCGCCCGCCGCATTGAGTACCTGGCTCTATCTGGCCGTTTCGATGGCGGCAGGGCTGGTGATATTCCTCGAATATCGGCAGATAAGAAAGGCCGTTCGCCTAAGGAACCTTTTGCTTGTGTTCGATGCCGCGGGCCTTGCTCTTTTTGCTGTGACCGGAACGCAGAAAGCACTTGCATTTAACCTTAGCCCCGTAATGGCCCCGATCCTCGGTGTTCTGAGCGGCATTGGCGGCGGAATACTGCGGGACATGCTCGTCACCGAAACGCCGAGCGTGTTTCACCCCGGCGAACTTTACGCCGTGGCCGCTCTGGCGGGAGCAAGTGTGGTTGTTGTGACCGTGCATTTTGGGGGATCTCCGGTTATGGCTGCTGTTCTGGGCATCGCCGTCACCTTTGCCTTGCGGATGCTGGCCGTACGCCGCCGATGGACGCTGCCGGTTGCCGACGTGGCCGAGGAACAGCCGGAGAAATCGGGGTAAAGCGATCTTTGCAGTATGGACAAAGTTACGCGGACACGACGGGTAACGCTCGGTTTAGGGGTGATATTTACCAAACGACAGAGTTTGGCGGTTGTTTATCTGCATTACGTGGTGAAGGCGGAGAAGAAAGGGCGGACGCAGGAAAAGATTGAGGAATGTATCCGCTGGCTGACGGGATACACGAAGGCCGGACTTGCAAAACGGATAGAGAAGCGGACGAGCTTTCGCGACTTTTACGAAAAGGCCCCGAAATTCAACCCGAACGCATCCCTGATCAAAGACATCGTCTGCGGCCGCGTCGAGGACATCGAAGACTCTTTGATGCAAAAGATACGCTGGCTGGACAAACTCGCAAAAGGGAAA
This sequence comes from Acidobacteriota bacterium, assembly GCA_019639175.1. GTDB lineage: Bacteria > Acidobacteriota > Blastocatellia > Pyrinomonadales > Pyrinomonadaceae > OLB17. The sequence continues at coordinate 177,545 of JAHBSK010000007.1, read as the reverse complement.
AAGACGGAAAAGATATTGCGGAGTGTGGAGTAAGCAGGCTATGTCAGTGATATAATTGTTCCAGGTGAAAGATATGTCAGCAATAGCAGAAGCAGAGAAATTGGTATTTAGTCTGTCGGAAAAGGATCGGGCTGAATTAGTTGGAAAGATACTTCGTTCATTGCCGCTTTATGCCGATGACGGCGGACCGGCTGAGGCACGTCGGCGTGATCGGGAGATGGATGAGAATCCGGATTCGACAATTTCGATGAAACAGTTGGACGATATGATCTCTGAACGGTTCCCATTTGTCAGACAATGAACATTCAGCTAAATTTCGCTGTCCATTCGGAGTCGGCAAATGCTTTGTTTGTTAAGGGCGTGTTTCGGATGAGCGTGACCAAGGTAGGAAACAGCATCGACTGGGTTTATGGGTTTTGCTAGTGGTATAGTTACAAAAGGAGAATTGTTATGTCGGTAGTTGCAGATGCGGAAGAATTAGCCCTTAAACTTTCAGATTCCGAACGGGCAAAGTTGGCGGAAAAACTTATCGCTTCGCTGCCATCGCCTTTTGTCGATGGTGATGAAGATTGGGTAGAGGAGGCTTTGCGACGGGATAAAGAAATGGATGATAACCCTGAATCCGTGATGACCGAGGAAGATTTTTTCACGTCGCTTAGAAAATACATTCGCCTATGAAAGCCGCATTAAGTTCCGCCGCCGAACGCGACGTGAAGCAGGCACTTGATTATTACCTGAGAGAAGCGGGAACAAAGGTCGCGGAAGATTTTATCGATCAACTGGAATCGAAAATTGAAAGAATAAAGTTAAACCCCGAAGCGTATCGAATTGAAGCCAAAGATCTCCGTTGTGCCAATCTCGATCGTTTTCCATATCAAATAGTTTACAGAATCGCCAGCAAGAGCTTGATAAGGGTGACCTCAGTTCGACACCAGAAACGGCATCCTGACTTCGGATTGCAGCGCTGATCACTATGCAGATAAACGATTTTGTAGTTCGCTTTGCGAATGTTAACGGCACCGGTTCGGCGTCGGCCAATGCCTTGTTCACAAAGGCTGTGTTTCGGATGGGTGTGCCGGTTACGCCGAAGAACATCTTTCCGTCGAACATTCAAGGTTTGCCGACGTGGTACGAGGCTCGGGTGAGCGAAAAGGGCTGTCTGGGGCGGCGCGAAGGCGTTGACCTGATGGTTGCGGTCAATCCTCAGTCAATGAAAAAGGACTACGCCGATGTAAAGCCCGGCGGATATTTTCTCTATGACAGTTCAAAACCGCTGCCGCCGGGTTATGACCGCGACGACATCACGCATATTCCAATTCCGCTGATGACGCTCTGCAACGCAGAGTTTACCGATGCCCGCCAGCGCCAGCTTTTCAAGAACATCATTTATATCGGAGCGCTGTCGGCCCTGTTCGACATAGAATTTTCCGTGTTTGAAGGGCTGGTCGGAGAACAGTTCAAGGGCAAGGAAAAACTGATAGAACCGAACATCCGGGCGTTGAATATCGGCGTCAGTTATGCCCGTGAAAATGTTGAATGTCCGCTCGATATTCGTGTCGAACGCCGCGATCTGCTTGGTGACAAGATATTGTTCGGCGGTAATTCCGCCTGCGCGCTTGGTGCGATATATGCCGGTGCGACCGTCGCCGCGTGGTATCCGATAACGCCTTCGACATCGGTCGTCGATGCCTTTGCAAGCTACGCAAAAAAATATCGCGTTGATGCCGAAACGGGCAAAAACAATTACGCCATCGTCCAGGCCGAAGACGAGCTTGCCGCTATCGGCATGGTCATGGGAGCGATGTGGAACGGAGCGCGTGCGTTTACCGCAACCAGCGGGCCGGGTGTGTCTCTGATGCAGGAATTTCTCGGCCTCGGCTATTTTGCCGAGGTGCCGACCGTTCTGATCGACGTTCAGCGAACCGGCCCTTCGACCGGAATGCCGACGCGGACACAGCAATCCGATCTGCTCAGTGCGGCCTACGCTTCACATGGCGATACCAAACATGTGCTTCTTCTTCCCGCAACGCCGAAAGAATGTTTTGAATTAACAGCGGCGGCGTTTGACCTGACGGAAAGGCTGCAAACGCCGGTCATTATCATGACCGATCTTGACCTCGGGATGAACGACCACATCACAGAGCCGCTCGTTTGGGACGACAGCCGCAACTGGGATCGGGGAAAACTGCTTTCTGCAAACCATCTTGAAAAGATCTATGCCGCTATGGCAAAGGGCAATGGTTCGAACGGTTCCAATGGAAACGGAGAAGGCCCGCTGCCCGGAAACATAGAGCTTGATGCCCTGACAAACGATAACGCCGCACCTGAACCGCCGCTGGAACAGTTTCGCGGAAAATTTGGCCGCTATTTGGATATTGATGACGACGGAATCCCTTACCGTACTTTACCCGGCATTCACGCCACCAAAGGAGCTTTTGTCACGCGAGGTTCGTCGCGCGATGAGTATGCTGCCTATACAGAAGACAGCGAAGCGTATGTCAGAAACATGGCACGTCTCATGAAAAAATGGGAAACGGCGAAAGAACTCGTTCCCGCACCGGTTCTCTATGAACCACAGAGACGCGGAGAAGCTGAGTCAGAACCGGGAGCTGTAGCGACCGGGTGTAGTGATGGCGTGATCTTTTTCGGAACCTCCACTGATTCGGCGTTGGAGGCCTTAGAACTGTTGAAAGCCGACGGAATCTGCCTCGATGCAATGCGACCACGCGCGTTCCCGTTCGGGAGGGCCTTTCGTGATTTCGTCGATGCCCACGACCGCATTTTCGTCATCGAGCAAAACCGCGACGCCCAATTTCGCAGCCTGATGATGATCGAACTCGGCACCGCCTTGTCAGAACCGGGAGCCGCAGCGACCGGGTTATCCGATAAGCTCATCTCCGTCCTAAACTACGACGGAATGCCGATAACTGCGGATAATATTTATAGGCAGATAAAAGGGTTCTCGGCATAACCATCTGTGATAACGGGTGGTTGAACGTGAAATGAACAACGGCGAAGATATTTTACAAATTGTTCGAGAGTCGGCGAATAGACGAATTCTTTTTCTGCCGCATGCAATTCGGCAAATGTCGCGGCCTGATCGCATGATAACGACGCCGGACATTCGCCGCTTAGTGTTTAACGGGGAAGTGATCGAAGATTATCCGGAAGATGCTCGCGGCCACAGTTGATTTGATGCTTGGTTTTGATGATGACTTGAGCCCGATTCACGTTGTTTGTTCCCCAAAAAGCGAATATCTTGCTATTATTACGGCTTATTTGTCTGACAAGGATGAATGGTCAGGTGATTACCGGGTGAGGTTATAATTATGGAATGTATGTATTGCAAAGGAAAGATGGAACGCACCACGGCTCCCTTTCACGTTGACCGGAACGGATACCATCTGGTCTTCGACAAGGTGCCGGCTTTCGTTTGCAGACAGTGCGGCGAGGTGTATTTTGACGAACCGGAAGTCGATTCGCTCCAGGCAGCGATCAAGGCTGTCGATGTGCAGGCTGAAAAAAATACTGGTTCCGGCATAACCTAAACGTATCTTCGTTATCGTACGTTTATCTAGTCATGACCCTAAAAAATCAAAAAAGGGAAAATAGTCATTGCCAACGCTCGAAATAGGGGTAAACTATGATAGTAAGATTACCAACAAATAACCAATTCTTGCAACCAGAACCACAGGAGGGGTTATGAGAAGATCGTACATTTCTATCTTTATGTTCACGGCCGCATTATCTTTATGGGATGGGCGACCATGAACGAAGTTCACGCCCAAGAACGGGCAATGGGCGGCGAAGGAATAACCGTATTTGAGGACAGGGATTTTAGGGGAAAAAGCGCGACATACACGCGCGACGTCGCAAATCTTGCAGACTCGGGCCTTAACGACCGGATATCGAGCCTGAAGGTCGGTCCGGGAGAACTGTGGGAAATATGCGAACACGCAAATTATCAGGGCAGATGTGTCGTGGTCTCCGGTGAAGAACGTGACCTGCGGCAAAACTCGTGGAATGACATGATATCGTCGATGCGCCGCCGCAGCGGCGGCGGAGGCACGCCGGTCAATAACCCGTACATTGTTCTGTACAGTCAGCCCAACTATCGTGGAACGCCGACAAATATCAACGGGCCGTCGCCATCACTCAACAGAACCGCCCAAAGCGTCACTGTCGGCCGAGGCGTGTGGGAGTTGTGTGACGGAGTGAACTACACGGGCCGGTGCGTTAGGGTGGACAAAAGCATGGCCAATCTCGCCGGACTCAACATGAGGCGGCGGGTTGCTTCCGCAAGGCCTGTTGGCAGCACAACACCGGAACGGCCCGACGATGGATATATTGTCGTGTTCAGCCAGACAAACTATCGCGGCACCTCGACCAATTATTCGTCAACGCAGCGAAATATTCGACGGACCGTGGGCAGCATCACTATCGGACGCGGTGTTTGGGAGGTTTGCACCGGCGCCAATTTTGGAGGACGCTGTGAAATACTCAATCAGAGCGTTTCCAATTTCTCCAGTCTTGGCATCGGCCGCCAGATCAGATCGATCAGGCCGGCCCGACCTCAGCCAAGGTAGGCGGCTTTGATACCGAGGTCTCTCCGGCGGCGGTAGGCGTTGCTGGGGAGGCCTTTTTTTGCTCACTCTTATCCTGTGTAGGATACGAACTTCGTCACTCGGAACTGTCCGGGAGAAAAGTTGTGTTACTCGGAGGATCATTACAAGGGTTCGCTATCTACGCTGTGTGCGGGGCCGGGAATGACTCTATCAAAGCCGCGAAATGTGGTAAAATGAACTTTTGAGGGGTGCTTTATGACGCATTCACTAACATTAGAATTGCCGGAGGCGGTGTATAATAATCTTGTCGAGAAGGCATCGAAAAGCGGCAAGCGCGTGGAAGAGTTCGCTCTTGACCGGCTTGTGAACGGAGATGAGCCGGAGATCGTTGACGATCCTTTTGATAAATTCATCGGCGCATTTAGCAGTGACATTCGGGATTGGGGAACCAGGCACGATGAACTGCTGGGCGAAACCATTTATCGCGAAATGCGCGGCGAGACGGAATGAAAAAGTTATTCGTTGACACCTCCGGTTGGGCCAATCTTGCGTATTCTTCCGAGCCATTTCACGATCAGGCGGTGCAGGCATATTCATCGGCTCTGAGTGACAATGTAAGACTCATCACAACAAATTATGTGATCGCGGAGTTAGTGCCGCTGCTCACGAGCGTTTTGAAAATCCCGCGTCCCCGGATAATCGAGTTTATAAACAGCATCAAGGGATCGGCTCATTTCGAGATAGTTCATATCGATGGAGATCTCGATACGCTAGCCTGGAAGCATCTTGAAGCCAGATCGGATAAAAACTGGAGCCTTGTGGATGCCTCCAGCTTTGTTTTAATGCAAGAGTTGGGCATGACCGAGGCCATGACGACAGACCATCATTTTGAACAAGCAGGCTTTGTCCGGCTTTTGAAATAATTTTTCCGGCAGGGATGCCGGTGTTCCAAATATGACCTACGTACGTTCAACATTTCGTCATCCGGCGTTGCCTAAGAATGAGCTTGGGTACACGGTGGATTATTATGAGGGTTCGCTATCGACGCTGTGTGCGGGTTGCGGCCATGATTCTATCAATGCGGCGATAGTCCAGGCGTGTTGGGAACTGAACATCGAACCGCACAAGGTGGCAAAGATGTCCGGCATCGGCTGTTCGTCAAAATCACCGGCGTATTTTCTTTCAAATTCGCACGGGTTCAATTCGGTTCACGGGCGTATGCCTTCGGTGACGACGGGTGCAAATCTTGCGAACCGCGACCTGATATATTTCGGCGTTTCGGGCGACGGCGACACGGCATCAATAGGCATGGGGCAATTTGTCCACGCTGCCCGCCGCAACCTGAAGATGGTCTATCTGGTGATGAACAACGGTTGCTACGGCCTGACAAAAGGGCAGGATTCGGCAACGGCCGATGTCGGATCGAAAAGCAAATCAGGCTCGGTCAACCTCTTTCAGGCGATAGACCTGGCCGGGCTTGCCATCGAACTCGGAGCCACTTTCGTAGCACAGAGCTTTTCGGGGGACAAGGAACAACTCGTGCCTCTGCTCAAAGCGGCGATGCGGCACAACGGTTTTGCATTTCTGAACGTAATCTCGCCCTGTGTGACATTTAACAATAACGTCGGTTCGACAAAATCCTACGATTACGTTCGCGAACACGTAGAGGCGACCTCAACCGTAGATTTTGTTCCGCTGATGCGTGAGATAACCGCCACATACGAGGCCGGTTCCGTTTCCGATCTGACAATGCACGACGGTTCGCTCATCCGCCTGAAAAAACTGGCAAAGGATTGGGATCCGTTCGAGCGCCTTTCGGCCATGCACGCAGTTCACGCCGCCCGCCAGCGTGACGAAATATTGACCGGCCTGCTCTTCATCGACCCGGAATCAACCGATCTGCACAGCATGATAAATACCTCTGAAAGGCCGCTAAACTCACTGCCCCTGAGCGAACTCTGCCCCGGCTCCGCCGCCCTCGATGAAATAAACAAACGCTCACGATAGATACCTGCCGTATGTATCATGTCAGCCAAAAGAAGATGTGACCGGCGACATTATTCTCTGATCTGTCGTAGCCTAAAGCGGATACGACGGTGCCAACAAGTCTGCCACGTTTCTGCGGCAGTTGGTTGACGCCTTAATCGTCCTAAACTAAATTACCAAATAACGGAAGATGGCGACCACTGTTTCACAAATTGATGTTTGGAGGGCCGAACGGTCTGAACACCCAAATCTTGAGTTCAAGGAAGCAAAGAATCAGTTCGACAATAAAAGACTCTACAAATATTGTGTTGCCCTGGCTAATGAAGGGGGCGGGATCTTGCTGCTCGGGATCGAGGACCGACCGCCACGCAGGGTTGTAGGAACTTCCGCGTTCAATGACCCGAATGATATGACAGCCAAACTGTTTGAGGTTTTGGGTTTCCGTGTTGACATAGAGGAAGTGGCTCATCCCGGCGGTCGTGTTCTTGTATTTCACATTCCAAGTCGGCCTCGTGGAACCGCATTTCAATTCGAAGGGTCATATTTAATGCGAACCGGTGAGGAACTCCGGCCAATGAGCGAAGATCGGTTACGTGCGATCTTTGCAGAGGGACAGCCTGATTGGCTTGCGGAACCCGCAACGAAAGGGTCTTCGGAAAGCGATGTTGTCGAATTGCTTGATACTCAGGGCTATTTTGAGCTTCTGAGACTGCCATATCCCTCGGATCGCAGTGGGGTGATCGAGCGGCTTGAACGCGAGAATATAATTTATCGGAATGGTGATGCTTGGGCAATAACAAATTTAGGGGCCTTATTATTTGCCAAAAAATTGCATGAGTTTGAGGGCGTTGCCAGAAAGGCCCCACGCGTTATCGTTTACGAGGGCAAGGGAAAGTCCAAGACCAAATCCGACATAACCGGAGCGAAAGGCTATGCAGTCGGCTTTCAAGGGTTGGTTGCATTTGTCAATGGCCTCGTGCCGTCGAACGAAGTGATAGAACAGGCGTTGCGTCACGAAGTGAAAATGTTTCCTGAGGATGCCATACGAGAACTTATTGCAAATGCCATGATCCATCAGGACTTCGCCATATCCGGCGCCTCCATAATGATCGAAATGTATGATGACCGAATGGAGATATCCAATCCAGGTACTCCGTTTATTCCGGTTGACCGGTTCATTGACGAGTATCAGTCACGAAACGAGCGTTTAGCGGATATTATGCGGCGATTTGGCATTTGCGAGGAGAAGGGGAGCGGATTCGACAAAGTGGTTCTGGCTGCGGAGGCTTTTCAGTTGCCGGCACCGGATATTCGAGTGGGTACGGGGCGAACCACCGTGGTGCTTTTCGCCCCAAAGGACCTTGAAGACATGAATCGTAAAGACCGCATCAGAGCTTGTTACCAACATTGTGTATTGCGATATGTTATGAATGAGGCGGCAACGAATCAAAGCTTTAGGGAGCGGCTCAAACTACCTGAGAGCAAGGCCGCCACCGTTTCCCAGATATTCGCAACTACCGTTGAAGCCGGAATGATAAAGTTGGGCGATCCAAACCAAACATCCACGCGATACAGAAGCTATATTCCGTATTGGGCATAGCGGCCTTTCTTAAACGCAAAGCCTTTTACTGACCATAAGCGAGTATAAATCATTGATCTGATTGCAGTTGGTTCTTTAAACGCAAAACCACCGGTAATAGATATGCAAACAAATGATATGAAATGGAGCCACCTGGCGGATTTGAACCGCCGACCTACTGATTACGAATCAGTCGCTCTACCAACTGAGCTAAGGTGGCATTGCCTCTCACGGAAAGCGAGAGCCGAATCTCACAATATAGCCGTCCGGCGGAGTTGATGTCAAGTTTCCATGGTCAAAGAGCGGCGGTGAAAAAGCTCAAGGAGATGCTCCGACAGAGTGAGGGGGTTAAAAGTGATAAAGAAGCGTTGATTTACCTGCGGTTTCGGGTGTATATTCACATCGGGAGGAAAACGAACGTTTTATCACTGATATGAGTGACGGTTTTTCAGCAAGGCTTCAAGTGGCATTTGACCATGCTTCCATGGCCGAGATAGCACGGCAGATACACGTGCCGCACGCAACGGTACGTAATTATTTTCAGGGGCGGATGCCTGCCCCGGAGGTGCTGATAAAAATCGCAAATGCAACGAACGTGTCTTTGAACTGGCTCCTGACCGGTACGGGCGAGATGTATATTCCCGGCGCTCAGCCGCTTGATCTGGGACAGATGCTCGAAGAAAAGATCGCCGAGATCGTGGACAGAAAGCTGGCCCGGCATCAGATAGGCGACGTTCAGGAACTTGGCCGTATTGATGAGGCCCCGCGTTTTGACGTCAGGGCGGCGGTTGAAAATTTGGGCGACCCGCACCGCGTGATGAGCGAATGGTTCCATTACGAAGGCCGTGAATATCCGCAGGATTTCGGCGTTGTTTTCTTTCAGGGCTGGGAAACATATTCGCCCGATGAAAAGGTCGAGGCCGTCCGCGATGCAAAAAAAGTGCTTGACCGAACACTTCGCAACAAGCCCGCCAAATAGCCTTACATCGGCCGGACATCGACAGGTTGAAAAATGTCGTGTCTGTGATATTATGTTTCATGCATCGGACGGCGTTTGACATCCGATGATCTCTCATAATGAACTTCCTTTTGGAAAAACTTGCGTCTCTGAACATCGGCTGGAACAAACGCCCGCTGACCGAAGCTGACCTGCATCGGTTGTGCAAACGCCACAAGATCACGGTCGAAGAGATGCCGCTGCGCGTCAGCGGGTTTTATTACTGCGTGATGGGACGCCATTTCATCGCCGTCAACAGCGGACTTTCCGCCAATAAAAAGCTCTTTGTGCTTTTCCACGAATTCGCTCATTTTCTCCTTCACGCGCCCGATCGCGGAGCGACCGCCAACTTTCACGGCGTTGGCCGCCGCGACCGCAAAGAGGCCGAAGCCGACATCGTCGCTTTGGTTGCCCTGATGCCGCAGAACATGATCGCCGAAAGAGCCGTGACTGAGCTTATCGATGACGGGATCGATCCCGAACACGTCAGCGAGCGGTTTCGCATTTTTGAAAGATACGGCATCTAGGTCGTGTTGATATTTTGTAGAAAGACGTGCCGGCAGAGGTTTTTTTGAACGCAGATCAGGCGGATCTAGCGGATAGGAGCGGATAAGAAATTCTACATTCGCTCGAATCTGCCCGATCCGCTTAATCCGCGTTCAAAAAAAATGTCAAGATCGAAAATGGCAACAGAACCCGGTTTTCCTGTCAAAAATTTTTCCGCTGATATTTTCTTCGCTCTTCCTTCGCGTTCCGTAAGTGGGAGGAATAAAAAAGGAGAAAACAACAATGGCGGTAAATGAAATTTTTCGGCAGCAGATAGTCGCTGCAAAAAGCAAAAAAGCGTTTGACGGCAGGGCGGCGGTCGCGGCAGCACTAATTCTAATTATTATAACATTTGCGGGTTTCGGCCCGGTCTATTATTTCGTTCCGGGCAAGGCCTTTTCCTCCTTCCGGTGGATGACACACGTCCACGCGCTGGTCATGACGCTGTGGATCGCACTGTTCGCGGCACAGGTCTATCTGGTCAGGGCAAAGAACGTAAAGATGCACATGCGGCTGGGGCTGGCTGGTGTCGGGCTGGCCGTTTTGATAATCGTGACCGGCGTGATCGTGTCGATCCAGTCCGGCAAATACGGGTCGGTCGCGTTTCCGCCTGACATCCCGCCGCTCGCATTTATGATCGTTCCGCTGGGCGACGTGGTCGTTTTCGGTCTGCTGTTCGCGGCGGCGATCTATTACCGCAAAACACCCGCCCATCACAGGCGGCTGATGATACTGACGGCAATAAACTTTTTGTCGCCGGCGCTTGCCCGCGTCAAGATAGAGGTGTTACAGAGCCTCGGCCCGCTTTATTTTTGGGGATTTCCCGATGTTCTCGGGCTTGTCATCCTCGGCGTCGATACATGGCGGAACCGCCGACTGAATCCGGCATTTGCCGTCGGGCTTTTGTTCATCATCGCATCACAACCGCTGCGGCTGATGATAAGCGGAACCGAAACATGGCTTGCATTTGCGGCATGGCTGACGAGGTGAGGGACTGATCTCGATATTTCCTTACAGGTTGTGCGGCGTGTTTGTCACATAGAATCCCATCGCAGCTCAGCCTTCTCCCATTTCTTTTAGGAATTGCTCTACCAGAGCGGCTTTGTAGTAACTACCTTGTTCTTGTGCAATTTGCAGCAGCGGCCGAACTTCTGTCGTTAGTCCAAGCTGCTTTGCCCTGCCGAGCAATCCCAACGAACCGATGACAGACAGCCCGGAGGCGGATGCGGCTCGTCTGCCTTTAACTTCATCTATACAGACGCGCTCGATATTGAGTTCGATAGCGGCTTGGATTACAGCGGCTTCGCCGAGATCAAGATTTAATAGAGTCAGTTTTGAGGGAAATTCTGCCAGAGACACTACTTCTACGAAGGTCGGGAATTCTACTGGCCGTCCGATCAGAGTACCTGCGTCAATTTCCCGCTTTACAGGTTCTGGCGTAATGAAGGTGTACGGCAGTTGTTCAAGAAGATACAGACAGCCCATTTTGCCGAGTGCAATAACAGGACCGGTGTTGATGACTATTCGTTCATCCATTTAGGGCAAAGTCCAATTCTTCGTTAAGACTTTCTTCTCCAAGATTGCTCATCGGAACACCCATCTCGCGCAGAGCGAAAAGGAACTCAACGCGGCCTTTTCCGGCCAACTGGGCAGCTTCGCCGGATGAAAGTTTCCCAAGCTCATACAGTTTTACCGCAAGCAATAATTTGGCATCGTTGGAAAACTTTTCACGCGAGACCCCGAGCCGATTCAAAAGGTCGTCACCGTATTCGATCGTCAGAACATTTTGTGCCATAAGCCATGATCCTCTTCACAGATAAATATATCACGCTTTAGGGTGGGCTTTGTCATAAACGGCGATCATTTTTTCCATTGAGACCTGGGTGTATATCTGCGTGGTGGAGAGGCGTGCGTGGCCGAGCAGTTCCTGTATGTCGCGGAGGTCGGCGCCGCTGTCCAGCAGGTGCGTGGCAAAGCTGTGGCGGAGACTGTGAGGCGAGATGTTGTGGATGTCGGCGCATTGGGCGATGTATTTGTCTATCATTCGCCCGACGCTCCGCGTGGTCAGGCGTCCGCCGCGACGATGGAGAAAGACCGCTTTGTCGTCACGTTCGGCGGGCGGACACTGGTTCAAAAATGCGGGCCGGGCTTCGGTCAGGTAATGCATCAGAGCCTGCAGGGCGTGTTCGTGAAAAGGGACGATGCGCTGTTTTCGCCGCTTGCCGGTAACGCGGACCATGCGTTCGCGAAAATCCACGTCCTGCATATTTATCCCGACAAGTTCGCCGACGCGGATGCCCGTCGCATATAGAAATTCCATAATGGCGCGGTCACGGCGGCCAAGGTCGGTGTTTATGTCGGGAGTTTCTATCAGCCTGACGGCGTCCTCCATTGACAGATGGGTCGGCAGCTTTCGTTCAACGCGGGGCGTATTGACGAGTTTTGCCGGATTGGTTTCCAGCCTGCCTTCGCGTATCAGAAATTGGAAGAACGTGCGGAGGCTGGCGAGCTTTCTTGCCCGCGACGTTTTCTTTTTTCCGGCGGCGTCGAGAGCGGCCATCCATTCGCGAATTGTCAGCCGGTCGATCTCGTTGACGGGAATGTCCGCACGCTTTTCTATGGAAAAAAGAAACTCCCGAAATTGTTCCAGATCGCTGGCGTAATTGCGCAAAGTATGCTGACTCATGCTGCGCTCATGCGTCAGGTGTTCCAGAAATTGTTCCAGTGATCGGTTGAACATCGGCGGCAAAGCGACGGTCATCGCATAGAAACGTAATAACCTTTTCTTGCCCGTATGGTCAAGCCGGTGCGGTTCTTTACGCGGACCTCTATCTGGCGAAACTCGCCTGTTTTTCCCTTGTCATCATCAGGGTAATAGCTAAGCACGTATTGTTCGGAAAGGTCGGCGGATATCTGGTCAAAAGCCAGGTCAAGCTCTCTTTGATCGATAGGCATAAAGACCGCACCGCCGGTCTGGTTGGCAAATGATTCCATACGGCGTTCGGCCGCCAGCGAGCGAATATTTGCATTGCCGCTGCGAGAACCGGTGCGGATAAAATTTTCGAAACCGGTCGTTTGCACAATGAATATCTGGCAATTTGCCAACTGCGCCGTTCTCAATGCACGTTCAAATGTCGTATCGGTCTTTGTATCGTCGCCGTCAGAAACGATGACGATAACGCGGCGACCGGCAACATCTTTCAGATAATTTGCCGCCAGTTGTATGCCGTCCATAAGGGCAGTGGCGCCTTCGGGCGGCGGAAATCCGCGGATCGCTCTGATAAGCTGTTCACGATCTATCGTCAGAGGCTGTTCAAGCCGCGTGACGGTTGAAACGCTGAAAAGCGCCGCCATGTCCTTGTCCGGGCGAAGCACGCGCTGGAAGAAACGCGCCGCCGCCTCTATCTCAAAATTGCGTGCGACCAGAACGCTGCCCGAATTGTCAAAAAGCATCGCCAGCCGAACAGGGCTGTCCGAACGCGTCATTTCGCCTATCTCGACCGGCTTTCCGTCAATAAAAAGCTCTATATCTGATAAACGAAGGTCACGCAATGCCCGGCCGTTTTCGTCTATTACCGAAACAGGTATCGGGACGAGCGTGGAGTCAACCTTTATCACATCTTCTTCATTATCTGTGGGTGTCGGCGTCGGGGTCGGCCGCTTTCCCGCGACAACAACGCGTGAGCGTTCGTTTGTAGGAGAATAGTTGCCGGGGCGCTGAGGCGTCGGCCGCGGTGTCGGGTCTTCAGAAGGCTTTACACGCCCCGATTGTGCGGACAGGTCGGCAACGGCCAGCAAAATTATAAGAAAGGCGAACTTCATTCACATAAAAACAGCGCAAAACGCCGGGATGATCTGTTTGATTGCAGAAATGCCGTTTTATTTGCCTGCGCTAAAGATAAATTTGATCGGCCGGAGAGATGAAGCAGTGCTAAGCCATAGCTAAAGCATATTTGTCGGCAAAATTCTTTACCCATTCAGCCTGTTCGTGTGTTTCCGGGACGACTCGGCCGCGGGCATCGCTTAAACGCCGAAACGCCTCTGCCGGTTCAATGCCGAACATTGTCATCAAAGCCGCCGCGAGCAAAGGCGCTCGTCCAATGCTTTGACGGCAATGTATCCCGATGGCCTTTCCCGCCAAAAGCGAATCCCGCAATTTTTCAGTCAATTTTAGAAACCTCTGGTCCAACGCCGGAACGCCTCTGTCCGGTACCGGAAACAAGATGAATTCGATGCCGTTCGCCGCCGTATATTCGCCTTCATTATCAAGACCAAACTCTTCATTTTCAACAGGTTCGAGCATCGACACAATGATATCCAATCCGGCATCGGCCCAGGCAGCCGCCTCATCCTCCAGCCAATCGCCTCCGCGCGGACGCGCAACCAGGGCGATCCTGCCGGGATATTTTCCTTTTGTCCAAAAGATATCAGGTTTCACTTCATTCTTGTGGAACTATTATAAATAGTAATATAAACTGAACAGAGTTGTTGGCCCCATTAATTTTACAATTAGATTTTTTGTTGTCTATGAACAAATTCATTATAATCTAAACCAAATGCAGATAAGTCCAGAAGAAAAAGAATTGCTGACCATCAAAGAAGCCAGTGATTGGGCAACCAACTTTCTCGATAAAACCGTGAGTCAATCAAATATTTCATATTTGATCCAATATGGCCGCATTGCAAAGTTTGGGGAAAATGGGACTACCAGTGTTTCGAGAAAAGAACTTGAGCGATATTACAAGTCCTTCAACGGAAAGCGTGAGGTTTCGTGGCGAGACAAACTAGGAGATGACCTGAATTGGGCGCTTTCCTTTGACCAATACAAGGAATTTGAAACCACGAAACACGTTCATCGCTTACATCCATACAAAGGAAAATTTATCCCGCAGCTAGTCGAATATTTTCTTGACAACCATTTAGATGATTTCATGCGATTTGATATTATTCATCAGAAAATGAACAATCTGCCGAAGGCTTTAGCATCTATGAAATCGAAATGACTTTTAGCGATGCTATAGAATGCAACGAAATCCAGAATGCTTGAAAAACCACTTTCCAACTCCGACAGACTTGCACAAGAGTTTCTTGCCGAAGCAAGGCGACTTCATGATAATGTTGATCCAATTCGCGTCCTGAAGTCGCGAACTTACAAAATCGGCGAATCGCATGTTTTAGTTCGTGCTGCGTCAGAAGGAAATCGGCGATATTTCTTTGGCATTAACTATATTGCGATAGAAGAAATTGCAAATCTCGACAATCCGTTCGTAGCTTTCATTTGTGGCTCGCTAGACCGAACGATGATTGTGCCCGCGAAAGTTTTATTTGCCCAATTACCAAACATCAGTCACGATCGGAACGGTGAATACAAACTTACTATCGATCACGATTTGAATCTAGTTTTAGCAGGGCGAAATAACAGACTTAATTGTGGAGGTTTCATAAATAATTGGGATTCTTTGTCCGAAATTGTTTCAAGTCCATTAGAAACCAAAACAACTGCCGAGGAGAGTCTCCATTCAATTCTCCAAGGTCGCTTGATTGAAATTGGCAACATTCGTGGTTTCCAAACGTATTGCCCAGACAAGTCAAAGAAATTTAACGAACGCAAACTTG
The DNA here is from genome assembly GCA_019639175.1 of Acidobacteriota bacterium. GTDB lineage: Bacteria > Acidobacteriota > Blastocatellia > Pyrinomonadales > Pyrinomonadaceae > OLB17. The sequence continues at coordinate 162,256 of JAHBSK010000007.1, read as the reverse complement.
AGGATATTTCTACTCTTCAAACTTGTCCTGAATTGCAATTTTCAGACTACTCGCTTTTGCGTCAAATTGACGTAATTTGGTTTAAACCGAAAGGAAGTTACTTTGTTCCCGAAAAGGCATTTGAAATCGAACTTTCTACCGGCGTTTGGAGTGGCGTTGGTCGTATGGCAACTCTTATGGATTATGCAAATGTCGATCTTTATGTGATCGCTAACGACGCAAAGAAATTTCGACAAGTTCTAACCTCGTTACGTGAATATTCTAACCGATATCGGTTCGTCGCTAACGAATCGCTCAGTCAACTCTACGCAGCCGAACTCAATCTTCAGGAACTAAGATACGATGTTGGTCTTTAGAACGGCTGAAATTCTAAGAAGATGTGCAAGTTTGTAGTTGCAACTCATAGATTATTTATCAATTGATCGCACCAGAATTGAGGAGAAACTTAAGTCTATGGAAACATACAAGTATGTACTCGTTAAAGTGCATTATCGCGACGGTGAACACGAATATACCGAGAAGATCAGTGACGTCTATTTGCCTAACATCACCATCGATGAAATCGAAAAAGAATATGAAGCTGGTGGATACATTGGGGACTATCGAGAAATTTCGACGGACGCTCGCTTTATCACTAAATCAGATTATGAAACTTTACGGAGGTTAGGGATATAACACCGCTCCAAGGTCTATTACTATTGCTTCGACTAAGGACAAATTCAACCGGGCTGAGGCTCAGTATGTTGTAGGTGATACGATTAACCAAGGTTATCAGACTGAAATTCAGTCGATAATGAATGCTTTATCATTGGGCACCGACCCGGATAAACCAAAAGAAATTGACTTCATAAGAAACGCAGAAGTTGCCGGCAAAACAAACAATTTGAAAACTGTTAAAGTGGATTTGTTTCTTGAGAGTTTTGATGGTGAGATTTTTCTTTTCGACCTTAAAACTGCCAAGCCGAATATAAGCAATTTTAAGGATTTCAAGCAAACACTTTTACTTTGGGCGGCAATTGCGATGACTTCCGACCCAAATGCGAAGATTAATTCATTGATTGCAATTCCTTATAATCCATACGAACCACAACCATACCAACGCTGGACGATGAAAGGAATGCTTGATCTGAAACACGAATTAAAAGTTGCCGGGGAATTTTGGGATTTTCTCGGCGGCGAAGGAGCCTACGTTGATCTGCTGGATTGTTTTGAGCGTGCCGGGATCGAACTCCGTTCTGAGGTCGATGACTATTTTGCTAAATTTAAAAATTCGTATTAAAAATTTCTTGGATTTCAAACTCTCTGCGCTTCCACGTCTCCTCGGTTCATATTTTCCAGCCACTCATCCCAATCCTTCAATGCGCGTTCTACCTGAACGGTGTGGCGTTCGCGTTTTTTGCGATATTTTTTGCGGAGTTCGGGCGGCAGCGGTTCGAGCAGGCCGAATGTGATGTTTACGGGCTGAAAGTTCTTTGTCTCGACATTGGAAACGTAGCGGCACAGCGCACCGATGGCCGACGTTTGCGGAGCGGTGATAAGCGGTTTGCCGCGAAGCGTCCGAACGGCGTTGCGGCCTGCGAGCCAGCCGGTCGCGACCGATTCGACATAGCCTTCGACACCGGTGATCTGGCCGGCGAAAAAGAGATTCGGGTTGGTTTTTGTCGCCAGCGTCTCATTCAAAATTTTGGGCGAATTTATGAACGTGTTGCGGTGTATCTGGCCGAATTGTAGAAACTCGGCGTTTTCCAATCCCGGAATAAGCCTCAAAACGCGTTCCTGTTCGCCGTAACGCAGATGGTTTTGAAAACCGACGAGGCCGTATGCGTCCGCCATCAGATTTTCCTGCCGGAGCTGGACGCAGGCGTAAGCCTCTTCGCCGGTTTTGGGATCGGGCAGGCCGACGGGCTTCATCGGGCCAAAGCGGAGCGTATCGACGCCGCGCCGTGCGATCTCTTCTATCGGCAGACAGCTTTCAAACCAATGCGTTTCCTCGAATCGTTTTAGCGGAACGGACTTTGCTTCTGTCAGGGCATTGTAGAACGTTTCGTATTGCTCTTTTGACATCGGGCAATTGATGTAATCGTCGCCGCCCTTGCCGTAACGCGCCGCTTTGAAAGCGATGGACATATCTATCGAATCCGCCGCCACTATCGGCGCTATCGCGTCGTAGAAATACAACTGGTCGTCACCCGTGAACCGCATTATGTCCGCCGTCAACGCATCCGATGTCAGCGGCCCGGTCGCAATGATCGTCGGGACGCCGGCATCCTGCCGGCGAATATCATCATTTTCACACTCGCCGGCAGGGATGCCGGCGTTCCGGGCGTCAATCGAAGTCACTTCTTCGCGAACGATCTCAATATTAGGATGCCGCTCGATCCGTTCAGTGATGTATTCCGCGAATTTTATTCGGTCAACCGACAGCGCCGCTCCCGCCGGAACACGCGTTGCCGCCGCTGCTTCCATCACCAGCGAACCGCCGCGACGAAGCTCTTCTTTCAACAAATATGGAGCCGATCCCGGCTCGTCCGTCTTCAGCGAATTTGAACAAACGATCTCAGCCAGCTTGTCCGTCCTGTGCGCGGGCGTCTGCCGAACCGGACGCATCTCATAAAGCCGAACCTTCGCGCCCATCTCCGCCGCCTGCCACGCCGCCTCAACTCCCGCCAAACCACCGCCGATAATGTTAATAAATTCAGTATCACTCATCTGAATGAGAGTTTATCATGGCAGAATTTTATTTGGAGAGCGCGTAGTTGTTCAAAAACATTGAGTTCAGCACGATACCAGGTATATAATTGCACGGGTTCACTCATGTCGCATTCACGCCTTTTTTATCTATTCATTGCGCTGGCCGCTTTTGGCATAGTTGGTTCGGCGTTTTATCAGGAGTCCGTTTCACAAAAAAGGCTGGCAGAACTCAAAGCCGAACTCAAAGCCGAAAACGAGAGACAAACCCGAGTTGAAACAGCTGATGTCGGTTTTGACGAGGTTGTTTCCGCACGCGACGGCGATCTTGTTACTATCACAGGAAATATCGACCTTAAATTCAGATGTCAGGATGTTAGTGAAAGCCAGCGTGAAATATGCACATTAAAGTTCTTTGGCCCCAAACCCGGGGAATCAATTTTGGCTAGGCTAAAAGTCTGCTCAGACGAGCAGCAGAAAAACTGCATTGTGTGGAGTCCGAATTCACAAGAAAGATTCAACCCTTTGATGGCTTACATTATTGATGATAAAGGTCAAAAGGTCGCTATTGACGGTAAGCCAATAGTAGAAAAACCAAATCCGCAGGTGATCTATCCTCAATACTTGATGCTTACCGCCAAAGTGACCGAAATAAACGGAACAGGCCGTTTCCTCGATCCGATAGAGCGCATTGAAAGCACAAAGTGATCTCCGCCGTTACCCTCCAAACCACTGCCGATAATATTGATAGCGCTATTCATCATTAAATTGTAATTTACTATCGCCGGTACTTCAGCCAGCATCGGCTGTGTTAAAATCTGTGAAGTGATCCAGAGTGCAAAATTGATGCCATCCGAACGGCAAAGGCTTTATGAGAGCTTTGAACCGTTATTGGAGACTGCCTACGATCTTGACCGCAGGCTCGTCAGTTTTCAGGCTAACAAAACACAGCCTTTTTATCGTTTATTCAAATACAAGGAGGGATTTTCAGCCGCTCTTGTCCGGTATTTTCTGAATCGTTATGCCCCTGTTTCAGGAAAGCTGCTTGACCCTTTTGCAGGTTCCGGCACCTCGCTTTTTGTCGGGAAAGAACTCGGATGGGAATCTCACGGCATCGAATTGCTGCCGGTTGGTGCGTTTGCAATTCAGGCAAGACAGGCCCTTTCCGAAATCAACCCTGAAGAGTTTGTTCGATTTGCAGGGGAATTACTGAATGGTTTTGAATCTTCTGAGGTAAATGGCGATTCTTTCAGACATTTGAAAATTACAAAGGGGGCATTTTCTCAGAGAACGGAAGATCTTCTGAATAAATACATAGCGGCCTGTGAGAGTATCAGGGATGAGGCTCTCAAAACCACGCTCAAGTTCGCTGTCCTTTCAATTCTCGAAGACATCAGTTTTACGCGAAAAGACGGCCAGTATCTTCGCTGGGATTTCCGGTCAAACCGAACTCTGGCCGGAAAACCATTTGATAAAGGGAATATCCCGGATTTTGAGACGGCGATCAGAATTAAGCTCAATGAGATAGCCGAAGACCTCTTTCCTAAATCTGACTCACTTTTGTTTGATGCAGACACTTTTTTTGGAGACGGGAGCGGATCGATCATCTGTGATACCGGGTCCTGCCTCGAGCGGCTTCCTCAATATGGCAATGAAACATTCGATTTTGTTATCACATCGCCGCCCTACTGCAATCGTTACGATTACACACGCACCTATGCCCTTGAATTGGCCTTTCTGGGGTATGACGATGATGCGGTGCGGGCTTTGAGACAGTCAATGCTTTCATGCACCGTCGAAAACAAGGAAAAGGTCGAGCAAATGGAGGCCTTTTACAATTCCCTGAATCGGCAGGATGTTTTTGCTAAAGTTCTTGATACATATGACCGGTGCGGTGCCATGTCGGAGGTAAATTCCGTCCTTAATACACTGAACGGTCTGAATAAGCTGAACAACAAAAACATCGCCAGAATGGTTCGCAACTATTTCCTCGAAATGTGCTTTGTCATTTACGAGTTGTCGCGTGTTACAAAGAAAGGCGGACATTGCGTAATGGTCAACGATAATGTTCGCTACGGCGGAGAAGAGATCCCCGCCGATCTTATCCTATCGGATTTTGCCCGATCTTTTGGATATTCCATTGAAAAGATCTTTGTGTTGCCACGCGGAAAAGGAAACAGCAGCCAGCAAATGGGGAGTTTTGGCCGCACGGAGGTTCGCAAGTGTGTTTACCTTTGGCGCAAATTATGAAAAGCGACAAACTGATAACAACGGCAGAAGACCTGCTGACATCACGCGACGAAACCAGAGCCGGATTTATTGCCATGGCTCTTGAGAAAAATTATCTGGCCACAAAATATGTTTCTGAAGCAAGAACACTCAAAGCCATCGCGGAATCTGCCGGCAAGCCAAAAGACCTTTTAACATTGCCGGATATTCAAAAGGCCTTGCTTTCTGCATCCGGGCTTTCCGATAAATCCCTGAAACATTTGAACGAAGCTGATAAACGGACTGCTGTCGTTGGTCTGATCGAAACTTTTCTCGAACCTGCCGGAGAGGGCTTTCCTGATGAACTTGTTTACCGATATTTGCTGACAAAAGGCGATGCTCTGGGCGGGAGTTCTCGAAATCTTGCCGGTGCCTTGGGCGATCGCCGGTTCCTGAGCTGCATGATCTCGGTTTTTTCATTGGCCGGGGTTGAGTTTTCATGGAGAGACCGGAAAACAAAGGTCTGGGCTAAAGGTACTGATCTTGAGGCGGGACTTGAAAAGAGTATCTCTGCTCTTTATTGGAAAAAGAAAGACCGTGACCGATTGCTTGTCCTGAACACAACGGTTCCTCTTATCAGGAAAAATGTGGATCTGGTTATTCTGGATGCAAAGCCAGATGACATGAAGGCCGGCAAAAGCCTTTTTGAGCAAAACACGCGATATGTTGCGCTTGGAGAGCTAAAAGGCGGCATTGACCCAGCCGGATCGGACGAGCATTGGAAAACCGCTAATTTTGCCCTCAACCGTGTCCGCTCCAGTTTTCAAGGCCTCGGCCTAAACCCGCCAACCTTTTTTATCGGAGCAGCTATTGAAAAAAGTATGGCCGGTGAAATTTTACAACAACTAAACTCTAAGGTGCTTAGCCAAGCGGCCAACCTAACCAAGGACGATCAATTAACCTCTGTCTGTAACTGGATCATGAATCTTTGAACGAAATATTGCTGAGAATTCAATACCATCGACATATAAGCGAAATGTGTCGATGGTGTGTACATATCCGATTTGCCGAAGTGAGCGGTTTGATCTATGCTCCGAAGACGATGATAAAACATTTCGCGTTGGTGTTTCTGTTCATTTTTATGTCGGTTGTTTCCGCGAGCGGGCAGGAGTTTGTCTCTGTTCGGGATGGGCGGTTGGTTGCGGGTGGTGAGGCGTATTATTTTGTCGGGGCGAATTATTGGTATGGGCCGCTGTTGGGTTTGGAGACGGACAGGAAGCGGGGAATTGAGCGGCTGAGGAAAGAGCTGGACTTTTTGAAAAAGAACGGCGTGACGAATTTAAGAGTAATGGCCGGGGCGGAGGGCGAAGGGCTTTTGAACAACGTGCCGCGAGTTGGGCCGCCGCTGCAGCCGGAGCAGGGACAGTTTGATGAGGACGTTCTGAAAGGTCTGGACATCTTGCTTGCCGAAATGGCAAAGCGCGATATGCGTGCGGTCGTGTTTTTCAGCAACAACTGGGAATGGAGCGGCGGTTTTCAGCAATATCTGATCTGGAATAGTGTCATCGACCGCAAATGGCTGACCGAAAAGCCTGATTGGGACACGCTGCGTGACCTTGTCGCCAATTTTTACACCTGCGAACCGTGCAAGGCTGCGTATGCAAAACAGGCCGAGCTTGTCCTTTCGCGAACGAACAGCGTCACCGGCAAAAGATACGTTGACGACCCGACCGTGATGTCGTGGCAGATAGCCAACGAACCCCGGCCCATGCGTCCCTCCGCAAATGAGGCTTATAAAAAATGGATAGCCGAAACCGCCGCGTTCATCAAAAACAAGGCTCCGCGACAGCTTGTTTCCATCGGCCACGAAGGCCGCATCGGAACCGAAAGCCTTGAGATATTTGAACAGATCCACAACGATAAAAATATCGATTATCTAACCATCCATATTTGGCCGAAAAATTGGGCGTGGTTTGAAAGCGGCAAGATGGCAGAACAATATACAAAGGCTGAACAAATGACGCGCGATTACATAGCCGAACACATCACCGTTGCAAAGCGTCTGAACAAGCCGCTCGTGATAGAAGAATTCGGGATGCCGCGTGACAGCCAGTCTTTTGACACAAAGGCAAAGACCGAGTTTCGTGACCGCTATTTCACAACGGTGTTTTCTTATATAAAGAAAGAACCGCAGATCGCCGGAGCAAATTTCTGGGCGTTCGGCGGCAAGGCAAGACAGAGAAAAGGGCAGTTGTTTTGGAAACCGGGCGACGAATACATGGGCGATCCGCCGATGGAAGAGCAAGGGCTTTATACCGTTTTTGACCGCGACCGTTCGACGCTGCAAGTGATAAAAAAAGCGGCGTCGGGCCTTTAGATAAAGGCTTTAAAATCCTTTTGCTCCGCTCTTTCCCTGATCTGACAGCATTCTGACCGCCAGCGAAACGGCATCGACCTGATCGTCGTGGCGTCCGTCGGGAAAACGGCAGACCTCTTCCAGAAATTCATCGATCCACGCCCCGCGAACCAGAACGACCTGTCGCGCTTCGGCGCGGCTTGCCCACGCCAGGGCACGCGTGACCTTGTCCGTATCGGCCTTTATACCTTTTAGCGGATAGCGGCTCAGGCTTTTTTCACGCTTCAGGTCCTGCAGCAGGGCAAGGCCGTGCAGAGCTTCTTCGATGCCGTGTGAAGTACGTTCTTCCGTCATCATTCTCTCTACGACATAGCGATACTGTTCGGGATAGGCGAGCCGCCCGCGAAAGCCGTCAGCGATGTAAAGATCGCCGTTGTTGTCCAACGCGCATCGGAAAGAAGCCGTGTAATCGGCAGTCGTTTTTGTCGAAACCGCAAGGTCGTACGCACGACACCAGCGAAGCCCTTTCGGGGCCGCGTCAACTACACGGCCAAACCATTTGCGTTTGAACAGGCCGCCGTCGCGCGGAACCGGACGCTGCTGGTAAAGCGCCGAAAAGGCATAGCTGCCCAGCTTTCTCCTTATATTTAACAGCGTGTCGCTGTCATAGCGTTCGGGGCAGAGAGCTTCGCCCGCTTGCCGCCCGAGCGGATCGTCCTTGTCCTCTGCCAGTGCGGAAAGCGAAAGTATTTCCCACACCTCGCCGCCATCAGCCATCTCTTTCAGCAGGCGTCCGGCCAGATCGTCCTCGTGCCATCGCGTCTGTATCAATATCATCGCCGCTCCGGGTTCGAGCCGCGTATAGATGTCGTCGTTGAACCAATCCCATGTGCTTTCGCGATAGGCGCGGCTTTCCGCCTCGGCGCGGTTCTTTACCGGATCGTCTATCACGATAAGCTGTGCTCCGTAACCGGTCACGCCGCTGCCCACACCAACCGCACACAGGCCGCCGCCCGCTGTCGTTTCCCATTCGTCAACGGCTTTGCGGTCTTTTGCAAGCGGCATTTCGGCTTCGGCAATGCGGCGGATCTTTCGTGAAAAACGGTTGGCAAGGCGTTGGTTATAGCTGCCGAGAATGACGTGCATCTGCGGTTCGCGTATCAAACGCCACGCCGTGTATCTGACCGTCACGGTCTCCGATTTGGAATGTCGCGGCGGCATGAAGATCATCAGGCGGTTCGTTTCGCCTGATGTGATGCGTTCAAGATGGTTGTAGATCAAAAGCTGATGCGGCCAGTCCCACGTCCAGTTCGGCATTTGGGATCGCAGCCAGGTGTGAAAGTCAGGCAGTTCTTCATCTTGCATTAAATGATAGTGAGATCGCAGCTTTAGCGGATGGCGGCGCCGGCAATGACGCCGATGGCGATGTCGCCGATGCGTTTCCAGACGGACGTTTTCTTTTGTTTGAGCGAGGCAATAAGCGAGTCCTGTGCGGCGATGACGGCATCTTTTGCAGCAAGAGCTTCATTTTTTGCTGCTATGGTTTGACGAAGAGATTCTGCCTCGCTTTTTCGCGTTTCGTTCAGTTCGGTCAGGAGCTCGTTTGACGTTTTTTCCGTATCGAGGCGTTGTTTTAGCGCAGCGTTCTCGCGTTCGAGCGCGGCGATCAGCCTTTGCGAAAGCTCAAGCTCGGTCGGTTTCGTTTCAGCGTTTTGCTGAGCCGCCGCTACGGTTGCCAAGAGCACGGCGAGCAGCGTCTGTTTCAGCAGAAAGCTTTTCCAGTTCGACATCGAGCCTTTCAGCGGCCCGCCTATTCTCTGCCAGCATTTCTTCCAGATAGCGTATCTTTTCTTCGTAAACATAGGTCTTTTTCTCCATTTCCTCGGCGTGTTTTTGCGATGAATCGGCTGACTGTTTGGCTGAGATGACGGCTTTTTCCATTTGCTGCATTTGCAGATGAGAGCTAATGGAAATTGCCGCCGCAATGACCGCAACAACACAAAAAGCGGCAGCCGCGAGTTTGTATTTCAAAACATCTTTCATCATTTGCCGTCCTTTTTCCTGTTGTGAAGATAAAGCTGGATCAGCACATCGACCGTCTTGCCGATGGCGAAGAAAACGATCGGCAGTACGATGGCCGAGATGAGCGTGATGACCGTTCGCGTTTCTATCGCCGTCAGAAATGACGAAAGAGAGCTAAGGTATGCGATAAAAAGATTCTTTGTGTCGTTCATATAGTTAAACAATTTCGTCGGCATTGTTCTCGCGGATCTTGCCCAGCGAGATCTGCCGGTAAAGGTAAATAAGCGTCAGAATTGCCGCCGTTATCGCGACAAAAAACCAGACCTCTCGCGGCAATCCGGCGATGATGCCAAAGACGGCCCAACCCGTTTGCCAGAGCGTTCCGGCGACGGTCGTCCACAGCGATTTTGCGCGGTCGGTGCGTGTCAACGTCTTGTGAGCGATCCTTTCGACCTGATCGTATTTCGCCGCGATGCGGTCGATGCGTGCCTCGATCTCATCGAGCGTCGGCAGCACCGAACCGCTTTCCGGCTGCCGGGCCTGCGGATGTTTGGCGGGAAAAAGAGGAAGTTGTGAAGGGGCGTGATGGAGCATTTTGGTTTTGGAGGGTCGGTCATACGGCCCGACAGCCGTGCGGCCTTCGTCCGCCTGGGCGGGCGAAAGGTTGAGACCTTTTTCGGTAAGCAAAGCGCCGTTCACTTTTAGCGGCAGTTCAAGATGCCATTTGCCGACAGCGATAAGGTCAAGGAAAAATTTTGTGCGGTAGCGTGTCACGCTCAGCCGCGGCACCGACGCCAGCCATGCGTCGCGGCGGCGGACGTAATCGGTGATCCACGCTTTTTCAAATTCTTTTTCGGAACTTTTTATTCGGACACGGTCGCGGATCATCGCATAAGAACCGTGCGTCAGCGAATCGTAAATAACGGCAAGCGACAGCACGAGAGTAAAGCCCGAACCTGCACATGCCCGCAACGCCGGCAGCATATACATCTCATAGGCGACGTGTTCCTGAGCGGCCCGCATCTCGTCCGTCGCTCCGGCGCGGACAAGTGAGTTTCTGAATTCCGCGTTTGCTGCAAGCGAGCGAATGGCAGACGCGGTGCGGAGCCGAAGGGCCGGCAGATGTTTTCTGAAGGTGTTTACGGCGACCGTTCCGCCGTTTGCCAAATACTGTTCGACAACCTTTTGCAGCGACCCCGAGCGGTGCGTGAACTGTGAAACGCCGTAGCTTATTCCCGCTCCGTCATTCAGCACCGCCAGCGCCGAATATCTGCCTGCGGGTAAGCCCGTCTCAAAGATCCTGACTATTGCCGCCGCCGTTCTGATGTCCTTTTCCGAAAAGTTTGTCTCTGGGTGTTTCATCATCGAAAAATAGTTTTGCAAATAAAACAAATGTTTGATATTTTGAAATGGCCGGATGTTGCCGGGCGGTCCGTTATCAAGATTTTCACCGCCGCTTACGCTTTTTTGTCCGGCCACGAACAGACTATGCAAATACTGATGAAAGCTGAATAAGCATTTGCGCGAAATGAGCCGGATCGCACAATGTTCACGGTTTTCATGGCAAAATTATAGGATCGGGGAAATAAAACAGATATATGAATCAGATAAAACACACGTTAACTGTCGCAGTCAGGTCAAAGCTCCGCCTTGGCGAGGTCGAGCGGCTGATAAGAAAGCATCGGATCATCGTTCCGCCGCCCACGCGGCACACGCTGATAAAGATGTGCGAGGAAGGCATATTTGAAACGGTCGGCGACCGCCCGACGCGGCTTGGCTGGCTGGTCTTTGAGGAATCGTTCTGGCAATGGGCGCGAGGCCTGGATGAAGGCGGCGAGCAGCTTTGAACCGTGCATATCGCGCAACCCGCACGATGTTGCGCATAGCTGGAAAAACGACATTCCGTTTGCCGTCCGCGTCGGCTAATCTGCGGCGTGTATGAACGACGAAACGAACATCAACACAGACGAAACAGCGACGCCGGAAACGGCCGAGCTGGAAACGCTCAGGCGTGAGAATGAGGAGCTTCGCTCGGCGGCAAGGCTCCGCAACGCGCGTGAGGCAATAGTGAACGGCCTGACAACGGCAGGTGCGTTCTCGCCCGAACTGCTGTTTAGTGCGGTCGGCGGACGAGTACAGTTTGACGACGACGGCAGGCCCGTCAATGCGGACGAACTTGTTGCCGACCTGAGAAGGGAACACCCGGAACAGTTTGCCGCCGAACGGCCTGCTGCGGCCATCGACGCCGGAGCGGGAACGCAAAGACAGGCAAAACCGCTTTCGCGCGATGCCCTGTCGCGTATGTCGCCGGACGAGATACGCAGGCTTGATTGGGCAGAGGTTCGCGAGGTTCTTTCCGGCCGATGACCACACGGTCGGCACGCCGTACTGAGCATCGGTTTTGACACACATCATTTCCCGCCGATCCGGCGGAACAACAATTAAGGAAAAAAAACATGGCATTGAATTTCATACCTTCGGTTTGGGCGGCGCGGCTGCTCACGGCATTGGAAAAGACCCTCGTTTACGGCCAGCCACAGGTCGTCAATCGCGATCATGAGGGCGAGATCAGAGAAGCGGGCAGCACGGTCCGCATCGGATCCATCGGCGATGTGAGCATCGGCGATTACACAAAGAACACGGACATCAGCGATCCTGAGGTTCTGACCGATTCGCAACAGACGCTGAACATAGATCAGGCAAAATATTTCAACTTCTTTGTGGATTCCATCGACCGAGCGCAGCAGAACGTCAATGTTCTGGATGAAGCGATGCGGCGTTCGGCGTGGGCGCTTCGCGATGCGTCGGACACATTTTTGGCGGCGGCAATGGAGAGCGCCGTGGATTCCGGAAACACCATCGGCAGCGAAGGCACGCCTGAAGTGCCGACACCCGAATCGGCATACGAATATCTGGTCGATCTTGGTGTTTTGCTGGATGAAGCGAATACGCCCATCGAGGGCAGGTTTGTCGTCGTTCCGGCATGGTTTCACGGAATGCTTTTAAAGGATGACCGTTTTATCAACGCAGGGACGCTGCGTTCGGACCGTCGCCTGGCGAACGGACAGGTCGGCGAGGCCGCCGGTTTCACCATCCTGAAATCGAACAACGTTCCGAACAGCGAGGGCGAGGCGTACAAGATCATCGCCGGGCATTCGATAGCGACGGCGTATGTTGAGCAGGTGCTGGATTTTCAGGCATACAAACCCGAAAAGCGTTTCGGCGATGCCGTAAAAGGCCTGCATGTTTACGGCACCAAAGTTGTCAGGCCATACGCTCTGGCTATGCTGATTGCGGATAAGGAGTAGCAGAGTCTGAAGGAAGTCATTTGTCCTTAGTCCTTGGTCATTGGTCATTTGTTCTTGGTCATTGGTCATTTGTTCTTGGTCATTTGTCATTAGTCCTTGGTCATTTGTCATTAGTCCTTGGTCATTTGTCATTAGTCCTTGGTTCGCGGTCTGGAGCAGGTTCGGGGATCTATTAAATTTCCAAGATCTTGCTTCCAGACCCAAAACCCAAGACCAAAGACCCAAGATCAAAGGACAAATGACAACGGACAAATGACAACTGACAAATAGTTATGGAAAACGCACTTGAAAAACTGAAACTGTTGACGGCGTGGGAGACGGAACCCGCGCTCACCGAAATAGAGGTCGAGGATCTGCTGAACGCAGCCAGCATCGCCGATGAGAACGGCAATGAACCGGCAAATGACAGTTGGGTGCCGACGTTTGACCTTAACAAAGCGGCGGCAGACGGCTGGCTTATCAAGGCGGCCCGTGCCTCGGCGATGACGGAGATCGAACCGCCCGAATCGGGCATCGTCACCTCTCAGGTCTTTGATAATTGCCGCAAAATGGCGGCGATCTACGCGGCGAAATGCCGGCTGACGGTCAGGATATGAACGCCGAAAAACTTTGAATGCTTATGAAAGAACATATTGAAGAAGCGATACATAATTTCCGAGCGGCGGCGCCCGTTTATGCAAGGAACGAGCGATACTATCGCGGCGATCATGACCTGGCGTTCGCGACTGAAAAGTTCGCCAACACGTTTGGCTCGCTCTTTCGCGAATTTGCGCTCAATCTTTGCCCGGCGGTCTGTGATGCCGTTCGCGACAAGCTGCGCGTCACGGGATTTTTGCCGGAGAACGGCGCGTTGGCTGTCGAAACAGACCGCATTTGGCGGCGAAACCGTTTGCCGATACGTGCGGGCGAGGTACATCGCGAAGCTCTGGTCACGGGCGATGCATACGTCATCGTCTGGCCGGACGACGCGGGCCGCGCGGCGGTTTATCCGAACCGTGCCGCAAACTGCACCGTTGCCTATGACGAAGAGAACGCGGGCAAGGTGCTGTGGGCGGCAAAATACTGGCGGACGCTCGGACGCCACACGCGGCTGAACATCTTTTACCCCGACCGCATCGAGCGCTTTATTACGGCAAAACCATCCGAAGGCATTTTGGCCGACGCCGGACAATTTGTCCGCTATCGCGACGCCATCCCAAACCCTTACGGCGTTGTGCCGGTGTTTCATTTTGCAAATAATGCGGACATCGGCTCGTTTGGCCGTTCGGAACTGGAAGCGGCGATACCGGTGCAGGACGGAATGAACAAGGCCGTTCTGGACATGCTCGTGGCGATGGAATTTTCGGCGTATCGCCAGCGTTGGGCGGCGGGCATTGAGATCGAATATGACAATGACGGCCAGCCCGTCGCTCCTTTCAAAGCGGGTGTCGATCACCTCTGGCTGGCGCAAAATCCGGAGGCACGGTTTGGTGATTTTAACACGGCCGACCTCGATCAGTTCCTGAAAGTAAAGGACAGCTTTCGCGTCGATATTGCATCCGTTACCGGAACGCCGATGTATTATCTTTTGCCAAATTCGCGAAGTTTCCCAAGCGGCGAGGCGTTGCGAAAATCGGAAACGCGTTTTATCGCAAAGGTGCGCGAAAGACAGGCCGTTTTTGGGCAGACGTGGGCCGAAGCGATGGCGTTCGCGCTCCGCGTGGAAGGCCACGGCGTCGTATTTCCGACAACGCGTTGGGAAGATCCGGCCCGCCTTTCCGAACGCGAGGAACTTGAGAACATCCTCCTGCGAAAACAGATCGGCATATCTGACGAACAGGCGCTTCGCGAGGCGGGTTACGAGGCTTGACGGCTGTTGGTCAGCGGCTCTATGGGTTTGCTCCGGCAAAACATTTTCGCGTATCATTCAAGTCAAAGATCACCTCTTGGACTGACGAAAACGATATGAGAAAACTTACACTGCTTGCCGCTGCGTTCCTGTTTCTTTTCATCAACGTTCCCGCGCAGGAGCGCCTGCTGACGCTTGACGACATTTTTAGTCCTGAGATGTCCCGCCGCGTTCCTTTCGGCGGCGGCCCGACGCGTCTTACATGGGCGCCGGACGGGCGTTCGTTCAAGCAGATGCAGGGCGGACGACTTGTGCGGGTAAATGCCATCACAGGCGAAGCCGAGCCATATTTTGACAGCGCAAGGTTCGCTTCGGCGCTTGTTTCGACCGCAGGGCTGGAGCGGTATTTGGCGGAAAGGCTTTCGGTTTCGATCACGCTGCATTTCAACAAAGGCGAAACGGCGATACTGCTCAATCATGCAAATGACCTTTGGCATTACGACATCGCTTCGGGCAGGATGAAGCGTCTGACCGACACAAAAGAGCCTGAGGTCGAGCAGGATTTCAGCCCTGACGGCCGCTGGGTCAGCTTTGTTCGCGGCAACGATCTTTACGTGGTTGATGTCGAAAAAGCAGAGGAAAAACGCCTGACGCGCGACGGCACCGAACGCATTCACAACGGCTATCTCGTCTGGGTCTATGAAGAGGAACTTTACGGACGCGGCAACAATCGCGGTTACTGGTGGTCGCCGGATTCGCGCCACATCGCGTTTTTGCGGCTGGATGATTCGCCGGTGCCGGAATTCATTCTCTCGAACGAAGTGACGAATGATCCCGGAACGGAAAAGACGCGTTACCCGAAGGCGGGCGACCCGAATCCGCTCGTGCAGCTCGGCATTGCCGACGTGACGAAAAGCTCGCGTGTGCCTAACGTGAGAAACGTTCCCGGTGTCGGCGACAGGCTGCCGGCGGGCATTCAACGCATAGGCGACAATGTAAAATTTGCCGATCTGAAAGCCTATAAACCCGACGATATTCTGATAGGCCGCGTGGCGTGGACGCCGGACAGCGAAAGCGTGATCTTTCAGGCGCTGAACCGCGAACAGACATTTTTGGATGTAAATTCTGCGGCGGTTGACGGCAAGGTCAAAAAGCTTTTTACCGAAACGACCGCAGCATGGGTCGAGGTTTACGGCGATCCGAAATTCTTGTCGGATGGCAGCAGCATCTGGCAATCGGCGCGCAATGGCTGGAAGCATCTTTATCATTACGACGCCAAAGGAAATCTTTATCGCCAGTTGACCGACGGCAAATGGGAAGTGCGTTCATTTTACGGTGTTGACGAGACAAACGGCTGGGTCTATTTTTCGGCGACAAAGGACAATCATATCGCTGAAAATATTTACCGTGTTTCCATAAACGGAGGTGAAATACAGCGTATCTCGGTCGGCGGCGGAAATCATTCGGCGTCGTTCAACAGCACGTTCACGCATTACGTTCATAACTGGAGCGATGTGAACACGCCTCCGCAGCAGCGGCTCTTTCGCGCCGACGGCGAACTTGAACGCATCCTCAATAACAATCAGGTCGATGTTCTAAATGAATTCAAGCTCGGAGAGCCTGAGTTTATGAAGGTAAGAACGCGTGACGGTTTCGAGATGGAAGCGATGATGATAAAGCCGCCTGATTTTGATCCGTCAAAAAAATATCCCGTTCTGCAATACACCTACGCCGGACCGCACGCTCCGCAGGTGAGAAATTCGTGGGGCGGCAATCGCTATATGTGGCATCAGATGTTGGCGCAAAAAGGCTACATCATCTGGATGTGCGACAACCGCACCGCCAGCGGCAAAGGCGAGGAATCGACATGGCCCGTCTATCGGCAGATGGGCAGGCTGGAGCTTCGCGACATCGAGGACGGCATCAATTATCTAAAGTCGCTGCCGTATGTTGACGGCGAACGCATCGGCATTTGGGGCTGGAGCTACGGCGGATTTATGACCGGTTACGCCATGACCCACAGCAATATTTTCAAGGCCGGTATCGCCGGCGGTTCGGTCACGGATTGGCATCTCTACGATTCGATCTACACGGAACGTTTTATGCAGACGCCAAAGAGCAATCCGGCCGGTTACGAAAGCACATCGGTCGTCAAGGCCGCCAAGAACCTGCACGGACGCATACTCCTCATACACGGTATCATGGACGACAACGTCCATCAGCAAAACACGATCCAGCTTGTCAACGAATTGCAAAAACACGGCAAACAATTTGACCTGATGCTCTACCCGACCCAACGCCACGGCGTCGTCGATCCGAACCAGCAATACCACATGTACACGATGATAACGGATTTTATTCTGCGGAATCTGTGACAGGGAGGAATATAGGACTTATGGGACTGATAGGACAAATGTGACCGTAAAGTATGCGGTTCACATTCGTCCTATTTGTCCTATCTGTCCTATTGATCCAGGTCATTCACCGCTTCGCCGGTCGAGGACGATCTCGGGGAATTCGGCGGTGAACTGTTCGCGCGGCAGGTTGTCTATTTCCGCTCTTATCGGGCGTGAGCCGACGTTTGGTTTGAAGCTGCCGTTCTCGTCATAGAGGCGGCGATATTGGGCGGTGTTGCGGATGATGCCCTGAACGTAGCCTTTTGTTTCGCGAAAGGGAATTGCCTCGACAAATTCGTCCATTTCCATCGGAAGCGTTCTTCGCCATGTCACGACGCGGCCCGGCCCGGCGTTATAGGCGACGGCCATGTATTCGATGCGTCCGTATTTATCTAGCTGTTCACGCATGTAGGCTGTGCCGAGTTCGATATTCAGGGCCGGTTGATAAAGATCTCTGCCGCCGGTGACACGGGCGGTCGAACCGTTCTTTCGCGCCATCATCTGAGCGGTCGGGACAAGCAACTGCATCAGGCCGTATGCGTTTGCCGATGAGCGTGCGTTCGGATTAAATACCGATTCCTGCCGGATCAACCCGGCAACGAGATAAATATCCAGGTTCCGGTGTTTTGCCCACGATGTTATCTGCTCCCACGCCATGTGCGGATAAAAGATCGTCCATTCCTCGCGTCCCATTTCCTCTGGGAACATCTGTGCATAATCGGGATAGCTTTTTGCCAGCGTCAGCAAGGCGTTGACGTTGTCGCCGCGCATTTGATAGATCTGTGCCAGAGCGAGGTTTATCTTTGGTGAATTTTGCGCCGTTTTCTGCGCTTCGCGAAGCTCCTCCATTGCCCAGTCAAAGATGCCGATGGTGCCAAGCTCTTCGCTTTTCATCGTGCGGGCCAGTTCGGCTTCTTTTGCGGTTTCCGGCGCGACCGTGACGCTTTTCAGATTGGCGGCAGCCTGCGGCACGAGCGACCCTGCGGGAAATTCCGGAGTAGTCTGACATTGTCCGCGTCCGCGAAGGGCCGTCAACCGTTCAAAGCCGATGTGCCCGTACCAATTCGCCGAATAGCGATAGACGACAGCGTCATACAGCACGCAGGCATCTGCAAAGCGGCCTGCCTTTTCCGCGTTGCGTGCTGACCAATATCCGGCGCGGCCGCGATTGCTTGTATCTTTATCAGCATAGCGGGCGAGATGTTCGGTGAGCATATCAGCGGCGCGCGAATGATTTTTTGCCTCGTGTTCCAGCCATGCCAGTTCAAATTGCGCTCCGGCGACCTCGACGGCCTGCGGATAATTTATCAGTGCGGTTCGCAGAAAATGCGTTTCCTCGCCTTTATTTTTGGCGTCACGTGCGGCGTAACCGGCATCGACCCACGTCTTTACGGTCAATGGTGCGTTCGGCATCTTTGCCCGCATCTCGTCCGCCATCTGGCGGGCGTTTGTCCACGAACGGTTCCTCGCATAGCCGACAATGAGTTCGTAATAGCCTTTTTCCTTTTCCGGCGCGGTTGACGGGATCGCGTTGAAGGCCAGATGAGCATCGGGCATTTTCTTGAGGCCGACAAAGGTCATCAGGCGGTTCAGATGCACCTTTGGCGTTGCCTCTGCGGGATATTTTGTCAAAAGCTCGGCGTATGCCTTTTCGGCATCGGCATAGGCCTTTGCCGCAAATAATCTTTCGGCGCGTGCCGCCGCTTCCTCGGCATTGGCAGGTGTCAGCGGTTGTGTGAGCGCGGTCAGTTTTGCTTCGGCTTCTTTTGCGGCGTCGGTTCCGGCTCCGTAAAAGTATGTCCGGCGATAAAAGGTCAGTGCCTGTGCCTGATCGCCCGCTGCCTCATAGGCTTTTGCCGTAAGCAGCATTGCTCCGGCGGAATGTTCCTTGTTCAGTTCCGCAAGGAACGCCGGGACGCGAGCGGCCTCGCCTGCGTTTATTGCAGAATCCGCCCACGCAAGTTTTGCTTCTCTTGTCCGAAGGGAATCAGGGTAAGATGACACAAGAGCTAAGAAAACGTCCATTGCATTGCGGTGATCGCCGGCGTTTTGCAGCGAGCGTCCGCGCAGCCATAGGGCGTGATCGGCAAGGTTTGTGCGTTGTGCAAATTCGTTCGAATCAAGGATCGCGGCTGCTCCGGCAAAATCCTTGTTCTCAAAACGTATCCTTGCCCGCAGCAGTTTTGCCAAAGAACCCGTTCTGGTTTCGGCAAAGCGTTTTTCGATGTCAGCCGCCACCGATTCGGCAGGCATCTGTCCTCCGGCGGTCAGCCGCCGCAGATCTTCAAGCGCCTGCCGCTCATTCGGCTGTGCCGAACAGCTTACGGCCGTGATAACGACAAGGAACGCGGTTGAAGCCAATGAGCAAAAAACTTTTATGGACATAGGTATCAAATATGCTATAAATATTTCCGTAAAGTATAACTGAACCGGGTGACGCCATCTCTCCTCAAACCGGCCTCTCATGAGCGTCACTTATAGTAATATCATAATAGAGATTCGCCTTGCGTCAGAAAAGATGTATGTCAATGACGTTTTGGCCGGAGCTGTCATTATATGAAACGCCTTACATTGCTCTTCACCGTCATTGCCGGTTGCTGTGTGTTCGGGTTCGGACAGACGCTTCCTGCCCCATCGCCGACACCTGTCGAGGACGAAGATGTCGTCAAGATCACCACGACGCTGATCCAACTGGACGTTACCGTTACCGATAAAAAAGGCAAGCCGATAACGGGGCTGAAGCCGGAGGATTTCACGATCTATGAGAACGGCCGCGAACAGCGTGTTTCGGGCCTGTCATATATCACCGCAACGCGGGCAGGCGAGAGCCGTGAACAGGGACGTAAACCGGCCGATCCGCTCGCCCCGCCGCCTGTCCTGCCAATTCGTCCCGAAGCGGTCAGGCGAACGATAGCTCTTGTCGTTGATGATCTCACGCTTTCATTTGAGAGTTCCTATCAAACACGACGGGCATTGAAGCGATTTGTTGACGAGCAGATGCAGGACGGCGACATGGTCGCCATAGTCCGAACGTCAGCCGGTGTCGGCGCCCTGCAGCAGTTCACCGGCGACCGCCGGATATTGAATGCGGCAATTGAAAAAGTAAGGTGGTATCCGAGGGGCAGCGGCGGTATCAGTGCTTTTGCACCGATCGGGCCGACAATGCTGGAACAACTGCAGGCGATGGGCGACACATCTGTTTCGGAAGAAGATCTGGAACGCGAAAGGGAATTCAATCAGGGTTTTGATGATTTTCGTTCCAGCAGTTTTGCTGCCGGGTCGCTCGGAGCGCTTCGCTTTATCGTCGAAGGCATGGGCGAGCTGCCGGGACGAAAATCAGTGATACTTTTTTCGGATGGTTTCAGGGCAATCGCACGGAACAACACCGAATTGTCCGGCGGCGGGACCGTAGCGGCTTTTATGCGAAAGCTGATCGACGTAGCCAACCGATCTTCAGTGGTCTTTTACACAATAGACCCGCGCGGGCTGGTCTATACCGGATTTACCGCAGCGGATGATATCGTCAACCCGAGCATCGAAAGAACGAACCGGATGCTTTCGGAGCGCAGCAGCGATCTGTTTGAGACGCAGGCCGCTCTTCGTGAATTGGCCAGGGAAACCGGCGGATTTGCCGTGGTCAACAATAACGACATCATGGGCGGAGTTCGCCGCGTGATGGAGGATCACAGCTATTATCTGCTGGCATATGAGCCGGAGGACGAGACCTTTGACCCGAAAAAGCTCCGTTATAACCGCATTGTGATAAAAGTGAACCGCCCCGATGCCGTTGTCAGGTATCGGAGCGGTTTTTTCAATGTGGCAGATGAGAATATAAGAAAACCGCCGGCGGAGGATATGACGCCGCAGCAACGCATCGGCAAGGCTTTGATGTCGCCATTCGCCGTCAATGACATCGAGCTTAGTATGAACGCACTTTATGCCAATGACGATGCGAAAGGGAATTATATCAGGACGCTGCTGCATATAAACGGAAATGATCTCGAATTTATGCGCGAGGCTGAGGATAAATGGGTTGTCCGTCTTGGCGTTGTCGTGGCAAACATGGATGCGAACGGCAAGGTCGTTGAGGAGAACGGACGCAGCTATACACTCTCAGTTCCTGAGCATCTCCTCAAGAAGATCAACAGCGAAGGCCTGGTCTATAACGTCTCGTTTCCGGTTAAAAAGCCGGGCGCTTACCAGATGCGGGTCGCCATTGTTGATGAAAGGTCAGGCAAGGTCGGCTCTGCCAGCCAGTTCATGGAGATACCGAACCCAAAGAAAAAAGGCAGGCCCTCGGTCTCCGGCATTGTGCTTCAAGGCAACACTTTGGCGGAGTGGGAAGCCGCGGAAATTCCGGGCGGTGAGGCCAAAGAACTATCGGACCCGATGCGGGACACTTCGCTGAGAAAGTTCAGGCGCGGTATGGTCCTTAGGTACGGTTATGAAGTTTATCAGGCAGCTCTGGACGCTTCTAAGCGTCCTAAAGTGAACTCGAGGGTCAGAATTTTCAGAAACGGCAAACTTGTTTTTGAAGGAGAACCCAAACTGTTAGAGCTGACAGGCCAGTCTGACCTGAGACGGCTAAAATCTACCGGAGCGTTAAGTTTGGCGGAGCAGATGGAACCTGGTGAATACGTTCTGCAGATCGTGGTCAAGGACGAGGTCGCAAAGGACAAATATGCGACGGCGACACAGTTCGTTCAGTTCGAGGTGATTGAATAGATCGGTTCTCGGTTGCGTGCATGGCAAAACATAAAACAGAAGGCAGATAAAACTATTTGAAATACTATGTGTTCTAAAAGCAGTATTGACAACATAGAAACATAGGACACATAGTTGCCCGTCATACGTTAGACACATCACCGTTTCAGGGCCGTATTTATGGTGACGGGCAGTTGGTAAGGAATGTTTTGTTAAATGTTAAAAACAGCGTTCAGCCGTCAGCTATCAGTTTTGCACTGTCATGCATGCGACCGAAAACTGCTCTAAACACTATCGCCAGTTGCCGATGAGGATGAACGGCGACCAGTAATACGGATGGGCGAACGGGGCTTTGGGGTCGGGCGTGAATTTCGGCAGGTCGTCGCCCTCGCCTTCAAAGTTGATGATGTCCGAACGTACCTTTCCTGCTTCGCCGGCGGAATATTGTCCGTTCATCAGCTTTATCTGTGCCTGCCTCAGGGCTTCTGCCTTGGTGACGCCGCCTTTGCCGTAGAGCCTGTAAAATTCCACCATCAGATCCTTTGTCGAAGTGTCGAAAACGGCCCAGAGCGTCGCCATCACAGCTTTTGCGCCTTCCTGTTGGGCGACGGAACCAAATCCTTCTATTTCGATGCCGTTGGCGTTGCCGCCCGCCGGTGTTGCCGTGTTACAGGCGGACAGGACGATGAGTTCGACATCCGCAAGCGACTGATTTCGCAGGTGTTCCACGGTAAACCGCCGCTGGTCGCCGCCGCCGAGCAAAAGAAAAGAATTGCGGTCGTCGCCGGGTTCAAGCTGAAAGTGGCTGGCGATGTGTATCACCGGATAACGCCCGATGCTGTCCTCAAAATTTGCCAGCGTAAACTCCTCGTCCAGGAGTCGGCGCCCGTTCAATACGCCTTTGTCACATTGCGGTTTTCCGTTTGCGGAGTGAGCCGCGTCGGCATCGTTTACGATGCATTCCAGCTCAACCGGAACCGCCGTCAGCGGCTTAAAGCCGTCAACCGCTTTGGATACGCCAACGCCCAAAACCTCCCACGTCTTTCCGTCCGAAACCGGCAAAGCTATTGTGTCGCGGCTTGCCAGATTTACGATAACGTTTGAGAAACGCTCTGCCAGATAGCCTTTCTGTTTGTCCCACAGCACCGCCGGCGGCAGATACCGCAGCGTTGCGTCCATGCTCCAGACAATGGTGTCTGCCTTGATGCCGGCAAGGTCGCCTTCGATGGGCTTTATCAGCACATCATAAAGCTCCTGTGATGCAGGCCGCGGATCGTACTGCGGCGATGTCAGCGCCCGGCGAAGCGTCGCGACCAGCGTGTTGATCTTTTCTTCGGCGATCTCTATCCGATGGGCCTTCTGCGTGCGGCTGGTGGTGACGATTATGTTCAGTTCGTTCTTTCCGACAATGGTCGAAACGGCGGCGGTGCGGTCGGCCTTCAGGCGTTCAAGCGTGCGGCGAAGGCCGGATTCGACCTGAGCGACGCGAACGTCCTTTTGTCCGAATCGTATCTTCAGATCCTCAAGAAATTTTTCGAAAACAAGATTTGCGTCGGCCAGTTGACGCTTGAGTTCGTCATAGCGTGCCTGTTTGGGAAATTCACCGACGGCAAACGTTTTGCGTTCCATGTCCAACTTGCTGAACTCATTGCCGAGAGCGGTCAGGTTTTCGGCCAACTGCGAATATCTGGCCAGGGCTTCCTGTTCCTTTGGCGAAAGCGAAACGGCGCCTTTCAGATGGCCGGTCATCTTGTCGTCGCGGCGGACAAAATCGAGAAGCTCTTCCTGTTTCAGCAGTACGAGTACCTGTTCGGCCTCGGCAATGCGGCCCGCGCGGATGAGCAGGTCGGCCAGTTTTCTGTATGTTTCTGAAACTGATGCGAGATATGACGCCTGCAATTCCGGGCTGAGCGAACTTATCCCTTCGCGAAGCTGCTGGTATGCGTTGACCGAGCTTTTACCGTAAAAAACGGCATAAAGCGGATTTTTCATGTCGTCCCATACATACATCAGGTTCGCCAATGCCCCCGCCTCGCCGTGGCGGTCGCCTATTGCCTTTGCAGTTACCAGAGATCGCTCAAGGCACTCGACGGCTTTTGCGTTATCGCCGTTCATCAGATATGCACGGCCCAAGTTGTTCAGGATCTTGCTCTCGATAAATCTGTCGCCGATGTCGCGGCTAACCGGCAGAGCGCGGGTCAAAACGGTCATTGCCGTTTCGACATCGTTTTCGAGCAGGGCTATCATACCGAGGTTGTTGAGAGCGGTGACAATTATCGGGATGTCCAGGGTCTTTTCAGCGAGTTCTACAACCTCTGCCAGCGTCTTTACCGACTCTTCGTAGCGGCCTTCGGACTGATGAACCGCCGCTACGTTCAGCATGATGGTCGCTTCCCTTGAACGGACGCCGATGGAGCGCGTCCGCTCCAGTGCCTTGCGGAAATATGTCAGCGCCTGTTTATTGTCTTTCAGCCAGTAATAGGCCAGGCCGATGTTATTTTCCAGCGTGACGACTATCACCGAAGAAATTATCTTTTCCGCTATCGTGTTGCCGCGTGCGTATATCTCAAGAGCTTGTGAGACCTCGCCGGCCGCATAATGGCTTTGGCCGAGATTGGTCAATATGAGTACCGTCATTTCCGGTTCCTCTTTTTCATCGGTCCTGGCCAGAGCCTGACGGTAAAATTCGCGGGCCTTTGGCTGTTCGCCCAGATGGTAATGCAAGGCGCCGAGGTTGTTCAGCACCAGCACCTCAAGGTCGTCGATCTTGTTTTCCACGGCCAGCTCGAGCGCCTTTTCAAAAAGCGTGCGGGCCGAGGCCCTGTCGCCAAGGTCGGACAATATCTGGCCCAATGTGTTGATGGAACGGGCCTCGCCGACGATGTCGCCGATCCTGCGCGAAGCCTCAATGGCGTCACGCGAAAGTGCCAGCGCCTTCGGACGGTCGCCGGTCGCCTCGTAGATCATGATGAGCGATGTATAAACGTTCATCAAGACTGAGTCTGCCTCGCCGCGGGCGGCTATTTCCAACGCTTTTTCGTAATATTCCCGGGCGGCCTCAAGGTTGTTGCGGGCCAGATAGATGTTGCCTATATTGTTGTTCGCGACCGCGACGCCTTCGTTGTTTTTCAGGTCGGCGTAGAGTTTTATGGCCTCGGTATAAAGCGGCAGGGCCTCGTCATATTCCTCGAGATCGTCAGCACAGCGCGCGGCGTAAAGAATGGAGTTGGCCCTTTTCTCCGCGTTGCCCGCCTTTGCAAATTTTCCCGCCGCCGAAAGGAACAGAGGTTTTGCCGAGGTGAGATCTTCGGGCGTGCCTTTATCAAGCAGTTCGCTCGCGGCCGCAAATTCCTTTTCCGCCTCCGCCAGCAGGTCGGCGTCAGGCGTCTGCGCGGCGGCGAAAGACGCGAACGCCAAAAGGACGATCATCACAAACAGCGGCAATTTTCTCTCGGTGTATCTCATTGGCTCAAACGGCGGCCCGTTCTATTTTTCGTCGGTGATATTGAGTTCCATGTGGATAACGCCCCAGCCGTCAGGTGCGTCAACGACCGAACGCGCGTCGCGCGTCGCTTCGCCCGAACGTGTCAGCAGCCTTTCCAGAAGCGACGATGAATTTCGCGTTCCGCGCGTTTCGTAAAAGCTCAGGTCGATGTGATCTTTTGACACCACAATGACAAAGCGTTCGATGCCGACCGGCTCGGTCATCCGCAAAGTGATGTTAACATCTTTTCCGTCCTGCAGGGCGTCATTTGCACCGCCGGAACCGTAGGCGTTCCTTATCTCGCCTTTGTTCGTAAGGGCGAGAACGGCGATGTGAAATGCCTCGCCCGACGCAAATTCGTTCTCCTTTCGGCGTATCTCACCGGAAATATTCTTTATGTTCAGTTGAAAGAATGAGCCTATCGGCGTTTTTCCGTCCGTGATCTCCTGAAAGCCGCGAAACTTGTCACGGTCGGGCCGGTAGGTGATCTTGCCTTCGCGGCAGCCTTCGATTATCGCATCCGACGGTATCGAATTGAGCGTCACCTTTATCTGTTCGGGCAGGGAAGATGCCTTGTTGTCCAGTCCGCGAAGATTTCGTGAATAGGCGTGGTCGCGTATCAGCGACGCGATCTTTTCTGCGGCTGAGGTGTCTTCCGGGTCAAACGTCATGCCGTAGATCGGGCGGCTGTCGGCTCCGTCCGTCAGGTAAAAGACATCCTTTTCCCGCGCCGGATAACGTTCATTTTCAGTCAATGTTTTCAGATCGTCGCCGTCGCAGATGCTGCGCGGTTTCAGCGGAGCGAGAAAACGTCGTTCGGCCGCAATGTCCTTTACCTTTCCACGGCGAAGCGTCAATACGCCGCCGTCTGCGGACGCTGCCGAGTCCAGCTTTACCATTCCGTTTTCGACAAGCCCGTCCTTTTCCAGCGAGGCGGCGACCGACCTCGGCAGCGATGCCGCGTCTCCGCTCATCGGCCCAAGGTCGGCGACAAGCGCTCCGCCGCCAAAAACGGGCGACGCAAGTATGACACGCGACGTGACCTTAACTTTTTCAGTGTTCGGCTGCTCTTTTGCCGAAGGCAGACGCACGACAGATGTCGTGTTGCCGACGCGTTCGACGACGCCGTTGACGAGCCATCCGTCGCGTCCGGTGTTTGTTGCCGAATCGGACGAATAGACCGAAACCTGGCTGCCTGTTTTCAGTCCGTGAATGATGCCGGCGCGTATCACGATACGGCCGTCGGGCATGACGCTTTCTATTTCGATAAAAGGCGTTGTCCGCTTTGCCGCGCCGCCGAAAAGAACGGTGTCGCGGCTGCCCTCAAGCTGCGGTTCCTGCCGCGAATGCACGGCGACCTCCGTCGAAACCTCGCGCATCAGCGAGCGGTATGTCGTGTTCGGCGTCGAGCGTTTCAGGGCCTGCACCAACGCCCGTGTCATCAGGCTCATCGGCTTGTCGCATTTGCAGAAAGCGGCAGTTTCCGATTTTGCCGTGTTATAGCTCAGCGAGGCGGCGATCTCTGTATAGGTCATCGCGTCAGACGGCCCCGACGGCGGATGGCGGCGTTTGTACGGCGTCCGCTTTCTCTTGTCGGCATCAGCTTCCTGCGAAACGAGCGTATCGCTGCTGTCGCCGCGCGTTCCGGTACCTGAATGGCAGCTTTCCAGAATAAAAACTGCGTTCGACGTGAATGGCCTGAGATCGGTTTTCAGGTCGTCAAATTCGTCATCGAGAATGTCAAAGACATCGCCTGTTCTGGCGTCATACGGGACGAAGGTCTCATCCATGCCGTCATTCTCGTCGCCGTCCTGATCGGGATACTGCGAACCGTGTCCGCAAAAGTAATAAACGATGGCGGCCTCGGCCTTGTTCTCGGCGGCGGCCTTTGCATTCGCCAAAAGATGCTTCTGAAATTCAGCGATTATGGCGTCGCGGGTGGCGGCTTCGTTGACGAGCGTTTTTACGTTTGCCGCCGGAAAGCCGTAATCGCGTGTCAGCGTTTCCGCGAGGGCAGGGACGTTGTTCTCACAGCCGTCAATGCGTGTGATGTCCTTTGACTTGTAGTTTGAGATGCCGACGAGCAGAGCGAACGCGGGCCGCTTTTGCTCTTCACGCACAGCTTCCTGCGAGCGGACGACATTGCCGCCGCTGAGCCAGATGGCCGTCATTACGACGACCGTCAAGGCCACAGACAGGATCAGGTTGTATCGCAGGTGTCTCATTATCTTTCCGGTAAATATTCGTTTAGGAACGGCCGGGCGTCGGGGCCGCATTCCCAATGCCCGGCCGTTTTCTTTGGAGGGAGAGTGTTACAACGCGCCGAGTATCCGGTCAACTGCCGCCAGGTCGAGTTTGCCGTAACCCCAGTTGTTGTTCGGCAGGGCGGAAGCGAGCGGCTGGAGGCCCGATTTTGTCGTATGACGCATCAGCAGCGTCCGTACATCGCCAAGCGTCAGCTTCGGGTTCTTCTGGAACATCAGTGCGATGACGCCGGACGTGTATGGCGTTGCCGAGCTTGTGCCGTTCATCGCCGCATAGTTTCCGGTGGAATCATATCTCCAGCCCTGAACCGGACCCATTTTCGGGACCTTTGCCAGGCTGGCGGAATACCATTCGCCGGGTGCAACGATCTCAGGCTTTACAACTGAAGCCTTGCCTGCGACCGCACGGTTCGGCCCGGGACTGGAATAGCACGAGAGGAACCCGATCTCGAACGGAACCGCCGAGCCTGCCGTGCTGCGGCAAACGGCTCCGAGCGTGGTCAGGCTGCCGCGTTGGTGAAAGTTATCGTTCCAGCTATAGCTGCCGACCGTTATAGCGTTCTCAGTATTGCCCGGCGCTCCGACCAGATGGCTGTAGCTGACGTTTTCGGGCGAGAAGGTCGCCAGGTCACGGTTGTTGACATAGAGATGGGCCTCGCTCGGTTTGTCGTCCGTGTTGGTGAACCAAACACCGCCGATGCCCTGGGCCACGGTCAGCGTTGCCGAATATTGATTGGTAAGAGGATTAAGCTCGACCTTCAGGTTGTCGCCAAGGGGCGTCGCCTTTGAGGCAAGCAGCACAAGGCCCTTGTCAGCCGAACCCATATAGATGCGTACCTTTGTCGCGCGATTTGCGTTCCACGAGACAAGCTGCGGTTCCTTTGAGAATCTAATGTGAGCATGAATGCCGTCAGAACCTTCGTTGCCCGCCGCCAGCACCAACGCCCTGCCCGCTTTGGTCAGCGGAAAACGGTCGTTCAGATGACGTTCAAAGACCGTCTGGCCGTCATGGCCCGAATAGTGGCCGCCGAAGCTGCCTGAAATGATGAGAGGCGTCGTTCCCGCAACCCTGTCAAGCCATTCGACCATCGGGTTCATAAGGTACGAGTTCTCAAACCCTCCGGCAAAGCCCATTGTGATGCCGACGATGTCGGCTTCCGGCGCGACGCCGACGACCTCAGGCCGTTTCAGGCCGTCGGTTCCCTGATCGCCGTTGCCGTTGCCGACCGCGATGCCCGCACATGCCGTTCCGTGTCCCTGCAGATCGGTTCCGGGAATGGTAACGGTCGAGGAACGCAGTTCCGCCGTAAGCTGGTCACGCGTGAAGAGCGTGCCGATCGATCCGCCGTTTGGAAATTTGACCGGAGAGACGCTGCCGCGTCCGGGAATGTATGCCATGGACGTGTCCCACAGATAACGGAGCCGCGAGGTCGGCCTGCCCTGTGAGTCATAGGTGATGAAATCGGGGTGGCGAAAATCCACGCCTGTGTCCAGAACGGCCACGATGGTGTTCTTTCCCGTCAGGCCTGAACGTCCGCCGCGAACTATCGGCTCCGGTATCGCCTGTGATGTAAGCGGAGCCTGTGCCGCGGGCGGCGGAGGCGGAGCGTTGACCGTGGCTCCGTATTCGACGCGGACAAGGCCGCGAGACCGTTCGACCGCATCCCAGGCGTCATCGCTCGCAACGAAAACATCAGCGAAACGCCCGCTTGTCGTGACGACGGTCGCTCCGGCTATTCTGGAAGTTTTCTGATTGGTGAAAATAGCGGTCCGAGCGGCCGGACTCTCAAATTCCAGATGAAGCAGGGTGAACAGGACGGGGTCGCCGTTGCGGTTCATTGCCACACCGGTCGATGCCTGTTCATCCGTTGACAGCGATCTGAGTTCTGAAAACGATCCGATGGACATCTTGGACACCATCGGGTCTTCGGCACTGGCTATCACTACCGGTGATCCTGTCGCCGCAAGCGGGTTGTCCGCTGAGTTTTGCGAATTTGACGGAACCGGCAATCCGAGAAAGAGGATGGCGGCCAAAAGGAAATACGACATGGCCATGTGGCGCGGCCCGATCGTTCGGGGTGAGTTGGTATAGGGTGTTTTCCTCATTTTTATCTCCTGATCAAAATTAAATATGGTGATCGAATATCTTTGAATTTCAATATCTCTATGTTTAAGGTGATCGGCCGCGAACCCTTGTGAAGCTGCTGTTATGAACGGCGTGATCCGGCCTCTCAAATGATATGCGTTCTTTAAGGATAAGGGCGGACATCTTATTGCTTTGCTGCGATCTTTAAGTTCGGGGCTGTCAATTCGGCAAGTCCCCATTATCCTTTCTGTTTGAAGAACGTCCGAACGCGTGTCCGGTTGCAAAAAATTTTCCATGGCCTCGCTGTCCGGGTTTTTAAGGACATGGATGCAGACACGAAAAAGGTCTCAGAGTCGGAAGGCAGGAAACATCACCTGCCGACCGGCAGACCTATGCCGGCGGCGAGTGCGTCGTTCTGACAAAAAGATTTTTGTTCATCGTTCAGGGAACCTGACCATCAAAGAAAATACCACATTTTTGCAAAAACAACCCTGTGCGGACGCGGCAAACTCCGGGAATTGCTTTTGCCCCAAACAAGGACTAATCTTAAGTTTTTGTTAATGCCATGCAGATAAGATCAATAGAGATGACAGAGATCCGGCTTCCGCTGGTTCATTTTTTTGAGACAAGTTTTGGCCGGACGTATGAACGCCGAATAATTTTGGTTCGCGTTGAGGACACGGAAGGAGCCGAAGGCTGGGGCGAAGTGACCTGCGGCGAAGGGCCGGGCTATTCGGACGAGTGGACGGATTCCGCTTGGGTAACTGCCGAAAAGATACTTGCACCGATGGTCGTCGGTAAAGAAGTGGAAAATGCCACCGGTGTTTGGAGCCTGATGAAATGGGCGCGTGGCCATCGGATGGCGAAATCCGGGATTGAAACGGCGTGCTGGGACCTTGAAGCGAAAAAGCTCGGCGTTCCTTTGTGGCGGCATCTCGGCGGCGTCAATCAGGTTATAGAATGCGGCGTCTCGATAGGCATTCAGGACAATGTTCCGCAGCTTCTGGAGAAAATACGCGTTGAGCTGGAGGCCGGTTACAAACGCATCAAGATAAAGATCTCGCCGTCTTGGGACTATGATGTCATCAAAGCTGTCCGAGCGGAGTTCGGCGACATTCTGCTGATGGGCGACGCTAATTCGGCATACACGCTCGACGACATCGATCTGCTCAAGAGCCTCGACGAATTTGAACTGATGATGTTGGAACAGCCTTTGCCGTATGACGACATCATCGACCACGCAAAGCTCCAGGCACAGATAAAAACGCCGATCTGTCTGGACGAGCCGATCAAATCACCAGAAGATGCCCGCAAAGCCATCGAACTAAAGTCAGGCAAAATAATAAATCTGAAAAACGGCCGCGTCGGCGGACATACACAGTCGAAACTCGTCGAAAAGATCTGCCGCGAGAACGGCATTCCGGTCTGGTGCGGCGGCATGCTCGAATCCGGCATAGGCCGCGCCCACAACATCGCCATCTCAACCCTTGAAGGCTACACAATGCCCGGCGACGTCTCAGCTTCCAAAAGATATTGGCACGAGGACGTCATCGAGCCTGCCGTCGAGGTCTCACCCGAAGGCACAATAACCGCCCCCGACGGCCCAGGCATCGGCTTTGAAATAAAACGCGACCGTATAGAGAAAGCAACCGTGCGGAGCGTGGTGATAAAATAGAACACGACTTTAGAGCCGCGTTCAAAAGATTTTCAAATGGAACGCCGGCATCTTGCCGGCGGATGTTATTATTAAACAGGATAAACAGGATCATGGAGGACAAAAACGGGCCAAGAGGTTGGTACACACGAGGCTATTTGCCTCATTTCGATGCCGGGCCGTTTCGGACACAATTTATAACATTCCGCCTTTTTGACTCGCTGCCGCAAAATGTTCTTCGGCGAATAAAACAGGAATTGGAGTTGAGAAAGCCTGAAAACATTTCACGCGAGACATTTATCCTTGCGGAACGCTATCTCGACAAAGGCTACGGCGCCTGTTTTCTAAAACGCCTGGATGTTGCGACAATGGTCAGGGATGCGTTGCTTAAATACCATCTTGAGCGTTACCGGTTGGACGCATGGGTGATAATGCCTAACCACGCTCACCTGTTGCTGCGTCCGCTCGAAGGGCATATGTATGAAAAGATAATGCATTCGATAAAATCCTACACGGCGTCCGAGGCAAACAAATTGTTGGGAAGAAAGGGAGCTTTCTGGATGCGCGAAGCGTTTGACCGTTACATCCGTGATGATGAACACTATAGGCGGGTTGTTCGTTACATTGAGAACAATCCTGTAAAGGCCGGACTCTGCGGCCTGCCTGAGGAATGGGAATTTTCGAGCGCCATGGAACGCCGTCATCCCTGACGGCGAGTGACTAAAGACCCGCCAGCAGGGATGCTGGCGTTCCATGACCCGCCAGCAGGGATGCTGGCGTTCCATGACCCGCCAGCAGGGATGCTGGCGTTCCAAGACACGCCAGCAGGGATGCTGGCGTTCCATATTATGAGTACAGAACCAAACAAGATCATCTTTTCGATGGTCAAAGTAAGCAAATTTTACGACAAGAAGCCTGTTTTAAAGGACATTTATTTGTCTTTCTTTTACGGAGCGAAGATCGGTGTTTTGGGTTTGAACGGGGCGGGCAAATCGAGCCTGCTGCGGATCATTGCCGGCACGGACAAGGAGTTCAACGGCGAGGTCGTTTTTTCCAAAGGTTATTCGGTCGGGCTGCTTGAACAGGAGCCGAAACTTGACGAGACAAAGACCGTGAAGCAGATCGTCGAGGAAGCGGTGCAATCGACCGTCGATCTGCTGAAAGAGTTTGAAGAGATAAACGCCAAATTTGCCGAGCCGATGGACGATGACGAGATGAACGCTCTTATCGAACGTCAGGGCGAGGTGCAGGAAAAGCTGGACGCTGCCGATGCGTGGGATCTTGATTCGCGGCTCGAAATGGCGATGGATGCTCTCCGCTGTCCGCCGCCGGACACACCGATCAAGAATCTTTCGGGTGGCGAAAAACGCCGTGTTGCATTGTGTCGCCTTTTGCTGCAAAAGCCGGACATTCTGCTGCTGGACGAGCCGACAAACCACCTCGATGCCGAGACGGTCGCGTGGCTTGAACAGCACCTGCAAAAATACGAAGGCACGATCATCGCCGTCACACACGACCGTTATTTTCTTGACAACGTTGCGGGCTGGATTCTCGAACTCGACCGCGGCGAGGGCATTCCGTGGAAAGGGAATTATTCAAGCTGGCTGGAGCAAAAGCAAAACCGCCTCGCTCAGGAGCAGAAGACCGAGGACAAGCGGCAGAAAACGCTCGAACGCGAACTTGAATGGATACGGATGTCGCCAAAGGGCCGCCATGCCAAATCAAAGGCGCGCATAAATGATTACGAAAAACTGGTAGCGACCGAATCGGAAAAGCGTTCGGAAGACCTTGAAATTTTCATTCCGCCGGGCGAACGGCTTGGCGATCTGGTCATTGAGGCGAACGGAGTTTCAAAAGCTTACGGCGACAAGCTGCTTTTTGAAAACCTCGAATTTTCGCTTCCGCCCGGCGGCATCGTCGGTGTAATCGGGCCGAACGGAGCGGGCAAAACCACGCTCTTTCGCCTGATAACGGGCCAGGAAGAACCGGACAGCGGCACGTTCAGAGTCGGCCCGACCGTCAAACTCGGCTATGTAGATCAATCACGCGACAGCCTCAATGCCGACAAGACAATTTTTGACGAAATATCCGACGGGCTTGATTTTGTCACGCTCGGCAAGCGCGAGATGAACGCGCGGGCGTATGTTTCGCGGTTCAATTTTTCAGGCAGCGACCAGCAAAAGCGTGTCGGCCAGCTTTCGGGCGGCGAGCGCAACCGCGTCCATCTGGCAAAGATGCTAAAAAGCGGAGCAAATGTTATTCTGTTGGACGAACCGACGAACGACCTTGACGTCAACACCATGCGGGCGCTCGAAGAAGCTCTTGAAAACTTTGCGGGCTGCGCCGTCGTAATAAGTCATGATCGTTGGTTTCTGGATCGTATAGCTACCCACATACTTGCTTTTGAGGGCGACAGTCACGTTGAATACTTTGACGGCAATTACAGCGAATACGAAGCGGACAGAAAGCGGCGTCTGGGACACGATGCAGACCAGCCGCACCGCATAAAATACCGGAACCTCACACGGGCATAAGTTTTATTTTGGAGCCTGACCGGTCTTTAGCCCCCGAACGATCGGTATCGCACGCGGTGCGATATATTGATTTTCGATGACCCTTTTTTATCTCAGAATGGCCGCTTTTTTTATGGCGGCCTCGATGATCTTTTTTCTTGCCGGCTGCGGGGCCGAGGTCGAGACCGGCTCCGACGCTGCCGACGGGACAAACGCTCAGCGAACGGGCGCGGAAGACGCGGTGCCGCCGGTCGAACCCACACCGGAACCGACGCCGGAATTTCCCGACCTTCAGGCTGAACTTACCGATGACCGCTTTCGTTCGACCGTTTCCCCTTTCGCGAATTTTGATTTTCTGAATCATACATATCCGCTCCCTCGCGGCTGGCAAAATCCTGACGGCACGGACATCACGCTCGAAGGCGGCAGCGTTCCGGCAATACCGGGAACGGCGGGCGAGGACATCAGCGATGAGGAAAAGGCCCGCTTACGCGCCGAACGCCGCATCGGGATGTCGCACGTTGTGACAAAATATTTCGATGCGACCGGCGACGGACAGGACGAGGCAATAGTAATTCTCAAAATTGAAACCGCCGGAAACGCCATTCCGCAGATCGCCTACATTTACGAATGGAAAGACGGCAAACCGGAGCTGATATGGACGTTTCGCACCGGCGACCGAACGGACGGCGGGCTAAAGGACATTCGTCCTGAGAACGGGATGACGGTCGTCGAACTCTATGGCCAGGACCGCTTTCTGCTTGGTGAGGTCGAGACCGGAAAGGTCTTTGGCGACGACGCCCAGCTTTGCTGCCCAACGCATTTCACCCGCACCGTTTATAAATGGAACGGCAGCAACTTCATTCGCCAGGGCGACCGCTGGACGTATCTGGTCGCAGACCCATCCGCCGAACCCGTCAAAAATTACGGCGATGTCGTGAACGAACGGGAAAAAGCAAGGAAATATAAATAAAAAGGACTGCGCTTTATCGGAGCGGCTCACACAGAGCGGAAATATTTTTATCTACTTTATAGTGTAAAGTTCTTGACAGACAGAATTACTTGGCGTATATTTCCGTTTGCGATGTCAAATATTCATCCGATCAGAAAAGAGCATGAGGCGGGCGACGGGCCGGTAAATATCTCTGACCGCGCCATCGACAATCTTAAATTCATACGCGATGCGATGGAGCGGTCAACCAGTTTCACGGCAGTTCCGGGTTACGGCGGGATGCTGATGGGAGCGACGGCGGTCGGGGCGGCATATATCGCCGCACAGCAGATATATCTGCGTAATTGGCTGATCGTCTGGCTGACCGAGGCGTTCCTCGCGGCAGCGATAGGGCTGCTTGCTATGTGGCAGAAATCAAAGATAGCGAACACGTCGCTTTTTTCCACGCCGGCACGCAAATTTGCATTTGGTTTTACGCCGCCGCTTGTCGCCGGCGTCGTCGCAACGCTCGGGCTGTGGCGGCATGAGCATTATGACGTGATGGCTCCGGTGTGGATGCTCTGTTACGGAGCGGCCGTGGTGACGGGCGGAGCGTTTTCGGTAAAGGCGGTTCCGGTCATGGGTTGGCTTTTCATCGTGTTCGGTGCGGCGGCGTTCGCATTGCCTGCCGCGTTTGGCAATTACTTTATGGCGGCCAGCTTTGGGCTGACACACATCGTCTTTGGCGCGGTCATCGCCCGCAGATACGGAGGCTAGGCCCTATACGACTTATGGCAAAGAATTTGGCAGTTAAAAAAGACCGCACGGAAAGCGGAGAGAAAGCGACGCGGGGACTTCATGTTGCCCGTGCGGCTGAGACGGTCTCGAACGACCTCGACAAGATCATTCACGAGCGGATGCGGCTCGGCATTATCAGCGCGCTCGCGGCGAACGAAAAATTGAGCTTCACCGATCTGAAAAACCTTTTGGACACGACCGACGGCAACATCAGCGTTCACGCTCGAAAGCTTGAGGACGCGGGCTATCTTACCGTCAAAAAATCGTTCCTCGACCGCGTGCCGCTGACCGAATATAAGATCACGAAAGAAGGCCGCAAGGCGTTGGAGAAATACCTCGACCACATGGAAGCGCTGATAAACGCTATGAAAGGAAAGTAATGGAACGCGGGCATCCTTGCCCGCAATGAGTGCGAAGCATGAACAGGACTTGGTAGATGAAAGCAGATGAAAATATGCGGACATTCTGGAGACGGCATAACTTGTCCATTATTATGGCTCTCTTTTTGGGGTATCTTTCTCTACCGTTTGTTTTTTCCGCCTATATGTATTACTTGCTTATGTCAGGAGAATTTCCGCCTGAATCTGACGCGATAGCGATTCCCATTTTCGGATTTATTGTCCTGTGGTTGTTTGCAGGGATCTTGATCGGGTTTCTATGGCTGGCTTTCATTATTTTTAAGACGTCTATCAGGGCTATGAGGAGCGATCTCAGATAAGATTATGAACGAACGAACACGAACAGGTCTAGAGATATTGCTGACGGCTTTTTTGGTCGGGCTTTTGGGAAATGTGCTGCTGAGACAGACGCCGTGGGGCGTGAACGCGTTCCTTTTTGTCGCGGTGTTTACGGCGGCGATGATCTTCATCACCGTGCGGCATCGGCCGGAGCTTTTGACCGTGAGGACGCTGTCGCTGCAAGGGGCGATGATCTTTTTTGCGTCGATGTTCGTTGTGCGTGATTCGATAGAGCTGCGCGTCTATGACACTTTCGCGATCATCATTCTCATGGGCATTCTCGTTTTACCAAACTTTGGAATAAACCAGCGTATCGCCGGTGTTTTTCACTATGCCGTCGGGTTTTTATGGTCGGGGCTTACATCGCTGTTCGGCCCGTTCATCTTGCTCGGCGCGGACATCGACTGGAAAGCAATGCCCGGAAACCGTCTGAGCCGGATCGTCTTTTCGGTGCTTCGCGGGCTTGCCGTTGCGTTGCCGCTGGTGCTTGTTTTCGGAGCGCTTTTTATGGCGGCGGACGCGGCGTTTGAGGATTTTGCGAACCGCGTTGTAAATTTTGATATCGAGACAGTTATTTCACATGTTCTGCTGACATCGGCCATTGCGTGGCTGGTCGCGGGATATTTTCGCGGATCGCTGGTCGATCATTTCGCGGCCGTCGCGGCATCCGCCGCACAGCCCACCGAAGCATCGCCCATCCCGAAACCCGATGCGGAACCAAAACAGGACGCTAAGGCGTCCGAAACAGGTTTCGTCCAAAATCTGTCAACCGACCCTGTTACCGAACCCGGCCCTCTGCCTGACAACGCGACAGTTTTGGAACACATAAACCGGCCCGACTGGAACGCAGGCATCCCTGCCTGCAATGAGAGCGAAGCTCGAAAGGAAGAGGATCTTTCAGGAAATGTCGAGGCAGAAATAACGCCAGCAGGTGACGGTGTGGTTCTTTCCTCACCAGAACCAAAAAAACGCGACTGGCAAAACTGGGACAACACTCGCTTTCCGCAGGCATTTACGCTCGGCACGGTCGAAACGGTCATTATCCTCGGCCTTGTAAACATTCTGTTCCTGAGTTTTGTCATTTTTCAGCTTCCGTATCTTTTCGGCGGGATGGAATTGGTGCAGAACACGCCCGACCTCAAACTGGCTGATTTTGCCCGCCGCGGATTTGGTGAGTTGGTCGTTGTGGCGTTCCTTGTTTTGCCGATACTTCTGGCATCGCACTGGCTGCTGAGGCGTGACAATGCAAGGAACGAGACGATCTTTCGCATTTTTGCGGGCGTACAGGTCGCATTGCTTTTTGTCATCATGGCGTCGGCGGTTCAGCGGATCGTCTTGCTGACCGGGCCGCTCGGTTACGGCTGGACGACCGTGCGATTTTATCCGCTGATGGTCATTACGTGGCTGGCGGCCGTGTTTGCGTGGTTCGGGTGGACGGTGCTTCGCGGAAGACGAAACAATTTTGCCTGGGGAGCCTTGTGGGCCGCGATCATTGTGCTTGGCGGCACAAACCTGATGAATCCTGACGACTTCATTGCCCGAAAGAACATCCAACTGATGCAGCATGGCCGGGAATACGACGCCCATTACAACGTCGGCCTCAGCGATGACGCGGTTCCCGTTTTAATGGAAAACCTTCATTTGATGAGCAGCGATGACAAGTGCAGAACTATGTCGGTTCTTTACCGGCACCTAAATGAATCACGGACAGAAAACGACCGCCGTTCCTACAATCTTTCGCGTGAACGTGCGTATTGGCTGCTTGAGGCAAACGCCGGTTTGCTCGTGAATCGTTCAGGCTGCGACGGTTTGGTAAAGTGACAGGAAGAGTCTGAAGTCTTGAGTCTGGAGTGAGGATTGCAACAAGTGTGGGCAAAGATTCTTGGCCCTCCGCTCAAAGGGATGATACTTCCGGATGATTAGATCTTACAGAGGCAGCGAGCGAATACTGTTTACGTATTCAACCGCCTCTGTCACATGCCAGATCAGGATAAGGTCATCTATCACCTGGCTGACAGGAGCGTGCTGCGAAACCACAAAAACACCGGGACATATATTTTGGCTAACGAAGTCCGCGAAATGACGCGGCATTGTTCTGCGGTCGTGGGTTACGATGATGCGGTTCTCAATGGCAGCGGCAGCCAGAACACTCGGATCATCAATTCCTGACAGTCCCGCTTCGCTGGCTGTTTTGAAGTCTATCTCCGGCACACGGCGGCGAACACCGTTCACAATGTCCTCATTTAGATCGGCGTCGGCCTGATAACGAACTTTCATCTGAGATCAAACGAACGAGCGTTCCTCTTTTTGGGTACGAAGCCGGCGATACCAATCGGCGTGTTCAGACCGCGAACGGTTCTGCAGATCGTTGAATTTACCGTCACCCGATTCGAGATAAGCGTCAACCTCGGTTTGATTGGCGAGATAGAATGTTATCGCGCCATAGACCGCTTCAAGGCTAAGCGTCGGGAATGATCGTTGAATGCTTTCGGGAGACGCTCCGCGGTTGAAAGCAATGACTATCGAATCAAGCGAAACTCGGCTGCCCGCGATCCTATACACATCATCTTGTTTTTCAACGTATTCACTCATATTTCCATCTTATCACGGAGCGTTTACGAATGATACAATATTCCGAATGGCCCGTGACCTTGTCAGAGAATATGTTTCCTTTCTTCGTGCTGAAAAAGGCCTGGCGAAAAATTCGCTTGAGGCGTATGGGCGCGATGTGGGAAAGCTGGCGGCGTGGGCGGAAAAGAACGGCCTTGAGTTGCCAAAACTGACGCGGAAGGATCTTCGCGAATGGCTGATCGACCTTTCGCGGGCAAAGATCGCGGAAAATTCAAAGCGGCGGATGATAAGCGCTGTTCGCGGCTTTTACAAATTTCTTTTAACGGACGGCCACCTCGCCAAAAACCCCGCCGAAGACCTGGACACACCGCAAAGGTCGTCCTATCTGCCGAAATTCCTGAATCAGGCCGAGATGGAAACTCTGCTTTCGGTTCCGAATGTTTCGACCGAGAGCGGACTTCGCGACCGCGCCGTTCTAGAACTGATGTATGCCTGCGGACTGCGTGTTTCTGAGGTTGTCGGACTGCAAACACGCGATGTCGATGTTGATGCGGGCATTCTGACCACGACCGGAAAAGGGAGCAAAACGCGGCGTGTTCCCATCGGTTCCAGCGCGGTCGAATGGCTGAAAACGTGGCTTGCCCGCCGCCGAAAGATAGAGAATATAGAAACGCAGAACCTGTTTATAAATTCGCTCGGCGCTCCGCTCAATCGTCAGTTTATCCACAAAATGATAAAGGAATATGCTGAAAAATGCGGCTTTGAGGGTGTTTCGCCGCATACGATCAGGCATTCGTTCGCGACGCATCTTGTGCAAAATCGGGCTGACATCCGCAGCGTTCAGCAGATGCTCGGCCACGCCGATATTTCCACCACGCAAATATATACACACATCACCGACGCTCATCTGAAACGGGCCTATGACAATTTTCATCCTCGTTCGGCCAAGAGCGAAGACCCTGAAAACATCTAGGTTTTGCAGGATGTTTATGATATTGTTTTAGCTCCAATACAGTTTTCGTTTCTAACAGAATTTTTATGCATGATGAGATCAGACCTCCTGAGGAGCAGGATATTTCTGTCGAAGGCACACGGCGTGATTTCTTAAAGAAAACAGCCGTTGCCGGCGTCGGCGCCGTTGCATTGAATATCGCTGATGTTTTGCCTGCCGTTGCCAGCAGCCCGGCTGTTGAAGGCGGCGTTCCGGTCGAGAAACTTGCAGTAAAACTGACCATAAACGGCAGCCAACATTCGCTGACGATAGACACCCGCGCGTCCTTGCTTGACACGCTCCGCGAACAGTTAGAGATGACAGGCTCGAAAAAAGGCTGTGACCACGGCCAGTGCGGAGCCTGCACCGTCATCATTGACGGACGCCGCGAACTTTCGTGCCTGACGCTGGCTGCGATGTGCGATGAACGAAAAGTAACGACCGTGGAAGGGCTTGCCGATGGCGAAAAGCTCCACCCGATGCAGGCCGCTTTTATTGAACGCGACGGAATGCAGTGCGGCTACTGTACGCCGGGACAGATATGTTCAGCTATCGCAATGCTGGAAGAGGCGAACCGAGGCGACGCCAGTTTTGTGACAAACGACCTTTCCGTTGCGGTTCGGGGCAGAAAGCTGTCCGCTGACGAGATCAAGGAACGGATGAGCGGCAATATCTGCCGGTGCGGAGCATATCCGAACATCGTCGCCGCGATAGAGGATGTTCAGGCAGGAGGTGCGAAATGAGGCCATTTGCATTCAAACGCGTTTCCTCGCCCGCTGACGCCATAAAGATCGTCGGTGAAAATGCCGATGCCCGATTTATCGCGGGCGGTACCAACCTGATCGACCTGATGAAGGAAGGCGTCGATCTGCCAGACGAACTGGTTGACATTTCGCGGCTGTCGCTTTCGCTGGTCAGGTCGCTG
Source organism: Acidobacteriota bacterium (assembly GCA_019639175.1). Classification (GTDB taxonomy): domain Bacteria; phylum Acidobacteriota; class Blastocatellia; order Pyrinomonadales; family Pyrinomonadaceae; genus OLB17. The sequence continues at coordinate 121,792 of JAHBSK010000007.1, read as the reverse complement.
CCCGACGGCGGCGTTTCCATCGGAGCTTTGGCAAAAAATTCGGACACGGCAAATCATCCGCTTGTCAGAAGGGGTTTCCCGATGCTGTCGCAGGCGATACTTGCCGGAGCGTCGCCGCAGATCAGAAATATGGCGACAAACGGCGGCAACCTGATGCAGAGAACCCGATGCGCCTATTTTTACGATGTCGCAACACCCTGCAATAAACGCGAGCCGGGTTCGGGCTGCTCAGCAAAGGACGGCCTCAATCGTTATTCCGCCATTTTTGGCTGGAGCGACAGTTGCTCAGCCGTTCATCCATCGGATATGTGCGTGGCTCTGGCAGCGCTTGACGCAGTTGTAAATGTCCGAACCGTCGAAGGCCGCGAAAGAAAGATAAAATTTGCGGACTTTCACCGCTTGCCCGAAAATGCACCGGAAAAGGACAACACGCTCGCTCACGGCGAAATGATAATCTCAATAGATATTCCAAAGAACAATTTTGCACCGACCAGCCATTACCTTAAGGTGCGTGACCGCGCAAGCTATGCGTTCGCTCTCGTTTCTGTCGCAGCGGCGCTTGAACTGGACAAAGGCACGATAAAACAGGCGCGCATCGCTCTCGGCGGTGTTGCTCACAAACCGTGGCGATGTTTTGAGGCTGAGAAAATGCTTGTCGGCAAAAAAGCGGATGCTGAGACTTTTCAGGAAGCGGCAAAGATCGCTCTTCAGGACGCGAAACCGCTTTCGGACAACGGCTATAAGGTAAAAATGGCAGAACGCGCGGTCGCAAAAGCTTTGAGGAGGTCTGCACGAATATGACCTGGCAACAACAACAGCAGGACGGCCCAAGCCGTGTTGACGGACGTGCAAAGGTAACGGGAACGGCGAAATATATCGCTGAGTTCAGCTTTCCGCGTATGGCTCACGGTTATCTGGTGCAATCGACGATAGCAAAAGGAAAGATACGCGACATCGACACAGCCGAGGCGGAAAAACAGCCCGGCGTCATCAAGGTGCTTTCGCATAAGAACCTCTCAAAACTTGCCATACCCGCCCCGGCGCCGGACGCAGTTGTGCGGCCGTTTTACGCCCTGACATCAGATGAGATCCGTTTCAACGCACAGCCGATAGCCGTTGTCGTTGCCGAAACGTTCGAGCAGGCACGCTATGCGGCATCGCTTGTAAAGATAGCCTATGACCGCGCGGCACATTCGACCGATCTGCGCGGTTCGCTGGATAAGGCTTTTGTTTCGGGTCGCGAACAGCCCGACCGCGGCAATCCCGAAGAAGCGTTTGCGGCGGCAGAGTTCAAGATCGAGGCCGAATACACTATCCCGATCGAACATCATAACGCGATGGAACCGCATGCGACGGTCGCAAGCTGGGAAGACGGCAAATTGACCGTTTATGACAAAACGCAGGGAATTCAGGGCACGACCGGTTATCTGGCGGCGGCGTTCGGCATCGACCGGGCAAATGTCCGTGTGCTTTCGCCGTTTGTCGGCGGAGCTTTTGGAGCGGCGCTGCGGCCGGGGCCAAATCTGATAATTGCCGCGATGGCGGCACGCGAGATCGAACGTCCTGTAAAGGTCGTCTATTCTCGGCGACAGTTGGCGACGGCTCACGGCTATCGGCCCGAATCCATCCAGATCGTCAAAGCGGCGGCGGACAAGGACGGAAAGCTGACCTCATTGACCCATCAGGCGACCCACAACACGTCGGCTTACGAGAATTTCTCGGAAAATCTGGTCGGTATGGCACGCGGGCTTTATGCCTGCCCAAATGTGAGGACAGTTTCAAAGATCGCTCGTGTAGACATGCAAACGCCGCTCTGGATGCGTGCGCCGGGAATGGTGTCGGGTGCGTTTGCCCTCGAATCGGCTCTTGATGAGCTTTCGTATAAGTTGAAGATCGATCCGCTGGAACTTCGTCTTAGAAATTATGCCGAGGCCGACCCCGAAACCGGCAGGCCCTTTTCCAGCAAGGAGTTACGGGAATGTTACCGTCAGGCGGCGGAGCGTTTTGGCTGGAGCAAAAGAACGCCGGAACCGCGTTCGATGCGTGACGGCAAATATCTGATCGGCTGGGGAATGGCGACCGGAATGTGGCCCGCAGGCCAGGCAGCCGCTTCCGCCCGCGTTACGATTAACGCCGACGGCACCGCCCGTGTGGAAAGCGGAACGACCGACATCGGCCCCGGAACATATACGACAATGACCATTATTGCGTCGCAGGTGCTGGGGCTGCCGCTTGAAAAGATCACGTTCGTCCTCGGTGACAGCGAATTGCCGCCAAGTCCGGCGCAGGGCGGTTCGACCACGACCTCCAGCGTCGGCACGGCGGTAAAGGAAGCGAGCGAACTGGTGCTGAAGGAACTTGCCGAACTTGCAGGCAAGGATGAAGGTTCACCGTTTCGGGAGATCGATGCCGCGAACCTGATCACCGAAGACGGCTCGATCCTTGTTCGAGGCAGGCCGGAAACAAAGCTGAGTTTCACTGAGATATTGAAAAAGAACAATTTGGGACACATCGGGCTGCTGCATCGCTCAACGCCTGATACAGGTGAACGCGGCAAATATGTGATCGCCTCACACGGAGCGCAGTTTCTTGAGGTTCGCGTTGATGAAGAGATCGGAAACGTTCGCGTGACACGCGTTGTGCAGGGAACCGCCGCCGGCAAGATCATTAACCCGAAAGGCGCTCACAGCCAGGAAATGGGCGGCGTCGTTTGGGGCATCGGCATGGCAATGACTGAAAAGACCGAGGTCGATCATGCGCTCGGCAGAATAATGAACCCCAACCTTGCGGGCTATCACGTGCCTGTAAATGCCGACATCGGCAGGATCGAGACCATTTTTGTAGAAGAGGACGACAAGATCGTAAATCCTCTCGGCGCAAAGGGTTTGGGTGAATTGGGCATGGTCGGCGTTCCGGCCGCCATCGCGAATGCGGTCTTTCACGCGACCGGAAAGCGCATACGCGACCTTCCGATCACGCCGGACAAACTTCTCTGAGCCAAAATCCGAAAATGCCCTTTTGGGACTTGCGCTCAAAGGCGGTATTCGCTAATATTGGAAATTTGCTAATTGGCTCAAAAAGTCAATCTCGGCAACAAACAATTTGGAAGCAAGGGTGGTCGAGTGGTTAATGGCACCGGGCTGTAAACCCGGCCGGCGAAAGTCGTACGTAGGTTCGAATCCTACCCCTTGCACCATGAGCGGGAGTAGCTCAGTTGGTAGAGCGTCAGCCTTCCAAGCTGAATGTCGCGAGTTCGAATCTCGTCTCCCGCTCCATTACATTTGATAATCAGCGGTTTCATGCTGTGGGTCGTTAGTTAGGAATGTCTCAAAAGTCGTCTGATAAGCAGCGTCTTTATAATCGGGAGTATTATCAACGCAACCGTGAGAGATTATTAGAAAAGCAGCGTGAAAAGAACCGCCGCTTTTCGGAGAATCGGCGGAGATGGCTTAGCGAGTTCAAGAAGACCCTGAAATGTGAAAGGTGCGGGGAGGATCATCCGGCAACTCTTACATTTCATCATCGGGACGCGACTGAAAAGGAATTTGAGATCGCCAACGCCATCAACCTTGGCGTTGGCATGAAAAGGCTAGTCGCCGAGATAGAGAAATGCGAGGTTTTGTGTGCAAACTGCCACGCGAAAGAGCATTACTCACAGATGTTTGATCGGCCCGAATAGCTCAGGGGTAGAGCGTTTCCTTGGTAAGGAAAAGGTCCCGGGTTCAAATCCCGGTTTGGGCTCCAGTTAAAGAATGGGACGCATAGGTCATATAGGATGTATGGGTCATATAATTAGGTATAAAACAATACTAACTTTTCGAGGCATATAGAGGACGATGAGCAAGGAAAAATTCGATCGGAGCAAGCCGCACGTGAATATCGGGACGATAGGGCACGTGGATCATGGAAAGACGACGCTGACGGCGGCGATAACAAAGGTGATGTCGAAGCACAACCCGAACATGACGGTGAGGGCATTTGATTCGATCGACAACGCGCCTGAGGAAAAGGCGAGAGGCATTACGATCGCGACATCGCACGTTGAGTATGAGACGGCGAACAGGCATTACGCACACGTTGACTGTCCGGGCCACGCTGACTATGTAAAGAACATGATCACGGGAGCGGCCCAGATGGACGGAGCTATCCTTGTGGTGGCGGCGACTGACGGCCCGATGCCGCAGACGAGAGAGCATATCCTGCTCGGACGTCAGGTGGGCATCCCGTCGATGGTCGTGTTCATGAACAAGGTGGACATGGTCGATGATGAGGAACTGCTTGAACTTGTCGAAATGGAAGTGAGAGAGCTTCTTTCGAGCTATGAGTTCCCGGGCGACGACATTCCGGTCATAAAGGGATCGGCACTGAAGGCTCTTGAGGGCGATGCTGCATGGGAAGCAAAGATCGACGAACTGATGCAGGCAGTGGATGACTACATCCCGACCCCGGCACGTGAGACGGACAAGCCGTTCCTGATGCCTGTTGAGGACATCTTCACCATTCAGGGACGCGGAACGGTCGCAACGGGAAGAATTGAACGCGGCGTGATCAACGTCAACGAGCCGGTCGAGATCGTCGGCATCAGAGAGACGAAGAACTCGGTGGTGACGGGTGTCGAGATGTTCAAGAAGCTGCTTGACAGCGGCATGGCCGGCGACAACGTCGGACTGCTTCTGAGAGGCATCGACCGCAAGGAGATCGAACGCGGCCAGGTAATAGTCAAGCCCGGCACGATCACACCGCACACGAAGTTCAAGGCTGAGGCATACGTCCTGACAAAAGAAGAAGGCGGACGCCACACACCGTTCTTCACAGGCTATCGCCCGCAGTTCTATTTCAGAACGACGGACGTTACCGGAGTAGCAAACCTTCCGGCAGGTGTCGAGATGGTGATGCCCGGAGACAACATCCAGATGGAGATCGAACTTATCGCCCCCATCGCAATGGAGAAAGGACTCCGCTTCGCCATCCGTGAAGGCGGCCGCACAGTCGGTGCCGGCACAGTATCGGAAGTTGTGGAATAAGGATCAGTCATTTGTCCCTTGTCATTAGTCATTAGCTAAGGACAAAGGACGAATGACAAAGGACGAACAGAGGTAAAGAAATGGCAAAGGGTGCAAGAGACAACATTATTTTGCAGTGTACGGATTGCAAAGAGCGCAATTACGTGACGACAAAGAACAAAAAGAACACGCCGAACCGGCTGGAGTTCAAAAAGTTCTGCAGTCGCTGCCGCTGCCACACTCTGCACAGAGAAAATAAATAGACAGGAGACCGGAGTCAAAGAGACGGGAGAATCAATGCTCCTGTCTCAAGTCTCTTGTCTCGTGTCTTGAGAAAGGGGTATGGTGTCAATGGTTAGCATGGAGGTCTCCAAAACCTTAGGTCCGGGTTCGAGTCCTGGTACCCCTGCCAGTTAAGATCCGAGCAGAACGGGCGAAGGGTTTTTTTGAGGCCCGCCCAAATGGGAGAACAAAAGTGTCCGAAGCAGTAGATACCCTTGATAAGGGCAAGAAAAAAGAAAGCGTTGGCGAGTTCATTCAAAAGACCCGCGAGGAAATGACCCGTGTCAGTTTTCCGTCACGGGATGACGTTCGTAAAACGACCCTAGTCGTCATAATAAACGTTATCTTTTTTGCCCTGTTCTTATTTTTGGTGGATATGTTTTGGGTCTATGTTCTCGATGGTGTGACTTGGGTCTTTAACAAGATCACCGGCGTATAAAGGATATTTTAGATGAAGCAGTGGTATTTTATCCACACATATTCGGGACACGAAAATAAGGTCGTGGAAAGCCTGAATGCCAGAATCCGCGACATGGAGCTGGCGGATCTCATAACCGAGGTCCTGCTGCCCAAGGAAAAGGTCGTGGAAATGCGTGGCAACAAGGAGTATGTATCTGAACGGATGTTCTATCCGGGATACGTCCTCGTGGAGGTGGAGTGTGACGAAAAAGGGAAGATCCCGGACAACGTCTTTCACGCCATCAAATCGACGCCAAAGGTGACCGGCTTTCTCGGCGGAAAGAACCCGACGCCGCTGACCCAGGATGAAGTGGACCAGATAGTTCACAACATCGAGGTCGCGACCGAAAAGCCGAAGCCGAAGTTCACATACCAGATGGGCGAGGTCGTCAGGATCAAATCCGGCCCGTTCGCAAGCTTTACCGGAAAGGTCGAGGAAGTGAACGAGGACAAGAACACGCTCAAGGTCTCGATCACCATCTTTGGACGCTCGACACCATACGAATTGACCTTCCTTGAGGTGGAAAAGGTCACGTTTGCAGAAGAAGAATAAATGAGGACATTTTTGGGGATTAGCCACAGAGGACACAGAGAAATTATTAAAGAAACGGTGTTATTGCCGGATCGGAAATTTAAAAAATAAAAGGATACTCTCTGTGCCCTCTGTGGCAAAAAAAAACTCAAAATCGTTAATCGAAGAAAATGGCAAAGAAGATAGAAGGATACATAAAATTGCAGATACCTGCGGGTAAAGCAAACCCCGCACCGCCGATCGGCCCTGCTCTGGGCCAGCATGGCGTGAATATAATGGAGTTCTGCAAGGCGTTCAACGCCAAGACACAGAACGACGATCCGGATATGAAGATCCCGGTCGTTATCACGGTCTATGCCGACCGTTCGTTCACATTCGAGACAAAAACGCCGCCCGCAGGCGACCTTTTGAGAAAGGCCGCCGGCATTCCGAAAGGTTCGGGCAAGCCCAACCGCGAAAAGGTTGGCAGTATCTCAAAAGCTCAGCTTGAAGAGATAGCAAAGAAAAAGATGCAGGACCTGAACACGACCAACCTTGAGGCCGCAATGCGTACCATCGAGGGAACGGCGCGTTCAATGGGCCTGACAGTAGAGTAGGCGGTTGGCGGCAGCAGTTGGCGGTCACTTAATACTGCCTACTGCCGCTGCTTACTGCCAACAGATAAGGGAGAGCGGTTAATCCCCGCTCGTTAATACCTGGAGGTAAAATGAAACGAGGCAAGAAGTACTTGTCGGCCCTGGAAAAGATAGAGCCGAACAAGAAGCACACACTTGACGAAGCGGTCTCGAAACTGAAAGAGATCGCCTTCGCGAAATTTGACGAAACGGTCGAACTGACAATGTGGCTCGGCGTTGACCCGCGAAAGGCGGATCAGCTAGTTCGCGGCACCATCGTTCTTCCGCACGGACTGGGCGGAGCGGCCAAAAAGGTCGTTGTCATCGCTCAGGGCGACAAGATCAAAGAAGCAGAAGCGGCAGGAGCCGACATTGCCGGCGGTGACGACATCGTTGAAAAGATCAAAGGCGGCTGGCTCGATTTTGACGCTCTTATCGCCACGCCCGACATGATGGGCAAGGTCGGCCAGCTTGGTAAGGTCCTCGGTCCTCGAGGCCTGATGCCAAACCCCAAGACAGGAACCGTTACGATGGACGTGAAAACGGCCATCGAGGAAACCAAGGCAGGTAAGGTCGAATACCGTGTCGATAAGACCGGCGTCATCCATTCGCCTGTCGGCAAGGTGTCGTTTGACAGCGAAAAACTGGCGGAAAATACAAAAGTTCTTATCAACGCGGTCATCAAGGCAAAGCCGACCGCAGCAAAGGGCCGCTATCTGAAGAAGATAAATCTGGCGGCGACAATGAGCCCGGGCGTTCTGCTCGATGAGCTTCATTATGTTTAAGGAGTGAGGTGCTAAAAGAGTAATGAAATCAAGAGAAACAAAAGCAAAAGATCTGGCTGCCCTCACTGAATCGCTGCAGAGTGCCAAATCCGCAATGGTCGTCAGCTTTCAGAGCCTGACGGTCGCAAAGGATCAGGAATTCCGCAACAGCCTTCGTGAGGCAGGCGCACAATACAAGGTCGTCAAGAACACGCTTGCCCGCCTTGCCGTCAAAGGCACGGATTATGAACAGGCAACGGATTCATTCAAGGGCGTGACCGCCATTGCATGGACGGACAGCGATCCGGTCGTGCTGTCAAAGGCGATATCAAAGTTCATGAAGGCCAACGCCGACAACTATACCTTCAAATCAGGTGTGGTTGACGGAAAGCTCGTCGATCTGGCACAGGTAACGGAGATCGCAAGCCTGCCGTCCAAGGAAGAGCTTATTTCCAAGCTGCTTTATGTCATAAACGCACAGGCGCAGCGTCTGGTCACGGTCATCAATGCCGTGCCGCGTGACCTGGCCGTTGTCATCAAGCAGATCGGCGACAAGGCTCCGGCATCCGCTCCGGCGGCAGAGGCCTCGAAGGCAGAAGCACCTGCTCCTGCTGAGGAAGCTCCTGCGGCGGAGGTTCAGGCAGAAGAAACGCCTGCTGCCGAAACGGAAGCTCCTGCGGCTGAAGTTCAGGCAGAGGAAACGCCTGCAGCCGAGCCGGAAGCGCCGGCCGAGGCCGCAGAAGAAGCTCAGGAGACGCGCGAAGAGGAGCAGAACGCCGAATCGCCGGAAGCCGAGCAGGCAGCCGAGGCTGCGGAAGCCGAAGAGAGTAAAGAACAAGATTCGTGATATTTCGGTCTCTGTTATTTGAGATCTGAAATTTCAGATTTAAAGTCGGGCCGGTAACAGGCCCAAAGGCCGTACTCAAGGAAAACGGGCCGAATGATTTGTCAGGTCATGTCGGCTTCGGACGATCAAGGAAAGGAGATGCAGCCCGTTCCGAGTTTGTCCCTGGGTTCTCGCGGCAATTAATAAAACAAGGAACCCTAAATAGGAGATAGATACAAAATGGCAATCACAAAAGACGAAGTAGTCGAATATTTGAAAGGCATCACGCTTCTGGAAGCGTCGGAATTGGTCAAGGAACTCGAAGAGGTTTTCGGTGTTTCGGCCGCGGCAGCAGCAGCTCCTGTTATGGTAGCGGCGGCAGGTGCGGGCGACGGCGGCGCGGCTGCGGCGGAAGAGAAGGATTCGTTTGACGTTATCCTTGCTTCACCCGGCGGCAACAAGATCGCAGTCATCAAGGCTGTTCGCGAGATCGTGGCAGGCCTCGGCCTCAAGGAAGCCAAGGACCTGGTTGACAGCGCTCCGAAGCCGCTCAAGGAAGGCGTGTCCAAGGACGAAGCTGAAGAGATCAAGACAAAATTGACCGAAGCCGGTGCAACGGTCGAAGTCAAATAGTCCTTTTTGGAAGACAGGCTCCGGAGGCTGACGGGGATCGATCGTCGAGCCTCCGGAAATTTGTCTGCAAAGGTGTTTTGTCCGGTGCCGGCCGGTCTTGGACAGGCTGTGGCTGAAAATAACGGACAAACCGCGCCCTGCAAATGTCTTCCAATTCAATGACTGTTTGATTTGATATTTGTAAGAATCCGCGTTACAATAAAAAGTTGGCGCATTGGGTTCATTTTCGGGCAGTAGTTTTGGCGGCGTGAGGCTGCAAGCGTAAATCTTGTGTTTTCAACAGCTTGCAGCGGCCTCGCAACAATTCGGACGGAGAGCAGGTGTCCCTTTTTTGGCACTGGCAAAAATCAACAGGTTAGCAGAAACTGCTTTTAAGCGGTCAGGGGGAATTTTGCCCTCGGCCGCATTTGCCGTCTCAAGCCGTCGGCAGGCATTTATCGCATTTTGAGGAATCGTATCAGTAAAGCTCGGCGAAAGCAATAGAAAATATCCTCAGCGCACTTTTTAATAATATGATCAATAATCCGCTTCAGAACAACACCATAGGGGTCGGCGTCAGAACAAGCAAGGCTCCTGAACGCGTGGATTTTTCAAAAATATACACATCCGCTCAGGTTCCGAATCTGATCGAGATACAGCGCGAATCATATAACCGCTTTCTGCAGATGGACCTTATACCGGAGGAAAGGGACAACATCGGACTCAATTCGGTGTTTCAGTCCATCTTTCCGGTGTCTGATTTTCGCGAGACCGGAACGCTCGAATACGTCGAATATCAGATCGGCAACTGGCAGTGCAAATGCGGAAACCTGGAAGGGTTGGAGCATCTTCGTGCAAATTGTAAGAACTGCGGACACAAGATAAAGGTCGATCCTTTCAATCCTGCCGAAGTTCTCTGTAACAACTGCGGTACGTTCAACGCGGTCCGCCCAAATCTGTGCAACAACTGCGGCGAGCCTGTCGGGCTGAAGCACAAGCACGATCAGCAGGAATGTCAGGAACGCGGAATGTCGTACAGCGTGCCGCTCAAGGTAAAGATCCGCCTGACGGTCTATGACAAAGATCCCGACACCGGCGTTTCGACCATCAGGGACATCAAGGAAGAGGATGTTTTCTTTGGCGAGATACCGCTGATGACCGATAACGGAACGTTCATCATCAACGGAACGGAGCGTGTCATCGTATCGCAGCTTCACCGTTCGCCGGGCGTCTTTTTTAAGGGCGACCGTGACGAATTTCTGGCAAAGATCATCCCGTATCGCGGCTCATGGGTCGAATTTGAATACGACCAGAAGGGCCTGCTTCATGCCCGCCTCGGCAAGAGGAAAATTCTTGCGACGATCTTTTTGCGTGCGCTCGGCCTGTGGCTGAGTCCGCAGATCGATATGAAGACCGTTTCGGACAACATTCTCGAAGAGGTCGTAAAGAACGCCGAATATACAAATGCCGACATCCTTAAACTCTTCTATGCGATAGACGAGGCCGTTGTCGAAAAAGGAAATCTGAAGATCAGAGTAAAGGACAGCGGTGAGACAAATCTTGTCGGCCTTCGTTCGGAAGAGAACGTCAAGAGCGGAAAAGAGGACATCCTCAAGGCCGGTAAGAAGGTCACAAAAGCGGCCTTAAGCGACCTCAGAAAAATGAAGGTCAAGACGGTCGAGGTAAATCCCGCCGACCTGGAAGGAGCCTTTGCCCTGAACGATGTCATCAACCTTGAAACGGGCGAGGTCATAATCGAATCAAACACCGAGATCTCGGCGGCAAAGCTGCAGCAGATCATCGAGGAAGGCATTGAGGAATTTGCATTCTTTGCTCCCAAGAATGACGTCATCGGCGAGGTGATAGCGAGTACGCTCCGCAAGGACGCGATCACAAAACCTGTTGATGCCCTTTTGGAAATTTACCGCAAGATGCGTCCCGGCGATCCGCCGACCGTGCCTACGGCTTACCGCCTGCTTGAGGGAATGTTCTTTGACACGCGCCGCTTTGACCTTTCACGCGTCGGCCGTTTGAAGTTCAACATCAAAATGGGCCGCGACGCTAAGGACAAGATCAACGATCCGCTTCTGGAAGCGAAAGATTTCATCGAGGTGGTCAATTACCTCCTCAGGATGAAGCGTGACAGCGAACATTACTTTCAGGACGACATCGACCATCTCGGCAACCGCCGCGTCAGGGCCGTTGGCGAACTGCTTGAAAATCAGTTCCGCATCGGGCTTGAGCGTATGGAACGTGCCATCAAGGAAAAGATGTCGATCCAGCAGGATATGTTCACGACCATGCCGCGCGATCTGGTGAACGCAAAACCGGTCACGGCGGCGGTTCGCGAATTTTTCGGTTCGTCACAGCTTTCGCAGTTCATGGACCAGACAAATCCGCTGTCAGAGATCACGCACAAACGCCGCCTGTCGGCGCTTGGGCCGGGCGGACTTTCGCGTGAACGCGCGGGATTTGAGGTTCGTGACGTTCACCCGACGCACTACGGGCGCATCTGCCCGATCGAGACGCCTGAAGGCCCGAACATCGGCCTTATATCGTCGCTTTCGTGCTTTGCCCGCATCAATGAGTACGGCTTTATCGAATCGCCGTACAGAAAGGTCGAAGACGGACGCGTTATCGAGTATGTAAAGGTCTCGAACGGCGGCGACACTACTTTCAAGCCGAACGAACACGTTCCGCTCGAAGCGGTCGAAAAGGCAAACCGCAAGGTCGCCAAGGACGGCGGTAAAGAGGCAGAATTTGAACCGTATCCGTTCTATCTGACCGCGTGGGAAGAGGACAGATACATCATCGGCCAGGCCAATATCGAACTGGACGCCAAGGGCAACATCGTCAATGACCGTGTTGCGGCCCGCGAAAGAGGTGAGTTCATCACTTCTGATAAGGCAGACATCCAGTATATGGACGTTTCGCCGAAACAGCTTGTTTCGGTCGCCGCGTCGCTGATCCCGTTCCTTGAGAACGACGACGCCAACCGTGCCCTGATGGGTTCGAACATGCAGCGTCAGTCGGTTCCGCTGCTTCGTGCCGAGGCCCCGTATGTCGGGACCGGTATGGAAAAGGTCGCGGCCCGCGATTCGGGAGCGGTCGTTATCGCAAAACGAAACGGCGTGGTCGATTATGTCGATTCCGAACGCATCATCGTCAAGGCCGATCACAACGTTGACGGCACGATCTCGCGTGAGGTGACGGCGGACATCTACTCGCTGGTCAAATTCAAGCGTTCAAATCAGAACACCTGCATCAACCAGCGGCCGATAGTTCAGGTCGGCGAACGCGTTCGCAAAGGCCAGGTCATAGCGGACGGCCCGTGTACCGACCGCGGCGAACTCGCTCTGGGACGCAACGTGCTGGTGGCATTTATGCCGTGGCGCGGATACAACTTTGAGGACGCCATTCTGGTTTCGGAAAGGCTGGTCAAGGACGATTACTACACCTCGATCCACATCGAGGAACTTGAGATCGAGGCCCGCGATACAAAGCTCGGCCCTGAAGAGATCACGCGTGACATCCCGAACATCGGCGAGAACATGCTCCGCGATCTGGATGAATCAGGCATCATCCGCATCGGTGCACAGGTAAAACCGGGTTCGATCCTCGTCGGCAAGGTAACGCCAAAGGGCGAAACCCAACTGACGGCGGAAGAGAAACTTCTGCGGGCGATATTTGGTGAAAAGGCCGGTGACGTCAAGGACGCTTCGCTGACCTGCCCTCCGGGGATCGACGGCACGGTCGTTGACGTTCAGGTCTTTACGCGTAAGGGCCAGGACAAGGATCAGCGTTCGCAGGACATCGAGGATCTTGAGGAACAGGGCCTTCGACGCGACCTTGAGGACGAGATCCGCATCCTGCAGGAACAGCGTGACGAACGCATCTTTGAACTTTTTGAAGGGCGCAAGCTGACCAAAGACCTGATCGAGAACAAAGAGGTTCTGGTCAAAAAGGGAACCACGCTTACAAGGGAAGTGTTAAAGGACATCCCGATGAAGGTTCTCAGAACCGCCGACGTTCCTTCGGGCAAGATAGACATCGTTGCCGAAATGAAGGAATACGAGCAGCGAACCGAACGTCAGATCAGCATTCTCTCGGACATCTATGACGAGAAGATAACCAAGCTGAAACAGGGCGACGAACTGCCTCCGGGCGTTATCAAGATGGTCAAGGTCTTTGTCGCGATGAAGCGCAAGCTCAGCGTCGGCGACAAGATGGCCGGACGCCACGGCAACAAGGGTGTTATCGCCCGCATATTGCCGGAAGAGGACATGCCTTATCTGCCGGACGGAACTCCGGTCGAGATCGTGCTTAATCCGCTCGGCGTACCATCGCGTATGAACGTCGGCCAGATACTTGAAACGCACCTTGGCTGGGCGGCACGTGTTCTGGACCTGCATTTCGCAACGCCGGTCTTTGACGGTGCAAGCGAGGTGGAGATCAAGGAATACATCGGTCAGGCGAACGGGCGTTTCGACGACCTTGATCTGCCGAACTCGGTCGGCCCTTCAGGCAAAACACGTCTTTATGACGGCCTGACAGGCGAACAGTTCGAACAGAAGGTGACGGTCGGCTACATCTATATGCTGAAACTGTCGCACCTTGTGGATGACAAGATACACGCACGCTCGATCGGGCCGTACTCGCTCATCACACAACAGCCGTTGGGCGGTAAGGCACAGTTCGGCGGACAGCGTTTCGGTGAGATGGAAGTTTGGGCGCTCGAAGCATACGGCGCCGCACACATCCTTCAGGAACTGCTCACGTGCAAATCAGACGACGTTGCCGGACGTTCCAAGATCTACGAAACGATCGTCAAGGGCGTATCGAACTTTGAACCGGGCATACCGGAATCGTTCAACGTTCTTGTCCGCGAGCTTCAATCGCTCTGCCTCGACATCGAGCTTATCCAGGAAGATGAGATCGATCCGGAAGAGGTCGCCGCGGGTGTTGACGCTCTGGTTGGAGTGGATTGATCGTTATAGGACCTATATGACCTATACGACCCATATGTCCTATCGGACGTAGTACAGACTTAGGAGAAACATGTTTCGATTCAATAACGAAAGCAAAACGCAGTTAACCACAAATTACGAGGCTATCCGCATCAGCCTCGCTTCGCCGGACAAGATCCGGTCGTGGTCGCATGGCGAGGTGACAAAGCCGGAAACCATCAATTACCGTACGTTCAAACCGGAACGCGACGGCCTCTTCTGCGCCCGCATTTTCGGCCCGGTGTCAGATTGGGAATGTCTTTGCGGAAAATACAAGAGGATGAAGCACCGCGGCGTCATCTGCGACAAGTGCGGCGTTGAGGTGACGCAATCAAAGGTACGCCGCGAAAGGCTCGGCCATATCGAACTGGCAAGCCCGTGTTCGCACGTGTGGTTCTTTAAGGGATTGCCGTCGCGGATCGGCCATCTTCTTGACATCACACTGCGTGACCTCGAAAAGATACTTTATTTTGAGACCTATATCGTCATTGACGGCGGTGATGTGCCGGACCTGAACGAAAAAGATCTGCTCAATGATGAGCGCTACCGCGAACTGATGCGTGAATATCCTAATCAGTTCGTCGCCAAGATGGGCGCCGAGGCGATCAAGGAACTCCTTATCAAGGTTGATGTGCAGGAGCTTGTTGACGATCTCCGCCTGAAAATGCGCGAGGAAACGTCACAACAGAAAAAACTCAAATACTCCAAGCGGCTCAAGGTGGCGAATTCGTTCCTGCGTTCGGGCAACAAGCCGGAATGGATGATATTGGACGTGATGCCGGTCATTCCGCCGGAGCTTCGTCCGCTCGTGCCGCTGGATGGCGGACGCTTTGCGACATCCGATCTGAACGATCTTTATCGCCGCGTCATCAACCGCAACAACCGTCTGAAAAAGCTGATGGAGCTTCGCGCTCCCGAGGTCATCGTCCGCAACGAAAAGCGTATGCTGCAGGAAGCCGTCGATGCACTCTTTGACAACGGACGCCGCGGCCGCGTGCTTCGCGGTGCCAACAACCGTCCGCTAAAATCGCTGTCAGGAACGCTTAAAGGAAAGCAGGGACGTTTTCGCCAGAACCTGCTCGGAAAGCGTGTTGACTATTCAGGCCGTTCGGTTATCGTGGTCGGCCCCGAACTGAAACTTCATCAGTGCGGATTGCCGAAAAAGATGGCTTTGGAGCTGTTCAAGCCCTTTATTTACAATAAATTGGAGCGTGACGGCCACGCCGCGACCATCAAACAGGCACGCGAGATGGTCGAACATCAGGAGCCGATCGTCTGGGACATTCTCGAAGACGTTATCCGCGAGCATCCTGTGCTTTTGAACCGTGCGCCGACGCTTCACCGCCTCGGCATTCAGGCATTTGAACCGGTTCTGGTCGAAGGCAAGGCGATCAAGATACATCCGCTCGTCTGTACCGCTTTCAACGCCGACTTTGACGGCGACCAGATGGCGGTTCACATTCCGCTGTCGGCTGAGGCACAGATCGAGGCAAGCGTTCTGATGCTTGCGTCTAACAACCTGCTGTCGCCCGCTTCGGGACAGCCGATAACGGTTCCGTCACAGGACATCGTTCTCGGATGCTACTATCTGACGCTTGGCCGTGACGGCCTGACGGGTGAAGGCAAGGCTTTCAATTCGGTCGATGATGTTCTGCTGGCGCTGGATGCCGGCATCATCGAAACGCAGAGCAAGATCAAACTCCGCTGGCGCGGAGACCTGATCGACCTGACGACCGAGCATAATAATCAGGACGTTCTGCGGGCAACCGTTCGCGAGAACATAAATCAGCTGATCGAGACCACGGCCGGACGCGTCATCCTTAACGAACGCCTGACGCGTGACGGATTGCCGTATGTCAACGGAACCCTGAAAAAGAAAGGCCTGCAATCGCTGGTCAGCTTTTCGCACCTGCGTCTGGGGCGTGAACACACCGTCGTTCTTCTTGATGACCTCAAGACGATGGGCTTTCTCTACGCGACCAAATCAGGCATGTCCATCGGCATTGATGACATGGTGACGCCCGCAAGCAAAAAGGACATCATCGAAGAGGCCAGAAAAGAGGTCGATAAGCTGCAGAAACAGTATGAAGAAGCGACCATGACCAACATGGAACGCGAGAACAAGGTGACGGCCATCTGGTCTGAGGTCACTGACCGCGTGGCAAAGGAAATGTTCAAGGCGATGCACACCCGCGAGGATGAACGCAACGAACTGAACCCGATCCTCGTCATGGCCGACTCCGGCGCTCGTGGTTCTGACGCACAGATCAGACAGCTTGCGGGTATGCGCGGCCTGATGGCAAAACCGTCGGGCGAGATCATCGAAAACCCGATCGTGGCGAACTTCCGCGAGGGGCTGAACGTGCTGCAATACTTTATTTCAACGCACGGCGCCCGTAAAGGTCTGGCCGACACGGCGCTCAAGACGGCTGACTCAGGCTATCTGACCCGCCGCCTGGTTGACGTTGCCCAGGACGTGATCGTTTCCGAGGAAGATTGCGGAACCATCAGAGGCGTCTGGGCCGAGGCGATCATCCGCAACGGCGAAGAGGTCGAATCTCTGCGTGACCGCATAGTCGGCACGACCTCGCTCGATGACATTATCGACCCTGTCGAGGGAACCGTCATCGTTGAGGCGAACACTGAGATCGACGAAGAACATGCGGCACAGGTGCAGCTTTCCGGCCTTCAGAAGGTCCGCCTCCGCTCCGCCCTTACATGCGAAAGCCGCCGCGGCATCTGCGTAAAATGCTATGGCCGTAACCTGGCCACGGGCTACACGGTCGAGATCGGTGAGGCTGTCGGCGTCATCGCGGCACAGTCGATCGGTGAACCCGGCACGCAGTTGACGATGAGAACGTTCCACGTCGGCGGCACGGCGCGGCTCGAACAGGAGACCAAGCACACCGCCGCAATGGACGGAACGGTCAAATTCCTTGATGACTGGAAGGTCATCACCAACCGCAAGGGCGAAAGTATCTCGATGCGCAGACAGCCGTCGGAACTTGCTCTTATGGACGACCGAGGACGCGAAGTCGCCCGCTACAAGATAGTTTACGGTGCCCAACTTCACGTCAAGGACGGCCAGAAGGTTAAGGAAGACGAGATGCTTGCGACATGGGATCCGTTCACGTTCGCCATTCTTTCGGAAGTTTCGGGAACCGTAAAATTCCAGGATCTGAAGGAAGGCAAGACGGTCGAACAGGAGATCGACAAGGTGACCGGCCAGATCAGGCTTGTGGTCAAGGATTCTGACGAGAAGAATCAGCCCCGGCTTGAGATCCGTAAAGGCACAAAGGTCCAAAAGACCTATCAGATGCCGATCAGGGCAAACCTGCAGGTGGCTGACGGACAGGAGATCGAGGCCGGTGACATCATAGCCAAGATCCCGCGTGAAACGACCAAGACCAAGGACATCGTCGGCGGTCTGCCGCGTGTTGTCGAACTGTTTGAGGCACGTCGTCCGGGTGAACCGGCGATGATGTCCGAGATCGACGGAAACGTGACCCTTGGTTCCATATCAAAGGGTAAACGCAAGATCATCATCACCGGCGAGGACGGAGCGGAACGTGAATACGACATTCCGCGCGGAACGCATATCAACGTGCAGGACGGCGATCATGTAAGGGCCGGTGAACCGCTGATGGACGGCCCGCTCAATCCGCACGACATCCTGCGTGTTCTGGGAACCGAGGCGTTGCAGAACTATCTGGTCAGCGAGATCCAGGAGGTCTATCGCCTGCAGGGTGTGAACATCAACGACAAGCACATCGAGGTGATAGTTCGCCAGATGCTTCGCTGGGTCAAGATAAAGGAGGTTGGCGACACCGATTTCCTTATGGAAGAACAGGTTGACCGCTTTCGCTATGAGGATGAGAACCGTCGTGTTGCCGAAGAAGGCGGCAAAACAGCCGTCGGCGAACCGCTGCTTCTCGGCATCACCAAAGCGTCGCTTTCGACCGATTCGTTCATATCGGCGGCCAGCTTCCAGGAAACGACCCGTGTCCTTACCGAAGCTGCTATTTCGGGACGCGTCGATTATCTTCGCGGCCTGAAAGAGAACGTCATCATGGGACGCCTGATACCGGCCGGAACCGGTATGAAGCATTACCGCAACGTCAAAGTTGCTCCTGACGCGACCGAAAATCAAAAGCAGGAAGATGAGTTTGACGAAATGGAGAATGCACAGGGAGGATTTATCCTTCCTGCCATCGGCGGCATTCCCGGAGTCGAATCCGGCAGTGATGAGATCGAGGCCAAAGGTGACGAAAATGAGCCGATGGACCTTGAGGACACCGAAGAGTTCGACATTGACGAGGCGATGAATATCAACCTTGATGATGACGAATTATAAAAGCGGACGGATAGGTTCGGATGCATGATCGGAAAAAGCCGACGGCGAAATGCTGTCGGCTTTTTTCTGTAATAAAACAACGCTCAAGGTTTTTACCACACTGAGCAACTGTTCTTTCTTATCATTGCGTTGCCGTCCTTACAGCCGAACGCCTGCCGGAACTGCGGCATGTTGGAAAGCGGCCCGTTGACGCGCCATTTCGGGAGCGAATGAGTATTGGTCCTGACCTGCAAAACCTCAGCTTCCTGTCTGTATTTTCCGGCCCAGACCCGTGCCCAGCCCAGAAAGAAACGCTGTTCCGGCGTAAAGCCGTCAATATTTTCCGGCCTCGGTTTTCCTTTGAGCGACCGCATAAAGGCGTCGTAGGCGACCGTCAATCCGGCAAAATCTCCGATGTTCTCACCCAGCGTCAGCTTGCCGTTAATGAACAGGTTTGGCTGGACCTCATATTTATTGAACTGATCGACCACGCATGATGCCCGCTCCTCGAATTTTGCCCGATCATCCGGCGTCCACCACATCTTCAGGTTTCCGTCCGCGTCAAAACGGCTGCCGGAATCGTCAAAGCCGTGCGTTATCTCGTGGCCGATGACGCCGCCTATCGCTCCGTAGTTTATCGCATCGTCCGCCTCAAAATTAAAGAACGGCGGCTGCAATATCCCGGCAGGAAAAGTTAT
This sequence comes from Acidobacteriota bacterium, assembly GCA_019639175.1. Lineage (GTDB taxonomy): Bacteria > Acidobacteriota > Blastocatellia > Pyrinomonadales > Pyrinomonadaceae > OLB17. Next base: position 102,663 of record JAHBSK010000007.1, on the reverse strand, counting down.
TTCGTTATTGACCGAAGAATATGAAGCGTTGACGGTCGAGGGCGTAAAGCCCCAGCGTGTCTTATCGCGCGGCTTGCCCAGGTCTTCCAGATTGCGAGCGGCCTGAAACCGGTTTGAACTCAGGATGTTCCCGGCGTACGATGAGCGTCCTATCGAAAGCCCCTTGTATCCGCGAAGCTTGTCAGGATAGCCGATCTTTCGCTTGAACGTCGAAAGCTTTGCCTGAGCCTGTTTTTTGGTGTCGGCGCTCATCCATTCGAGGTTGTCTATCCGCTCTTTCATCGCCGCCATCAGATTGTCGATCAGTTCGTCCATACGTGCCTTGGCCTCGGGTTTGAACTGCCGCCGGACGTATTCCATTCCGACCGCTTCACCGAGGTTCGAGTTCGTGTTCTGGACGCAGGTTTTCCAACGCGGCTGTCTTTCCTTCTGGCCGCTGAGAAATTTGCCGAAAAACTCAAAGTTCTCATCGGCAAATGCCTTTGGCAGATACGGTGCGGCTGCATTTACGGTCATCCAGCGGAAATATGTCTTCCATTCGCTGACCGGCACGTCGCCGATCATCGCGCTTGCTTCCTGAAAGAATTTCGCCGGGGCGATGTTCATTTCGTTCACACCCTTGACGTTCCGCTCCGTAAAATACGCTTCCCACGAAATACCGGGTGTCAGCTTTTGTGCATCCTCAAGGGTTACTTTGTTATAGCGGTTATCGGGATTTCTCAGCTCGACCTGCGCGAGCGAAGCGTTTGCCAGGCGTGTCTGGAGTTTCAATACGGTCGCAGCATTCTCGGCGGCGGCAGCCTCGTTGTCGCCCAACAGCTTGAACATATTGCGCACGTAGGCGGTGAATTTTTCGCGCGTTTCTTTAGAGCGGTCGTCGGTATTGGTGTAATAGTCGCGGTTCGGCATCGACAGCCCGGCCTGAAATGCGTTGACGATAACTACATCTGCGTCCTTCAGGTCCGGGCCTGCGCTGAAACTGAAAACCGACGGAAGTCCGTTCAGATGCATTCTGGCTATCTGCCGCCGCACGTCCGCCGCTGTTGAGAGCGCGGCTATTTCCTTCAATATCGGCTCTATCGGCTTTGTGCCGAGCCGTTCGATCGTCGCCTCGTCCATGCACGTCGAATAGAAGTCCCCGATCAACTGGGTATCGCTGTCTTTTTTGCCCGGCTTTTTTGCGGCTCCTTCAAGGATATCCCTGAGTATCTCGTTGTTGCGGTCGGCGAGTATGTTAAACGTGCCCCAACGCGATTCGGCGGCCGGTATTTCGGTGTTCTTAAGCCACGTTCCGTTCGCGAATTCAAAAAAATCCTCGCAAGGTGAAACCGAGGTGTTCATGAACGACGTGTCAAAACCCTTTGATTGCGACATGGCTGAAAACGACATTGACAAGGCAACGGCAAACGCTGCCACGACCTGAAAGAAATATCTATGCATAGGCGGCTCCTTGAGTTAGTGTTTAACGATTGATACGGAATACACCGGAAAATGTTTTCCGGCGGCCATGAAAACAGACGAAGACAGACCCAATATATCGTCAGATGACCGGTATGAAATGCTCCCGAACCTTTTGCCGAAGCTCCTCGGCAAGCTCTTTGCGGTTCGTTTTCGCGACCGCTTCATTGCCGAAGGTGATCGTCGTCTGAAATCCCTTAACAGAAAAAAGGCGATACATGTGTGCCAGAAACGTGGTGTCATCCCACCAGCAGACGGCGTCGCTTGCGGGCATCTCACCTCTGGCGGTCCTGTAGGAGATGGCCGCGTAGCGCACCGGCAAACCGGCCCTTGCGGCAAATTCGAAGAACGACGAATTGAACGGCAGAACGGTCTCGCCTTTTGTGCTTGTGCCTTCGGGAAATACGACCACGCCTTCTCCGCTGTCCAGCGCCTGAATTATCTTTTGCCCCGCTCGCGGGATGTCGCGGCGGTTGCCGCGGTCAATGAAGATGGTGCCCATATCGCCGACGATCCTTCCGGCGACGAACCATGAGCGAATGTCGTGCTTTGCAACAAAAACACCGTTGACGATCATTCGCAGGGCCGGAATGTCCGTATAGCTCAGATGATTTGTTACCAGAAAGAACGGCGGCGACGGCGGTTCTCCGATGACCTCGATCTCCATTTCCGAAAGCCGCACGAATGTTGCGCACCATGCCTTGAATGCAGTCTGCCGCCATAATTGTTTGTTCGGGATAAAGAATGAGCTGATCCACCACGCCGAGTATATGAACAGCGTCAAGAGCGTGAAAGCGGTAAAGCGGAATGATGCCCTGATATGTTTCATTACTCGGAATAACATCTGTGAGATCGGAGGAAATGAGGCGTAGGCAAACGGCCCGTCAATTCTTTTCGGTTTTCTCGATCTTTGTGAAATTGTATCGCAGCATGACGCGCATCGGCAAATTTTTGCCGTTTCGTTCGGCGGGCCGCCACGTCATTTTTCTGATGGCGTCCGTCACCGCTTTTTCCAGTCCGTAACCTGCCCATCTGACAACTCTTATGTCCGAGATCGTTCCGTTGGCGTCAATATCGGCCTCGGCGTCGATGGTCGCATGAATGCCGAACAGAAAGGCCTCACCGGTCGATGTCGGTTTTATCTGGCGATACGGCATGGGCGGCCGCGTCGTTTTATCCTGCCCGGCGGAGCGGGAATGATCCTCTATGTTTGCATCCGGTCCTGCGTTCAGCTCCTTTCGGTAAAGGTCCGGGATCAGAGATGTTATGGCATCGGCGGCGGTCTCAGCGTCCGTCAGCAGAGCATCAAACGCCTCTTCGGGCGTGTCCTTTTCTGCCTTTCGCAATTCAAAATGGAAAAGTTCGCCGCTTCTTGCTCCGGTGAGGAACAAGGCTGCGGACGATTCAAAATATTTTGGCTTTTCAAACGAACTTCGCCGCTGGGTCTCGACCTTGACGAAGATCAAAATATCAGCGCCGATGACGTTTCCGGCCGAGCGTGTTTCCCCGGCAGTTTGGTTGAACGGCGTCGCTATCGACAAGGAAGCGAACGCGGCCTCAGCAGCAGAGCGTTCAACGGTTCTGTGTCGATCAGAGAGATGACCGAGAAGCCGGTCGGCGTAAGTTTCCGGCTCCGTTCCTTTTTCGGGCGAGATCACCGCAATTCGCTGAGCATCTGCTGTCGTCACGCAAAACAGCAAGAGAAAAATGGCCGCAAAAGCCCCAAATACGATCATTTTTGCTGTTATGTGCTTTTTTTCCATTGTGTCCAACGAGCGCAACCTCATTAGGCGTGATAGATCTTGTCGATCTCGTGCATCAGTTCATACGGAAAACAGACCCTGTGTATCCGATAGCCTTTTTGAAGCCCTCGGACGGCGGCGCTGACCTCCGAAATTTCATTGATCCGAGGTTTGGCAAATCCGTGTTCGACATATATCTGCTCTTTTGGCCTGGAATCGTCCTTGACGTAAAAGTTGTGGGCGACATCGCCGGCCCTGTCTTCCAGAACATAATAGTCAGGATCGAGTCCGGCATTGCCGACGACCTTTCTGACATCGTCGATGAACTCGGCCCGTTCTTCTTCGGGCATATCCAGATCGAATGCCTTAAGGAGTTTGCGGTTCAGAAATCTGTGAGCAAGGTCGGCAAGCACTTTGTCATCGGCGTCCTGCCATCTTTTTATGTGGAACAGAACATCGGAATCATCCAGCGCAAGATGCTGGTCAAGCGACAGGCGTTCTGCCCTGAGAATGCTTTCGACCGGCGTGTCCTTTACATGCCAAACATATTTGCCGTCGGCGTGGAGTTTCAATGCCCGCCGCAAAAGCGAGTGCAACACGGCCTCAGCCGCGCGAAGCGTGCGGTGAAAATAGACCTGCCGATACATGTAATACCGAGCCTGAAGGTAATCTTCGACCGCGTAAATGCCAGGAGCCGAAATATAGAGGTGATCGTCCTTTTCGTTTATTTCCAGCGACTTGATTATCCATTCAAGGTCGAAAACGCCGTATTTCACACCCGTCATCATCGAATCGCGAAGCAGATAATCCATTCTGTCCACGTCCAGTTGAGACGACACAAGCTGTGAAAGTGCCATCGGGCGAAAATCGCCGCGAATGATGTCCGCGACCCTTTTGGGAAGATCGGCGGAATACTCTTTCAGCAGCCTCCCGATGCCGGTGTTTTCCGCCAGCACGGTTTCGACCGTAAAATCCTCATGATGAAAACCAAGGATCGATTCGATCACGTGAGAGAAAGCCCCGTGGCCGACGTCGTGCAGCAGCGTCGCAACGCGCACCGCGATGCGGTCTTCGTCTGATATGTCGTAGCTGTTTGAAAGCTTGGCAAGCACCCGCGTCGCCAGATGGAACACACCGAGGCTGTGCGTGAACCGCGAATGCTCCGCTCCCTGATACGCAAAATGGGCCAGCCCAAGCTGACGCACCCGCCGCAGCCGCTGAAACTCCGGCGTATCTATAAGCCCGACAAGCAGTTCCCCTTCGGCACTGTCCATCCGAACCCTTATGATGTTATGCACCGGATCCCTGTAGATCCGCTCACCTGATGATTGATGCCGTTTTTTCACAATTTTTTTTAACCGGAGTTTCCTTCAGTTCTGTAAACACAACCCTAATGATCGAGTATAAACACCTTTTCATGCTAATTATACCTGACGGGCAGCTAAATGCTTCGCCGAATCACTTTGCTGAGAAGATCTTAAGAAAGTCCAGCATATCGGACACATAATTCATTTTTTCGGATTATTGGAGTAATTCTCTTATCAAAGGAATCTTTCGATGTGGGGCAATGGCCCTTTCGGATGGGCTAAAATAAAGCAAAGGTCTCAAATAACGCAATGTTTACAAGGGTTTTTAAATTTGTGAGAAAATTCACAACTAAATGTTAAAACCAACTGAACTTTGGTGCGGAAATTGCATTATATATGAGTGTGTTACGGTGTTTCATAAGGAATTTCCCCCCTTGCGAAGAAACCTGTAAACATCTTATTTGCAGAACATCAAATGGAGGAAAATATGCAGCGATTTAGTAAGTTTATATCGTTGTCCGCCTTACTTTTGGCGCTTGTCACGGTTTCATTCGGACAGGACCTCGTCGGAAGTATCGAAGTTACAACAAAAGATTCCGCGGGAGCATTGGTTCCGGGAGTTGCTCTGACCATCAGAAGCACTCAGGGAACCGCAGGTTTCCGCAGAACGGTAACGACGGACAATCAAGGCTTTGTTCGTGTACCTCAGGTTCCCCCGGGCGTCTATGAGATCACGGCTGCCGCTACTGCCGGTTTTGCTGAAACCAAGCAGAATGTTTCCGTCGAACTAGGCAGGGCATCACAGGTTTCCCTGCAGCTCGGCGTATCCGCCGAAGAGGAAGTCACAATTACCGGCGGAGACGTAGGGGTCGATACGACCAACTCAGAGATCTCCAAGGCGATCAGCACCAAGCAGATCGATTCGCTTCCCAAAGGCACAGGTTTTACAAGCATCCTGAAGGTCGTTCCGGGCGTTAGAGCGGAACAATCGACCGGTGGTTTCACCATTGACGGTGCTTCGAAAGCTGAAAACACCTTTATCATTGACGGCCAGGAAGTTACCAACTATCGTAACGCCGACCTCAACAGCAACAACAATATCCCGTTCAGCCTCGTTCAGGAAGTTCAGGTCAAATCCAGCGGTTTTAACGCAGAGTTTGGCGGAGCGACCGGCGGCGTTGTCAGCGTTGTCACCAAGGGTGGCGACAACGAATTTCGCGGTGATTTCGGTGTTCAGTTCGAGCCGTCGAAACTCCAGGGCAGCAACAGGCCAAGCCTGACCCGCTTCACTTCGGGTTCGGTCGATTCAACGGCTTATGTTCAGACCCAGGAATATATCCAATCGCCAAAGTCACAGTATCTTGATTCGATGCCGTCGTTTAACCTTCGCGGCCCGATCATCAAAGACAGACTTTGGTTCTTTGGCAGCTACTCGCCGTCTATTCGTGAACAGACCGTAACGAGTAACTTTTTCAGCAATGCACCGTCGGCCACACGTGTGGCTTATGGTTCGCAGACCTATAAGTATAAGTCGATCAACGAGTACAGCTTTATCCGTCTCGATGCCTCGCCTTTCTCAAAACTTCGCTTGACCGGTACATATCTTTACAACCCGCTCAAGCAGATCGGAGCTTTGCCCTACGGCACCATCTCGCTGTCAGGTGATATTCCAAACTCAAGCGCAAACTGCGTTAATTTCGGCGGCAGCATCGGAACCTACTGCGGCAACGACCTGACCAGCCGTCAGGGCGGTATGCAGACCTCGAACAACATCACCGGACAGGCCGTTTACACGCCTTTCAGCAGTGTTGTTGCAACGTTCCGTTATTCACGCGGTTTCCTTAATGAAAAGCTTGGAAACTATTTCAAACCGTCAGGCCTTCGTTACATCTGCACCAACGGGAATATTGCAGGTGTTGCAAACTGGGGATCTGATGCATGTACGCAGGGTGTTAACGATCCGGCGAACGACCAGACGCTTAAAGACGTTTCTGTCCGCACCAACTATGAGGGCGACGTCAGCTTCCTGTTCAGCGCAGGCGGACGTCACGAACTCAAAGCGGGTTACGGACATCAGTCGATCTTTAACGACCTTCAGAAGAACTATACCGACCGTATATATCTTCAGTATGGCCGTGCTATCGACAATGACTTTAACTTCTCATCGCTTGCCCAGCCTTCAGGCCCGTTGTGTTCTCTGGTTGGTGGAACCGTTCAGATCGTGCCGGGATGCTTGCTCGGACATGCAATTCTGTACAGGTACGGTGAACTCGGATCGGGCAGCAACCTGAACCAGGCCATCTATGTTCAGGATAAATGGCAGCCGCATTCACGTTTGACGCTGAATCTCGGTCTCCGCATTGAAAAAGAAGCACTGCCGTCATTTAACGGCTATGATGCTCCTTTCAGCTTCGGCTGGGATGACAAGATCGCTCCCCGCCTTGGCTTTGCCTTCGACCTTACCGGCGACGGTAAGACGCTGCTCCGCGGAAGCTACGGAAAATTCTATGACCGTCTGAAATTCAAGATGGCACAGGGTTCTTTCGGCGGTAACTTCTACCGTGTTGACTTCTTTGAACTTCATCCAGGTGACGGAAACTTCCGCAGTGCATATACTGTGTCATCGATCCTAGGAAACTTTGATGACAGGATCGGCGGTTCGTGCGCTCCGACCGGGTTCATCGGCAGCGGTATCAGCCGTTGTCAGAATGACTATCGTGTTGCCTCGAACGTTCCGGGAGTTGATATCGAAGATGCCGGCGGCATCGACGTTGACCTCAGGCCTTATCAGCAGCGAGAATTCACTTTCGGTGCTGAGCGTGAATTGAGCCGTACCATGGTACTCAGCGGACGCTATACCAACAAGAAACTGATCGACACCGTCGAAGACGCCGGTGCCATCAGCGCCAGCGGCAGTGAGGTGTACATCACGGGTAATCCGGGACGCGGCCTCCACGCTGAATTCCTGCGTCAGTTCGGTTACAACGAACCGTATGCCACGGCTCGCCGTGACTACAACGCTATCGAAGTCCAGTTGGACCGCCGTTTGGCAAACAACTACTTCTTTAACCTTAACTACACCTACAGCCGTCTCCGCGGAAACTACTCCGGCCTGGCAAACTCCGACGAAGGAGCACGCTCAGATCCGGGTGTAAACCGTAACTTCGACCTTCCGCACATCGGCTTTACGGCCGCCGGCGGATCGGATTACGGCCCGCTTCCGACCGATCGTCCGCATGTTTTCAACATGTATGGCGGTTATCTCCTGCCATGGAGAGGCGGTTCCAATGAGACATTGTTCAGTGCTATCCAGACATTCCAGTCCGGCACCCCGCAGTCAACTCTGGTCAGCTTTATCGTTCCGATATTCCTGAACGGACGCGGCGACATGGGACGGACCCCGATGTTGTCACAGACAGACTTTAACATCACTCACCGCTACAAATTCGGTAGAGATGGAAAGTACGCTGTTGAGGCAAATCTGAACATCGTCAATCTGTGGGATCAGGATACGGTCACAGGCTACTACAACACCATGTCCAACAAGGCGATCTACAACTTCGCCTCAGGATTTAACTATGGATGTGCTTCTGGCGACTATCCGTGCTTGTTGAATGCCTTCAACACTGGATCACTTCACAGCCAGATAGTGGCGAATATGACTACCAATTCGAACCCGACCAGCGGTACAAATTCAACGCCGGTCAATCGTAATGCTCTGAACTCCGCATACGGCATGGACAATGCGTTCCAGGGTCCGCGTGGAGTTCGCTTTGGATTTAAGTTTGTCTTCTAAGCATAGCTGAAAACACACTTAATATTCTTTTGGCCCGTCGGTTTATCCGGCGGGCCTTTTTCTTATGAGTATTGTAGGGGCAGGAGTCTGGAGTCTGGAGTCCGAAGTCCGAAGTCCGAAGTCTGGAATCTGGAATCTGGAATCTGGAATCTGGAATCTGGAATCTGGAATCTGGAATCTGGAATCTGGAATCTGGGCTGTGGTTAGATAATAATGCCAACCCCGATCCTTTCATACATAAAAAAGCGGCGGGCCGGACAGGCCGCACCGCTCATAAGATGTCTGATGTTTCAGATCAGCTCCTGGCTTTTGCCTTATCCTTGAACTGTTTTATAAGTTTCTTTATATCTTCCTTGTTCGGAGCATCGGGAGATGCTTTGAGATATGCTTCCAGTTCCTTTGCGGCCTCGGCATAGCGGTCGCTGTCGCGTCCATAGAGAAGGGCCAGTTGCCAATGAACATCAGCGGACGAACCGTTAGCTGCCTTTGCGGCCGCTTTCAGATATTGCTCGGCTTTTGCGGTATCTTTTAACGAGCGATAGGTCATTCCCGCCAAAAGATTGGCCTCTACCGACTCAGGCTTTATGCCCGCAGCCTTTACCGATGCCTCGGCGGCTTCACCAAACCTGGACAGTGAATATTTTCCATAGGCCACGCCGTACCAGCAGTCAAAACACCTGTCATTTATCTTCAGTGCTTTCGAGAACGTCTCAATGGCCCCGTTGAAATCTTCCTGCGTCAGCCGCACAATGCCCAGTTGCTGCAGCGCCATGAAATAGTCCGGGAAAATGGCGACCGCCCTTTCAAGTGCCTGTATCCCGCTTGGCACCCGCTGACTGGCCAGATCGTCCATTCCCCTTTTGTACTGGTCTTCTGCTTCTTTCGGAACATCCTGTGCGAATACGACCACGTTCTGAAAAGGCACCGCTTCCGCTCCGGGCCTTGGCCTCAGATAGATATCCTTTTGCTGATTGTCCGGGATGGATTGCCCGCGAGACCCCATGCCGGCCAATTCGATCTCGACGGACTGCTGCATCAGGTTCGTACCCAACGGTTTGGCGACTATCGTATATCGGCCATGCCCAAGCCCCGTAAAATAAAAGCGGCCCGAACCATCTGTGGTTATCCGGGCAACGATGCTGAACTCATTTTTCAATTCAACGACAACCTGGCTGACGGGGCGTTTTGCCGGGTCAAAAACATACCCTGAGATCGAACTTCGGCCGCCCTGGGCATAGCCAAGCTGGGCTGAAAGCAGCATTGCCGCAAAAACGACAAATGCTGTCAGCGAATATTGGAGATATCTGCGCATAAATCTAGCCTCCGATGTATTGTAAAGCGTTTCTCAAACAGGCTGCGGCAACCAAAGAAGCCATCACAGGCGATCATGCGGTAAAATGCCGACATCAAAAACAAGACCCGCTTATTATGCAAGTTCTGTAATGTCGTTTTGGCATTTACGGCAAAATGCCGAATGGAATGATCGATCCATGTCTGTTCGCCAAGTATAGCGCAAACGCGCGCTATTTTTTACTTTTTTCAGGATATTTTTTTGACCGGCAGCCGACAGCCTCACTGATCGATGGTCAGCAAATGGCCGAGTTTTTCTTTCTTGGTTTTCATGTAGTGGGCGGCGGGTTCTTTGGCGTCGATCTCTATGGGGATGCGTTCGACGATGGTGAGGCCGGCGTTCTCCAGCGCACGGAGTTTGTCGGGGTTGTTTGATATGACCCTGACCCTGCACAGGCCGAGGTCGAACAGTATCTCGGCGCATTGGCGGTAATCGCGTGCGTCCACGGCAAAGCCGAGCTGTTCGTTGGCCTCGACCGTATCGGCGCCGTCGTCCTGGAGCGCGTAAGCCCTGATCTTGTTGAGAATGCCGATGCCGCGGCCTTCCTGCTGCTGATAGACGACGGCTCCGCGGCCTTCGGCCTCGATCATTTCCATCGCCCGCCGAAGCTGCGGCCCGCAATCGCATTTTATCGAGCCAAAAACGTCGCCTGTCAGGCATTGTGAATGGATGCGTACCAGCGTCGGTGTATCAGGGCCGAGTTCGCCCTTTGCCAGTACGACAAATTCCTCTGAACTTGTAAGCGAACGATACCCGATTATCTCAAAGTCACCAACCTGTGTGGGCAGTTTTGCAGTTGCAACGCGCTCAACCGTGATCGTGCGTTCCGCCGGAGGACAATCTCCGTTCATGTTTTCCCGGCCGTGTATTTCCAATTCCTTAACCACTTTTCGCGTCCATGGCCCGATGTCATCAGGTATCTTAATAATATCGTATGCGTGAACAGTATGAAAGGGCAAAACGGGAAAGGCCGCTTGCGAACGTATCGCAAACGGCCACGGTGCAGGCACTAAAATTCAGATCATTTTTGATCGTCGGCTTCCTCTTCGGACGGTTTCTTTTCGTCACCTTCAGGCTTTTCCTGATGGGCGAAAACGGCTCCGTCGCTTGTGCCGAATATCTTGGAGAACAGGCTGCTCAATACCTCAGAGATCCTTGTCGGTTCAGCCGGTGCCAGGCTCGGTTCATTGGCCGTGTCGGCGAACGCGGCCTCAAGGCTGAAAAGCTCGACCGTTATGTTTCTGCAAAAAGAGCAGTCAACCAGATGCGACATCACCGGCTGTATCTCTCGATCGCCCAAGGCCCCTTCCACAAAAGCGGAAAGCGTATCCTCATCCAAATGGGGGCGTGAACTTACGGCAGACCCTTTAGATGTGAGGTAAAGTTCCACCAATTTCTCAATTTTTGCAGTATGTGAACTCATTATGTTTATTCACCGCCACGCATGTGGCTTATCCTCCCATATAAAAGACGCAGCATCCGAAGATTTTTGCGAAAGTTTTTTCGGGAAGGGGAGATGCGATCTTAAGACGTTCCGATAAAGATCATATTGCCGACAGATTCCTGAAAATATCCCCGCCCGCAAGGTCCTGCGTCGCCAGTTCCATACAGGTTTCCACCTCATTTGAGGACAGGCCGTACGTTCCCTGAAGCTCTTCCCTGAACTGCTGAAATATCTTTGCGTAGCATTTTTCCAGCCACCGCATCACGGTCGATTCATGCGTTCTGGTGTTTCCCGACGGCCGTTTCGATCGGCGCTGAAACCAACCGCGCAGCGGCGAATCGGAATCTTCGACAAGGGCCGATATTTCTCTGAGTTTCAGGTTATTCACGTGGTAATACATCAGCAGCAGCCGCTCATGCGTTTCCAGCGAACCAAACGCCGTTTCCATTGACCTGATAGTTGCGGTGCGGTAACGGTCAGTCGTTATCATCTCGACCATCTCGTCCTCGCCGCCGGGAGCGGCTACGGCAAAATTTGCGTGTGCCATGCCTTCGCCGACGTTCTCGGTCATTTCGTCAAGCGAGACCTCATCATGGCCCGAACGGTGCAGATCGACCAGAGAATGCCAGACAACCGTCCTCAGCCAGCCTCTCAGCGAACCGCGGCCGCTGTACGTCGCAAATTTTGATATGCGTTCGCCGTCTATCACCCTTGTTCCATAGAGTTCCACATAGACCGTGTCGATGACATCCTGAGCGTCGGCCTCTGTTTTTGCAAGGTGTCTGGCGACCCGTTCCAGATAAGAGCGGTGCTGCTGGTCAAATTCCCACCACGCGCGCTCGTTACCGTTGGAACAGGCGATAGCCAGAAAAAGATCGTCAAGCTGGAGTTGTTCAAGAAGGGCTTTTGCTTCGTCCGCCGTCGCGTTGTCTTCACCGGCGGATGAAATGAAGCGCTCAAGCGTTTTTTCAAGCGAAGCCGTGAATTGAGGCCGGCTGACCTCAAAATTCGGGGCGGTCTCAGTGCATTTTTCAAACAGTTGATCGATAAGAGGCGAACATTCCTCAAATATCGGGTCATGAAGTTTTTCTTCAGGCTTCATTTCGTCAGATATTATATCCAAAGTAAGGCGATTAGCATAATATCGAGCTACCTTAGTCATTCTTTTACCGCAATGCTAAAGCCGCCTGCGGATCAGTCTGTGTCCGATGTTACGACGTCGGGGTCATCGTCATCTCACCGGATGTCCCGCCAACGGCATCAGCCGGTTCGGCTGAATACTGAAGCTGATAAAGCCGCCAGTACAGCCCGCGTTTCAGCAGCAGGTCATTATGCGTTCCGCTTTCACGAAGTTCGCCGTGATGGAAAACGAATATCCGGTCACAGCTTTGTATAGTCGAAAGGCGATGTGCGACCACCAGCGAAGTTCGCCCGTCCATCACGCGGTCAACCGCCTGTTGAATAAGTTCCTCAGTTTCGGTGTCTATCGAACTGGTCGCTTCATCCAATATAAGGAGCTTCGGATCGTATGCCAACGCCCTCGCAAATGAAACAAGCTGCTTTTGTCCGACCGACAGGCCGGCGCCGCGTTCGCGGACAGCAAAATCATATTTGCCGTCCAACTGCTCGATGAATTTATCAGCGTTTACTTCGTGCGCGGCCCATTCCACTCGTTCATCATCAATAGCCTCGCTGCCAAGGCGGATGTTGTCCGCAATGCTTCCGCTGAAAAGAAATACATCCTGCAGCACGACGGCAAAATTTGACCGCAAGTCTTTCAGATCCCATTCTCTTATGTCCACGCCGTCAAGAAGTATATGCCCTTTTTGAACGTCATAAAACCGCATAAGCAGGTTGGTTACGGTCGTTTTGCCCGAACCTGTATGGCCCACAAGGGCGATGCTCTCGCCTGCTTCTATCTTGAACGAAAGATCCTTTATGACCCAATCATCGTCCTTATAGGCGAACCAGACGTTGCGAAATTCTATCGTGCCGACCGCCTTGCCTGTTCGCTTTGGCGTTTCCGGCGTTGTTATCGCCACGTCCATGTCCAAAATGAGGAATATCCTGTGCGAAGCGACGATGGCTGCCTGAAGGATGTTGAATTTGTCGGAAAGGTCGCGGATCGGCTGAAAAAGCTGAAGCGAATATTGGATGAACGCCGCGAGAATGCCGACCGAAACCGCCGCACCTGCCGCCGAAAGGCCCGCCAGATGCTCGTAGCCGAATGCAAAGATCACGACCGCAATGCCGACCGCACCGATGAAATCCACAAGCGGATAAAAGACCGCGTAATAATATATGGTCTCTATATTGGCGGCACGGTAATCGTCGTTTATTTCGGCAAACCTTTTCTGTGCCTTCGATTCGGCGTTCATCAGCTGAACGGTCTGCGCTCCCGAAATGTATTCCTGCAAAAAAGCATTCAGCCGGGCATTGCGTGTCCGCACCTTATCAAAACCGACGCGGGCGCGTTTGCGGAACCAGTTCGTTGCCGCGAAAAGCAGCGGCACGGTTATCAAAGAGACTATTGCCAGTTTCCAGTCCAGAACGAACATCCATGTGATGATCGCCACGATTATCACCAGATCGCCAAGGACATCAATGACGCCTGACGTAAAGAGTTCGTTCAGGGCGTCAACGTCCGAGGTCAGGCGCGTTATTATCCGCCCGACCGGATTTTTGTCATAATAGGCGACCTCCTGCCGCTGGAGCTTTGCGAATATCTCGCTCCGCAGGTCGTACATAACGCGCTGGCCGACCTTGTTGAGCAAGATCTCCTGCACATAAGAGAAAACGAACCGCAAAAGAAACACACCAAAGAACGCCAAAGCGAAGAGCCATATACCATCAACATTGCGCGGCGTGATAAAATCATCCACGGCCATTTTAGTGAAATAGGGCTGTGTGCTTATGAGTGCGTTGGTCAGGACGGTCAGAACCAGAGCGACGGCGGCGAGCCGCCAATACGGTTTCAGATACCGCAGCAGGCGTTTTACGAGGCGAAGGTCATAGGTTTTTCCTATTGCGGCCTCTTCGTGATATTGTCTTACTTCGTCGGACACCCAATATTGATTTTAAAGCGGGCTTTTAAGAAACACCAACCCGGAATCCGGTTTCAGAGTGAATCGCTTCATAAACGACAACAAAGATAATTGGCAAAGGCTGGAAGACCTGCTGGGAATGATTCGCGGCGGGAGCCTCAGAGGACTGTCGCGGATGGAAGTAAGGGAACTCGGCCAGCTTTACCGCCGGGCCGCCGCCGACCTTGCAATTGCCCGAGCCGAAACGCGCGACCCCAAACTCATAAAATACCTCAACAGCCTGGTCGTCCGCGCCCACGGAAAGATATACCGAGCCGAGGGTGACGGTGTCTCCATAATCAAACGCTTTTTCTCGACTGAACTGCCGCAGGCCGTGCGTGCCGCGTCAAGGTTTACCACGATCTCTTTTCTGGTCTTTATGGTATGCGCCGTTGCCTCGTTCGCTCTGGCGTATTCCGACCAGACGTTCTCAGATATGCTTGGGCTTGGCGATATCCAAACAAGCGCCGAAACCGACAGCAGATGGTGGCTCTCGCTCAACCAGGGCAATCAAATAGGTTCGAGTGCGATATTGACCAACAACATCAGGGTCGCGTTTTTCGCATTCGCGCTCGGAGTTTTCTTTTGTATCGGATCTATCTATATCATTGCCATCAACGGCGTCATGATAGGCGGAGTTCTCGGCGTTTGCTATCGAGTAAGCCCGGCGTTCGGGACGGAACTGGTGAATTTCATGGTCGCTCACGGTGTCGTGGAACTTGCCTGCATTTTCATTGCCGGCGGAGCGGGAATGGCGATAGGATATTCGATCATCGATCCGGGCGACCTCACGCGTTCTCAGGCATTGAAACGCAACGGCGTTCAGGCAGCCAAAATAGTTATCGGCTGCGCGGTGTTTCTTGTGGTCGCCGGTGTGATCGAGGGCTTCATCTCGCCCTCGTCGCTGCCCGTTTATGTAAAGTACGCAACAGGGATCCTGACAGGACTGGCAATGTTTGGTTATTTGTTCTTTGCGGGACGCAATCCGCAGAATGAGGCATAAAGGCGGATCATTGCGGGAAAAACTAGCTTCGTCCGACCCAATAGAACGGTTTTCTGCTATGATGTGCAAGCGCAAGTATCCTGATAGAGTCCTCTCTTATTGCGAATATAATATTGTAGGGAAATCTTTTCAGTCGTTTTTTACGAATGTCGTCTAAAACTATGGTTGTTGAGAGGGGATTATCTCTGATAAATGCCGAGGCTGACTCAAATTGAGCAAGGAGGTCGGCGGCAAGGTCGATGCTCACAGAATTATAGAATCGGATCGAATCGTTCAGTTCACGCTGGGCCAGCGGGTGTAAGGAAATATCTTTGGTCATCCGATAAGCTCACGAGCCTCGCTGACTGCCTTTTCAAAAGGAACGCCGGCAACCTGTCCGCGATCCATCTCGCTGAGGCGTGATAGGGCTTCTTCTGCCCAAAGTTTCTCACATTCCTCTTCTGATATGTCGTCAAGGCTTCTTAACAGTATTGACGCGAGCCGGGCGCGCCCTTTTAGATCAAGGCCCAATGCTTCCTGTTCTATGCTGTTCACGCTCATAATTCGCACATTGTTTCAGATCAAGTTATAGGTTACATCATAGTCAAATACAGGCCAAAGAACAAGAATATCTCCGCAAGGTGTTTACAGCAACCCTCTTTCCTTTACCCGAAGATAACTTTCCAAAAGCCTCGGCCCGAGGGTTTGGGTTGTCACGTCGAGGGCGAGTCCGCCGAGCGATTCGACCAGCCGGAGAGCCGATTCACGCTGATGGATAATTTCCTCGGCGGCCGATTGTTTGAAAACCTCGCGGATGTCATCGGGTTTTGAGCTTACGACGGCGTTGAGGTCGCGGTCGCCTATCGTCGCGACCAGCGGCAGGTGGCGCGGACGCAGCAGCTTGAGCGACCTTATCAGATCCTGCGAACTGTCCTTGTCCACAAGGTCGGTGAGGATGACAACGAACGCCCTTTTTTTCATATTGGACGCCGCGAACTGAAACGCCCTGGCATAAGAAGGCTCGATGAGTTCAGGTTCGGTGTCATACAGAGCTTCGAGGACGGCATCAAGATGTTCGATGCCGCGTTTTGGCGGAATGAATTTATGCACACGCCTGCCAAAAACAATGATGCCCGCGTTGTCGCCCGCTCTTGCAGCCGCCGACATCAGCGC
The DNA here is from genome assembly GCA_019639175.1 of Acidobacteriota bacterium. GTDB lineage: Bacteria > Acidobacteriota > Blastocatellia > Pyrinomonadales > Pyrinomonadaceae > OLB17. The sequence goes on along the minus strand of JAHBSK010000007.1, from coordinate 86,327 downwards.
CAAAGCGGCGTGTATCGCCGTGTCAAATTTCGTCTCGTTGTCTATGCGTCCGGTCATCAGGCGGCCTGCGTCTATCGCTATCAGAACGGTCTGGTCACGTTCAATCTGATATTGCCGCGTGGTCAGTTTCGACCGGCGGGCGGTTGCCGTCCATGAGATATGGCGAAGCTCGTCACCGCGAACATAGTCGCGCATTGATTCAAATTCGCGCCCTTCGCCGCGTCTTATCGCTTTTCTTTGCACGGCGGTAAATGACTGATTGCCAAGGGCTTTCAGCTCCATTTCACGCGCCCTCCGCATATTCGGATACACCTTTACACTTTGGGCGTCGCCCGCCTGTGCCTGACACCAGACAAGGCCAAATTTTGAAAGGAACCTCACGGCGGTCGTCCCAAATTCGTATCTGCCGCGTTTTGGCGGCGTCAGTTTATACGTGAATTTCGCGTGACGCCGTGCCGGTATCTCAACCTCAGCCTGACGGTCTTCGTCCAAACGCATATCGGCGGGATATTCGTCCTTTATCCGGCATCTGATCGGTTTCGGCGTGTCATTTTCTATGTGAAGCGTAACGGTGGTCGGATCGCCGATGGCAAAGCGTCGGTCAAATTCGCGTCGTATGGAAAAGCCTTCGGGCAGCTTACGGCTGATGAAATAGTCTGCCAAAGCGGCGGCGATGAGAGCAATATCATATACAAGAACAGCTATCCGCAGCGAGGGGAAATTCCACGAAGCCGAAAGCGGGACCAGGCCGAGAGCAAGGAGTATATAGAATCTGCCGGAAAATACGAATCGCATCAGATTGCCGGATTATAACATTATGCCGCTTAAATCATTGCAAGGCCCGGTGCTTTTGGTTCATCATTTATCGTGAAGTCTGTTTCCGAGCCGGTATGACGCAAAATTCTCACTCCACATCTTCCGTTCCGACCAGGCTGAGTTCCGCTGTCTTTCGCGCCAAGGCGACGGCGTTGCAGGGGCGTCGTTTTGTCACGGACACTTTCATTGATCGCGCCGTAAAACATGCAGTCGGCACGGCGATGCTGGCGGATGCCGTGATAGCCGAATCCGCAACACCGCTTTGGACAGAGACCGAACCTGAGGAGAGGTTTCTTGTCGCGGGAAAGATACATAATCTTCGCCTTGCCATACGAGCCATAGACGGAATTGAGATAAAGGCGGGGCAGACGTTCAGCTTTTGGCGGCAGGTTGGCCGGGCGGTCAGGCGGCGCGGATATGTTCGCGGCAGGGAACTCCGCGAAGGCTGTGTCATACCAAATATCGGCGGCGGATTGTGCCAGCTTTCCAATGCTCTTTATGACGCCGCATTGCAGGCTAATTTTGAGATCGTCGAACGCCACGCACACACTCAGGTCATACCGGGGTCGCTTGCCGAAACGGGACGCGATGCGACCGTTTTTTGGAACTACATCGACTTGCGGTTTCGTTCGCCGAACGCATTTCGTATCGAGGCCGTCCTTGACGCCGAACGGCTGACAGTTCGCTTTCGCGGAAAAAAGGTCACAGAAAAACAGCTTTATCAGATAAGCAGAAACGGTTCGGGCCACGCGGAGGTCGGTTCGTGCGCGACGTGCGGGGTCGATGACTGCCACCGCGTAGTCCGTGAACCCAGCACCGCCGATTTTGGAAAGGCCGCGTGGCTGGTGGATGAAAGGACGCCCGAATTTGACGCGTATCTTCAACGGGAACGCAAAACCGCCGACACGCTGCTGATCCCACTTGACGGCAAGCGTTTCAGAAAAGGGAATTATGCGTGGACGACCGACGGATTTTCCGCTGTCAGGCAAAGCCCGGCGGTGACGGCCATCAGGTCATATCGCTCGCGAAAACTTTCCGCGCAAGGCGCCGCCAGGCAGCAAAATTTGCTGGAAATGTACCGCAGATTGGCGGAAAGCTATGCGAAAAAGCTGAGCTATGACGTTCTGCACGTTGTCGTTCAACAGAATCTTTTACCTTTTCTGTGGTCGGGCGGACACCTTGGCGGACGCACCTTTGATGTTTTGATGAACTCGCTGCCGATGTGGGAACTGCAATGCCGTTTGGACATTGCCGCCGAATTGCATCCGCAAAGCACGACGCTCGGCGATTTTCGCGCTGATGCAAGATTGATAGCCGATGAGAAAGAGGCTCTGGCAAATGCCCGTCGGGTCATTACACCGCATACTGCCATAGCTGAAATGTTCATCGAAAAAGCCGAGCTTTTGCCGTGGCATCAACCTGTTGCGATCAAAAACAGTCAAAACGGCGGCGGCAAACCGACACTGGCATTTCCCGCGTCAACCGTCGGCAGAAAAGGCTGTTATGAACTTCGCGAGGCCATTGGCGGCATGGACGTTAGGCTGATCACATTGGGGCCGTATATCGAATCGCAGGATTTTTGGAAAGGCCTCGATGTCGTTCGCGGAACTGATGACGACCTCGGAAAGGCAGACCTCGTGGTCCTTCCGGCTTTTGTGGAACATCGCCCACGGCGGCTTCTTTCGGCGGTTGCGTCCGGCATTCCCGTGATCGCCTCGGAAGCCTGCGGCGTTGCCAACATCGCCAATATACATACGATACCTGCCGGCGATGCATCGGCACTTGGAAAAACTATCGGACGGCTGCTGGATGTCAATAAATGATGCTGCCGATGCAACCAAACCGGTGCTTTGGGTCTCAAAGATACTGTGAGACAGCCAATTTTCCCCAAGACAGTGTTTTTATGCGCGTTTCTGTTCGTGGCGGCGGCATTTTCAGGTGTTTCGGGACAAACTGCCGCAGACAAGACGGAAGTTATCGAAGCAATTTACCTTGCCAGGGCAGATGCCGAAGGCGGGGCCGGTGAACCGGTCGAGGAATTTCTGGTGACGGACGTTCCGATATTCTGCGTGGTCGAACTTGCCGACGGCGATCCGGTGACGGTTACGCTCAATTTCGTTGCGGCAAATGTTCCCGGCGTAAAAAAGGATTCCAGAGTGGTGACGACCGCATATACGACCAAACAGGGCGAGACGCGTGTCAATTTTTCCGGCAGGCCGCACAAACTATGGGTCGCGGGACGGTATCGGGCGGATATTCTGGTCGATGGCGAGGTTAAAAAGAGCGTCGAATTTGACATAAAACAACCGGCATCGGTGCCGGCGGCTTCAAAATTTACCCAGACAAGACAGCCTTCCAGACAGGCACGGCCTCGCAAAAAACCTTAAAACAAAATGCATTTTGAGCGCAAAAAAGCGGCCGTCCATGACAGCCGCTTTCGTTTGTTTTTGGATCAGCTTACCAGCGATTGCGTCCGCCGCCACCGCCGTAGCCGCCGCGGTTTCCGCCGCCGCCAAATCCGCGATTTTCACGGGGCTTGGCTTCGTTGACCTTGAGTTCACGGCCATTGTGCTCGGTTCCGTTCAGTTCTGCAATGGCCTTTTCGCCATCTTCCTTGCTTGCCATTTCGACAAAGCCAAAACCGCGTGAGCGTCCTGTTTCACGATCTTCGACGACAGTGGCCGATTCGACCGTGCCGACGCTTGAGAAAAGTTCCTGAAGATCAAAATTTGATGTTTGGAAAGAAAGATTTCCAACGTAGAGTTTCATTGACATAAATATGCGTTTACCTTAGCCGTCGGAATATTTCCGTCGGCTGAAAAAGAAGTTCGGCACCGTGATGTATATTTGGGATACGGTCTGCCCGCAAATATCCGGCCTGGATAGCCCGTTCTCAAGAGCCGCTTCTGTACCAATTACCAACCTGCCCTCGAACTTCCAAACGCCGTCGAACAAAACCTAATCGTATCGGGGCGCATCACCGTCGATGCGCGAGAGAAGGACCAACTGCATTTAATGATGATAGCGTTTTAACCATTTGGCAAACGCGTTTTTACGATTTTTAAGGGTTTAGCGTCAAAAGAACGCTGTCTAAAAAACAAAAAAGGCGAGGTGTCCCAACGGCCCGAACAAAGCCGAAGACGGACATTCTCGCCTTATAATATTCAAGCGGACAAAGGCTATTGGGCAGTGAACACTACCTCGTCCATCATGCCGTCCGCCATGATCACCCTCGTGGCCTCTGCAAACGTGTGCCGCCGGCTGGAAACGGAGATGATGACGGTATCTCCGGCCTTCAGGCTTTCAAACTGAAAATAGCCGAAACCATTGGTGTTCACATTGCGAACGTTGCCTTCGCTGTCGGTCAGGGTCACTTTTGCCTGGCTGATGCCCATTCCCGACCGTTCCAAAACCCGTCCGGTGACGGTTATTCCAGATGATGACGGCATATCGTCGTCAATGATCGTGTGAGTGAATTGCGTTATCGGTGCCTGACCGCAGGAACTGAGGCTTGCCAGCACCGCGTTTCCACTTACTGACACAACTTCAAATTCGACGGTCTTGTTGGATTCGATAACGCTGTCACCGTCGGTTGAGAAAGGAAGGTTAAAAACGCCTGTGTTGACGCCGTCATAGGTTCCTGCCGGAATGGATATGATGACGCTGTTCGTGGTATTGCCTGGAGCGAAAGGTTCCGTCAGGCTGTAATCAACACCTGCCACACCGGTTCCGCCCGTGACGTTTACCGTGACCATCGCTCCGCCTGTTCCGACCGTTCCGCTGATGCGAAGGGCCGGACGGCTTCCGTCCGCCGGTGTATGGCTTCCGCCCGAGCTTCCTTCAAGAGCTACCGTGTCAACCGCGGCGGCCTCGACATACGGGGCCAGCTGTATCTGCCAGTCATCAATGAAATTTCCGACCGTGACATTCCCGCCTGCGGTCGAAACCGCGGAGAATCCCAGATTGACCACCTGTGTCGGGCCGTTGTATTGATATCTGCCGCCGTAGCGCACCCAGCCGTTCATGGGATTAGAGACCGAAATGTTTGTGGTCGGTGCGTTGCTGCCCGGCGGAATGGCTGCGCTTCGGGGATCTCCGTCACTCGCCGTCGAGACCCTAAGGATCGGATAGCTGTAGGGATCAGCCGGTTTTGAGCCGGTCGGAAGCCCGCCGGGTATTCCTATGCGAAAATCCGCTACATCAGCGTCTGTCGTACTGCTTCTGCCGCGATGGAGAAATGAAAAGTTGAAAAACTCGCCATTCGTCATGCATATCGGCTGATAGATCATCGACACTGCTTCGGCATTTAGTTCCACAAATGCATTTCCCGCGCCGGGTGCGGTATTGACGCCGTTAAAACCGGTTCCCCATCTTTCTATCGGCCTGCAAACTTCAGGGCCGACGGCGCAGGTCAAAAGCGGATGGGTCGTAAGCCAGCCGGTGAGCGTTTCTTCAGCGATACGCTGATATGTATTGCCCGGCATAGCAGGATCTTCGACGCTGGGATTTTGTATCGCCCTCTGAGCCAGTATGAGAGACGGCTGTATCACCATGAGCATTGCCAACAGGCCGGCTGCGGCAATGGAGCAGATGCCTTTAAGACTGAAATAACCTAAACGGTGCTCGGCAAGGCGCACCTGAGCTTCTGTAAATACTTGATTCTTCATAATTTGTTAAACAACATACTGTGTTTTTGAAAGAAAACCAGTATGAATGAGGATATTGGGAAGGTGGAAGATGGCTTTTATTGAAGACAAAACAATTATATCAATTTGGCGCTGTTTGTTTCAACACTTTGTTATTGTGCGGTAAACGTAATGATCGGACGCTCCCGCACGGTCATTTTTGAATTTCGCAGCCTATCAGTCACAGCCGGTCAAGTTCTTTATCTCCGGCATTTTATCCATCGCCGCCGCGTATCCGAGTTCGACAAGTTCGTTCATTTTCTTTATTTCGTCCGGCCTGATGTGTGCGATCTGCGGTTCTATGACGATGTCAGCCATGTAATGCTGATTTTTTGACGCCGTCTGAAGCATCATCATTGCCGCCTGAATGAACGTACCGATCAGCGTGGAGGGCGACGCGGCGAAATCCGACCCGCAGGTGAGCAGGTCAACCGCTATGACCGCATCCGCTCCGAGTTCTCTCACAGCCCGCGTCGGCATTGGCGAAGTCACGCCGCCGTCAACCAACCGGCGTCCGCTGCCGTCATCAACGGGCAGAAAAACACCGGGAATGGCACAGCTTGCCCGTATCGCCATGACCAGATCGCCGCTGCCGTGCAGAACAACCTCCTCACCTGTAGCGAGGTCGCAGGCGACGGCGGCGAACGGCAGCCTTAGGCCTTCAAAACGCGTCTCGGGAAAATTCTGTTCGATAAAGCCTCCCATCGGGGCGTTCGACAACATGCCGCGCGGCGAATAGGAAAATCCCGCCATTCCGAACCACCCGATCTGTTTCCCAAGTTCGACAAGCCTGTCCGCGTCCAGCCCAGATGCGTATGCTCCGCCGACAAACGCTCCGGCAGATGTTCCGGCGATAGCATCTATAGGAACATCATGCTCGACCAAAGCCTTTAACACGCCCACATGGGCAAACCCGCGCGCTCCGCCGCCGGAAAGGGCAAGGCCTGTTTTTTTACCAGAGACGATCTCGTTCATCAGAATGTCGCGGTTCGGCAAGAGAGTATCGGGCCGTCGATTGATTTTAACGTTTCAGTGTGGAAAACTTAAACCTCGAAAAATGACCCCTCAGGAAAAACCACAGATATTCAGGCCGAGTACGAGCGCGGACATTGCCGGCGGCGAGACGGTGTGTCCGGTGTGTTCGCGCGAGACTTTGGACGAATTTGTTCCGCTTCGTGTTTTGGAAGAGGATCTGCAAAAACTTATATCGGCAAATGCTCCGGATACGGTCGATTTTCGCGCCGTGTGTGCCAGATGCCTAAAGCTTTTTGAACGGGCGAAAGAGCAGATAATAAAGGACGCAGCCGTGCAAAAGGACGGCTCGCACGTGCTTTCCACGCCTTTGCGCCTTGATGCCGACGACCGTTACACGGGCAAGAGTGTGACGATAGCCTTTCTCGATTCGGGATTTTATCCGCACGTTGACCTGACGACGCCAAAGAACCGCATCATCGGTTATCGCGACCTATTACATGAGGACGGCGACCTGAACTCGCTCTTTCAGCCCGACGTGGCAAGCTGGCACGGAATGATGACCTCGGTCGTTGCGGCCGGGAACGGTTCGCTCTCAAACGGATTTTATCGCGGCCTGGCGCCTGATTCGGATGTCGTTCTGGTAAAGCTTGCCCGCACAGGACGCATAACCGATCAGAACATTCTGGACGGGCTGGAGTGGATATTGGCAAATCGCGACCGTTTTCGCATTCGCGTGGTCAACATCTCGGCGGGCGGCGATGACGAGCAGCATTACCTTGGCGACCCGCTTTCGCAGGCGGTCGAGGAATGTACGAAAGCTGGCATCGCCGTGGTTTGCGCCGTCGGGAATTCGGGCCATCTGCCAAATCATCCGGTCGTTCCGCCCGCAAGCGCTCCGTCGTCCATCGCCGTTGGCGGGCTTGATGACAAGAATTCGATAAACCGCTCACGCCGAGGGATGTACCGCTCTTCTTACGGCCCGACGGTCGATGGATTTCAAAAGCCGGAGGTCATTGCACCGTCGATATGGGTTCCGGCGCCGATCTTGCCGAACACGCCGACGGCACAAGAGGCCGCTCTTCTTGATACGCTCGACAAAAGCGAGGATGAAGATCTGCACAAGATCATCCGTGAACATTCGGGTATTGATGGCGAACTTGACGCCGCCCTCGACCGGCCCGCACACAGCATCCGCCAGATAATCGCCCTTAAATTAAGGCACGAACACGTCATCACCAAGCATTATAAATATGTTGACGGAACATCGTTTTCGGCGCCGATAGTCTCATCGCTGGCGGCACAGATGATAGAGGCAAATCCCAAGCTCTCACCGCAGAGTATCAAGCGAATACTTATCTCGACCGCCGAGCGCCTTCCTCACTATGAAGTTGACCGGCAGGGCTGGGGCGTCGTCGATCCGCGCCGCGCGGTCGAAGCAGCAAGGTCATTTTCCGAAAGCTAATTATCCCTATTCGACGGTGTCGGGCTTGAACCCGGCCTGATTATGATCGGCGTCAGCGTTGGCCGCGGTGTTGCCGGAGGCGTCGGTGTGCGCGAAGGCGTCGGGCGCGGTGTCGGCACATCGTCATCGTCGTCGTCATCATCGGGCGTCGCTGTCGGCGAAGGCCTTGGCGTAGGCGACTGGGTCGGTGATGGCGATGGTGAAGGAGTTGGCGACGGTGACGCTGTCGCCGTCGGGGACGGCGTAGGTGTGGCCGTATTGGTCACATTGCTGTTGGTGTTAAAGCCGTTGAAATCAAAATTGCCGTCAATGCCCAGATTGGAGTTCACATTTATATTCTGATCGGGCATGTTCGTATTGACGTTGGCATTCAGGTTTCCGTTAGAATCTCTGGTGAGGAACCAAAAACCGAGCGCGCCCATGCCCAACAGCACGGTCGTTCCTATCATTGTCAGCAAAACAACGAGGAAAGTATTTGTCCGTGGCGGCGGTTGCTGATAGGGAACCGTCCTGACACGCTGCTGCTGTTCCGGCCGTTCGGCGGCCATCGGGACAACTATCCGCTGCTGGTCCTCACGCGGCGGCGGTGGCGGAACCGGTTCGTATGGCGTCACCGGCGGAGGCAGCAGTTCGCCGTTATCATCCATTTCCGGCGGCGGTTTTGGCGTCGGGGCCGACTTGCGCACAATGGTCACTTCATCCGGCTCGTCCTCTACGTGATCTTCCAGGCTTTCGCTCGGCATCTGAATGAATGTCGGTTCTTCCTCATCAACCAACGGCGTGCCGTCCTTCATGCAAAAACGAAGGATCTCTTCATCATAATGTGTGTCGCAGGTCGGGCAATATTTCATAATTGATCACATGAGAACGGTCAGTGGACGTGTGTAGATCGTACAGCCAGGAATTTTAACACGATTTGCAGGCATCAAAAAGACGGCCTTTCCATCAGAAGAAAATATCTTTAACTGCCAAAACCACGTGGCAGCAGATATGGCCGTCGATCTTACGGTTTTGCCCGTTCGGAAAATATCAAGGTTTGCAATTAGCCCTGTTGACAGATACGATTGTTTGCTAAAAGATCCTACAGAAAAAGGAAGCACTGATTATGAAATTACCAGGTGGATTTGATCTTAATTCGATGATGCAGCAGGCCCAGAAAATGCAGGAGCAGATGGGTCGCGAGATGAAGGAAACGGTCGTTGAGGCTTCGGCGGGCGGCGGAGCCGTGGCGGTCAAGATGCGCGGCGATTTTGAGGTGGTCGAACTCATCATTTCACCTGATATCGTCAAGGACGGCGATGTCGAGATGATACAGGACCTGACCGTTGCGGCACTCAATGAAGCCCACCGCAAGGTCGAAGAATCGCTCAAAGGAAAACTCGGCGGAATGCTCCCGCCGGGCTTGATGTAATGCTGGAAGCGGTTTTTCTTCTGATCTGACCCGATGAAAACAATAGGTGCATTATTCTTATTTGTGTTCTTATCTGGGTGGCAGTGTGTTCAAGCACAGATCTCAGAAAAGCAGTTATCGTCCCTTAGTGATTCACAGTTTGAGATAATCATCTCTGACTATTTATACACTGATGGAGTGGCGACAGGTGGGAGTAAATCTCTTATCATGACTGTTTTTGTTTCATCAAAAGCCCTTATTGAGGAAGAGAGCCTCAAATTTTCGGAGCGTGTGGAGGATTTCCTCGTAAAGGAAGATATTGACGGCATAACAATAATTTTTTTTACTGACCGAAATATTGCAGAAAGATTTTTCTCAGATGTCGATTTCGAAGACGAAGAATCCTCGTTGGCGGCAATTCGTGGTCTATATCTAACTCGTCGAAATCCTGCGCGAACGGCTTTTAAACACTTTCCTTCGGGAATGAAGGAATCGGATTTAGACGATCTTCTAAAAGATGGCGGGAATTGAAATATCCAATGTTAGACTACTCAGAACCGGTCGCCAAGCTGATCGATGAATTCAAACGCCTGCCGGGGATCGGGCACAAATCGGCCCAGCGGCTGGCGTTCTATATTTTGCGGCGGCCTCGGTCTGAGGTCGATAATTTTATTGCATCGCTGCGCGAGGTAAAGGAAAAGATCTCATTCTGTTCGGTGTGCAACAACCTGACCGATATCGATCCGTGCCTTTATTGCGCCAATCCGCAGCGTGACCGTTCGATGATCTGCATCATCGAGGAACCGTATAATCTGGTCGCGGTCGAAAAGACGCGTTCCTATAAAGGGCTTTATCATATTTTGCACGGAGCCTTGTCGCCGATACGCGGCATCGGGCCGGATGAGCTGATGATTGCCAATCTTTTGCCGCGTCTGCTGCCGGAAAACAATGAAGGCGTTGAGGTAAAAGAGATCATCATCGCCACAAACCCGACGACCGAGGGCGAGGCCACCGCAACGTATATCGCCCGCCTGCTGAAGCCGCTTGGCGTAAAAACAACGCGGATCGCGATGGGAATGCCCGTCGGATCCGATCTGGAATACGTTGATGAAGTGACGATGGACAAAGCACTCGCGAACCGCCACGAGATCTGACGGAACGCGGGCATCCGTGTTCGCAAACGGATCGGCGGCATAGCCGCAAGAGTATTTTCTGGAGCCTGCCGGAAAGGCACAGCCTTTCCGCACGGCGAAGCGGCAAGCCGCTCAAGACTCAAGACTCAAGACTTGACGTAAACAGCCGATGGAGGAAGATCACCGAACAATTCGCCTGCGTGATATTCTTCGTTCGCGAAAGGGCGGGCCGACGTTTCGGGTGCTGCTCTTTATCTTTGGTTCCGCGCTGAAACTTTTTTTCCGCCGCATCGAAACCGTCAACGAACACCTCGTTCCAGATGGAACAGGTGTCATTTTTGTTTTGAATCACCCTAACGGGCTGATCGACCCCGCGCTTGTTTTCGTTGCATTGCCCAGGAAAATATCGTTTCTCGCAAAATCAACATTGTTCCGAATGCCGGTCATTTCCTTTCTGCTGAAACAGGTCGAGGCCCTGCCGGTGTATCGGCGGATGGACGCGGGAGAGGACGTTTCGCAGAACCTGAAGACCTTTGCCGCCGCTCGCGATCTTTTGAAACGCGGCGGTTCCATCGCGTTATTTCCTGAGGGTGTTTCGCATAATTCGTCCAAGATGCTGCCGGCAAAGACCGGTGCGGCCCGCATCGCACTCGGCGCGGCTTCGATGAATGAAGACGGCGGCAAAGGCGTCCAGATCGTGCCGGTCGGGCTTTATTACACCAGCAAGACAACATTTCGCAGCGAGGCGTTGCTGCATTTCGGCAAAGCGTTCCGTGTTCCTTCGGTCACATTGGACGCGGACGGCGATCCGCCGCGAGAAGACGTAAAAGCTCTGACGGCGAAGATCGAGGACGCGCTTCGCGAGGTGACGATAAACGCAGAGACCGAAGCGGAACTGAACACGGCTGATGCCGCACGCGGAGTTTTCTTTTCGGCAAACGGCAGCGGCCGCGAACTGCACAAGCGTCAGATATTTTTACAGCGGTACATCGGCGATCAGAGCGGCGAGCGTCCGCCCGAACTTGCGGAACTAGATGAAAAGATAGTGAAATTTGAGCAAAAACTGGCGGCTCTGAAACTTCAGCCGGAACACCTTTCGCTGTCGCGTTTCACACGCGGGTTTGTCGTAAAGCAGGCGTTTCTGCAAACGTGGTATCTGCTCGTGCTGGCCCCTGTTGCGGTCATCGGGGCATTGCTCCACACGCCGGCATATCAGCTTTGCAAACTTTTCGCGGCGATCTATTCCCGTCACGGGGCCGATGATGTCGCCTCTACCGTAAAGGTGCTGGCAGGCCTGGTCTTTATGCCGCTGACGTGGCTTATCGTTGCCGGAGCGGTTTATTATTTTTGTGGATGGCAGGCCGCCGTGCTGTCCGTCCCGACCTCATTTTTGACAGGATACATCGCTCTGGTGACGCTTGAGGACCTTGAGGAATTGCGCGGCTGGGCAAGGGCGATACGAATGTTCTTTACAAAAAAAGAGAGCTTTCTGCGGCTTTACGTTGAACGCAACGACCTTCAGGAAGGCCTTCAACGGCTTGGGCTGACGCATGAATGACAAAATGCCCGCAACCGACGGACACTATCCGTACTGCGGGCATTTTGGGGATCTGACATAACAGAATGAATTTAGTAGCGGACACGCTCTTCTACCGCGTCTGAGGCGCTTCGCGACACTTTCCACTCTTCTTCGGTGTCATAGAAATGCACATCGAATGTCATCAGGCTTTTCAACGGTATGCCGTCAAATTCGTCCGGCGCGTCGCCAAAACGAACGATCGAACCGATGCCGATGACCTCAGTGCCGAGTTCTTTCACAAGTTCGATGGTTTCGGCCAAAGCACGGCCCGAACGAACTATGTCATCAACAATTATCGCCGGATAAACGTCGCCTTTTCCGATGTATTGGCGAAACTGACGCTCGCCGTCCTCGCGTTCGGCCCAATAGATCTGGTCGGCGCCGAGTGCCTCGCGAACACCGAAAGCCACCATGATGCCGCCCGGACTCGGGCTGATGACCGAGACGCGCGGCAACCGGCTGGAGATCGCCTTTTCAACACGGAACAGGCGGCTTAATCCAACAGAAAGGATGCGGGCGTTGTCATAGAAACGAAAGGCAAGCGGCATCTGAAAATAATGAGATGCGTGTTTACCGTTAGGATAGATGTAGTGTCCTCGGCGATATGCTCCTGTTTCTGTCAGGATCTGCATCACCGATTCGGATGAAGGAACGAGATCGACCATTTGTGTCTCCCAAAAAAATCTGCCTTTTCAAACGAAAACGCTATTTTAACGGCTGGGCATTGTTTTATCAATCCGCATCAGACAAAACAGACCGGATAATGGACGCCTGTGCCCGGCTCAATTTGTCAGGCAGGCCGTCTGCCGCGAACCAGCCAAAGCCGATGATCTCATGACTTTTGACCTCCGGTTCTCCGTCCGTCCGCGCGGAAAAGATGAACTCTATATGACGATCCAGACAGCGAACGCTGTACAGGCTCACCGAGGTGAGTTCAATGCCGACCTCTTCGCTGACCTCGCGCCGGACCGCTTCTTCGGGCTGTTCGCCGTGGCTGATAAAGCCGCCGGGCAGTCCCCAACCGGAAAAAGGGCGCAGGACATGATCGAGCAGCAGCACCTCGCCGCTGCCGTTCGCGATAACGACCGCAGACGAGGCCGTGAACTTTGGCTGCGACATGCGGATGGCCCTTAGCCGCAATCCGCCCGGCAATCGCCTCCATATCTTTCGTATCAGACGTTTCAATGTGAATGACCAAAGGGCGTTTGCCCGATCCTTGTTTCCATATATAATATAACGCCGTGCGGGCAGAGGCGACATTGTTATGTCAAAAGGCCCGATCCGGCCTCATGAGAGGTCATTCGCGCAAATCCCGCAAAAAAGAACGTCGTATCATTTGGCCGTCAGAAATGGCATAGCACAGCATATACGTAAATATCTGCAAATGATGAGAAACCTAAAATATTTCATAGCTTTTGCGGTCGCGGTGACGATATTCGCTGCGGTTGATGTCCACGCCCAGCAGGGAGCGATCATGGCCGTCGATGAACCGCCGGCGGGAGCGGCGGCCGGCGCAGGTTCGTCTGTCGGCAGCAGCGGAGCGCAGGCCCGGTCAGGTTCGGCGAAAAGCTCTGCCCGCTCGACAGCCGGTTCCAAAGGCCGCAACGCAAAACGCACGACAACCGCCAAAGCGGGAGCCAAAAACACCACACGGCAGGCGGCTGCAAACAAGAAGTATGACGGCTTTGTCGTGGGCGACAAATACACTTTTCTGAATTTTGAGGTGGTTTCGGCTGAAAAGCCATATCACACGCGCGCCGCTAAGGAAAACGGCGCAAAAGGGCTGGTTCAGGTAGAGATATTGATCGAAACCGACGGCAGCGTCATCGAAGCAAAAGGCAGAACAGGCAATAAAGAACTATGGCCGGAGGCCGAACGCGCTGCCCTTGCGTCAAAGTTCAATCGGCCTGTATTTGGCGGAAAATCGGCCCGTGCAATAGGATTTTTGGTCTATCGGTTTGGGCCTGCTGACGATTGATCGGGGCGGATCGCCGAAAGACTCTTTGGCCGCTCGGATTGACAAATTATATGAAACTGGGTTTAGATTCCTTTCGTGACAAAACCATTGCGGTTTTTGCATTTGATCCTAAACTCTTTATCCGGCGCGTACGCGGCTGTTCGGACAGGCAGTATCATATCGCCGACAGCACCTGATCGCGCACTTATACAACGCCGGCCGACAGGCCGGATCCAACAAAACAAACTGGAGGAAAAATGAAAACTTTCAACTTAACCATCATTCTGGCGCTTTGCCTGGCTGTGTTCGGCTGCGGAGGCACCGATGGACCGGCTGCCAATTCGACGTCCAACACAGCAAACACGTCCAGCACGACAAACACTGCTGACACCGACAAGAAAGACGCTGATGCGGATAAAAAGGACGACGCGGACAAGAAAGATGATGCTGCCGCTGTGACCGGCGTTGCTGCCTGTGATGAATATCTTGCAGCGATGGACAAATTCATCGAAAATCCGAACGTTCCGCAGGCATCAAAGGATGCTTACAAGAGCACTTTGGAACAGAGCAGGAATGCCTGGAAGCAGGCTGCCTCGACACCTCAGGGCAAAGCCGGTTTGGAAACAGCCTGCAAAGCCGCAATGGACGCTGCAAAATCGACGCTTGATCAATATAAGTAAGCTTCAGCTCCTCTTCAAAGATAAAGCCTCCGTTTCATAAGAAAAGGGGGCTTTTCATTTTCCGGCATGAGCGGGCTATCTGTTATTATTTTTCGGAATGCCGCAAAAATTTGAGATCGGGACAGTTTATCCATGGAGTGTTGTGGCTTCGGTTCACCGTTCGCGAAACGGCATTTATCAAAAGAACGGAAGGCTCGTCTCGCTCCTGACCGATCTTGGCAGGATAAATCCCTGCTATCCTGATTTTCACGGCGGCACTGATGACACTTTTTTTTACACCGGTTCGGGCAGGCGGGGCGATCAGAAACCGGATGCCGCCAACCGGGCGCTCCTTTCGGCGGCAGGAACGGGACACGCTGTTCCGCTGTTCAATAAGCTCCGGGTCAACGAATGGGAATTCCTCGGATATTGGCATGTTCTGGCCGGTGAATATGTGTTCGATGAGGGCCGCGAACGCATGGTCTGGAAGTTCAAATTGAAAAAAGCCGCCATTGGCGATTTGCCGACAGGCGAGATGTAGTGCAAAATACCGCAACCTGGCCTTTATGATGCGAAGCATGGAGATCAGCTTTGTTATCGGGCCAGACGGACAGCATTTATATGCTTTTCACATAACATAGGGAATGGATATAAAGGCCGATGTTGGCGCATTAGCGGCCTTGTCCGCCCGGGTATTTGGGAACGGTACGACGATGTCCCGATATGGCAACGGGACGTTTTGACATTCGTACGGTCTTTTAACCTTAAACTAAATGTGGCCACAAACAGGAGGAACATATGTCACGCATTTTCCGAGGAGGTTTCCTGGCGGCACCGGTTGTCTGCCTGGTCCTGCTCTTGAGTTTTGAGGCGTTTTCTCAGGCACCGAACGCCGAAAGAAAGACGCTGGTAAAGAACAAGGAGCATCTTGCATACATAGACAGAGCGGATGGAAAATTGACCCTGGTCGTTGAGCTTCTCAGCGATTTTTCAGATGAGACAAAGGGATCTCCGCCGGCACGGGATTTTGTATGGGTCGGCATCGACATCAACCGCAACAAAACCTCTGATTCAGGCCCCGATGCGATATTTTCTGTCGATCCAAAGGCGAACACGCTGTGCGCACAGACGCTTTACGGCGAGCAGGCGACATCAGGCTGTGGCGCTTTTGCTTCCGCTGCTACGTACGAGGCCGCCTTCGTCGGGACAGCCGCACAGGCTAAACCTCATCCGGTATTCACCTTTGTTTTTCCTGAAAGAGAGATAATGCCTGACGGCAAGGGGTTGAATCTGATCCTGAGGGTACATTCAGCCGAGATTGGAAGCGTGATGAATTATCCGGAAAGGGCGCCCGGAAAGGGAATGTATTCCTTTTCCAAGACCATCTCGGTCAAATTTTAGCTTTTGTTATGATAAGGATAAGGCCTGCCCGCAATGAAGACAGGCCCGCTGTTTGGAACATTATAAAAGCCGTTATCGCCGGCGGCGACACGTACGTGTTCGATCCGAAAGCACCGGAGGACGAGATGCTTGCCTACTGGTTCGCGCCGGACAAACACGTTTACGTCGCCGTCATGCCTCAAGAGCCTCCTGCGGAGAGTGATAATTTTTCCGTCGATGCAGGTGGTGGTTTACGCGATGCAGTTAGCGATGCACGGCCCGACGCTGACGGCCATAACGAAAAGGTCGTCGGCACGTTTTGGCTGAAGCCCAATCAGCCCGGCCTCGGCGACCACGTCTGCAACGCCGCCTATATGGTCTCGCCCGAGGCTCACGGCAAAGGCATCGGGCGCAAAATGGGCGAATTTTCGTTCGACGAGGCCCGCCGGCTCGGCTTTACGGCAATGCAGTTCAACTTCGTCGTTGCCTCAAACACCGCCGCCGTTCGCCTCTGGCAGTCACTCGGATTGAGGATCATCGGCACCGTCCCCAACGCCTTCCGCCACAGACAAAACGGCCCGACAGATGCGTACATAATGTATCGTGAACTTTAGAACGCGAGGGCCGGATGTTCGTCAGCTATCCATTTTTCGGCTATCTCAAGATATCTGGTGGTATTTTTGATGATCTCGGCGGTTTCAGTTGCGGTGACAACATCAGAACCGTCGTAGTCAATGTGGTTCCGCTTACGGCGGCACGTATCGAAATAATCACAAAGCCGGTCGATCTCAGGATCCTGTATCGCTGTTTTAACTGTTTCAAAAGAGTTGTAATGAGCGCTTTGTCCGCGAGAAAGCCTGTAACCTGATGCGGCGATCACCATTTTGGAGATCTGAAGTGCCGCGTTATATGCGGTGGCGAAACGGCGGTCGTCAGAAAGTGCTTCGATCGCTGCATCAGCCAGGTCACGGGCGATCAAAGTTCGCAGATCTCTGATCTCATTTGGACTGGTTTTATGCGGCGTTACCACTCCGTCAGCCGCCAAATTTTTCCAGGACATCGTCATTTCCGATCAAGAATATCTTGTCCTCTTTCAGGATCGAGGAAACAAAATGGTTGTTGGTTTTTATCTTTGAGGTAAATTCATCAGAGCTGTAACATTTTACATTAAATTCACGTCGGAAACGCTTTTCCAAACGCCTCAGTTCCGGTGCCATGTCAGCCAATCCTATATTGCCGATAACTATCAGGTCAACATCGCTTTTTACAGTATCATCACGACGTGCAACCGAACCGTAAATAAACGCAGCGTCGATCTTGTCCGCAAGTGGTTCCAATGCCAGTTTGAGGCCCTCCTGTATTCCGGTTGTGCGTTCGATCAAGAGCCGCAGAGGTTCATACAGCGGCGAGTCTGTCTCTGCCTTAAAATAATGCCTTGACGCGTCCCTGCGCGTTCGCAGTAACCCTGAACTTGTCATAGCCTTTAATTCCCGCTGAAGGCTCGACGGCGTTCTGCCCGCAAAAGCAGCCAATTCACGCATATACCACCATTTTTCCGGCTGGCCGTAAGTGGCGGCCAGGATCGATTGTTTGACCGGCGAGATCAGGGAGCTTATTGGATCTGTGTTACGCATTCTGCGTATTAGTGTATGCAATTTGCGTACGCTTAGTCAAGTAATTAACATTCTTGCCAAGATCACACAAAAAATCGTATTCAATGGCAATCAACACGAACACCACGCTGAAATAGGCCCACAGAACTCTCATTAGCAAATCTGATCATCTTAGACGCGGAGCATCACCGGTTATTCTTTTGGCTCCCACGGATTGAATATCCTGACATCGGCGGCGGCAAAGTCTTTTTCATTGCGGGTCACAATTACCAGTCCGTTTTCCACAGCGGTTGCGGCAATGAGTGAGTCGATCATCGAGAGCGTGCTTCCATTTGTTTCAGCTTTCGCCCTCATACTTCCCCAGATCTCGGCGGCGCGAAGGTCAAAACCAAGTATCCGGCCATGGTATCTTGCCTTCATCTCATCCAGCCAAAGCGTTACCGAGTCACGTTTTTTTGAAGGCGGCAGTTTGCTGATGCCTTTGCGGATCTCGCCGATGGTAAGGACGCTCAAGAACAGCGATTCGGGTATCTGTGCGTCGAGCCACTCGATGACCCCGCGATTAGGCTCCGGCTTGAAAAATTCTGATATTGCACATGTGTCCAGCAGGTACGCCATCAGTCATCGTCTCCGAAAAGGTCGATCTCGCGGTCAACATCATTGCTTCTTGAAAGGTCAAGGTCGATACCGTGTTTCCTTACGGGATTGTCGAGCATGAATTCCGAAAGGCTCCGGCCGGCCGATGACCTCCTGCGAAATTCCTCGTAAGAAATGACGACGGCGGTCTCCTTACCGTTCTTGGTGATGATCTGCGGCTCGCCCTTTGCCGCCGAAGCAACCACCTGGCTAAATTTGTTTTTTCCTTCGAGGATGGATAAAGTCTTCATTTCTTTACTGGCTAGCTTGGCTAGCCATTTCAAATATACTGACGTATGGTTTCTGTGTCAATGACATAGCGGCTCAAATTGGCTTACAATCCTAATTTTATGACCATTGACGAACAGATAACATTTTTGAAGAAAGGCACGGTCGATCTGATACGTGAGGATGATTTGCGGGCAAAGCTGGAGCGGTCGGCAAAGACGGGCAAGCCGCTGCGTGTAAAATTGGGCCTGGACCCGACGGCGCCGGATATCCATCTTGGGCATACGGTCGTTATCCGCAAGCTGCGGGCGTTTCAGCAGCTTGGTCACACGGTCATTTTTTTGATCGGTGATTTTACCGGGATGATCGGCGACCCTTCGGGCAAGAACGTGACGCGCCCGCCGCTGACGCGTGAAGAGGTCAACGCAAACGCCGAGACGTATAAGAAGCAGATGTTCAAATTGCTCGACCCCGAAAAGACCGAGCTTCGCTTTAATGGCGAATGGATGGACAAATTTGCGGCGGCGGATTTTGTGCGGCTGTGTTCCCGCGTGACGGTCAAGCAGATATTGGAACGCGATGATTTTGAGAAACGCCTTCGCGAGCAGACGCCGATCTCGCTGCACGAACTGCTCTATCCGTTGACGCAGGGCTATGATTCGGTCGCGCTTGAGGCCGATGTCGAACTCGGCGGCACCGATCAGAAATTTAACCTGATGGTTGGCCGCGACCTTCAGCGCGAATACGGACAGGAACCGCAGATCGTGATGACGACGCCGCTGCTCGAAGGGCTGGATGGCGTCAACAAGATGTCCAAATCGCTGAACAACTACATCGGCATCGACGAATCGCCTAATGAGATGTTCGGCAAGGTGATGTCGATAAGCGATGACCTGATGTGGCGATACTATGAGTTGCTGACTGACCTTGCACCTGATGAGATCGCTTTGATGAAAGATGAGGTCAGCAACGGCAAAAATCCGCGCGACGTAAAAGTGGCTCTGGCAAAGCTGATAATAAAGGACTTTCATTCACAGCAGGCTGCGGACGATGCCGAAGCCGATTTCAACAAGAGATTTGTCAAAAAAGAAACCCCTGACGTTATTGATGAAAAAGTGCTTGACGCCGGCACATACCGTTTGGCGGAACTGCTTGTAAACACAGGCCTTGCGGCTTCAAAAGGCGAGGCAAAGCGTCTGATAGAACAGGGCGGCGTTCGGATCAATGGCGAAAAGGCCACTGCGGCAAGCGATGAGGTCGCCCTCGCATCTGGCGAAGAGGCCGTTCTTCAGGTGGGCAAGCTAAAATTCCTAAAGGTCAAAGCCGCGTAAATGTTGTTTAACACTTGCGCGGAAAACGCCCAAATGTCATATAATAAACGGTCATAATGGGAGCAATGTCACAAAGACGTGCCAGAATGGCGGAACGCATCAATGAATTGATGGCGGCTGACCGTCCTTTGCGCGAATTGGCAGGCAATGTTTCAAAGATAGCCAAACACGCAATAGACGAGGCAAACAGCCTCTCGCTTGAGCGTGTTGAGGTCAGGCTGCCGCGGCTTCCGAAAAAGCTGGACGGCTTTAAGATCATTCATCTTTCCGATATTCATCACAGCCCTTTTACGGGTTTGTCCCATATAGAACGTGCGATAAAGATATCGAACCGGCTGCGTCCTGACATGTTCATCCTGACCGGAGATTACGTCTCGCATGAGACCGATTATATAAAGCCGGTCGCCCGCGTTCTGGGAAATCTGCAGGCGGAATTTGGCGTTCACGCATGTTTGGGCAACCACGATCATTGGACCGATCCTGAAATGGTCGCGTCGTCGCTAAGGGACGCAGGCATAAACGTTCTGATAAATGAAGGGCAGCGGTTCGAGGCTCGCGGAGCGTCATTCTGGCTGGCCGGTGTTGATGACCACACTGTCGGAAAGACCGATCTGCCTGCCGCCGTGAAAGGCTCTTTCCCGGATGAGATGAAGCTCCTGCTTGCACATAATCCGATAATTTTTCGTCACGCGGTCCGCAACGGCATCGACCTGACACTGAGCGGACACACCCACGGCGGCCAGGTACGTATTCGTGAGACGGGAAGGAGGTTTATCCGCCGCCGCAAGCTGTCCGCCGGGCTGCATCAGCGAAAGGATTCGCAGATCTATATCACACGAGGTATCGGGACCGTCGTCCTTCCCGTCCGCTACCAATGTCCGCCGGAGATATCTATGCTGGAATTGAGGCCTGCATAGCGTGCCTGACGCTTCTTTTTCTTGATGATCCTGACCATCCCCAACTTGCTCACTTTTATGCGCATGGCTCTGATCCCGGTCTTTGCCAGCCTGCTTTTTTACGGCAAGAGCCATTGGGCATTGGCGGTTTTTGTTGTTGCCGGCGTCTCTGACGGCATTGACGGGTTCATTGCCCGCCGCTTCAAGCAGCAATCGGAACTCGGCACGGTCATTGACCCGATAGCGGACAAATTGCTGATGACGACGGCTTTTGTCGTGCTTTCGCTTCCCGGTGTAATGGAGCCTGTCCGCTTTCTTCCGATCCCGTTTTGGGTCACAGCGGCCGTCATCGGCCGCGACGTGCTGATCGTGACCGTCGCGGTCGCCATTGTGACAATGACCGGTTTTCGCGGCTTTCGCCCTTCGTGGCTGGGCAAACTCAGCACTTTTGTTCAGGTCGTTGCCGTCACACTTGTCCTTGTTGCGGCTGTCAGCAACGTAACATTCTACCTTCCGACCGTCTATTTCATTGTTGTCCTGCTGGCCGTCGCTTCCGGTATTCATTACATCTTTCAGGTCGCCCGACTGATGAAAGAGGATGAAGATGCTAAAAAAGCAGAGGCTGAATAATCATACATTGACCAACCCCTTTACCGATAAGGGCATTTCATGATATGCCGAAAGCCACTCAAGCGCTGAAGATAACGAAGTGCCTCTTTTTTCTTAGTTCTCAGTTTCAAGGTTTCAGTTAAACCTAGATTCAGCATTAGAGGATCCCAAAGTTCAAAAACGCAGCAGATCAGGCCAATCTATTTTGGTTTCTAACAGTTAATAGTTGGTCAGTTTTTAGTTGTCAGTTGAAAAAAAACTAATAACTGTAAACTACGTAACTGTTAACTGTTAGATCGGTTCAGGCTTTCGCCGTGGTCTTTTTAATGCGGAATCCGGGTTAAAAGTTTTTGGAAAAACAGACACTTGCCCGTTTCCGAAATAACTGAAACCTTGAAACTGGAACTGTTAGAGAAGAAAACAGTGAGCGTTTGGAATATGCGGCATATTTCGCATGTTTCACATGCTCTGACCGTTGGGGCGGTATTTACTACAGGTTCCGCTTCGCTTCACCTGTAGCTATCGCTATTCTGCGTGCTTCGCACGCTAATAAGGCCGTGTTTCCGCCTGTGGACTCAACACCCAAGACCCAACAACACCCAAGGCCCAAGGCCCAAGACCCAAGGCCCAAGACCCAAGACCCAAGACCCAAGACCCAAGACCCAAGACCCAAGACCCAAGACCCAAGACCCAAGACCCAAGACTATTCTGTATGAGCCAGGCTGAAACGATCATAAATATCTAAAATAAAACTTGACAATGACGCACTCAACCTTTATTCTTTACAGAGACTCAAGTCATTTTTTGATGTTTTCATACGGCGAGAGAAGTTATTCTAACTATTGGAGATAGACAGGATGAGTAAAATTATAGGTATTGACCTGGGGACGACAAATTCGGTCGTTTCCGTTATGGAAGGCGGCGAACCCGTCATTATAACCAATGCGGAAGGCGGCAGAACGACCCCGTCGGTCGTCGCTTTTGCAAAGGACGGCAACCGCCTTGTGGGTCAGGTTGCAAAACGACAGGCCGTCACTAACCCGGAGAACACGCTTTATTCGATCAAGCGGTTCATGGGACGCAAGTTCGATGAGGTTCAGGACGAGATCAAGCAGGTGCCGTACAAGGTCGTAAAGGCCTCGAACGGCGATGTCCGCATAGAGGCGGAAGGCAAGCAGTACAGCCCGCCGGAGATAGCGGCGATGGTTCTGCAAAAGCTGAAGCAGTCAGCCGAGGATTACCTCGGGGCAAAGGTCGAAAAGGCAGTTATCACCGTTCCGGCATATTTTAATGACGCTCAGCGTCAGGCGACCAAGGACGCAGGCAAGATCGCGGGCCTTGAGGTTCTGCGCATTGTCAACGAACCGACCGCGGCCGCTTTGGCTTACGGTTTGGACAAAAAGAAGGACGAGACCATCGCCGTGTTCGACTTTGGCGGCGGCACGTTCGATATATCGGTGCTTGAAGTTGGCGAAGGCGTTGTCGAGGTGAAATCGACCAACGGCGACACGCACCTTGGCGGCGACGACGTTGACGAAGTGTTGATCAAATGGATCATTGACGAATTTAAGAAAGATCAGGGCATTGACCTGACATCGGACAAGATGGCTCTTCAGCGTCTGAAAGAGGCCGCTGAAAAGGCAAAGGTCGAGCTTTCATCGGCAATGGAAACGGAGATCAACCTGCCGTTCATCACAGCCGACGCGTCAGGCCCGAAGCATCTGGTCATGAAATTGACCAGGTCAAAATTTGAGGCGCTTGCCGAATCTATCCTGAAAAGGCTTATGCCGCCGGTCGAACAGGCCCTTAAGGACGCCGGTGTCACGGCAAAGGATATTGACGAGGTGGTGCTTGTCGGCGGTTCTACCCGCATTCCGAAGGTTCAGGAAATGGTAA
Source organism: Acidobacteriota bacterium (assembly GCA_019639175.1). Classification (GTDB taxonomy): domain Bacteria; phylum Acidobacteriota; class Blastocatellia; order Pyrinomonadales; family Pyrinomonadaceae; genus OLB17. The sequence goes on along the minus strand of JAHBSK010000007.1, from coordinate 63,082 downwards.
AGGAACTCTTCGGCAAGGACCCGAACAAATCCGTTAATCCTGATGAGGTCGTTTCGCTCGGAGCGGCGGTTCAGGCCGGTGTTCTCGGCGGTGAGAAGACAGACATTCTGCTGCTTGACGTGACACCGCTGACGCTCGGCATTGAAACGCTCGGCGGCGTGTTCACACAGATGATACTGCGCAACACGACCATCCCGACACGCAAGAGCGAGATATTCTCGACGGCGGCTGATAATCAGACCAGCGTTGAGGTGCATGTTCTGCAGGGCGAACGCCCGATGGCTGCGGACAACAAGACGCTCGGCAAGTTTCACCTTGTCGGCATTCCGCCCGCACCACGCGGTGTTCCGCAGGTCGAGGTCACGTTCGACATTGACGCGAACGGCATCGTGAACGTTTCTGCCAAGGATGTCGGAACGGGCCGTGAGCAGAAGATCACCATCACATCTTCGTCGGGACTTTCTAAGGAAGAGATCGACAAGATGATGAAGGATGCCGAATCGCACGCCGGTGAGGATGAGAAGAAAAAGGCCGAGATCGAGGCACGCAACCGTCTGGATGGGCTTGTTTACAGCGTTGAGAAAACTCTCGCCGAGAACAAGGACAAACTGGACGCGGCGGCTGCCGGTGAGATCGAAGCTGCGATATCCGAATCGAAAACAGCCCTTGGCGGCAGCGACCCGGATGCGATGAACAACGCATACGAAAGGCTGCAGACGGCTTCGCACAAGCTTGCTGAGGTTCTCTACAGCCAGGCCGGATCGGCCGCCGACGGCGGAGACGGAGCTGCGGACGAGCAGGCTTCATCGGCTTCCGCCGGCTCGGACGGAGGCGACTCTTCTTCCGCTGACGACAACGTCATCGATGCCGAATATGTCGATGTCGAAGACGAGAAGAAAGACTAGCCGATGTGGTATAAAGAATGAGCGGTTAGATCAAAATAGCCGCTCATTCACTCAATAGTTATGACCGTACAAATAAAAATAGATGAGGCCCTGATGTCTAAGGTGGATGCTGTGGTTGGAAGATTGCACATTGATCGAAATGAATATTTTCGCAGACTCATTGAAGAGGATCTTGTGGCCAGGCAGTATGCCGTAGCGTACGGAACATATCCCGTCGAACCGGACGAATTTTATATTGAGGACGAGCAGATGGAGAAATTTTGGGAGCAGGTATGATTCAGGGGGATATTTGCCTACACACTTTCAAATCTCCGGATAAAAGACGTCCTGTTTTGATCCTGACGCGCAGCAAGGCGGTTTCTGAGTTGACTTGGGTCACTGTAGCTCCGATCACAACCACATTAAGAAACATCCCGAGTGAGGTATGGATTGACGAAACCGACGGGATGAGTCACGAGTGAGCGATAAATCTAGACAATATACAGACGGTTCAAAAAGAAAAACTTAGCAAGCCTGTGGCTCATCTGTCAGAAATAAGAATGAATGAGGTATTTGAAGCGATCAAATACGCGTTCGGCTTCGAAAAATAAGTGGCAAAAAAGGATTATTACAAAATACTGGGTGTAAACAAGGACGCGAAGGCCGACGAAATAAAAAAGGCGTATCGAAAGCTGGCGCGCAAACACCATCCTGACGTGAATCCGAACGACAAGGTCGCAGAGGACAAGTTCAAGGAGGTTCAGGAGGCTTACGACATTCTCTCTGACGAGAAAAAGCGCAAGACCTTTGACCGGTTTGGCTATTACCACGACAATCTTGACGCCGATTCGCCTTTTGCTTCCGGCGCGTCGGGCGGCGCGGGTTCGCCGGGGTTTGATTTCTCCGGTTTTTCGTGGGATTCAGGCTCTTCCTCGTCGTCATCAGGGTCGAGCTTTCGCGATATTTTTTCGGATCTTTTCGGCGGCGGAGGCAGTTCCGGAGCCGGAGCCAGGCCGCAGCCCGAACCGCCGAGGGCAATGCCGAAAAAGGGTCGCGATATCGAGATACCGCTTGCCCTGAGCTTTGAGGAGGCATTCACCGGCCTTACGACCAACATCACGGTCAACCGTTCCGAACAATGCTCGCGCTGTAACGGCGCCGGCGACACGGGCGGCCCGATCGTTCAATGCACCACCTGTAAGGGAACCGGACAGGTTATGCGTTCCGGCGGACGCCTTCAGTTTTCTCAGGAATGCACTGACTGTGGCGGAACGGGCCGCAGGCGAACGCCATGCTCGCTCTGCAACGGCAAGGGGACAACGCCAAAGACCGAGCAGGTAAAGATAAAGATACCGGCGGGTGTTGATACCGGTTCGCGCGTCCGCGTTCCTAAAAAAGGCCACGGCGGACGGCTTGGGGCCGAGCCGGGCGATCTGTTCATTTTGACCAATGTCGGCAAGCATCCGTTCCTGACCAGAAAGGGCGATAACGTTTATGTGACGGTTCCGATATCGGTTTCGGAAGCGGCATTGGGTTCGCGGATCGAGGTGCCGACCGTGGAAGGTAAAGCTCAGCTAAAGATCCCGTCCGGAACGGAATCTGGCCAGAAATTTCGCCTCAGGGAACGCGGATTTCCGTCATTGAGAAATCCGAAGCTTCGCGGCGACCAGTTCGTTGAGGTCAAGATAACGCTCCCACGCATAATATCTGAGGAGACAAAAGAGGTTCTGCGTCAGTTTGAGAAACTGAATCCCGAAAATCCGCGAAAGGTAATGGGATTGGAGTAGTTATTTACCGCAGAGACACAAAGACGCAGTGAAGTTTTATAGAACTTTGATATGAGGTACTTGACTGGATATAGGTCATAGCAGCCTTTTTATCCACTCAGCGTCTCAGCGTCTATGCGGTGAAAGAAAAGATGAAGAAGCGTGTAAAGACATATACGATCAGTGCCGTGGCGGAGCTTTATGACATCCATCCGCAGACGCTGAGAATGTATGAACGCGAGGGCCTTCTGAAACCGTCGCGGTCTGAGGGCAACACGCGCCTTTATGAGGACAGCGACCTTGAGCGGCTTGAGGTCATCTTGGCGCTGACGCGTGACCTTGGCGTAAACCTTGCCGGTGTCGAGATAATCCTGAATATGCGTGAAAAAATGGACGCGATGCAGCGTGAATTTGAACGCTTTTTTGACTATGTGCGCGATCACGCCGCCGAATTTTCCTCAAGTGCCGAGAGTGTTACAAAGACCGACGCTCTCATTCCCGTTTCGCGTCTGCGGCGGATGCGTGTGACCGAGTTTCACATCGACGAGGAATAACTTTCTCATCCCAGCCCGCCCTTTCTGTTTTTCCGACTGTAATTTAAATCCACATAAAGCGTCAGGGAAGTGATATTGATCTTGTGCTTATTCTTCTTTACTGACTCGGAGCCTTTGTGACTTTGTGGCTGTTCTATGCCGCTGAGACGGAAAGGCACTGTGTTACACAAAGGAAGAAATAAGAAGAAAACTTATACAGCGTGATCCGGTTTAGAGCAAATTTACTTTACATTCCCGCCTGTTTGGGCAAAAATAATCTATACAAAAGGACATCTTATAAAGATATTAGAAAAAACTTGATTTTTTAGGAGAAGGTAGATGAAGGTCTCTCTATTTAGGAGCATTTTGTCATTAGCCGTATTGTGCGCGGTCTTGGCGGTGTCAGCCGTGGCCCAGGATCTGGACGATGTGGGTATTTCAGGACGTGTGACGGACACGAACGGCGAGGCCGTTCCAGGTGCGACCGTTACGGCAAAACAGGTTCAGACCGGCCTTTCGCGTTCGGTGACGACCAACGCATCCGGCCGTTACCAGCTTATCGAACTGCCGCCGGGAACATACACTATCCGGTTCGAGGCGCAGGGCTTCGGTGCAAAAGAACGCATCGACCTTGTCACCGTCTCAGGCCAGAACCTCCAGCTGGACATGCAGCTCTCACCCGCTGACGTCCAGGCCGAAGCAACCGTCACGGTTGACGATGACGACGCTCCGGCGATAGACACCACTCGCGTCATTGTCGGATCGACCCTGAGCGAACGCGAGATCGAAGAACTGCCGAATAACCTTCGCAATCCTCTGGATCTGGTAATGACGCTCGGCGGCGTTTCCGAAGAAGCCCTTTCTACAAGCGATCTTGCCGATGACAGAAATGCCGACCCGAGAGGAGCGCCTTTTGAACAGGGCAATTTCTCGCTTTCGGGCGGAGCATCTTATTCGAATAACATTACCATCGACGGCATGGACAATAACGACGACCGAGCGGCACGCGACCGGTTTCAGCCGTCGATCGAAGCTGTCGCTGAGGTCCAGGTGATCCGAAACCAATTTTCTGCCGAGTATGGCCGTGCTTCTGGCGGACGCGTCAACATCAGAACGCGCTCCGGTACGAACCGTTACCGTCTTCAGGCGTACATGTTCTATAAAAATGCCAAGTTCAATGCGAACACCTGGTACAACAACAGCCGAGGCATCGAAAGGCTTCCGATGGAGGATATAAATCCGGGTGTGACCTTCAGCGGGCCGATCCAGTTTCCTTTCTATAATGGAAAGAACAAGACTTTTTTCTCCCTTTCCTATGAACTTCAGCAGCTAAACGATACGACGCTGATTGATACATTCATCCCGATCATTCCCAATCCGCGTTTTGACCTGCCGGCGCCAAATGGTTCGGGAACATTCTGTGATCAACCCGGAAGCCCGCCTCCGCCGTGTACCACCGGCGGCGAGATAGGCCACTATACGCTTCAGTATGCCACGCCGAACACCGGACATATTGTTTCCGCAAAGGTTGACCATAAGATCACCGGGAACAACAACCTGACGGTTGGTTTTCAGTTTGGCAGGCGAACCAATCGCCGAACACGCGGTGCATCGACCACGCGTCTTGAGGAAGCCCTGCAAGCCCGCAATATCGAGACTGAAGCGATCAACGTCACGAATAACCACGTTTTCGGCCCCTCGGTCGTCAATCAGGCCCGTTTTCAATGGTCGAGCTACCGTCCGAGTTTTCAGACGGACAATCCCGGTGAATCCGTTGTTCTTATCGGCTACAGAAACCCGATAACGAACAGTGTCCAAACCCTTATATCGGGCAACTCTTCGGCGAGTTCCAATATCGGGTTTGCCGATAACCGCGATGAAAGCCGCATACAGGTTCAGGATTCTCTGACCTACATAACCGGCAGCCACAGTCTAAAATTTGGGGCTGATGTCCAGTATGTCGATTCCAAGGCAAATAATCTGGCCGACGGGACCGGCACTTTCAATTTTAACAATGTGCTTAACTACTCCAATAACGTGGTCACGCGTTTTCGTCAAAACTTTGGGACGAGGACCGATGTGACCAACACATATTGGGGCTTTTTTGTTAATGACGAATGGCGTGTAAAACCAAATCTGTCGGTGACGATGGGCGTTCGGTATGAAAAGGAAAATGCCGTCAGCGATAATAACAATTTTGGCCCGCGGCTTGGCATCGCGTGGGATCCGACGAAAAAGGGCCGCGATGTGATACGGTTCGGAGCCGGTATATTTTACAACCGTGTACTCCTTCGCACGGTAGGAGAGTTTATCCAGAATCGACGCGGCGGAATGGTCGCATTTGATACGAACACCATCCCAACATCCGGAAATTGGCGCAACAACATACTGGCGACGATCACACAGCATTTTCCGGAAGGTTATGCAACGATAGAGGATCTGAGGACCGCGATCTCCTCAACCACGTGTGGTTCCGGCCCCTGTTCTCCAAATCTTGGTTTTGCCGAGAATGCAACGCTTGGAGGCATTCCGCTCAGGACGGTCGAACCGGGACTCAAGATACCTGAAAGCTACCAGTTCAATGTCGGTTATGAGCGCGAAGTGGCCAAAAATTGGGTTTTTGAAGTGAACTATTCCTGGAACAAGACGGCTCACTTATGGCGTGAATACAATTCAAACCTTCCGGTTTTGCCGTCGGGATACGACGAATTTGTCGATTATTTACTGGACAATCCGTTCGTTTTCACGAATTTTAACGGAACTACCCGCACCTACCAGTTCTACCTTGGGCCGTCGAATGATCCCAGCGGCATCTCGACAAATCCATCCACACAGACAGGTACCTGCGGCACGACAGTCAACGTTGTCTGCTGGATAAATCTGAATACGTTCAATACCTCGACCGCCGTTCCCAATACAAATGCCTCGGATGGTGTCTCGACAAATACCCATGGCGGCGCCATAGGCATAGCCCGTGAGGCGCTGCGGCATCTTCGTCCGGTTCCTGAGGTCGATGCGATGGAACGTGTCGCTTCGCTTGGCAAGGCTTTTTATCATGGAGTGGTAATAGAGTTCCGCCGTCGGTATCGGAGCATCGGCAAGGGATTTGGGTTTTCGATGCGGTCAGCCTATACACTTTCGCGGACAATGGACGATGGGCTTAATAACACATCCAACGCCGAGGTGAATGACGATTTTGGCCGCGAATGGGCGCGTGCCAGACAGGACAGACTGCATCGGTTTGCATTGAGCGGAACTTTTGACACGCCGCGATGGATGGGCAAACTGCGTTTCTCTCCGGTTTTTCGTTACGGCAGTGCGAGCGTTTTTAACCTTGGCTATGGAATAGACCGTAACCTGAATAACCAGAGTACCGACCGTGTGCTGTTCAGCGGCGACCTCAGTGAATTGAAATGGCGACGTCCCGGACAGGCTCAGGAACCTACGGCCCTGTTGGCAAAGTTTTCCCTCCAGCCCATTGGGGCACGCAGCGGAAACATTCCGCGCAATGCGGGCATCGGGCCGAGCCAATATATTTTTGACCTTGGCGTGACACGCGAATTTCGCTTTGGCGAACGGATGCGGCTGCGTCCCACGGTGCAGTTTGGAAACATTCTGAACATGGCTGTATTCAGCTTTGGTGCTGAGTTCATTGACTTTATCGGCACGGGTGACAGTCCGACGCAGGCCCAATTGCTGGCTCGTCGAAACTTTCTTGTTCCGACACGCACATACCGCCAGCGGGATATGCGCTTTGGCCTCAGATTCAACTTCTGATCGCTTGGCAGGAACTTATGATAAAGGGCGGTCTTTCGGGATCGCCTTTTTTTCATTGAATGGCGTTTTCAAAAAAGAATGCGGAAACTGAAGAAAAAATGGTATTGTGTGATTGTTGAACATTTTTATACAATGTAGGCTATGAACGCCGTTCTTGAACCCAATTTACCTGTCAGTGAAGTTTCAATAGAAAGTGTCCTTTTGGACGCCGATCTTTTCGTAAAATACGCATCTCCCGAAAAGGCATTTCAGATACTTCGCGAATCGATAGAACGCAGTCCGCGTTCCATCTCTCTGCGCGAAAAATTGCGGGATGTCTGCGTCAAGCAAAAGAATCTGAATGAGGCGGCCAAGCAATGCCTTGCTTTGGTGACGCTTTATATCGGGCGTGAGGAATTTGACACGGCATACGACCGTTTGCAGGAGGCGAAGCTGCTTGACCCGCGTATCTCGGTTGCGCCGGGCCTTGAGGCCATCAGACGCGCGCGGCGTCCCGATTTTGCCGCAACGCGTGACCGTTCGCCGCAGACCGTCCGTACAGATGTCACTTTTGCCGGAAATCTTGGTTTCGTAAGCATTTTTGACGCTGTTCAGGTCATTGAAAATGCAAAAATGACAGGGTTGATGGTGTTAAAATCGGACACGATTCTCGGCAGCGTGGCGTTCAACGAAGGCCGCATCGTCGATGCCGAATGCAACGGCCATAACGGCGTCGGGGCTTTTCGTGAACTGATAGAGGTGAACAGCGGCACTTTTGAGTTTTCCAATGCCGACACCGAATTTCCGGTCGTCATCAGCATCACATCCAACACCAATTTCCTTCTGGACATACTCACCGAACTCGACCACGAACGCGCCGAAAAACAAGGCCTCCGCGACATCGGCGGCGAGATGATCTGATCCGGTCAGGCCGTCGTTTTTTGGTCTTTGGCCTTCTGTAATTGATATCGTGTCAATGTCATAAGGTTTCACGACAAAGCCAAATGGATGAGTCCACAGACCGCAATATTCCAGTTGACTTCAAATACCAAATACCCCAAAATATAGTGCTACCCCAGAGGATATAGCACTATAGAATGTTTAAGCTCCAGCGCCTTGAGATCACAGGCTTCAAATCATTTGCGGACTACACCGAGATAGTTTTTACCGGCAGCGGCATCACCGCGGTCGTCGGCCCCAACGGCTGCGGCAAGTCCAATGTCTCTGACGCCATATCGTGGGTGCTGGGCGAACAGCGTGCAAAATCGCTTCGCGGTGCCGAAATGAAAGACGTCGTCTTTCAGGGTTCAAAGAACCGCAAACCATCGGGCATGGCCGAGGTCGTGCTGCATCTTGTCCGAGATGAGAACACGCTGGACGTTGACGACACCGAGCTTGAGGACATTGACGAAGCCCTGAGCGAGATCGATGAAAAAGCCGTCGATGTCGATGCTCTTGAGGCCGAGCATACTGAGGCCGAAACGGTCGCTGCCGTTTCAGATCAGGCCGTCGGCGATGATCCGGCGGTTGTTGATGAAGAGGCCGTTGTCGAAGAAAAAGCACAGGCGGCGCAAGTCGGCTCCGCACAGATCGTTGAAAGGACGATAAAGACAAAAAGGCACTGGCGTCCGCGTTCTTTTGCGTTGGATTTCGCTCCGGGCGAGGCGGTGTCCGTTACGCGGCGGCTTTATCTTTCCGGCGAAAGCGAATATCAGCTTAACGGCAAAACATGCCGCCTTCGCGACATTCAGGACCTTTTTTCCGGCACCGGCCTTTCAGGAGCGCACTACGCGATAATCGAGCAGGGACGCATCGGCCAAATTCTTTCGGCAAAGCCGGCGGATCGCCGTAACCTGATAGAAGAAGCCGCCGGTATCTCCAAATTTCGCACGCGCCAGCGCGCCGCCGAATCCCGTCTTGACTCGGCAAAAACAAATCTTGGCCGCATTTCCGACATCGTTTCCGAGATCGACAAACAGGCAAATTCGCTTCGCCGCCAGGCCGCAAAAACCCGCCGGTACATTGCCTTGCAGGAAGATTTCCGCGTCCTTTTGCGAAAGCTTTTCGTAGCCGAGGGCAAGCATTTCTCGTTACTGATCGAAGAACTCGGGACACAGCTTGAAAGCGCCAGAACCCTGGAGCGCGACCTGGCAGAAAAGGTTTCCGCACAGGAAGAGGTCTTTCGCACCGCGACCGCCGCTGCCCGCTCAGCGGAAGAAGCTCTGTCAGCCATCCGGCAAAAGCATGCCGACAATGAATTGGAGCGCGACCGCACCGAACGCGAGCATCGTTATCAATCCCAGCAGATAGTTGAGTTGAAAGCTCGCGGTGAGAGGCTGGTCGGCGATATTTCTGCGGCTGAGGAACGCCTGCAGCTTGCGGCGTCAGAGCATGAAAGGCTGTCGGAAGAAGAGCAGAAGGAAAGCTCCGAAGCGGATGCGTCGCGGCTGATATTGGTCGAGGCAGAAAAGCATTACAACGCAAAGCTGGACGATGTCCGCCGGATCGAGGCCGAAATGGACGGCCGCCGCTCAGAGCTTATGCGTCACACCGCCGCGGTCGAAAGATTTGACGAGATCGCCCGCCAGCTTGCCTTTAACCTGGAACGCATGACCGAACGTTCCAACGGTCTGAAAAATGAGGCGATGCGGGCCGAAGAGACCTATGCCGAACACGTGGCCGATGCCGAAAAGGTCGGTGGCGAACTTGCGGCAGAACGCGAACGCCTTGACGCCTACAACACCGAAAAGCAGCAGATAGTTGCCGCCGTATCGGAGTCGCGGGAAAAGCTGCGAACGGCCGAGGAAACATTCCGTGCCGCTCAAAATGAGCATTCACGGACGCTCAACCGCCTTGAAACGCTCCGCGAACTGGAAGAGAAACGAGCCGTTTACGCGCCGCAGATACAGCGTATTTTTGGTGAACAGGCAGCGATCGGCGTCCGTCCGATAGGCGTTCTGGCGGATTTCATCTCGGTCAGCGAACGTGCCGAAAAGGCCGTTGAGAGCGTTTTCGGGCAATATCTGCAAACGGTGCTGGTCAAAGATCTGGCGGATGCCCGCAAGGTCTCGTCTTGGCTTCGTCAGAACCGGATCGGGCGCGTGTCTGTGCTGATCGCTCCTAATGTGAAGGCGGCATCGAACGGACACGAGAACGGCGTTCTGCCTGCAACGATAGGCGATGCGTTGGGAGCCTCGCCTGAAATGGCAGGCGTTCTGCGCCGGGCATTTCCGCGTGAAATGGCAGCCGTTCTTGTCGAAGAACTGAGGGACTCGGTTGACGCGGACGAAAACAAGATCGTTGTCGGGGCCAACGGCGAGATGCTGGTCGGCGGCGGCCTGTTCATCAGCAGCCGCGAAACTGACAGCGGAAAAGACGATTCGCTGCTGGCATTCAAGCGGGAGCTTTCCGGCCTTTCAAAAGCGGAAGCGATGCTGGCAAAGGATGTTGCCGCCGCCGAACAGGTTGTTTTGAGGGAGAGCGAGGCTTTGTCCGTGGTCGAGGAAAAGGCAGTTGATCTTCAGTCGCTCATTATCAAGGTGGAACGGCATCTGCTTTCTTTGGACCTGCAGGAAAAGAACCTGAAGCAGGACATCGAGCGTGCCGAGCGTCACCGAAAGGTCGTCGCCGATGAGATAGAACAGCTTGCCGGTGAAATGACGGAGGTCGGCCGCAAGATCGAGGAAGCGAGGGAAAGCCGTCGCAATGCCGCCGAACAGAGCGAAGGTTCGCAAGCGGAGCTTGACCGCATAGCCGGTGAACTGGCCGCCGCCCGCGAACGCGCGGATATGGAAAATTCCGCGCTCAATGAAAAACGGACGATGGCGGCGACCTCAAGCGAACGCAGACGAGCGGTTCACTCCGCCCTGAAACGGATCGAGTCTGAGCAGAAAGAGGTCGAGATGCGGATCGGTGTTCTCAAGGCAGAACTCGCCGCGACCGAGCAAAAGATAGTGGAACTGACCGGATCGGTCTCCGAAATTTCCGAACGCATATCAGGTGCCGGAGCGGATCTGGAACGCGAAAAGGCCGAGGTTGACGCGGCGATCATGGCAGTTACGGCCGAACGTGAAGCAGCGGACACCGCCAGCGGTGAACTGGGCAACCTCAACCGTCTGGCCGTTGAAGCGATGAACGAGCGGGGGGCCTTTGAGGTAAGACAGGCTGAGGCGACGACCCATCTTCGCAATATTCATGAAAACTGCGCCCAGGAATTGAACACAAGCCTGAGCGAATTGATGAAGGCTGAGGAACTGCCCGAAGATTTTCAGCTTGAGGGATCAAGAGAGCATGTCGAATCGCTCCGCGAACGGCTCGAAGGCTTTGGAGCGATAAATATGCTTGCGGTCGAGGAGTTGGCAGAGGCCGAGGAGCGGCTGCTTTTCCTTACATCACAGCGGCAGGACATCATTGAGAGCATTGCCTCTGCGGAAGAAGCTCTCCGTGAGATAAAGGAGCGTTCGCGCGAACGCTTCAAGAACGCGTTCGAGGCGATAAACGCCAATTTCAGCACGTTCTTTCAGGAGCTTTTCGGCGGCGGTCGCGGTGAGATGACGCTGCTCGAATCCGAAGACATCCTTGAGGCGGGCATCGAGGTCGTCGCACAACCGCCCGGAAAACGGCTTCAAAATATCCTGCTTCTTTCCGGCGGAGAAAAGGCGATGACCGCCATCGCCCTTGTCCTTGCCATTTTCAAATATCGCCCGTCGCCCTTCTGTCTGCTGGACGAGGTCGATGCCCCGCTTGACGAAGCCAACGTCGGACGCTTTGTCGATCAGATCGCGACCATGGCGGAAAAGACCCAGTTCATCGTCATCACCCACAACAAACGCACAATGGAAGCGGCCCGCGCGCTCTATGGCGTGACAATGCAGGAAGCGGGCGTTTCAAAGGTGGTTTCGGTGAAATTTGAATAGCCGCACGGGATATTACGAACTTTTCATACAATTTTCTCATCAAACAACGGTATTTTGTTATACAATTAACGATTTGCCGCAAGGCCGATTTTTATGTTCGCTAAGATGAGATCTGTAAACAGCCTTATAGTATTGATGCTTGCGGTGACGGCGTTTTCCGCTTTTGCCTCGGCGCAGACAAAAAAGAACCAAAGAGCCGCCGAGCCTCAAAAGGCCGTGGAATCAACCCCGAACACGGAACCGGCCGGGAACGGTACGACATACCGTTATGAGTTCAGCCAGCCGGATTTTGTGATCTCCCGCGTTGTCATCAGCCACAATGACGGCGGAAAGGGAACCATCACATTTTTCAAGAGAAGCTATGACGAACCGCTGGAGGACCCGATCAGTTTGAGCGAAGCAACGCTGGAACGGATCAGAGCGGTGCTTCGCGATATGGATTTTTTGAACTCGTCCGAGGATTATCAATACGAAAAGGATTACTCGCATCTAGGCACGTCGTCCGTCACCGTCGAGCAGGGCGAACGGAAACGCACCGCAAAATACAACTGGACGACGAACAAACTTGCGAGACAGCTTGTCGAGGAATACCGCAGAGTATCGAACCTTTATATATGGAAGTTCGACATCAATCTGTCACGTGAAAATCAGCCTCTGGAATCGCCGAAACTGATGGAAAGGCTGGAGCAGATGGTGGGCCGTGACCAGGTCGCCGATACGGACGGCCTCATCCCGTTCCTCAATGAACTGAGCAATGACGAACGGCTGCCGCTGATGGCCCGCAACCGCGCTGTAAGGATCGTCAAACAACTCGAAAAGAAGAAAAAATAACCTTTTTAGCCACAGAGTACACAGAGTTTATACGGAATATACAGAAGATATTGCCTGGTTTTCCGGTTCGGAGATATAAACCACATTAAGCGTTAGAGCGTTTACAAGTTGGATGTATGGCTGGCTGGCAGATCATCAGTATTCCTTTGAAAAAACTTATGTCGGGGCTGTGCCATCACGCATTGCGGTCGGTGCTGCGCCCGACCGTCACGCTTCATAAAGGTCTTTTGAGGCTGTGCCTCCGATCTGTTGGATAGAGGCGCAGCCTCCTTCAAATAATGAGCAAAGTTTACGGTCGGGCATAGCTCCGACCGCAGTGCAATGCGGCACAGCCGAGTCCGTTTTTTTCAAAAGCCTGCGACGGCGCGAAGGCTCTAAGTTACGCAAAGGAAGAAATAAGAAGAAAACGTCTATCGCGTAATCCGAGATAAAAACCGTCTCTGTCCGGTCATTTCACCGTGATCGTTCCGTCATCGGCTATGTTGGGCGCTGTTGCGGGAAAATCGGCATTTGAAAGCGATCTGATCTTCATTATCGCCTCGCCGGAGCGGTCAAGAACGGGAATGCCGCGGCCTTCCTGCTTTCCCGAATGTATCCTGCCGCCGACGAATTTGCCCTCGCCGTCCAGTTCCACTTCAAGTATCGCGGTCAGCGCCGTTTCGGCTTCAAGGCGAAACCAGCCGTATGTAGCAAAATTGCCGAGCGAATAAGCGATCAGACGCCCCTTGTACATTTCAATGCCGCGAAGGACATGAGGTCCGTGGCCCAGCACCAGGTCGGCTCCGGCGTCTATTACCGTCCGCGAAAAGAGCGGCAGATTTCCGCGTTTTTCACCAAGATAAAGTTCTGTCTTTTGAGGGACGTTCTGGTTGCCGATACCTTCGGCCCCGCCGTGAAATGACACGACGACGATGTCGGCCTTTTTGTCCGCTTCGGCCACAAGGCGGCGGGCGGTGACGAGGTCATTGACGTTCGGGACGACGGCGTTGTGGGCAAACCCGATGAACGCGACGGTCTTTCCCCTGACCTCAAGATAGGCCGTTGAATGCTGCAGCTTATCGCTGCCGGCATGTTTTATGCCGAGTTCGTCCAAAGTGCGGCGGGTACTTGCGGAACCGGCCGTGCCAAAATCCAGTGCGTGATTATTTGCCAGCGAAAGCACGTCAAAACCTGCTTCCTTCAAGTATGTTCCGTAGCGGGTCGGCATTCTGAATGCAAAGCAACGGATAGGCTGTCCGGGCTTTGGCGGACGGCATTTTGTCGATTCGCCGCTGTCAACCATCGGGCCTTCCAGATTTCCGAACGCAATGTCGGCGGCGGACAGTATCGGAGCGACAGCGGCTAAAATATCCGCACCGTCATTTGGCGGCATCCGTGTATCGTTCGGGAACGGCGAGCCGAGCATGATGTCGCCGACCGCCGCTATGTATATCAGATCAGGGTCTTTCTCAGGCACTGGTGTCGGCGTAACCGAAACGTCCGCAAACGGCATTGGTTCAATGGCGATGCTTTCGCTTGAGCCGCAGCCCATCACCATAAAGGTAAGGGCAAAGGCGAGAAAGATGGAAAATTTGCTCTGGTTTCTCATAAATACCGTCAGTTAGATGCCGTTTCGGGCGGTCAGTGCCGTCCAAAAAAGCGGGAAAAGATAATGATCCGTTCCCGCCTTTTAGAAAAATATATGCAGCGTGCTATGCCGTTGCCGGAGCAAGCTTTTCCGAGACCTCAGGCTCGCTGGCCGCCGAGATCTCATCAGAATCGGCTATCAGCGAACGGTCAATGATGTCCTTTTGCTCCAATTCATGGATAGCATAGGAACCGGTCGCAGGCGAAGCGGAGGGAACGCGTCCGACATATCGCAGCTCAACGTTGTCCGGCTTTATCTCTTCCAAACGCGGTTCCATAAATGACCAACCGCCCATGTTCTTCGGTTCTTCCTGTACCCAGAAAAGCTGTTTTGCATTAGGATATGAGGCAATTATCTCTGTGAGCCTTTCGCCCGGGAACGGATAGAACTGTTCAAGCCGAACGATGGCGATTTTGCCGTCATTCGCATCTTTCCGAGCGGCCTCAAGGTCATAAAAGACCTTTCCTGAACAGAGGACGATCCGCCTGACCTTTGAACGGTCTTCGACCGCCGTGTCGTCAATGACCGGCTGAAATCCGCCCGAAACAAGCTCCTCGATGGAAGACGATGCCGCCGGAAGCCTGAGCAGGCTCTTTGGCGTCATCACTATCAGCGGACGAACGGCACTCTGCATCACCTGTCGCCGCAGCATGTGGAAATACTGTGACGGCGTTGTCGGGTTGCAGACCTGCATATTGTTCTCGGCACAC
This sequence comes from Acidobacteriota bacterium, assembly GCA_019639175.1. Lineage (GTDB taxonomy): Bacteria > Acidobacteriota > Blastocatellia > Pyrinomonadales > Pyrinomonadaceae > OLB17. The sequence continues at coordinate 48,059 of JAHBSK010000007.1, read as the reverse complement.
AGTTGAAGGTATCTTTCGAGACGGGCGGACGAATGTTCCGGCCCCTGGCCTTCAAAACCGTGCGGGAGCAGCATTACCAGGCGGCAGCGTTCCTTCCATTTGTCCTCTGAGGCTGAGATGTACTGGTCTATGATGACCTGCGCGCCGTTAGAAAAATCGCCGAACTGAGCTTCCCACATTACCAGAAAGTCGTTGGCAGCCAAAGAGTAGCCGTATTCATATCCGAGCACCGCGTTCTCTGAAAGCGAGCTGTCAAAGACCTGAAACCGGGCAAGCGGATCTGCCTCGGTGCGGATGTCGCCAAGCGGCGACCAGATGGCCCCGGTCTTGGTGTCATACATCATCGCGTGCCGCTGTGAGAACGTGCCGCGGCCCGAATCCTGTCCGCTGAGGCGAACGCGGATGCCGTCCTTGACCAGAGAACCGAAAGCCATCGCCTCGGCAAATCCCCAATCCATCGGTATCTCGCCTGTTCCCATCTTTGCACGGCGGCCAAGCTGTCCGACCATCTTGGGATTTATGCTGAAATCTTCGGGGATGAGCGTTATGCTTTCGGCGATGCTTCCCAGAGTTTCCGCCGGAACGCCGGTTTCAAGCACGGCCGAACCGTCTTCTTCCACTATCGGCGCGGGCATTTCCGTGCGTTTGGTCTTTCCGGAGGCAATGTTCTTTGCCTTTTCCAGAATGCCTTCGTATTTCTCAACGACCTTTCCGGTCATTTGGGCAAGTTCTTCCTCAGAGATGACGCCCTCGCGGACAAGCTGGCGTGCATAGATGTCGCGAACGCCGGGATGTGCCTTTACGCGGGCATACATCAGCGGCTGGGTGTAGCTTGGCTCGTCGCCTTCGTTATGGCCGAGGCGTCTAAAGCCGACAAGGTCCATAACAACGTCCTTGTTGAACTCCTGCCTATAATCGAGCGCGATCTGTATCACGCGATAGGCGGCTTCCGGGTCGTCCCCGTTTATGTGAAAGATCGGTATCTGGGTTATCTGTGCGGCATCGGTCGAATAGATCGAGCTGCGGCCTGCTTCGGGCGAGGTCGTAAAGCCGATCTGGTTATTGATGACGATATGGATCGTTCCGCCGGTGCGATAGCCGCGAAGGCTGGCAAGCTGGAGCGTTTCCATAACGATGCCCTGTCCTGCAAAGGCGGCGTCGCCGTGAAGCAGCACCGGCAAAATGCGGTCATGCACCGCATCGCGGCGAGAAGCGTCCGCCTCATCGCCTTCGAGCAGTTGGTCCTGTCTGGCGCGTGCCATTCCCTCAACGACCGGATTTACAAATTCAAGATGCGAGGGGTTACAGGCGAGTTCGATGCGTATGTCCTTGCCGACGCGGGTCGTGCGTTTGCCGACGGCGCCTTGGTGATATTTCACGTCGCCTTCATCAGCGGGAAAGCTCGGATGCGAACTTCCTTCAAATATCGTGAAGATGCGTTCCGCCATATCGCCCGAGGCGGCGTCACCGACAATATTGGAGAGAACGTTCAGGCGGCCGCGATGTGCCATGCCCATATATATCTCATCCACGCCGCGTTCCGACGATGTTTCGACAAGCTGGTCGAGCATCGGGATGACAGTTTCGCAGCCCTCAAGCGAGAATCGCTTTTGGCCGAGGAATTTCTTGTGCAGAAATTGTTCAAACTGTTCGGCTTCTATCAGTTTCTCAAGAAGTTCCTTTTTGATGCTGTTATCAAGCGGGGCAGTGTCAACAAAATGCTCTCGTATCTTGTTCCTGATCCAGTCTTTTTCGCGGCGGCTCTTAATATGGCGGTATTCTATACCGACCTTGCCGCAATACGCCTTGCGGAGTATTTCCAGAATGCGGCGGAGCGTCGCCGTTTTTTCGCCGTGAAGCCCGCCTGTTATGAACTCGCGGTCAAGATCCCAGATGGTCAGGCCAAAATTTTCCAGTTCAAGTTCTTCCGCGTGATGCGGCGTCATATTGAGCGGGTCGATGTTTGCCAGCAAATGCCCAAGCGAGCGGTATGCGTTGATAAGCTGCAGGACGTTGGCCTGTTTTTCTATGTGTTCGGCAACGTTGTCCGGGCCAAAGATGCTTGAGTTCTGATCCTGTGCGCCGCGAAGCGGAGGATATTTGATCTCAAGGTCTTCAAAAATGTCGTCGTAGAAATTGTGTTCGCCGGTCAGCAGTTGATGTACCCTTGCCAAAAACAGCCCGCTTTCGGCTCCCTGAATGACGCGGTGGTCGTATGTGCTGGTAACGGTGACGGTCTTGCTGATGCCAAGCTGTGACAGCGTGGCAGGCGCCATTGACTGATATTCCGCCGGATGCTCTATCGCTCCGGTGGCGATTATCACGCTCTGTCCCGACATCAAACGCGGATTTGACGCCACGGTTCCGATCGTCCCGGGATTTGTCAGCGATACGGTCGTGCCCTGAAAATCGGCGATCTCCAGTTTGCCGTCGCGTGCCTTTTTGACGGTGTCGTTATACGCCAAAAAGAATTCGACAAAGTTCATTGATTCCGTGCCTTTGATATTCGGCACCAAAAGGTTCCGTGAACCGTCCCGCTTTTCGATGTCGATGGCAATGCCAAGATTCACCGCTGATGAAATAACGCGTGAAGGCGTTCCATCCACAACACCAAAGCTGTTGTTCATCTGTGGATACACCTTTACGGCCTTTATCAGCGCCCAGGCGATAAGGTGCGTGAATGAGACCTTGCCGCGGCCTACGGCCTGAAGATGTTCGTTTATTATTCGCCGATTTTCTTCCAGAACCTTTACCGGAATGTTCCTGACGCTGGTCGCGGTCGGGACGGTAAGGCTCATTTCCATGTTCTCGACGATCTTTTTCGAGGCGCCGATAATCGGTTTTGTCTCTGATCCCGCCGGAACCGGTGCCGAAGGCTGTGCCGCTTTTGCCGGCTCGGTCTTAGGTGCTGTTTCGGCCGGTTTTTGCTGTGCGGGAGCCGGTGTGCTTGTCCGGCCGCCGGCCCTTTCCGCTATTGCTTCGGCAAAATATGTACGCCATGTCTCATCGACCGAATTCGGATCGGCCTGATAGCGTGCCAAAAGCCCTTCAACATAACTGGCATTGGCGCCAAACTGTTCTTCAATGAAATCCGATAGATTTATGGTGGTGTCGCTCACGTCTGATGTTTATAACCTCGTTCGCATATATATGCTTATGATTGGTATTTTACCGTAAACCGGCGGAAAAGATAAGGCAGGCGGTTCATTACGGCTCTGTTTCCTCGGGCGGCTTTCCGATCAGCGGATTGTCTATCAACAGGTCGATGTCAACGGGGATCACGCGTTTGTGATAAAAGCCCATTTTGCGAAATCTGCCAAAGACGAACACGCGGCCCGTGACCCGCCATTTTTCCTGCGAATCGCTCATTTCCTTCCACGCAGCGTGCAGTATTCCCACTGTCGGCAGCACGATCGCGGCAGGTTTTGGCAGCGTGGCCGGATCGTTCCTCGTTATCGGGAACGGATGGCGATAATCTTCGACCGTAACGGCAACGCCGTTCACGCTCATTTCATGAAACGTCAGAAAATCGATCTTTGCGCTCTGCCGGGGAGAGAGAATTTCAGCGGACAGCTCGAACGTTATGCCGGTCAGTGCCACGCTCTTCAGCTCGGGGCTCGACATTTTTATGAACGCATCCTCACCGCCGTCATTTTGCGGATCATTGCCCGTGTTCAGGGCGATGGGGTCGCGATGCACCTTGTAACCGTGTATCTTGTCGGGAAAAACAGGTGTCTGTGCGGCGGTTCCATTCGGCAAGGTCAGACAAAAAGCGCCGATGAATATTATTCCGAAGCCAAAAAGATGATACGGAAACAGCGTCCGGGGAAAATAGAAAGGAAAGAACCGTCCGCGGACGGAGTTAGGAATTTGACGACGCATGTGACTTGCCCGCTTCTTCCGGCTGTGCAGATCTGTCTGCTGCTTCAAGGTCAAGTTTTATGGCATCCAGAATGCCGTTTATGAACTGCGTGGCCTCAAATGTCGAAAAGCGGCGGGTTATTTCCAGCGCCTCATTTATGACCACGGTCGATGGCGTGTCCTCGAACAAAAATTCATACACGGACAAACGGAGGACATTTCTGTCCACAATGGCCATTCGTTCTATTCGCCAGTGTTCCGCTCGGGTGCGAATGCGGTCATCAATGACCGACAGATTTTTCAGCGTGCCCAGCACAAGGTCGTTCGCGAATTTGCGTGACCTGTCGTCTAGCTCTCCGTCACCGAGTTCGTTCCAATAGTCCTCGGTCAGCGAAGCCTGGTCGCTTCGCTCAACGTCCGCCGCAAACAGCATTTGCAGAGCGCATTCACGGGCTTTTCTTCGTGTACCCGAACCCTTACCTGATTTATCAAACGACATTATGTAAAGCCTTATCGTTACTTTCTTTACCGCGGTTCTCGATGCCCCGATGAAGGTTGACGACCTCTATCGCGGAAACGGCCGCTTCATGGCCCTTATTGCCTGCCTTGCCGCCGCAGCGATTTATGGCCTGTTCCAGCGTGTCCGTTGTCACAACGCCGAAGATCACCGGTACGCCGGTAGTCATACCGGCCTGTGCGATGCCTTTGGCCGCCTCGCCGGCGACATAGTCAAAATGCGGCGTTTCACCGCGAATGACCACACCAAGAGCGATGACCGCGTCAAAGTTTCCTGAATTTGCCAGCTTTAACGATGTAAGCGGCAGTTCAAATGCCCCCGGCACCATAAAAACCTCGACATCCGCTTCCTCGGCTCCGTGGCTTTCAAGCGCGGAGACCGCGCCTTCCGCCAGTTTTGACGTCAGAAAATCATTCCAACGGCTGACGACGACAGCAAAACGGCTGCCTTTGGCATTGACCTGACCGCGATGGACTTTTGGCTGCAACAAGATTTCTCCTCAAGGCAAAGATGCCAAATTCCAGTATAGTTAACGGCAAAAGCAAATGACAAGCAAAAAAGCCACATTGCAAAATTTAGCGGTCGGCGAAATAATATCCTGATGCCGCAAACCGTTCATCACGAAGGCATTTTTGCCGCCGAGGAAACTCTTATCATCGAAACGCCGGAACGCGTGCCGCTGGCGTTTTCTCTCGCATCCATCGGCAACCGTTTTTTGGCCGTGGCGATAGACCACGCCATCCAATACACATCGATATTCGCCGTGCTGTGGATCGTGATGGAGGTCGCCGGTTCGGCGGCGAGTGGAGGAGCGGGACTGGAAACCTCAGACCTGACAGCCGAAACGCCAAAGTGGGCGATCGCCATTCTGATCATCGTCATATTTGCTCTTTTTACAGGTTATTTCATTCTCTTTGAATGGCTCTGGGACGGACAGACACCCGGAAAGAGGCTTTTGAAACTTCGCGTCATACGCGAGGACGGCCGTCCGATAACACTTTGGGAAGCCGTTGCCAGAAATCTTCTGCGTGTGTTCGATGCGATCCCGGGTTTTGTCATTCCGGTGTATTCCGTCGGGCTGATCGTTATTTTCATGAGCGGCCGCGACCAGCGTGTGGGCGATATCTTTGCGGGAACGGTCGTCATCCGCGAACGGTCTGATGAGGCCCCAAAGTTTGATGAGGTTTTCTCAAACCGCATTGCGGACGCCGCCTTTCGCAGGGTTCAACCCATTGCCGCCATCAGGGCTGACCTGACGCGCGTAACGCCGGGTGAGATAGAGGTGGTCGAAAGTTTTCTGCGCCGCCGCTGGGACCTGACGGAGCGGCAGCGTTTGTGGATGGCATGGCGCGTCGCCCTGCCGCTGATGTATAAACTAAAGCCTGCCTACGATCCTGAAACCTTTACTTACGAAGGTTTTCTCGAAGAACTTCTGAGCATGTATCACCGCCGCCGTTCGTATATAAACTGAATGCGGTGATGACCTCACTCAGCCTTCACATCATTTCATCTTGAAGTAATACGGAAACATCTTGCCTGCCGCCTGCGGATCTATACTTCCGCCCAGGATCTCAAAAGCCCTGACCATAACCGGATCGCGTCCGGCTGCGAGGTCTTCCGCCGAGGGAAGTATGAGTTCGTCCGGCTGTACGCCAACATGTTCGAGGCTTTTTCCATCGGACATGATAACGTCCGCATTCGTCACACTTACACCGTATGGGACAACCTTGTCGCCGCCCATTTCAAATCTATGCTGCCTGGACTGCATCACAGCTCCCGCCGAAACATCCCCGATGACCGTTCCTCGTTTCTCCAACTGGATCACTCTTGCAAATATCTCAGCAGCAGAGGCAGATTTGCTGTCTATCAGAACAACGATCTTTCCCTTATATACGTTGTCGGCCCCTCGTGTTTTTGCGAACATCGGGTCCATCGCCTTGCGGCCTTTCAGGTCGGCTATTTTCAGATCGTTCGGAAAAAAATGGCCGACCATCCGCTCGAGGGCGACAACTGCGCCGCCGCCGTTACCGCGCAGGTCGAGAATGACCGAACTTGCCTGTTTTGGCCTTTCGACCAGCCTGTCGATGTCAGTTGTTGAGACGCTGAATGACGGCATCTTCCACACAACTATACCGCCTGCGGTCACATAGCGGTTCTCATAGTTCTTTTCTTCGTAAAAGTCATCATACAGCCTGAAATAAGTATTAAATCCAACGCTGGCAGGCTGGCGCTTTATCTCGGATTCGATCTCGATCTTTCGCGCCGCAGTATCTCCCGGAGAGGCGACCGCCAGTGTAAGTCGGGACCGTTTGCTGATGGCGTGATAGTAGTAATACATTTTCCACATCTCGCTGCGGTTCACGGGAAAATTCTCTATTGCCAAGATCTGGTCGCCTGCCTTCAGCCCTTTTTTTTCAGCGTCGCTGCCGGGTTTGACATCCGTGACAAAGCATTTATCGCCAAACATCTTTTCGCGCCAGCCATATTCGACCAGGAGCGTCGTTGCGGGCGGCAGAAATTGAAGATGAGAATCATTGAATTCAATGACCACCTGTGCGATCACTCCCAGTGCCTGATCGGTGCTGCTTACTTGAGATAGCCGTTCGTCCGCCTTCTTGAACCTGTCGTTCAGGTCAATTCCTCTGTATGTGGGATCGTAATATTCCTTTTCTATGGTCCTTTTTATGGACTTTAGAATATCTTTCATCCGGCCTCGTTCGATGTTGTCAAATTTTTGGGCCGGAACTGTCTGAAAGCCGATCAAGAGAAGAAATATTGTGCAGACGCACAAAGAGCTAATACTGTAGCGGAACATAAAAAACCTCACTTATGTACGGTGTCTGTATTCTGAAAAATAGGTGTCGAACAGGCCTAATGAGACCATAATAACAAAAAAGTCCGTTTTCGCTAAGAAAAATGCAAAAAAAAATGTTACTCTTGGTCTTTGTTCGTGACAGGTCGGCCGATCAAGAGGCTTCTTTACAACCAATAATTCAAAATGAAAGGCGGAAATATTCTTATAACCGGCGGTGCCGGTTTTATCGGGTCGCATCTTGTTGAGCGGCTGCTTGGCGAAGGCGTGTGGAACATCACGATCGTTGACGATCTGAATGATTTTTACGACCCAGAGGTAAAGCGGCGTAATCTGGAGCAATGCCGCAGCGGCAATGAGTGCCGCTTTGTCGAAGCCGACATTCGCGACGCGGATGCTCTGGAACGTGTTTTTGCGGAAAATTCCTTCGATGCCATTGTCCATCTTGCCGCCCGTGCCGGTGTTCGTCCGTCGTTGAAAGAACCGAAACTCTATTACGAAACCAACGTCACTGGTACGCTCAATTTGCTGGAACTCGCCCGCAACCATGACGTCAAACAGTTCGTTTTCGGTTCTTCCTCAAGCGTTTACGGCATAAACGCCAACGTCCCGTTTGCCGAGACCGACCTTATCCAAAAACCGATCTCGCCTTATGCGGCGACCAAGGCGGCCGGTGAGCTGATGTGCCACACATATTCTCACCTGTATGACATCCGCACGGTCTGTCTGCGGTTTTTTACCGTCTATGGAGCAAGACAGCGACCTGACCTTGCCATACATAAATTCAGCAAGCTGATAATGGACGGCAAACCGATACAGGTTTTCGGTGACGGTTCGACACGGCGTGACTATACATATATTGATGACATCATTCAGGGTGTAAGAGCCGCGATAAGCTATGATAGGGCCATGCACGAGGTCTTCAATCTGGGTGAATCGGAAACCACCGACCTTTCAACCCTGATCGAACTGCTGGAAAAAAGTCTTGGCGAAAAAGCGATCATTGACCGCCAGCCGCTCCAGCCCGGCGATGTCCCGATAACCTTTGCCGAGATCACAAAAGCAAGGCAATTGCTGGATTACAGGCCGACGACCAAGATAGAAGAGGGCATTCCCAAATTCGCCGAATGGTTCAGAGCATCACAGACGAAAAGCTCCGCCGGGGAATAGCGGGCTTTTTTTGCATATCACAGCGTCAAACAACACGATCACGCACCTGACTTGACAGGGCTTATAATTAGAATTATTCTAACTTCAATTCAGAAGCATAGGTTCTAATCAACCGTGGCAACAGAGGCAGCTTACGGAAAGGTCAACGAAGCAGTTCACGGAACAGCCTGCTAATCGGAGTACGCCATACATACAGCAGTTCCGCACACTATAAAAACAAATTGAAAAAAGGAAAGGTAAACTAAAATGGGAAACAATTCAGAACAAAATGGCTCGAAATGCCCCTTCACCGGCGGAGCCGTCAGGTTCACGACTGAAAATCAGCAGACGAATCGCGATTGGTGGCCAAAGGGGTTAAGTCTGAATATACTTCGGCAGCATTCTTCGTTGACCGATCCGATGGAAGAGGGTTTTGATTATGCGAAGGAATTTTTGACGCTCGACTTTGCGGCATTGAAACAGGATCTTGCTCACGTAATGACGGATTCGCAGGATTGGTGGCCGGCCGATTTTGGACATTACGGCGGCCTTTTCATCCGCATGGCGTGGCACGCGGCCGGAACCTACCGCATATCGGACGGACGCGGCGGAGCCGGTCGCGGACAGCAGCGTTTTGCTCCGCTCAACAGTTGGCCGGACAACGTCAGTCTGGACAAGGCACGAAGGCTTCTGTGGCCGGTCAAGCAGAAATACGGCAAAAAGATCTCGTGGGGCGACCTGATGATCCTGGCCGGCAACGTCGCGCTTGAAACGATGGGCTTCAAAACCTTTGGGTTCGGCGGCGGCCGCGAGGACGTTTGGGAAGCCGACCAGGATGTGTATTGGGGAGCCGAAACGACATGGCTGGCCGGAGACGTCAGGTACAAACATGGCTCTGAGGGTGTTGAAAAAGAAGGCGGCGTTCTTGTTTCGGACGACGATGCCGACGGCAAGGTTCACAGCCGCGTACTGGAAAATCCGCTTGCCGCCGTGCAGATGGGCCTGATCTATGTAAACCCCGAAGGCCCTGACGGCAACCCCGATCCGCTTCTTGCCGCAAAGGACATTCGCGAAACTTTTGGCCGCATGGCGATGAATGATGAAGAGACCGTGGCTCTGATAGCCGGCGGACATTCGTTTGGCAAGACCCACGGAGCCGGTCCGGCGGACAACGTCGGCGTGGAACCTGAAGCTGCCGGCCTGGCATCACAAGGTTTGGGATGGGAAAACAAATTCGGCACCGGTAAAGGTCCTTATACAATAACCAGCGGCCTCGAAGTGATCTGGTCGAAAACGCCGACGCAATGGAGCAACAGTTTCTTTGAGAACCTTTTCGGTTATGAATGGGAACTGACCAAAAGCCCGGCGGGGGCGCATCAATGGGTGGCAAAAGATGCCGATGCGATAATTCCTGATGCACATGACCGCACCAAACGCTGGCTGCCGACGATGCTGACGACCGATCTCTCGTTGCGGTTCGATCCTGAATACGGTAAGATCTCGCGCAGATTTTTGGAAAACCCCGATCAATTCGCAGACGCATTCGCGCGTGCGTGGTTCAAGCTGACGCACCGCGACATGGGGCCGATCGAACGTTATCTGGGGCCGGAAGTTCCGGCGGAAGAATTGATCTGGCAGGATCGCGTTTCGCTCGAAACCCGTTCAAACATCAGCGATTCGGACGTGGCGTCCTTAAAGGCAAGGATACTTGATTCGGGTCTATCCGTGTCTGAACTTGTCTCAGCGGCGTGGGCTTCGGCTTCGACATTTCGCGGCGGCGACAAACGCGGCGGGGCGAACGGAGCGCGCGTCCGTCTGGAACCGCAGAAAGATTGGGAAGTCAACAGGCCTGCCGAATTGGCAAAGGTCATCTCGACGCTTGAAGGCATTCAGGGCGAATTTAATGCCGCCGGCAAGCATGTCTCGCTGGCTGACCTGATCGTTCTGGGCGGTTGTGCGGCGGTTGAACAGGCGGCGAAAAACGGCGGCGTCGATGTGACTGTTCCATTCACGCCCGGACGCGGCGACGCCACACCGGAACAGACCGATGTCGAATCGTTCCACCATCTCGAACCGAAGGCCGACGGATTTCGCAATTACAAAAAGAGGCATCATTCGACACCGGCGGAAGAATTGCTTGTCGATAAGGCACAGCTCTTGACGCTGACCGCTCCTGAAATGACGGCTCTGGTTGGCGGAATGCGTGTTTTAGGCGCCAATTATGACGGTTCGCAGTACGGCGTTTTCACGGACAAGCCCGGCACATTGACCAACGACTTTTTCGTCAACCTGCTCGATATGGCGACCGAATGGAAGGCTGCCGATCCCGGCGAACACGCATTTATCGGCACCGACCGCAAGACCGGCGAAGAACGATGGACAGGCACACGCGCCGACCTCGTCTTCGGCTCTCACTCCGAACTTAGGGCCATCTCGGAAGTTTACGCCTCGATCGACGCCAAAGAAAAATTCGTCAAAGATTTCGTCAAGACCTGGGACAAGGTAATGAACCTCGACCGGTTCGACGTCTAGGAAACCGCTCGGTTTCTAAATTGAAAAAAGGTGGTCCAAATTCTGGCCACCTTTTTTGTTGATTGTGTTTTAGATCTAAAATTTTTCGACCCAGTCTTTATATGACGAGAGAAAATTTTTCAGCAGGTTTTCTGTGGATTCGACCAGCTTTCCGTTGTCGTCGAACAGTTTGCCCACGCCGCCGATGTAGGCCTCGAAAGGGCACATCGGGACGCCGAGGAAAACGACTGCCTGACGGACGTTGTGGTTAGCGCCAAAAGCTCCGGTCGTGCCGGGTGTGACGCTGATAACGGCTCCGGGTTTGCCATTCCATACCGAAGACCCGTACGGACGCGAACCGACATCTATCGCATTTTTTAACACGCCCGGAATGGTGCGATTGTATTCCGGAGTGACGAAGATAACACCGTTCATCGTCTTGATCTTTTCACGGAAATCCACCCATGAAGCCGGCGGCGTGTCGGTATCGAGGTCTTCGTTGTAATGCGGCATTTCGCCGATCTCAACGATCTCAAGCTCAAGGCCTTCGGGCTGCAGCCTTATCAATTCATTGGCGATCTTTCGGTTGAACGATGCCTTACGCAAACTTCCGACAAGTATGGCTATCTTTTTGCTCATTATCTAGGATATTAACATTTTACCGAGAACTCTGAAGAACCGAGATAGAAGGACTTTGCCAGACGGCATCTTGGGCGCAGGCTGTCCCTAACCGTCCATGTAAACTTAATTATCCTTATTTGGATAAAATATGGATACGATATGGATATTTTTATTGCAAATGGAAGCGTTTATTTTTTAATGAAAATGACCGATGGAGCAATTCACTAAACCCGCAGCGAGCCACGGAAGCCTCTCGCGGCGTAGTACGATTCGGCGCCGTTGTGATAGGTGAAAACGTGGCCGTAGCGCCAGTCGCAGAACAACGCTCCGCCGCGTTCGCGGATGTCAGCGGGCGTCTCTATCCAGCTAGATGTTTTCGCATCAAATTTGCCTAGTTTTTGCAACTCTCTGTACTGCTCTTCGTTAAGTATCGAAATGCCCATTTCTGCCGCCATGCCGACGGCACTGTGTGCCGGTTTGTGTTCTTTTCTTGATTCGAGAGCGGCGGTGTCATAACAAACGCTGCGGCGGCCTTTCGGGCTTTCCGGCGAACAGTCAAAAAAGATATATTCACCGGTCTTTTTATCAAACCCGACAACATCCGGCTCACCGTCCGTGCGTTCCATTTCACTTAACGGCCAAAGTTTTTCAGGAGCAGCATCAAGCCTCGCGCGCACATCAGCCCATTTCAAGCCTTTGTGACGATCCATGTTCTTCTCAAAACGATCTTTCAATATTGCGATAAGGTCGTCGGCTTCGACCGGGGACAATTTCTTTCCTGTTTTTGCGTCTTTACTCATAACTTTGTTCTCGGCGTTCCGGTTTATTTGGCGGCAAAAAAACACCTTTCTGCTCTCCGGCCTGAAATACCATGATACAACGCTCAGCGTAAGAAGAAGCAGCGTCGGGAATGACTCGCCGCTAAGTCTGCTATGAACGCCCTTCTACCTGACGCCAAACCCGTGTTGGCAGCCCGTTGTTTAAAAACTTTTCGATCATCGGCGCAACAAATTCGCCCCCTTTTGTGTCAGGCTTTAGTGTTATTAGTTTCGTGTTTGTTCTGCTGTTCACGAAAAATTTGTTTCTCACGCTCTATTTCGGCTGCCAATTCTTCTTCGGTGGGCAAATAGGGCAAATACTTGTTTGAAAAAAGTTGTTTGTTTTCACTTAATACCGAATATTTGGCAATGGTTTTATCGGTCTCGGTGCAAAGCAAAATTCCGATGGTGGGATTGTCGCCTTCGGGGCGTTCTAAATCGTCAAACATTCGCACATACATATCCAGTTGTCCGATGTCCTGATGCGTGATCTTATCGGTTTTGAGTTCTACGATCACAAAGCATTTTAAGATGTAGTTGTAGAAAACCAGATCAATAAAAAAGTCGGCTGTTTCGGTGCGAATGTGCTTTTGCCGAGCCACAAACGAAAATCCTTTGCCCAATTCCAACAAAAAATGTTGAATGTTATCTATCAACGATTGTTCTAATTGTTGTTCGGTGTAGGCTTTGTTGGTAGGTAGATTCAAAAATTCCAACACCGATGGATTTTTGATAAATTCGTATTTGTCTGACTGAAAATCTTTGGTTTTTTCCTGCATTTCTTCGCTTACAGGTTCTTGGTTTTGCGATGAAAGCAAACGCTGATAATACAAAGTATTGATGTTGCGTTCCAAAGTACGCACCGCCCAATTATTTTCATTGGCTTCTTTCAGATAATAAGCACGTGCATTTTTGTCGCTTACACGCATAATTGCACGAATGTGCGACCAATTCAATTTGGCACACGTGTGTGCCAAATCTGTTTCATCGGCAAAAACGAGGTAAAACTGCCGAATATCCCGCAGCATTCGTGGGCTGAAACCTTTACCCAAAGCGGCAGACAGATTGTTGAGCAATTCTGTTCCATATTCAGCGCGCTGTTTACCTTGTTGTTCCTGCTCTACAATGCGTTGTCCCATCAACCAATAGCCTTCGATCATTGCAAAAGCCGTGGCCGAATAGGCTTTTTGCCGTGCCTGCTCTAAGATCTGCCTGATGTCCGCTATAAAGTTAGCGTCTTGGTTGCTATGTGCTATTTCTTTGCTCATTTATTTTGCTCCCAATGATCCATTGCATTGAAGACGACCTCACAATCGCAATATCCGCCATTGTCCTCTAACCATCCAATAACTTTATCCTGAGCAACATCATTATCTTTGAGCCATATTTCAGTAAAACATAGGGAATGGTCGCAGCCATGTTTTTCGACCGAACTTTCAACAAAGTCGAACATTGAGATCAAAAGCTCATCGGAAAGCGGAAAAGCAGATCGAGCAGACTGCTTCTGTTGTGATTTCCATTGTTTTTTCAATGCACGATCAGTTTGATCCATTTTATATTTCTAACTTCCTGCTCTCCGGCCTGAAATACCATGATACTACGGTGAGGACGAGCAGCAGCAGCGAAGGGAATACCTCACCAAAAGGCTCGCCCATTGTGATGTGCGAGATCGCCGCTCCGGACGCGACGAAGAAAAAACCCGCGTACGCCCATTCTTTCAGCAGCGGCAATTTAGGAGCAAGTATAGCGACAACGCCTAAGATCTTCCAGATGCCCAAAATCGTCAGCAGATATGACGGATAACCCAAACGGGCGACCGCTTCGACGCCTTCGGGAATTTTCAGCAACTGCACCACCGCGCTTGAAAGCATACCCAGCGAAAGCCAGACGGTCGCGATCCAATAAATTATTTTTTGTGTTTTTGACATAATGTTCTATTTGAGTGTTCTGACAAATTCCTCCAGACGGTTATGGGCCATATTCAATCCGGCGGCAAATGGCATCCTGAGCATCTCGTCGCGAAGTTCCGCCGAACGATATACGACATGCATTGTCAGTTTGCTGGTCTCGTCCGTTAGCTCTTCAAATTTAAGGAATTCAAGCTGAGCGTCGAACGGCGTGTTTTCCATCTCGAACGTGCGCGTGATCTTTTTGTTCGGCACGAACTCGTGATACACACCATTGGCGCGAAACATGACCTGGCCGTCATGCGAGGTCTCAAACTGATAACCGCCATGCGGCCTGTTATCGAGTTTCAGGACCTTTGTGCTCATCCAATGCTCCACTATTTCAGGGTCGGTGTATGCCCTAAAAAGCAGTTCAAGAGGCAGATCGAATTCGCGTGTGATAAGAATATCCTGTTTGCTGTTATCGGCATGAACTTTTGTTTTCAGCTCCATAATTATTTGTTCTTATATTTTTTGGCGGCCGCCTCAAGTTTATTGAAGCGGTCATCCCACAATTTAACAAAAGGCTCGATAAAATCAGCCACTTCTTTCATCTTCTGCGGATTGAAATGATAATAGACCTCGCGGCCTTTTTGCTCCTGGTCGAGCAGTTCGCATTCGGTCAGTATTTGCAGATGTCGGGAAACGGTAGGCCTGGCCGTGTTGAAATTGGCGGCGATGGCGCCGGCGGTCATTGATTGGGCGGCGACCAAAACAAGTATCGCCCGGCGGGTCGGGTCGGAAATTGCCTGAAAAACGTCTCTTCTAAACTTCATTGCGTAGCTATCTGACTACATATATAACATGAAGCCATTTAACTACGCAAGCGGTTTTATTCTAAGCTTGGTTTATGGGTTCGCCGAAATAGAGCGTGTGGCCCTGATCGTCGTTGATGATGAACTCGCGCGTTTGCCAAGCGGTCTCATGCACATCTTTTACCAGCGGCACGCCTTTGGCCTTAAGTTGTTGGGCAAGTTCGGCCACGCCTTCTGTTCCGAAATACAGATGCAGGTGTCCGCCTTCTTCCACATAGGGGATCGAAGGGTCTTTTTCATCGACGAATTTAAGGTGAATGGAGTGATCGCCTGACCGAAGTCCGACATAAAGATCCTCGTAGTTGAACTCCACCGTAAACCCGAGTGCCTGCGTATAAAACAGCACCGAGGAAGCCATGTCGTTCGTGCGTATCTGCGGGGTGATACTTTTGATCTTCATATATTTAGCTTACGAGCGGCCAAAAACCTCATCCGTCAGGCGGTCGAGGTTCTGCCGGTTTGCGGTTTCAAGGAAGTCACGCATTTTCGTTGCGAAAGCCTCGTTTTCAAAATCCTGTTCCCATGTCACCGTTGTTTTACCGTCATTTTCGGCAAATATGATCGTCAAAATATACTTCGGCAAAACAATATGCTCGATGACGACCTTCTGTTCAGGCACGACCTCGCGAAAGACGCTCTCGTTCGGATAATCCTTCCCATCAGGGCCGTGCATCGTATAGACCCAACGCCCGCCGGACTCAAACTCGCACACGTCGAACGAATTAGTAAAACCCGCCGGCCCCCACCAACGCGCCAGACGTTCGGCATCCGCGAACGCCGCAAAAACCTCTTCGACCGAAGCATCGATCTCCCGCGATAAGTTAAATTGCGTCATATGAAATCTGCCGGATGGTCAGGTGGCGTTTGATGTTTTGACTCCTAACCACTCGAGAGCCTCGTGTTCTTCGGCGAACGTGCGAAACAGGATGATCTTGCCATTGCGAAAGGTGAAACCGTCCACCGTGTGTCCGTCGATCCAATCCGTTTTGTCCTTTAACCTGACCCGAACATGGATCGACACAACGACCTTATCGCCGCTGACGGTGAAGCGTTCCGGATAGCAGCCGCCTTCAGCCCAGGTCGAACGGCCGCTGATGACGTGTTCGCGAACTTCATCAATGCCGCGGTATGTTCCGGCCATGGGAGATCCTTCGAATTCGATCCGCAAGATCTCCGGGTCAAAATCCTTCAGAAAGCCTTCGATGTCATTGCGGTTGAGCGCCGCATATGCTTCGCTAAGAGCTTCGGCCTCCGGCGTCTGAGGTGTTGTATTCATATTTGAACTCCGATCAATGATCTTGGGCAGATTCTGGTTAGGGAATCGTTAGATTTTTGATAAACTCCTCGTTTATAAGGTCGCGTATCTTCATATATTCTGGCGTATGAATACTTATCGTTGGATCCTCATTAGGAATAATCTCCACCACAAAATCAGGACATTTCCACTTCGACTGAAATGGTTCCCAAAAGTGAGGCATCCCGATCGTAGATGAAATGCGCTCCCAAAATCCTTCGCGATCCCTCGCCTTATTCAACGATTTGAACTTAGGTTCAATTCTTGCGACCTTATCGTTGATGAATGTGACGTAGATGCTGTATGCATCCGAGTTCCAGTTCCATATGTATGCGACTTTATAATTGGCTAGCTTTTTATGAAGCTTTTGAATTTCTACCCTTGGATAAACTGATCGAAAATCCTCAATAGACATACCAAGCCTGACACCCATGATCTTCGGTGACTCTGATATTCCGATCTTGCATTGTGGTGAGCAGTTGGTATCAACCAACCGAAAGCTGGCGTCTTCGGGCCTGGCACCCAAAACCGGTAGGAACGCCGCCGAGAAAACCTCAGTAGGTATCGGATCAGATGGTTTGCCGATAAAAGCGGTGTAGCGAATTGGTGAATTCGCGTCCCATTCATCGAAGCCTCCTCCAGCCTCAAGTACCTCGCCTGCTTTGAGTACGCGCGGAACTTTTTCGTGAGCCTGCATCTTCTTCCAAGGAACTCTCCGAACGGATTCACCGTATCCATACTCCCATTCACACACATTTGGGTTTCGACGCTGAAACATGTTTAGCGCATGAAACTCATCCCCCAACTGGCTGCCATACAGTATCAGATCGCCTCCGCTAACATTTTCGATCCTAATGGTTAGCTTCCAAAAACTTTTTCCTGCGTGTCCGCAGCCTTTGCAATATTCCGGGACACCGACAGGGAAGAACTTTACCAGTTGATCTTGAGCTGGCACGGCCACGGCCCAAAGGCCCACAATAAAAACAAGTATGCCGCTTCGAATTAACATATCCACCTTAACTGAATAAGAGTCGCTTCGTTCATTATACGTTGCATCGACCGATCTCTTTCTCAATATTCGCATGACAACGCTTTATATACGAAGGCCGTTGCCACACTTCAGCCAACACAGAACCGCACGACAAACCTACACTGTCACGACACATTAAACCTGGCTGCAGCGTTGGCGAAACCAAAGTTTGTTTGTGTTGTCTTTTCATGGCGGTTCTTTGCGAACTTTGCGGCTTTGCGTTAAAAAGATCACGCAAAGCCGCAAAGGCCGCAAAGAAAAAACAAGGAAAAACCGTCTAATGCGGAATCTGAGATAAATTCACATGCACTTATTTTTCTCATATTTTTAGATTCTTGAGTCGCATAGCGATCAGGTGATTTTTGCCGCTACGCGGCGTTCGTATCCTGATTCCCAAACCCAAACGCGATCGCCGCTTCAAGGACATCGGGGTTTATATCTTTCAGCGTTTTGAACCTGATGCAATATCCGGTCACGGTTGCTTTGCCGAGGGTTTTTCCATAGTTTTCGGATAGGTATTTCTTGTCTTCGATACCGAGGATATAGACAGAGATGCCGGTTTTGTTCGCGCTCAGGCCGATCTGATAAAACTCTCTGGTCTTTCCGGCTGCCAGTTTCATCGTGTAATTTCCATAGCCGATATTTGGATTGGAAACGACCTTGCCCGTCTCGTCCTTGCCGTCGAGAAACCATAATTTGCATCCTGGCTTTATCCGCAGAATGATGTCGTGCAGCTCCTGCATCTCACTGCGTTTTGGTTCAGGTTGGCTGGCAATATACTTTATGATCTGTTCTTGTACATACATATAAATTGATGTCGATGCGTGTCACCTTTGCGCTGCACTATTCGTCATGTGCGGTATTGGGTCTGCGCTGCGCAACGTGCCAAAGCACACCGGATGGGTCGATCACGTAGGCGATCCGCAGGCCCCAAGGCTGAACTGCCGGTGGTTTTGGTGCGGGTACTCCGAATTTCTCGGGCAGATCGAGTGCCAAAACATGGTTCCACCAGGAATCAAGATCATCCACAATGAGCTGCATCATGAAATTTTCTGCCCATTCCTTCTGGAAATATTTTTGGAGGATGAAGGAGCTTGTTCCAATTCGA
Source organism: Acidobacteriota bacterium (assembly GCA_019639175.1). Classification (GTDB taxonomy): domain Bacteria; phylum Acidobacteriota; class Blastocatellia; order Pyrinomonadales; family Pyrinomonadaceae; genus OLB17. The sequence continues at coordinate 29,577 of JAHBSK010000007.1, read as the reverse complement.
AAGATCGCCACCTCGTCGCTATCCAGCACCGCTGTAAATCCCAGTGCCTGATAAAAGCGCTTGGACAAGTCAAAGTCTTTTGCCGGCAGAAAAGGCCGTGCGATCTCTGTGCCTGCGGGTACTGACGTATTCGTTGCCATTTCCATATATTTTTCTCCTGAATTTCTTTATTGCTTTTGCGGCTTCGCATCGAGAAAATCGTTGATCATCGGGACGATAATGGACATACGGTTCATCAGTGTAACATGGGTTGTATCGGGCAGGATCGCCAATCTCGATTCGGGGCGGGGCTGCATGTCGCCGTGTGTATTGCCGCCGCCTTTTAGCCGGTACATTTCGGCGATCGCGTCGAGCCGAAAGCCGTCAGCGTCGCCGTGAATGAAGAAGATCGGCGCTTTTGTGGCTTTGAACTTGTCGGCGCCAAAGTCATACGGCCGCATGGCCGTCGCTTTTAAGTGATCAAAAAATTCGGGGAATTTGTCCGGGTTCGGGTTCAGGTTTTTCCATTCGACCTCGGCGGGAGTTCCTTTCATCATCTCCCATGTGAAGTTCGGCCAAAAATCGCTCACTCCCTCGACCCAGCCGCCGCTGCTGATCGCGGCGGAAATACTGACGATTTTTCGAACCTTTTCCGGATGGCGGATCGCGGTCTGGAGCGCCACGCTGCCGCCCAAACTGTAGCCGACGATGTCTGCGCGTGCGATCTTTAGATGATCGAGCAATGCCGCCACGTCGTCCGAGAAGTTTTCGGAGGTCATGTCGCGTTTGATGTCGGCAGTGCGTCCGTGTCCCTGCATCTCAACGGCGATCACCTTCCGCGTTTTCGCAAGCTCTTTGACCCACTCTTCCCATTCACCCGAGATCGCCATGAACGCCCCGTGCAGCAACACAACAGGCTCGCCGCTGCCGTGGATCTCGTAATACATCTTCAGCCCATTGACCGGTGCATAGCCGGTGACCGGTTTCTGCTGCCCCGATACATCCCCTGACAGAAGCATCGTCAGAAGAGTCGTCAATATAAAAGCCGTTGTCTTCACATTTGGTTTCCAATGTATAATTTTTCTCATATGGAGAACATGTCTTTAACGGAAGTCGCGATCTCGAGAAATACTGTGGATCTTGATCATCTTCCAGTTCAATCTATTCGTTCCAAAGAAGTTGATAGGTATCTCAAGATATAGGGCGGTTCGGATGGCTCGCCAGTCGGCAGTTCTTCTCCAAAAAACGCAACGTAACAATCTTGTGCTTCCAAAAAATCGTCATGCCAAGTCCATATCACAATGCCGACCTCGCCCGTCGCACCGAGTCGAACCTTCATTCCAATTGCTAAGGTGTCGTCCACCTACAAATCGTCCTCCTCTATCTGAGGTGCGCCGGTTTTTACTTCGCCGTCTCGTTCGTAGTTTACGATGATAATACCGTTTGAGGAAATTTGGCTTTCGGTCACCCTGAAGGAAGCCGGGATAGTGCCGTCCTGGAATAGGCGTTTTCCGGGGCCGAGGGTGATCGGGAATATCATTAGCTCAAGAGCATCGACAAGGTCGGCCTTGAACAGCGTTTGGAGCATATCCGCACTTCCGAATACGTGCAGATCGGGGCCGTCGGTTTGTTTTAGCTGCCTGACCTTTTCCGCGAGGTCGCCGCCCAAAAAGACCGTGGGCTGCCAATCGCTGGAATCGCGCGTGTTCGAGGCGACGTATTTCGTCGCGGTCATGCAATTCGGCCAAAAATCCGAATGCGTCGGCCAATACGTTTCCCAAGAGGCGAACGTTTTGCGTCCCAACAGCAGATCGACGGGCTTAGCCAATCGCTCCTGCACCACGGCTCCGGTTGCCTCGTCCGCATAGCCAAAAAACCATCCGCCATACTTAAAGCCGTCGCCTTCGTCCTCATTCTGTATAACGCCGTCAAGCGTCATAAATTCACATGCAATTATGTTTCTCATTATTTTGCCTCTTTTTGTTCTGATAAAGTTGCGAGCAGTTCTTCCAGGCTGTTCAGCGTCATCGTAAATCCTTCTTTGAAGCCCATTTCGATCATTCTTTCCAGGCGTTCTAGCGACTCGTTGTAGATCGAGATGCTGACCTTTGTCGTGCCGTTCTCTCCGCTGAAGTTAAAATCCCAATCGGAGCCGGGCAGTTCGAGATTTTCGTCGGCGTCGGCGAATGCGTTGAAAAGCTTAAAATTGGTTTTTGGAGTAATGGACGTGTATTTCTGCAATACCCATTTTTCGGCGCCTTCGGGGCTGACCATAGCGTAGAATCTCTTGCCGCCTTCGCGAAAGTCCATAACCTTTGTCCGCGACGCATAAGGTTTCGGCGCCCACCATTGGTCGAGCAGTTCCGGCTTTGTATAAGCATCCCAAACCAGATCGATCTCGGCGGCGAACTCTTTGGTTATCGAGACGGTTTTGGTTTCTTTGTTGACTATAAAATCCATACCACTTTCCATTATCCCAGATGTCGCATTAGAACCTTTAGGTCTCTTTTGTGCCGTTCTGTGTCTTTTTTCTGTGAACTCTGTGGTAAAGATTTAAAGGAAAAACCACAGAAAACACAGACAAAAAGACACAGAAAACACAGATTTTGAAATTGCAATTTTAATGAAAGATCCCTATTGCGTAATTTGGGTTTATCGTTATGCCCTTATTTACGTGCGGGCTTCTGCATTTAATACTTCGTCGAGCTGCTTGTAGCTCATTTCCATGCCGTCGGTCATGCCTGTTGAAATGGCCGCGTCGCGATCCGCCTTCGATGCATACTTGATCAGGGTAGCCACGTTCGTGATGCCGTCCTTCTCGTCGAACGTGACCGTGATAACAGACGCATCATCTCCCATCGTTCCGCCCATGTCGCCCGGGTCGTAGATCTGCGTATGCACGATCTTTGAATGCAATGCGACCTCCAACATCTCTCCCGTGAAGCCAAACTCGACGTTATTTTCATCATCGCGCCAGCGCCATCGATATTTGCCGCCAACGTCAGTGGTCATCTCGCACACAGGCATCGACCATCCGGGCATGGCCGCTAGCCAGCGACGCATCAACGCAGGCTCAGTATAAGCCTGCCAAACCAGATCTACGGCCGCATCAAAGCTCCGTTCAATTAGTACTTCTTGGTCTGACGGTGTGCTCACTTTAGCAGGTTTCATTTTTTTCGCTCCTATTTCTCTTTTTGTTTTAACTCGGTAAGCAGCATATCGAGCTGCTCAAATCGGCTTTCCCAGATCTTTCTGTACTGCTCCAGCCATTCGTCGATCTCTTTCATTTTTGCGATCTCCAGCGAATAGTAAATTTCGCGGCCCTTTTGTTCCTGCTTTACGACCTCGCATTCCGTCAATATCCGCAGATGCTTGGAAACGGCCTGCCGCGAGGTGTCAAAATGCTCGGCAAGCGCGTTCGGCGTCATCGCCTGCATCGCGATCAGAGCAATGATCGCCCGGCGGGTCGGATCGGCTATGGCTTGAAAAACGTCTCTTCTCATCGTTCTTTACACATGATATGAAATCATTCGGTTGCAATTATATGCGCAACTATCTGGTTTCGCAAGTCTTTTTTTCAAATTATCAAAAAAAATTTTAAGGAGTCTGAAATTTTCGGATGTTTGAGCTATTTAGAACTTAAGTTTTTTTGAGGCTCCGGTAATGCGACTCTGTGGCGTGCCTGCACTCTTACGATTGTTTTCGCGGCCATATTGGGCTATATAATGATGGAGAGGTTTCTCATAATTCCAGTATGAACGTCAGACAGATCTTCATAATATCGTCGATCGCGGTCAGCGCCGTGATCCTGCTGCTTGGACTCATCAGTCCGTATTTTTTATTGATGTTTATCGTGGTCTTGCCGATCATTGTGGTCGGGGTCGCGGACATTATCCAAAAGAAACAGACCATTCGGCGGAACTTTCCGATAATCGGAAATTTTCGGTACATGCTTGAGAAGGTCCGCCCGGAGATAATGCAGTATTTTGTCGAAACAGACACGGACGGCAGGCCGATAAACAGGATATACAGGTCGCTGATCTATCAGCGGGCCAAGAACGTAAATTCGACGAGTCCGTTCGGAACTCAGTGGGACGTTTATCACCCCGGTTATGAGTGGATGAACCATTCTGTATATGCGGTTGACCCGGCAGACCTGGAACAGGAACAGAGGGTTTTGGTGGGCGGGCCTGACTGTACAAAGCCGTATCTGTCAAGCAGATTGAACATCTCAGGGATGAGTTTCGGTTCTTTGAGCAAGAACGCCGTCCTGGCAATGAACAAGGGCGCAAAAATGGGAAACTTTGCACAGAACACAGGCGAAGGCGGCATCAGCCCGTATCACCTGGAACCCGGCGGCGACCTGATCTGGCAGATCGGGACCGGTTATTTCGGGTGCAGGTCGGAGAACGGTGAATTCGATCCGAAATTGTTCCAACAAAAGGCCGCGTTGGACAATGTGAAAATGATCGAAATAAAACTTTCGCAGGGAGCGAAACCCGGACACGGCGGCATTCTGCCGGCGGCAAAGAACACCGAGGAAATTGCCGCGATCCGCCACGTTACGCCCCACACGACGGTCAATTCGCCACCGGCGCATACCGCTTTTATAGATGCGGAAGGGTTGATGCGTTTCATTAAACAACTGCGTGATCTTTCCGGCGGCAAACCCATCGGCTTTAAGATCTGCATCGGCAAAAGGGCAGAGTTCGTAGAATTTTGCGAGGCGATGATCGCGACCGGCATAAAGCCGGATTTTATCTCGATCGACGGCGCCGAGGGCGGCACGGGTGCGTCACCCGTCGAATTCTCAGATTCCATCGGAATGCCTTTGCGCGACGGGCTGGCGTTCGCGGTCGATACGCTGCGGGGCTATGACCTGAAAAAAGACATAAAGGTCGCCGCCGCCGGCAAAGTTTTCACCGGTTATCACATTGCCAGGCTGATCGCGATAGGTGCCGATATGGTCAACGTCGCCCGGGCGATGATGCTTGCAACGGGCTGCATTCAGGCACTGCAATGTCATCAGAATACCTGTCCCACGGGCGTTGCCACGCAGGACAAAGGGCTGATGAAAGGGCTTGTCGTGGAAGACAAGGCACAGCGGGTCGCCAATTTTCATAAAGCGACGATAGAGAGTTTTGTTGAGCTGATGGCAGCATCGGGCGTCGTTTGCGCCGAAGAACTCAGCCGCGAACACATCAATCGGCGTGCGGGAGCCACAGGTTCCCAAAAATACAGCGAGATATTTCCGGTCGTGCCTATCGGGCAATACCTGAAAGAAACACCGGCCGGTCAGATCGAAAAAACAGCCTGATCCATCTGCCCGGCGTCTCGAATAAACTAAACCACGGCGTTCCGCGTCGAACCCCGCTCGTTCGATCATGGTGATGCGGTTGGCTTTGACGATTTTGATTTGCTGCCGTGAGCTACCAAATTTGGGACATATCGAGTTCGAAACCCGGCAGTATGTCTTCACCGGAGATGGTTTTTGGATCATCCAGCACTTCAACGCTGCCGTCTGCTCGATAGATGTAGGCTTTCCTATGTTTGGGGTCGATCAGCCAGCCCAGTCTTGTCCCGTTTTCGACCCAATCTTTCATTTTTGTTTGCTGCTCGCTCAAACTGTCAGATGGAGAACATAATTCAATTACAAAATCCGGCACAAGCGAAAGAAATTTTTTTCGTTCTTCGGCGGTGAATTTTTCAAGACGTTCTTTTTTGATCCATGCTGCGTCAGGGGCCTTGGTTGAGCCATCAGGCAAAATAAACGCACCGCTTGATTCGGTTACTTTTCCCGTGCCGTCAGTTTTTGCCCATGTCCCTAATTGGATGATCAGTTCTACATTTTCTTCACTTGATTCATAGCCCGTTGGCGGCATAATTATAACCTCTCCGTCTTTGGTTAATTCTGCACGCAGTTTCCGGTTTTTGGAGCAGAATTCCCAGAATTCATCCGGCGTCATTTTTCTCGTGCTGTCTTCAAAATCAAAATGAAGTCGTACCGAACGAGTATCTGCCATGAACGGAATCGGGATTATTGTATCTGCAATTGCGGTATTCATATCTATGCTCCTGCACCTTAAACTCTATTATACACCTTATCGCGTTCGACGGTTTCGAAGCCGGTTCGGCGGTCTCAGTTTATTTCCGACTCATCCGGTTCTTCAAGATTTATCTTGTCGTAAATTTCGGCAAGCGGAATCGGGCAGTCTATGGATTCGAACATGATCGTTGAGTCAATCCCGACGGCTTCGGAAAGCACCCAGAAGCCGTCGCCCTGCCGGACGTATTTTTCTACCCTTGCCTCGTTCTGTGAAACAAGCACATATTCGCGAAGGCTTTCGATGCCGCGATAGTGCTGAAATTTACGGCCTCGGTCGTAGCTCTCGGTGGAATCTGACAGAATCTCGATCAGCAGCACGGGATTGAGCAGCGTATCAAACACATCGTCCTGAAACTCCGGTTCGCCGCAAACTACGGAAATGTCAGGATAGGTGTATAACCCAAACTCATTTACGTACACTCGCATATCCGACGGATAGGCCTCGCAGTCCCTGCCCTTTAGATGCGAGCGAATCTCGCTGCCGATGTTCAACGCGATCAGATTATGGCGCCGCTTTGCTCCGGCCATTGCGAATACACGGCCGTTATAAAACTCGTGCTTTATTTCTGACTTGCGCTCAAATTCGAGATATTCTTCGGCGGTCAATCTCTTTTTTGGAACTGCTGACATAGTACTCTCCTAAGCTAAGATCTTTTCAGCCCTACTATGATTATACACCTTATCGCGTTCGACGGCTTCGAAGCCGGCGCTCTCGATCATTTGAGTGAGTTCGGATTTGGGTAATTGAGCTTTATATTTAAGGATCAGTTGTTTTTACGGGCTTTTGCACTGATTCCAAAAATCTCACCGGATCTAGGATCTGAATCTGGCGGAAGCGGCGACGGAAGTCTTTTGCTTCGTCTGTAAAGGCCGTCATTAGATCGAGCAGGTCATTATCTCGGCTGACCAGAAAGATGGCTTCGGTTTCTATGGCAAGATTCAGATAAGGTTCGTCGTTCTTGTCGCGTGGATAACTGAAATGATGTGGTACATGTCCGACAAACTCGGCTTTTTCCAAGAGCATGTCGATCAGATTTTCAACTTTCTCGTCGGTAAGATTTGAGCCTGTTTTGCGAAGAACGGGACGTGAAAGCACATCTTTTATTTCAGCAAGTACCTCTTCTCTGATAACAAGACGAACTCGATCTTGTTCTATCAGTTCAAGACACGCAACAGCCGGACCGGATTTAGACAGCAAACCTTGTAAGAATACTCCGCAGTCATAAACCGTAACCGGATTTTCACTCATCTCTTCCGAGCCTCGCGAGATTCGGCAATAGCAGCGTCAATTTCTTTTGTCAGATCATCGTCGCTGACCGTAATGCTTTCGCGGACATCAGCAAAAAGTTCGCGAAAAGTCGGTCGTTTGACCTGCGTCGTTATCAGCGTTTCTACATATTCGGTCAACGCTTTCCCGTCCGTTCTCGCCTTACGCTCCAACGCCGAGCCAATATCTTTGGGCAAATGAATTGTCAGGGTCATCGTTTCCATAATTTGCATTTTAGCATATGTTCAGACCGCGAAACAGTCACTTTCGCACAGACGTTTTAAGTTGACTTAAACCTTCTTTATTTATTCGTCATCGCCGAAGATCTCTTCATAGGTTGGATCGGCGTATTCCCATGTGACCCCGGTATTTTCTATTAGTTCGGCGGCTTCGAACAGATCGACCGTCGCCGGAATGTTTATAACTACCAGAATCCCATTGGCATTTTCAAAATCACAACCGATTTTCGTTAACCTATCAAGCAAAGCCATTGATTCAGCGTTTTCGTCGATCGGCTCTTCAAATATTATGCGAATGGTTCGATTGCCGGACTTTTCAAGTACCTTTACATAAGCTGCCCGTTGTTCATCGGCATTGAAAGGAGCATAAACGACATCGTTCCATGAAACGCCGTAAGCAAAATAGGGAAGATTATCAATCCGATAACGATCATTCCCTAGATCATATGCCCACAATGTTTCAACATCAGCAGAATCGTCATCATACTCAGTACTAAACAAAATTTTTGCATTAGGTTCATCTGACGGGTTGTCATTCATAGTTTATACAATTGCCTTCTCAACTCGATTATAAACCGTATCTCTTTCAACGGACTCGAAAAGCCGGTTGGTTCTATCATGGTGACGAGGTCGGCTTTGGTCATTTTTGATTCGCCGCAAGGACTTTAGGGATTTGCTCTGACAGGTGCGAAGGATACTTTTGCCTGAAATCCCAGCGAATAGAGTATTCTCAGCAAAAGGTCGCTGGATACGCCTGATGTGTTGCCGTTGAGTATAGCCGTTATTTTTGTCCGCGAGGTTCCCGAAAGTTTTGCCACTTGTTCGTGCGTTAGCTTTTTTGCTTTTACAGCGGCTTTGATCTTATCCTTCAGTTTTCCTCTAAATTCGAGTTCTATTGCATCTTGCGGCGTCAGATCGATAATGTCACAAAGTTCCGAAACGTCCTTTGCCACATAAACCTCGGTTTTGCCCATCTCTACCAGTTTAACATTTCGACTCATTACTGATTGTCTCATATCCGAGACATAAGATATAAGTTCCATTTAGAGAACAGGTTTTCATGCCGACACCTTCTCCACCCGGTTATAGACGGTGTCGCGTTCGACGGCTTCGAAGCCGGCGCGTTCGATCATGGTGATGAGTTCGGCTTTGGTCATTTTTGATTCGCCGCCTTCTTCGACGGAGTAGGCGTGGGTGAGTTCGCCGCCGTCGGTGATAGTGCCGTCAACGTCGTTTGCGCCGAAATGCAGTGCCATTTGCGTGGTTTGTTTGCCGAGCATCACCCAATATGCCTTTACGTGGTCAAAGTTGTCGAGCATCAGGCGTGAGACGGCGATGGTCTTTAGATTGTCGATGGCGTCAGGGCCGGGAAGTTGTGAAAGAGCCGTTCCGGGCGGATAAAAGGCGAGCGGAATAAAGCATTGGAAACCGCCGGTCGCGTCCTGCTGTTCGCGGAGTTTTACGACGTGATCGACTCGGTCTTCGATGGTTTCGATGTGACCGTAAAGCATCGTCGCGTTGGTTTTCAGCCCTGCTTTGTGAACCTTTCCGGCGAGTTCCAACCAACGATTGCCGTCGCATTTGTGGTCGCAGATGCGCGAACGCGTCGGTTCGGCAAATATCTCGGCTCCGCCGCCGGGACACGAATCCATACCGGCTGCTTTTAATTGTTCGATAACGTCCTCGTCCGACATTTTGTAAAACCGGGCGAAGAAATCAAGCTCGACCATAGTCAATGCCTTGAGGTGCAGCTTGGGAAACTCTTTTTTGAGCGTCGAGAAAAGATCGGTGTAATACAAAAAGGGAAGTTTGGTCGTCAGCCCGCCGACGATGTGCAGTTCGGTCGCTCCTTCGGCGACGGCATTGCGGGCGATCTCGACGCCTTCCTCTATCGAATGCGTGTAAGAATCTTCCTGACGCGCGCGGCGGTAAAATCCGCAGAATTTGCAGTCCGCCACGCAGATATTCGTGTGGTTAAAATGCCGGTTGACGTTGTAATACGTCGTCAGGCCGTGCTTTCGCCGCCGCACCGTATCGGCCAGCTTGCCAAGCGCGTTCAGGTCTGAGGTATTATAAAGCGCAACGCCTTCGTCAAACGACAGCCGCTCGCCGTCCTCAACCTTAAAGGCAATGTCACGAAGTTTGGGGTCAAATGAAAACTGCATATCTTATTCAGATTCTATCAAATATCGCTGGTTTTTGACCCTATTGACACATATTTGACGCTAAAAAACCGCGGCCGTCATTTCTGACAGCCGCGGTTTTTCTTCCCTCGTGTTCGTTCAGTGTTGAAAATTATCTGCGGTAGTAGCGTCGTTCGTACTTCTTCGTCTTCGGGTTGAGGACGTAGGTATAGAGTGCTCCGCCGCCTGCACCGGCTGCCGCTCCTATTACGGCACCTTTCTTACCGCCGGTCAAAGCTCCTATCAAGGCTCCCGCACCGGCCCCGATGCCGATATTGATTATGTTGCGGTGCTTGTCATAAGTGCTCTGTTTTTGCTGACGATACCGCCTCGTCTGAGCGTCGGCTGAGGTAGCGAACATCGGTATCATCACCGCCATCATTGCCATCATTGCTAAACCTGCTATATATTTTTTCATTGTTCTTTCCCCCTAAATATTATTGCTTTGTGAGTGCCTCTGCCCTCGCCCTTATGACTAAGCAACGGGTGTGCCACAAACGCTAAAGTATAGAATATACGGCAGTTATCGGGATTGTCCTTAAAATGGCAATATGATCCCGGATACGATTTGGGTTGCGATTGAGCGGTTTGGTATGGCTTTTTTGCTGAGATCAAAAAAAGGCCGCCTTTCTGAGACGACCTTACTGCCTTATAGATAGTTTACCCTTATTAACGGCGATTATACCGGCGTTTTTTCGGGTTTATCTTGTATGTATAAACGGTTGCGGCTCCGGCCCCGGCAAGAGCGCCCCAACCGGCTCCTTTCTTGCCGCCCATAATGCCGCCAAGCAACGCCCCGCTTCCGGCCCCGATGCCGATGTTTATCAGATTTCTGTGCCTGCGATAAACGCTGGGACGCCTGTTGTTGCGGCTATTTCTGCGGTTATAAGCCTGATATCCGGCAGTTCCATATCTGGCTGACGATTTTTTAGCGCTCTTTCTGCGGCATGACTGTGCATCGGCTGATGTCGGCAGCATTACCGCAAATACGAACAATGCCATTAGTGCGACCAAAAACTTCTTCATTTTCATCTTCCTTCCTTTAATTCAAAATTTAGAAACGGAGAGAGTTTTGTGTTAAGTTTTTGGAGAGAGTATTAAATGACCGCTTGGGGGTTGCAGGGTCAATATACGATTTTTTGCACCGCAAATGCAAGGCCTGTTCTCAGATGAAGTTTATCCGCTATTCAAAATTCACGGGTTTTGATGTCTTTGGCATCGACCTCGGCAGCCTGATGGAATCGCTGTCCGATCAGGTGCTGAACTCCGGTTTTAACGAAGATTACTGGTGGACGCGACAGCGAAATCAGGCGGATGATTCCATTGACGGCCTGCGGCAGGCGATCCTCAAAGCATTGCTCGAACAGGGAATTCTTACCGAGTTCGACATCGAAAAGATGCTCTCTGAAAACGACGGCAAGTTTCGCGGATCGCTGCTCGAAGAACAGATAAACCAACTGATCGAGCGGCTTGTCGATGAAGGTTATTTGAACCTGAAGGAGATTCCCCGCGAACAGAACATATCAGGGTTTGGCGACGGCAACGGCGAGGTCGGCGAACCTCTGCCGCGGAACGTCAAATTTGAGGTCACGGAAAAAGGCCTCGACCTGATGGGTTATAAAACGCTGCAAAAAATGCTCGGTTCCATCGGAAGTTCGTCTTTCGGACGGCATGAGACGAATCACACTGATACAGGTGTCGAAGCAGCTCTCGGATCAAAGCCATACGAATTTGGCGACACCATAAACCTTGACGTAAACACAACGCTGATGTCGGCAATTGCCCGAGGCGGATTGAAAGTGCCTCTTGATCTGGAATACGGCGATCTGCACGTTTATCAGCAGGACCGCTTTTCGTCCTGTGCGACCGTGGTGATGCTTGACTGTTCTCATTCGATGATCCTTTACGGCGAGGATCGTTTCACTCCCGCCAAAAAGGTCGCCATCGCTCTGGCTCACCTGATAAGAACGCAATATCCGGGCGATACGCTAAAGGTCGTTCTGTTTCATGACGACGCAGAAGAACTTCCGCTTGCCCGGCTGGCGGTGACGCAGGTCGGGCCGTATCACACCAATACCGCCGAGGGGCTGAAACTCGCCCGCCGCATCCTGACCGCACAGCGAAAGGAGATGAAGCAGATAGTGATAATAACCGACGGCAAACCGACAGCCGCTTTTATAGAACCGACGAATGCCGCATATCACAGCTACCGGCGTTATTCTGATGTCGAAACAAGCGGCAAGCGGCTGTTGTATAAAAATTCGATGGGACGCGATCCTTTTGTCATGGCGGAAACCTTCAGGGAAGTTCAGGCATGTAGAAAATCCGGCATCATGATAAATACGTTCATGCTGGCGTCCGACCCGTATCTGGTCGAATTTGTAAAGGAAATGACCGCCATCACACGCGGCAAGGCATATTTTGCCGATCCGAACAATCTGACCCAATTTGTCCTGATGGATTTTCTGAAACGCCGCACGTCGCGGGTGAAGTAACTGTTCTTTTTCGGTATAATCTCGCCAACTATGCTAAAAGACGATATACGCGAGCGAACGTGGTTCTTTGATCTGGAATGGGTTCCGGATGCTGTCGGGGCAAAGAAATTGTTCGGGCTGCCCGATGATGTGACGGAACTTGAGGCAATGCAGAAGCTGTGGGAAAACACATCGGGCTATTCCGAAGATGTTCCGCGGCCTTTTGTAAAATACGTCTATTCGCGTGTCGTTTCGATAGCGTTCCTTTCGCGGAACGCGGTCTATCGCGACAGCCAGCCGCATATAGAGTTTGCCGTCCACTCTCTGCCAAAACTTCCGACCAATAAAGAGCAGCACGACGAGGCCGCGATCATCGGAACTTTTCTGCATTGGGTCGGCGAACGCGAGCCGCAGCTTGTCGGGTACAATTCGATAGAATCCGATCTGCAGGTGCTTGTTCAGCGGGGAATTATCAACGAGGTGTCCGCCCCGGCATTCACACGTCGTCCGGCAAAACCCTGGGAAGGAAGAGATTATTTCGATTCGCGCAACAGCGAATGGCACCTTGATCTGCTCCAGCGTTTTTCGCGCTTTGCGATGGCCCCGAAACTCAATGACTTGGCGGTTCTGTGCGGTTATCCCGGAAAGATCGATATGGCGGGCGATCAGGTCGTTGATCTGTGGCTGGCAGGCGACGTTGACCGCATCGTCAAATACAACCAGACCGACACGTTCAATACCTATCTTGTCTGGCTGCGAACGGCATACTTTTCCGGCAAACTCAGCGAGGAAGCGTATATGTCCGAACAGGAACAGTTCCGCGATTTCCTCGAAGCAGAGGCCGAAAAGGAAGACGCCGATCACATAGCAAAATTTGTGGAGATGTGGGAACCGTAAGCAAAGATTGCACCCGCGCGCGAAAAATGGAAGACTATACACGAACAGGTTGACCAAGCGATGCCGATGCTTATCACCGAAAAGACACAGATGGAATGCCCGGTCTGCGGAACCGCATTCAGGGAAGGCGAGGTTCTTTGCGGTGTGTGTCAAAAGCGGGCGGGTGATGATTATCAGCCATTGGACATGGTGCGTTCGTCATATCGTCTGCATGGCATTGCGGCCGTCTGGCCAAACACCGAGAACGTGACCGAACTGTTCCCGCCCGACAACAGGAACACGGCGTCACAGATAGCGTGGGCATCTTTTGTTTTTTCGCTGGTGCCTTTTCTCGGCATTTTGTTCGTTCCGGTGACGCTGGTTTCGGGTGTTGCGGGATATGTTGCCCAAATACGGCGGCCGGGCATCGGCGGCGGAGCTACGGCGGCCCTTTCCTTCTGGCTGAGCTTTGCGGTAACGGGCATTCAGGTCTTGCTCTGGTGGCTTATGTATATTGTGCCGGAATTGGCTCCGGTCGTTTGACGCCATTGTTTTGGCATATATTGAGCCGGACAGGATATTGTTCGATGTCAGGAAATGAAGATAGCGGTCATCATTGGTTCAAATTCACATATCGATTATGTTGCCCGCGTCGTTGAACCCGACCGCGACACGGGCTTGCCGACGCCGGACGATCATGGGTTTGGCAGGTTCGTCTCGGTCGTGTCGGGAGATGAACGATTTGTCGGCGTGATATACGATTCGCGGCTTTTCAACCCGGAATTTTCGGGGTTCGGCCCGCGTCTTGATCCAAAGCCCGCGTTGGATGATTTCGACGCTCGCGGAAAGGGAAGATCCGGCATTCTTATCGGCATCATCGTTCTCGGACGGCTTTTATCTGACGGCGGAGCGGATCATGCGGTCCCGGCAAGGACGATACCTGTTGGCCGCGACGTGGCCGTTTTGGATGCCGATTCCGTCCGCAGATTTCATACGGATGACGCGGGCAGGGCCAACATCTCTTATTTCAGCCGCATAATGAGCCATTCGGGACAGCTTGCCGTGCCGCTGATGGAAACCATCGTCGCAAAAATTTCGCCGGGATTTGATGACGATGCGAAGGAACGCCTCAATGTTCTTTTGAACTCCCTGAAATGGCAGAGAACAATGACCGAAGCGAGGTTTTGATCTTAGCAAAGAATGATCGATCTTTTTACCATCTACCACGAAAACTGTATTGAGACGCTTGCGCGAATGCCGGACGATGTCATTGACATGACCATTACCAGCCCGCCGTATGACGACCTGCGCGATTACAACGGTTATCATTTCCCGATAGAGGACATAACAAAAGGGCTTTTTGCAAAGACAAAACCGGGCGGCGTCGTCATCTGGGTGGTCGCCGACCGCACGTATAACGGCAGCGAGAGCCTGAGCAGTTTTGAGCACGCCTTTGCCTTTCGCGATGCGGGTTTTCGCGTTCACGACACGATGATCTATGCCAAGAACAACCCGATCCCGAGCGATTGCGGCAAGCGTTACCGGCAGGCGTTCGAATATATGTTCTGTTTCAGCAAAGGCCAGCCCGAAACATTCAATCCGATAACCGTTGCAATTAAACAGGAAAAGGCGTTCAAATCGTTTCGCATTACAAAGACGGGCAGGAACGACCTTGCCCACGATCACGTCGCTCCGCGAGAGCGAAAGGTCAACAACATCTTTTTTTACAACGTCGGCACATCGAGTTCCAGCGACAAGATCGCTTTCAAACATCCGGCGATATTTCCTGAAAAACTGGTCGAGGACCAGATATTGACTTGGACCAATGAAGACGGCCTGGTCTATGACCCTTTTATGGGCAGCGGCACTACGGCAAAGGTCGCGGGACTTTTAGGGCGAAAGTGGGTCGGGTCTGAAATATCGTCGGAATACATAGAGATAGCAATGGAAAGGCTCCGGGCAAATGCATCGGAGCAAAGCCGTTCGGCGGGCGGTTAACAACCATTTTCCCCGCAGCGGCGTCTGAACTACAATGGTTCTCAAATAAGATCGCCGGTTAAAAGATATGAAGAATTTTTTATTTATAATGATCCTGCTGCTTGCCGTCACGGCAGGATTCGCACAGCGTCCCGTCGAGGAAGAGGCCGAAAAAACGGCTCCTCGCGCACCTGCGGCCCCTGTTTCGTTCAAAGCCAGATACGAGGGCGGAATGCTCGGTTTCAGCAATCGGGAAAAGGGAACTCTGAAGTTTGACGATGAGAACAAAAGGCTTGTTTTCTTTGGCAAGGACGGAAAGGAGAAATTCTCTCTGGCTTATGACGTGCTGAACACCATCTCGCCGCAGTCGCGTTCGGTGACATCGACGACCGGACAGGTCGTAAGGCATATTCCCTTGCCGGGATCGATGCTTGGCGGATTTATCCGAGAAAAGCGGCGTTATCTTGTTTTGCAGTACACAGACATAGAAGCGGCCGTCGCCGGAACGACGAGTTTCCGGCTGGATAACAAGGAATTGCTTGATGCCGTCATACAAACGCTCGGTGCAAAAGCAGAAATGTCCCGTCGCGGCGATGCTTTTTACAGGCCGCGAAACTGACCATCTTAATTCATATCGCCGAAACGATGCTGGATGATCGCCGTCAGCGCGATAGCGGCCGTTTCGGCCCGCAGGACACGGCCGCCAAAGGTGATGATGGCGGCATCATTGTTTTTGGCGGTTTCCAATTCCTTGTCGTCCCAACCGCCTTTCGGCCCAAATACCAACGTCATCTCGTTTGAGGCAGGCAGCGATTCAAAACCTCGTCCGTCGCGTTCGCTGAACATTATTTTTGTTCCCTTAAAAAGCCCGAACGCCTTTTCAAACGCAATCGGTTCCGCAACCGACATCAGTTTTGCCCGCCCGCATTGCTTTGACGCCTCAAAGGCGATCTTTCTCCAGCGGTCAACGCGTTTTTCGGCAATGGCCGACTTTATCTCTGTCCTATTGGTTATGAGCGGAATGAAATGTGTTACACCTAATTCCACGGCCTTTTGTACAACCAGATCGTATTTTTCAGGCGGCGTGACCGCTGCCGCGACGGTGAGTAAAAGCGGGGATTCGGGAGCGGAAGGCTCGGCCCTGCCGAGTATCGTAAGGATCGCCGATCTCTTTGAAACTGCCTCGATCCGGCAGTTGTATTCATTGCCTTCACCGTCAAAAACGTTTACCATGTCGCCCGCGCTCAAACGCAGGACATCGCGCAGATGACGGGCCTCGCCTTCATCAAGAACGACGGAATTTTCAGCAAACGCCGCCTGCGGAGCATAAAATCTGCGTACTGTCATTGCTCTTGTCCCAAGATAGTTTTGAATTCGTCGGTCGCCTGTCGCAGCTTTATCCAGTGTTCAAAAACGTCAGGCGAGCCAAGCCAGATCCTGAGCCATTCGTCTATTTCCGCCGCGACCGGTTGAGAAAGTTCACTGCGGCCTTTTTCGGATGCAAGATATTCCTTTCTTTCCAGGGCTATCTCGCGCAGCAGCCTCAGACCTTCCTTGTCGCCGTCCGAAACGAATTTGCGGCGAAGATTTTCCATTCGGCGGAGCGACGACATCGCCTTTGTCAAACTCGTCACGTCCAGGATGTTTCTGAAAACCGCATCATACGGCCTGTTCTCGGCGCGTTCCAGATAGAGCTTCATTATCTCAGGATGTCGCAGCTCGGCGCCTTCATCAGCAAGCAGCCTTGCCGTTATCATCGGTGAATCGACCGCCTGTTCGCCAAAGCGGTCACGCACGACCGTCTCAATGGCAAGGATCTCCGATTCTCCAATGCTTTCGCAATCGAGCTTTTCCCAAACCTCGATGATAAGGTCGATCTTGTTTCGTGACTCGAACATTCAGGCAACGCAGCTTCTTCGGGTTAATAGAGATCAGGTCGCGCCGTCGCTTTTCAAAGCGGTTATCATTTCTGTGGAAGAATGATCCTTCGGATCGCCGACTATCGCAACGCGCCCGCCAAATCGTTTTACTGTTTCTCGTTCCGGTACCGTTTCCGTTGTATAATCGGTTCCTTTTGCGTGGATGTCGGGGCGGATCGCCTCTATCAAAGCCTCGACCGTCGGCTCGTCAAATATCGTGACCGCGTCCACCGAACGAATGGCTGACAATATCTCCGCGCGTTCATTCTGCGGGATGAACGGCCTGCCGGAACCTTTTAGGCTACGCACCTGTTCATCCGAATTGATGCCGACAACCAGAAAGCCGCCAAGTGCCTTTGCACCTTCCAAATAGCGGATGTGGCCGACGTGAAACAGGTCAAAACAGCCGTTGGCAAGGATGATCCTTTCGCCGTTATTACGTGCTTCGGCGACCTTAGCTACAAGCTGTTGACGGTCGAGTATCGGTGCGGTCGGCATGATCTTTTTTTCGGGTAATGCGGTCATGATGCGGCTTCGGAATAAAGCGTTCCGTTAAGCGACGCCAAAAGCTCGGAAACGGAAACAGATGCCGTACCTTTTTTCATCACGACGATCCCGCCGGCGTGATTGGCAACGGTCGCGGCCTCAAAAAAACTCAATCCGGCGGCCAGTCCGATGGCGTACGCCGCAATGACGGTGTCGCCGGCACCGGTGACATCAACCGGCATTTTGCTTCCGACCGCCTCGATTGTTGCGGGAGGTTTGCCATTCTCTATCAACAGCATTCCCTCATTGCCGCAGGTCACGAGCAATGCCTCATAACCAAGCTGTTCTCTGAGGCGGCTGCAATTTTCCGGCGAAAGGTCGGAGCCGAGAATTTGGGCGGCTTCTTCCTGATTCGGCGTTGCTGAAGTTGCTCCGGGCAGGTCCTTTAACGAAAAACGCGAATCGGCCAAAACAGGTATCTTCCTTTTGTTTGCAGCTTCGCGCGCGGCCTGATAAATGTCCGTATCGACAACACCGTAGCCGTAATCGGAAACTATCACCGCATCGGCATTTTCTGTCAGAGCGATCAATTTTTCCGTAAGCAATGCTTTGTACTCGGCTGAGATCGGTTCCGGTTCCTCGTAATCTATCCTGATGACCTGCTGTTGCGGAGCATAGTGCTGGCCTGCCAGAACACGCTGTTTGGTCGTTGTGCGCGAGTTTTGCCTCACAAGCAGGTTTTTGTCGGAAACGCCGCGTTCGATAAGCGACGCCCGGAGCAATTCGCCCTGTGCGTCATCGCCGACAACCCCGACAAGCACCGCCTCGCCGCCGAGCGATGCGACATTGACCGCTGCGTTGGCCGCTCCGCCGGGCAGTGTCTCGGTCGAATCGTGTTTGAGGATAAAGACCGGTGCCTCGCGCGAAACGCGGCTGATGGTTCCGCGCAGGAACTGGTCGGCGACCACATCGCCGACTATCACGATCCGCTTGCCTTTGAACGCTGTTATCTTTTCCGCCAGGCCGGTCATTGTATTTAGACTAAGATGTAAACAAACGCATTGCAAGAAACAAAATGGCCGGGAGCCATATTGACGCCCGGCCATAGTTACCTGTCCAGTTTTATTTAGTGTGTGTCATACGCCGCAAGCGGGAAATCGTTTGGCGTTCCCCATACACGAACGTCCATCGTCTGGTTTGAACTCCGGTATATATAGTAAGTGCCGGTCGGATTGCGCCATACGGCTATGTCGGTCTTTCCGTCGCCGTCGTAATCCGCCTGTGTGGTCAGATCCATTCCGGTTGCTCCCCACTGCAATGCGGTCAGGCCGCCGTCAGAGCTTCTGCGGATATACCATATAAGAGGAGAATTTGACGTAGTGCCTTCGCGGACAACCGCAATGTCGGTCTTTCCGTCGCCGTCATAATCACCCGGAACGATCAGATCCGTACCAAAGCCCCACGGTGTGATGCTGTATCCGCCAGAGGCAAATGCAACATAAAAGAGAGCGGCGGCGTATTGGGTCGCTCCCGGACGCTGGACGCCAAGATCATATTTTCCGTCACCGTCATAATCGCCGGGAGCAGAGTAATCGGTGGCGGCTCCGAACGGAATTGCATGGTACCCGAGATCGGTGCTGCGAAATATGTACCACGTCATCACACCATTTGAACGTCTTATTATTGCAGGGTCTGTTTTGCCGTCGCCGTCATAGTCGCGGGCGACAGGCTCATCGCCGGAAACGCCGAACTGTGCCGCATGGGCAGTGTTGTCAGAACTTCTGATCCAGTACCACATGCCGGACGTGTCACGCCAAATTGCCATATCACCGATGCCGTCGCCGTCAAAATCACCCGGCGTAATAAAATCCTGGTTGGCTATTCCCATGACCTGGGTTTTAAGCGACCCGTCGCCTGAAAGGCGTATCCACCAGGTTGTCGAGCTTGGGCGAAAGATCGAATCGTCCGCTTTGCCGTCACCGTCAAAATCGAGGGCCTTGTGAAGACCGGCCTGTGAAAAAGCCGAAGCGGTAAATATGGCGACAATCGTGAACAGAAAGGCGGCCTTTCCGGCAATAGTAGAAATTCTCATGATTTATTTCCTTGTTTCGGGCTTTCGGGCTTTTCGATGATACGATCCGCCGAATTCCAAACAGAACTAATAATATACAATCAGACAGGGGCCTGGCGCAAGAAAGTCTAAAAGGTTTCCCCATCTTTAGAAATTAAGATTCCCTCTCTGATTTCAGAAAAGTCTTGTTACAAAGGTCTTTGACGCGCGAAAAACCAAAATGGTTTCCACAGGCCACTAAATATCGTCATTTTCCGCCGCGTGATTGGGTTATCTGTATCTGTTTATCCCCGATGCGCAGATATCCGCTCCTAAATATTGTGTTATTTAGACTTACCCTAAACTGCACGGTCTGTGTTCCGCTTGCCGAACGTGTCAGCGGCTGTATCCAGAAATATTCGCCGCGGACAGAATAGTCGCAATTTTGCGGCATCGAGGCGTCGATTGAAAAAACTCCGCCTTTTGTTCCTATAAAAAGCGATTCAGCCTCGACCTCAGCCGTGCAGACGGTCGGAGAGGAAAGGGCCGCCGCGACGTTCAGACGTCCGCCGGTCTTTACCAGGCCGTTCCATGCCGGCAGCACGTCAACGCTGTTCATCAGCGTTGCCTTTAGCGACGAGGCCGACAGGTCGGGGCGATGTGCGGCCAGCAGTGCCGCCGCTCCGGCAACGTGCGGCGCCGCCATTGACGTTCCGCTGGAACCGCCATAGCTTGAATCCGAACCGTTGGTCGTACTTAAAATGCCGGTGCCGGGAGCGGCCAGATCGACCGACACGACACCGTAGTTAGACGTAGAGTTGCGCTGGTCAAGCGAATTGGAATTGGCTACATTCAGAATGCCCGGCAGATCGTAGCTTCCGGGATAGAACGGTACGGAGTCGGTATTCCTGTTATTATTCCCGGCCGCAAAAACATTCAAAATGCCTGCTTCACCAAGAGCGTCGATCGCCTCACGCGTCGCGTGGTCGTATCCACATGCCTCGCCGCAGCCGCCGTAGGAATTATTGGTAACGCGGATGTTTACGCCGCGTTCCTTCATCATCCTCACGTAATTGTACGCGTTTATGAGCATTGCCGACGTGGTGTCGGTCCCGGACGGGCTGTAGATCTTTATCGCCATCAGCCTGACGTTCCAATTTACGCCGACAACGCCGAGGCCATTGTTTCCGACCGCTCCTATTGTTCCCGCAACGTGTGTCCCGTGGCCGTGCTGATCGCTCGGGTCATTGTCGTCATAGCGAAAATCCCATCCGTAAACGTCATCGATAAAACCGTTGCCGTCGTCGTCGATGCCGTTTCCCGGAATTTCGCCGGAATTTGTCCAGATATTTGCGGCAAGGTCCTCGTGCGTCAGGCGAATTCCTGTATCTATCACGGCGACAACGACATCAGGGCTTCCTGTCGAAAGATCCCATGCCGCCGGAGCCGAGATGTTTTGCAGGCCGTACAAACCCGAACTGGAATACTGCGGGTCATTTGGCGTGGCAAGAAGGCGGTAATAGAAATTTGGCTGGACCGCCTCGACCGAAGGGTCTTTTTCGTAGAGCCGGATGGCTTCCTCCATAGACATGCCTTTCGGCAGGCGTATCCTTTGCCATTCTGTGCCTTTCAGCTCTTCCAGAAGCGACGGTCCCGCCTTTAGGCGAGAGACTTTTGCCGCCTTGTCCGCAGAGTTTTTGCCGAATTTTACAAGCAGTTCACCCTCAACGAACGGATGTGTGTCGTTGGCGGAAACAATGCCTGCACAAATGCAAAACAGGATCAGGGCAATGAAGCTGCGGGGGAATGTCACGGTGCGAAAACTCCCTGGATCAAATAAAAAAGAGGAACGACGTACCTTTCGCTTTCAGCGGCAAGCGATGACGCGGCTGTCATTTTTTAACGTTTAACGGAAGATGGGGCGGCTAGAGGGATTCGAACCCTCGACTTTCTGAACCACAATCAGACGCTCTAACCACTGAACTATAGCCGCCGTAAATTAACGATCTATGAAAAGGTGCCTCTTGCAGCGAAATTGAGCGGCTGACTTACGTCTATGACAGTTAGCACAAAGCACGTCACATTTTGCCAGTTCCGCTGCGATCCGATCCCATGAGGAATTACGGATCAAGCTTGATACGCTGTCAATCTTATCATTTCCGTCCCTATGGTCAAACTCCAATACGACCGGATCGGATTCGTCACAGATGATACAACGAGTGCAGATCTCTACAGGTGTAAGAGACTGCATATAATGTTTGCCCCCGGCACGACTCGAACGTGCGACCCACAGCTTAGAAGGCTGTTGCTCTATCCAACTGAGCTACGGGAGCATATCAAAAAGCAATTTATGATGTTAGCGATTGTGTCTCGGTTAGTCAAACAAATTCACCGGCTGATACGCAAGCACGGATAAAATGCCTGCCGCCGGCGGCCCGAATGAAATGATGACAAGCCAATACGCTTCCGATCTGAAATTAGACCTTGGCAGCTTCACTTTGTCTTTCACGAACCTTTGCGAGCATTTGTTCAAAAACCTCGGTCAGGTCAAGGTCGCTTGTGTCTATGACGACGGCATCCTCGGCTATTACCAGCGGCGAATCGTCGCGGGACACGTCGCGCTCATCGCGTTCGTTTATCTCGGCAAGCGTTTTTTCGTATGTGCTTTCGCGGCCTTTTGCCCTGTCTTCCTCAAAGCGCCGTCTGGCGCGGGCTTCGGGTTTCGCGGTCAGGAAAAATTTGATGTCGGCGTTGGGAAAAACAACGCTGCCGATGTCGCGGCCTTCCAGCACACAGCCTTTCTTGTCCTGTTCGCCTATCGAACGCTGAAGTTCGACCATTCTGCTTCTGACCTCCGAAATGGTCGATACGATTGAGGCTGCCTGTGCCGCGTCAAGTGTTCGTATGTCCGTGGTCACATCCTGACCGTCCAGCAACACCTTGAGAGAATCCGGTTCGCCCTCGAGCCGGATGTCCGATCTGTCAACCGCTTCAATGACAGCTTTCTCATCATCAAGCGCAGCTCCTGCCCTGACAGATGCCAGTGCCGCCGCGCGATACATTGCGCCGGTGTCCAGATACAGAAGCCCAAACTCCTTTGCAAGCATTTTCCCCAAGGTTGATTTGCCCGCGCCTGACGGGCCGTCGATAGCGATTATCATCCCCGATAGTTTACCCGAATCAGACGCTTTGCAAGAAGTGCCGTCGTTAAAAAAAGAGGCCTGTCGAAGTGTTTATCCGAAATGAAGAAAGCGGATGTGGTTTTTCGTGGCGTAAATAATTATGGAGCAAATAGAAATGCCGGGCCGCATTCATAAAGGAGAACGGCCAGGCAGCGGAGAAGCTCATTTTCTTCTGAAAACCTTTACGGCACGATCGGGGTAGTCGGTGATGATCGCGTCAATGCCCAGGTCGCGCATTTTTATCATGTCGTCGATGTTGTTTACCGTCCACGGCACCAGTTTGATCCTCTTTTCACGGCAATATCTCACCAATTCTTCGTTCATCAGTGAAAAATTGGGGCTGTATGTATCCGGGACAAAACCGAGATTTTCGAGGTTCTTTTCCACACCCAACTGATTTGATACAAGAAATGAGATCACCATATCGGGATCGATCGTGTGAATAAGCTGAAGCGGGCGGACATCGAACGACTGGACGATCACGCGTTTGCTGAGGCCATGGGCGGCGATGTCCTTAAGAACAAGATCGACGAATTCCGGTATTTCGGGATGAAAGACGTTGTCGCCCTGCGGGCCGGATTTTATCTCTATGTTGTATCGCGTTGGCGGCAGGCCGCGTTCCTGTGTATATTTTTCGACCGCCTCAAAAACCTCGGTCATCAGAGGTTTGTGCGTGCTGATCGGGATCTGTCCCGGAACGCCTGTATTGCCAAAGCTGCCGACGTCGTATTTTCTGACCTGTTCATAGGCCATTTTGTAGATGTTGTGTTCGCGTTCGGTTTCTCTGGCAACACGCGTACCGTCCGGCGCCGTTGAAAAAGCCGAAGAGAACCAGTGGTCGTGCGACACAACGACCTTTTTATCCTGTGAGATGACAACGTCAAGTTCTATCGTATCGGCTCCCTGTTCGACCGCAAGGATGAAACCCGGAATGGTATTTTCAGGAAAATAGCCTTTCGCTCCGCGATGTCCCTGGATGCTGACAAGCCCCGAACCCTGCGCATAAACTCCACCAGAAAAAGCAAGCAATAATATTATGGACAGAAAGTTTTTCATTATTTTATTGGTTAACTGCTGTCAGCGGCTTTAATTGAGAATGGCACGGAAATGAGAAAGAGTCGTATTTACATCTTCCTGCGAAACGTCAAAGTGTGTCACCATCCTGATCGAGTCGCCAAAGCCGATGGCGAGAATGCCCTCGTTTTTAAGGGCTTCGCAGATCTCGGCAGAGCTTTTTCCGGTTTCGGCGATGTTGAAGATAACTATATTTGTAACCACCTTTTCAACGTCGATACTGATGCCCCGAAGTTCGGCGATGCCTTCGGCAAGACGGCGTGCGTTGGCGTGGTCTGCGTGCAGAAGCCCCGGAGAGCGTTCAAGGGCGACAATGCCTGCCGCCGCGATCACGCCGGCCTGACGCATCCCGCCGCCGAGCCGCTTTCGCCAAACGCGGGCCTCTTTTATCAGATCAGCCGAACCAAGAAGGATGGAACCGACAGGCGCACCCAAACCTTTTGAAAGGCAGAACTGGACAGTGTCGCATTTGCGTGTCAGGTCGGCAACGGATGAACCTGCCGCCGCCGCGGCGTTAAAAATCCTCGCTCCGTCCATATGTACCGGCAAGTTCAGATCATGTGCATTGTCGCAGATCTCTTTACAGTGATCGGCGCTCATAATGCTGCCGCCGGCAAAATTGTGTGTGTTTTCCAGACAAATAAGCCCGGTCATCAGCGAATAATACGGCACATCGCTGTGCAGTGCTTCTGAGATCTCTTTCCACGTAAGATGCCCTGACCCGTCCGCGCTTTGAACAGGCCTGACCATCACGCCTGAGATAAAAGATGTTCCGGCAAGTTCGTAGTTAAAGATATGCCCGCGTTCTTCTATTATGATCTCATCGCCGATATTCGTGTGAAGTTTGACCGCGATCTGGTTTCCCATTGAACCGCTTGGGACAAAGAGGGCAGCTTCTTTTTCAAACATTTCGGCGGCGCGTTCCTGCAGGCGATTGACCGTCGGGTCTTCGCCGTAAACGTCGTCGCCGACCTCGGCATCGGCCATTGCCTGACGCATTGCCTTAGTTGGTCTCGTAACAGTATCGCTGCGCAGATCTATCATAATTTATTTACCGCCGTCCCGGTCAGTTGAGGCGATCGCCGTTACCTTCCATTTGCCCTTGATCTTTTCCCAGACCTCAAGCCATGCAAAAACGGTGTGGTCGTCCTCGACCTTGCCGTCCTCGTAGGTGTAGGTTCCGCGAACACGTTTTTGCACGATCTTGGTCGCCATCGTGCCGTCCTTCGAAATTTTTATGACAGGCGGTTTTATGTCTTCCCATTCCAGGAACTTGTAGCGCGAAAGATAGGTTTTGAAACGGGAAAGGCTTTCCGCCTTTGTTCGCGTCGCGGATTGTCCCCGCTGCAGCTGGACCAGATTTTCGGCGAACATCTCAACGAACATTTCCGCGTTATTGGTAATGTGGGCTGTTTTTTGCTGCTCGTGCAGACGCAAAAGCTCCGCCATGTCCTTTTTCCGCGACTGTGCCTCTGCCGTTGCCGAACCGGCCAGCAACAACAGAACAAGAATTACTCCAAACGGCAAAATGCGGTAAAGCGTGTGTTTCATAATACTAAAAGAACGAAAAATGAATGCCGATGTCAGTTCGGGTTGTTTTGAAAACCTTCGCTGTCCCAACCCGCCCGTTTGGCTCCGGCCTGATATGCAGATTCGAGAAAATCGAGTGCCGCCGCGTGCGGATCATCGGCATTTCTTACGTCCTCATACATCAGCAAAGCCATGTGCGAACCGTTCGACGCCTGCCATCTGGCAGAATCGGGCAAGAGCGGTTCCTCGGACAATCCTTCGGGTTCAGGTGCGGTGTATGAATAAAATGCCGGAGCCGGCACGTTGTCGTCGCCGAACCAGAAACCAAAGCTGATGACCTCGTGCGAATATGCCTCGCGTTCGACGCCATTCGCTCCTTCGCGGACGGGAACACGTTTGCCCGAAAATCGCGTCAACGCCAGATCAAAGCTGTGCCAGAACATATGCACCGGCGTTGATTTTCCATAGAACCTGCCGCGAAATTCCTCAAGGATGCTGTCAACAGAGACAAGGATCTGGTGAAAACGCCGGACATATTCCTTGTCATAGGAGCAATTGGTATAGTCTTCTGCAAATGGCGTTTCCGACGGGGCTTCGTAGGGTGTTGCCAATATTGAACAGATGATCCCAAGCTTTCTGAGGTTTGAAAAGATGCTGCTGTAAAAGTCTGCGACCGTCAATCCGTCATAAAGAGCGAAATCTTCTGATCTGCCATTGCTGGCGGTTATTTTCAATTTGTGTTCTTGAAGGTCGAACTCTATCTCAAAATTGCCGCCTTCGTAAGGTATCTTTCGCGTCGTCAGCCCGCGCGGGCTGACATACAGCGTCACGTGCCACCAATGATTAAGGCGCGGATGGAGCATCAGCCTTATTTTTCCGACTATCTGGCTGTATAGATGCAGCGTATTCTTGGTTGGCCGCCAGGCTTCGAGCGGCATTTCGGGAAATGTATCTGGTGACATAATGTTATTCGTCCTGTCATGAAAGTCATCCCGCAGCTTTTGCCGCGTAATGTTTTATATCGTTCAGCCGTTCTTGAGGCTGTTTTCGCAGCATTAGGCGCCCGATGCGATGCGATTCACATGGTCACAATATTCCGTTAACACAGATCTCCATTGCTCCGGTTTTCGACAGTTTACGCCTCTAACCATCGCAAAACAAATAATGAAACACAGGCGATGGTAAAATACGTATTTGTCACGGGAATACAGGAAATATCGAATGAGAAAAGTGAAAAACCAAAAAGCGGAGTGAAATATCAGTTATTATGCCGGCAAAAGAAACACTTGATTTTCTTAAGAAGCTTGAAAAGAACAACAACCGTGAATGGTTCCAGGCAAACAAAAAGGCCTTTGACGCGGCACAGGACAACGTCATTGCGTTTACCGGATCGCTTATCGGCAGCATCGGCAAATTTGATGCAGATGTTGCCGGGCTTGACCCAAAGGCGTGCGTTTTTCGCATCTATCGCGACGTGCGCTTTTCAAAGGACAAAAGCCCGTATAAAACGAATCTCGGCGCTTATATCAGCCCCGGCGGACGCAAATCAATGCAGCCCGGATATTATTTTCACATCCAGCCCGGCGGCAGCTTTGTCGCGGGCGGAAAGCACATTCCGGACGGCCCTGAATTGCTAAAAATACGCACAGCAATTGCCGAAAATACCGACGAATTTCTAAAGATCGTCAACAAAAAAAGCTATCGTGATATGTTCGGCGAGCTTCGCGGCGACCGCCTCGTAAAACCGCCAAAAGGCTTTGACCCCGACCACAAAGCCGTCGAGTATCTCAAGCTAAAGGAGTTCATGGCATACACCGAATTTCCGGATAAGGTGATCACCAGTGCCGATTTCCCCAAAACTCTCACAAAGATCGCAAAAGAGATGTATCCGCTCGTGGCGTTCCTGCGTCGTGCGTTGAAATGACTTGCCGATCTTATCGAGAGCCAAACAGCTTTGATTGGCTGAGAGCTAAAAGCTGATGGCTGTTAGCGGATCTTTAAAAACCGTCTTTGCTCTCCTGCCGGATTCCGCCGGCCGCTAACACAGGCGGCCCTGGTTTTTTAATGACATCGCCCGTGCGATTCTTTCATTACGTCCACGATGCTTTTGTCCAGTTGTTTTGCATTGGTCAAAACGAACATGTGCGAGATGCGCGGCATCGGGCCGGTGAGCTTTGCTTTTTCTATTTTTTCATCGAACGGCCGGTCGCCGAGGTCAAAGCCGATGCGAAGCTCTTTCGGCTTGATATTGATCGCGGCAAATTCGCGGTTGTCCACTATCGACACATACGTCTTTTTCGGGATCACGGTCGAACCCGGAAAATGCTTTGCGGCAAATGCGATGAACACCTCATAAAGCGGCCGCATATCCGCCGCCTTTGCAAACTGGTTGTCGAGCAGCGTGTCCGTACTGCCGTAAACCGGCTTGCCGCCGTTAGCGTGGATGCCGACCAGCAGCGATGCGTTCATGTGGCCAAAGCCGCCGTCTTCTTTCAGCCATTTTATGACGTCGTTGCGTTTTGCAATGCCGCTCGCGTCTATCGCCTTCATCCATGCTGCAAGGTCTTTTCCTGTCAAGGCCTTTAGCCCGTCGATAAATTCCTGTTCGATCTCACCCGATGTTTTCTGTGCCATATATTCTGCATTACCTCCAAATTCCCAAAATAAACCCGATCACTGCAAAATAAATGACAATGTATCCGCAGTTTATCGCCATGTATTTCCATGACCGCTGTTCGAACAGCGCGATGATGATAAACATTGCCGCGACCCAAACTGCGGCGAGCAGCCCGGCGGCAATGCCCCATTGCCATGTCGTTCCCGGCGCTCCAAGAAAGAACGCCAGATTGTAAGACATTATCCACGCAAGCAAAAACGTCAGCCCGAATGTCTTTGGCATATTCGCATTGGCAAGCTGCTCGTCGGTCAAACCGTTCTCTTTTTGCCACGGCTTTGCAAAAAGAAGCGGCGACCACCATAGCGCGCCGATGACCAAACTCATCACGGCACAGACGAAAACGGCAATATGGTTGATGTAAAAATTTTCCATAGCGGCAAGAGGTTAGCTCCAAACTGATGCCGCTGTATTGTAAAAAATTTACCTTAGCCGACGGGAATGTAATCCCGCACGCCGTTGCTTTTTTCCAGATATGCGGACGGCGTAAAGCCCGAGAACAGTTTGAAATCGTGGATGAAATGCGACTGGTCGTAAAAACCGCTGTCAAAGGCGATGGCGGGCCAGTCAACTGCGTCAGCGGACGCATTTTCCAGCCGCATCAGAACGTGCTGAAAGCGCATTATCTTTAAGTAGGCTTTTGGAGTTATGCCGACCTGCCGCTTGAACATTTCAATAAAATGTTTTTGCGAATAGCCGATGTTGTGATTCATCCTGGCAATACTTAAGCGGTCAGGCCGCGTCCTCATCTCGTTGACAGCGTATGCGATGCACGGGTTCAGCATCAGCTTTGATGTAAATTTTTCCAGCAGAAGGTTTTCAGCCATCTGAAAGCGCTCATCAATATCCTGCGTGCCGAGCATTTGCTCTCTGAGAATTGCAAGGTCAGATCCCCAGACGAGGTCTGCATCAAGAACCGTATTCGCGATCTCGTTCATTGGGAAAGGGAAGAACGACGACGCCATTCCTTTCTTGAACATCAGCACCATCATTTCCGAATCCGTCCCGGCGGGAATAGTGATCGGTTCAGTTCTGACACCAGATGTCCACACGTGATGGCACGCCTGTATTTCCTTGAGCGAGTCGTTGTCGTAGATATGCTGAGGGCGGTCTTGAAAGTCGATAAGTATCTCTGTATCGCCGTTTGGCAAGAAACGGTCAACCGAATGTGAGAGCTTTGCTCCCTTGTAGTAGAAAAATATCTCAAAGAACCGGTTCAGCGGATAAACTGGAATGTGTATTTGAGATATCATCGCCATCCTCAGCGAATGTGAAGTTTGGAAAACCCTTGGAAAGTTCCGACTCCCTCGGCAGTTCCGATGTTTTTGCTGTATATGCCGCCCGTCACTTATGACTTGAGACCTTTGAAAAACTTTAGGAATTCATTTTTTGTAAAGAAATTCCTCTCATGGCCGCCTACTTTGGTAAGGTATTTGTTTTAGCATAGCCACGTCATTTATGGCGTGGTCAGGTTACGGAATTTTGCACCGAGGGCGTTCACGCCCTTACGATCATTGCCTGTAACAAAGCCCGTAAACGGGCTGCACGATCTTTGGTGCCG
>JAHBSK010000006.1 GCA_019639175.1 Acidobacteriota bacterium | reverse complement strand
AAAGCTAGTGGCATTTTAATCTGCCTTAGAAAGATGCTGCTTTTTCAGACTTCTTCTTTTTTTATTCAGAACACGCTCAGCCGACGGTCGATTCCAGCTTTTTCAGGTCGAGGCGTCTTGTATAGAGAATGCTCAAGAGAACACCGAGAACCACAAGGGACATCCCTGACACGGACAGCAGCGACTGCATCTCGCCAAAAATGAACCAGCCGAAAATGACCGAATACAGTATCCCCGAATAGTTGACTATGGCAACGCCTGCAACCGCCTCTTTTTGCAATGCGTTTGTCAAAAATATCTGCCCAAGCTGTGAAAAAATGCCGATCATCAGCAAGAATATCCAATCCCAACCGCTCGGCATCCGCCATTCAAAGAAAAGGCTGACAAAACCGGCTATCGCACCGATCAGTTGAAAATGAAGCACAACGGTCAGCGGATGTTCTTTTCCTTTAAGGCTGCGGACAAGATTGTATGCCATTCCCGAACCAAATGCCGAGATCACGCCGATAAGCAGAAAATACCACGAGACGCGCGGGTCAAAACGCTGAACCAGCAGCACACCCGCGAACGCCATCGTATAGAATGCCCATTGCAGCGGCCTGACCTTTTCCTTGAGTATGACTATGCCGATAACAGCGGTGAAGATCGGCGAAAGATACTGGATCGTCACTGCCGACGCCAGCGGAATATTGTGAAGCGTTACAAAGAAAAGATACAGCGCCGTTGTCCCGAATAGGCCGCGAAGAAGCAGAAGCGTCCGGTTCGACCCTATCCAGTCCGCTTTGGCCTGTCTTAACCCGATAAAGCAAAAGACAGTTGCTATGGAACAGCGGAAAAACACTATCTCCATTGCCGGTATGTGCGTGAGCTGTTTTACAAAAACGTTCGCGAGGGCAAACGAAAGAGTGGAGAGGAACATTGCCCTCATTCCTTCGGTGAGAAATGGTTGGTTGCTGCTCAACGATTAAAATCCGCCGATGCCTTTAGCTGTCACAGCCGCAATCTGATCCGCAGTCGCTTTTTGCTGACATGCTTTTCGTCTTTTTGAAAATGACCGCGCCCAGATACAGAACGGCCGCGGCCACGATCGCTCCTATAACAATGTACTCAAAAGATCCCATGGATAATATCACGTCAGCCAAATCCGAGCAGCTTTCCGCCCTGATACGTCACAAACGCCGCCGCATAGGCAAGCACCGTCATATATCCGACCATGAACAGCGTCCACGCCCAGGAGTTCGTTTCACGGCGCACTACCGCGACGGTTGACATACACTGCATCGCAAGCACAAAAAAGACCATGACCGTTACGGCGGTCAGCGGCGTCCATACAAGCGTTCCGTCAGGACGCTTTGCCTCGCGGATGGCGGAGATGAGCGACGGCGATTCCTCATCGGCGTCATCACCCACATTATAGATTATGCTGAGTGTCGAAACCAGCACCTCGCGCGCCGCAAAACTCGCTATCAGAGCAACGCCGATCTTCCAGTCAAAGCCGAGCGGCTGTATCGCCGGTTCTATCGCGTGGCCCAACATGCCCGCGTAGCTGTTCTGCAGGTGCTCGCTTTCCGCGGCGGTTTCTGCGGATTCCGCGTCGCCTTCGCTGACCTGCGTTATCTCGGTCGTCGGTTCCGCAACTTCTGCCGGACGTGGAAAATAGGTCAACGCCCACAAAACTATCGAGATCGCCAAAATGACGGTTCCGGCTCGCTTTACAAAAAGCCACGCCCTTTCGAACATGCTTTGCAGAACGGTGCGTATGGCGGGCATTCTATACGGCGGCATCTCCATCACGAACGGCGACGGAGCGGAACGCAGGATCGTCCGTTTAAGAACAAAGGCGACAACGACCGCCGCGATGATCCCGAGCAAATACATCGCCAGCATTATCACAGCTCCGAGCGAAACAAATCCCAGAACCGTCTGTCCGGCAAAGAACGCCCCGATCATCAACGTATAGACCGGCAAACGTGCCGAACAGCTCATGAACGGCGCGACCATTATCGTTGCCAGCCGGTCGCGGCGGTCCTCGATGGTTCGCGTCGCCATAATCCCCGGAATGGCACACGCAAAGCTGCTGAGCATTGGCAAAAATGCCTTGCCGTGAAGCCCGATGCGTCCCATCAGCTTGTCCAGCAGAAAGGCCGCACGCGCCATGTATCCCGAATCTTCAAGGATCGCGATAAAAAAGAAAAGCAGCAGTATCTGCGGCAAAAATACCAAAACCCCGCCCACACCGGCAATGATGCCGTCGGCAACCAGATCGGCGATCATGCCTTCCGGCATCACCGAGCGGGCAGCGTCCGCCAGCGAACCGAAACCTTCGTCCAAAAGGTCGGTCGGTATCGCGGCCCATGAGAAAATGGCATGAAATATAAGAAGCAGAATGCCCAAAAGCACCACAATGCCCCAAAACTTGTGCGTCAAAACACTGTCTATCCTGTCCGCTATCTGGTGCGCCCGGCGGTCATTGTGCCTGACCGTTTCCTGAACGATATTTGAAACGAATTTGTAACGGTTGAATATCTTGTTGCCGTCCGCGATCCTCAAACCTTCCGGTACCTCAACTGAACTTCCGGCCGATGACAGGACAGCTTCGCCCAATTCCTCAATACCGCGTCCGGTGGCTGACTGAACCGCAACGACGGGTACGCCGAGCATATCGGACAGTTTTTTTATGTCGATGGTGTGTTCTTCCTTTTCAAACACATCCATCATCGTCAACGCCACAACGACAGGCAGTTCCAGTTCGATCAGTTGGGTGACAAGATACAGATTTCGTTCCAGATTGGTCGCATCGACCACCGCCACAACTGCGTCAGGGCGCTCGGAGCCTTCGATCTTTCCCGTAAGAACCTCAAGGGCTATCTCTTCGTCAATGGAAGACGCGTCAAGGCTGTAAAGGCCGGGCAGGTCGATAAGCCTGACACCGGTGCCGCCAAACGCCCATCTGCCCACCTTGCGTTCGACCGTAACGCCCGGATAATTGGCGACCTTCTGTTTTAGCCCCGTCAGGGTGTTGAACAATGTTGTCTTGCCGGCATTCGGGTTGCCGGCCAGGGCTATCATAAGCTCGCGGTCTGTTGGTTTTCCGTCCATTAGTCGTTTTCCTGTGTGTCGCTCGGGGTCTCTATCTCTATGGTCTCTGCCTCATTGCGGCGGATCGCCAGCTTGTATCCAAGCAGCCTGATCTGCAGCGGCCCGCCAAAGGGCGCGGATCTGATCACCGTCACGTCAATGCCCGGTATGACACCCATTTCCATCAGGCGCTTTGTGATGCGTTCCTCACCGTCCACCGACACGACACGCGCACTGCTGCCGTATGAAAGTTCCGAAAGCTTCATATTCCTTTTTGCTGATAACAAGGCCCGGCTTTCCGTTCGGCGCCGTTCCTGACAGGCTTCAGTATTCTAAGTTTATACTAATTGAAAAGAAATTTCATTTTCAATATGGCGAAGTTTTAGTGAGAAATGGGGTGAAAATTTGATCCTAGCGCCGGCTATTTGGAGCCGATCTCAACAGACCGGCTGACAAGGTCTAACTGATACGTTCCGATCTGTATTCTCACGGGAGTCCTGGCATCGTCATTGGACAGCCAGACTTTCGGGGAAAGAGAATCAAGCTGAGGGTTATTGGCAACGATGCCGATCAGTTGGGCGGCAACGCGCCGGCCGGCAAGGTCAGTGACCTCAGCGTCAGATGGCCGCAGCGAGAAAACCGAGGTGCGGTTTGCCCACAGAACCGCCACGCGCGTGTCATTCACCGGACTGGAAGTGACACGGCTCGGACGCAGATTGAATGACCTCATCGCATAAAAAAGCGACAGGACGGTATGAGTGCCGTACGGCGCGTCTATCCGTTCCGTTCCGACCGTTATCGCGTTGCTGACAGGATCAAAGACAGCCGTCTGATTCATCCACCCTAAAGCACCGGAGAATTTTATCTCGGAAACCTGCGGCGTCAGCGTCAGAGGATCAACTCGAACGGTGAAGGAATCTGCCCGTGCGAAACCGGCGCCAGGCTCTGCGTCGGTGATCTCCGCCGTCAACAACAGGCTGTCACGCCCTTGAAACTGAGTGCGTTCCTTTGCCCACAAAGTGACTCGTCCGACATTCCTTCCCTGTGACGAGATGCCATAGGTCAGTTTTTCACCAAGCGGGAATGCCAGGTCTTTCGGCAGCGGCTGATCGTTTATATAGGGCGTCGGTGTCGCGACCGGGGTCGGTGTCGGAGTAGGCGTCGGCGATGGCGTCGCTATCGGTGTCGGCGTCGCGACAGGTTCAGGAAGGACGATCTGGACCGACGATAAATGAGCGATAAACTTCCCTTTCTCGGTCTTAAGCGTATAGCGAACAGGTGTGCGGCCCGTATCGTTGGCAAGTGCCATTGTGAATTCGCTGATGCCAAGCTCGGTCAGGTAGCTGCTTTGTACGACCATAACCGACGCTTCATAGACACCGGCAGGAGTTGTGATCTTTTCCGTGCCTTTTATCTGGTAAGAGACCGAATGTGACCTGCCGTCCTCATCCAGTACCGCAGATCCGACAGTTCCGCCTCGGCGAATGGCGTAGATCAGCGTGGCCAGATCAAATCCGGCAGACTGAGAATTTGAAAGATCGACGGCCGTTTCACCGGGAAGTCCGTTTATCAGGCCGGTTCGGCGAATGGCCAGCGGAACGCCGCTTTGCATCGCCGCAAATGTCGTCCTTGACTCATCGACCATATAGAACGCCGCGCTCGCCAGTTCTCTTGTCTTTATCCGCAGACGCAGTTCCACCGCGTCCGCGTCGCCAAGCCTGCCGGTCGAGACGACATACGTTTCTGCGTAAGCCACATCGGGCAGCTTATCCAGCGACACGGTGTATGTAAGGCGCTCTCCGACCGGAAATACGGTCGCAGTGTCCGTCTCCGACTGTGCGGACACGGAATTCACGGACAACATTGTCCATGCAAATACCGCAAAAGCGACACTAAAGTATGCAGCAAGGTGTCTGTATGAGAAAAGTAAGATCGAAATAAGCCTTATTTCAGCGCGGCGGCGATCTCTTCAATGATCGCACGTGCCGCTGCCGCCCTGTTCTTTGAATTAAGTATCGGTCTTCCGACCACAATATGATCCGCTCCGGCCCTTATTGCCGCCTCTGGTGTCATTACACGCGCCTGATCGTCATTTGTTGCACCGGCGGGCCTTACACCCGGCGTGACGATGACAAAGCCGGGGCTTTTTGCATTTGCCCTGATCGCCGCTGCCTCATAAGCCGATGCCACGACGCCGTTCAGGCCTGCTTGTTCCGCCGCACGTGCCATTTCAACGGCCCTTTCATCAGATGCTCCGGGCGTTCCGCTGCTCGTCAGCACTGTTACGCCGATGATGAGCGGCATTTGAATACCATTATTTTCAGCGCATTCCTTTGCGTCCCTTACGGCCCTCGCCATCATTTCGCTGCCGCCGGACGCATGAATATTGAACATCCATACTCCCATTTTGACGGCCTCGACAGAGGCCATCGCCACGGTGTTCGGAATGTCATGAAACTTAAGGTCGAGGAATATTTTTTTGCCGGAATCGACAAATTCCCTTACCAGATCAGGACCTTCGGCGGTAAAAAGCTGAAGCCCGATCTTGAACGCTCCCACGCTGCCGTCAAGTTCTTTGGCAATGGATCGTGCATCGGCCGCCGTCGGCACATCCAGAGCGACTATCAGTTTGCCCATTGCCGCGTCGAACATGTTTTCCGTTAAAGATGCTGCCGCCATTGATTCCGCTGCCATAAAAAGATCAATCCATATCGAGCGGATTTCTGAAAGGTTCGCCGCTCCGGGTGTCCGCCTTCTTCAAGGCTTCCTGAAATTTCTCCTCCAGGATCCTTTCACGGTCCTTCATCGACGACATCTCCTGAGAAAAGAGCTGCTCGCGAAGGTCTTTTTGCTTGGAAAGTTCGTCTTTCAGGGCGTCAAACGAAGCGACAGGCTTCTTTTTCTCCTCATGCGCGAGAATTGCGCCGGTTCCCGCGTCTATCGTCAGGGCCGCTTCACAACATGGGCAAATGATATTGAATTTCTCCATACCGATGCCGATTATACACCAAACCTACCAGATAGCGATAAACTGAGCCGTATTTTCACTCTATCAAATGCGGTGTCGTGACTCTTACCGCAAAACTTTTGCGGCACCGGCAAGATCATTGTTTTATTCCCGCCGCACCGAGAAACTGAGCTGCCGTTGCCTTTGGAAAGTTTGATATCCGTCCCGGATCGATGCTGACCTTTTTGCCGTCCTTTAGAAATGCCGTTATCTTTACATTCTTTCCGTCAGATTCCTTCTCAACCCTATCCAGCACCGAATGGCTCTTGAATCTGCGGGTTTCGCGGGCAACATCCGTCAGCGTAATGAAGTATTCCGAGTTGTCCGGAGCGGGCTGGACCTGCGGACCGGCCTCAGTTGGCACACCGGGCGGAAGCCCTGTTCCGTCCGAGTTCCTGAATTGCTCCAGCCGCCTCTTTTTGGCCTCGGTCATGCTGATCGGCGTCGGGCCGCCTTCCGGCGGAGGAGGAATTTCGGCGATCTCCTGAGGCTTCAAGTTATTGTTAGCGGCATTGGCGGCAACGTTTGCCGTATCTGCATTGTTTACCGCCGGTGAATTGTCATTCGCCGGAAGTTCTGCTTTTGGAGCCGCGTTCTCATTTGAATTAACGGCATTGGCTTCTGTGGAAGTCGGCTGTTCTGACTGACAACCCGCAAGCGTCAAGCTGACCGTAAATGCCAGCAATATCGAAAAAAATGACCTGATATTCCAGACATCACGTATGTATTTTCCTGATCTTTTTACCTTGTTCATTACCGATAAATAATACCCCAATTTCCGAAATGCTGAAAGTTTTGCCCATCCGACAATTTTGTAGGAATACTGCAAGACAAAAAAAACGAGGAGCATAAAAGCCCCTCGCATGTCTGTTTTGATCATAAGATCAAACGTCGTAATACATTGAAAATTCCAACGGATGCGGACGAAGCCGGAGATTATTGACCTCGTTCTCACGTTTGAACTTTATCCAACGCTCGATCATCGCACTGCTGAAAACATCGCCTTTCAGAAGAAACTCGTGATCGTTCTCAAGGGCATCCAGAGCGCCTTCCAGCGAACCGGGCAGCGAAGGGACATTCGCAAGTTCCTCAGGCGGAAGATCATAAATATCCTTGTCCAAAGGAGCACCGGGATCGATCCTGTTCTGTATGCCGTCCAATCCTGCCATCAGCAGGGCGGCAAAGGTGATATACGGATTGCAGCTCGGGTCAGGCGGACGAAACTCTATCCGCTTTGCCTTGGGCGACGCTGAGAACATCGGTATGCGAACGGCCGCCGAACGGTTCCTTGCCGAATATGCCAGATTCACCGGAGCCTCAAAACCCGGCACCAGACGCTTATAGCTGTTTGTCGTAGGTGCAGCAAAAGCGATCAGTGCAGGAGCGTGTTTCAAAAGCCCGCCGATATAGAATTTTGCCGTTTCAGACAAACCTGCGTACTCATCACCCGCAAAAAGCGGTGTGCCGTCCTTCCACAGCGACTGGTGAACGTGCATACCCGAACCGTTATCGCCATAGAGCGGTTTCGGCATAAATGTGGCAGTTCTGCCGTATGCTGACGCCGTATTTTTGACGATATATTTGAAAAGCATCAGATTATCGGCAGTGTGCAGCATGTTCGAGAATCGAAAATCTATCTCACATTGTCCCGCCGTTGCCACTTCGTGATGGTGGCATTCAACTTCGATGCCGACCTCAGCCAGTGTAAGTGACATTGCGTTCCTGAGGTCAATAAGCGTGTCCGTCGGGGCAACCGGAACATATCCGCCTTTCGGTTTTATCTGATAACCGGCGTTAGGCTGTTCGTATGTTCCTTTTCGGGCTGTGTTCCAGTGTCCTTCCTCAGAATCTATAAGAAAGCCCGCCGAATTTTGACCATTGTGATAGGAAACATTGTCAAATACAAAAAATTCGGCTTCGGGGCCGACATAGACCGTGTCCGCTATTCCGGTAAACCGCAGATAACTTTCCGCACGCACCGCGACCGAACGGGGATCCAGTCCGTAGCCTTCTTTGGTTATAGGCTCCATCACGTTGGCGATCAGGCACAATGTAGGCTCATCGGTGAACGGATCCATCCAGAACCGGCCCGGATCCGGGATCAAAAGCATATCGGATTCATTTATCGCCGCCCAACCTCTCAGCGAAGATGCGTCAAAGCCGAATCCGTCTTCAAATGAGTCTTCATCAAGAAAAGCGATCGGATAGGTCAGGTGATGCCAGGCTCCGATAAGGTCAGTGAAGCGAACCGAGACGAATCTCGCTCCCTGATCGGCGGCATAAGTTAAGACTTGTTTTGCAGTCATTTGAACTCCTAATAAGGTTAAATTTTAAAGCGTTGTATGAATTGCCAAGACAGATGCGATCTCTGAACACATCAGCCCTCAAAAACCAAGTATGCCATTTAAGCAAACGTCGTTCCACGAGTATAAATCTCATAACATACGTATATTGTATAAGTTAGAATTAGTAACAATATCCGGGAAAATTATGAAATCCTACATTTCTGTAAGCATTCAGTAAACACAAAGACAATTATGTCGGAAATTGCCATTTACCGAAATCAGGTTGGCCCAATATGTCCCCAACCCGAAAGCCGCTTTCTTCTCTAACAGTTGTCAGTTTCTAGTTTTTAGTTATGAGTTTGCTGAGGGTAACATCCTTTCACCCTTCCTCACCCCTTAAATGCCCAAAAGCTGCCATCAATTGAGATATGCCCTTTATGAGTTGCTGAATAGCCAGCCAAAGCAAACAAAAAGTGATATAATCTGAGCAAAACGACCATGTGCCGTCCGCAAACCTTACATACCTAAAGGCCGCCGGACGCAGCATTGAAAACTCCTGCTGGAGAACCATATCTATGACAGTTTCAATATTTACGAAATGCCTTCTTTACGTCGGCTCATTCGCCATTCTGTTTGCTTCCGTATTTTTTATGCAGCCACATATCGAAACATCCGCCGCCGAAGCCGCATTCGGCCTCAATGACAAACCCGTGAACATACTCGCCGCCGAATGGACCGGCCCGTTTAGCGGCGTGCCTGCTTTTGACAAGGTAAAGACCGCCGATTTTGTCCCGGCATTTGAACAGGCAATGGCCGAACGGTTAAAGGAGATCGACGCAATAACCAACGTACGTTCGGTGCCGACGTTCGAGAACACGATCGCGGCCATGGAACGGTCTGGACAGAGGATGAAGCGTGTTTCCACATACTATTACATCTGGTCATCCAGCATGAACACGCCTGAGTTCGGCAAGGTCCGTCAGGAAATGGCCCCGAAACTCGCGGCTTTCTCTGACAAGATCACCCAGAACGAGGCGCTTTTTAACAGGATCGAGTCCGTCTATAATTCGGAGGAAAAGAAGAACCTAACTCCCGAACAGCAGCGGCTTGTTTGGTTATATCATACGAATTTTGTCCGGGCCGGCGCTAAATTGAACAAAGAGCAGAAACAGCGTTTGTCGGAGATAAATCAGGAACTGGCCGGCCTGTTCACCAGATTCAGCCAAAATTTGCTGAAAGACGAAGGCGGCCAGTATATCGAACTTAAAAATGAATCAGACCTGAAAGGCATGTCGGATTCGTATAAGAGCGGAGCGGCGTCTGACGCTGCGGAAAAGAACCTTAAAGGCTCCTGGATCATAAGAAACACCCGCTCTTCTGTCGATCCTTTTCTGACCTATGCCGAAAACCGTGGGCTTCGCGAAAAGGTGTGGAAAATGTTCGTATCACGCGGCGACCACGGCGAGACCGATAACAAAGCGACCATTTCTGAGATATTACAGCTTCGCGCTGAGCGGGCGAAACTTTTGGGCTATGAGACACATGCCCATTGGCGTTTGGAAAATGCAATGGCTAAAACGCCTGAACGCGCCATGGAATTGATGGAAGCCGTGTGGACACCGGCTATCGCCCGCGTCAAGGAAGAGGTCAGCGATATGCAGGCCCTTGCCGACAAGGAAGGAGCGAAGATCACCATCGAACCGTGGGATTATCATTTCTATATGGAGAAGGTTCGCAAGGAACGTTACGATCTGGACGCGAACGAGGTCAAGCAGTACCTTCAGCTTGATAAGATCCGCGAGGCTATGTTCTGGGTTGCGGGCGAACTTTTTGATTTTGATTTTTCACAGGTCAAGGGCGTCCCGGTGTATCACGCCGATATGACGGTCTGGGAAGTAAAACGCAGATCGACCGGTAAGCACGTCGGGCTGTGGTATTTTGACCCTTACGCCCGCGACGGTAAAAACTCCGGCGCGTGGATGAACAGCTATCGCGAGCAATCAAGATTTGACGGCGAGGTCACGACCATCGTTTCAAACAACTCCAATTTTGTAAAAGGGCAGCCGGGCGAACCGGTGCTGATCTCATGGGACGATGCCGTGACGATGTTTCATGAATTCGGCCACGCCCTTCACGGCCTGTCATCTGACGTGACGTATCCCTCACTTTCGGGAACGGCGGTCGCGCGTGATTATGTTGAGTTCCCCTCGCAGCTTCTTGAACACTGGCTTTCGACACCCGAGGTTCTGCAAAAATTTGCGGTGCATTACAAAACGGGTAAGCCGATCCCGCAGGCGCTCGTTGACAAGATCGAGAAAGCCTCGACGTTCAATCAGGGCTTCGGTACGACCGAATATCTGGCAAGCGCTCTGATAGATATGAAGCTTCACCTTGCGGGTTCAAAAAAGATCGATGTAGCGAAGTTCGAGAAAGAGACGCTGGACGCTCTGGGAATGCCGCGAGAACTTGTGATGCGTCACCGGACGCCGCATTTTGCCCACGCTTTCAGCAGCGACGGCTATTCTGCCGGTTATTACAGCTATCTTTGGTCGGATGTGATAACGGCCGATTCCTACGGTGCTTTTACCGAAGGCAAAGGGCCGTATGACAAGGCGGTCGGACAAAAACTGGTGAAGAACATTTTCTCCGTTGGCAACACCATCGACCCCGCCGAGGCATATCGCAATTTCCGCGGCCGCGACCCGAAGGTCGAGGCACTGATGAAAAAGCGAGGTTTTCCTGTTGAGGAAAAATAGACAACTTTTATCTTTATTGGACTCGCCGCCTGTGACCATCAGTGTCACAGGCGGCTTTTTTCTTCGCGAATTACATCAGAGTTAACAGACAGTTACACAAAAAGGACAGGCTGTTTGCCGTGGCTCGCACAATCCAATACGATAAATTACATATTTTTTCAGAGGGTGTCTTTGTTTATACAGGTTCGCAAATCATGGATGGCTATTGAGACTGAAAAAAAATATCGTCTGGATAAACGGCTTCGCGTAGAGTTTACCGCAAGGCTTGCCGAACTTGGGGCACGGTTTTCCAACGAGCGTTTTGAGGAAAATTTTCTTTATCGTCACGGTGCGGAAGACACGAGTGCCAGGCTTCGCCTGCGTGTCATCGGCCAGACGGCGTATCTGACCTACAAGGAAAAGATCAAGTCAGATTCCGAATTCAAGACAAAGATCGAACACGAAACGATGGTCTCGGACGAGGACGCGACGCGTCAGATCATTGAAAAGCTCGGCTACGACCTGGCGGTCGTTTATGAAAAGTACCGCAAAACTTGGCATCTGGGCGAATGTGAGGTCGTGTTGGACGAACTTCCCTTCGGCATCTATATGGAGATCGAGGGAGAACCGGAAGAGATATTGAAGGTTGAAAAGATGTTGGGAGCCAACGACGTCGAACTCGAATCTCGCGGATACGCACGTTTGACCATAAAGCTCTGCGAACAGGTAAACGGTATTTTCGAGGCGCGTTTTGACAGGCGTGCGACCGCACGGTCAAAAAGTTAGATCGTTGCCGACAAAGCTCATCTGCGAATCGAACGGTTCCGAATTACCCGCCGAGACCTTTCTGTAAGAGCCGTCGGGCCTAAGAACACGGGCCTTGGCGTTGTCACGCAGATAAGCTCCCAAAACCTCCTGTCGGAGATATTCATTGAATTGCTCATCAATTATAGGAATAACGACCTCGACACGGCGGTCAAGGTTTCTCAGCATCCAATCGGAGCTTCCGATATAAATTTCTTCTTCGCCCGCGTTTGAAAAATAGAATATCCTGCTGTGTTCAAGAAATCTTCCGACGATGGACCGAACTCGGATGTTTTCCGAAAGTCCCTTTATTCCCGGCCTGAGCGAGCAAATGCCGCGAACGATAAGGTCAATATCAATGCCCACTCCCGATGCTTCATAAAGATCTTCGATCAGCTCCTCATCCGTGAGGCTGTTGACCTTTACGATGATGCGGGCCTCCAGTCCCTTTTGCTTATTTTCTATCTCACGCCGGATAAGCGAACGAAACCGCTCGCGCAGATTTAGCGGAGCGACCATCATCCGATGATAGTTGTCATGCTGTGAATAGCCCGTGAGAAAATTGAACAAACTTGAGGCATCCTCGCCGACCAGTGCATCCGCCGTCAGGATGCCGAGATCGGTGTAGAGCCTGGATGTAACAGGGTTGTAGTTTCCCGTGCCGATATGGACATACCGCACAAGTTTTTCCTTCTCGCGGCGAACAACAAGCAGCACCTTTGAATGGGTTTTCAGCGTATGAATGCCGTAAACCACGTGAACGCCTTCATT
This sequence comes from Acidobacteriota bacterium, assembly GCA_019639175.1. Taxonomy (GTDB): domain Bacteria; phylum Acidobacteriota; class Blastocatellia; order Pyrinomonadales; family Pyrinomonadaceae; genus OLB17. The sequence goes on along the minus strand of JAHBSK010000006.1, from coordinate 237,514 downwards.
TTCCAACAGCCTCGCCCATTCTATGTTGTTCTCTTCATCAAATCGGGCTTTTAGCTCCACGACCGCTGTCACCTGTTTGCCAAGCTGGCTCGCCCTGATAAGCGATCTGACAATGGGCGAATCCTTCCCGGTGCGGTAGAGGCATATCTTTATCGCCTGTACATCCGCGTCCTCTGCGGCCGCCGCGATAAAATCGGAAACGGCAGAAAACGACACGTAAGGATGATGAAGCAAAACATCCTGCTTTTTTAACGCTTCGAACGGATTCTTCTTTTCATGAAGGATCGCGGGATGTGTGATCGTGATCGGCCTGTCCTTCAGCATTGGCCGGTCAAGCGAATAAAGCTGCATCAGGTCGGGAATGTCAACAAACCCGTCGATCCTGTAAATATCCTGTTCCGAAAGCCCGATGCCGTCAGCAAGGAGCTTTACCATTCGCTCCGGCATATCCGCGGCAACCTCCAGCCGGACAGGAAAACGAAACCTGCGACGCTGCAATTCACGTTCGAGCGTTCGCATCAGGTCGCCCGCTTCGTCCTCGCGGAGTTCGATGTCGGCGTCCCTCGTAACCCGGAACAGAAAACCCTCGCTTGTTTTCATATTCGGGAACAATTCGTGGGCATTGGCGGATATCACCTCTTCAAGCAATGCAAAGCGCCCTTTATTCTCGTTTATGGGAACAAGCCGCGGAACCGCAGGCGGAAGTTTTATCCTCGTGAACCGTTTTTGCCGAAACAGATATTTTAGGCCCTTTTGCGTGTATTGTCTGTTCGGTTCAACGAACAGGCCGAGGTTCAGGCTGAGGTTCGATATATACGGGAACGGATGGCTGGAATCGACCGATTGCGGTGTCAGTATCGGAAACAGGTTATCCCTGAAATATTTGTCAAGTTTTTTGCGGTCGCGGGAATTGAGCTTTTTGTACGGCTCAATGGTTATCCCTTCTTCGGCAAGTTGCGGCAGCACAGCCGTACGCAGATGGTCCGCGTGTTTTTTCAGCATCGGCCGCAGCCTTTTCCCGATCTCTCGAAGCTGCTCTGTGGCAGTCATTCCGTCAGGCGACAATTCGGCCACGCCTTCCTCGATCTGTTCCTTGAGGCCGGAAACGCGGATCATAAAGAACTCATCGAGATTGGTGGCAAATATCGCGAGGAACTTTAACTGCTCCAGCAAGGGAATGTGAGTCAGCATCGCCTCATCCAGCACACGGCGATTGAATTCCAGCCAGCTCAGCTCACGGTTGAACAGCCTGGCGCCGTCAAAGGTTTCCACCGGCGGCGTTCCCGCTGTTTTAGTTTTTGGCGTGCGTTTCAAATGTTGGGGGTCGGCCTGATCTGTCATAAGGAGCATCCACTTCTTATTTTAGACCAATGTCGATAAGAAAAATGTTAACTTTATGTTACGCAAAAGTTACATTGCGGGCAAGCGTTTTTCAAGGCAGGATGGAAACTCGCGTTCCTTTGGCCGCGATGTCGAAAAGCTCCTGCATTTTGTCATTATCCAGAGCGATACAGCCTTTCGTCCAATCGCCATCACAGCCGCCGCCGTGAATATAAATTTCCCCGCCCAACGCGGTCGTCTGCGGCGGCATTGCTCTGTTGGCGATGGCTTTCAGTATCTCTGAGTGTTCGGCTTCGGAGATCAGGCCTTCGCTCAGGCCGCGATCTGCGTCTTCGGCGTTCGGATAGCTCAGCCCAAGCGAAAGAAAAAAGCTGCTTTTGTCATTTTTTGTGAACACATAGAACTCGCCTTCCGGTGTTCGGCCGTCGCCCTCAATGTTCTTGTCGCCGCCGGGTTCAAAGCCAAGCGAAATACCGATCTTCTTTACTGCCTCGCCGTCCGAATAGACCACAAGTGTTCGTTCAGATTTTTTTATAACGAGATGGATTTCCGGTGAGGCTTTTGATGACGCGTTCATTTTTTATCTGCTTGCCGAAGCAGCCGCAAGGTTCGCGACCGCCTTTGCCTTTTCACGAAACTCTTTTGCAAAAGCGGGCTTTTTATATTTATCCCAGAATTTTGCAAGCCTTTCGTAACGCTCCTTGGGCTTATAGTCCATCGCCCACGCCAGTTTTGCCATGCACTCCGGGCAATTATCGACCGGTCGGCGGTCGGTCTCTGCCAGATGATTTGTCCCGGACATCAGGCATTCATATTTTGTGCAATGCCGCATTGAGAACATATGCCCGGTCTCGTGCATTGCTATTTTGAGAGTTCGCAGCAAAAGGCGGTCAGGATCATTATTCGCTTCAAGCGCTATATCCGATAACCGATGCAGCGACCAAACACCGACCCTTTTTTCCAATGACGCCTGTCCGAAAACAAACGCCCATGTGTCGCCGGGATAAAGATCGCTGTCCGTAAATGCTATAAAAGCGGCGGCATCGTCAGGCAGCATTTTGGGCAGCAGGTCTTCCAAAAAATAACCGGTCCGTATCTGCGTCCTTTGCGGATAACCGCTGACGCGCTGTTTGTCCTTCGGGACACGGCCAAGCGGCTTTATGGGCAGAAGTTTTACGGGAAGGTTGTAAAACGCCTTCATATATTCCTCTGACGCGGCGATAACATCGGTCTGAGCTTTGGAAAATTTGCCTATCGGCTGGATATAGATCGTCTTTCTCTTTTCGGTGGGAAGGGTCGGGTTCGACCCGATATATTCTTCAAACGTCTCGCCTTTTTCCTTATTTGTATCGAGCCAATCGCCGTCAGCGACCTTCATCGGCTTGAAAAATCTCGTAACCGCGTCACGCTGGGCCTGCAAGGCTTTAATGTGTACATCCTTTTCAACATCAGCGGTGTTTGAAACATAAGCGCTTTCGCGCTCCGCGCAGCCCGACAGAGCAAGACAGATAAACAGAAAAAGCGTTATTTTAGATCGAAATTGTTTCAGACCGATCTCTCCTTTGCTTTATTTCGATTGTTATCTCACGAACATCATCGCCTAGGCCTTTTATCTGCACATCGAACACGCGTCCGGGAAATGGATAAATACCAAGACGCTCCGCCCATTCGATAATGACGACCGAATTATCATTCTCAAATATTTCATCCAGCCCGACTGCGAAAGCCGCATCGCTGTTCGCATCCAATCGCCAAAGGTCGATGTGATGAACGTCAAAACGCGGCGTTTTATACAGATTCACAAGCGTAAAACTGGGGCTTGTCACCTCATCTACATCAAAATCCAGAGCGTTCAAAATGCCTTTGGCAAACAGCGTCTTGCCCGCCCCGAGACCGCCGTGGAGCAATATCACATCGCCCGCCGCAAGCCGCTCTCCGAGCTGCTCGCCGAGTGCGAACGTCTCTTCTGGCGTTTTACATTCAATTATCTCAGCCATCTTTTCTTTTCGGCCTAACAGTTAAAAGTTATTCAGTTCTCAGTTACCAGTGTTCTAACTATTAACTAAAAACTGACTAACTGTTAACTGTTAGAAACATTTAGTTCCTCAAATGCGTCGGCAAGACATTCGCGGACGTCTGACGCGGTCATTACGCGTTTGCCGTGCTTGCTCTCGGCGATGTCGCCGGCCATTCCCGCAATGTAAACCGCCGCGACGACGGTCTCAAAAATATCAATATCCAATGCGGCGGCCTGCGTAACAAAACCGGCTAAAATTCCTGTCAGCGTGTCTCCGTTTCCTGCCTTGCCAAGCCCCGAATTTCCGGTCGGATTCACCACGACCTTGCCGCCGGGTTCGCCTATCAGGACACGTTCGCCTTTCAGCACGAGTATCACGTTATGCTTTTGCGCAAATTCACGAACCACCGCAACACGGTCGTTTAAGACTTCTTTATCGTCTGTGCCAAGTAATCTTAGAAACTCGCCTTCGTGGGGCGTGAGAATAAGGGCAGAAACGCGAGTGTCAACGAGCGTGCCATCTACACGCCTTGCACGCTCCTTTACAGTCGCGTTTCCGCTCTTGAACGGCGATAGCAAATTCAACGCATCAGCATCAACCACAACAGGCTGCCGCCGATTTTCGATCAGCTTTTCAACAAACCTTTTCGTACTCTCATTCTGTGAAAGCCCGCTCCCGACGGCGACAGCGTTAGCTTTGCCCAGCAGTTCGGTGAGTTCGTCAAATGCTTCTTCCGCAACTGCTCCATTATCAGTTTCTGCCACACCGCGAACCATCACTTCAGGCTCGATCCGCGATGCTACGCTGTCACGAGAAGACTCCGGCGTTACCAGCGTCACCAGCCCAACACCGGAACGCATCGCGGCATTCCCCGCCAAAACCGCCGCACCGGAATAATCATCCGAACCTGCGATCAGCAAACAATGCCCGCGTTTGTTTTTATAGGAATCATCAGAAAATCGCGACTCATGAAGCCAGAAAATACCATCCTCCAACTCAGACACATAGGTATTCGATTGCTGTCCTTCGATCAGTTCCTTTGGCGAACCAATATCGGCAACTAGAAGCTTCTTTGAGAATCGAGAGGCAGGTGGCAAAATATTTGCCAGCTTTGGTGCGGTAAATGTTACAGTAATATCCGCCCAAAAATTCTCACCAATTAGATCACCCGAATCAGCATTAAGACCTGAAGGAATGTCAACCGCTACCCTGATTCGATCATAGTTGAAAAAGGATATTTGCGTATCATTCAGAAAATTTATGTCATGAAGAACTTCCGAAACCCATCCTTCTATGGGCCGAGTTAGCCCGGTTCCAAACAGGGCATCAACAACTACATTCCAATTTTGATCTGATGTACTAAAGTAAGAATCCCAATCCTTACGACAGTTGATCTCTCTGAGATCTCCATACTCAGTCGAAGACCAGTCATCTGGCTCAAACTCAGACCGTCCGCGACAGTAAATCTCATAATTCGTTCTAGCGTCACCCTTTGTTTCGTTGATCTTGCCGAAAAGAATGACATCTACAAAGGCACCTTGTTCACCAAGGAGTCTCGCCAAAGCTGCGCCGTCGCCGCCGTTGTTGCCCTTGCCGCAGAGGATAAGGATGTTTTTGCCTTTTACGGAGCCGCCGAGTTTCTCAGTGATGACGCGGGCGACGGCGTGGGCGGCGTTCTCCATCAGAATGATCGACGGGATGCCGTATCGTTCGGTGGTTAGGCGGTCAACCTCGCGCATTTCAGCCGCTGTGAGCACTTTTTGCATACACGTCTAAATTGCCACAAACATGAGGAAATAGAAAGAAAGCAAAAGGCCGTACCCAACTGAGGCACGGCCTAAATGCAGTAAAATGGAGATGTGAACTTACAAAATTCCCGTCAGTTTTGAACCCTGTAACGTTCGCCACTGTGCTCGAATACCAATTTTTCCGTTCTATTATTACAAAGCTTCATTAGGCCTCATTTTCCACAAAATCCTGCGCTTTTTCCGCTTTTCATTCGGTGCAATTCCTTGCCGCTCTGTAACCCGCTTTTTCGGCTTCTGCCCGCGATGGAAAAAGAACGCGGTTTCGCTCCGCCACCTTGAAATAGCTTTTACAGCCCGGCCAATGATATATACGGCTGTTGCGGTTGCCGATGATCGCAGACGTGCCTGAGGCTAACACAAGCTCAGGCATTTGAGCAGCCGCCTGTTCGGGCGTCGCCCGGCCCGCGCGATAGTCCCACGGAGCCAGCGGCAAAGGCACCGACCACAGCCTTAACTGACCGGCTCTTGCCCGAGTTTCGGCGGTCTTATACATTTCACGGTCGGCAATGCTCTGTTCCTTTGCATACTGTTTGTAATGCCACGCCAAACCGGCCTTTATCATTTCCAGATTGACGTCGGCTCCGTCGATCATCACTTTTGCCACGCGGCGGCCGTAGCGGTCGGTCTTGTCGCCGATCAGTTGAACATTTTTGCCAAAGATCATTGAAGAAAGCATCTGCTTTGCCCGATTGCCAAAATCCTGTCCAGTTTCAGGGGCGTCTATGCCCGCAAGCCTGACCCTCGTCTGCCGTTTGTTCCCATCCAAAACAGTTATCGTGTCGCCATCAGAAACGCCGACAACCCTGAAAGTGTTCGATTGGGCAACCGCGCAGACGGCAAATGCGGCCACCGCGAGAGCGATGTGCGCGAAACGAAAGGCCGATGATCGTGTGAATGTCATACCGAATCTGTCCGGTCCCGGCAATGAGGCCGAGCCGCTACATGTAATAAATGACGATTAGCGGCCGATTTACGGGAATATCCGCAGATCAAAGGCTGCTCGGCCATTAAATATTTGAATCGTTCCTGGAAACTACTGAACCGGCGAGACGTTCACGGAAAACTTCTTTATTCGGATTTACTCAGAGGGTGTCAAGAGATTCAACTACATAAAAATCACGGGAAGAGTAGGTGTAATATTACATTGGCGGCTATTAAATGACAATATGCCGTTAGCGGTGTTCGCGGTCAGAGAATTGATACTATGCAGGATTTCAGGGTTCGGCATTATTTTCCCGGAATGCCCAATGCCTTCATTCGGCGATACAGGTGGCTGCGGTCAACGCCCATCTCCTCGGCGGCTTTGCTGACGTTTCCGTCGTGTTCAGCCAATTTGTGAAGGATAAATTCGCGCTGATAGGCGTCGGTCGCGGCCTTGAATGACGGAAACCGAAAGCTCGAAGCCGGAGCCTCGCCCGTTGCACCGAACTCAGGCAGATCCTTTACTCCAATTTTCTGTTTCGGCGACATAATGACGATGCGTTCGATGGTGTTGCGAAGCTCACGGATATTTCCCGGCCACGTATATTTCATCAGCGTTTCCATCGCATCCTGAGTCAACACCTTTGGTTTTTTTCCGTAATCCGTCGAAAATTTCTGATTAAAATGTTCGGCAAGCAGCGGAATGTCCTCGCTGCGTTCGCGAAGCGGCGGTATCTGAAACGGTATGACATTCAAACGATAAAAAAGGTCCGCTCGGAAATTTCCGTTCTCTATCAGGTCATCGAGCCGTTTGTTGGTTGCCGATATTACGCGGACATCCACCTTTATTGCCGTATTGCTGCCGACCGGTTCAAAACGCTGTTCTTCCAAAACGCGCAGCATCTTTGCCTGAACACGCGGCGACATATCGCCTATCTCGTCCAAAAAAAGCGTTGCTCCGTCAGCAACCTCGAACTTGCCTTTTTTGTTCGTCGCCGCACCGGAAAACGCTCCTTTTACATGACCAAAGAGTTCTGATTCAACAAGTTCTTCGGGGATCGCGGCGGAGTTTATCTCAACAAAAGGCGCCGCTCGGCGACGCGATTGCGAATGTATCGCCCGGGCGACAAGTTCCTTGCCCGTGCCGCTTTCACCGGAAATAAGCACTCGCCCGTCAGACGGAGCAACGATGCCGATCTGCTTTCGCAGGGCGCGCATCGTCACCGATTCGCCCACCATTACGTATTCATCCGCGAGGTCTTGTTTAAGCTGTTCATTCGTCCGCTCAAGCTCGTATTGCCGAATGGCGTTCTTTACGGTGACAACGGTTCGCTCCAGGCTCAGCGGCTTTTCGATGAAATCGAACGCGCCGAGCTTCGTCGATCTTACCGCCGTTTCGATGTTCCCGTGGCCGGAGATCATCACAACGGCAGCGTCATTTCCCTCTTCACGCAGCTTTTGTAAAGTGTCGAGTCCGTCGATGCCGTCGCCAAGCCATATATCGAGCAAAATACAGGCAAATCCCTGTGTCTTTGCAACCTCAAGGCACTCCTCACCCGTGGCGACGGCCTCAACCTCAAAGCCCTCGTCCTCCAAAACACCGCGCAGCGTATCGCGTATGCCCGGTTCGTCGTCAACTATAAGAATAGAGTGCATTTTAAGCTAAGGAACAACCGTCACCGTGCCAAATTGGTGAAAGTGTCTGTCGAAAGAAAGTGCGTGGGTTATTCCATATTTTTCACAGATATATTTACTCGAACAATCCGTAAAACTCCAACTCTTGTCGGCAAATTGTTTGAAAATTGAGATGCTTTCTTTTATGTCATCCTTTGTTAAATAAATTACTTCTGTGAGATCGCCTTCAAAAAACCGGTCTGCCAAAAACATAGCCCTTTTGTGTTCTCCGCGTGCGCGAAAAAGCGTTAGAGTCTCATCAATTACATAGTCGGTTGTTACCAACTGGTCGTTGTTCGATAAAAACCATTCACTCGCTAGTGAATGATCACTGTCACTGGGGACAAAACCCGCAAACCAACCGCTTGTGTCAACAAATATCATCTGTTACGCCTTTTGCCGTAAAGAACATCATCGTGGTCACGCCCTGAAAACTGGTCGGTTTTTCCTTCTAAAGGTAAAGCCGCTATCTCAGCAAGTATGTCAGCTACTTTTCTCTTTTTCTTTTTACCGTTTTGCACAACCAGCAGCTCGACCGTTGCCCCGTCCGTTATCTCAAGTGGTTCCTCCAGAACAAAAGTACCGTTTCTATATGTAGCCTTTACATTGCTCATACTCTTACCTTACTATCACTCTAACAAATTTCAGTAAAATCATCATTTAAGTCACTTTGTCATCTACGGCATAGAAAGAAACATCTTTGCTTGGTCATCTTCAGATCGGTAGGCATACCTCAGGGAAGCCTTTGTTATGTCGTGCAAGTCTTCATCTGTCCACTCGTCGCTTTCGTCGATCAAGGTCTCAATGCCGTATTTTTCCCTAAGAAAAAAAGCAAAGTCCTTTAATTCCTCTATCTTGTCTGAGGGCAGCGAACGTATGGTTCTAATAATTTCCAGAGTTTCCGTTTCGGTCATCCCACTTTATCTCCCAAACAGATTATACCAGCGGCAACTGTAGATTTATACACTTTTAGAGCCTGATCCCTTGCTCCTTCCGGGCCAACAACATCCGTTTGCTAACTCCTGATCTTCAATTCACCGGCAGTTCAATAATAAATTTCGCTCCTTTTGGCTGATTTGCGACGGCGACGATCTTGCCATTATGTTCGCTGATTATTCTCTGCACAATTGCCAGCCCGAGGCCCGTTCCGCGGCCTTTGGTTGAAAAATACGGCTGAAAGAGTTTTGGCAGGTCGGCCTGCGGTATTCCTTTACCGTTGTCCGCCACCTCGACGATGATAATATCACGCGCCCTGTCATAACGTGTTTTGACGGCGATGCTCTTTTCGTCGGCATTTTCTTCAAATGCCTCTTTTGCATTGTCGATCAGATTGACAAAAACACGTTTCAACTGTTCACTGTCGATCATCGTCTCAGGCAGGTTTTCCGCCAATGCCGCCGATATGTCCACGCCGTCGGCCCGGTCCTGATACAGTGCCAAAACCTGCTCGACGAGTTCATTGAGGTCTCCGCTTTCCAGTTTCGGATCAGGCAGTCGGGCAAAGCGTGAAAATTCGTCAACCATCGCTTTCAGGCCCTGAACCTCACGGATGATAGTTTCGGTTCCGTCGCGTATCACGTTTGCCGTCTGGCCGTCGGTCACATGAATATCCTCGGCGCCGTCCGCACCGTTTGAGCTTTCCCTGGCAAATCTCTTTGCGATCCTTTCGGCCGAAAGCTGAATTGGCGTCAGTGGATTTTTTATCTCGTGGGCCATTCGCCGGGCGACCTCGCGCCAGGCTGAGGCCCGCTGGGCAGCTATCAGTTCTGACAGATCCTCGATGACGATGACCGTACCGGAATTTTCGGGCAAAGCGGTAGCGGTCACGGCAACAGGCTGGCCGTCGGTTCGTGTTCCGCCGTTCTCATCATCTGTGTGCAGCCTGGTTTGTTCGGCCGCATAGCCGATCCGTCCGGCACGAACGACAAGACGCTCGAATATTTCCCTGTTGGCCTCACCGACCAGATTTGCCAGTTCAAACCCCTTAAAATCTCCCGCTTCCAAACGCAGTATCGACCGCGCCATAGGGTTTATGGTGCTGACACGATCTTCTGCATCGACGGAGATAACGCCGTTCGGAAGCGAAAGCAAAACCGTCTCGATATACCGGCGGCGTTCGGTGAGTTCCTCGGAATTTTCCTCCAGCGTTGAGGACATCTGGTTAAAGGCGGTTACGAGCATCGCCAATTCATCTTCGGCAACCACGTCCACGCGGTGTGAAAGATTGCCTTTCGCTATCTCATCGGCCCCTTCAGCCAAAGCCTTTATCGGCGTCGCCAAACCGCGAGCGACATAGATCGCGGTCCACGAAGATGCAAATATCAGCAAAAACGTAAGAACGCCCAATGTAAGAAACCCAAGCTGACGAACGACCGTTTGCTCACCTTTCAGATGATCCAGTTGCCTCAAATGCGTTTCAACCATCTTTACCACGTTCTCGCCCGAGGTCGGTTTTGAGGCAAGAAGCAGTTTCCTGTTCTGCGTCATATCGGCGGTCGCAGCCAACAGCATCGGGCCTTGCTGCGGTTTTACGGCGGCTTGCAGGAGTTCTTCGCGTGTCACGCCTTCGGGCAATGTCCCGCCGGAAACCGAAGTGTTCCCCGCTGCGTCCGATATTTCCAAGTAAGCCAGATCGCCTTTTTTTACGATCTCCGCCAGATGAACGCTGTCAATATTCCTTTCGCCGATGAGCATTGCCAGCATGGCAGCGGTATCTTTTAGCTTTGCCGCCTGATCGTTTATTGCCTGATCGCGAACCTCCAGCGGAGCACGCACCACATTCTCCGGTATCTGAATAAACCAGCGTTCGACCGCTCGGTTCATAAAAAGATAAGAAAATCCGGCCATTGCAATGATGGGCAAAAGGCTGATGCCAAAAAAATACAGCATGAACCGCGTCTTTATCTTCGACCCGATCTGGAGTTCGCGGCGTTCTCTGATGATCTTGAGAACGCTGCGCAGGAATATGAAACCAAAGATAACGAACGCAAAAAAATTCAATGACGACAGGGCAAAAAGCAGCAGCGTGTCGCTTGCCGTTTCGACCGTAAAGGTTTTCCAGACGTTCGAAGATTGGAGCAAAACAAGAACGCAAAAAGAGATCAGCACGAATGTGCCTATCAGCCATGGCATTTTTCGTCGTCCGGATTTTTCGGCAGGTGCGTTCACATTGACAAGTTTAACACAAGCTAATCGAGCTTTCGCCTTTGATGGGCAATGGCGGCTTAGGTAAAATTAAGGACATTCAAGCATGACCATTTCCACCCTTTTCCTTGATGAGACCAACACGCTTCGCAGCGGATGGCGCCTGTTGTGTTATCTTGCCGCTTTGTTGTTTTTTGGCGGCCTTTTCGGCCTTGCCGCCGGTGTGATCCTACAGCGCTTTGACCTGATCGGCCAGACGATCTCTCTGGCAGTTTTGGTGGCGAACGGCCTTGTGCTTATCTTTGCAGGGCTGGCGGCGGGATGGCTGTGCGGCCGCGCGTTTGAAAAGATCCGTTTCCGCGAGCTTGGCGCGTGGCTGTCGCTCAAAACGCCTTTGCATATCGTTTTGGGGCTTACTGCGGGAGCGGCCACACTCACCATCGCCATCGGCATTGCATACACATTCGGCGGAATGGATTTCGTCCGTCACCCGGATCATGCCCGCAACGCCGTTCTTTTGACAATGGCGACATCGGCCCTATTTTTTGCTTTCGCGGCGGCTGGTGAAGAGGTCGTTTTTCGCGGCTATATGCTCCAGACGTTTATCAGAAGCGATCTGGCATGGGTCGGCATTCTCGTAAGCTCAATTTTGTTTGCGACGGTTCACAATACAAATCCGGGCGCGACCCTATTCTCCTGGACTAACACGTTCATCGCGGGCATCTGGTTCGCCGTGGCATACATGAAAACGCGCGAGTTGTGGTTCGTCACCGCAATTCATTTTATGTGGAACTGGATGCAGGGAGCGTTTTTTGGCATTGAGGTCAGCGGATTGCGGGAACTTATATCGGCATCGTACCTGATGGAACAGGATCACGGCCCGGCATGGCTGACCGGCGGCGATTACGGCATCGAGGGCGGTCTGGCCGCGACCATCGCATTGATAGCCTCAACCGTGGTGATATATTACCTTCCTAACCTGAACAAGAGGTCAGAACCGCTTGCGTGAGAGACTGTGTCAAAACTCGGCATTTTGTCCCGAAGGGACTTGTCGAAAATAGCCCACCGATAAATCGGTGGGTCAAGCGGTTCTGACTTACAACGTTTGTATCTTAAATGAAATATCCACCGCTTTCGCGGAATGTGTCAGCGCACCGACGGAGATGAGATCGACGCCGGCTTCGGCAAATGAACGCACGCGGTCGAGGCTCATTCCGCCCGATGCTTCGATCAGGACATTCGGGTTGAGGTCGCGTGCCATCGACACCAGTTTGGCGGCCTCGTCGGGCGTTTGGTTGTCGAGCATAACGATGTCCGCTCCTGCTTCTATCGCCTCGCGAAGCTGCGCCCAGTTCATTATCTCGACCTCTATCTTATGCAGATGTCCGGCTTTTTCCTTGGCGGCCCTGACGGCTTCTGTCACGCCGCCGGCGAGCGTAATATGATTGTCCTTTATCAGCACGCCGTCATCCAGGCCCATCCGGTGATTCTTGCCGCCGCCGACCGTCACCGCGTATTTTTCCAGCATTCGCAGGCCCGGCGTTGTTTTTCGCGTATCTACGATCTGTGCTCCGGTTCCTTCCACCGCTCGGACAAATTGCCGCGTGAGTGTAGCAACACCGGACATCCGCTGAAGCAGATTCAGGGCAACGCGCTCGCCCGTCAGCAGCACGTCCGCATAGCCCGAAAGCGAACCAAAGATGGTGCCTTCCTCGACCTCGTCACCGTCATTGAAAGCCGTTTCAAGTTCGGGGGTTTCCGGATCGAGATGCACAAAAACCGCCTCGGCGATGCTCATCCCGCAAATGACAAGATATTCCTTCGCCAAAAAACGTCCGACACCGCGAACGTCCTCCGGCACCGTCGATGACGTCGTAATATCGCCGCGGCCAATGTCCTCTGCCAAAAAATCGCCGATCGCGGTCACTATCTCGTTGCTTTCAAGCCAGTTCATAATTCTGTAAAGAGGTAGCGTAATTGAATAAACGACCTCGTTGTTTCTATTCGTTATGTACCGAGCACATCATTGACTGCGTCATGGAAGTCAATTTCATGTATTATCATAATGGGAAAACCCGCCTTTCTCAGTTCGACGGCTTTTTCAACCTTCCGACCGTAACAGGCAAATGCCCATGCAGGATTTCCATCTGCTCCAACCACCAGATAATTAGTCGACTGGCTGACTGTATTAATACATTCTCCCCCTAAATTCTCAACGATTGAAGATAAATCCGATTTTGAAAAACGACTGGACTTCCCGGTAAAGCAAAATCGTGAATCTTTGAAGGTTATGACGGGATCAACCGCACACAGCCCACCTATTGAAATTCCATTTGAAATCGGAGGCCGCGTAATTGTTCTATCATCAAGAATTGAAACAAAATCCGCGAAAAAAACCTTTAGTAACTCGTGTTCATCCGAATCAATTTTTCCATCGGCAAGAACGGAGACCACCAAGCTATCAATTTCGTCATAGGGCCAACAGGTTTTAAGATGTTCGTGACTAGCTAACCAGTCTGTTAACCCAACCATCTCCTTTTCAGTAATCCTCCCATCGGCCGCAATCCCTCCGAGAATCGCATGCAGTCTTTGAATTCCAGCCGTCGTACTATCCCAAAATTCCGAGCTCTGCATCTTCTCGCATAACCATTGTAAGTCCTCTCGTTCTTCACTACTCAATACACAATCTGAAATAGCCTCTTCTAAAACAGGAATCAACTCGTTAAAGGGATGATGTTTCCTCAACTGGTCGTGATCGGAAATCCAAAGTTTCAAGAATTCCACTTCAGATTGATTGATTTCAGCGTCAATGGCAATCCCCTCGATCAAACCGCAGAGCGAATTGATCGCTTTTTCCATGTAACTATGGGTGCTAAACCTTGTATAATCGTGATCTTTCATAGCCTGTCGTCTAAAACGCCATCTTAGTTATCTGTGAGATAATTGAATCTTGCGTTTTGTTCATGTTAGGGCATGTAAATTTTGGGTCAAAGTCCTAATCTGTGTCTCAAGTTCCGTTTTTCTTTCTCTCAAAGCCTCGACCTTTTCGGCGGGGGCTTTGTTGACGAAATCGGCGTTTGAAAGCTGGCCGGAAATACGTTCGAGTTCCTTGCCGAGCTTTTCTATCTGTCCGCCAAGCCGAGAACGTTCTTTTTCAAAATCGATCAACCCTTCGAGCGGAACTGCTATCTCCGCGTTTGTGATAACTGCTTTTGCCGAAGCCTTAGGAACATCCAGTGTCTCGCCGAGAACAAGTTTGTCCGCCCGGGCAAGTTTCAGTATCTGAGCCTCGTTTGCCGCAAGTGTATCACGAATTTCGGCCGCAGCGGCAACATTTATCGAAACGCGGTCAGAAGGCTTGATGTTCATTTCCGTGCGGATATTACGGACGCGGCGGATCGTGTCAATGACCAAAGACATTTCCGCCTCGGCGTTTTCATCTATCAGCGCGGTGTCGCCTTTAGGATAATCGGAGAGCATTATGGTTGCTTCCGCATCGCGATAAGCGGCGTTGTGCAAATTTGCCGAGGTTCCCGGCAACTTTTGCCAAAGCTCTTCGGTCAGATACGGCATAAAAGGATGAAGCAGCCGCAGAGCCTGTTCCAGTATCGAGAGAATGCGAATCCTTGCGGATCGCTGGTCTTCAGACCTCGGCCTTTGGCCTTTGTCTCCTGTCTCCTGTCTCTCGTCTCCTGTCTCTCTGGTTGTGATCTCATCCTTTACAAGCTCAATGTACCAATCGCAAAAATCGTCCCAGAAAAAGTGGTAAAGCAGCGATACCGCTGTGTGAAATTCATAACGGTCGAGAGCCTTATTCACATCAATGGCCGTTTTATTTAGCCGCGACATTATCCAGCGGTCGACAAGGTTCTGAGTCCCGCCTTTAGGCGGCATCTCTCGGCTATCCAAATCCGCCCGCTGAAGCGGGTACCCCAAACTTGCTCCCTCGCTGTTCATCAAACAAAATCGCGTGGCGTTCCATATTTTGTTGGCGAAATTGCGGTAGGTTTCGATCAGCAGATCGTTCCATTTTATGTCAGCACCGGTCGCGATGGATGCGAGATAGATGCGCGTCGCGTCAACGCCGAATTTATCGAACATCTCCAGCGGATCGACGCCGTTGTTGCGAGATTTTGACATCGGCTTTCCGTCTTTGCCCAACACGGTTCCGGTCACGACCACGTCCTCGAACGCCTTTTTGCCCGTGAACTTTTTGGTCAGCATTATCATCCGCGAAACCCAAAGGAAGATAATGTCGCGGCCCGTGATCAGAACGTCCGTCGGGAGAAAAACATCAAGGTCTGATGGCTGTTGGCCGTCGGCTGTTGGCTGTTGGCCGTCAGACAGCGAACCGCCTTCGGCCAACTGCCTACCAGCTTCGCCTGTCCAGCCAAACGTCGAAAAAGCCCACAGCCCCGAAGAGAACCACGTATCCAGAACGTCCTGATCTTGCGTAAGCTCTTTGCCGCCGGCTTTCTCTTTTGCTTCTTCGGCGGTGCGGGCAACATATACGTTGCCGTCCGCGTCATACCAAGCCGGTATCTGATGTCCCCACCAAAGCTGCCGCGAGATAGTCCAGTCCTTCAGGTTTTCAAGCCATGTCGTATAGACCTTCTCATGCGGAACTTGGGGCGAA
Source organism: Acidobacteriota bacterium (assembly GCA_019639175.1). Lineage (GTDB taxonomy): Bacteria > Acidobacteriota > Blastocatellia > Pyrinomonadales > Pyrinomonadaceae > OLB17. The sequence continues at coordinate 221,972 of JAHBSK010000006.1, read as the reverse complement.
AAATGCGGCACACCTTCGCTTCGCATTAGCTCAAGCGCCATGTCACGCATCTCGTCCATTTTGACGAACCACTGATCGGAAAGTATCGGCTCGACAATGGTTTTACAGCGTTCGCAAACCGGCAGGCTGATCTCGTAATCCTCGATCTTTTCGAGCAGGCCAAGTTCTTCAAAGCGTTCGACAACCTTTTTACGAGCCTCAAAGCGATCCAGCCCGTCGAAAGCGGCACCGGCGGCAGCGTTCATCGTCCCGTCATCGTTCATCACCAAAAGCTGCGGCAGGCCGTGGCGTTCACCGACCAGATAATCGTTCGGATCGTGAGCCGGAGTTATCTTTACCGCACCGGTTCCAAATTCGGCATCGACGTATTCATCGGCAATTATGGGAATTTCCCTGTCCGTTAAGGGCAAAGCTACCGTCTTGCCGACGAGGTCTTTATACCTTTCGTCAGAAGGATTTACCGCAACGGCTGTATCGCCAAGCATCGTTTCGGGCCGCGTAGTTGCAACGACTAAGAACTGCGGAATGCGGAATGCGGAATGCGGAATTTCTGCACGCTCGTTCACACTTGCGTTTCCGCCCTCTGTGTCTCCCGTCTCCTGTCTCCTGTCTCCTGTCTCGGCATCGTTAACCGGGTATCTCAGATAATAAAGCTTGCCGTCTTTGCGGGTTTCCTCTTTGACCTCAAGGTCTGAAAGCACGGTCTTGTCTTTCGGACACCAGTTGACTATGCGAAGCCCGCGATATATCCAGCCTTCGTCATAAAGCGTGCAGAAGACGTTGCGAACCGCCAGTGAGAGACTCGCGTCCATTGTAAAACGCTGCCGCGACCAATCGACCGACGCACCTTCGCGACGCATCTGTTCGGTAATGGTGTTGCCGTACTGCTCTTTCCACGCCCACGCCCGACGTACAAATTCCTCGCGGCCAATGTCGAGCGGCGTCTTGTTCTCGTCTTTTTTTAATTGTTCAACGACCTTTCGCTGAACTGAAATTCCGGCATGATCCGTTCCGGGCAGCCACAAAGTGCGATAGCCCTGCATTCTTTTCCAGCGTGTCAGGACATCCATAATGGTGTGCTGAAGCGCATGGCCCATGTGCAGCGAACCGGTAACGTTCGGCGGCGGAATGACGATGGAATACTTCGGTGCGTCCGGATCTTTATTGATCTCCGGCGCAAAAAATCCGCTGCTTTCCCAGCGTTGATAATGACTTTCCTCGGCGAGTTTAGGCTCGTATGCTTTTGCGATCTCCATAACTGTAAAAACTTTGATTTTAAAACAAATCCGGCCGGTTTTCATCCTGACAAATGATAACCGGCCGTGAACAGCGATATTTAGGATGGCCCTACCTGCCTTCGCGCAGCCTTTCCACGACCTTTTGAACGATCATCTCCATCAATTCCGGCGACAAGCTGACCGTTTGCGGATGACCGGCGGCCATTGCTTCCTCTTCCGTCACTATCTGAAGCGTATCCGCTCCGACAGGCGGCAGGTCAAGCAGGTTCATATCCGGCGAAGATGCCGCCGGTTCGGTCACGAACGCAACCGGCGCCTCTGCCTGCGGCTGCTCATAAGGAACAGGCGACGGCGTCTCATCCAAACGCACGGTTTCTAGAAACGGATCGGCATACGTTCTGCCCTCGGCCTCACGTATCTTTTCGCTCGTCACGTGGCCGACGCCGGCCGCTTCAACGTCAATCGGATCGGCAACGGCGGTCTCCACATTTGGTTGGGTTTCTTCCACAACCTCAAATGAGCTTTCAGACAACTCCGGCTGTTCCTGAACTTCTGCCGGCTCAGTAGATGTATCAGCCGTGATATTTGTTTCCTGTTCAAATGCAACTGTTGCGGGTGTCTCCTCAACCGAAGCCGGTTCCGCCGCCAACCCGAACTCCAACGTGTCGGCGGGCGTTTCTTCCTCAGCAACGCTGGTCTCTATCATCTCGTCATCAAAACCCTGATCGCCGAGATCAGTGTCAACCGCGAGGTCGTGTGTCTCCGTTCCCGAAAGGCTCTCTTCATAAAGCGATTCAACGTTGTCGCCTTCGTCGTCACCGCCGCTTGTGATCTCAGGCTCGACTTCGGCAGTGTCGTCAACGACAGCCGCTGAACGCGTTGCCATCAGGTCATTGACTTGCGAAACCAACTGACGGATAGACTGGAAAGGCTTTGTCAAAAATGCGTTGGCTCCGACGCGCTCCGCCTCCGCTTCGTCAAAAGGCTCGAAAGAACCGACAAGCAGAATAACGGGAATATCGCGCGTCGCCTGGTCAGACCTTATCGCCTCGCAAACCTTATAGCCGTTCGCTCCCGGCATATTGACATCAGCCATCACGAGGTCAGGCCATTCTTCCGCCACTCTGGCAAGTGCCGAATCGCCGTCACCGACAGTGACGACCTCGACGCCTTCTTCGGCAAAGGTAAGATTTACGACCTTTTGGATCGTTATCGAATCATCCGCAAGCAGTATTTTTCGTTTTGACACAAGATCTAATTCTCCCAGAACAGATGTATAACAGATTATAGCCACAAAACCTATCACCTACACACTTTGTGCGTCAAGGTTTTGTTCTTTTATGCATTTTTCTTCACCTCGGCCAATTCTGCGGCAAGTTTGATCGCCGCTGCCATGCTTGAAGCGTCAGCGATGAATTTTCCGGCAATGTCGAACGCCGTGCCGTGATCGACCGAGGTCCGTATCAGCGGAAGCCCCAGCGTCACATTTACCGCCGAGCCGAATGCGAGAGATTTTACGGCGATTGTCGCCTGATCATGATAACACGCAACGACCACGTCAAACTCGCCTTTATGGCCGCGTAAGAATATCGTATCGGGCGAATACGGCCCTGAAACGTCAATTCCTTCGCTGCGGCATTCCTCCACGGCGGGCGCGATCCTCTCAGCCTCTTCCGATCCGAACATACCGCCTTCGGATGCGTGCGGATTCAGCCCGGCAACGGCGATCTTTACCTTACGGCCCAGCAGCCGTTCAAATTGCCGATCAGAAAAACGTATCAGGCGAACAAGCTCGTCTTTCGTAACCTTTTCCAGTGCCTCGCGAAGCGGCAGATGTGTGGAAACCAGAACCACGCGAAGGTCGCCGCAAAAAAAACTCATCGCGAATTCTTTTGTGCCGGTCAGTTCCGCCAAAAACTCCGTATGTCCGGGAAAATTGTACCCAGCTAATTTAAGAGCATTTTTGCTGATCGGCGCGGTCGCTATCGCGTCGATCTTCCCGGTTTTCCATAGATCGACCGCCGCCTCGATATACTGCGCGGAAGCACGCCCGGTCATGGCACTTTCCTCACCAAATCGAAGCTTTTCGTGTTCAATATTATCTAAGTCAAGTATTTGTATTGAGCCTTCTGAGACGGTGTCTCCATATTTTGAGAAATTAATTGAACTCCCGAGTTCCTCAGCTATGTAATCAAGATGAAAATAATCCCCAATAATGATCGGCTCACATATTTTCAAAAGACCGGGGTCATTCAAGGAATTGAGAACGATCTCCGGCCCGATGCCCGCAGGATCGCCGATGGTGATCCCGATCCTGGGAAGATATTTAACTTCGGAGCTTGTCATTGGTTCAATAATAAAATAACACGCAAAAAAGCCGGACTGAGCTTTCAGCCCGGCATTCCCAATTTGCGTTCCCGGTCAATCGGCCTGCCGGCGCATGAATGTCGGAACTTCGAGGTCTTCGTCGTTTCTCGGTTCGGACACGGGAAATATCGGGGCCGGTCCGCCATTAGCGGCAGCAGGCATCTCAAGCGGACGCGGCTGCGGCATTTGCGAAGCAACGGCGGTGTCAAAACCCGTCGCAATGACCGTAACACGTATCTCGTCTCCAATATCCTCACGAATGACATTGCCCCAGATGATGTCGGCGTTGTCGTCGGCTTCGCTTTCGATCATGCCGATGGCGTCCTCTATCTCGCCAAGCGGCATATTGGCGTTTCCGGTAACGTTGATAAGCGCGGCTTTTGCCCCGGTGATGGAGTTTTCTTCAAGCAGCTTGTAATCGAGCGCGGCTCGCATCGCCTTTGAGGTCGCATCGGCACCGCTCGCGGCCCCGAGTCCCATCAGGGCAACGCCTTTATTACGCATTACCGTCGTGACATCGGCAAAGTCCAGATTGATGATGCCCGGCGTCGTGATCAGATCGGTAATTCCCTGCACGGCCTGAAGCAGAATGTCATCGGCGCGTCTGAACGCATCCATCAGGGTGATGTTCTCTTCCACCTCGCGAAGTTTGGAATTTGGTATCGTAATGATCGTGTCAACACAGCCGCGAAGTTCCGCCAGCCCACGCTCTGCCTGTGCCATGCGCTTTTTGCCTTCGACACCGAACGGCTTTGTCACGACACCTACGGTCAGCGCTCCCAATTCGATAGCCAGCGATGCCACGACCGGAGCAGCTCCGGTGCCGGTGCCGCCGCCGAGTCCGGCGGTGACAAAGACCATGTCCGAGCCTTCAAGCACGTCGAGCAATTTTTCATGATCTTCGAGAGCCGCTTCACGCCCGACATCCGGGTTTGATCCGGCTCCGAGTCCGCGCGTTGATCGTCCGCCAAGCTGTATCTTTATCGGGGCCTTTGACGCATTGAGGGCCTGAAGATCGGTGTTGGCAACAATGAACTCGACACCTTTGATGCCCTCTTCGATCATCCTGTTGACCGCGTTGCCGCCGCCGCCTCCAACTCCGATAACCTTGATCCGAGCGCCGGTTATCGGTGGCTCGTCAAGAAACATTTTGATTCCGCTGCTATTCATTTATTAAGTCCTTCCAAACATTCGGCGCCCGAAAACCTCTCGAACATACCGCCAAGAAACTAAGTTCCATTATCAAATGATCAGATTTCGTTATCAACAAGATATTGTGCTGATGGCGAAAAAGCATACAATGATTTGTGGTAAAAATCCAGTCCGCACGCATCGTCTAACGGAATTTTTCGCGAAAATTTTCGAACCACGCCGCCATTCTTCCCGAAGTTGACCTGTCGCCGTTATTCATTTCGCGCAACTGCGAACGCATTGACGAAAGCGCCAGGCCGCATGCGACAGTCCAATCCGGCCCTTCGATGCCGTCGGTCAGTCCGCCGATATACTGACGTTCGGGAAAACCTGTCCGGCTGGGCGAATCGAAAACCTGTTCCGCTATCTCGACCATGCCGCGCGGTATCGCTCCGCCGCCGGTCAGGACAACACCACTCGGTATCTGTGCGCGGGTTCCGGCAACCTCGCGGGCAATGTGCTGGAGCAGTTCGATCGCCCTCGGCTGCATGATGTCGCATAGTATCTCTTTTGAAAGTCCGCGCGTTTCGCTTCTGCCGACGGGAACGATCTCCATCGTCTGCGAACGCTCATCGTCGTCCATCAAAAACGACGCGACACATCCGTAGCGATGTTTTATCTTTGCCGCCTCCTGCATCGAAACGCGAAGCCCGACGGCGATGTCCTTTGTAAAATGCAGTCCGCCAAAAGGAAAGACCGCCGTATGCTGAACCGCTCCGCGTCCAAAGATCATCAGGCTCGTAATCTCCGATCCGATGTTGACCAGTGCGCAGCCGTATTCGCGGTCATCGTCCGTCAATGAGGATTCTGCAGCCGCAACAGGCTCCAGCACCATTGTTTCCACGCTCAGGCCGGCTCGCCTTACTGCCTTTTCCAGATTTTGCCGTCCGGCGCTCGGTCCAGTGACGATATGCACAAGCGCCTCGAGCCGCGAACCGCTCATTCCTATCGGTTCGGTGATGCCGTCCTGTCCGTCGATGATGAATTCCTGCGGCAGACGGTCGAAAACTTCCCAACCGGCCGGAAGCTGCACAGCGCTTGCCGATTCGAGCGCACGGTCAACGTCATCGTGGGCGATCTCTCTTCCCGCTCCGGCAACCGCGACGACACCGCTTTTATTCTCACCGCGAAAATGCTCCCCGGAAAGATTTACAGTAACGGACTTCACCTCAAGTCCGCTGACGCGTTCGGCTTCGGTGACGGCTTTCCTGATAGCCTCGGCGGCGGCCTCGGCACCGGTGACGATGCCTCGCCTCAATCCTTTTGAATCGCAGTTGCCGATGCCCACGATATTCATCCGTCCGTCCTCGGCAGCTTCGCCGATGACGCACCGCACACGGCTTGTCCCAACATCAAGGCCAATGGAATGTATGTCGTTCTTCATAGCAATGTCATTGCGCCGGCTCCGCCGTTCTGGACGGCTCACGCGGAGAGAGCATCATCCGCGCCCCGATAAGCTCAACTCCCTTAAAAATATTTCCCTTGCCCGCAATGGCCTTCAGGCCGCGGCTCAGGTTCTCGCCAAAATTTTCCCTGCCGACCGAGATCGAGACCTTGTTCCCGGAATCCGTGACCATAACACGCGGGTCACGCACCGATGCCAGATCAACGTATTCGACCCGCTCTACAATGCCGTGAGCAGACCAATCGGCAAGCATCGCCTGATACATCTCAACACGTTCGGCGTTTTCCTTGTCCGTTCTTTCGGATTTGCCTTCGTCCCAACCTGACAGAACGAACGGCAGCGAATCTTCCGGCTTTTCCGCAACCGCAAGTATTTCACCGCTCGAACTTACCAGATAATTTCCGTCTTTCAGCTTTACCAGAGCTTTCGGCTCGTGTTCAAAGATCTGCACACGGATACGGTCCGGCAACACCCTTGAAACGGTCGCGGAGCGGACGAAAGGCTGCTTTTCTATCCTCGCCTTTATTTCCGGCAGGTCGGCATTCCACACGCCTGTCCTTTCGCTCTGTGCGGTCACGATGCGTTCGACCAGGTCGGCCTGCGTCCGGTTGGCACCGCGTATCTCGACCCGCGTCAATTCAAAAAAATCAGATGCCGTGACCGAACGATACCCAAGAAATACTATGACCGCGAGACAGAAGATTATGCACCCGCTCAAAAGCAGCGGAGCAACATTCTTGCTGACGATGCCCAAAAAACCGCGCGTTGACTTTTTTGACGCAGCCGGACGCTTTCGCCTTGCGGGCCGCACGGCGTGTTTTCCTGTTGATCTTTTTTTAGTCTTTGCACTCATGCGAGATCGTTTATTCCCTTTACCGTTTCTCCTTCAGCTTTTCCAATATCTCATCCGAAAGCCGCGTCACATTTCCCGCGCCGAGCGTGATGACGATGTCGCCTTCCCTGAGCGTTTCTACAACTATGTCGGCAGCCGTATCGAGTTCGCCGATGTATGTAACGTCCTTGTGGCCGTATTTTTTTATGTTTTCCGTCAGGGCTTCGGCTGTTATGCCCTCGATCGGTTCTTCGCTTGCGGGATAGATATCCAGCACATAAAGCACGTCCGCGTTATTGAACGCCAGTGCGAACTCGTCCATCAGTTCCTTTGTTCTGGAATAACGATGTGGCTGAAAAGCGACGACCGTGCGCCTTCCCGCCGCTCCGTTCTTTGCGGCGGAAAGCGTCGCCAGTATCTCGGTCGGATGATGGCCGTAATCATCAACGACCAGAACACCGTTGGCCTCGCCTTTTGCCTGAAATCTCCTGTTTGCGTTCTTAAATCCGGCAAACGCCTCGGCGATCTTATCGAACGGTATCTCCAGTTCCAGAGCAACCGCCGTCGCCGCAAGCGCGTTATAGACATTGTGCTGTCCGGGAACCGAAAGCCGCACTTCGCCAAGCACTTCCGTTCCGCGCCAAACGGTGAATGTGGAACCAAAATCTTCGTCATAGACGATGTTATGAGCGGAAACATCCGCCTGTGCCGTCAGGCCGTAGGTCACGCGGCGGCGTTTTATTTTCGGGATGATAAGCTGCACATTCGGGTCGTCCAGACAGATCACAGCCGAACCAAAGAACGGCACCTTGTTCACAAAATCTGTAAAGCACTGAACCACGTCATCCATGCCTTTGTAGGATTCCATGTGTTCCTTGTCGATGTTCGTGACGACGGCGATGGTCGGATAAAGCATCAGAAATGACCGGTCGCTTTCGTCAGCCTCGGTCACGAACCATTCGGAACTGCCAACCTGTGCGTTCGACCCAAGTGTTTCGACAACACCGCCGACAACCGTCGTCGGGTCAACTCCGCCGTGCTTCAATATCGTCGCGACCATTGAGGTCGTCGAAGTCTTTCCGTGCGTTCCCGACACCGCCACGGCATACGGTTTCAGCACCATCAGTTCGGCAAGCATTTCTGCCCTCGGAATAACGGGAATTCCTTTCTTTTTTGCCTCGACGACCTCGGGATTATCGTCGCGAACGGCGGAGGAATAGACCACGACCTGTGCGTCGCCGACATTCTCGGCCCGATGGCCTTCGTAAATGCGTATCCCGTACAATTTCTCAAGCCGGTCGGTGTTGTTTGAACGGCGAATATCCGAACCGGAGACCTCAAATCCCAGATTCGCCAAAACCTCGGCGATGCCGCTCATTCCGATGCCGCCGACGCCGATAAAATGGATACGTTTTACGTTCCTAAACATTCTTTCTTAGTTCCTCTATCAGATCCGCCGCTCTTTCCGCCGCGTCGGGCCGTGATAATTTTCTTGCCGAACTTCCCATTTCGGACAGTTTTTCCGCATCGTCAATAAGTTCGGTGATCGCCGCTGCCAGCGTTGCTCCGTTCATATCGCGTTGCAGCAGCATCTTTGCCGCTCCGGCCTTTTCGCGGGCTTCGGCATTCTTTCGCTGATGATCGTCTGCGGCCGTCGGCAGCGGTATCATTATCGCCGCCCTGCCTGCCGCTGCAAGTTCCGAACAGGTTGTCGCTCCGGCACGGCAGATAACCAGATCGGCCTTGCCAAATTCCACATACATATCAGATATGAACGGCCGCACATCAGCGTCATGAAAAGCGGAGCGGTTGTATATCTCGCGAAACTTCTCAAAATCTGCCTCACCTGTCTGATGCGTTATCGTAAGCCTGTCCGCATATTCTGCCAGCGGTTCCAACGCATCGCCGACAGCGTTGTTGATCGCACGCGCTCCCTGCGAACCGCCGAAGATGAGAATATGAGCCTTTTCTCCGCGCGGCTTTGCCGGTATCTCAAAAAACTCCTGCCGCACCGGATTTCCGGTCACGACGCCTTTGCCGCCAAAATACGGCATGGCTTCCTCGAACGTCAGCGCGGCTTTATCAGCAAAACGTGCGAGTTTTCGGTTCGTAAAACCGGGCAACGCGTTCGAGTCCATGACCAGCGTCGGAATTCCCATGATCGACGCCATCAACAGAACCGGCCCAGAAACATAACCGCCTGCTCCGACCACAACGTGCGGCCTGAACTGTTTGATGATCTGCCGTGCCTCGATAAAACTTCTCGGCAGAACCGACAAGCCCTTTAATTTACCGACAAAGCCGACGCTTTTTAATCCGGCGCTGTTTATCAAAGAAAGCTGATAGCCGTTCTCAGGCACGATCCGGGTCTCAAGGCCGCGCGCCGTTCCAACGAACAGAACCTCGTTCTCCTCATTACGCCGCAGCAGTTCGTTTGCCACGGCGATTCCCGGATAAATATGTCCGCCGGTCCCGCCGGCCGCTATCAAGATCTTCATCAGAATCCTTATCGTAAACCTGCTTTTCCTTTTCGGCGATGAACGGCCGCCGATTTTTTCTCCGATCCGGCAGATGACCGGTTTTTGGAAATATTAAGTAAGATCCCGACCGCCGCCAGCGTGACCATAACGGATGATCCTCCGTATGAAATAAAAGGCAGCGGAATTCCTTTTGCCGGAAGCAATGACGTGACGACGCTTATGTTGAACAGCGCCTGAACGGTTATTCCCGTGATTATTCCTATTCCGAGCAGCGTCCCGAAGCGGTCAGGAGCATTCATCGCGGCACGCGCTCCTCGCCATAGCAAAAATGCAAAAGCGACAACAACAGCAAGTGTTCCCGCAAGCCCCAACTCTTCGCCGACGACAGAAAATATAAAATCTGAATAGGGATATGGCAAATAGAAGAGTTTTTGCTGGCCTTTCGCAAAACCTTCTCCCAAAATGCCGCCCGACCCGATCGCGTAAAGCGACTGGCAAACCTGATAGCCTGCATCGGCCGCGTTTTCAGGGTTGCAGGGATCGACAAACGCCGCCAGCCGCCGCATACGCCACGGTGCAAAGATCAATGCCCCGCCTACTATCGGAACGGCGATCGCCGCAAGCGCGCCGACATGAACCATGCTTGCTCCGGCGGCAAAGAACACAGCGGCGAAAATTGCCGCGAGCACCAGAGCCGTTCCCAGATCGGGTTCAAAAAAGACAAGCCCCATCAGAAAAGCGGCAACGGCACAGCAAGGCAGAACCGTTCCGACGATGTCGCTCATCTTTCCTTCCCTGTTTGCCAGATAGTACGCAAGGAAAAGCGGCAGGGCGATCTTTGCCATCTCAGAAGGCTGAAGCGAGAACGAGCCAAAACGTATCCACCTTTGCGCGCCGTTTATCTCGTTAAAGCCAAAGACAGCGATGAGGCATCCGACCGTGACCAGAAGAACCAGGCCGACAACAATGCGGTTATTGTAAAGCCGATGATCGATACGGCTGACCACATACATCAGAACAAGGCCGATAGCCGTGAACGCGGCCTGTTTGTAAAAATATGTGAACTGCGATTCACCGGCGGTCTCGCGATAGGCGATCATCGCGGAAGCACTATAGACCATCATCGTCCCGAAAACCGCGAGTACCGCGGCTATCGCGAACATAAGCCAATCCATTCTAGCTTCTTTAGACTTCATTGCCATATATCAGCCGCGTCCCGACACTGCCTCCGCTTCTGTAAGGTCAGTCACAGCTTTTCTGAACGAGTCGCCGCGTTCCTCAAAACTTTTGAACATATCAAAGCTTGCACATGCCGGAGCCAGCAGCACCTTATCGCCCGGTTCTGCAGCCTCTGCCGCGAATTTGACCGCTTCGGTCATTGAACCGGCCCGGATTATTTCCGACGTACCCTTTAACTGCTCCGCGATGTTGTCGCCGTCCTCGCCGTAAACCACCAACGCCCTGACGGTCGATCCGATGAGCGGGATCAGCGGGGCATAAGGAGCGTTTTTCCCGCGTCCGCCCAACAGCAGCACCGTTTTTCCGTCGCTTTCGCTTAGTGCTTCGAGAGCTTTCAATGCGGCGTCAACAGATGTTGCCTTTGAGTCATTGTAAAAACTGACATCATTTATCTTCGCCACAAATTCCATCCGATGCTCAACGCCTTTGAAATTGCGGACCGTTTCTCTCATTGAATCGGGCGACACGCCGCAAGCCAAACTTATGGCGAACGCCGCCAGAACATTCTCAACGTTGTGCAGTCCGCGAAGCAATATGTCATTGCGGTTTGCAAGCACCTTTTCGCTGCCTTCCGCGCGGCAGACCAGTTCATTACCGCGAAGGAACGATCCCTCATCCAATTCTTTTTTAACGCTGAAGAACGTCACGTGGGCCTTTAACCCTTCGGCCCATTTTGACGTGACAGCGTCGTCCGCGTTCAGCACCGCCAGATCTTCATCGGCCTGGTTCATGAATATCCTGTGTTTCGCGGCGGCATAATCAGAGAACAGATCGTATCTGTCCATGTGGTTCGGCGTCACGTTCAGACACGCGGCTATTCTCGGCCTCAGGTCAACTATCGTTTCAAGCTGAAAACTCGACAGCTCCGTAACGACCCAGGTGTCTTCTTTCGCTAAACTCACGAGATCAAGAAGAGGCGTTCCAATATTGCCGCCGACCAATACATCCATACCGGCATCTTTCAGGATCTCTCCGACAAGCGTCGTCGTCGTCGTTTTGCCGTTGGAACCGGTTATGCCGATCATTCGCCCCTTAAGAAACCGAAACGCCAACTCTACCTCACCGATCACTTCACCGTCCTTGCGGTCAACGTATCTGGCAGGGACGGAATTTGCAGGTATCCCGGGCGAAATTATCACCAGATCGATCTGATCCAAAAGCCATGATGGTATCTGGCCCGACATCAGCCCGACATTGTGCGAAGTTTTCAAAGACCGTGCCTCGTCAGACCATTCCTCGACCGCTTTCTTGTCATGCAAAGCAACCGTGCCGCCGCGTTCGGCAGCGAATCGTGCGGATGCCGTGCCGGATCTTCCCGCTCCCAGGACAAGTATTTTTCTTCCTTCGATCTGCATGAAAAAACTCAGAACCTCGGCCTTTTGGCTTTAGCGCAATTTCACCGTCAGCAAACTCAGCAATGCAAACAAAATGGCAACGATGACAAACCTGAAAACGATCTTTGGTTCCTTCCAGCCCGAAAGCTGAAAATGGTGATGTAGCGGAGCCTGTAAAAATATACGCTTGCCGACGCCGGTCGTTTTACGTGTGAATTTGAAATATCCGACCTGCATCATCACGGAAATGGCCTCGATGATAAATATGCCGCCGATGAACGGAAGCAAAAATTCCTGTTTCGTCAAAATGGCGACGGTTCCCAACGCACCGCCGATGGCAAGCGACCCGACATCGCCCATAAAGACCTCGGCGGGCGGCGCGTTATACCAGAGAAATCCGAGGCTGGCACCGACCATCGCTCCGCAAAAGACGGTCAGTTCGCCCGATGACGGATTGTGCGCAAGGTCAAGATAATCAGCCCAACGCTTATCGCTGGAGACGTATGTCAGCGTGGTGAGGGCGGCCATTGCGATAAAGGTCACGCTCGTCGCCAATCCGTCAAGTCCGTCTGTCAGGTTCACCGCATTCGAGGAACCGAGCAGGACGAACACTATAAAAATGAGATAGACCCACGGGCCGACATAAGCTACATCAGTTTCGACCGTCGATTTAAAGAACGGGATGCTCAGCTTCCACACATAGTTCGTGAAAAAATAAAGCACCGCCCAAACACCCAACGCGGTTATCAGTTGGCCTGCCAGTTTTTGTTTTCCGGTCAGGCCGAGGCTTCTTTTTTTAACGATCTTTATGTAATCGTCGGCAAAACCGATAGCCGCAAAAAGCGTTGTCGCGGCCAGGGCAAGCCAGAGGAACAGATTATCGAGCCGCGCCCACAAAAGCGTTGAGATTATCACCGTGCCGATGATAAGCACGCCGCCCATCGTCGGCGTTCCCTTCTTGGCATGGTGTTCGGCGGAAAGTTCCTCGCGTATCTCCTGTCCGACCTTTAGCGCCGTCAGCTTTTTTATCACCCAGTTTCCGAGGAACAGTGTCAGCAGCAGTGACGTGATCGTCGCCCAGGCCGTGCGAAAGGTCACGTACTGAAACACGTTCAGCCCCTTGAACAATATGGACTCGCTTCCGGCACCATACTGTCGGAAAATGATCTGATACAAGAGGTAATAGAGCATTGGCTTTTATCGCGTCACGCCATCCGCGTCACAACATCACCGGATATTTGCGGCCGCCTCACCCTCCAAGTCAAAATTTGCCAGCAATTCCTCAACAACACGTTCTGTCCGCACACCGCGCGAACCTTTTACCAATATCGCATCGCCGCTTTTTACCATCGGCACAAGCATTTTTGCGGCGGAACCGGAATCGGGAGCGAACAACGCCGCGTCGAGTCCTTCCGATCTTGCCCCTTCGACCATCGGCTCGGCATGGCCGCGAACGCCTATCAGTTCATCTATCCCAATAGAACCAAGCGTTCGTCCGGTCTCAAAATGTATCCGCTCCGAATCAGGCCCGAGTTCGAGCATCTCACCCGCGACAACTATCTTGCGCGATCCGGCGGGACTGTCCTCGACCAGCGTCCGTGCCATGGAGATCAAAGCATCGGGGTTTGAATTATACGAATCATTTACAACGACAAATCCTTTCCTGAAACGCAGAACCTCGCCGCGTTGAGGCGGCGGAGCGGCGTTTTCCAACGCTCCGGCAATGCGTTCGACAGGAATATCAAATGTCGTTCCGACCGCTGCGGCGGCAAGCGCGTTGAGGATATTATGACGGCCGCTCAAATGAAACCTCACGTTTGCCGTTCCGTCAGGACACGAAAGCAAAAATTCGGTCATTCCAAAGCCTTTTGAAACGATGTTCGAGGCGGTTACGTTCGCATCTTCGCCAAAACCAAAAGTGATCGCTTTACCGGGCGATAATGCCGCCATCGCCGCCACACGCTGATCGTCAATGTTAAGCACAGCCGTTCCGTCCGGCTTCATACCGGTCACGATCTCCGCTTTTGCGGCGGCCACATTTTCGATACTGCCCAAATGCTCCAAATGCACCGGCAGGACATTCAGAACAACGGAAACATCGGGCGGCGTGATGCGGCAGAGCCTTTCGATCTCCTGCAGCGGCGTTGACATTCCCATTTCCAGCACCGCGACATCGTAACCCGGATCTTTGGCAAGATTCAGAACCGTAAGCGGATGGCCGAGGCCGTTGTTATAGTTCTTTACGTTTTTGAGAACCTTCTTTCCTGCAAATGCCAGAACCTCTGCGGTCAGTTCTTTCGCCGTGGTCTTTCCGGCACTGCCCGTGATGGCGACCACGGGGCCGTTCCATTCCTTGTAAACACCGTGAGCAAGGCCCTGAAGCGATGCAATGACATCATCGGAAAAGATGAGCCGATCCACGTGGTTTTCAAGCTCCTTGTGTTCCAGAAATCTGTCACGCCTTAGAACACACGCAGCCGCTCCTGCTGAGAGGGCCGCTTCGGCATATTTGGTCGAATCTTCAAACTCACCGTTGAATCCGTTGTTTCGGTATTCGGGTTGCGACAACGCAAAGAACACGTCACCCGCCCGAACCTCACGAGAGTCGATAACGAACGTATCAACTTCTCTTTGGGTCAAGGCGGGGGCCATGTTGGGGGCTGAGCCGCTTATGTATTCAATTGCGCTGCTTAGTTTCAATTCTTTTTCTCGTTGCTCCTGCCGGTTCTTGTTTTGCCGCTTTTGGCACGGGCCGCGGGCCTGTCGCTCCGTTGTCCTTTGCGGCGGGCTTTTGCGGAACCTTTTCCCTCTTCTCTTCCCGTTTCGGTTCACGCGCTGCCAGTTTTTCTCCGCCTTTCGGCTTTTCTTCACTACTGTTTTCGGCAATTTCTTCCGCGTTCTCGGTTTTGCCGAAAGGAGAGATCTCTTCTCCGTTGCCGACTATCTCGACGAGGTCAAATTCCGGCTCTTCCTCTTGCGGCTCGCGGAAGTCACCGTCGTCGCTGCCCGGTTTTATCTTCAAATGCGGCAGCACCTGTTCGGCTATCTCCTTAAATACCGGAGCCGCCACGCTTCCGCCGTCGCGTCCGCCGACCTTGGGTTCATCCATCACGACCGCTATCGTCACTTCGGGATCGTTCGCCGGAGCAAATCCGATAAAGGACGATATATATTTTGCCGAGTTGACGCGCTTCAGGGCCTCGTCAAATTTCCACGCAGTACCGGTCTTTCCGGCGCTCGAATACCCTTCGATCCGGGCTTTTTTTCCCGTGCCGCTGACGACGACCTCACGCAGCATTGTCCGAAGTTGGCGTGCTGTTTCGACACTGACAACCCTTTTTTTCTCCGGGCGCGTGACTGAAACAGTGGTCTCATCCGATTGTCGAATTTCCTTGATTACGTGGGGCTGAATTTTGACTCCGTCATTTGCTATCGTCGCAAAAGCGGTCGCCATTTGTAAAGCCGATACACCTATCTCGTAACCGATGGACATCGAGGCCAGCGAATCGCCGAACCATTTATCGGGAGAACGGACGACCCCGCTTGTCTCTGCGGGCAGTCCTACGCCGGTCGGTTCACCAAAACCGAAATCCCTGACGGTTTGATAAAACCCTTCGCGTCCGACCCTCATACTTGTCTTTATCGCACAGACATTGCTGGAAACCGCCATCGCTTTTGTAAAAGTGATGCGTCCGAGCGCCCGCGAATCCTTAAAAACACGCTTGCCGACATTGATGGTCCCGTTCCCGGCCTCGATCTCGGCATCAGACCGAGCTAATTTACGTTCGATGGCGGCGCTGTATGTGATCAGCTTAAAAACCGATCCGGGCGAATACATGCTTTGAATGGAGCTGTTCCTCAGATTGTCCGATGTGATCGTGCTAAGGTCATTCGGGTCGAACGTAGGATAATTCGCCATCGCCAGCACTTCGCCCGTTTTGTTGGACAGTACCACTGCCATGCCGGATTTGGCGTTGGATTGTTTCACCGCTTTTTCAAGCGCCTGTTCGACAAAATATTGGGTCGTGTTGTCGATGGTAAGAATAATGTCCTTCGGCGGTTCCTTTTCCGTCACCACCTCGTCATAGACGCGTCCGAGCCGGTCGCGCTCCTGCTGACGCTTTATCACCGCTCCGTAAAGTGCCGTGTTCTGCGCCTGCTCGATGCCTGCCTGCCCGACACCTGCCGCATCGCTGAAACCGATCACGTGAGCAGCGAGCGTTCCGTGAGGATAACTTCGCTTTTGCTCATCACGCCAATGCAGTCCGGGATAATTGGGCAGGTCGGATTTGCGGACGCCGGAACGGTCAAGCGCCTTGTTTATTTCATCCGCTTGAGCGGTATCCAGCCCTTTTTCAAGCGGCACGAACCGACGCTCGGCCTCCTTTGCGTCAGTAAGCTGTTCGCGAAGGGCCTTTTCGCTCTTTTTGAGGATCTTTGCCAGATCTTTTGCTGCGGCATTGACGTCATCCATCCGCATAGGGTCGGCATAGAGCGTTTTCGCCTTGACGCTCATCGCCAACGCCCGCTCGTTGCGGTCGTATATCGTTCCGCGAAGAAGTTTGGTCTGCTTTACATCGCGTCGCTGGCCGACGGCCTTTTGCCTTAGCTCTTCGTGCTGATTTACCTGAAGATAGACCAGCCGGGCGCCGATGCCGCCGATCCACAGCACAAAGAACGCGATTATTATCATAAATCGCGTAAACGCCATCTGTCTGTGGTCTTTCTTCTTTTTGCGTCGAGTGGTTGCCGCCATGCTCAGATCACCTTAACCCTGCCAAAACCGATGCTGCCTGTTCCTTGCGAACCCTGTCATTGGAAACTCGTCTGGGGCGTCCGTCGGCGACCTCGACACTTTCCTTGCGGACTGCCGGTTTTTGTTTTGGCTGAGCGGCCTTTTCCGCCTTCGGCGACTTTGGTTCCGTTGCGGCCGTCACGCGTACCTTTTTGTCATTTGCTTTTTCAACTTTGTCGTTCGCTTTCTCAACGGTTCTTGTTTCACGAACGGCTGCCGGGACCACTCTCGGCCTTGCCGGAGCGGATGTATCGGCAGATGTTCGCTCTATGCTCTCATTAAGAGCGGCGGTTTCGGGCCGGGGCGAAGGTTCCCGATCTTTGGCGACCGCCAGTTCCGGCTGCGGCTGTCTTTCGGCATCGGTAAAGCCAAGGCTCCTGGCCGTTTTTGCTATCTCTGAAGGCGAGAGGGCGATCTCACGGGCAAGCAGCAGGCGGCGTTTTTCCGCCTCCAGTTCCTCGACCTGTTTTCGGAGGCTGGAATTTTTGAACCCGATGTCCATCGTCGCAAAATGCTGCAAGGCCGCGAAGAAAAATCCGGCGGCAAGGACACACGCGCAGATGATCGTCAAAATAAGGTATCCCCAGGAAATGCCCGAGTCCTTGTAAAACGCCGCGCGGGCATCGGAATTCTTGGCTCGTTTTCTCATTTGTGTTCCTCCAGGTGTATCACAGGCCGTTTCGGCTAAAATATCAGTTGTCGATCCGCACTATTGCTCTAAGTTTCGCGCTTCGCGATCGTGGATTGCTTCTTGTCTCTTCGTCCGTGGGTACAATGGCTTTTTTGGCCGCCAACCGTCCCCTTTTTTCCGCCCTACAGACGCATACCGGCATTCGGGGAGGACATTCGCATCTTCCGGTAAGTTTGCGGAACCGCTGTTTCACGATACGATCCTCAAGCGAATGGAACGTGATGACCGCAAGCACGCCCTCATGTGTCAAAAGATCGAATGCATCGAGCAAGAACCGGTCAAGTATCTCGATCTCGTTATTTACCGCTATCCGCAGGGCCTGAAACGTCCGCGTTGCCGGATGTATCTTTTCGCGTCGTTTTCCGGGAAAAGCACCGGCAACCAGTCTGGCCAGTTCTCCGGTGGTCGTCACCGGTTCACCTCTTTCCCGGCGTTCGACGATGCGTCTGGCTATTCGTCTTGATGCCCTTTCCTCGCCATAAAGGTAGATGATGTCGGCGATCTCCGCCTCGCTTCGCGTCGCAAGGATGTCAGCCGCCGTCTCGCCGCCGGAGGCCGTGTCCATCCGCATATCGAGCGGATCGTCAAAACGAAAGCTGAAGCCGCGTCCTTCGGTATCAAGCTGTAATGACGAGACGCCGAGGTCGGCAAGCACGCCTGAAACATTCTCGACACCGCTCTCGCGTGTCACATTGGCAATGTTGGAGAAATTGGAATGAACTATCCTGACTCTCCCGCCAAATTCCGCCAGATTCTCTGTCGCGATGGCAATGGCAGCCGTGTCCTGATCCATGCCTAAAAGATCCAGATCAGGGTTGGCCCTCAGGATCGCGGCGGAGTGGCCGCCCATTCCCAGTGTCGCATCGACAAATGTCCCCGACGGTATCTCATTGAAAACATTGAGTGTCTCGTTCAGCAGAACCGGAATGTGAGGCATTTTTTCGTCTGTCCTCATAATCTTCAAAGATCCGTAGCCTTGACACACTCCCGCCGTTCACCGATCTGCCCGGCGGAATTCAGAAAAAATTATGTTTATTGGGAAAGTTGGCCTTGCCGTCCGCGTTTTATCAATCTGTCTGATGGAACGGCCTGTTATTGAAAGTATCTGCAATTTCCTGCGCTTAAAATGCTTAACAAATTAAACACTTCCTACTGCTTCCTCCACCCCTCGCATTGACCAAACTTTAGAAATATCGAACCGCAAAAGAATATTACGCCGAGAAGCGCTTTAATGTCAAGACAAAATTTAAGAATATTCTTAATCATGCGCTTAAGCATTGATTTTTGCTGCCGTGTCCTAAAATGCTTTCTAAAAGGCGGATTTTCATTTTTGAAACGAATGCGATACAGTTTCCTATTCACTTTTGATGATGGACCTGAATGTCTTTCAATTAGTGCTTTTTGGCGTGCTTGCCGCCCTTGCGAACATCCTCGGCGGGCTGGTCATCTTCCCGTCCGGCCTGCATTCCACCTATAAAAGCGCGTTGAAATACCTGCTTGCCCTCGGCGCGGGATTTATGCTGGCGGTAACGCTTTTTGAGGTTTTTCCGCGATCCATCGAACTGTGGAACACTATTCCTCATGCAAACGGCGGCCACGCCCATACTGACATTTTCTTCTGGCCGATACTCTTATTGTTGGGCGGCTATCTGGCGACACAATTTTTTGAACACACCATAGCGCCTCATTTTCATCTCGGTGCCGAGGTGCATTCAGATCATGTCATATCAACAGGTTCTGCCTATGCGGGCATCGGCGGATTGTTGATCCATACATTTTTTGACGGGGTTTCCATCGCCGCCGCCGCTCAGATCGATCAAAAGGTCGGCCTGTTGGTTTTTGTCGCCATTTTCCTGCATAAATTCCCCGAAGGATTTACCGTCGGTTCAATGATGGTTTCCGCCGGAAAAGGGATCCGCGAGGTTTTGACCGCCACGTCGATAATCGGCGCCGCTACACTGCTCGGCGTACTGACATTTTACGCTGTCGGCATGTCAATACAGGGTTCGGTCGCATACGCAATGCCTTTCGCTGCCGGTGTGATGCTCTACGTCGCCGCCAGTGATCTGATCCCCGAAGTAAATCATCACGGCGGCAAAAAACCGCTTGTGTCGCTGTCGGTCTTTGCCGGCGTGGCGATGTTTTTCGGTCTGCATTTCATCATTCACGAACTGATCGGGCATTGACCTGAATATCCCTGAAAATCCTGGAACAAACCTGCCGGTTATTTCGTTAACTGTATCGGAGGTGTTAAACAGATATGCGTGAACCAGTAGTTGCGGGAATTCTGAGTCTTCTGATACCGGGCCTCGGCCAGATATACAATGGCCGGGTTATAGTAGGAATAATATGGTTGCTCATAACCGGTTTTTCGTGGATAGGTTCCGCGGGACTGCTTGGTTGGGTCGTCCATCTGATAGCGGCGTGGTGCGCATACAGCTATGCCAGGGACAACCCTGTGCGTGTATAAGTTCCCTCTAAATTCAGTCCTCCTTTTGCCCGCTGTTCGGTAACAGCGGGCCTTTTGCGTTCGCAAAAACCAGCTGATTCGGATAAAATCTCAACATACATCGTGAGTCTGGACAGCTTGCACCGACAGGATGATGGTGTTCAGCCTCCAGCCTCCGCCCTTATTTATGGCCAAAGAAGGTTTGCCTTTTGTTCTGATCCCGGCTGTCATTGCTATGCTGATGGCGTATCTGCAGTTGTGGATACTTGCCGCCGTTTTTACCGTACTGGCAGCATTCATGGCATATTTTTTTCGCGACCCGTACAGAAATGTGCCAACGGAACCGGATATTGTCGTTTCCGCCGCTGACGGCAAGGTGACCCGCATTACCGACGATGAGAACGGCAAACTCGTCAGCGTGTTCCTTTCGCCGCTGGATGTGCATATCAACCGGTCGCCGATAGCGGGAACGATCGAAAAAGCGGAACACATTCCCGGCAGAAAAGGCCCGGCAACAGATAACGCCGCCAGCTTGCACAATGAGCGAAATGCTCTGACAATAAAGGGCGAAAAGATAACGGTCGTCTGCACACAGATCGCCGGACTGGTCGCCCGCCGCATTGTATGCTGGAACGGTGTCGGAGATGAATTGGAAAGAGGCGAGAGATTCGGCCTGATAAAATTCAGTTCGCGTACCGATATTTTAATGCCGAACAACGTTGAACTCGCCGTAAAGATCGGCGACCGTGTAGTTGGCGGTGAGACCGTCATCGCCAGAATAAAGCAGGCCTGAGAACATAATCTATGGAAAATGACACGCCGCAATCCGTTCACAAAGGCCTTAAAAAAGGGCTTTATGTGATACCGACCGCTTTTACGGCGGCCAACATCGCTATGGGTTTCATGGCGGTCCTTTGGTCCATTCGCGGCTTTAACCTTTCGTTTACCGATCCGTTGAAGGCCGCCGGTTATTTTGATTACGCCGCCATTGCCATCGGCCTTGCCATCTTGTTCGACACGCTGGACGGACGCGTGGCGCGAATGACGAGAACGGCGACCGAGATCGGCGTCCAGTTCGATTCGCTCGCTGACGTTCTTACATTTGGCATCGCTCCCATCGCTCTCATATTCAGTTGGGGATTTGCACCATCATTCGGCGAAAGTTCAACAGAATACGCCTTCGGCATTTTCCTGCTTTTTATGTATCTGATGTGCGGGGCATTCAGGCTGGCCCGATTTAATTTACAGGCCACGCGGCCTCGCGTCCTAAAGGAAGGATCGCCCAAACTGGACAAGAAGAATTTTGTCGGGCTGCCGATACCGCCTGCTGCCGGGCTGATGGCCTCTATCGTCCATTTTTCACCGACGCCGCTGAATTTCCACGGCGAGGGAAACGCCCAATTCTATGCAATGCTGATGATGGTGCTGTTGGCCATACTCGGCATTCTGATGGTCAGCACACTTCGCTATACCAGCTTTAAGACCACCGGCACGGGACGCAGCAACCTCTATCTATTGCTGCTGATAGCCGGCATCGGCATGCTCATCTGGCTTTATTCACGCTATATGCTGCTGATCCTGTCCACGGCCTATGTTTCTCACGGGGTGATCTGGTTCCTGCTCAGTCAGCTTCGGCGAAGCTCCGTAAAAACCGAAGCTGAGGCCTGACCGCTTCATTATTCTTTTACTGTGGAAAAGCTGCGACGGTTCCCGAAGATCGCGAGCGGGACCGGCGGTGACGAGAGCGGCGGTCTTCTTCATCTTCGATGTCGTCTTCATAGGCCTGTCGTGATGACGCCAGCATCGCCATCAATATCAGGAACAGAATGGAGATCGCCGTTGTGTGAAGCACGAAATCAAAAAGGCTGTGTACCAGTATCGCAAAAATTCCGGCGGCTGAGCCGATGGCAATGCCCCGCCTGAAAGTGTTCTCAACACCCACCGCTTTGCGTCCTGTCTGAAAAAGAACAAAAAGAAATCCGGCTCCGATGACAAGGCCTATCAGTCCGGCGTCGGCAAGCACCTGAAGGTAATCATTGTGTGCCTGCTCGACCCTTTCCAGCCCGCTCATGTTGTCGTAAGGCGTGTAGGCGACTCCAAAAGCTCCGAATCCCGCACCGAAAGGCATATTCGCCTGTATCACTTTCAATGTGACGGCCCAGATGTTCGAGCGGTCGGCCGAAATATTTTCTGACATTGTCGTTTCCGCTATCCGCGTAAGAGAGCTTTCGCCGCCGACAAAGAACGAGCCTCCGATAACCGCCGCGATCAGCGCCGCGGCCAATCCGATCCTGACCAGGACGTTTTTCTTCCTCTTTGCGCCAATGGTGAGGATGGCGGTCAGAAGCACAAGCGCCAGAAATGCGACCAGCCCGCCGCGCGAACCGCTTAAAAGCAAAGCCACGCCCATCAGGCCGATGGCGGTTATGTAGAGAAGGCGTTTATCACGTCCAACCGCACCGGTGAACAAGAGGC
This sequence comes from Acidobacteriota bacterium, assembly GCA_019639175.1. Lineage (GTDB taxonomy): Bacteria > Acidobacteriota > Blastocatellia > Pyrinomonadales > Pyrinomonadaceae > OLB17. The sequence goes on along the minus strand of JAHBSK010000006.1, from coordinate 199,476 downwards.
CGAGCGGCAAGGCGGCCGTCATTTCCATATAGGCGGCAAAATTATGCCTGTTAACGAACGACCCGAATGGCACGGCCGCATAAGGACTTTTGTAAACTCCGTAGATATTCTCAGGGCTGAGGACCGATTGCAGGATAGCAAAAAAAGCAAAACCGAATCCGAAGATCGTTATCACCGTGCTCAGCCGACGGATCCTTTTTGCGGAATCCAGCAGCACAAGCGTCAGGGAGAAAAAGGCTCCCAATGCCAGAAAATGCACGGCGGAAAGTTTTGTGGAAAAAGGATCAACGGAAATAGTGGACGGCATTTCGGCAACGCCTGCCACATCAGATGCCGATCCGAATGGGATCACCTGAATGACCGCATAAGCAAAAGCCGCGTAAAGAGGTATTTGAAGCAGGCTGGAGCTAAAGCGCATCGTGCCCGTCAGTAAACCATCGACCGCCCACAGCAATGCCATTGCTGCGATGAGCACATACAAAAGTATGATCACCGGATGGTGCACGCCGCCGTAAGCGAGCGCCGAAAATATCAGCGTCAAACACAACAGCACGAACGATGTCTTGTTGGCAATTGTCATTAACGGTCACTCTGCCGCGGCGTCGGAAGAACCGCGTTCCAAAACAAAATCGTCATACCATAAAATGCCGGAGATCGGACACGAATCGCCGCAATACACTCTGTTTGTCCTGATGACGATGCCTTCACAGTTCGACGGAGTGATGAAAGCCAGTACACGCTCCTGCCAATCAAAGGTTCCGCCGTCAAACGGCTGGGACGATCCCAGCGGAACATCATCGTTGGCGTTTATGATCTGGATCAAAGGCGGCCCGCCGCTCTTTAGATTCTCTCCCCGAACCCAAAATCGCAGAACGTATGCCGTGTTCGGTTGTACGGCAACAAGCTGGACAGGATTAGCCGCCTCGACGCCGATATAATTCTTAAATGTGACCCGCATGCTGCGGTTCCCCGACCGTTTCACCGAACTGTCTGAAGAGATATCCATCTTGCCGTCAGCCCTGTGAAATTTCCACCCGAAAAGTGATTCGTCCCCGGATGCCGGTCCCTTTTCCATATCGCCGTTGGTCACGGTCTCAATGGCGGAATTGGGATCGATCCCGGACTGTCGCGAGAATTCGACCGCCTCGCGATACTTTCGCTGATCATGCAGCCCCTGCGCCAACGTGCGCGGGATCTGTGGGTCGGCCTTTTTCTGTTCGTCGGTGAGCAGGTTCCAGTTTCTCAGTGCGTCAGCCGAGGCTCCCCGCTGCGCATAGAACACCGCCAGGCTCCGGCGAACCTCTGGCGAATCGTCAGCAAGCTGTTCGACCATTGCCGGGTCCTTTCCGTAAAAATCCCAAGCGAGCGAAAATACCTGTTCCCGATACACGCTGTTCTTCTCGGTGGTCGCCCTGAGTTTTACAAAAGCCTCATCGATGCGGCCACGCCTCAGGTAAAAGTTCCCCAACTGCCATTTTGGGAAAGAATATGCCGGGGCCAGATCTTCTGCGCGGAGAAATGCCTTTTCCGCCGCGTCCATCCGCTCTGCCTGTTCGTTTGCCCTGCCGAGTTCTATCCACCAGCGAAAATCATAAGGCGCAAGACGGACAATGTCCTCAAACGAATTGGCAATGTTGTCTGCAGCTCCCGGATCGAATGCCTGTCTTTCCTCTGACACTTTCAGCCAATGCGTCATCGGGTCAGCAGGAGCAAGTCCGATCGAAAGCATGGCCATCGCCTTTGTGTCAGGCTGATTCAGTTCGGTCTCTTCGGCAAACATCCGGCCGGCCCGCCACGACACGGCGATCCACAGAAAAACAGCGAGACAGGCCAGCGTTGCTGCCAATACAGCCCAACCGGTCAGTTTTGAAACACGAACTATCCTTATCTGTCCCGTCATTTTTCGATCTGTCTATCGAGCAAAGAATTCGGCTATTGAATCGACGACATATTCCAGCTTGTCAGCACTAAGTTCCGGGTATATCGGCAGGGCAAGCGTGTCAGCCGCTGCTTTTTCCGATTCAGGCATATCGCCTTTTTTATAACCAAGGTAAGCAAAACATTCCTGAAGATGCAGCGGTATCGGATAATAAATATCAGTTCCGATACCTTTTTCCGCTAAAAATGCCTTTAGCTCATCGCGCCTGTTCCGAACGCGAATAACGAACTGATTGTATATATGTTTACGGCCTTCAAGTTCGGTCGGAACGGTCACAAGCTCAGAAAGCTGACGTTCTGAGAAAAGTTGCCGGTATCTTTCGGCATTATCGCGTCTGTGCGCCGTCCAGCCGTCCAAATGAGGCAGCTTTACCCTGAGGATCGCTCCCTGAAATCCGTCAAGCCGTGAATTGAGTCCGATCCAGCGATGATGGTAGCGTTTTTCCGCGCCGTGAACGCGAAGGGCTTTTAGCCGTGACGCGATCTGCTCATCGTTGGTCGTTAAAATGCCGCCGTCGCCCATTCCGCCAAGGTTTTTTGACGGATAGAATGAAAAACAGCCGATGTCGCCGATGGAACCGGCACGTCGTCCGTTTTCCTCGGAACCTATCGCCTGGGCGGCGTCTTCGACAAGGCGAAGGCCGTGTTTTGCGGCAATGTTTTGCAAAGCCGTCATATCGGCGCATTGTCCGAACAGATGCACAGGCTCGATCGCCTTTGTCCGCTCAGTGATCTTTGCCTCGATCAGCGAGACATCGAGGTTCATATCAACAGCGTCAATATCGACGAACACCGGCGTCGCCCCAACGCGTGTGATGGCGCTGACCGTGGCAAAAAAACTGTAAGGCGTGGTTATGACCTCGTCACCGGGGCCGATGTCGAGTGCCATCATCGCCAGCACCAACGCGTCCGAACCCGAAGCGCAGCCGATGGTATAAGCGGCATCGCAATATTCCGCCAGTTCTTTCTCAAACGCGGCAACCTCATCACCAAGAATGAATGCGTTGGCGTCCAAAACCCGGCCAAGGGCGGCTTCAACTTCCGGCCTCAGAGCTTCATTTTGCTCTTTCAGATCAAGTAAAGGTACTTTCATTTAAAAATAGATAATGTAAGAATCTAGCCACAGAGGACACAGAGATCAATTAGAAATTCGTTTCACCCCGTCGATAAGTCGCTTTTCACCAAAGTTTATTATCAAGCCACGCTTTAATCCGGTAACTTTTAGATAAGAAAGTGTTTGGGCCATGACCACTTCCGGCAATTTTGAAAGCGATTTGATCTCAATTATGACCTCATCTTCAACTATGAGGTCTATCCGTTGTCCCTTTATTGCCCGGCCCTTGTAAATAACATCAATGCTAAACTGGCGGACAAACCTCAACCCACGAAGCTCTAATTCGTAGCAAAGAGCTTCCTCGTAAATGGATTCAAGAAGTCCAGGCCCAAGGTTCTTATGTACTTCAATAGCAGCACCGATTATCTCTTGTGTCAGGCTGTCAGTCAGACCTGTCGCCGATCTTGAAATGTCCATGATATTCAGAACTCAAATAAATCTAAAAAACTCTGTGTACTCTGTGGCTAAACTCTTTGTGGGTAAATTCTACCTAATGTAATGAATATTTGCATTCCCGCCAAAGGTTCTTTAGCCTAATCAAAATGATAGCAGACCTGAAAAAACGGACGGCGGAGATCATAAAAAGGCTTAAAAAAGCATACCCTGACGCTCATTGCGCCCTTGTGCATTCAAACCCTTTTGAGCTGATGATAGCGACCATTTTATCGGCGCAATGCACGGACGAGAGGGTGAATATCGTCACGGCCGATCTTTTTCGCAAATACCGCTCACCGCAGGATCTGGCGAACGCCGATCAGCACGAGTTGGAAAAGGACATCCATTCGACCGGCTTTTTTCGGAACAAGGCAAAGAACATAAAAGCCGCCAGCCGGCGCATCATTGATGTTTACGGCGGCAAGGTTCCGCAGACGATGGAAGACCTGCTGACGCTTGGCGGCGTGGCGAGAAAAACGGCAAATGTTGTGTTGGGAAATGCGTTTGGCATCGCTTCGGGCATCGTCGTTGACACCCACGTTTCAAGGCTGTCTCAGCGGCTTGGGCTTACAACGCAGACAACACCTGAAAAGATCGAAAAAGACCTCACCGTTCTTGTCCCGAAAAGGGACTGGGTGATGTTCTCGCACTGGCTGATATTTCACGGCCGTCAGGTCTGCAATGCCCGAAAGCCGAAATGCGATCAATGCTGTCTGGCCGATCAATGTCCCGGCCGGATGCAATTCTTATAACAAAAATGGCGCGACACCCGTGAGAAAAAGGTGTCACGCCAAATTACTATTCTAACCAAAACCTAATTGCGCGGTGCGGGCGGTTTCGGCATCTTGTCCGGTGCAAACCTCGGCAGCAATTCGTCACGCATTGCCAGTTCGTAAACCGTCGTCGCTATGACAATGGCTCCCTGCTGCAGGTCGGCCTCTATCACGCGCTCGAACGTGTCGAAATTGGTATGCCACGTGTGCGAACCGTATTCGATCGGGTCAAGCGTCGTCCCGACGCCGGGAAGTCCCGCATTATTGAAAGAAGTGTGGTCAGAACCGCCGATGTTGCGGCTGGCCGTTGCAGAAACGCCTTCCATCCCCCAAAAAGAGAATTGTCCGGTTATGCCGCGAAGAATATTTGCGGTTTCCGGCGGGCCGAACACGGTCATTGCCCTGATGCGGCCTGTTCCGGTGTCATGATTGAAATATCCGCCAAATTTTGACCACGCCGGCTTTGGGTTCTCTGCCGAACCGAAATGCTTGGCGACGTAGGCCTGCGAGCCGAGAAGTCCCTGCTCTTCGCCTGTCCACAACGCCACGCGGATCGTGCGGCGCGGTTTTAGGCCGAGTGCCTTGATGATGCGGGCGGCTTCCATCATGACGGCAACGCCGGTCGCGTTGTCGGTCGCTCCGGTGGCGGAGTGCCACGAATCAAGGTGTCCGCCGATGATGATGACCTCGTCCTTTTTGTCCGTCCCGACGATCTCAGCGGTCGTGTTGTATTGTGTTGCACCTTCGGGGTGAGTGTTGTTGCGGATGTCGAATTCGAGTTCGACATCGTGTCCGCCCTGTGTCAGACGGACGATCCGGCCAAAATCCTCGTTACGCATCACAACGGTCGGAACCGTCTTGTTAACGTCATAATCGCCTCGGCCAAATGAGAATGCCCTGATCCTGCTGTGGGCAAATCCGGCATCATTCACGCGGACCACCGCTCCGTTGTCCATCAGGAATTTGTTGACCTGTTCGGCAACTGCTCCCGGCGGCAAGGCATCCGGCTTTGGCTGTACCTGCGGCATTCCGCCGGGACGTCCGGGAAAGCCCTGCGGACGGGCGTTGGGATCGGGATACGGATTGACCCGCTGTTTTATCATATCGGACGAGGCACGCTTTGCAGGCGGGTCCATATCAACACCGGGTTCGGCGGGCTTTCCGTAAAAAACGATATTGCCGCTTATCCGTGAACGAATGCCAGACAGATAGGTGTCCAGTTCGGCCTGTGTCGGGCGGTCCGGCAATACCATGCTCACGGCCTTTCCGCGAACCGCGCCGTTCGTGCTCGGCGACCATGCCAGAACCTCGAACACAAGGTTGTCCTTTACGGGCGATAGTATGTGGCCGGTGGCACGGTCATTTGACCATCCCGGAAATCCGAAATTCCAGGGATCCTGCGTCGGATTTTCAAGGCCCCATTCGACCATCTGCTTTGCGGCCCATTCGCCCGAAGCCTTTAGCTGCGGCGAACCCGTGAGACGCGGGCCGTAAACATCCGTCAATATCTGAACAGTGCTGAGAACCTTTGAATTTTTGGTCCCTTCTTCATGAATGCGTGCGCTGATGTCTGCCTGCTGAGCGTTTGCAACGCCAGACAGCAGCAACCCGTGCAGGAGAAGAAGTGTGAGGAACTGGGTAAAATATCGTTTCATCTTTTGTCTTCCTATTTTGAATGTATTGAGTTCCGTCGTCACCCATTCCGTTTTGGCTGATGTTCAGGTGTGAGTCAGAACTAATTTTTGGTGTCCGGTAATTATACATTCAAGAAGATAAAAAAAGAAAAGCGGGCCGAAGATCTCAATGACCTCTGACCCGCTTCATTGATCTCAGATCAACGAAATGGCCGGAAAACTAATATATCGTAAATGAGTATTGCACCGACTTACTCACGCTCCTGGGAATTCCGCGATCTTTTCTCGGCTCGAACTTGATGCCTTTCGCCGCCGCTATGGCTTTTTCTGTCAGGCCGTTGGGCAGGCCGCGAACGACCGTTACCGGACCGATCTGTCCGTTCGCCAAAAATGTGACCCTAAGAACAACTATTCCCTGAACCGAGTTCTTTCTGGCCTCATCCGTATAGCCGGGCTTTGGCTGGGACAATATCTTTATATCTGTCGAAGGGCCTCTTGCCGCTACGGGCGGCGGGCCACCTGTACCAGAACCGCGTCCGCTTCCTTCGCTGTCACCGACACCGTCACCATAGCCGGAACCCGTTCCGCTTCCCGTTCCCGTTCCGCGTCCGCTTCCCTGTCCGGTGCCTCTGCCTGTACCAATGCCACCGCCGGTTCCTGGACCACTGGACAATCCGCCAAAACGTGCCTCAGGATCACCATGAGTATCGTATTTTTGTTCAAATTGCCGTTTACCCTCTGTAGCTCCCTGGTCAAGTTTCAACTCAGTGTTGTCAGAGCGGTATGTCGTAGGGCTAGGCGGCCTGACAGGGTTCGGCCTTTGATTTGCAAGGTCGCCCAAAGACGCAGGCTCAGGGTTTTCCTTACCGCCGCCGCCTCCGCCGCCGCCTTCATCATCATCTTTCTTCTCCGGTTTGACATCCTCAACAGGCATCGGCACCGAATCGATCAGAGAAGAAAGCGGATAATCATCGCCTATCGAGGCAATGAAAAGATCTTTTTGGAAAAGCGAAACTCCCCAGGACACAAGAGCGGTGGTCAAAACGAGGGCCGTCGCCCCAAGCAAAAGAGCTTTTCTCTGTTTGCCGTTCGTTTCCTGAATAACGGTGACATAATAACCGCCGTCATCTTCATCCGCTTTTGAAACAGGCCTGTTCGCAAAATGGTCACGCGGTTCGTCGGCATGCACTGCCTCGGTCTGATAGAAAACGCCTGACGCCGGTATCGACGCCGGAGTTGGAACGAACACAGGCTCTGCCTCTTCCTCGACCGCCTCGGCAGCGTCATCTTCGCTCGAAGCTTCAACCGCCAATTCTTCAGCCGGCTCTTCAACAACAGGCTCTTCAACGATCCCGGCCGAAACATCAGCGCTCAGATCGACGACATCCTCGGATGTTTCGAAAAACGCCGGTTCCTGCGCCGGTGAATCTTCCAACTCTAAAAGGTTGTCGGACGCGGCTATAAATCCGGGAGCCTCAGGAACGGGCATCTCTTCCGCGACCTGCTCCGATACCGTTTCCTGCTCAAGCGGTTTCATCGCATAGGCTTCCAACTGCGAACCGCAATCAGGGCAGAACGTGAACCGTTCCGCAAAACCCTCTTCGCAAGAACTGCAATACTTCATTATCTTTGCCATTTCCGTCTCTTCCATTCATTGCCCCTGATAAAAAGAGGCAGTCTCAAACCTCTGATAAATGACCAACCCTTATTATAACGCGTTTTTCACGCGGATTGTAAATCATTTGCAAAAAACACGGGTGCGAACTCAAGAAAATCAGCCGCTCAATGAATGTAGATGCCATTGCCGCTTTCTGCGATGCCTGACCGTGTATCAAAAAATTACGCCTTTCTTTGCATTCAAAAAACATACTCTGACAACACTTGAATGGAATTTTGCAACTAAAAAAGATAACATTCTCATTTCACCGAACTTGTGATGACATCAGTAATGAAAAATCTCCATAAGATATTCGCAGCCGTGTTCGTCCTGTTCCTTTTGGCGTTAAGTTCTAATGCACAGACCGTTCAGCGGGCACCACGGCAGGAACGGCTCCTCAACGGCCTGAAGGTGCTGATATGGAACGAACCCGCGAACGACCGCGTAATGCTGCGGCTTCGCATCCATTCCGGCTCTGCCTTTGACCAGCAGGGCAAGGAAGGAATGATGAAGATCCTTGCCGAGACCATCTTTCCGAACGAACAGACGCGGGAATTCTTTACCGAAGACCTTGGCGGCCAGTTGGAGGTCATCAGCAGCTACGACCACATTCAGATCAATGCCTCATCGCGCGCCGATGCCTTCCTGACAATGATCGAGACCATTGCGTCCGCCGTTGCAACCCCGGCCATCGAGAAGGAAACCACGGATGTTGTCAAACAGCGGCTCTCTGCCCTTTTGGACGAAGCGGAGGAAAGTCCTGAATACATAGCCGATCGGGCGGCGGCAGAACGCCTTTTCGGGACATTTCCTTACGGACGGCCTGAGATCGGCACGCGGGAATCGCTCGGCCGGATAGATTTTGCCGACATTCGATTTGCCTATGACCGCTTTTTTGGGGCGGACAACGCAACGCTCACCATCAGCGGAAAGGTTGACCCGTCGCTTGCCTACAGGGCGGCACGCCGATACTTTGGCGCGTGGAAAAAATCAGACAAGCTGATCGCACCGACATTCCGGCAGCCCGATGCTCCTGACACCTCGCTTAAATTGGTCGAGGCTCCGGGCGCAGGCCCGGGCGAGGTCCGCTACGCCGTTCGCGGCGTTGCCAGAAAGGACAAGGACTACGCGGCATTTACGGTCCTGACGTCGATACTGGACAGCCGCATCAAGGCAAAGGCCCCCGCCGCTCATCGCGAACACGCGTTTGCAAGAAGCGACGCATATATTTTGCCGGGCATCCTGATGTTTGGCCTTTCTCAGATCGAAACACCGATAAACACCGGGTCAGCATCAGATGCCCCCGAAGAAAAGCGTTCCGACGGCAACATCGCACGGATATTTGACGAAAAGATCACGCAGCAGGAATTTTCCGCCGCGATAGCCCAGATCAGACTGATACGCAACGGCATCGACCCTGTCGCCCTGTGGCTGGATGTAGATACCTACGGACTTCCTTCGGTCAAAGCAGAAAATGATGCTTTTGCTTCTGTAACGCTGGCGGATGTGCAGCGCGTCGCTGACCGCACAAAGGCACTGCCGATGGTGACGGTCGTTGTCATTAGGGAAGAGCCTGCCAGGGAAGAGCCGCAGGAAACGGCGGAACAAACAGAACAATAGTGGAACATCAGCAAACCGCAGGCGAGATCGAACATTCGCGCGCCGTCCGAAAGATGTTTTCGGGCATTGCGGGACGCTATGACCTGCTCAATCACCTGCTCTCGGCAAATATCGACAAACGCTGGCGAAAAAAGGTCAGACAGCTTCTGAAAGACAAATTGGACGATCCCGATGCGTTGATCCTCGACGTCGCCTGCGGAACCGGCGACCTTTCCATCGAACTCAGCGGCAATGCCCGGGCAAACGTTCTCGGAACTGATTTTTGCAGGCCGATGCTTGAGGTCGCACAAAAAAAAGCTCCCTGCATTCCTTTCACCGAGGGCGATGCGATGTCGCTTCCCTTTCCTGACCGGACATTTGACGCCGTGACAATAGCCTTTGGCCTGAGAAATCTGCCCAATTTCAACGCAGGCCTGGCTGAACTGCGAAGAGTCCTGAAAACGGACGGAAAGCTGGCGGTGTTGGAATTTTCATCGCCCGTCGTGCCGGGTTTCAGGGGCGTGTTCAATTTTTATTTTGCCAATGTGCTGCCGCGTCTGGGCGGATTGGTCAGCGGTGAGCGTGGAGCCTACGAGTATCTTCCCGCTTCGGTGCAGAAATTCCCGGATCAAAAGGCTCTTGTAAAAATGATCGCGGAGACAGGTTTTAGCGAGGTAAGTTATACAAACCTGACCGGCGGCATTGCCGCCATCCACGTCGCGACGCGTTCAGATGCATAGTTCTCCTCATCAAATTTGCCGTCAACGGCAAAACATATCAAAATAGTTCGGGTCAAATGAAATACAAGCTGCTGAACCTCGCACGTCAGATCGGCCTCATCATATTGGTGATGTGGACGGTAGTGTCGCTTGTCACCCTGCTTATCGAATTTGTCCCCGGAACACCGGCGACCGCCATTTTGGGCGAGACGGCGACGCAGGAACAGATAGATGATTTCAACAAAAAGCACGGCCTCGACCGCCCCGCATTTTTCATTTCCGTATCAAAGAACGGAACCGTCACTTGGAACGGAATGGAAAACCGCTATGTTGATTATTTTTCCGGCCTTCTTCAGGGTGATCTGGGCAGGTCGTTTCGCACCGACCGCCCGATACTGGATATGGTCATGGAACGGTATCCGGCAACGATAAAACTTGCCCTTGCCTCGATGCTTGTCGCCATTGCGATAGCGATACCGCTTGGCGTGGTCGCCGGAACCAACAAGGGCGGCATTATTGATAATTTCGCATCGCTGGTCGCTCTTCTTGGCATTTCGCTTCCGACATTCGTTGTCGGCCCGTTCCTTGTTTATATATTTGCGGTCAAGATCGGCTGGTTTTCCGCCACCGGCAGCCTTTATCCAGAAGACATCGTTTTGCCGGCGGTCACGCTTGGAGCGGCTCTTTCGGCGATCCTGACGAGGATGGTGCGTTCCAGCGTCATCGAGGAACTTGGCGAAGATTATGTAAGGACAGCCAGAGCCAAAGGGCTTCGCGAGCGAACGGTCGTCTTTAAGCATGTTCTGAAAAACGGCCTTATACCTGTGGTGACGATCCTCGGTTTGCAGCTTGGCGTGCTTCTGGCCGGGTCGATCATCACCGAAAAGATATTTAGCTGGCAGGGACTCGGCCTGCTTTTGCTTGATGAGGGCATCGCAAAACGCGACTATCGCCTTGTTCAGGGCTGTGTTCTGGTCATCAGCCTTACATATATCATCGCGAACTCGCTGACAGACCTTGTTTACAGGTGGCTTGACCCAAGGATACGGCTGTCCTGAACAGCTTTTACACTCAGAGAATTTAAAAGGTTTGCACTTTGGCCGATATTACTTTGGCCGATATTAAATGAGCAGATTAACCTACTTTGGTATCTTCATTGTTGCGATCGTCATATTTGTGGCGGTGTTCGCTCCGTTTTTGGCGACGCACGATGTGACCGTCCAAAACCTTGAACTTCGTTTTGCCGAACCGTCGGCGGAACACTGGTTCGGCACCGATGCCCTCGGCAGGGATGTTTATTCAAGGGTTCTTTTCGGAGCAAGGATCTCTTTGCAGGTCGGCATTATCGTCGTTGGCGTATCTGCCGTGATCGGCATTTTTATCGGTTCGATAGCCGGATTTTACGGCGGCTGGGTTGACAGGATACTTTCAGGTTACGTTTTCAATGTCTTCCTCGCCTTTCCCGGCCTGCTGCTCGCCATTGCGTTCGTGGCTTTCCTCGGCGCAGGACTTGAAAAGCTCATACTCGCCCTGTGCATCATCGGCTGGGTCGGATATGCAAGGGTCATGCGCGGACAGGTTCTCAAGGTCCGTGAATATGATTTTGTCCACGCGGCCCGCGCTCTCGGCGCGGGAAATATGAGAATTTTATTCACCCATATTTTGCCGAATGCGATCCAGCCTCTTATCGTTCAATCGTCGCTCGGAATGGCCGGAGCTGTTCTTTCCGAGGCGTCGCTTTCTTTTCTCGGATTGGGAATACCGCCGCCGGCCCCAAGCTGGGGGACGATGATCGACGAGGCTCGGCAGTTCTTTTCAATTTATCCGCATGTCCTTTTCTTTCCCGGCGTTGCGATAGCCCTGACCGTTCTGGCGTTCAACTTCCTCGGTGACGGTCTCCGCGAGTACCTGGATCCCAAACAAAGGACCCGCTGACCGCAAAATTAAAAGAATATCTGCAACCTGATCCGCTCACGGCTCATCTACCTGACAGTTCGGAAAAAACGGGTATCTGAGCGCGTCAGAGGCGGTTTGGTATTCGGCCCCGGCCATTAAGTGGCATTAAAGATCAAGGCCGATACGTCCCGGAACTGCGTTTTGCCGTAAAAGATCGCATTTTTAACGAAAGTTAATGGCAAGAAACGATGCTAATAACCATAACTTATTGTGTTTCAACATGATACGCCAGTCTTAAATCTTGCTGAAATCGGGTATGGATCGATCAAAATCATTGCGTTTTGTTCCCAAAAGGGATATAATTACGACCATTTGAAAGACAAGATATTGTCTATTGAGATACAGTTCGGGGTTTGCCTCGGGCAAACCATCACTGTGTGATCGACCGCGTATTTTGTGGTTTTGAAATTTTGCATTGCGGGACAATGCAAAAAAATTTAGGAATTCTCGTCTTTTTAGAGGTTCTTGTTTCTAGATGTTCAATTGAACTTTCGGAGGTCGTTCCCCCAAGCGTATATGATCTCCTTAAGTTTTGACCGTGCCGGCTCCGATCGATCTAACGCTCGACGACCCGGCAAGTGAGAAGTCAGTATGTCATATAAGGCCCACAACCGTTTCTTGATCAGCGCCAGTCTGATCATCATCTTTGCCGCTGTGGCTATAGGCATCTTTCAGGGAGCCGCCAACGAGCGATCAATAGCTGCTTCCGACAGAGCCTGCTCCGAAAATTCCGCCGTTACAGGAAAACAAGTTCTCCAGGATCAACTGCCGGCCAAATGCGTCGAGACACGGTATGACCCGGAGCCGTTCACGATGCTTATGTTCGGCATCGGACTGACGGGCTTTGCCTATGGCGCGAGGCGTCATTTTATGGAACCGGCCGACCGTGGTTAGAGACGTGCTTTAGGAGTACAAAGCAGTGATCTGATGTCATCGGCGAAAGTTAAACGGCTAGCAAAAAAACACGCTGAGAAAGTGACACACGATCACTTCGGGCGTGTTATTTTTGTGTTAACGGTAAACCGGGGCAGACGTGATATAATTTTGGATTTCACCCGGGTTTGATCGTTTGGTAAGCGTGACCATGTATATGGGAACAAACTGACAGGCTGACCGCCGTTAGGATTGATATGGCTGTTGAATTTAGAAAAAGATCTCTTGGCGACATTGTAAAGATCGCAAAGCGCAGGGGCTTGTTGATAGCATTGCCCGCGTTGGCCGGTCTCGCCGCCGTATTGCTGGTTTTGCCGGGGCTGCCGCGAGTGTATCGGTCAACAACATTTTTGACCCTTACTCCGCCGACTATCTCAGAAAAGGTCGCCCCTTCCCTGACGGACGAAAGTATGTCGCACCGCCTTCAGTCCATAGGTTCCAACGTCCTGAGCCGCTCATCGCTTGAGGCGATCATCAGCAAATTTGACCTTTATGGCGATAAAAGGTCCGCCGGCTTGCCGATGGAAATGATCGTTGACGAGATGCGTAACAAGATCACAGTCGAACCGGAAAAGGGAGACAGTGAGGTTGTGGGTTTTCGCGTAAGCTTCCGATACAGCGACGCACATACTGCCCAGTCCGTTACCGCTCATTTGGCGGAACGTTTCATTTCCGACCAGAACAAGGAATCGAAAGCAAGTGCCGAGACCACGCGTGAGTTCATCGAAGCGCAGCTCGCTCAGGCCAAATCTCAGCTTGATACCATTGAGAAAGAGCGTCTCGGCATAATGATGCGAAACGTGGACGCTCTGCCCGAATCGTCACAGGGCCTGATCGCCCAGCTTACGGGACTGCGTCAGCGTGAGCAGACGATCTCAAAGGACAAGGAATCCCTGATGACCGAGCGCGGGCGCGTTCAGGAAAGCATCACAGCGTTGAACAATCAAATGCGTCTTATCGACGCATACGGCACCAATGAAGGCCAGGAACCGGCGTTTCGTGTCGAGGACACACCGGCTTATGCTCAGCTCGTCCAAAAAAGGGCGGAATTGACCGCAAAACTGGAAAACCTTCTTAAAAAGTTTCGTGAAAAGGAACCGGAAGTTGTTCAGACCCGCACCGAGATCGAAAAGATCAACGACGAACTCGGCAAACTGGCCGGGAATACTGACCAGCGAACAAAAGCGATACGGGACGCGGCGGCCAGGAAAGCCGAAATGCAGAAACGGAGCCTGGAAATTGAAAGGGACAAGGCCGAGAGCCAGTTAAAACTGATCGCGACCCAACTTCAGAACAAGGACGTCGAGCTTGACCGAAACTCGATACAGATCGGAATGCTTGAAAGCAAGATCAACACGATACCGAATGTAAAGGTCGAGCTTGAAGGCATAAGCAATGAATATGCCTCCGCCAAATCCAACTATGACGAATTGTTGAAGAAATTCAACAGCGCTCAGCAGCAGGTCCAGCGTGAAAGCAATGAGCAGGGCGAGACGATACAGGTAATTGACCCGGCAAGTTTGCCCGAAACGCCCGAGAACGCGTCGAAGCGGCCGATGTTCCTCGGCCTTGGTGCCGGCGTCGGCCTGATCTTTGGATTGCTGCTCGCCTCCTTTTTCGAGGTCCCGAGGCTGTTCAAGATACAGAACATCGTGGACACGGAGCATTACACCGGCCTCCCGGTGCTTGCCGCTGTTCCGCCCCTGCTGACCGAAGCCGAGATGGCAAAAGCCAGACGCTTCACGTATCTTAAGGTGGCCGCAGGCGTCATATTGACCGTGATCTCTGTCCCGGTATTGGTTGTGTTGCTAAACGCGACCAAAATACTGGAGCAATTAAGTTAGAAGTTCACCGGGATCATCATTGATCCGGAGCGAGAATGTACAAAGACCATTTTTCACTTAAGGAATATCCGTTCAGTCTTACGCCTGACCCGAAATTCATTGTCTTTACGCCAAGTTATAACGAACTGTTGGCGGGACTTTATTACGGCATCGAGATGGCAAAAGGCCTTATCGTTTTGACCGGCGAGGTAGGCACCGGAAAGACGACCGCCCTGCGATGGCTTATCCGCCGTCTGGATTCCAGCGTGCGTGCGGCATATATATTCAATCCTCATTTGTCGATAGATGAGTTCTATCATCACGTAACGGAGATGCTTGATATCACCGACTACGAGAACAAGACGGATATGCTGCTTGAAATGGGCAAAATGCTCGAAGACCGCCACCGGCGCGGACTTCGGACACTTTTGATAGTTGACGAGGCCCACGAGATCTCCGACGAGGTGATGGAAGAGATCCGGCTTTTGCTCAATTTTGAATCGGACAGCGCAAAGCATTTGCAGATAATATTGACCGGCCAGCCCGAACTTCGTGAAAGGCTTCGCCAGAAGAATCTGAGACAGTTGAAACAAAGGGTTGCCCTTCGGTGTGAGATGCCTGTCCTGCCGAACATTGACGAAGTGACCCGATATATCACCGAGCGCCTGATGCTTGCGGGATCTTCGCAAAAGAACATTTTCACACAGGACGCAATAGATTTTGTTTACCAGTGTTCCGAAGGGATCCCGCGGCTTATAAACAATCTGTGTGATAACGCCCTGATCGCGGCGTTTGCCGCAAACGAAAAAAGGGTCACGCGCGAAATGGTCGAGGAGGTCGCCGCAAACCTCGATCTTTTGCCGGATAAGGACGCATTGATCACAAGCGACCGGGCGGCAGATCGGATCAGTTCACGAATTTTGACCACTTCAGGAGTTGAAGAACTCCTTTCCGACAAAAGCGGAAAAACGAGTTTTGTGGCGTCCGACAATAATTAGTGACCGACATACTTTAACGGTTAAACTTTAATAAACTGGAAATTTTTACTGTTTGGCTCTTTTTTCGCATCAAATGCAGCGACGCAAATACCGGGAACGAACCCGGTCAAGTATTCGAACAGATCGCTCACGGGATTTATAATTTTTAGATGAGATTCTTAAAAACACTACAAAAGGCCCATAAAGAACGTCCGGAGGTAAGCACGCCCGCCGATTTGGAAGATGTCGGCGGCTCGGATCAGCCTTCTGCCGCGCCGCACTTTGCGGCTGAACCGTCGTTCAAGATAGGACGCCCGACAGGGGAACCCGTTTCTGAACAAGAGGCTCCGTCAGGCCTGCCCCGTGTGGTTGAGGAACTTCATTCGGTACCGAACAACGGTAATGCTCACATAAGAACTCTGGAACCGGTTAAGCCTAAATCCCGGCCGGAGCCGACATTTCAGACATTCGATCTTTCAAGAGACGCCGTAAACCAGCGGCTGGTCGCGATAAGTGACCCGAATTCTCCTTATTGCGAGGAATACAGATCGCTTCGCACGCAGATAATCCATCAGGCCGAACAGCGCTCATTGCGGTCAATCGTGGTCGTAAGTCACGGCCCCGGAGAAGGCAAGACCATAACTGCCATAAACCTTGCCTGTATGCTTGCCCAAACGGACGGCATCAAGGCCTTAGTAATAGACGGCGACCTTAGAATGCCGCACATTGGCGATTATCTGGGCATGGAGGCCAGCGTCGGGCTGTCAGAGGTGCTTTCGGGCAAGGCTGATCTTGATAAGGCCATCATCCGCCTCGAACCCACCGGGCTTCATTTGCTGGCAGGCGGCAATGACCTGGAAAACGCGGCTGAAATGGCGTCGGGACAGAAATTCAAGGAACTGCTTGATGAAGTTACCGATCATTTCGATTTTGTCATTATCGACGCTCCGCCGCTGAATCTCTTTTCGGACGGTGCCGCGTATCTAAATCACGCTGACGGCGGCCTGCTGGTTGTCCGGTCAAATCGAGTGAACTTTTCTGAGACTGAGCGGTCACTTGAAATGCTGACCAGAGAGAAGATATTGGGTGTGGTACTGAATGACTCTGAGGAGGCTCTCTCGAGCCGAGGCTACTATGAATACTCATATTACAGGAGTCGTTCGGCATAGGCGTGGCCCGAAGTTGTTGGATGTACTGATAGAGCGCGATGACCAGACGATTGAGCACACGCACGATGGTCCTTATTTGGGCCGATATAGTCATCATACTGGGTGGCTTTTACCTCGGGTTGCTGCTTCGTCTCGGCACTGATGGGGCGGCTGAGCAGATATTTGAAAATTTCGGCTGGCTAAAGGTCTTCCTTATGGCGGCGATCTGTCTGGTCAACCTTTATCTTTACGACCTGTACGATTTTGCTGTGATAAACAGCCGCCGCGAACTCGTTCTCCGGCTCGTTCAGGCGCTTGGCATAACGTGGGTGCTGCTGGCCGTTCTATTCTATTTCTTTCCATTCCTGTTGGTTGGCCGCGGGGCCGCGGTTTATTCGGTCGTCATCATTCTCATTTCAATGCTGGGTCTCAGGATCGCGATCCATTATCTGATGGGACACCCTGAACTTGGTGAGAAAATACTTATTGTCGGAAACGGGTCGGTTGTGACCGAAGCCGCCTCGGCCGTTTCATCCAGACGTGATGCCGGTTATCGGATAGTTGGATTTATGACGGACGAACGCCTGGACAAACCCGGCACGAACGGCAGTTTGCGAAATTTTGGGGTCACGGCCGCGCTGGAAGACGTTGTCCAGAACGAGAAGATCGACCGGATTGTTATCGGTGTCAGGGAACGCCGCGGAGCTTTTCCGGCCGAACCGCTCTTGCGGCTGCGGCTGGCAGGCAACGTGAATATCGAGGAGAGTTCCAGTTTTTTTGAGCGGGTCACGGGTCGCGTCCATTTGGACAACCTGCTGCCTTCGTGGCTCATCTTCTCATTCAGGCCGCGTGATACGCGGATAAAGACACTTGTCCGCGAAGGCCTGCACAGAGGGCTTGCCCTGATAGGATTGATAGTTTCGTTCCCGATCGCGATACTGGTGGCCTTATTGGTCAGATTTACGTCTCGCGGCCCGATATTTTACAAGCAGGAACGGGTCGGAAAGAACGGGAAGGTCTTTCGGGTTATAAAATTCAGGTCAATGCGTGCCGATGCCGAATCGGACGACAGGCCTGTCTGGGCATCGACCGAAGATGACAGAACCACCCTCGTTGGCGGTTTTTTACGCAAGACGAGGCTGGATGAGATACCGCAATTCTGGAATATCCTGAAAGGTGAGATGAGCTTTGTCGGCCCTCGCCCCGAAAGGCCATTTTTTGTTGCAAAATTGGCGGAGGAGATCCCGTTCTACGAGTATCGTCATTTGGTGGCACCCGGTTTAACGGGATGGGCGCAGATAAAATTTCCGTACGGATCGTCAGTTGAGGACGCAAAACAGAAGCTTCAATACGACCTGTACTACATAAAGAACCAGAATCTGACATTGGATATTGTGATAGTGTTTGAAACGGTAAAGACGGTCCTGTTTGGAAGAGGCGGACGATAACGGGCATAAAGGTTGCCGTCCGGCGAGTTTAGGCCGAGGAGAATTAGTATGAATAATAAGTGGCAATATTGGAGAGTTTTTGCGGCGCTGATCCTAATAGCAGTGTTTGGAGCAATGGTTATCGGTCAGTCAGCCGATAACTCACAGGAGCAATTGAATGCCGCCGGAGCAGTTTTCC
This sequence comes from Acidobacteriota bacterium, assembly GCA_019639175.1. GTDB lineage: Bacteria > Acidobacteriota > Blastocatellia > Pyrinomonadales > Pyrinomonadaceae > OLB17. The sequence goes on along the minus strand of JAHBSK010000006.1, from coordinate 181,144 downwards.
CTCGACCGACACCGCCTGTAAATTCAACAATGTCCGATGAGGAAGCGGCCATACTTCCCTATTACAACAACTATCTTAGTGAATACCATTTAGGGCCGGAAGATGTCATTTCCGTGGAGGTCTTTGGACTGCCGCAGTATTCCAGAAGCAACGTAATTATCCCGCCCACAGCCAAAATATCTTACCCTCAGATACCCGGCGGTGTTTTTGTAGGTGGGAAAACTACAGATGAGGTCGCAAAGATGATCGCGCGGCATTTGAATGAATATATAATCGACCCTGAGGTGACTGTCACACTTGAAAAGGTCGGATCGGCACGTTTCAGCGTACTCGGACTGGTCGGCACGCCTGGCGTGAAGATGATGAATCGACGCTACAATATTTATGAAGCGGTCGCCGAGGCCGGTGGCATTGCAAAGGAAGGCGACAAAAAACGGGTGCTGCTCATCCGGCTGGCTTCAAACGGGGAATTTACTCAGACGGTGATCGATTTCAACGAGCTGGTAAAGGGAAAAGCGGCAGTTCCCTACATACTGCCCGGAGATCAGATCATAGTCCCCGAAAAAGGCTGGAGCCTGACGAAGGTGCTTGACACCATCGGGCGAGTGAGTTCACTGAGGATACTGTTCGGTAATCCATTGTAAGTGAGTGTTTTGTGTTGATCATCCGGTCATGAAGGCCGGTGTCTTGGTATAGTTTCTGATGGTAAGACCACATTCCAAACGTTTTCTCACGACGCCTTGGTTAAACGCCTTGGCGTTGTCTGCTGTTTTGGGAATGACTGCTCTTTCCATTGCAGCCGGTGACTGGGAAAGAGTGGATGCCGGAACTCTGGCGTGGTTGAAAGCCGTTCACTTTGTTGATGCTGATCACGGATGGATCGCCGGCGGTTCGGGCACTTTTCTAAAAACCACTGATGGCGGCAAGACGTGGCAGCGAGAGAAAGTGACGCGTGACAACATAAGAGACGTCGTTTTTACCGACCGTGAAAATGGCTGGCTGCTTTGCGAACAGAGTATATTTGGGCCGGGCATCGAATCTCCGACATATATTCTGAGAACGCAAAATGGCGGCTCAACATGGGAAAAGGTGAGTATCGAACCCGGTCGCGAACGAATGCTCCGTCTGGTGCTTTCCCCCACTGCGAATGTTGCCTACGCCATCGGTGAAACCGGCACGATGTTGTTCACCAACAGCCTCGAAGACACATGGAAACGCACCGCCCTCGCAACTCAGACAATGCTGACCGACGGCAAAATACTGAATGACAAGGAAGCCATCCTGGTCGGAGGCCGCGGTACAATTTTAAGGACCGACAACGGCGGTATCACCTGGACGGAGGTCAAGGCACACGACAATGAACCCCCGCGTAAACTGAATGCCGTCTATTTCATAGACGACAAAAAAGGATGGGCAGTCGGCGCCGAAGGCAAAATATTGATAACCGAAAACGGAGGCAATACCTGGTTCCCTGAGGCCTCCGGCGTAACAACCGACCTGCTTGATGTCATCTTCCTTGATAACGCTGTCGGAGATAATGCCGCCGGCTTTGCAGTTGGCGACGCCGGAACGATAATTCAAACAAAAGACAGCGGCAAAACATGGATCAAAATGGATTCAGGCACCAAACACCGCCTCGAACGCATCGTCAGATCAGGAAATAAACTCATCGCCGCCGGCTTCGGCGGTACTGTCCTGATCAAGCAGTTCAGAAAATAACAAAGTAATATTTGCCATTTTTCAATACTTGGAAATCCACCGTGCAGAAAATTCTCACTTCAACCAGCAGTTCATTCAATCCGAAAAGTTCATCGGAACTGTCAACACACGACTCTAACAAAAAAACAAATGCCCCTCTCCATAAGGTGACCTTTATCGGAATATTCATATTCACGGTAATGCTCTATTTTAGGCCCTACGAGCTGTTTACCTTTTTGGCAGATGTCCCTTCAATGGCTTATTGGCCCGCTCTATTTGCCATTATCTCCTACATCGTCACACAGTTGTCAGCTGGAAGGTCTATTACGATCTTAACCCCGGAAATAAAATGTATCTTGTTTATTACTACCTATGCACTCCTGCTTATGCCCCTGTCAAGAGATATTGGCCGCTCCTGGGAAGTATTTATCAATGAACTTATAAAGACATCATTGATCTTTATAATCATGGCCAATGTCCTCTTTACAGAGGCTAGGATAAAAACAATGATGTGGCTTGGCGTAGCCATTGGAGTTTATTTGAGTTACCAATCTTACGACCTTAACCAAAGAGGCGTGTTTAATACGCTGGGGAATAGAGTAAGTGTTGATGTGGGTGGTATGTTCGGCAACCCGAATGACATGGCCATTCACCTGGTAATATTTATTCCAATAGCTATTGCATTGGGCTTGAATTCGCATAAGAGAACTATAAAATATTTATGTTATACGGTCGTTGCATTGATGACCTATGCAATAATTTTAACGCAATCGAGAGGTGGATTTCTTGGCCTTATTGCCGTGGCCGTAGCGATTATTTGGAAATTTGGCCGTGGACATCGTATCAGGTTAATGCTGATCTCCTCAATCCTTGCAATTTGCTTCATCATGCTTGCTCCTGGGGAATATGGAACAAGGTTTCGGTCAATTTTTAATCCGTCTTTGGATTCTACTGGTTCTTCAAGCGAACGAGAAGAGCTGTTGAAGAGGTCTATAATTGTTACACTTAGAAATCCGCTTGGAGTCGGTTTAGGCAATTCAACGACATTCGGCGTCAGGAATCTCGTGACGCATAATGCCTATACCCAGGTATCCTCCGAACTTGGGTGGTTGTCATTCGGAGCCTATCTGATCTTTCTAATTGTCCCGTTGCGGTTTCTATCCAAGATAGAAACCGAAATGAACATATCAGGAGAAAATAGCTCCATATATTTATTGATCATTGGAACACAGATCGGAATCATTGGTTATATGGTCTCAAGCTTTTTCGCATCTGTTGCTTATCAGTGGTATGTTTATTATCCGATAGCTTTCGCCATTGGCTTTAGATTAGTCTATGAAAGAAGTCAACCTTGATTTGTATCGACCAACAAAGAGTTAAATTCTGCCAATGATCCGCATACGCAGAGCGTTTATGCATGTAAATAATATCCTAGTTTCACAAATGACTTTTGCTTTAATAATATTCTGGATCTGCGTTGCCGTAATATTTTATGGTTATATCGGATATCCTTCTCTAATGTTTCTTATAGGGCTTGTTCGGCCGAAACAATGGAAGCGAGCGGAGTATCGTCCCACTATTTCTATTATAATCACTGCCCGAAACGAAGAGCGGGACATACACCACAAGCTGGAAAATACGCTTGAGATAGACTACCCATCAGAAAAGCTAGAGATCATGGTGGTATCAGATTGTTCTACGGACAGAACTGATGAGGTAGTCATGAGGTTTTCTGACCGCAACATCAGGCTCATCAGGCAGGAGCCACGACTAGGCAAAACATCGGCACAGAACCTTGCTGTTGATGCAGCGTCAGGAGAGATTATCTTGTTCTCTGATGCCACTACAATATACCAACCTAATGTATTAAAAATGATATTGCAGAATTTTGCAGATAAATCTATAGGTTGTGTTACCGGGAGATTGCTTTACCGCACATCTAAGGAATCCTCGGTTGGGATCGGATCTGTTACGTATTGGAGCTACGAAACATTTTTAAAAGAGCAGGAAAGCCGCGTATGCTCGCTAATAGGCACTTCAGGCTGTCTCTACGCTGTAAGAAAGTCTGCCTATGTACCAATGTACCCTGAAGCCTGTTCAGATTTTCTTATTGCCACATTACTTTATCGCCAAGGTTTACGTACAATTTACGAACCGGAAGCTGTCTGCTTTGAAGAGGCCAATTTCGAAGGGAAAAAAGAATTTGCAATGCGTACACGCGTCATAGCCCAAACCTTCACAGACTTATGGCGAAACCGTGATATGATGAATCCAGGAAAAAGCGGATTTTTTGCCATTGAGCTGATTTCCCATAAACTCTTACGCTATTTCATTCCATTATTTTTGACATGTTTACTTCTAAGTACTGCTTGGCTAGCTCTACATTCCCATTTATTTCTGGTATTTCTTCTCTTGCAGATAGGACTTTATCTAACTGCTGTAATAGGGGGGCTTATGGAAATTAGGAGGGTAAGGTCAAACATTTTTTCAATTCCATATTATTTTCTCCTAACAAATCTGGCGTCTGTTTTTGGCTTTTATAAATTTCTAAGAGGTGAGCGTTATGCATACTGGGACCCCATGCGTCCAAAGGCTTGACAATGATGATGCTGTTAACCACTTAATATACATCTTGTAATAAATGATGAAGATTTTAGCAATTTCGTATGCATTCCCCCCATCCAGGGAACCTAGAGCCATTCAAGTGTCACGACTTCTTTCTGAATCAGAGCACGAAGTATGTATCATATGCTCGGACGGCACAAGTCCCGATAAGAATGATCTTGTTTATTCAAAAACTGAGGAAAAACTAGCAGGCTGCATTCGAGTCCCTTTTACTAAATCAATTATTCGTGGGCTAACAGATAAGATTTACTATCGATTTTGGCGACATCAGTGGAACAGACGAAACAGGGTACCCGACGAATTCATCTCATGGAAAAAACCTGTTGTTGACCTAATTAGCAGATCGATCAAGTCCAATGCTCTGAATCCTGACATTTTAGTTACTTTCGGGCATCCCTTTACCGACCATCTTATCGGGCTTGAAATAAAACGATTGTATGGTTTGCCATGGATAGCACATTTTAGCGATCCGTGGGCAGACAACCCTTTTCGGAAAAAAGATAACTATCTTGACAAAGAAAATATTAAATTGGAAGAGCAAGTAATCAAATCTGCTGATATGATTGTTATGACTTCGCAAGAAACATCTGATCTGGTTTTTCAAAAATACCCTGAAACGGATAAATTCAAATCTCGAATACTCCCACATAGCTTTGATGACGATCTATACCCGCCTAAAAGTCTTGAGATTGATTCCAAAATAACTATACGCCATATGGGGTCGCTATACGGCAATCGAACGGCAATGCCGCTACTTAAAGCCATTCAACGCTTACTTGTGAAGAAAAGCTCCGTATTAGATAATGTTAAATTTGAGTTTATTGGTGACTGCGACACTGGCACTATAGATAAGACGCTAACTGAAACAATGCCTGCCGGATTGATATCCTTATTTCCATCAGTTGACTACAGTGAAAATTTGGCATTGATGGTGAACTCGGACGGCCTGTTGCTTATTGATGCGCCGGATAGCTTAAGCGTTTTTCTGCCGTCAAAGCTTATTGAGTATATTGGAGCTGATAACCCTATAATTGGTTTCACTCCTAAAGGAGCAGCAGCAGGTCTAATTAGAAAAATTGGCGGTTTTATTGTTGAGCCAGGCCAAGAGGATGATGGGGCAGAAGAACTTGAAAGTTTTATTAATTATCTTAGTTCTCGACGAATGTCTCCAACTAGCACCACATGGATAAAAGCAGAAATTCGCGACGAATATTCGAAAAAGAATGTTGCTCAGAATTTTGATTCGTTTCTACATGAACTATACAGACACAAGACAATATAACGCTGTGTGAGGTGGCTCAAGTAAGGTTAGGTAGAAAAACATAGGAGAACTTTAGGGAGGATTTAGCAACCATCGCAAAACTATATGAAAGAATACTTTTATGCAGCACTATCAGATCACAACGAGAATGTAATAGTTAAAGGGGACCAGAAAGTGTCACTTGGCAATAAGGCATGTAATGCCTTTGTTGAGTGGGAGTGGGATGGAAAGGAGTTAGTTCTTACAAATGACCGCTATGGCATATACCCTATCTATTATTTCCACAACGGATCCGAGTTTGCCATTTCGCCATCAATCAGCAAACTGCTGGAGTTCTTGCCTGATATAGAGTTTGACTACGATGCCCTTGCAGTTTTTCTGAGACTTCACTGGCTGATCGGCGAGGATACTATCTTCAAAGCGATCCGTGCTGTTCCACCTGGAAGCCGCCTAACCTGGAATAGCTCAGGCATCAATGTTGTATCTACCGGAATAATTAAAACACAAACACCTATCTCAATGCCCAGAGAGGATGTTATAGCCACCTATGCAGAGCTGTTTCAAAAGGCAGTGGAAAAAACTATGCACAGTAGTGGCTCTTCGACAGTTATGCTAAGCGGAGGTCGGGACTCAAGGCATATATTATTCGCTCTTTGTCGTGCCGGAAACAGGCCTGACCGATGTACTACCGCAATGTATCCCTCGCCTCACTCTAACGAAGATGTCAGGATTGCAAAATTGATCTGTGAAGAACTGTCTATTAGCCATAACGTGGTCGAGCAGCCACCTGAACAGTTGGAAACTGAGATCAGCAAAAATCATAAGCTCGGATTCTGCTCAACTGAGCATGGATGGTTCGTGGCAATGGCGGAGTGTTTAAAACGGAAAACAGTAAATGCATATGATGGCATTGCCGGGGACGTACTTTCCGCGAGATTACTTTATGGTCACCATGAACTTGATCTATTTCGTAGTCACAAATTCAGTGATCTCGCTGAAACAATCCTTTCACGACATACTTACAGTCCTAAAATACTCACCAGTGAGATTGTTGAATTGGTCGCTTGGGAACGTGCTGTCCAACACCTTAGCAAAGAGCTTTCAAAGCATGCAGATCAAGCCGATCCTGTAACTTCATTTGAATTCTGGAATAGAACCCGGCGCACTATCGCTCCATCCCCTTTTTTATTATTGGGACATTCGATAAATGTAATAACCCCATATCTTGAAACTAGGTTATTTGATTTTCTTTCATATTTACCTGCAGATTTGCGAATGACCGGCAAGTTGCACACAGACACGATCAGATTTGCCTTTCCGGAGTACGATCATATCCCTTATGAGAGCCCTAAAGCCCTGCCAAAATATGATAATCATAGGCTTAATAGGCTTAGCAAAGACATACTTCGATATTGTTTTTCCAAACAAAAAAGAAAAATCTTGAGACGCAGTCCAATATTGGCTCGGTGCATTCGCAGTATTGTTGACGGCAACTATAAAGTATCTGATTTTAGTGATGAGATAATATACCTACTTCAACTCGAGAGATTAAAAGCCCTATTTATTTTCACTTTTACTCAGCCTATATTTTTTTCACTTTAAATCTAATAATGTAAAAATATTCATTGCTCTCTAATCAGGAAAACTTTATGCTTGAGCCTTCCCTGACAAAACAATCGGCTTGGCTTTTGACCGCAAAAGTTATAGGGTTTGCTGTCTCTTTTGTCTTGCCACTGGTTCTTGTGCGGCAATTGGCTCAAGATGATTTTGGTGTGTACAGACAGGCTTTCACAGTAGTTAATACCGCCGTAGGAATATTGCCGCTAGGATTAGGCATGAGCGCCTTCTACTATCTTTCACGGAACGAAAAATGGCGTGCATCTGCGGTATTCAATATACTCATTTTTTATTTCGTGATGGGTGGCATTGCCTGCCTTACGCTGGTCGCATTTCCTGAAATACTTGGCAGGCTTTTCAGTGAATCGGAAATGGCGGTATTGTCGCCACTGATAGGGCTGCTGATCTGGGTCTGGATATTCTCCCTGTTTCTTGAAACAGCAGCGGTTGCAAATAAGGAACCTATACTCGCCTTAGCTTTTATAGTCTTTGCACAAGTAAGTAAAACGATTTTGCTGATAACAGGAGTGTCATTTTTTGGCACGGTCAGAGCAATTATCATTGCAGCTATTATTCAAGGTCTTTTACAGTCGATCATACTGTTGGTTTATCTGAACAACAGATTTCCTCAATTCTGGATGAAATTCGATCTCTCTTTTTTTCGAGAACACATGGCCTACGCCCTTCCATTCGGGTTTGCGGGGCTTTTCTGGATCGTGCAGACGGATGCTCACCTATACTTTGTCGGAAACAATTTCAGCACCTCTGAATATGCTATATATATCGTAGGCTGTTCTCAAATACCTCTGATCTCTATGCTCCATGAATCAGTCACCTCAGTGATGATACCGCGGATGAGTGAATTGCAGAATACTAACAATCAAAAAGAGATGATCCGCCTTACTGCCGTGGCCGCAACAAAGCTTTCAACAATATACCTTCCTGTCTTTGTTTTTTTATTTATTACTGCGGAAACATTTATAGTCGTACTTTTTACACGTGAATTTACCGAAAGTACCCCAATATTCCGAATATTTCTGTTATTGATCCCGCTAAGTGTATTGGTAAAGGACCCTATTGTCAGGGCACATACTGATATGGGCAACTTTCTTTTAAAACTGCGAATTGCTTCTATTCCTATACTGATTGCGGCTCTTTATTTTGCGGTCGGGACAAATGATCTACGGATGGTAATATTGACGGTTGTGTTATTTACCACCATGGAATCTTTGGTACTGGCGGTAGTTGTTTTTAGAAAAGTTGGTATGGAATTTACAGATTTCAGATTGTTTTCCAGTGTCGGTAAAACTGCCGTGATAAGCATGCTGGCCGGAATTGCAGCATTCATTGCCTATGCTTTTCTAAAAACTCCCTTACGATCCGTCGCTGATCAGGTTGTTAGATCGATAATCCCTGAACCGGGCGTGAATATTCTTGATGAGGCCGCTGGATTATTGATCCTCAGCTCCGTTTTTGCAATTTTTGCCGTATTGTACATTTTCTTTATCTTCAGATTTGGTGTAGTTTCCAATGAAGATAAAGATTGGTTACTAGATGTATTTTCCAGGATGAAGTTTGGAAGAAGAAATGCCTGATTGTCGAGTATGTAAATATGAGAGAAACAGACGAAAAAGTGTTGATCGAAAAGATCTTCTGCTCATGATACTGGATACCCACTTGATGACTATATAATCGTGACATAAACACTTTCAGCCAGAAAAAGAGATTCAATGTGTGGAATTGCCGGATTTATATCCCAAGACAAAGATAAGCATATAGAGCCTCGGGAGGTTCTTCTTGATGCGATGTGTAGTGTAATCACGTATCGTGGGCCTGATGAGCAAGGAGCGATCGTACGGGGTCGAGCGGCCATGGGTATGAGGCGGCTTTCTATAATAGACCTCAAGACCGGTCAGCAGCCGATCTTTACAGAGGATATGCGGTTAGCGATAGTTTTCAATGGCGAGATATATAACTATCGAGAGTTAAAATTGCGGCTGGAGGGCCGAGGATACAGATTCAAAACAAATTCAGACACGGAAACTATTCTTCATGCATACCAGGAATTTGGCGCGGAGTGTGTCGCTCATCTGCGAGGTATGTTTGCTTTCGCGATCTGGGACTTTCGAGAAGAAAAATTGTTCATGGCGCGTGACCGAGTGGGTAAAAAACCACTCTTTTATGCCATTGCCCCGGATGGATCCTTTGTTTTTGGCTCAGAGCTTAAATCCGTAATGCTTTATCCCGGAATCGAGCGGGACATAGACCCGTTAGCTCTCGATTCATATCTAACTTTTGGCTATGTCCCTGAAAGTCGCTGTATTTTTAGATCAACCCATAAGCTGGCTCCCGGCCACACGCTTACATTTCAAAACCAACAGGTTTCCACAGCACAATATTGGGACTTCAACACAGAAACCGTATCAGAACCTCGCAGCGAATCGGATTATATAGATGAGCTTCGTGAACGGATACGGGATGCAGTAAAAGTAAGGCTTATTTCAGAGGTGCCGCTAGGTGCCTTCCTGTCGGGCGGAATAGATTCATCGACGGTTGTCGCAATGATGTCACAAATGTCATCGGAACCGGTAAAAACGTTTTCTATTGGGTTTAATGAGGACATCTTCAATGAATTGAAATATGCACGGATTGCCGCTAAGAAATACGGAACCGATCACCATGAGTTCATAGTCACGCCCGATCTTGTAGATATTGTAGATCAGATAGTCTGGCACTTTGACGAGCCATTTGCCGATTCATCCGCTCTCCCGACATTTATTGTTTCAAAATTGGCCCGCGAGTACGTTACGGTCGTGCTTTCAGGTGATGGAGGGGATGAGCTATTTGGGGGTTATACTCGATATGCAGTTCACAAGAACAGAAAACCTTTTGCGAATATACCGTTACCGATTAGGAAATTGATCAGACAGCTTAGTAGTGCATTACCTCATGCTGCTCTAGGAAAAAATTTTCTGTATAACGTCTCACTTGATCCAATAGACCAATATATTGATCTTTTGTCACATTTTAACTTGCCGCAACGGAACCAGCTTTATACAGATGACATGCTGCATTGTTTAAATGGAGGTCATTCGTCGCCAGAAAGTGTGTTTAGGCAAATTACTCAAAAAGCAGGCTCGACAGGCGGCTTGGAAAGATTGCTATATCTTGATTCCAAAACTTATCTTCCAAGCGACATAATGACAAAAGTTGACCGTATGACAATGGCAAATTCTCTTGAGGCCCGATCTCCTCTGCTGGATCAGGATGTAATAGATCTTGCAGGCAAAATACCGATAAATCTGAAACTTAAGGGTATTGAAACTAAATATATACTTAAGAAGGCAATGGAAGGCATTGTTCCGCATGAAATACTGTACAGAAAAAAACAAGGATTTGGAGTGCCTATAGTAGAATGGATAAATAATAAATTGAGATACAGGATGCAGGAAACTCTTTTGGGTAGCAATGCGATGAATCGCGGATATTTTGATCGAAGATATATCGAAACCATTCTTAACGAACATAGTCGAAACCGTCGTGATAACTCTTATGCCCTCTGGTCATTATTTATGCTCGAGCTGTGGCATCAGAGATTTGTTGATTCCTGATCTTTTTGCATTTGACTATAAGTGCTTTTGGCAATGGGAAATTATGTTTAACGTCATCAGATATAATCAAACTTCTATATGAGTCGAGATCTATTCAGAGGCTCGGATGTCCGTAAACGATACGCCGTTCTCGGGTATCAATAACACTTTTTTTGATTTTATTAGAATTAAGTATATAGGTTAATTATGACCTCAAACAAAGAAAACCAGTACATAAAATACCTTGAAAATGAGGTCGGAAAGTTTAAGGCTAATCAGGATACACGCTGTGAATATCTTGTAAATGAAGTGTCTGACCTCACAATAAATAACATCCTCGATGTAGGTTGCGGTGCCGGGCAAGAATTATTGCCTTTTGCAGATATGGAGGGTGTTCTGTGCATAGGCGTTGATGTCGAAGAATCAGCAGGTAGAATATTTAGGAAGTATTTAGCAGAAAAACATTATTCTATAATGCCTGCCTTTATATGTTCGCGAGGTGAAGAAATACCCTTTGACAATCATACATTTGATGTAGTCATATGCAGGGTTGCCTTGCCTTATATGAACAATAGAAGAGCTATTGCTGAGATGTCACGAGTAATCCGGCCAGGCGGAGTATTGCTTCTGCGAACTCACACACCGAATTTCTATTTAGGAATGATGATAAGACGGTCTCGTGAGATGAGCCTGAAGGGAATAGCGTATCCGATAATCTGTTTTATAGGTGGAACATGGCATTGGATTACCGGAAGGCAGCTTGAACGCGGACTATGGAAAGGCAAAGAGATATTCCAAACCACTGGATTGCTCAAGAAGGAACTGCGGCATTTGAATATGCAGATAGTAAAAAATGAGCTTAGTCAGGACGGCGAGGCCAGATCATACGTCATAGAGAAGATCAAATAATGCAAGTAAACAGTAACTTTTTTTCTCAAATAAGGCATTCCCTTCCTTGGCTTGTTCGCTATCCATTAGTAAGGACAAAAACACTTCTCGGTGGCAATGGCGACGGAAAAAAGCATCTCATATTTTCCATCGCAAACCATTTTGAGCCGGCGTGGAAGGAAAGCGGGCTTCATGACATCGACACTCAACACCGCCGGCTTGATGAATGGTGCCTTATGGCACGTAAGATTGGTGAAGAGGTTCGTGATGTGGATGGAACTAAGTTCCGCCACACTAATTTCTACCCTGCGGAACAATATGATCGCGGCCTTTTAGATACGATGGCCGATCTCCAGCGCGAAGGTTTGGGTGAGGTTGAAGTACACCTTCACCACGGGGTTGACAAGCCGGATACTGAGGAAAATCTGCGTAATCAGTTGGTTGACTTTCGCGATCGACTTGCAGAGGATCACAAGTGTCTTTCGCTGATGGATGGCAAAGGCTCTCCGATGTATGCCTTTGTTCACGGAAACTGGACACTAGGTAATTCGGCCGATGGTTATGCATGCGGAGTTGATAACGAACTTCAGATATTACAAGAAACCGGATGTTATGCAGACATGACACTCCCCTCTGCCCCTGACCGAAGCCAGGTACCAATGCTCAATTCAATATATGAATGTGCGTTTTCTTTGGATGAGAGGGCGGCACACAGAAAAGGACACAGACTTAAAGTCAATGGGGGCCAGCCGAAATTGCCTGTTATTGTCACCGGTCCGCTGATGTTTGACTGGACAGATCGGACAAGGGGTCTGCCCCTGCCTAAACTCGAAAACGGAGAACTCGCTCATTTCCGGCCTATGGATATACCTCGCGTAAGAAGATGGATGAGGGCGAATGTCACTGTGAAAAACCGCCCCGATTGGATATTTATCAAACTGCATTGCCACGGGTTCTTTGATCATGACCAGGATGCCTGTATAGGCGACGGAGCCAAAAGATTTTTCTCAGAGATCATTGAGTACGGCCAGAAGACAGGTGAATATGATGTGCATTTCACATCGGCCCGCGAAACATTCAATATCATCATGGCGGCCATTGACGGCAACTCCGGTTCGCCGGGACAATTCCGTGATTATCGGTTAAAGTCAATCATGAAGAATCAGGTTTCGAGCGAATCCAACAGTGAGACAAGCTCGGCCGATTAAGGTTTTGGGATGAAACCGCGAGTAGCCCATTTTACCGGAAGTTTTCATCAGGGAGGTTCTGAGAGACAAGCGGTTCAGTTAATGAACTTGCTTTCACAAGACGGCTCTGTGGAAGTTTATCCTGTCACATTGGATAGATCCGGAACCCTCCTTGATGATCTGTCTTCTCCCAATTTGCACGACATCCCTGAATTCCCTCTTAGATCCTTCTACGATGCGAATTTCCTCAGACAATTGAGGCGTTGTGCCAGATTTCTACGTACAAATCGGATCGACATAGTGCATACTCACGATTTCTACACAAATATTTTTGGCAATATTGCTGCCTGGCTGGCACGCACGCCGGTTCGTATCTCCTCAAAACGAGAAACACTGGGCCTTCGCAGCCCGATGCAGGATAGGTTCGAGGGCGCGGTTTTTAGCATGTCTCATGCCATAGTGGTCAACTCTAACGCCGTTGTGTCCCTTTTGAAGGATCGGGGTATCGGGCCTGATACGATAAAACTCATTTACAATGGTTTGGATGTTGATCGACTCCGCCCGTCAAAAGCTGATAGGCAAAAAATAGCTGAAGACCTACATCTTCCCGGTAATGACAATATCCGTTTCGTTACAATGGTGGCTAATCTGCGCCATGAGGTAAAGAATCATCCAATGTTTCTCCGCTCGGCTTCAAGGGTCATCAAAAAGTCAAGTAGTGTACACTTTGTCCTTGCCGGAGAAGGCCCGCTTGCCGATAGTTTGATGGAATCGGCAAATGCCATGGGTATTGCGAACAATGTCCATTTTATCGGCAGATGTTCTAATGTCCCTGATCTTCTAAAGATCTCGTCCATAGGTGTGCTGACATCGTATGCCGAAGGTTTTTCAAATTCTATCATCGAGTATATGGCCGCTGGGCTTCCCGTTGTGGCTACTGACGTTGGCGGAGCTTCAGAAGCTGTTCGATCAGGCGAAACTGGGTTTCTGGTTGAATCAAATGATGATGAAGCCTTAAGTAAAAAAATATTGTTCCTTTTGAACGACAAGAGATCGGTAGTCGAATTTGGTGAACTCGGCAGACAGCGGGCTTTAGAGAAATTCTCTCTTAAGGCTCAGCTTGAAAAAACACTAAGTCTATATAATGACAGTCTGGAAAAGGTTTCTCGTTAAAATTATTCTTATAGAATGTCCGAAGCCTCTGACATAAAAGCACCGAACCCGCCTATACGTGTTCTCCTGATAGCTGCAACTCTGCCGATCATTGGCGGACAGACTGTTCAGGCAAACCGATTGTGGAAGATGATGAGGCTGGAACCGGGTATCAGGATGGATATACAATCGATCAATCCTGTGTTTTTACCGCGTCTTCAGAATATAAAATATATCCGAACAGCAGTAACCTTATTAAAATACGTATTCGATCTCCTCTGCGCGGTTCCAAAATATGACGTGCTTCACGTATTTTCAGCGTCATATACATCATTCGTTATTAGCCCGTCACCGGCCTTGCTGATTGCAAAACTGTTTGGAAAACCTACAATTCTTAATTATCATAGCGGTGAAGCGGCAGACCATCTTACTCGCTGGAAAAAAACTGCGATCCCTACAATAAAGCAATTCGACAAAACAATTGTTCCCTCTGCATATTTGGTTGATGTTTTTAGAACTTTTGATCTTCCTGCAAAGGAGATTTTCAATTTTGTCGATACTGACAGCTTCACTTTTCGAAAGCGCGATCCATTAAAACCGATCTTTCTTTCAAACCGGAATTTTGAGCCTCATTACAATATCACTTGCACTTTACGTACCTTTAAGCTTATACAATCAATGGTACCGGACTCATCGCTGATCGTCGTAGGAGATGGCTCTCAGAATACTTTGCTAAAAGATCTGTCCGCTGAGCTAGGACTAAAAAATATTGATTTTCGCGGGGCCATCGACCCGACCGAGATGCCTGCCATTTACGCAGAATCAGATATTTATCTAAACGCATCCAGCATTGACAATATGCCGCTTTCTCTGCTCGAGGCTTTTTCTGCAGGGTTGCCGGTTGTTTCGACCAATGCCGGGGGCATTCCTTATATTGTTGAAAATGAGCGGACGGGGTTATTGGTTGATATTGACGATCACGAGGCTTTGGCCGAAGCGGCATTGAGGCTGTTGAGGGACAATGAGTTTGCTCAGGGCATAATAAAAAGCGCACAGGAAGAGGTCAAACGGTATTCGTGGGAAAACGTACGCGATCAATGGTTGTGTGTTTACAGGGAGTTGGCGAACAAATAGATGGCAGGTAAGCTAAGCAAATTAAAGGGCAGAAGTCCGAAGGAATTGGCCGAACGCCTTAGACAGGGAGTGGCAATGGCGACCGAACGCTTTGGTCATAGCCGTTTTGATGCTCCTGATCTTGGGGAATCTGTAATAATTAATTCCGCCATCTTCCCTGTCTTGGCTGATCAGAATAAGCCCGCCAAACTTATCTCTCACCGTGAAAAAGAATATATCTTGACCAAAGCCGGGCGAATTTGTGAAGGCAAGTTGGATCTGCTTGGTTTGGGGGGCTTGTGGTTTGGTGAGGCGGTTCCGGACTGGCATTTTGATCCGGTGTCGGGCAGAAGGTCTCCGAGGGTGCATTGGTCGCGGATAGATGAGGTCAGCTCTGACCAGACCGGCGATAAAAAGGTGATCTGGGAGCTGAACCGGCATCAGTATTTTGTGACGCTGGGACAGGCGTATTGGCTGACGGGAGATGAGCGGTATGCGGAAGTTTTTGTCAGGCATCTTGAAAGCTGGTTCGAGGAGAACCCGCCAAAGATCGGCGTAAACTGGCTTTCGAGCCTGGAGCTTGCGCTTCGCTCTATCTCATGGATATTGAGTTATTATCTTTTTCGGGAATCGCATAACTTTGGGCAGGAAACTCGCAAAAAAATGCTCAAGTTCTTGTACCTCAACGCCCGGCATATCGAGACATATCTTTCAACTTACTTCGCCCCGAACACACATTTGACCGGTGAGGCTCTTGGGCTGTATTTTATCGGAACATTCATGCCGGGAATAAAAGAGGCCAAGCGTTGGAAAGAAAAGGGTTATAAGATAATGATGGACATGCTGGATGTTCACATTTTAGATGACGGCTCGTATTGCGAACAGGCCAGCCATTATGCCAGATACACGGCAGATTTCTATGCGACACTGATGATCTTGCGCCAACGTGAAGGCCTGCCAATAGAGCCTAAGCATCGGGAAAAGCTGGCGTTGCTTCATACATATCTGATGCACCTGACGCAACCCGACGGAGAAACGCCGCTTTTTGGAGATGACGACGGCGGAAAATTTTACTTTTTCGACGACCGGCCGATCTCTGATATGCGCCCTGCTCTGGCGTTGGGAGCAGTGCTGTTCGAACGCGGTGACCTAAAATATGTTGCCGAAGAACCGACCCGCGAACTGCTGTTCCTGCTTGGCGAAGATGGCCTGAAAAAGTTCGAGGAGATCGAACCTCGTAAACCTGAAACATGTACAAAAGCCTTTCATGACGGAGGCATTTTTACCAGCCGAAGTTCATGGAAAAGCGACGCCGACCACCTACTTATTGATTGCGGCCCTCACGGGTTTATGAATGCCGGCCATGCTCACGCCGATGCTCTGGGAGTTATTGTAACTATCGGAGGCAGACCGTTATTTGTCGATTCTGGGACGTATGTTTATACATCCGACCTTGCGGCACGTGATAAGTACCGTTCATCCGCCGCACATAATTGCCTGACGGTCAACGGCGAATCGTCTTCAACGACAAACGGCCCATTCTCCTGGAAAACCATGGCAAATGCCCGTTTAATGCATTGGAGCGTGGAAGGCGAGAATGTCCGATTTTCAGGCAGCCATGACGGATTTGAACAGTTCGGGGTCAAATATGAACGACAAGTGGTTCATGACAAAAGCAGGGGTTTTACCATAACGGACACGGTTGAAAGCGATAGGGAAAACAAATTTGACATACATTTCATCCTTGCCGCGGGCATAAAAGCAGAGGTCGTCGGAACAGAAGTGCGATTTTCTGACCCTGAACGGCCAACGTGGCAGGCAGTATTGCGAACCCGAGCAGGCGGCGGTGAGGCCACAGATCAAGGAATTTGGTCAAAAGTGGACTGGGAGATCTCGCCCGTTTACGGTAAGCAAATAACGACGCAAAAGATCGTCTATACCATTTCCGGCAAAGGAAATATCAGTGTTATTACTGAAGTAACACGAAACTGATATAATCTCGTTTTCTGTGTGATCGGAGTGGCTCTGACAAAAAAAGACCGAAGGAAATTACGCGTTGAAAGGATACATATTGGGATTGGGAATATGAGCAGCGAAATGGAAAACGATAACTTCCCTACCTTTGACCAGCGTCCCTGGGGCAGTTTTACTGTCCTCGATGAAGCTGACGGTTACAAGGTAAAGCGTATCGAGGTTCTTCCCGGAAAACGCCTGAGCTATCAAAAGCATTTTCGCCGGGCGGAACACTGGTATGTCGTTGCCGGAACCGCGCGGATCACGCTTGACGGCGATGTTATTGAGAAAACGGCGGGTGAGGCGATCGATATTCCTTTGGAGGCGGCACATCGCGTTGAAAATCCCGGCGACCAGCTTCTTGTCTTTATCGAGGTTCAACGAGGCGATTATCTTGGCGAAGATGATATAGTCCGTTATGAGGACGATTTCGGCCGAACCGAATAGCGTATGACGCCCTGAATGGCCTTGGCTTATGTGCGGAATTAACGGAATAATATACCCGGCTGCATCGGGACGCAGCGTGGATGCGGACACTCTTGTCCGCATGCGCGACGTTTTGCGCCACCGCGGGCCTGATGAAGAAGGGCTTTTTGTCAGGAACAATGTCGGCCTCGGCCATCGGCGTTTGTCCATAGTCGATCTAAAAACCGGCCAACAGCCGATGTTCAACGAAGACCGCTCAGCGGTCATTGTCTATAACGGCGAGGTCTATAATCACATGGATCTCCGCCCTGACCTTGCCGAAAGAGGCATACGATTTCACACTACATCCGACACCGAAACCATACTAAAAGCGTACGAGGCATACGGCCCCGATTGCGTGCATAAGTTCCGTGGAATGTTCGCGTTTGCGATCTGGGACGACAAAAAGCAGGAACTCTTCATAGCCCGCGACCGTCTGGGCGTAAAACCGCTTTACTATTACCTGGCTGACGACGGCAGCTTCTACTTCGGCTCTGAAATAAAAGCGATCATTCAGGCCGGAGCATTGAAACCTGCATTGAACTACGCTGCATTGCCCGACTATCTCGCTAACCATGGCACAACGGATGATCAAACTTTATTCGCCGGCATAAAACGCCTCCTGCCCGGTCATACACTGACGTGGAAGGATGGGAAAATAGGAATAGAGCAATACTGGGATCTGGCATTTGAGCCAAAACTAAACGGATCACGGCGAACAGACGCTGACTGGATCGAGGAATGGCTCGACCTGTTCCGCGAATCAGTACGCCTGCGGCTGATGTCAGATGTCCCGTTAGGCATGTTCCTTTCCGGCGGCATAGACTCCTCAGCAATAGCAGCGGTCATGTCGCAAATGGTTGACGAGCCGATAAAGACCTTTTCCGTCGGGTTTAAGGAACGCGAGGCGAATGAATTTGAGTATGCTAGGCTGGTTGCGGAAAGATATAAAACGGATCATCACGAAATAACCATCACGCCCGAACAGTTCTTTACCGAGTTGCCCAACCTTGTCTGGCACGAGGATGAGCCGCTCGGTTTTGAGGCATCCGTCCCGCTTTATTTCGTATCAAAACTGGCACAGGAACATGTAAAGGTTGTGCTGACCGGCGAGGGAAGCGACGAGACGCTCGGCGGATATGGCCGCTATCGAAAGGCGATGATGCTGCTTGATTACGGCGAGAAATATGAGGCATATACCCCCAAAATGCTTCGCGGAGCGGTCAGATCCGGCGTTGCCGCACTGCCTGCAACGCTCAATAAAAAGCTGAAACGCACCTTCCTCGCTCTTGATGCGGACATTGAGAACATCTATTTCGACAATTTTGCGATATTCGGCAAAACGATGCAGACCAGGCTTTTTTCAGAGGAAACAAAGACACGGATCAGCGAGAAAAACCCGTATTTCCGCCTGCAAAATTGGCTGAGAGAAACCGACGCTCAGAACATTCTGGACACGCTGCTATATGCCGACACAAAAACCTATCTTCACGAGCTTTTGATGAAACAGGATCAAATGTCGATGGCGGCATCCATAGAAAGCCGCGTGCCGTTCCTTGATCACAACCTTGTCGAATTTGCCGCCCGCCTGCCCGAAAAAATGAAGATCCGTGGCAGCGAAACCAAATGGATACTGCGCCGGGCAATGAAGGGACTTTTGCCGCCCGAAATACTGAACAGGCCGAAAATGGGCTTTCCCGTGCCGATGGGAAACTGGTTGAAAGGTGAATTCAGGCATCTTGTTGACGAATATGTTCTGAGCGAACGTAGTCTTTCGCGCGGCATATATGATGCCGAATATGTGAGGCGACTGGCGACGGCACACAATGCGGGCGAAGATCATGCTTCACGGCTTTTTCGCCTTATGAATATTGAGATATGGCATCGAATATTCATTGACGGCGAAGGCTAGACTGAAGTTAAATGACAGACACCAAAACACAGCCTGCGCAACAAACGGACTCTCTTCATGGTCGTGACATTCTGTGTTTTTCGCATGACTGGACGGGTGATCCGCTTTCAAAAACACATCTGATGCGTATTTTATCCAGGGACAACCGTATACTCTGGATCAATGCGATTGCCATTCGGATGTCGCGCAAGTTAAACTTGTGTGGGGTCGTGACAAAATGGAAACTGCTCAAAACGATAAAGGATGTTCTGCCTGACGAAATCCTCGCCCGCCCGAAAATGGGCTTTCCCGTACCGGTAGGGCAATGGTTCCGCTCGGAATTCAAACATATTGTTGACAAATACATTCTCAGAAACCGCGCTTTGGAGCGAGATATCTTTGATGCCGATCATGTAAAAACTCTTGTGGCGGAGTACACTGCGTGGGAGAGTCACGACGAACGGCAGCGGTCACTGGTCAATTTTGAGATATGGCAATGGAAATTTTTTGACAGCGAGGTGGCTCAATGAAACCGATGGTCATTACATCGTTTCCTGACACAGAGATACGCGAACGGTGGCTAGCATTTCTCGATGAGGCAGACATGCCGACATGCTATACCAGTCCGAATTATTTTACCGATCCGTACGTCTCCGGCAAACGATTTGCCGTAGCGGCCGTCGATAACGCTGGCGAGTTCCATGCGGTTCTGACG
Organism: Acidobacteriota bacterium; assembly: GCA_019639175.1. GTDB lineage: Bacteria > Acidobacteriota > Blastocatellia > Pyrinomonadales > Pyrinomonadaceae > OLB17. The sequence continues at coordinate 160,929 of JAHBSK010000006.1, read as the reverse complement.
GGCGTAACCGGCGGAACGAGAACTGTTTCAGGACTTTTCTCGCGACCGCAGATCGCGTTTCGAACGGGAAGTGATGTCGCCATTGCGGCAAAGACGCTGACCGAAGGCATGGAAGCCGCAAGCCCGTCAGCATCACTGATTGAACTGTATTCTTGGCAGAAGATCGCTACTGTCGGAATGAGTGAAAGTCCCAGCGGCGACGCGACTTCGGTCGTGATGCTAGACCTTTCCAAAGGAAGCGATGCGATATTCGCGGGCTTTTCACAGACGCGAAGGAATGAGCTTCGAAAGGCCGAGCGGCAGAATCTGCTCGAAATCAAAGACATCGAGACTGAAGCCGAACTTGCCGAAATGTACGAAATTCATTGTGACTGGAACCGCTTAAAAGGCCACGAGCCTAACACCTTCGAGCGAATGCGGATCGCCGTTGGTCAGCGTGAAAATAGACGGGTCTTAATCGCAAAAGCCGATGGCCGAGTCGTTGCCGGCAGCTTCTATAGGTTTGTTGCAGGTGGCGTTGTCGAATATGCCGCCAATTTTTCACGGCCTGAGCATCGGTGGCTGCGTCCGAATGATGTGCTCGGTTGGCACGCGATACAGTGGGCTTGCGAATCCGGATTTACTCATTTCTCCATGGGTGGCTCTCATCTTTTTTTGCGACGATTCGGCGGCGAGATAATCACAACTTATCGATATCGTCGCGATAAGAGTTTCCTGAAAAAACACGAATTGCGCGAACGTGTGGTCAGTATAGGCGTAGGTGTATATCGACGCTTACCGCAAGGTCTTCGTAGCCGTTTGAGCGGCTTAATGGCAAAATAATGACAGAGATGCCAATAATGACGATGGAAAAAGTCAGCCTGGACGCGGCGAGCCAGCTTTGCGGCTGTGATATTCTATGTTTTTCGCACGACTGGACGGGCGATCCGCTTTCAAAAACCCATCTAATGCGTATTTTATCCAGGGACAACCGCATACTTTGGATCAACGCCATAGCCAACCGAGCTCCGACCGTTTCAAAAAAGGATATGTCGCGTATCTTTAAGAAACTAAAAGGTTTTGCTGAGCCGGTAAAAGAGGTGGAGCCGAACATCTTTGTGCTGAACCCGCTTGCGGTTCCGGCTTACGGCAGCGCGGCGGTTCGCGGGTTTAATGAACGATTTCTTCTTTGGCGGGTTCAAAAGGCGATGCGAAAACTCAGGTTTGAACGGCCGATCAACATGGTCTTTAATCCTGCCGCCGGGCTACTTGCTGGCAAATTGGGCGAAGACAGGCTGATCTATTACTGTGTTGATGAATACACCGCTTTTACCGGTGCTTCAAAAGGACTGAAGGAAATAGAAGAAGGCCTATTTCGCCAGGCGGATGCCGTTATCGTTTCAGCCGAAAGCCTGTTTGAATCGAAAAAGCATTTTAATAAAAACACATTTATCATCCGCCACGGCACCGATTGGGCGCATTTTCGTACCGCTCTGGATGAAACAACGAAGGTCCCGGACGAGATCGCAGAACTGCCAAAACCGGTCATCGGCTTTCACGGGCTTTTGGCGGATTGGGTCGATTTTGAGTTGATAAAAAGGACGGCAGAGCATTATTCGAACGGCTCTGTTGTCTTGATCGGCAAGATAGCGGTCGATGCAGAGCAAAAAGTGAAAGTATTGGATGATGTTCCGAACGTTCATTTCCTAGGCCGCAAGCCCTATTCCGAGCTTCCGGCGTACTGCAAGGGTTTTGATGTCGCCCTCAACCCCTTTGTTATCAATGAATTGACGCTGGCGGCAAACCCTTTGAAGGTCAGGGAGTATCTGGCTGCAGGTTTGATGACCGTATCGACCGACATCCCCGAGGTCCGTATTCTTGAAGATTGCCTTGTCGGAGCCGACCACGAAAATTTTATCGAACAGATAGAGGCCGCGCTGGCGTCTAAAAGAACGCGGGAACAGATATCGGACGCCGTAAAACACGAAAGCTGGGACGCTAAGGTCAATGAATTAAAAGGAATTCTTGCAGATCTGAATGATATGCACAACCAATATTTGCCCTGAAACTTGTAACGTTTGACATTTAGAAAAATTCTTAAAGTCTTCAAGTAAGTTTAGAACACTTGGATCAATACGAGTATTTTTTGACGGGAGTACGGTAAGACAAATGCAGGTAATATAGTGGCGATAGCTCTGTTATTTGGATCGTTCACTTCGGACACAAAATTCAAAGGAGTTATTGCTTTTCCGGATTCAGCCAAAAACCAGATGAAGGAACCTCTGGTTTATATCCATGATGGCTGCCATTGACTAGATCATGAAAATCACTCTTGTAGCCGGTGCCCGGCCAAATTTTATGAAGATCGCTCCAATAATAAGAGCGATAGAAAAAGCCAAAGCTAATGGTCAGCCTATGGAGTATCGTATTGTCCACACAGGACAGCATTTTGACCATAAGATGAGTGGTGATTTTTTTGAACAGCTTGGCATTCCCGAACCGGACATCAACCTTGGAGCAGGAGGCGGCACTCAGGCAGAGCAAACTGCTGCCGTTATGGTCAGATTTGAGCGTGAGATCGAAGCAAATATGCCTGATGTTGTGCTAGTGGTCGGCGATGTCACATCAACAATGGCCTGCACCATAGCCGCAAAAAAGCTTTGCGTGCCTGTCGTGCATGTTGAAGCGGGCATCCGCTCAGGCGACATGATGATGCCGGAAGAGATCAACCGTATAGTTACGGATTCTATTTGCGACCAGTTTTTTACCACTACTAGGCAGGCAGGAGACCGGCTTCGAAAATACGGGGTTGAAACAAAACGAATACATTTTGTCGGCAATACAATGATAGATACGCTCTATCAGAATATAGACAGATTAGTAAAGCCGCTTATCTGGGACCAAGCCGGGCTTGAAGAGAGAAAATATTTTCTTCTCACACTACATCGGCCGTCAAACGTGGACAACCCCGAAAAACTGATTAAATATCTTGAAGCCCTTCGTACCGGCATTGGCAATAAAAAGATTATTTTTCCAGTACACCCAAGAACACGCAAGGTCCTTGATGACATTGATTATCACGATCAACATTTGATCCAAATCGATCCGCTGGGCTATCTTGAGTTCATATACCTTCTTAAATTTTCTAAAGCTGTCATTACAGACTCCGGCGGAATAACTGAAGAAGCCACTGTACTTAATATTCCGTGTCTAACACTTCGAGATACTACCGAACGGCCGGAAACCGTTGAGATAGGAAGTAATGAGTTGGTGGGAAGTGATCCAAATAACCTTGTCTATTATCTCGAAAAGCTTGCCCAAGGACGGTGGAAACAAGGGGCTGCTCCCGAATTTTGGGATGGAAGAACCTCAGAACGCATTGTTGATATACTAATCCGGGTTTACAAGTAAGGATGCTGACTGATCCGCAATCTTCACCAATAAAATCCTGCTTTAGATAGACGACCAATGGAGAAGGCCACCTACTGTCAGATGAAGTCTTGGCTACTATATGTGTAGGGTTATAACCATCGCCAAAAAAGCATGCCTGTGTATTGCAATGATTGCGATTATCTGGGTACCGCTCGCATGGTTTTTAGGGCAGTGGCTGGTCGTGGAAAAACCGCTGGAAAAGGCCGACGCGATCTTCGTCCTGGCAGGCTCCGCGAATTATGTCGAACGCAACGCTGAGGCCGCACGGCTGTATAATTTGGGGATAGCTCCAAAGATACTGCTGACAGACGACCGTAATAAAGGAGGCTGGGACAATGAGAGGCAACGAAATCCCTATTTCGTTGAACGGGCAAAATGGCTGTTATTGGAAAATGGGGTACCGGAAACCAGTATTGTAATACTTCCGGACCGAATCAATGGTACAGACGATGAAGCGAAGGCTTTAGCAAAACATTTACAACAAAATCCCTACAGATCAGTTCTCTTGGTTACATCATCCTTTCATACACGCAGAGCTTTGTGGACATTTACTCTCATGGTTGACGACATGAACCTCAACACTGAAATCGGCGTGCATTCATCACCTGCAACCAACGGACCGCACTCTTCTGCATTTTGGTGGACAAACCGTAACGGTTTGCGAACCACGATTTCAGAGTATCTCAAGCTTATTTATTACTATTTTGCTCTTTCTAACAGCAATAAATTGTGATTCAGCAAAATGGCTTCCTTTTCCTCGTCGATGGTTTTTTGCACATCAACTCGGAATAAGAAAGCCACTGTACTATATGGCCATATATTAACGCGGTCAGCGAGCAAATGCCGCGCTTATCGGTACGTCGCCGTTCATACCGAAATTCATAGCATTGAATCCCTCTGTACTCTTTTGCAGGTACCAGACTCCGGTGGAGGGACGAAATACAGCAATGTCCGCTTTGCCATCGCCGTCGAAATCGGCCGGAGACGGAATATCTTCGCTGATACCAAACCGGAAAGCAGAAAAGTTCGTTGCTGACCCCAGTTCCAAACGGTACCAGATACCTGTTGAGGCACGAAATACAGCTATATCTGTTTTGCCGTCACCGTCAAAATCGGCCGGTGTGATCGTATCGGTTGGCAGGCCGAAACGAACAGCATAAAATCCTTCCGTTGACTTCTGTAAATACCAGACACCTGTTGAAGGACGAAAGACCGCATAGTCTGAAATGCCGTCACCGTCGTAATCGCCAACAGCAGGACGATCGGTTCCCAGACCGAAATGATACCCGGTAAACTGTCCGTTGGAACTGTTCAGCCTATACCAGATGCCGTTCGAGGGCCTCCATACCGCCACGTCTGCTTTTCCGTCACCATCGTAATCGGCCTGAACAGGTATGTCGCCGGTCATTCCAAAATAGACGACATCGTAGGTCATGGTCGAACTCTTCAATATATACCAACGATTGCTCTCAGGACGAAAAACAGCAATATCCGTCTTGCCATCTCCATCATAATCCGCCGGCGCTATCTGATCGGTCGAAACGCCCCACTGCATGCCTCCGAACCCTTCGGAACTTTTGTTCAAATACCAGATCGAACTGGAAGGACGAAAGACCGCAATATCCGCACGACCATCACCGTCAAAATCGTAGTTCGAGAAAGAAACACGTGCGGCTTGTGCACAGTCACTTTGCTTGCCGGAAACAACACACGCCGTCTTCTCGTTCAATCCGGCTATGTCTGCCCCAATATCTTTGCCGTCTGTCCCGGCATTCTTATACGGTGACGACGGGCCTAACTCAAAGTTTCCCTGTGCTGCATTAACGAACCCTATACTAGACATATTCGAGACGTAAAATGACGTATTGGGATGCCCCGAACTACTTTGTTGCAGCACATTTTTATTAAACTCCCACGAACTCGATGCGGCGATGTTCAAAGTGCCTGTTCCATTCGGCCCGTCTGATTTCGCAATGCCTGACAATGACCCTGATGTCACAGCAAAAATGTTGTCACTGACTTTATGATCTGACAGGAACTGACTGCTACCCTCATACCAGAGGTGTTTTCCGCCAGACGGTATGCCTATAAATGTGTTATGCGTGAACTGTATCTTGTCCGATATACCTGCTCCACTTCTGGCCATCATATAAGGCCACTCAGATGTAAAGACCAGGCTATTTTCAATGTAGATGTTCTTTGTAACCTGGCTTGTTTCATTGCTGTCGGTATTGGCGACATTAAATCCACGATCTACGTTCTTGACGATGTTGTAACGAAACGTCACGTCCTCAACCGTTGACCACTCAGCTGAACCGCCCTGATTCCTGACCGTAAAGACTATTGCGTAGCCGCTTTGGGCGTGAGCCCAATGATTCTCAAAGATGTTATATTGAGTAAGAACATTCTTGGCGTTCTTTAACTCAAACAAATTCTTTACCGGCCCCGGTTCGCTGCCCTTCCAACTTAGAGGTTTGTAGAAATGATTATGCTCAATGACAATGCCCGTTGGCACAAGGTCAGGGATTGACGGGTCAGCGCCGCCGATCATCACATTCTCACCCGCGGCTTCCAGAAGGTTGTTCTTTATCAACCATTCCCCCGACCCATTCCACCCGCCTATTGCCTGTGTGTCTGCTCCGGCTTCAAAGAACTTGTCGATATAGCTGTTGATTATCTCAACATTCTTTGCATTTAGAGCAATACCGCGTCTTGTATTTCTCCCATCGAGTCCTCGTATCAAGCACCTGTCTATCACAAAATGATGAGGTTCTTCTTCAAACGTGTTCTGGCTGCTCCCCGTCTCTCCGAGCAGCACCAAACCATAATGATAACCGGACACATCCTGCCGCTCAATATTCAACCCGATCAGTTTATAATGGTGTGAAGGCGTAGAGCCCGATTGCGTTTTTATCACAGCATCACTTACCGAGGTCGATCTTAACGTCGGCATATTCGCCGCATCTGATGGAGACACCCTGTTCCCCTCCGCCGGAAGCAAATGCAGATTCGATGACTGTATTGTTATCCATCCGCTCCCCGTGGACTTATGTCTCAAAACTAGGTTTTCTGTGTATGTCCTGCCTGCTTGAACAACAATAGTATCGCCGAGGTTGGCGGCGTTGATTGCGGATTGGATAGTAGGATACTGGGTACTTGGGACTTGCAAAGTGGCAGCGTCTGCAGGTCCACGCATAACACCAATGCAGGATACCGCAGCCAAAACCATAAAGAACCCTTTAAGCCCATATACACGAAGCGTCTTTGGTGAGAACATTCTTTCCTCCCGTTGCAGGCAACCAGCCCACAACAAAATATTTAATTTTTATAGGTTGATCTATTCGTTAGGGGTAGCGGGTACTGGTTATTCCTGGTCAAATACAGCGAGCGAAAACTCGAATACTTTTATGACTCTGAGAACACAAACCGCCATTACGAAAGATCATATGGGGCTTTTTAATGGACAGAAAGTTTATCCAACAAAGGTCATTTCATGCTGCATCTCATTGGGGGAAATGGTAATAGCCAGCAGCGAAGGGGGGACAACCAAAAGGCTTTAAGCTCAATTTTACAGTTTTTATAGAGTGAGCGTTATGTTATGTTTAACGCTAATATACACAGACCAACAATGCCTGTTCCTTTCCAGATTTTTTTTACAAAAGCAGTTTTCTTGGGGGTGTGGGATAAATAGAGAATAACCACTAGATATAGTACCTGTCAATATGACCGAATAACTTTATGCAAACTTCCTTCTTTTTGTTCTGAGAAAAAAATGAAAATCTACTTGCTATGGATGATTTCCATACAGTTAGCGAATTTCCACAAGGTATAAAAGACTTGTATAGATTTTTAATTAACTTTATTTCCCTCTTCAGTGTTTCGCTTTGTAAATAGCTATAATAGTGGAATGTATGGCTCGTTGAGTCTTTGTGATAAGTTCTGTCAGTAGCTGAGAATTTTAATCCAATGGAAAAACCCCATAGATCACATGTACTTATACTTTTTGGCACGCGGCCTGAGATCATAAAGCTGGCGCCGGTCATTCATGAGCTTAAGGCTAGAGGGATCGGGACAAAGGTTGTGTCTTCGAGCCAGCATACGCATCTTTTGCGGCCTTTTCTGAAGATGCTGGACGTAACGGTTGACCATGACCTGAAGGCAGGAAAGGCCAACCAAGGGCCAAATGACGTCTGTTCACGGGTTGTCGCCAAACTGGATGTTCTGTTTCAGGCCGAAAAGCCCGATGTTGTCTTGGTGCAGGGCGACACCACAACTGCGTTGGCCGGAGCGATCGCGGCTTTTAATCGCGGGATAAAGGTCGGCCATGTCGAAGCCGGGCTGCGTTCGGGCAACCGTCTCAGCCCGTTTCCTGAGGAAATGAACCGCCGTTTGATCAGTCAGATCGCGGATCTTCACTTTGCAGCGACCGCAGATAATCGCAATGTTCTGATAAAAGAAGGGATCAGCCGCCGCCAGATCTCCGTTACCGGCAATCCGGTCGTCGATTCGCTTACTAATATATCCGAAAGGCTTGGCCAGAACCGACGCTCCGGCAAAAAATACCTGAACAAAAGCGATAAACACAACTCTCCGTTGGCTGTATCAGGCCAAATTCAAAAAATACTCGATATTACCTCCGGACAGCGGTCTGTTCTGCTAACCACACATCGCCGGGAAAGCTTTGGTGAGACGATGTCTGGCAACCTCTGCGTGCTTCGTGACTTCATAGCAAAGCACGATGACACGGCTCTTTTGTTCCCTGTTCACCCGAATCCCAATGTTCGAAAAGTGACGGAAGAGATACTTTCCGGACAGGAAAGAGTTTTTTTACTGGAACCGCTGGACTATAAGGACTTTATAGCGGTTATGAGGTCGGCCTGGCTGATCGTGTCTGATTCCGGCGGAGTTCAGGAAGAGGCCCCAACGCTTGGCAAACCTCTGCTGGTGCTGCGTGAAAATACTGAGAGGCCGGAGGCCGTAAGGTCAGGTGTCGCACGGCTCGTCGGCAGTGATCCGAAAAGGCTCAAAAAGATGCTGACCGAATGTTACGAGGATGAAACTTGGGTGAGATCTGTTAAAAAAGTTAAAAATCCGTTCGGTAATGGGCAGGCTGCAAAAAAGATAGTCGATTTTCTGAAGAAAAACGCGTAAAATAAACTAGATATTGTTGCAAACTGACCTAACCTCACTCGTCAGACAATAGAGCGGTTGTATTAAGAATGAGTTCTATTCCCCCAAATAGAAAGCACGTTCTGACGGTCCTTGTTGAGGATTATTTTCAGGTCGGTGCATTCGAAAAATTGATCCAGGAGCGCAACTGGACCAATTTTGTTCCCCGTTACGAAAGCAATACTCTCAAGGCCCTCGATCTGCTGGATGAATACGATACCCGTGCGACATTTTTCGTGCTTGGGTGGATCGCCGACCAAAATCCCGCATTAATAAAAACCATCGCCGAACGCGGCCATGAGGTTGCCAGCCGCGGATATTATCATCGCAGTTTGAAAAATCTTTCGCCGGAGGAGTTTCGCGAAGATCTGTTGCGGACCAATCGCGCCATCGAGTCCGCCACAGGACAAAAGGTTCTGGGATACCGAGCCGCTGCAAAGCTGAATTTTCGTGAAGATGCTTGGATCCTGGATATTCTGGCAGCAGAAGGCATGTACTATGACGCGTCATTTATGCCAAATAGGCGTGACCCGTCGAACAGACGTTATGCTCGTGAAATAACAACCGGCAATGGTTCAATACGCGAATTTCCCTATTCGACACTTAATACCGGCGTCGGCCTGCTCCCGATCTCAGGCGGAAACTATCTGCGTCAGATACCTCATTCGTTTGTCCGTCATGCAATCTCTAATTGGGACAAAAAGGTCGAACAGCCCTTCGTCTTTTACTTTCACGTTTGGGAGTTGGACCCCGAACAGCCGCGCATTTCTGCGGCCACCTATTACAATCGCATCCGTCATTACCGAAAGCTGGAAAAGATGGAATGGGTGATACGCGAAAATCTTAAATTATATAGTTTCACAAGCATTTCCGACGTAATGGGACTGACCGCCGGGGAAAGCATGGCGGCTTCCGCCCTTCCGATGACAGCGGCCGCCGATACTGCAAATAAAGCTCAAGATGCTCAGGGGACGCTTCTTACGCCGGTTTCAATAGTGATGCCGTGCTACAACGAAGAAGACTCGCTTCCCTATCTGGCGAATACGCTGAAAAAGGTCGATGAGAACCTTCGTGAACACGGATACGTTCCTAACTTTATCTTTGTTGATGATTGCAGCAAGGATCGGACACCAGAGCTTCTCAATGAACTTTTCGGCGAAGATGAGAATTTTACGATAATCTCGCACGAGACCAATAAAGGCGTCGCCGGGGCCATTATGACCGGCATTGAAGCGGCTCGGACAGAGATCGTTTGTTCGATGGATTGTGACTGCACCTACGATCCGCTTGAACTGTCCAATATGATCCCTTTTCTGGAGCGCGGAGCGGACATGGTAACGGCGTCGCCTTATCATAGGGACGGAGGCGTGCGAAATGTTCCGGGCTGGCGACTTTTCCTTTCAAAAGGAGCATCGTTCCTTTACCGGAGAACGCTTAAGACAAAACTCGACACCTATACAAGCTGTTTTCGTGTTTATCGCAGGTCGGCCATCGTTGATCTGAAAATACGCGAAACAGGTTTTCTTGGTGTTGCGGAACTTCTCGGACTTTTGGACATGCGCGGCGGCCGGATAGTGGAGTATCCCGCGATCCTCGAAGTCAGGCTGTTCGGAAGTTCAAAAATGAAAACCTTAAAGACGATAGGAGGCCATTTAACGCTTCTTTCCCGTCTTAATAAGCTCCGTTTTTTCGGAAAACAGGATGAAATAGAAGTTTCTCTTCCCGAAAAGATGGCAAAAATACCAACGAATAAATAATGGGAAACCATCAATATATAAGGATATAGGCAGGAATTATGACACCTTCAACACAGATCGAAACAAACATTAAATTGCCGTCAGACCAGGACGCATCGGGCCGTTCGTTCGGCCCGGAAGAACTCGCTGCCATCAAGGAAGTGCTGGATTCCGGCACGTTGATAACAACCAAGGGAAAATACGGACGGCTGCTCGAAGAGGCCTTTGCAGCCAGAATGGGCGTCAAATATGCCTATGCGTGCAACTCCGGCTCCGCCGCCGTACACGTCGCCGTCGCCGCGATCAACCCGAATCCGGGCGACGAGATCATCACCACATCGATAACGGACATGGGAGCCTTGACGCCGATAGTTTTTCAGGGAGCGATCCCGGTTTTTGCCGATGTCGATCCGAGAACGCTCAATGTCACGGCCGAGACGATAGAAAAGGTCATCTCGGACAAAACAAAAGCGATCATCGTGACGCATTTGTTCGGAAATCCATGTGAAATGAAGGCGATCATGGAGCTTGCCGATTCAAAAGGCATTCCGGTCATTGAAGATACTGCTCAATCTTTCCTCGCCGAGTGTGACGGAAAATATGTCGGCACCATCGGCAAGATCGGAGCTTTTTCGTTCCAGCAAGGCAAGCACATGACTACCGGCGAAGGCGGCATTGTCGTAACAAATGATGATGAGATCGCTCGCAGAATGTATCTTTTCATCAACAAAGCTTGGGGATATGGCGACCCCAATCCCGATCACTATTTCGCGTCGCTGAACTATCGCATGACCGAGCTTCAGGCCGCTCTGGCATACGAACAGCTAAAAAAGCTCGATGCTGGCGTTGAGCAGAGACAAAAGATGGCCGCTCTTTTAAAGAAACGCATTGCCGACATTGACGGCATTGAAAGCTATGAGCCGGCTGACGGCTCCACAATGACCTACTGGAAATATTGCCTCAGAGTCGATGACACAAAGATACAGGACGGTTCGGTCGGCCTGGCAAAGGCTCTGAAAACATACGATGTCGCTTCGGCTCCCCGTTATGTCGTAAAGCCTGCGTTCAAATGCCGGGTATTTTCGGAACAGAACACATTTGGCGACAGCCACTATCCGTTCAACCTTGCCCGGCCCGAAGCGGTAGATTATTCGGACGAAAAGTTTCCGGGAACATTCAAGGGATTGCATGACATACTCGTTCTGCCGATAAACGAACGCTACTCCGAGGAGCATATCGAATTCCTCGCTGCATCGATACGTGAAGCTGCGGCACAGGCCCGCGTTGCTCAATAGGACAAATTCTCATTGACGGCGGCCTGTTCATCTTAACGGGCCGTTCGTCAAAGAGAACATAACAAACTATTTGAGAGCTTTGAAAAACCAGACATCTTTCTTCGAAATAAGTGAAAAGTGAGAAGTTACAAGTAAAAATGCCGAAAAACCTTTCAGTTTTCACCTATCACTTGTCACATATTCCGATGTAGATCTGTTTTTCAAAGAACTCTATTTAATATCTTTTAGGATCTTTTATGTTGAAATTTGGATTGATAGGAACCGGCGGCATCGCCCAGACATACGCTCAGGCTTTCCCGACAAGCGATCTTTGTGAGCTTGTGGCGGTGGCCGATGTCCGCAAGGATTCAGCCGATGCTTTTGCCGAGCCGCTTGGAGCAAAAGCTTTTACTGACTATAAGGAACTTGCCGAAAGATCGGATTTAGAAGCCGTTATAATATCAACGCCTCCTAATTCTCATCCCGAAATAGCAGAATATTTCATGAAACGCGGTGTTCATGTACTGTGCGAAAAACCGCTCTGCCTGACGGTTGCCGATGCCAAAAGGATGATCGCTGCCGCAGAAGAAAACAACGTCACTTTTACGATGGCGTCCAAATTCCGCTATGTTGAGGACGTAATAAAAGCAAAGGCAATGGTCGCCTCCGGTACGCTGGGGGAGATCATACAATTTGAAAACGCCTTTACCGCCAAGGTGGATATGTCCACCCGTTGGAATTCGGACAGCGCTGTTTCGGGCGGCGGCGTGTTGATGGATAACGGCACACATTCGGTCGATATCATCAGATATTTCCTTGGCCCGATAACGGATGTGATCGCGGTCGAGGCCGGCGGCACACAGGGCCTTTCGGTGGATGAGAACGTCAAACTGATGGCCAGAACCAAAAACAGCGTCGTCGCGACGGTTGACCTGACCTGGGGCATTAACAAGGAGCTTCCCAACTTTATCAGCGTATATGGCACGGCCGGAACACTCCATATCGGTTGGCGTGAGTCAAAGTTCAAGCTTAACTCTTCGCCTGACTGGACTGTCTTTGGCAGCGGCTATGATAAGGTTCAGGCGTTCCGATCAAAGATAGAGAATTTTCGAGATGCGGTCAGAGGCACGGACGATCTGCTGATCACAGCCGAAGGAGCACTGGCATCGGTGGAAGTGATCGAGGCTGCATACCGCTCGCTTAACGGAAGTAAATGGGAACCTGTCTCCCGTTCCGTCGCCGGGGCCTGAGATATAAAGTTAAATTCCCTCAGAGGGCGGTGTGATCTTGGTTTATCCGCCGCCTTCTTATAATGGACACCTATATTATGGCAAAAGTACACCCGACGGCAATAATTGAAGAAGGCGTGACGCTTGGCGAAGGCACCAGTATTTGGGACAACGTTCACATACGTCACGGAGCCACCTTGGGCGACGAATGCATTGTCGGTGAAAAATCTTACATTGCTTATGACGTCAAGATCGGCAACCGGGTCAAAATAAACGCGATGGTCTATATCTGCGCGGCCGTTACCATCGAGGACGGCGTGATGATATCCGCCTCGACCACGTTCACCAACGACCGTTTTCCGCGAGCAACGTTTCCCGACCTGAAATCGCTCCGGCCAAGCGAACCGGATGAACACACATTGCCGACTTTAGTTCGTGAAGGGGCAACGATCGGCGCCGGATGCATAATCGGAAACGATCTAGAGATCGGCCGTTGGTCGATGGTCGGGATGGGATCGGTCGTAACGAAAAGTGTCCCGGACTTTCATTTAGTGCTTGGCAGCCCTGCACGTTCCGTCGGTGCTGTCTGTAAATGCGGCAGTCTTTTTCATCGGTTTTCCGAACTCGAAAAAGAAGTATATAGCTGCGACTGCGGCCTTGATTACACCATAGACGGTACCACGGTCACAGAGGCCTGACAGCCTTTTCTCAACTTGGTAATTTCGGATGTCTAAAAATATCGCCATTGTCGGAGCCGGATTTCTCGGCCTTACCATTGCTCTGCGTTGCGCTCAGCGCGGCGATGCCGTGACGATATTTGAATCTGCTTCGGAGATCGGCGGCCTGGCGTCGGCATGGAAGATCGGCGATGTTGTCTGGGACAAACATTACCATGTAACGCTGCTGTCCGATACATTTACCCGAGGGGTCGTCAAAGAGATCGGCCTTGAGGATGACTTTCGCTGGGTAGAAACAAAGACCGGCTTTTATACCGACGGCAGCTTGTATTCGATGTCGAACACGCTGGAGTTCCTTCGTTTCCCGCCGCTTGGCCTGATTAGCAAATTGCGGCTCGGTGCAACGATATTTTACGCTTCGAGGCTTAAGGACTGGAAACAGCTTGAGAAGATCACTGTCGAAGAATGGCTGACGAAACTTTCCGGTAAAAGAACATTTGAAAAAATGTGGCGGCCGCTGCTAAAGGCAAAACTCGGCGACGCCTACAAGGAAACATCAGCCGCTTTTATCTGGGCCACGATCCAGCGTATGTATGCTGCGAGAAACTCCGGGCTGAAAAAAGAGATGTTCGGTTACGTTCGCGGCGGTTATGCCCGCGTGCTGGAACATTTCGCGAAGAATCTTGAGGAATTAGGCGTTTCGATCAAACTTTACAGCAGGATCGAACGAATAGAATCAACCACCGACGGACAAGTAAATATCATTAATGGCGATACGGCTTCCACATTTGACGCTGTTGTCCTTACCTGCCCATCGTCCGTGGCCGCTGACCTTGTGCCTGAACTCACGCCTTCTGAACGCGAGAGCCTGACCAATGTCAAATACCAGGGGATAGTATGCGCTTCTGTTCTGACAAAAACTCCAATATCGGAATATTATGTCACTAATATCACCGATGAGACCCCATTTACCGGCATTATAGAGATGTCCGCTCTGGTTGATAAGAAAGAATTTGGCGGAAACCATCTTATTTATCTGCCCAAATACGTTGAGCCTGACGACCCGATGTTCGAGCTTTCTGATGATGAGATCGAACAGCGATTCCTGTCAGGACTGGAAAAAATGTATCCGTCTTTTGACCGCAGTTCCGTTGTCGATTTCAAGGTCTCAAAAGTAAGGCAGGTCTTTCCGCTTCCTGTCCTAAATTACTCAGGTTCCGTACCATCAATAAAAACATCCGTTCCGAATGTTTTCGTGGTAAACTCAGCACACATTCTGAACGGAACCCTGAATGTGAACGAGACAGCACAACTAGCAGAAAATTTTTATGGAGCTGAATTGATATAAAAGATGGTAGGAATAAGATCTTCCCACCTATTAAATGTTGTCGGGTAAAAATGGAAATGTAGATTTAGAATTTTCTTCAGAAATGAGTCTGCTTCCATAACTAGCGGAGACAAATAGATCACTCGGAGGGTTTTATGGAAAATAGATTATCAGCAGAACACAACCCGGAACCTATAGGTGAGTGTCCGGTATGTCAGAATACGAAATTCAAGAAGTTGTTTTCGAAAAACCAGAAAGACTTTTGGAAATGTATCAGCTGCGGACTCCAAAAACAGCATCCTCTCCCGACCGAGAGCATCTTAAGGGAATATTATGAACTGTCGTACAGATCTGGGATGTATGAAACCTTTTCGTCTGAGGGCGATTTAAAGGAAATGACTGCCAAACAGCGTCTGAAAGAAATCTGCAGACGAATTCGTCCATCTGGAAAATGGCTTGACGTTGGTGCTTCTACGGGAGTATTCGTTAAAACCTTGCTAGAAGGCAGTATTAATGCTGAAGGCATTGAGATCAGTGAAACTGCGGTTTCTTTGGCGAAAGAAAACGGGTTGCCGGTCAAAGCCGGAACTTTGGAAACCCATCTTACGGATGAGAAATATGATGCTATAACTGCTTTCGATTTGATCGAACATTTGATAGATCCGATCACATTTTTGAAAACCGCGCACTCTAAACTAAAACCGGATGGCTATCTGATCATGACAATGCCAAATCTGAACTCATTGAGTCGTTATATTATGAGGTCACGCTGGTATTTTTATATCCCTGAAGAACATCTTCACTATTTCAATCCTTTCATCATTCGCAAATTACTGGAGCGAAATAACTTTAACGTACTCTTCGTTGGAACAACATATAAACCAATGACTTATAACTATGCCCAAACGCAATTTGTCGAATATAATCCCATGGTTTATCGCTTCTTAAATGTTGCTAGTAAACTTGTACCAGGTTTTCTGCGCCAACAAATAATTCCGCTGCCGATTGGCGAAATGATGGTTGTGGCTCAAATGAATAGTTTGTGACTATCGCATTGGGGGGGACAAACCAATGTTGCAAAATCATATCTATTAAATGGTTATTGAATTATCATCGTGGGGTTATTGCTAGACCAAAAAATAATTCACCAAAGGCATCTTATGATGAAATGTCCACTGTGCAATTCGATATCAGAAAGGGCTTTTAAAGGTAAAGGCATTTGGATACTTGACTGCAATAGCTGCGGCCATCGTTTTGCGGAGATCACAGCAGATCTGGGCCATGTGGAAAAGACCTATGACGATCCGTATTTTTACGACGGTAATGCAGGTTATGCGGATTACACCATCGAAGCAGACCAATTGCGTAAACGGGGTCGTCAGTATGCCAAAAAGATCAAAAAATATGTGGAGCCAAGCAGAATGTTGGACGTCGGGGCCGCAGCCGGTTTTATATTAAAGGGCTTTCAGGATGAAGGCTGGAATGGGATCGGTCTGGAACCAAACGCATCAATGGTTGAGTATGGAAGATCTGAACTTGGTTTGGAAATGAACATAGGGACGCTGGAAATGTTCGATAAGAACGAGCGTTTCGACCTTGTATCAATGATCCAGGTCGTGGGACATTTATTCGATCCGCAGTCGGCTTTTGAAAGTGTGAGAACCATTCTGTCGCACGGAGGCTGGCTGCTGATCGAGTCGTGGGATCGTGATTCATTTTCCGCTAGGATCTTAAAAAAGCATTGGCCTGAATATTCTCCGCCGAGTGTACTGCACTGGTATTCCCATAAAAGTCTAGTAACATATCTTTCCGGCCTCGGATTTGAAGAAATAGCCTGCGGACGAACGCTTAAAAAAATAAGTGGTAAACGAGCAAAAACACTGCTTCAATACAGACTGGGACTTAAGGCTCTGTTCAGCTTGATCCCTGATTCGCTCTCGCTTCCATATCCGTCCGAAGATCTCTTTTGGGCATTGTTCAAGTATGAAGGAACAGATTGATGTGCCATGATGATTCGACCCAAAAAGATCGAGAAAATGCCGGATAGAATAATTTAGTAAAACAAGACAGGGACATATCCGGCCGTTTTTTAGGAAAAAACTTTGGCGAACTCAACCGCTAGACAAAAAGGAAGATTAAAGAGACTTTTATCTAACTTTAGTTGATGAACTCATGACAACGAACAGCATAAAATATTTACAAAAAGGCTTTATTCTTTGGTTTATTTTCCTTTTGGGGGCAATCATGCTGCTGGATGGAAAACCCGTTCCAAACAGTAATGAGATCTTTTACTTATTAAGGCTAAAATCTGATTTCCTGATTAATGACTGGACATTCTCGCATCCTGCAAATGAACATTGGCTATTTAATTTTATATTTGGATTTGGAGGTGCGGTACTTCCTCTTGAGCTACTAGGATGGTTAGGAAGAATAACATTCTGGATCGCCACATTGGCTGCTATTTTTCGCCTGAGCAAAATTTGGGAAATTCCTGCTTGGGCTGCAACTCTCTCTCTTCTGGTATGGTTGGCACTCGGTCAAACTGTTGCCAATGATGAATGGATCTTTGGCGGTTTCGAAGCAAAGGTTGTCTCATATCTTTGTTTAATTGCAGCACTTTATGGTTTTACAGAAAAAAAAGTCATCTTACCAGCCATTCTTTTAGGACTAACGTTTAGCTTCCACCCTGCAATTGGACTTTGGGCGACTCCGGCAGTTTTTGGCATGTTGCTTTATTATGAAAATAAAAAAGCTAACCTAGTTAAGGTCTTTTTAATTACAGCTATTGCCTCACTGCCTGGGTTAGTACCTCTGATCTCAGAACAAGTCACGACTTCGCCAGGCAGTTATGATGATTGGAAATATGTAATCTTGCTTTTACAAGCTCATCATATGGATCCTTTCACATTCTCACGAAGAGTTTTTCCATTGCTACTTGGAATGTTGTTCTTTAATGTTTATTGTGCCTGGAAAACCTCCGACACTAGATCACCACTAAGAGCTCTCGCCGTTTTCCAGATAGTTATTGGAATTTGGTTCTTCCTTGGAGTCTTTCTTAGATACTTCGAATTGTATCCTTTGCTCCGATTGATGCCAATGAGGTTATTCCCAGTTATTGTTTTTTTGTTTTTCTTCTTTTCTGTGAGCCGGGTCTTATTGACCGCCAAGTCAATATCTTTTCGTTTTGTTACAGTAGGTATCGTGATCAGTGCATTTCTTTTATTGAACCCTTACGAATTGATCAATAAACAAGTTAGCTCCACAATTAATGCATGGAACCGTCAACAATCTGACCTCCGCGAAATATCTCTCTGGATTGATCAAAACACTCCGAAAGACTCTTTGATAATAATGCCGCCGCAGGCTCGTGAATCTCCTTATTATTCAAATAGAGCGTCTATAGTTTCTGCATACATACGTTATGACCGATTAGGAGAATGGCGAGAGAGGATGAATGACCTTGCCCCGAAATATGAAAATGAAGAAGGGCAGGATATTCCAAGTAAAAGAGAAGTTGCCTTTAATAAACTTCCTCAAGAATCTATAGAGTCGATTCAACAAAAATACGGAGGCGATTACCTTGTTAGTCGAAAAGATTACAGCTACGAAATAGTGTTTTCAACAAATACTTATAGAGTTTATAAGCTCAGGAAAGAACAGGAATGAGCCTATAAAAAACGGGTCGGATCGCAATGACCTTGCGATCTGTATTTTCAAGGAAATTGTATTTGAATCAGCCTTTATATAAGAAATTTTGTTATGTCTGGATCTGGAAACAAACCTATTGCGAGTCTTTCGTTGGACTTGGATAATAAATGGTCGTATATGAAGACGCACGGTGATGCGGGTTGGGAGGAGTTTCCTTCTTATCTGGACGTGATCGTGCCGAGGTCGCTTGAGTTCCTCAAGGAACGCGGGCTTAAGATCACTTACTTCATCGTGGGGCAGGATGCTGCTCTGGAGAAGAATCACGATGCTCTGAGACAGATCTCTGCCGCCGGACACGAGGTCGGCAACCATTCTTTTAATCACGAACCATGGCTGCATTTGTATTCAAAACAGGAGTTGATCGAAGAGTTTACAAAAGCTGAGGATGCGATAGAATCAGCCACTGGAGAACGTCCCATCGGGTTCCGAGGGCCTGGCTTCAGCCTTTCAGATACTGTCCTTGAGGTTCTGGCGGAACGTGGCTACAAATACGATTGTTCTACATTTCCCACATATTTGGGGCCGCTCGCCCGTGCCTATTATTTTATGAAAGCCGGTGAGATGTCAGAGGATGAAAAGGAAAAGCGCAAGGGGCTTTTCGGCAAATTCTCGGACGGTTTTCGCACCCTGAAGCCGCATTATATCAAGGCGGCGGGCCGTGATCTGTTGGAAATACCGGTTACGACCTTGCCGATGTTCAAAACTCCGATACACGCGAGCTATGTCATTTATCTCGCGTCGTTTTCCAGACTTGCCGCAAGAACATATTGGCGAAATGCCTTAAGATTATGCCGCATCGCCGGTGTCCAGCCATCACTGCTGCTGCATCCGCTAGATTTCCTCGGCGCCGAAGACGCCCCCGAGCTGTCCTTTTTCCCGGGAATGAATATGCCGGTCGAAACAAAGCTGGAGATAATGGACGAGATCATTCGGCCTTTCGCAAAACATTTCCGCCTAGAGAATATGATCGGACATGCCAATTATATCCATGCCCAACAAAACTAGGTGCTTGGGATCTGCCTTGAGAAATGCAGTTGCTGTTCTGTGTGATCAAAGGCTGTTCGCTATGTAAATACACAACACTTGATCTAAAAAATAAGCGGTGATCTTTTTCTCACCGCTTATTGCTTATTAGAAACTCCCTTGTGAAGCACTAGAATTTCGCATTCTTCTGAGAGCATTGGCCGTCGGAGTTACAAAACCAGTCCCTTACAAGCTCCAAAATACCGCGCTTTCCTTCGCCGACATAATTCTCGCGACGCTTTCGATATTCGTTGAGTACTTTTAGTGAGCGTTCCTTCAATGAAGCATCAACAGCAGTTGAGGTATAACCCTTTGGAACTGCATAGACAAACAAATTGGTCTCGCGGGCATAGGTTGGAATGGAAATGAAATCACGGGTAACAAATTGCCCCGTCAGGTTCTCCTCATTTGACGCCTCGACAAAGAACCTGACCGCGTGGTCGGGGTATCCAAAAAGGTAGCCGTACCCGCCGTTTCGTGCCGAGGTTTTTTCGTTCTCGACAGCATAAACGATCTCCAACGGATGCGACCCTTGTGTAATGCCCCACCGCGAAAAGAAATCCTCTTTCTCTCCGATCATTCGCCGAACCGCAGGACGTGAAAAAACAATGACGTCCAAAAACCGCCTTCCCTCGAACGTTGCGTTATAATGCTGAACCGCAGCGAAGATATCATCGCCGCATCGCCATTGCTGCAATATCTCGCGCACATCTTCAATATCCGAAAGAAGCCCGCGCCGTTCAACAGTTTGCTTTGCCTCCGATAGCCGTCCGCGTTCGGCGGGAGTAAGCTCTTCGGCATTCTTGCCGCCCAGTTCGGCGATCGCCTTATTTGCTTCGTCAACCGAAATACGCGGCAAACTCGTTCTGATATTAAACGACTTGATGCCCGAACTCATCGGCTTGATGCCGCCGACAAGCGTGTATAAAGCAGCTTCATCCATCGCCTTTAGCAGCAGTTCTTCCGCCGCCTTTCGTTTATCGGGCGACAGGTTTTCAAAAGGAAAACATTCAGCGCGGGAAACGCCTTGCGCCAGAGCGGTAATGTTCAGAAGAAAAAGTGCCGCCAGAAGCGATGTCGATCTTAGATAATTCATAGTGCTTGTGCCACCCATTGGTTCGTTTGATGTTTCGTGTTTTTCTGCTCCAATTACTAAAACAACACCTTTATCGCAAATTGAAGCGAACGCGGGCCGCCAACGGTATAAAGCGAATTTAACCCTCCGGTTCCTCCCAGTTGATTGGAAAGTGTGAAAGTTGAAAGTCCGACATTGGTGAAGAGCGTATCCGTCGGAACTCCGCCTGTCAGTTGCCTTCTAATGGCGGTGTAATTGTTGCTAAAGTTTGTTCCAAAATTCGCCTGATTGAAAATATTGAATGCTTCGCCCCTCAACTGCACTCGGAATCTTTCATTCAGTTTGAACTCTCGACGCAGGGTCAGATCTGTCTGAAAGAGGTTGAATCCTCTCAACGCATTCCTTTGCATCGTACCCGAGGTATTCGGATCCGGCAATGCAAAAGCATTGATATTTGCCATTCGTCCGCCCGGCAGAACGTCGTCATAGATATACAACGGCTGGCCGGAAACGACGTCAGGCCTGTACGAGTAAGTGGTAAAAGTAGCCGGGTCATAGTAAGAAACAAACACTTTATACGGCGGAGCCGAACGCCCGCGCGTTATCATGTCAACCGCAAAACCATTCAGCAGCTTTCTGCCAAAGCCTTCCTTTATTGGTGAAGGGATCCGGTAGGTCAAAGCAGCAGAATAGTTGTGCCTTACATCAAAATCCGAATAGCCGTATTCGCTGTCCGGAGAGACCCTGATGGCGCCGGAACCTCCGGCGATCTCTGACGACATATTGTCTTTTGAGTGAGAATAGCTGTATGACGCCATTGCCTGCAATCCTCTGGTCAGCCGGCGGTTGAATTGAAACTGCAAGGCGTAATAATCCGATCTGCCGCGATTATCGGTCATATAGATAAAGCTGGAGTTCGTCGGGCCGCCGAATATCGGATTGATCCAGTTCTTTGCAGGAACACCAAGTCCCGGTATTCCCGGAGCATTGGACAATGTTTCGGTGAACAGGAGTTTTCTTCCGTTCGCTCCGACGAACGAAACGCTGATGCTCTGATTGCTGCCCAGCGACCTTTCAAGAGCAAGGTTGTACTGAACTACACGAGGTGAAACTATGCCGGAATCACGATTGTAAACATAAAAGCTGGAAGAATACGGCGGATCAGTGCCGAACGGAAGCGGCTGCAAAGCGTCATTCAATGCCTGCGAACCTAGAACGAAAGGAATAGGCTGTGAAGCCCGAACGGTGCTGAATGGAAAGCCCGTATATCCCCGAACAGCCTGTCCGGTGCCCATATCATAAAAAAGCCCCACACCACCTCTAAGCACAAAAGTGTTCGCTTCATTCAATGAATACGCAACACCGACTCTGGGAGCAAAGTTCGTATATTTTGCTTCAAATGCCTCTGTGCCGGGAGCGGCGAGCGTCGCGGTAAGCGGATCGTTCAATCCGTCAATAGCATACGGCAAAGCTCCGTCTGAAGATGGCGGCAGGTTCAGATCCCACCGCAGGCCGTAGGTCAAAGTCAATCTTTGGTTTGCCTTCCAGGTGTCCTGGCCATAGAGCGAATAATTCTCAAATTTGAATTGTCCCGCCGGGGCAAACGCCTGAGTGTTTACCCGAACCATCCCGAAAGTAGCCGGAGCATTTTCGTTTAACAGTGCGTCAAGCAGGCCAAAGTTGTAGCTGTAGCCAAATGAACGTGCGTTCACATTTGGCTTTAGCCGGCGATAATCTCCGCCAAACTTTAACTGATGATTGCCTGCTATATATGTTAGATTGCCGACAAAATTGAGCTGTTTCTGTCCGTTGCCCCAAGTGCGTCCGCGAGTTTGATTCATCAGGTCTCCAAACTGAACGCCGGCCGATGCATTCTCTTCTGTAATGTAGTCGGGCAAAAGCATCGAAAGAGGCGGAACAACCGCCCCATCTACGTCCTGCGGCAAGAAAAGAAAATCTCCGTTGTCATGCGTTATGTTCAAACGGGCATCAAAAACCGCCTGAGATGAAAAGGCGTAGGTTGCGCCGCCTGTGAACAATTTGGTCGTCACATTATAGTAGTTCGTTTGATTGGGAAAAGCCGTAGTAGCCTGATCATTTTCAGAAGGCGTCCGCTTGTATCTCCCAAAAATGCTGAATTGCGAATTGAAATGATGATCCAGCCTAACACCCCATGAATTCATCTTGATAGGGTTCGAAATAGATGCCAGATACCTGCCGACATATTCAGACCTTGGGCCAATAACTATGCTTGGCGCATTTGGCAACGGGAATCCGTTCAGAAACTCTGCAATGTCGGTAAGGCCCAGCCGAGCGGCTTCAGACCTTGCAAACTGTGAGGGCGTATTGGCGCTGCGAAATACAGGCTGTCGGACCTGCATATTTTCATAAGAAACAAAGAAGAAGGTTTTATCTCTCAGAGGTTTGAAAACATCCTCATTCCTCCCTATCGGCAGCAGAACCGGGCCGCCGACCGTAAAACCGAAATGGTTTTGGCGAAGAACACCGCGCGGAATGCCGTTTCTGTTATTGAAAAAATTGTTTGCATCGAATACCTCATTACGAACATAATGCGAAACACTTCCGCTGAATCTGCTTCCGCCCGGCCGCGACTGCATTATCACCTGGCCGCCGGGAGACCTGCCGTATTCCGGCGCAAAGGTGGATGTCATTACACGAAATTCTTCCAGTTCATCCACCGAAAGCAAATTATTGAAACCGCCCGTGACCGTCGTGCTGGGCAGTGTGCCAGCCGCCTGTTGGCTGTACGTTGCTATCGGTGTCGTCCCGGAATTTGCCCCGATGCCGTCAACGATGAAATAGTTCGAATTTGAACGCTGTCCGTTGACCGAAAATTGGCCTGGATTTGTTGCATCCGGCGGGGTCAGCACAACACCCGGAGTCAGTTCCAGCAGAGACTGAAATGTGCGCCCGTTCAGGGGGATATTCTCCACAAATTCGCGATCGACCACGGTCGAAACCACCGCCGAATCCCGTTCGATTATCAGTTGGTCGGCTTCTACCGTAACGACCTCGCTGACCTCGCCTACCGCAAGGGTAATATCCTGTGTGGCGCGGGCCGCGACATTCAAGGTCACATTCTCCATGACCGCCCGCTGAAAACCTTCTTTTTCAACCTCGACCCGGTAATTGCCGGGCAGGAGTTCAACAAATATATAAAGCCCGTCATTTCGGCTGGTCGTGGTGAAGGATCGGTTCGTCGCTTTATTTACCGCTTTTACCGTTGCCCCGACCACAGCCTGTCCAGAACTGTCATTTACAAAACCGGACAGTGTCGCCGAACTGCTTTGGGCAAAAACCTGCCCCGTAGAGATCAGCAGGAAAATGGAAAGTGATGTTGAACGAACCGCTCTCAGAATATTTATGCTGTTTATCATATATAAGAACTCCTAGCTCATTAATGCTCCCGGTTATTTGTTTAACTCCCTAAAATACGCTTGACCACTTGATTTGGTTCAACTTTCGGCCAATGAGACATCGAATGTGTAATATACATTCGGCCATCAGCAGCAACATTTATTTTTCACAACCGGAGATCACGTCCCGCCGAATGGTCGATTAGCTATGATGACCGTCCTCTTATATCTTCTTCGGCATCTTCATTGGAACGTTCATTCATCAACCTGTGACCTGCCTCAAAATCGAAGTCAAAAAAAGGTCATCCTTTCCCCTTCACTCACTACATGACAGAAGCTCAAACAAAAAAATACGGCCGAAAAGCATCCGGAAAAGAGCTTTGCGACCGACCGTGAGATCTGGCTATTTAATAACTCGGCTGATTTTTTTGTTAACAGTAGATCTCAGTTAAGCCGCAAATGTCATACAAATATGCATACGAATATGCATACCCAAATGCCAAGGATCATTAACGATAATTATGAGATCAGGCTTTAACATAAAAATGCCGTTGCGTGAGGTTGATACTAACAAAGCGATTCCATGTTGTCAAACAGCACCGCAATAATATGGACAATGAGATGTTCTGATGCTCTAATGAAACGACAAAGAAAAGTCTCTAAGAATGAAAAGATCATGAAGAGGTACGACGAAGGTCGAGCGGGGACTTTCGAGTCCATCTTCAAAAGGCCGTGTTTTTAGTTTATTTGAAACGTGAATATACTAAAGCTATGGGTGGTGATTTCAAAGAATCTGACTGGAAGGTATTCCGCGAACTTCGTGAAACCGCTCTCGAAAGATTTTGCTATAGAACATTGACGGAATTGGAAAGCGTCTGCAAGGAAAATAGCAAACCAGGTTACGAACGCTATCTTGCAGCATATGAATTGCTGCAAAAACGTGATAAGAAGGTATCTCATATGTTCGATGCTCCGAGACGCTCTCAAATGCTGTGGCAGCTTAAGCTGATCTATAACGAAAGGTTACTTGAAGAAACCGAACTCATGCGATTCAGCGAAGAGATACAAAAACTATTGGCATCCTAAAAATATTCCTATTTTCTTATAATGCGTATTCCTCTTATCGAACTTGAAGACTATATAGATCCGGCCATTCTCAAACGCGGCAGATCTTATTTTAATATGGGGAAAGTCGAACAATGCCAAGAGAGCGAACCAGGCGTCTATGAAACTGTCGTTGCCGGAACTGAAGATTACACCGTAAATTTAACGCTCGCAGACGGGATCGTAACAGAGCATATATGTGACTGCCCGTATGACATGGGGCCGGTATGCAAACATGTCGTAGCCGTGATCTATTATTTGAAACAAGGCGCATCTGAGGAAAAGAAACCTGTCCGGAAAAGTAGCACGTCTGCTAAGAAGCCGGGCCGTAAAACATTTGCGGAACGCATTGACAGCCTTCTGGAAAGGATCTCGCATGACGAATTGAAACAATTCATTCGGGAAAAAGCCGAATATGACCGCTCCTTGAGAGAAACGTTTCTGTCTTCCTTTGCACATCGCGGCGAAGGAGAGTCTAAAGCTTTTTATGTCTCGCAAATAAAATCAATACTTCGTTCGGCCAAACGAGGCCGCGGTTTTATCGACTGGCGTGAAGCACAAGGCGTAGGCTCAGAAGTTGCTCAACTGCTAGATGTCGCGCAAAAGCATCTGAAAACACAAAACTACACCGGCGCCATAAATATTTGCACCGCCGTTATGGAAACAATGACAGACGCACTGCAATATGCAGACGACAGCAACGGAGATATAGGAGGAAATGCAAATTATGCCTGCGAAATGCTGTACGAAATGGCAGGCTTTGCTCTCCTTGAAGATGTTCGCAGCGGATTTTTCGATTACTGCCTCAAAGCATTCGACAAAAAGGTGTACGAAGGGTGGGACTGGCATCTGCACATGCTCGAACTGGCATCGGAACTGGCACGAACGGAGCAGGAGATCCAGGGGTTATTCAAACGCTTGGAAAAACCGTTTCAAGATGAATATAAACGTGAAACAATAGAGCGGATCACTTACGAGACTCTTAAAAGAATTCACGGTGAAAGATCGGCGGAAAAATATCTAGCCGGCCACCTGTCAAATCACTATCTGCGAAGATCGGCTATAGAAAATGCTCTTGCAAACAAGCAATACGAAAAAGCCCGCATGCTTGCAAATGACGGCATAGTGCAGGACAGTACGAATAAACCGGGACTTGTAACCGAATGGTACGATTGGCTTTTGAAAATTGCTCAGGCTGAAAAAGATACCGACGGCGTCATCGGTTATGCTCGCCTGCTTTTTCTCGACAGTCATCACGACACTCGTGAGTATTACTCCATTTTGAAGAAGCAGGTGAACAAAAACGAATGGCAGACTTTTGTAGAAGGTCTGATCGATGATCTCGGAAAAAAAGACAGGTGGAGTTCAGTACACAGAATCGCAAACATTTATATCGATGAGACAATGTGGGATCGTCTTTTCGATCTGGTTAAGGAGTCTCCTTCCATTTACAACCTGGAAACCTATGAAAAGTATCTCAAGAAAGACTATGCAGACGAACTGGCCAATATGTATGCCATAGCTGTTGTAGAATACCTGGATCAAAACGTAGGAAGGAAGCACTATCAAAAAGCCTGCCGATATCTGCGACGGATCAAAAAATTAGGCTCGCCGCAAACCGCAGAAACAGTCATCGAGACGCTCCGAGCAAAATATTCGCAGCGACCGGCGCTTCTTGAAGAATTAGAAGTCGTTTGATGCCTGTTCAACTAGACCACCGCCAACACGAAATACCCTACCTGGACTTTTACCGTATAAAGATCGAGGTTACACCTAATTTTTCACTGTGTCCGCAAGTTCAAAGGCCGAAGCCATTCGGTCAATTTCTCGTCTCGTCAGTCCAAGATCTTTTGCTGTCTTCTGCCATTTAGCCACGGCTTGTTGGACTTTCCTGATAATTTCTTTGGCTTCATCCAGAGAGAGGCGAAATTCTTTGGTTACCGAAAGAGCCAGATCAAGCGATGCAGTGCCGTCGTTTAGATCGATGGTCGTGGTCAGAATTCTTGGCTTTAAATCGACCGGCGTCGGGTTAAGATCGTATGCCGGAGACAATCGCCATCCTTTTTGGCGTTCGTATAAGAATCCGTGATTGCGCAGATGATCGTCGGTATTGGAGATCATAATGCTGAACACGATCCTTCGCCATAGTTGTCGAAGATCGGCATTCGGTTCGGCTCCGTATTGTAACAGTGTATTCGCGATCTCAAGATAGCTGTGAGTATCGTTGTCTTTTGCTTGCAGCATACTCAATGCCGAAAGAAACGGAATTCGGGTATCGCCAATTCTGTCAAACCTTCGTATCAGCAGAACCGGCTTTGCATCAATATCCGATAAACGGTGTGATGGAACATTAATGCCGGCTATCTGCGCGAGTTCCAAAGCCAGGAATTCCCAAACAACTATATTCGTTTCGTCGTCTTTACGCGGAAATTTTGCAATAGCAAGCTGACCATCGGAATCGCGTACTGAAGCTTTTGGTCGAGCGCCGCCCAAGGACGATCCCGGTGCAAGCAAAAGCCGCAGATCTTCAGCGGTCTCTTCTTCAGCTTGAAATCGGTCGGATGCTGACAAAAGCCTCGGCAGATCGATCAAAGGCGGAATTGATCTCTTATCTCCTATCGCTAAAAACGCGCCGCCAGGCTCTTCGGCAAATCGTAAAGCTCCCTGTCTGGCTTCGTCGTTGATGCCAAGCAAATAATCTGCTTCTGATAAAGTCTTAGGAGTTTCATTGCCCCCCCTTGCTCGCTGAGCCTCAGCGCGACGCATCAAAATGCGTCCCCATCTGTCAGGAGCCGAATCACCGATCGAACCGAATAGATTTTGATCTGCTAACGTGTGAAAAGAACCGGCAGTCAAAGTCAGCGCCGGTTCCAATGCAAAATGCTCTTTGTGCCTGAGCCAGCTTTCGTCATACTCGAACGAAGCACTCTCACGCCCTTTGCGATAGTGACACCACAGCCGTCCGACGAGAATATCTTCGCCCGCCAAAGCAAGATAAACATATATTTGCCGGCTGCTCATTTTTTCTTTGATAAGCGAATACGCCTTGGCAGATTTTCTTCCTCCAGCATTCGCCCGACCGGGTCGAACGAAGCATCCGCAAGATCGCTCAAACGATCCGTTAATCCCAGCACAAACAAAACCATCGCATAGTTCCCAAGCGAAACCGAAGGATCACCTTTCTCGATCTTCCCCAGCGTCGCACGTGATATGCCCGCCCGCTCCGCCATCAAAGCCACAGGTATCCGCCGCCGCCGCCGCCCATCACGAACGTCCTCCCCCAACTTCCGCAGAGCTTTTTGCACAGAAATTGGAATTATCCTATCCCCCATAATATTCTATAGTGTATAGTATATTAGCCGTTATGAGATGTAAAGGGTGAAATTCTATGCTTTATATATTCCCTGTCATAAGGAAAGAATGAGTCGTCCGGCATGCCAACAATTATTTCACACCATATAGCTTTCAGAGACTACTTCAAAGACTACATATAGTATCCATAGCTGATAACATCGGGCTTTGGTTCGAAATCTTCTGGAAGATACTTCATTATTTCACCAACTTTTCGAGAACAGAGCAATGTAACAGGACATTTGCCATCGAACCGAATGGAGTTCCAATTCATTTTTGTAAGACCGAGTGAGTTGGTCAAGTTTTGATGGACATAAAAAAGTCTCAGTTCTCCTTTAGTTTTTTTAGCAGCCGTGCTGTGGGAATATAAACTAAATAAACCAGAAAGCATATTTAAGAGAGTTTTCTGTCCTAAACACTTGACGGCCTCGTTCACCAAACTTTTGCAGAATGCGGGTTTGATGATGCAGATTTGAGCCAGTCGTACCATTTGTCCAGCCCTTCACCGGTTGCGGCTGAGACCTGAAAGACCTCGATCTCCGGGTTCACTTCTTTTGCGTAGGCGATGCATTTTTCAACATCAAATTTCAGATAAGGCAGCAGGTCGGTCTTGTTCAGCAGCATGATCTCACTGGCCCTGAACATGTGCGGATATTTCAGCGGTTTGTCTTCGCCTTCGGTGACGGAAAGAATTGCGACTTTGGCCCGTTCGCCAAGATCGAAGAGTGCAGGGCAAACCAGATTGCCGACGTTTTCTATAAACAGCAGCGAATTGTCCGCCGGATCGAGCGACGCAACCCGCGTTCGAGCATCTCGGCTTCAAGATGACAGCCCGTTCCGGTATTTATCTGGACAGCTTTTACGCCGGTCGAGCGTATGCGTTCAGCATCATGGATCGTTTCCTGATCGCCCTCGATCACGGCTATGCTGTATTCATTTTTCAGGTCGTTTATAGTACGTTCAAGCAGCGTCGTTTTGCCTGAACCGGGCGAACTGACGAGATTTAAGGCGAGAATATTTTTTGCTGCAAGCCACCCGCGGTTCCGTTCGGCGATTAGCTGGTTTTTGCCGAGTATTTCCTTTTCCAACTCGATAGTGCGGTCATGTGCTTTGGCCGTTGCCACGGCAGCCGCACCGACACCGTGTTCGTGATGATGAGAATGCTCGTGGTCATGGGATTGAACGTGATCGTGGCCGTGCGAGTGTTCATGTGAATGACCATGATCGTGACGTGATTGCAAAAAGACCGATATGGCGAGATTCAATGCTCATGACAGAACATTGCCAAAAAAAGGGAAATTCTTGACTTCATAATGTCACGGAAAAATATTGGGTCATGGCTGCTTCATCGAGGCCATCACAGCCCTGATCTCGCCGTAGGTATAATCGTCGCCAAGCATTTCTTTTATCGGTGAGAGCCGGCCTTCTTCGTTGTCGCATTCCTCAACGGCCTTTTGTATCGCGGCAATTTTTTCTATCGGAACAAGTTCACCGAGAGCCAGTTCGCCGCTGGCGATAGATCGAGAGAGGTGGCTTTCGATAGTGGAAATACCGAGATCACGAGCCGAAGCGATGTCGGAGATCGACATTCCGCCGCGAAACATATCGAATGAGATCTGATATGTGCTGCGTCCCGAAGTATCGCGTTTTTGCGAAGTCTTTTTTCTCGCCCGCCGCTTGAGCGAGATGCGTGAATCGAGATCGCGCTCACCGCAATACTCACGAACCACACGCAGAAACTCGCCGCCGTATTTCTCGAATTTCAGATCGCCGACGCCTGAAATGCGTCTGAATTCCCCTTCGTCCTGCGGCAGATACGACGCCATCTCGATCAGCGTCGCGTCGGAAAATACGACATACGGCGGAACATTCTCACGCTTCGCAAATTCCGTTCGCGACCTGCTAAGATCGTCGAAAAGCTCCTGAATATAAGGCGGAGCAGATTCTCCGACAAGGCCGCGTTTCTTTTCGGCAACCTTTTCTTTCACAAGCTCAACAGGCGTTTTGCCACGCAGAACGTCCATGCTCGATCCCGTCAACTGCAGCACAGGATACTCCCCGTCTGATTTTTTGAGAAAACCCTGGTCGATCAGTTCCTTTATATGATCGAACCACGCCTCACGCGAAATGTCTGACCCGACGCCGTAGGTCTTAAGCTGTTTGTGCTCTTCACGGATCGTCTTCGCCTGAGAACCGCGAAGGAAGTCGATGATGTAATTCATCCCAAATCTTTGATCGGTCCTATAGACCGCGCTTAAGGCTTTCTGTGCGATGGCAGTGCCGTCAAAAAACTCGAACTTTGTCGTGCAGTTGTCGCAATGCCCGCAGCGGCCTGTATGATCTTCGCCAAAATATCCAAGCAGAAATTTTCGGCGGCAGGTTCTTATCTCGCCGTACTTCGCCATTGTGTCCAGCTTGCTCAGCATGATCGCGGTCTGCTGTGAATTGCCTTCGACCGCCGCGAAATTCTTCAGCTTCTGCACATCGCCCCACGAAAAAAAGAGCAATGCATTGCTCTGTAAACCGTCGCGTCCGGCACGTCCGGTTTCCTGATAATAGCTCTCGACATTCTTAGGCAGATCCATGTGTACGACGAACCGCACGTTCGATTTATCGATACCCATTCCGAACGCGATCGTTGCCACGATGATCTTTGCTTCGTCATTCAAAAATGCAGTTTGATTTTTGTCTCGCGTGACCTTGTCGTGTCCGGCGTGATAGGCAAGTGCACTGTAGCCTTCATCGCGCAGATCAGCCGCGAGCGAATCTGTCGATGCACGGCTCAGGCAGTAGATGATGCCGCTTTCATCCTTTCGTTCTTCAAGAAGATCCAGCAGTTTGCCGAATGAACGTTTCTTCGGCTCGACCGCGTAGAAGATGTTTGGACGATTAAAGCTCGAAATGAAAAGCTCTGCATCTGCGATATTCAGACGCTCGACGATATCCTGGCGGACATGTTTATCGGCAGTCGCGGTCAGCGCTATGACCGGCACTTGCGGGAACTCGGTTTTCAGCTTTCCCAACTGAATATATTCGGGGCGAAAATCATGCCCCCAACTGGATATGCAGTGAGCCTCGTCAATGGCGAAAAGCGAAATCTTTATCTCTCGCAAAAATTCGATGAACCTGTCTCCGCTTTGCAGCAATCTTTCCGGCGCGACGTAAAGCAATTTCAGTTCGCCGCTGCGGATGCTCTTAAAGACCTGAACCTGCTCTGCTGCTGTCTGAGTGGAATTTAAAAACGCCGCCTCGACACCGTTCGCCCGCAAGGCATCGACCTGATCTTTCATCAGAGCTATCAAAGGTGATATCACGACGGTCAGCCCGTCGAAGATCAGCGCCGGAATTTGATAGCACAGCGATTTCCCGCCGCCTGTCGGCATCAGCACAACGCAATCACGTCCTGCCAAGACGGTCGAGATCGCCGCTTCCTGATTCATCCGAAACGAATCGTACCCGAAGCGGTGCTTCAATATCTCTCGTGCTCTTTCCACCGGCACGCTTTCCATACTTTAATTTGATCTAAATGTATTTTCGCACATTCGCTTCAAAATGCTTTCAGATAATTCCGTTTGTGCATCACCAGATACCGGATCGAACCCCGCCGCCTGCCCATCGCCCCAAAACACCAACACTCCCCTTTCCGCCGAAACACCTGCACACGTCAAGATCAAAACCCTCTTCGCTGATCTTATTCGCTGATCTTATTTGAATGATCTTTTTCTACATTCGTCTGTAATCTTTTCTATCATCTGTGGTCTTTTTTCTATGTCCCTCTAATTGCATTAAACGAATAATAGCAAATAGTCCGTGGCAAGTAATGCCCCTGTGAACTCAAAGAAATAAGAAGATTTAACGATCAATTGTTGAGAGCCTTGAACAGAAATAGGTATAAAAAATAAGATCCGCCGCCAAGTCACAAAAAAGGAGCCTCCAACAATAGCTGAAAGCCCCATATTTATTGGTCGGGACGGCGAGATTTGAACTCACGACCTCTCGCACCCCAAGCGATCCGGAGTACTGATCATACGTTCTCAAATTCACACAAAACGTCTTAGAATCAATACTTTACACTCTCGGTCGGATCCTCTTCGAGACACCTCGATTCGGAAAGCTGTAACCAACCCTGTAACCAACTGTTCACCCAACCGGATTGTCAATCAATGAGTAAGACGCCTTTCTTACAGAACCGCATAATATCCGAATCAGTGCTTACAATCAACAGCTCGGAACAAGTTTTACAATAGTATCTGAATCAAATCTTTGACACCAGTTCATCTTTTACGAGATCAAACGCGGCTTGAGCATCGTACAGGCCAGTAGGTCTCAAAAGCGCTTGAGTGTCACCTAGGAACTCAGCGTCCTGCATTTTGCTTTCAAGGTTCTGGAGAAATTGTCTTTGCGTCGGCGGTTTGTTGACAGAAAAAGCAATGTACTTTCGATAGATCTCAACAATCGTTTCCGAGTCGGGATTTGTCTTATGGTACGCCCTATAAAGATCGTAGAGGTCCCTTCCTTTCCGCCGCTGATACAATGCTCTGAGTTTAGTTCCGAGAAGCTCTTCGATCTCGTATGTGAGAATATCTACATCCCCACTATACCAGTCTGAGTCCATTGAAAACGGAAACTCCCGTAAGCCCATCACGTTAAAATGTTCGCGACAGTTTATTTCAACCTTCAGGCGCAACGGCTGGACTGGCGGGATCTCCGACTCGAACCGAAATTTTAGGGTATTGTTATCTCGCTTCTGTATAACGGATGCTAGTCCGAGGAATTCAAGCCGGCTTTGGAGTCGGGAGAGTGTTTCTTTGATCGGTTCAGGCTTGATTTGAACAAGATCGATATCTTCGGAATATCTGGACTGCGGATCCAAGTAAAGTTTGTGGAGTGCAGTACCTCCGCGAAAAGCCAATCGCTCGCGTAGAAATTCATCCGAAAATATTTCCACCAGGGCGCGTGAGATCACCAAGTCCTGCTCGACCTGTTCATTCGTCTGCCATGGGACAAAGTTTGCCCATTGTGTGATATACGCGCTGGGTATCACTGCTTGCTATCTATCAATTCGTTGACAATAATGTTCCATCTTGTTTCGATGGGAAATCCGCGTTTCTTTCCGGTCGGGTTTAACGGGACCGGAAAAAACTTCCCTCCAGTTAATTCCGCAGATTTGAAGAGTTCGTCCGCGAGGGCCTCTGCTCCGATTGCTTTTTCAAAAAGATAACCAAGCCGCTGAACCACGGCGGTCGGAACGAACTGAACAAACTCCTTATCCAATTTCTCGATGCGGACAGCATCGGTGAGTTCCGAAAGCACTTCGACCACGCGGTTCAGACCTCCGACGCGCTTCATATGCTGTAGCAGATCTGCTGCCGTAAGTTCCGGCGAGGAAATTTTGATGGTTCCTGTTTCGGTCTTTCGTTCTTCGAGAAGGTTCTCCGGAATCTCTTTTCTAGTTATGTAATTTACCTTTATTCCCTTCTTCACGGTCGGTCTCATTGGTGGTGAACTCGTGAAAACAAAGAACTCTTGAGGCACCTGGTGTGCCGCTCCGTAGAATGCAGCAGCGTTCAGGAGCCCTATGTAATAAGACCGCTCCAAGAAACGCATTAATCCGTCAATGAATAGTGCCGGCGGAAGTATCCCGCGTGAGGAATATTGCGGGGTGACAATAACATAGTATCCCTTGTGCGCTGATACTATCTTACCCTTTCGTGATAGTCGATTAAGAGATCGTTTGATCGCCGTTTCGGAATACTGGGGTAATTCTTTCTCAGCTCTATCGAGAGAGAATGCATTTCTGCCATAAGCGATTTGCCTATTTATCCACTCCTCGACCCTAGGTTGTGAGTTTTGGGATCTCATAAGTAATCCTTTGCACAAGATACCACTTTTCGGTACTTTTCGCAAAGAATTACTGTAGCATCGGGATAATTGGCTCTTGACTGGAAGAAATTTCTGTAATATTATCTTACCTATGGTAAGATTAACCAACAGATCCGAGGTGAGTAAATGATCGACAAGGCAAGCATAGAGAAAAAAATAATCGATGTTCTAAACCAGATTCAAGAGGCTGGTGAGTATCAGAAGGTGGAGATCACAACCGACTCATGTCCCGGCAAAGAGCTTACCGAATTCGATAGCCAGATATGGGTTGTCGCTAACATGCTGATTGGTGAAGAGATCGAGGACTCAATTCCGGACAATGTGAATATTTTTACTTCGGAAGATGGTAAGTCTCTCCTACGAGTTGGGGAAATTGCAGAGAGAATTGTCCGCAATTTGGAGAAAAAAGGGGGCAAGAAATAAGAATGGAAAAGAAGCGTGAAATCATTGCAGGCCGCATCCGAGAAGCCAGGAAGATGGCCGGTCTTTCTCAATCGCAGGTGGCGACGATCCTGGGGGTTCAGCGCCCTGCCGTCTCTGAGATTGAGGCCGGAAATCGAAAGGTGACAGCCGAGGAGGTTGCCCAGCTTGCGGAGATATTTGATGTTGAAGCCAATTGGCTGCTCGGTGAAGGAGAAGACAAGGTCGATCTGCATGATACAAAACTGCAGTTGGCGGCGAGAGAATTAAAGAAACTCAAGAAAGATGATCTTGATCGCCTCCTCACATTGCTGGCGTCGATTCGCGAATAGGGAGAACTGATCTGAGAATGAATTACAAAAATCTAGCGGCTCAGGCATTAACCGCAGCTCTGAAAGTCCGCAGTCGAGCCAAGGCGGGTCTTGTCAGCCCTGTCTGTCCGTACGATGTATGCCAGGAGTTGGGCATTTCTGTGAAATTCGTGGACGTCAATATGGAAGGTGTCTACGTGAGGGAGCCAAAGCCGAGAATCGTCCTCTCTGCTCTCCGGCCGCTTGCTAGGAGGAATTTCACATGTGGACACGAACTGGGCCATCACGTCTTCGGACACGGCTCGAACCTTGATCTTTTGATAAAGGACCGTGAGGACGAAAACTACAATTCCCCCGAGGAATTTCTTGCGGACAGCTTTGCTAGTTCCTTGCTTCTGCCCGCTCTTGGTGTGAGAAAGGCATTCGCGTCCCGATCCTGGGACGCGGCATCGGCATCGCCCGCTCAGATGTACACCGTCGCATGTAACTTCGGCGTCGGGTACACGACCCTGGTCAATCATTTGACCTATTCGTTGGGTCAAATCAGTCGGACGCGAGCAAATACGCTTCTTAGATCCTCTCCGCAAACAGTCCGCGAAGGGATATTGGAGCAGGCGAGCTCCGATACATTAACAATAATCGATCGGCAGTGGCTCGCTTCTACCGCAGATGTGGAGGTTGGCGCTTTGTTACTGCTGCCGCCGGATGCGCTACCCTCCAACGATACGTTGTTACCGGTGGAAGATTCGTCGCTTCCGACACTCTTCAGGGCCAGCCGCCCCGGGGTCGTCCGCGTGTGCACGCCTGATAACTCCTGGGCGATTTTTGTTCGAATTATGCCATTTCAATTTCGGGGACTGGCAAGGTACCGCCACCTGGAAGCCGACGAGGATGATTAATATGTTTACTGTTGATGAACCGAACCTTTCGCTCGCATGGAGCAAGGCGTTCGTAAAAGCGTACGACACGACCGGCAATGAGATTTCACCGCTGGTTCTCAATATCCGAAATGATGCAGATGGCTCACTGGAAAATCTGGAAATTCGCAGAGCTCTCGATGCGGCTTTGAAAAATTGTGGGTACCAAAATGTCGAGACTGTTGCAAATACGATCTTCCCTGAGTCGCTGTGGCGCATGTCGAACGGAGATCGAAAGAGGCTTTTTTCGCTTTATAAAAAGTGCCTTCCGCGACTTCATAAGCTCGAACCGCAATTGAACAACCGAGGTCTCTATTTTGAAAGACTGGTGGCATTTGGTCAAGAACCGAATTACGTCAATCAGCTCGATTTCATATTGGATCTTAATGATTCGAGAAAAGGAGTTATAAGGTCGAAGTTTCAGGCATCAATTTTTGATCCCGCTAGGGATCATGTCCGGGCAGCTCGAACCGGATTCCCATGCCTGCAACATGTCAGCTTCGTACCCAATAGAACTACGTCCGAATTGAGCATGAATGCGTTCTACGCAACCCAACTTCTTTTTCAGAAGGGGTATGGCAATTGCATGGGTTTATGGCGACTAGGCGAATTCATGGCCGGCGAAATGGGACTCAGACTCAGCAATTTGACCTGTGTGGTAGGAGTGGAAATGCTTGGTACAACAAAAACCAAAGTTGCCGATCTTGTCGAGACCGTTCGCCCATTTACCGCTCATCAGGAAGCAATAAGTAATTAGAAGTTTATGCGAAAAAAGTTCTCAACCCAAGGTGCTCTCATCATTTTGGAAGGTCCCGACGGAGTTGGCAAGACCAGTTTATCTCAGGCGATCGAAGACCATTTTCAGAACGGCACCGACACATTTTTACGCTTGTCTTTTCCCGGACGCGAACCTGATACCCTGGGAAAACTTGTTTACGAGATTCACCATGATAGTTCTCATCACGGTGTTGAGACTATTAGCGAGTTCAGCAAACAGGTCCTTCATATAGCCGCGCATATCGATAGTATTGAAAAAACTATTGGCCCCGCACTTAACGCAGGTAAAAATGTCCTACTTGACAGGTATTGGTGGTCCGCTTGGGTTTACGGCGTTGTCGCGGGGCTCAACCGCAGAGCCTTGAAAAAGTTGATTGATCTGGAGAGAGTTTTTTGGAAAGCCTATTCTCCAACTGCGATCTTTCTCTTAGAACGCGAAAGTCCGATAGATCGAAATGTCAATTCCGCTGAATGGTCGGCCCTAAGCCATGAATACGATGTTCTTGTGGAAAAAGAAAAAGAAAGGCAACAGATATTTAGGACTCCAAACGCAGGTTCTTTCTTAGAACTGTCATCTGCCGTTATCGAAACAATAACAACACTCCTTCTGTCAGAAAAAAATCAACTCAAGTCTGACCAGTTGCCACGACGAGCGCCGGTGCAGCCCGCGATGGGTTTCGATCTTCCGACTGCTTCCGGGATAGCCATTTCCGGTCCCACGGTCATTGCCTCACACATTCATCCTGCAAAGCCGACAGTCGTTTTCGACACATATTGGAAGTTTGCCGTCGAACGACAAAATATCTTCTTTCGGAGACAGGAAGGGGAACCAGGTCCTTGGACCGAAGATCCAGTGCTTAGAAAGTACAAGTTTACGAACGCGTATCGAGCATCCGACCGCGTGAGCCAGTTTTTGATCCGCGACGTCATCTATAACCCGGAATTATCGAATGAGGGGCAGGAAGTTTTCTTTCGGATTATATTATTCAAACTCTTCAACAAGATCGAAACATGGAATTTACTTCGTCAGAAACTCGGGACAATTTCCTTTAAAGATTTTGATACCAAGAAGTATGACCGAATTCTCACGAAAGCAATGTCGCAAGGTAAAAGGATTTATTCTGGGGCATATATCATGCCTTCAGGAGGTAGACTCTTCGGCCTCGATATGAAGCATCGGACTCATCTTAAGCTAATTGACATGATGATGAAGGATGAGCTGTTTAAGAAACTTACCGATTCAAAAAAATTGCAGCATGGCTTTGAAATGCTTCGAGCATATCCGTCGATCGGCGATTTTCTGGCATACCAGTTCATCGTGGACATAAACTACAGCGAGTTGACCGACTATAGTGAAAGTGAATTTGTTGTTCCAGGCCCTGGTGCTCTCGATGGGATTCGAAAGTGCTTTACCGACAGAGGAGGCCTGAGCGAAGGCGAATTGATCAAGTTTGTAACGGATATACAAGATCAGGAATTCGAGAGACTCGGATTGAAGTTCCGTGACTTATGGGGAAGGCCCTTGCAGTTGATCGATTGCCAGAATCTTTTCTGCGAGGTCGATAAATATGCCAGAGTTATGCATCCAGAGATTTCCGGGATTACCGGTAGAATGAGGATCAAACAAACTCACAAACCAAATCATCAACCGATAGAATTTTGGTACCCACCAAAATGGGGTATTAATGAAGCAATATCAAAAGAAAGAACGGATACTATTAAAAAAGGTAAGGAACTGTAACAAATGGACTTCAAAGAATATCAATCAAAGGCGCTGGAAAGCGATCAGGTGCCAAGCGAAAAGTATCGGGAAGATCTAGTCGAGAAGATAGTTCCCTTGCTAGGACTTGCCGGCGAGGCAGGGGGATTACTAAGTGAGTACAAGAAGCACCTTCGTGATGGTTCAGCACATAAACTGTTCAGGGAACGAATCTCGGAGGAACTGGGAGACTTGCTTTGGTATATTTCAAACGTTGCTTCAAAATTTGATCTGGACCTCGAAACAATAGCTAAAGACAATATTGATAAAGTCCAGGAGCGATTCGTACATAAAACTACCGGAGCATCATGTTACATATTTGATAAAGATTTCCCGGAAAATGAAACCCTGCCTCGTCGGTTTACCGTCGAGATAAAAGAGATCACCGAGAATGAGTCATACCGAGTACAGGCTTTTTCTGATGGGGAGCAAGTTGGAAGTGATTTGACGGACAATGCGTATCATCCCGACGGGTACAGATTTCACGACGTCTTTCATCTTGGATATGCAGCTGTACTCGGATGGTCTCCGGTTACGAGACAATTGTTAAAGCGAAAACGGAAAAGTAACCCCAAGATAGATGAGGTTGAGGACGGCGGACGGGCAACCGCGATTGAGGAAGGCATATCCGCTTTGGTATTCTCCTATGCGGAGGCTCACGGGTTTTTCGAAAATGTTT
Organism: Acidobacteriota bacterium; assembly: GCA_019639175.1. Classification (GTDB taxonomy): domain Bacteria; phylum Acidobacteriota; class Blastocatellia; order Pyrinomonadales; family Pyrinomonadaceae; genus OLB17. Next base: position 121,722 of record JAHBSK010000006.1, on the reverse strand, counting down.
CAGAGTTGGACTACAGCCTGTTAAAGACCATAAGATACTTAAGTAGTCGGTTGGAGGTAGGCATCTGTTCGACCGGCGATTGGGAACGCGCAATTCTCAATGGTTACAAAGTCTGGCGCCAAATACGTGATCATCGAGGTGGAAGGGTCATTCTTGACCTAAACCAACAGACTCTTGAATTCGAAAAGCTGGACTGACGTCAAAGGTGTTATTTAAGAGGACTTGATATATGTCTGAGAAAACATTCAAGGATTTGGCCAACGAGGCATTGAGTCTCACCAAGCAGGGGCTTGAGATGCTCGTAGAAGCCTATGACCTGCAAGCGGCAGCTCTAAATATGCCACTGAACAAGGATTTTGAACACATCGTTCACGAGATTACGGCTAAACAAAAGCGTGCTGTAGAATTAATCCAAAACGCCATGACGATAGAGAAGGGGCTGATGCACCGCCAGGCGGAAACAGTCCGAAAGCTTGTTGATAAACTCTAAAGGAACTATTTCAATGGAAAAACTCTTATTTAAGAAGATACATCCCGAGGCAAATTTACCCACTAGAGGAAGCAGTGATTCGTGCGGATTGGATGTTTATTCTGTAGAGGATATTGTAATCGAACCCGGTTCCAGGAAAGCGGTGCGAACGGGATTTGCTGTTGCCGTCCCGGTCGGATTTTACGGAAGAATGGCCCCTCGATCCGGTTTGGCGCTAAAATTTGGTATCGATGTGCTGGCCGGGGTCATTGATGCCGATTATAGAGGAGAGGTTTTATGCCTTCTCATCAACTTGGGTGAGGAGAACTTTCAAATTAGTGCCGGAGATCGGATCGCGCAACTGATAATTGAAAAGGTGGCAATCAACGAACCATTGTGGACTGAAGAATTGCCAGCCACACAACGTGGAGTTTTGGGATTCGGAAGTACTGGAAAATAGAGGATTCTGCTTTTCCCCGAACGGTTATTAATCAAGTTCTACCAATCAGATATTGATTTCTCGAGCCGCGATATTCCCCTGCTCCCTCTCGAAGCTCGGCAATGAACGGACCATCGATCAGCAAGTCGATGTGGGCTAGGATATGATCGATGCTCGGCTGCCGCCTTTGAGTTAGCTGCTCGATCGTAAATCCGGTATAGACTGTAATGTGAAGGCCGTGGTTTTTCAATCTTGATACGAGTTCCGCTACGGACTCAGGCTGGTCGAAAGGCTCTCCGCCAAGGATCGTTACTCCGTCATGATCGTCGCGATGGGCTATGACTTCGGCAATGATAGATGAGATTGACACAAGTTCCCCGTTCTCGGGCTGGTGGGTCTTAGGTACTATACAGCCTCTACAGCGGAGAGAACATCCGGAGGTTTGGATGACACTTCGCCTACCTGGACCGTCAACGACCGAATTGTGGTAGAGCCTATAGAGCCAAATCGAAAAGGCTTCTGATTGGGGACGATTCGGTTCGGTGGATCGTGCCTGCAAAACCGGCAGATATCTTTGCTTTTCGGCTGGCCTTGCACAGTTCAGGTTTACACGATTCCCGAGATCGTCAGCAAGAGAATCGACAGTTTCCTTCGATGCCTGCGATACCTCGACGGTTACGCGTCCGGCATCCGGTTCTAACACAAAGACCAATTCTTTATTCATTGGAACCTACCCTTCGCTTTGTCGTCGATCTGACATTGTACTCGTGAGTTTTCCGATCGGTCGTTGGCATTCCGAGAACCTGTTTAAGCTGCGAAGCGGTTTTCTCGCACGCCGGTCCCTGAATACCGTTGATCTTCGTTTCGCAGTTACCCGTCTCCGTGTCGATAGTGAATTCAATTTCAGCCATATTATTCCCTCAGAATTTGACTCGTATCTTGATAGTCTTGCCGATCCGCTTCTTGACGAGAGTTCCGTTAAGCTTCTTTGCCATCTTTCGTGCAGCAGCTTCGTGGTAGTTATTTTGAAGCCGCACAATAAAGTCCGGTCCAAGACGATAATTCAGGTCCATATCATCTATCACCGCTACATAGCCCGAAGATGTTTTTTGAAACCCGATATCCGCCAGGAAATTATGTGCCTTCGTGTCCTTCCGCCGAATGATAATATCGGCGGTACGGGCATCTCGTTTGTCCCAACCGGCAAGCGGCATGTCTTTACCCTGAGTTACCGTGTTAAAGCCTATTTCAGACAACGCCTCTAGCAGCAATTCCTTGTTCGCAAATGACTGCGATTCAAATGTCATATACTTTGACATCTTTGGTCCTCCTATCTTCAGAGTTCGTAAACCCGATCCCCGCGATTTCCAACAATGGCCGGGTTGTTCGTTCTGCCGCCCGCTCCTTTTATATTGTTCCGCGCCCATTTTCTGATCTCTTCGATCTTCTCGCTCATCATCTGGGCGGTCGGCGTAATGCCTTCTATTGCCGTCAGAATATCTCTGGTCTCAGCAGAACGATCACCATCAATGAAAGCCTCAAGAACACCGTTCTTGACCGCTCCTTCGATCTCGGCTCCCGAGAAGTCCTTGCTCCGATCAACGAGTTTGTCGATATCGAATTGTTCCGGGTTTAGCTCTCGCTTGTTCAGATGAACTTTAAAGATCTCAGTTCGGTCCTCGGGGTTCGGAAGATCTACGAAATCTATGTAAGAAAAGCGGCCTATGCGGAACTGCTCCGATTCGAGTTCTCGCACATCGTTAGCGGTCGCGAACACCAGCACGTCCTTATTGTCCTGCATCCAGTTGAGAAGATAGGAGATCGTTCGCGCAGTTTCGCCTCCGTCCGTCTTGTTCGAGGACTTCATCCCGGAAACGGCCTTTTCAAACTCGCTGATCCCCAGGATGCCTTTGATCGTTCCGGCAATGGACAAGGCTCTTTTTATTGACATAGCCGACGAGCCTATCACGCCGCCGCCTTCACCCATTATCGAACCGAAGTCGAGATCAAGAAGGGCACGATTGGTAATGCTTGAGGCTACGCGTTTGCAGAGGTCTTTACCGCAACCGGGCAGACCCACCAGTAAAATACCCTTGCACGGCTCAACGTGCCTGGCTTTTGCTCTTGGGCTGAATGTGTAGGCCGCACGTTCAAGAATTGCTCTTAAGGATTTGTAACCGCCAAGATTGCTTGCCGGTTCCGGGTGAACATAGGTCAAGGACCCGCTGCCTCGAATGACATTCTTCTTTTCTTCGAGAATGACGTTGATCGATTCGCGGTTGAGACCGTTGCAGCTGATAACTGCCTTTGCGATCACATTGCTGATCTCTCCTGCTGTTAGTCCCAAAAGAGATTGAAGAAGCGCTTCCTGCGTTTCCTTTTCAAGATCGATAGCGATACCGCTGGATCGAAGGCTTTCAAGCTGAAGTTCGATAGATTCCTCGATCTCGTTTTCCTTTGGAAGTTCCAGCTCGATCTGCGTGATCTCTTTTTCAATTGTCTTCAGCTCTGGGAAGTTCGGCCCGACAAACAGGATCGTCGATCTTTTTGACTTCAGCTTCCAGGAGATCTCGCGGAGCCGTCTGACCAATTGGGGGTCTTCCTGACCATACGGTGAGATATAGGGAGCGTAATCGCACAGAAGGAATATCCCTGACTCCTGCTCGCTTATATATCCAAGAGCATTTTCCGGGTCGTCCGTGTCCCGCACTTCATCGGGGATCTCAAGAAGACCTTCTTCGGGATCGAATACTTTTCGTAAACCTGTGGAACGACTCCAGAAATACAACGGCTTGTCATTGTGATATCGGTTCCGGAAAACAAGATCGATAAGTGCTTCGCGGACCCGATCCTCCTCAAAAGTATTGACGGCTATCAGCGGGTATCGCGCTCGGATCAGCACATCGAGTTCGCGAAGGAATCTCTCGACGCTTTTTGCATCGGATGTTTGGTCGGTCATAAAAGTTATTTTTTTAACTCAGATCTCCAGAGAGTCGATCTGTCCCTGATTGAGAATCCCTCGGGTTCTCATTCTTCTATCCGCCGCTTCTTTTCGTGTCTTGGAGGGGTCAGCAGCTTTCGGACTGGAATTATGCCTCATCAATACCAGCCGCGAGAACATTTCTTTCGCGAAGGGACTTTGTTCCGCCCCATAAGGTGAGTCCCAGTACGGGGTTTTGCGATGGTTTCGCTTTGCATCAAGCTTTTTTCTAAAGGCCCTTTCCGTGACCGAACGCGATTGGTTCGAACAAACGAACACACGGACAAGATTGGTTCCCCGCCTTCCGTATTCCGAGATACAGCTATAGGTCTCGTTATCCTCCTCGACGAGAAAGATATTGAAAACCTTGTCGCTGTTTATAGCCGGATCGGAGTAATGCAGATACTCCGCTTGGATTATTCGGGATGACATGGGGCTAAACCTCCAACACTCGGTCGGGATAGTCTTTTGCTGGTTTGACGGCAAAAGCTCTTTCTAAAGTCGGTTCCTCGATGATTTCCTCGCCGGGAACGATCACGAGACTGAACGGCTAATAAACCCGCCGTTGCTGCCGTTGTATGGGACGGTATCTGTCATCCGTTCAACTTTCTGCATTTCCTCCAGGGAAGCAATACCGTTGTCGATCTTGAAGCCTAGATTCGCCAAGGCACGACCGACCGCACTCGTCTCACAGTTCTCGATGAAGGAGGTCGGATTAATGTATCCCTGTGCTTTTATCTCAAAAGCATGTCCTGTCGCGCTTGGCTCAGCGTCATCAAGATTGCGAAATACACCGGCCTTGAAACACACAAAACCGCTGTCCTCATTCAGCCGAACGATCTCCGTAACGATGCGGCCGTCAGGATATTTTTCATAGAACTCGGCGATTCGCGTATGAACGGGTATATAGCTGCTCAAATCCAATTTCTTCTTCATCGTTGGTTCCTTGTTATCACCGGACTGGACTGTTATCCGATCAGAGTTCGAGCGCGGATAGACGATCCTCGTCCAGAAGCTTGCTTGTATGAACGGTGGTCGCCCGAAGAATGTCGTTAAGGGCGTTTCGCATCTCTTCAGGTGAGCGTTGTTTCGCCTCGCGGCCGGCCGCACTTTCGAGTTTGTTAAGTACTTCTTCAAGTGAAGTGTCGTCGGTAAAATTCATCAGTTGATACCATTCGCACATCTGCCTTGCCCGTTTCGCCAGAGAACCGGGGACGAACTTTGCATCCTTCATTCGTTCCGCCATCTCGGTCGCCGCTTCGAACAACTTTGCGGTAATATGGGCAAAGCCTTCCTTTACCGGAGATACGGCTTCTTCGGCTTCTCGGCGGGCTGCTTCGATCTTCATATTGCGAATGCGTTCCTTTACTTCACGCTCGCGCCTGGTTTCCTCGGCGGCATCCTCGACCTTCATTTGCTCGACACGACGTTTTGCATCAAGTTCGAGTTCGAGATGAGTTCTCTCGGCATCCGCTTTGGCTGTTTCAAGGGCAAGAGTTCGGGAGAGGTTTCGCTCGGCGATCATCTCCGAACCGAGAACGATCACCTTCGGTTTCATCGTGATCACAAGACCGTCACGGATCATTTCCCTTGTCGGGACCATACCGATTGCCTGAGCCACAATTGCGTTGATGAATCCCTCTCTGTCGAACGGGTCATCCTCTGTTGCCCAGAAGCGATCAGCAGAGTCTTGAGCGAGCTTATAGAAGCTGTCCTGGTGGACGGCGAGAATCTCGTCGTATTTTTCAAGAACTTCAGCCTTTGCCTTCGCGAGAGTTTCACAAGCCCGGTAATAGGCTTGCTCGAACTGGTCAAAAGCTTCCCAGGGTATCCATTTGTAATCACTTGTTCCCCAAACTGTCTCGCAGAGAGTGAACCGGAAGCTGTATTTGTTAAGGGCGTTATGGGCCTGAGAGGCTCCCCGCATCAGCTTGTTTCGATAGACATCCGGTAACAATCCGGCACGCGGCGGGCTGACCCGCACGGCCGCATCCTCGGGCAGTTTCACGCCGAGGGTCCTCCATTGAAGCTGACGGACAAGACTGCCGAATCCACGGCAATCGATGTTCATGAAAATGCCCTCGCTTTCCAGCGTTAACAGATCGAACGGAAGTGATTCGACCTCGCTTGATTGGATCCCAAGTTCTACCGCGGCTCTCTCTTTTCTTTCATTGAGACGGCCGAGAACATTACGAACGAGATCCGAATTTGACGGGGGAGTGGGAGTAAGTGTTCCGCATTCAATCGTTTCCGAAACATCCTGGTATTCAGAAATGTTGGGAGTCACCGGCTCGGGCTGATCGATCGGCCCGGCACTTTCCTTTCGACCAAATATATTCTGTAGGACTGACAATGCCAGCGATGTAGGAGGAACTGTAGTGTGATCGCCGACCGGTGCGTCGTATTGCTGAGTTTCCATGTTCACGCCTTCCGCCAGCCGCCTGTTTTTGTTGTTTTCGGGCTAAGGTATCGAATTCTGATCAGATCGAAACCAAATTCGAAGGGGCTTCCCAGAGTTTCTTTTGCCCAAGCGGATGTCTGTCGATCCTCGGACGGCTCGGAACATTCCAACTGCCGCCTTTCGTCTCGTAGAGAACTTTCCAGCCTGCGGCGATCAGACTTGTTCCCGGTTCGCTCCTGAGCGTGTACGTGATCAGGCGTTTGTAACCCAACGCCTTTGCCGCCCGCCATGCGGCCGCGTAGAGCTTTGACGGCGCAAATTTCGTGTCATCAGTACAGCAACGTGTCACTTCGAGCGTGTATCCATTATCAAAATGCCGCGCGATCGGACGGCCAACGGTTACAACACCGACGATCCTTTCACCGTCATTGACCGCAATCCCGAACTTCCAACCGACAGGGGGGTTATGATGACGATGCTTACGTCGTATGAATTCGCGGGCTTCTTCAAAGTCGATGGGTTGTAGCTCTAGTAGCACGCAGACCGGTTGAAGAGAATTAGATCTGTAACATGCCCAACGATGTCGGTTCAAAGAACAGGTCACGTTCGATTCTGAAACCGGCCACCTGGACTTCTTCGAGTTCTCGGAGAGTGAAGTAGCCCCATTCGGACTCGAATCCGATCACAAGACCGAAGAAAAGGAAGTCATTGTCCTGCTCATTGCCTTCGGTGACAAACCAAGTCCATTTGGACGCGGGGAAAAAGAACTTCGCATATACGAACGGATCCTTCGATCCTTCCTGTTCGCGCAGTTTTGGAAGGACCTTTTTAAGCTCTTCGTTGAGAAGTCTGGACATATACTATTTCCTCTTTGGGATGGATGCTCCGATCTGTTCGGGCGTGCAATAGAACGACCGGCTTGTGCCGGTTTCGAGATCGAAGTATGTTGCGAACCGTTTTAGCGATCCTGTAAGGAACATCTCGGTCAGCATTTGTGCCATTTCTACGGCGACACGTTGATTTATGTTCAGGCTTTGTTCGCCAAGACGGATGCGATCGGGACACGAGAGGCCGTCAACATCGACCGGCCGGGAGATGATCTCTGCTTCAAGAAGGTCCGGATGCACAAGCGAAGGAGCCGGAAGAGAGTGACACAGGCTCGTTCCGGTGAAATACTTATCCGGTCTTGACCGCTTCGTGCTTGAGCCGAGAAGCACCTGTCCCGACAACCTGCCGTTACCGCCGTCCACCCACCAAAGTCTCGGTGCATCGGAACTGTATCCTCGGCACGTCTCAACTGCGTCATGAATGTCACGCCTTGCACGGTGGTTATCGACGCACCCGACGACTACAGCCAGCGAGCGGAACTCGCTCGTCAGCGATGCCAGGTGTTTCCCGGCGTCAAATCGCTCAACAGCATAGCTGCATTCAAGCCCCCAGCCGAGAGCGATCCTTTCCGCAAGTGTTTGAGCCTTGAACCTTCCGACTTCCGCCGCGCAGAAATTGCTTCTTGGTATGTTGCCGCTCTCGACCACATCCGGATCGACGATCAGCATCTCGACCGGCTTGTTCCGGGATTGTTTTAGTTCATACATCAGTCGTGCGATAGCCGGAGCGACGTAAGACCCGGTTCCACCCGCACCTACCACGATGAAGCGAAGGCTGTTGTATTCTCTCGGCATCACAACGGCTGCCTGAGAAAAACTAAGGTCGATCTCTTTCATGGAAGTTTCTCCACAACCGCATCGATCTCGTTCAGGTCGATGATCCCCTTCGGCATTTCGCCGACCCAGGCTGCCGGTATCGGAACAAGATGATCGTATACCCCGCAACGGAACCGTATTTTAGGCTTGCCGTGAACGTCTATCAGGATGGCAAAGATGCGAAACTTGCCGAGTTCGTCACGGTCGTCGGCTCCACTGAAATGCAGCGCACCGGGAGGGTGGGTGTGCAGTTCGATACAGCAGTCCGCGTATTCGGGCAATGTATCATCGGCAATGGTCGATACCCGGTTATTTTCGAGGCCGGCGGGACGCCATGCCCATTTTTCAAGTGCCTTGTCCCAGTAGATGAGATATACCTCTTCCCTGAAGTCGGTGGATGTGTGCTTTAGCTGAGCGTGAAGAAGCACGAGTTCCCACAATGACGCTGGAATTCCCGGTCTCGTCCAGGAAATACCGACCGGCATATCCGGAAGACCGGATATCCTTTGCTCACTCAGAGGAAGGCACACGCTGAACTCCTTTCGTTTCGCACGGACGAACAACCCATTCCCCGCGAGAAGATATTCAAAAAGAGCCGCCTCAATAGGATCATTCCCGGTCACAGCGACGTGATGCCCGACCAAAGTCGGGAATGCAATAAGATTCGATGACATAGATGATATTTAGAAGTAAGGTCCAGGTTAGAAACGGCGGTCGTATCTCTGCCCTCCGACAATGGCTTCCCAGGCGTGCCCTATGGTGCTGGTTGAAACAATGAGTTGCGTCGTCGGAAACTTTTTCGCTTTGTCCTCCGCCAACTTTGTGAGAAGAACGCGGACGTCGCCGCCCGTTTGACACTTTCCAGTCGCATTATCGCCGTTAAAGGGAGTATCAAGGATCAGCTTCCAAACCCGCTTTAGAGTTGAAGGATGGGTTTCCGGAACTTCATTCTTGCCGAAACATATCCTCGCGTCGTCGATGTTCGGGAGCGGGGCGACGGCAAGCCGTGTCTTCTCGGAAACATTCCTTGCGGTGGTCGCCCAAAGATAGTAATTTCGGCCTTTGCCGAGAAGAATAAGAGTCGGCAAAGGAACCGTGATGTCTCTTACGACTCCATCTGAACACTTGACCGATATGTTCCGGCTGCCGGCCGGGAGATAAGACAGCATCGCATTGCCGTACGCAGCCTCACAATACCTAAGCACACTCCGGTCGAGCCATCCGGTATCTGTTCGCAGATCCCGAAAGGCCCGGCTTACCTGCTGACTCGACAAGGCCTTCAGGCGGTGTCCATTCTCCCCGAAAGTCTCAAAAAGATATTGTCCGGGAAGAAAGTAAAGGGCTGCCGAAGCGTCTGGAGGGATCACATTGTTTTCCATATTACCGTTCGCTTTGGTTTAAGAAACTCTGCCGGTTCTTGTAGGAGAGAGCGTGGTTTCATCCGGTAAATTTCCATTGTTCCAAAAGTCGATAAGTGCCGACAGCATCTTTTTCGGATGAGCTTCGATGAGTGCGTCAAGTGGCTTGAGACCCTCTAATAGCTTGCATGCCGCCCCGTATTCTCTGCTCAACTCTTGTATGGTTTCAAGATTGAACCCATACCAGTCCGACATTTGACAATAGATGCTGTCGAGCCAGGGATTGTCGGTTGAGTGATCGATAAACCTCAACAGATCACCGAAAATACAGCCTTTCTCCTTCCAGACCCCCGGATGAGGATCTGGATTGATCTTCGGAAAATGACGTTTGGACAATCTGAACCGCTCATTCAGGTACTCCCACGCATCATCAGGAAAATAGAAGATCAGTCCGGCCGCGTAACTTGTGTTCAGATTCTCGAAATATATGTCCTCGCAGCAGAGATCCATATTGAGGGGCGGAATGTAGAAATTTTCGAACTCGTTTTCACGATCATCAGCCAGATAGTCGAGCAAAGGGAAACATTTATTGTTGATCAGGTGAAATAGCTCGTTGGTCCTTTCGCTGTATTTTATGTAGTAACCCTTTTGATAGAAACTGGCCTGCGAAGTCGCCCATTCCTGTGGAAAGAGATCACGATAGACCCCGTATTTCTCCTGCTCGGAAATAACGGACGAAACATAGTCATGGGCAGCGACAGCGTTGTGATTCCGGGCCTTGAATTTCAGATACTCGATCGACTTTAAGAGCCGGTCGCGAAATTGCCCGGTTAGAAGCCCGGCGCTTTCAGAACCCAAACACATACACTAAGCCTCAAGATCAGAAGCCGACAGGAATGATGAGCGACGGCGTCGCCGGAAGCCCCGCGAAATTTTCGAGTTGTCCTTCCAGTATCTTTATTTCCAGACTACTGCTTTGAAGAATATCCTCCGCCCGACTTATATCCTCGGCACTTAAGAGATCTCCCGCATCTCTTCGCAAAAACTCCTCCGCCAAAAGGATCGCCGGATTGACCTGTTCCTTTTCCTTAACAAGGATTTCCAAAGGAGATTCGCGGATCATCGCATTCCTTTATACTGAGGACGCTTGACGATCGTGACCGTGAGTTTGCCTTCCTTTATCTCGCGAGTGATATTTGCACCCTCAATAGAAGAAAAGTGGGGCTGAAGCACGGTCTTCAAAGTCTGATCCTCTTGAGCAAGAACGGCGTCAAGATCGAATTCCTGACCCTCGATCTTTATCGTCGCCTTTGGGTCCGTAACGATCTGGGCGCTCGTTTCCTCGGCCGCCTTCGTTTCGGCGGCCGGACTGTCATTTTTCTGTTCCATAAATGTTTCTCCGGGATGTGTGAGCCTGCTGCGGTCTATGATGCGAAAAGCCCCTGCTGGCTTTGTTCCGTCGCAGCAGGCGGCGTCGAAGGAGAAGCGGTTGACTCGGGGTTCTTCGCCTTTGTTTGGGCCGATGCGTTCTTTGAACCGGACTTGGACTGTTTTTTCGCCGCCGGTTTTTCCTTCTTCAACTTATCCGCAGCCCTTGCCGGCAGCTCATTCCTGTATTGCTCGAAAGCAATTCCCAACGCTCCTGAGATTTGGGGGAGAGCGTTTGCCGTTGTCACATCCACGATTGCCACCCTGGGAGTGAAATCGTGTGTCCTTACACTCACAACACATTTCCTCACGCCTTCGGCTTCGGGAAGAAGCTGCACCACGGCCGTCACCGTACAGCCGTCAAAATTATACGGCTCCTTCTCGGCAATGACTATGGATTCGATCTGTTCCGACTCGACCGTTACCGCAGCTTCGGGTTGGACCTCGTTCACAGCGGGAACGTTGGAAGTGTTTAGCTCAACCGCAGTCGGAGGCTCCGGATCGGGTTCCTCGGCAGATTTTTCGGTGACTGCTACCTCCGTTTGACCCTTATGACCAGCAGCGTCGCTCTGAACGGGTTGCTCAAACGAAGTCGGTTGAATCTGTGTCGTTTCTTCGACGGACGACCCATCGGCAACTGGGGGCGGTGACGGTTCCGCGATTATCGGCTCTGATGGTACTTCTGCGGCTTCTTGCTGCTGTTGCTCCGGCAGTTCATTGTCGAGCCTCTCCACTAAGGCCTCGAAGGCTGGATCGTAACCGGTTACGCACTCGTCGGCGTATGAGGGTGTCGGAACCTCCGGCTCGTCATCCGCTGAGACCATACCGAGATATTCATCCTGACCCGTTGTTTGAGGCGGCTGCTCCGGCACTGTTATTTTAGCCGGTAGCTTCGGCGGTCGTGCTGGAACGGCAGGAGCGGACTGTTGAACTGTTGCGGTATTGACAGGTCTGGCTACCACACCCGTCTTTGCATGAATGTTGTTTTCCTTGTCGATCTCTCGTAGCCGTTCAAGGAACTTGCTCAGAAATAGATTCCTGATATTTGCTTCCTCGTGGGCGCGGCAGACATATTCCGCCCCGTCCCAAACTTCAAGTCCGAGTTGATGATTGGTCTGGCCGCTGTTCCGAAAGCCATCAGCTTTGCTCAGTTCCGTCGCGATCTCTCTGGCCGTATAGATCAGCTGGTCGATCTTCTCCCGATTTTCGAGCGGTACGAAAGAACCGCTGGTCAAAATTTCCATATTATTGTTCACTCCACACCGCTGTCCTCCGCTTGTTTTTTCGTTTCGAATGCAGGTTTACCGGTTGCCGCGCGCCAAACGAGCAAATAGAAACAAATTATCGGGTATGGAATCGGGTAAGCCCTTAAGACAGTGCCGGTTGAGAAGGTGGGTATTATAAGAGTGTGTCAGGACAACAGGCCGAAAAATATGCCGTCTATAATTTTGAGATGCTTATAAAACATGGACATCTCCAAATCATAGACGGCTTCTTTACAAGAAGAATAGGTAATGCTTGGCGGCTTCAGGCCGCAACTGATTGGGCAGCTTCCTTTATCTCTCCGGGAGAATAAGGATCATCCGTAACCCTTTCCCGGTGCTTCTTCAAGATCCGTGAGATCGTCGAATGCGTCGTCCCTATCGAACGTGCGGCTCGACGCAGATTACCACGGGATCGCTTGAGGGCGTGTTCGATGAACGTAGCCGCCGCCTTCACATAAACACTGTCAAGATCGTCCGTATCGGCATTTAGGGTTACGGTCACGATGTTCGGCCGGTTCAGATGAATACCCTGAGCAATAAATAGGTTGGAATCTTTTGTTGGGTTGTATCCGCTTTCGGCCATGTCGATAACTATCTCTTCTGTGATCGAAGGGGAGTCGAACGCCTGGACAGCAAGACGGGCGGCAAAGTTTTTGAGTTCCCGATAATTGCCTCGCCATTCAAGCAGTTCGACCGCCGCAAGGGCCCCATCGTCAATAACGAACGGGCATACTCGTCCGACTGCGGCACTTTCCTTGTTCATCTGACGAATGAACAGTTCGCGGATCCGCTCCTGTTGGAAACGAAGCGGAATCGTCTCAAGCTGAAGGATGTTCAGGCGGTCCAAAAGGTCGGCCCGGAATGCTCCCTCACGCACCATCGCACCAAGGTCCCGTGAAGTAGCGGCAACGATCCTTACATCTATGTCCCGCTCACGGTTGCCGCCTACTCGGCGGATGCGTTTCTCCTCGACGGCCTTTAGGAGTTTGGCCTGAAGAGCCAATGACAGTTCGCCGACCTCATCGAGAAAAAGAGTGCCGCCACCCGCCGTCTCGAATAGCCCGGACTTCGCCGCATTCGCTCCCGTGAATGCCCCTTTCTCGTATCCAAATAGCTCTGATTCAAGAAGCTCTGCTGTGAAGCTGGCGCAGTTGACGCTTACAAACTCTTTCTGTGATCGCGGACTCATTTCATGGAGCCGTCTGGCTAAAGTCGTCTTTCCGGTGCCCCTCTCGCCAGTTATAAGAACGTAATGTGGGACTCTCGCATATAAATTTATCTTTTCTTCCAGTATTGACGATCCCTTGCAGCGATCGCCGACAGTATATTTATAGGCCATAAGGCAAAATCTCCCCGTTAATACTCCAAGTTTCAAAAGTGCAGGGCTGATTCGGTTCGTGTTGCAGGCTCGTCCGTGTTGGAAGAACCAGATTCACTACTCCGATATTTCAGCCTACATATCTAAAAACCCGCATTTGACAGCGTGGTTACTTTTGAATACCTAACTTTTGGGGGATCAATGGCTGGATAAGAAAATAACTAACTCAGGATCATCCGCTAAGAAAAAAGTAAGGGCTATCTTTTCTTAGTCGCTTTTACAAAGAAAAGTTCTTTTCTGTTCATTGGCGTTGAGAAAAGAAGAGACTGGAAACTTTGTCATTGGCTTTACACGGGAAAGTTACGTGACCGCCTCTTCGTTTATAACGGCTACATAGACCTTTTGCAGGAAGACATAGAACAGTCCTGACCACCTTAAAAACGGATTAAGTTAGAACAACTTTGAATCACGGACCTCACGAAGACATGCCGTATCTGTTTCGTGAGGTTCGATCAGCCATTCCGGAAGACTCACCGCTTCGCTACTTTCAAGCATTACCGCGCTTCGCTCCATTTCAGGCAGGAAGTCAATATCCGTGGATTGCGGCGGATAAAGAGCAAGTATTTCTTCAAGGGCTTTCAGCGGTGACTCCTGCGGCAGAAAGAATCTTTGTTTGCCGTGCTGGACGATATTTACAAGCCCCATCCCGCGAAGTTCCCGGATCTGCTCCGCAGTGGACGGACACACTTCCGTCAGCAACGTCCCCTGAAACCTTGCCGTCCTAATAGAGATATCCCCAATAAGATTGGCCGTGTTCTGCTCGACAAGACGGAGAACTTCCGGCGCGGTTGTCGGAATATCGGAACGCATTCCGAAATGAGCAAAGAGATCACGAAGTGAATCCTCGGATATTCTGACACCGACAAGCCTTGTTCCATCATCCGTTGTGGTTCTGACGATATTAAGGGCCTGCTGACTGAGAGTCTTAAGGTATTTCCATATCGGCAACAAGGCTCCGCTAAGAAGATGGACCGTTTTTTGCTCGAACGATGGTATCTTGGCTTCCTCGTTAAGCCACCATGCTTCCGCTTTACCGTTCGGAACAACTTGGTACTTTTGATTCAATTCATTCTCTCGGATATAGGAAAGGTTCCGGCCGGTCGGCTTCGATATCGAGAACATTTGATATCTTGCACCCGTTTCGACATCGGTGTGGGCCATTGTGCGGCGAACAGCGACAAATGAACCGTCACGACGATCCTGGAAGAACCGATGAGCGCAGCCCATCAACAACTCCTTGTACCTCGCCGGTTTCGTCGCCACCTTGACGTCGAGATTGTAATAGACGGTCTTCGCCGACGTAAGAGCATCCGAGTGCAAGACTTGCGGAGGCTCAGCGATCTCAACCGACATTGCTTTCAGATCTTCCATTCCGTCATCCAGTTTTCCGTTCTGTTTGAGATATTCGAGAGTTTCAAGGAATGTCTCATAGAAATAGTCGAACAACGCATTCTGACGGTCAACTTCGAGCGAAAGCAGGCGATTCAGAAATCGGGGGATATTGGATTTCTCACTGTCGGGGACTTGTTCGATGCCATCGACGGTTTTTATCAGTCCCATATCATCCAATGCCTGTCTTGGATCCCCGATGCCGGCGATCTCGACCCCGCGCATAATGCTTGTGATTACAACATTCAAGGCTGACCGGCCCTCTTTCGATTCGAGATTGTATTTATCAAGATTGCCTGCTTTTTCGGCTTTTCTGTCCCCTTTTGTCAAGGCTCCCATATTTCCGAGCCTGCGGGCGATCGTGGCTGAGAACCTTTTCTCGCCTCCCAGTTCGGTGAAGACAAGCATATAGATCGGCGGTGCTACCTGTGCCGTTCGATTGGTTCGACCGAAGTCCTGTATCTGCTTATCCGCCGACCATTTCAGTTCACCCGCGATGTGAAGTCGCCGCTGCTGGTTCTTTACCTGCTCCCCTGCGTGCAGGCTATCGCCCGTAGAAGCAACCTCCGACATGATAGCGATCCGTTTATCACCGTTTTGAAACGCATTCTTCTCGTAGAGATTGATGAGCTTTGAAGGAACGCCGGGAAGCTGGCGGGGACGATATTCGAGCGTTCCGTTTGCCGTCCGGATCAGCCGTTTTTTGCGCCCCGTCATCTCAGCGACGTTTTCAACACCGAAGTAATTCACAAGCTGGTCAAGCGGATGCTCGGGCACTTCGAGAACCGAAAGCTTATCAAGCAGTTCCGCCCGAATTTCCAACGCTGCTCTACTCTCAACTTGATTGCCTTCGGCATCGAGAAGAGGAATATGCTCGACGTTTCCGGAATGCGGATTGGTCCGTTCCTGAAAACAGGCAGTTGGGAAACATTGGGCTACAAGTCTTGTAAGGGTCTCACGCGGGCTGAAATCCAGAGCGTCGATGGCTTCTTCCTGATCGGCGGCGCGTTCGATCTGTTTCTTCGTCTGGCTCTCACCTGTCCCGGTTAGTGAAACAACGACTGACTGCCTTTTACCGAGAGCTTCTTCGATCTCACGAATCAGCGTCGGAACCTTGAATGCTGTGATGAGATTCCGAAAACACCTTTGATGCTCAGCCCAAAACTGGTTTAGAGCCTGCGCCCGCGTGGTCTTTCCTGAATTGGTCAGATCAAGGGCTCGATGGATGTTTCGAAGTACTTGCTGCCAGCCCTGGGCCATCGCATCGTACATCCGGCGCTGGGCCGGTGTAAGCCAATGCGTGACTTCGCGGAACTCTACCGCAAGGCCGGACTTAGGATCGGTTCCCATGCTAAGGTTTCCGCACAGGTATCGGCCCATTGCTTTCAGATCCCGGCAGACCATTTCGAGCGCACCGACACCGCCCGATTCGATCTCTTCGGCAAACTGCTCAAACCCTGTCGGGAAATTGGTTCCATAACCCCAGAGGCCGAGCCGCAGCATATAGGCAAGATGCCTTACCTCGCCGGCCGAGGTAGCCGATGAATAAACAACCCTGTATTCGGGATACTTTGTTGGATCCTGTATCTCAAGAACGGCTGCTCCCGTCTGGGTTGATTTGCCACGATCATCCGCAAATGCGTATTTCGCCTTATGGCCTTCGTCGAAAACGACAACGCCTTCGCTTCCTAACCAGCGGGTTATCTGGTCGATACGGCGTTTGCCTAACCTCGAACGGGATATCAGTGATCGATAGGTGCAAAAGACTATTCCGTCACCGATGTCGATATCTCCGTCAGTGGGAAAATCGTTGATGAGCTTGATCGGCGGAGTAAGGCCGAGCCTCTTGAACTCATCGGATACGGCTTCGATCAGATCGGACTTTACGGAAAACCAGACCGCTCGTCGTCTCCCTCGGAACCAGTTATCGAGGATTATTCCGGCCAGCGTAGAGGTCTTTCCCGTGCCGGTCCCGTCGCCGATACTAATTCCGGCACGGGAACCATCGGCCAGCCGTTGCCCGTGGGCCTGTCCGGCATAGATGACCCTCTCGATCTGCATTGCCGAGAGTTTGCCGGTTTCCGACAGTTGTCTCGGTAAAGAGGGACGATAATGTATCGGAGGCGGTTCGACATTGGCGAGGCCGGGCGGCTCAACGATCACTCCCGGATGGTTCGCTCCTCCCACAACGTATCGCGGAGTGTAAGCCACTATCTGAAATTCTGTAACCGGTTCATCTACCGGAACTGAAACCGCTGGAACGGTTGCGACAGCGGCGGCTACCGAAATCGGCGCACCTGTACCCACAGTCGTTTGTTGATGACTTGTTAACATAGTTTTTTCGGTTGTAAGGGCTGTTTATTTCGCGGTCGGCTGGAACCGCAGGTCTTTAGCAAGAACCTGACGAAATGCGTCTTCGACAGATGAGGCGGAAATAGTTACGGGATCGTTGACCATTGCCGCAGATCCCAATTCCTGCCCCGATAGCTTGTTACCGATCAGCAGTGTGACACGCACGGTCGTGCCGTTTCGGTAGTATTCGCTGCCGGGTAATTCGATAGCGGCGGAGACTTGAATATTTGGCTTAAGCGATTGCCAGAATCTTCTTCCCGAAATCCTGTTCGGAGAACCGCTTTCGCCAAGGATGAACGCGAACCTGCCGCCCGGTGCAAGCCTCCTCAGAGCGGACTCGACATGACGAAAACCGAACTTGCTTTGGTTCCGTTCAACACGTCCGCCGCTCGATGAGAACGGCGGATTGGCAAGGATGACACTAGGAACGACACTCTCCGGCAAAAGATCGTCAATGAACTCGGCGTCATGTCCGGTAGGATTAAGCCCAACCAGAGCCGCAAGGTCACGTCGTCGCGGATCGATCTCGTTACTTACCACCGTCGAACCCGCCAACAAAGCCCAAACTGCAAGGCTGCCTGTGCCGCACGATGGTTCAAGAACCGTGTCTGTGTCGGTAAGGTTGAGAAGATATGCGGCAAGGTAGGCGATAGACGCCGGAGTGGAAAATTGCTGAAAGGTGATCTGGGTTTCGCTTCGCCAGGATTGCGTCGGAAGGCATCCCTGGAGCGGTCGAAGAGTTTCCGCGCAAGCCGCTGCCGGATCGACCGAACTGAGGAGATCTTCCCCGTATTTGGAACAGATAAGGTGATTTATTGCGACCTCAGCGATCTCGTGGCACAGATGCGTGTCGTTTGACAAACTCGGAATCCCGGACGCGGCACACAGGTGAAGAAGTTCCCGGTTTGTGATCTTTTTCTTCCCTGCATCGATGATGGCGGCAATTTGCCTGACAAGCGTGAAAATGTCGCTCCTCGGTTCATTGGATCGATTCATAACGCAACCTGCCAGCCGCTTCTTTTCTGTCCTGAAGTGAGAGTTGCTCGCCCGCCTGGTCGAAGCACTCGGGACTAAGCTGTTTCAGCCATTCTGAAACGGTCAGGTATTGAAGCAAGGCCCTGGTCAAGAGAGCCTCATCTATTCCTTTGATCGATCTGTCCCAGGTTACGATTCGGACTTTTTCATTGTAGTTGTAGCGGACTTCATCTGAACGTCGGAGCCTAACGAGCGCCGCCAGCGCCCGTGCGACCTGCGGATTGGTATAGCTGTCATTGTCAAAGGCTATCTCCAGCGGCTTTCGTCGGGCGGTCTTGACGATCTCACCGTGAGCGGTCGCGACACCGCTGTTTCCAACGATATACCTGTCAGTCAGAAATCTTTGCGTCGTGGCAGCTTTCAATGCACCTTCGGTCACGAGAACGGGTTTGTCAAGACAATCACCTGGACGGGCGTGATGGAGCGGCGATCCCGGCCCGCATCCCATTCGTTCTTTCGCGGAAGAAAGCCACACATAGTTTCCCGATCTGCCTTCAATATATTTCATGAATCGGATCTGGCAGGCCTGGATAAGTCCGTCTCTTCCAACAAACGGGATCAGCATAAGATCGTCACTCGAATTGAACCTACTCCAAAGACGCCATTCGCCGCCTTCGTTTTTCCAAAATCCGGGTATTCCTTTAAGGGAAATACTCGGCTCCTCTTTTGCCAACTCTCTGATAAGCCGCTCAACCAAAATTTGGCGTTTATTTACGATCTTCGGCAGACTTCCATATCGCAAATCGTCTGATATGCCGCGTTCTCGAAGTCCACCTCGCCCGTCTAAGATCCTGGAGTTGTTTAACGCAGGTGCGAATCCAATCAGTTTCCGGTAAACTCGATCTCTTATCGGTGCCGATGCAATCGCGACTCTTGAAATGGTGCGTTTCTTTCGAGTGAAAGAATGGTAGAAAGGTGGTGTGAAATCACTATCAGAATTCTGATTGTAATAAACACCCCAACCATAACGACTAATCCGGTCCGCGTTGAGAGTTGATCGGGCGCAGAAAGATACGGTTTCCGAAGCAGTCGTGCTGCACCAATCCGGTTTTCCGCAGATACGACAAGGGTGTTTCTTCGAAACCCTCTTGTAACAGGTCGCCATCATTCTTGTTCTTTTCCTATGAACTGTCTGCCACTTATTTTTCACAGATTTGCATCTGGTTTTACAGCAACTTCTACGTAGGGGCAAAATCATGCGTGAATCGTGTTTCGAGGATCTTTAGGTCGAAAGGTTTGGGATGGACAAAGTTAAGCGTCGCTCGGTCTAGGCTGCAAATCCCAAGAATGAGAACTTCACATATAGAACCGGTAGTGAGGTGGTATAGACAGCGAATCAGTATTTTTGACGTACTTGAGAATGTCACCAACCTCTCGTGATGCCTTTAGCGTAATGGGAACCTTCTGATCAAACCGTGTGCTATTCCAATTCATTTTCGTCAATGCGAAGATCTCCGTCGCTATTTCCCGAAAGCTTCGCTGTGCGTGGGTCGAATCGATATAAATTGTTCCTGGCGGATATTTCCCTGGATAAGTCTCATAAAAAGGGACGCTCCCCTTCGTGTAGAGAATTCCTTTCTTGTCCTCATGCTGCCAAAGAGTTCCACGGAGCGGCGGATAACTCATCGTTCTAAAAAGCTTTGTATGTGACTCCCTTACGTGAACATAGTCAATGTTCTTTATTCCTTTTTCTTCAAAGGCTTTACCAAATCCGAAAAGTTCTTGTTCGGTAAATGACGATGTTTTATGAAGCACGATTCGAGCCGGATAGTTATTATGCTCGTCAAAATACTTCTGTAGGGCGTTGCTCGTAATCGTATTGGCCCCTTCCTCATCTAAATGCACCTGGCGGTCGTCCTTATCTTTGTATGCGATACCTCCACGAACTACAATCCCTTCTCCGCGTTCATTAAAAACCTGAGCCGAACTTGCATAGAGCTTCTCGCGATCAAGTGTGTTGAAAAAACTGATTCCGAGATAGCAGGTGGTTAGGTCGTGGGGTTGTCGGACCATTCGCCATGGAACCCCTCTTGCCTTGTAGTAAAGAGCCGTATGGAAATTCCAGGCCCGAGTTGCTTCATCCTGCTGGTCGCGGTTAAATATCTTCTTTTGTGCTGCCTGCTTGGTCTCGTCATATGTCGCAGGAAGCACAATCTGAATGGGGACGCGAAAAGCCAGGGACTCAGCCTTAAGATAGTCGTGAAAGTCATACAGCGCCTGAACAACCTCCTGTCCTTTATTGTCTTTGTCATCCTGGGTCTCGGCGTCCGAGTCTGATTTAAGATCGTCTTCGAGATACGAGGCCATATAGGCGGCGGTTGTGGCCTTGAGTTGTTCCATAGGCAGAGCGCAGACGATTACGCTCACATCCGATTTGTCGAGAATATGGGCAATTTCCTCGGTATACAAACGCGCCGTATCTTCAAGAATTTTGTTGAAATCAGCCCTTCTGGTTGCTGGTTTTTGGCTAAAATGTACTGCTCGGAGTGTGCTGTCGTCCCATGTAAGTCTGGAGCGAAAGCTGTGTTCCGGCGCAAATCCGGGAAAAGGAGGAAATAGATTCGGTTGATTACTTTTCTTGGCCGCAATTTCGCCTCTGCAATCGTCGAGCCATTCGGTTAGCGAATCAATGGTTTCGTTACTTCCAATAATTCCTAGCTTTATTTCGCGCGGTTTCTCACTCGTCGAGTCGTATGTTCCAAAGTGTCCGATTCCGAAACGGATATCGTGGCAAAGTCCGCCGTTCGCAAACTCCAGTTGTGGTTCGGGTGTAAGCAAGTCAACGTTCATCGTTCAAAAAGGAGGCCTCCTTGTCCATGACTGGCAGCGCGATTTCCTGCTATTTCCTTCTTGGCCCACGCCTGATCAACTACCCCAAAGGGAGATGTGAACTTAAGTAGTTCTCCAAAACGTAGATGGTCATACCCTGCACCGGCAGCTTCGAGCAGTTTTGGAGCTCCACTTTTTAGGACTTCTGCCCAGAATAGAACCTGTCTAAAAACGGCTTCATTATTCTCAAGCCTTTTTATCCCGCTGATTAAGTCCTCGTAATACCAATATACCCGATAGCCATTCCATGTGTAGTGGTAGGTCGGCGAGATCTGCAGGTGCCACTTTGATTCAATCTTCTCGAATTCAAACCGAAACGCGTGATGGCGATAATACATGACCTCGCCGTTTTTTCTGTTCGTATACGGACTGAATACCGTATGCGTCCCTTTTCTCCGAAGACTCATCGTCACGACAGTTCTGGGAGACAGGTCTTCAGTAGGGGAATAATACAAGAATCGGAGAGGTTTCTTATGGCGATAGGAAAGGTCGAGCGTGCGGCCCATCTGACGTAGGCACCCTTTTAAAAGCTCGATAAAAATATTAGTTGCGGCGACATCGAAGGTATCTGACCAGTTTGAAGTATCGAGTAGTTCTACCTCATTTGAATCGACAATCTTTTCCCACATCAGGTCGCCGAAATCGTGAAAAGCGTATAACGTCTTGCCATGATAAACCCAGTCATCAGGCGGGTGTTCTACTTTGTCGCGAAGAAGATTCCAAACATCGGATCGGCTGGTCGCCGTAGTATTGACAATATAAATCTTGTCGGGAAAAAACGTCACCGGCAAGAGGTTTGTGTAAAGCGTTTCGTTCCTGGAAAGCGGCGAAACATCGCGGGGTACCTGCACAAATGCCGGTGAGATGGTAAGGGGAGCGGAAACCTCGTCGTCCGTGCTAGCAGCTCCAATACCGGTCCCTATCGGATTGATAGGTCGGAACTTCAGTAGGGCTGCCGCTACCGATGCCGCAGTATGGCAAGCATATTCCGTCCATTCTGGTGAACGCTTAAATCCGACGACGTCGCTTATGCCGCGAATAGCAAGCACCGGTTTCTGTGCGTCATGGGCTGCCTGATACACACCGGCTAACTCCATTTCGACTCCAGCCACATGTCGCGCCGATTGTTGCCACTCTTTGACCAGATCTGTATCCTTAACCAAAGTGTCGCTTGATGCAACCGACCCTGTGAGAACCTTCGGGATTTTTCTTTTGCTCTTCGGACCAAAGTACCTTTTAAGGCTAGTTCGCGTCTTATCCTGCCATGCATCATCGCCATAAAAGTTATCCGTTTGCAGTTTTGTTTTGGGCCTTTCTGAGCCAATTCTCCGTGCGGTATTCCACTTCCCAAGTAGCGGCTCAATGAATGGCAAGGACGCAAGTAGGTTTTGCACATCCGGGTGCATTGGCCCCCCTCGAACGTTGAATTGGGATGCACCGTTTTCAAATCTCGCCGAAACACAAAAGTCATGAAGTCGAGAAGCTAAAATAACGTCGCCCAACGTATAGTCCGGGTCGGGAATACAACCCGCGATTCCCACCAAAAGGAGCCACTGCGGATCTAAGTCGTCGATAAGTCGTTGAGCCACGGATTGGGCCTGTTGATTTCCCTGTTCTAAACATCGAACGGAAGCAATCACATACTCGTCGCCATTGGAGGTCAGGAGGGTTGATATTGAATAAGTCTGCTTTCCCTTGTACAGAGCTTTGGTGGGAAGGCGCTTTAATACAGCCTGAGACTCATCCTCTCTAATGGTAATGAGCCCAAAATCTACTCTACTTTTCAATTCGGCTGCGAGAAATTGTTTCATTAACGAATATTATACTACAATTTTTTTAACTAGACATGAACCTAGAATAAAGATGGTCGCTCTAGTTCGAATTCGTAGCTATAATAAAGACATGCCGATTCCGATGTCTAATGACTTTTTGCTTTTTATTGACTTATGAACCTGGTAATGAGATTTCAAAATCCTTCGGGTGAAACGGTGACTTTTGTGCCGCAGCGATTTATTCCTTTAACATGCCAAGATTTTGTCACTGCCCATAATAACAGAACTAACTTGTATGAAATTAAAGCAGACGCGATAGAAATCGAAATTTGTGCTCCAAATGGAGAGATAAAAAAGGAGGAGAGCGGTCGCTTTACGATGCCGATCGACTTTCACCGAGATCTTCCGGTTTATGCGTTGGTCGAAGGCGGATGGTTGCCGCCCTCGCTTGTTAATCCGCCAGCTTATCTCTTTGATCGGAACGTAATTGGTTATATCCAGCAGATTTCCAGAGGAAATCCCCGCGAACTCTATGCAAATGCCGATTGGTGGCTACAAATGATACCGGATGATAGGACTCATATCAGTCCGTTCCTCTATGCGTTTGAGTCGAATAGGCGGACGATCCCCGATTTGGCGGAATTTAAGAGTTCTTATGAAGAAGCCGTTGAGATAATTCGAAGTCTGTTTCCAAATGCGAAAATCATTGTATACCGAGATGCGCATTTTGAGGCGGCATTTGAAACTATGACGGACGTTCTTGAGTTTCACGCGGAAGAGACAGAGTTTCTAAAAGGAGTAGCTCCTTTGATCCGTGAAAATGTTTCAGAAAATAGCCTTCAAAGCGTTTGTGACGAAATTTTAACTATGGCCGCAGATAATGGTTTATCCTTTAGATCTCTACCGCTATTAGCTTCGCTTTCGTGTTTGTACGAAGATCCAAAGGTTTCGGGCTATAATGCCGCGCGTGAGCTGTTAAAACTGAGAGGGGGACCATACACGGATGAAAGGGCTTATAATGTTCTGTCCGATATGCGCGGTTTAATGTTCTATCTTGCATTCCAAGCGCTTGCCAAACAGGTCGGGGAAGAGCCGCTGGCTTATTGCACGGCAGATAAAGCGGCACTACTTTTCGGTTGCGGCTTAAATTTTCATAATGTCGAGTTTCGTGGCAATCAATTATTTCTATCGATTGAGCTAAGTGAATTTTTATTTCCTCGTCTCCCTAGTGACCAACGTCGAGAATTGGCTCAACGTATTGAAGCCTATTGACAATATTGAGAATCCTTTTGTTCCAGCTACAATGTTTTCGATGAATAGAGTAGTGTCGGACTCAGATCCGGCAACCTCAGCAGAAAGATTAAGATCATAACTGGTACGGTATAGGTAAACGCTCATTTATCTTCTTTCTAAGGCCAATTCGTGATTGAGTTTATTAGAAATGCCTAAATCAGCAATGTATTTCGTTTTCCCGTTATTTTTTTGGTGCCAGGCATCGTGGCCCTTGCCCCGCCAGGTGAAACCTGTGTTCATAATTACAATCCGTTTGAGATCTGGGAACTTTCGTATTCGTATGGGAATTCGGGAACTATGGCGAACGCATCTCGTGGACCTTCAATAGAAGGATCAACAGCCGGGACATTTTCACCGGAAAATTTCTATCGGATGGAACCGTAAAATGGTTTAAGGTGCCTGGAAGTTCAATCGGTCTACCTGTTCGAACACCTTATCCTAGTGAGAATGTCGGCCCGACAGTTGGTACTCTCCCAGTTCAGCGTTGAACCCGTAACAAATAAGATCGTATCAGATACGACATTACGATACTTATCATGATTTCCGCACATTCATTACGACGGTCTTCCCCACAGTAGCCCATTCCTGTTTCTGCCTTATATCTCACGTTCCCGACGACCACCGTTTTCTGTTTATGAATTATCCACTTCGTTGCTCTGCGTTATGATGTTATAAGAAACATGAAATATACAGCTTGACTTTATCGCTAACAGTTCATATATTATTTGCAATTTTTATTTGACTTAGCCGACCCAGCTAATTTGTTACAGTCTGAAATTTATCGGAGTGTTTTCCCATCGATGGATTAGTTTATCTATCGGTATATCTATCGGTTGGAAAAATGATTGAGTAGTCAGGTCTTGTTTATAAAAAAGGCCTCGAAGAAAGACGTAAATGAATAAACAACTTAAAAAATATCGCCGCATTCTCACCTTTAAATTTATTTCACTTTTATTGATCTGCTCAGTCGTCACGCCTGGGACCTTTGTTATCGATGGATCAACGATTCAGGCCAAAGGTAGGTCTTATTTGTCTGTGAATAACACTGTGTATTCGCCGCCCTTACCGTTTTTGTCCGGTAATGGTCTGAATCGGTATTCCCCGGAAAGTGGTTTATTCAGTTCTATGGCTGTCCTTTATAATTCGGGTTTGGCAGCATTTATCAGCTACACCTTCGCTTCAGATAGCGCTCTGGTTGCCAATCGTGCGGGGGGCCAGAGCGAAGCACCCGCTGTTCTTTTCACCCCTCCGGTTCAAAGAAGCAATCCGCGCTTGCGACCGATAAATTCGACTGGAGGAACAGATCTATATTCTCGGAATTTTTCTTGGGGAACCGGCTTGGTTTCTTTACCAGGCAGAAACGGAATGGATGCCGGATTTGGTATTTCGTATAACTCCCTAGTTTGGATAAAAGAAGACAGCACGGTTTACTTTGATCCTGACAACAGTAATGTATCGCCCGGCTTCAGAATGGGATTCCCTGTGATAGAGAATATGCATGTGGATCCCGATACTGGAAAGGACACCTTTATAATGGTTACGCCGGCGGGCGGTAAGGTAGAGTTCAGAGAGACGTCAACACCTGATGTTTTCGAGACGGCGGACAGTTCCTATACAAAATTAAAAATCAGCACTGAAGGGCTGAATACGATTCTGACAGTTACAGGCACCAGCGGCGGTACAATGCGGTACTCATGGAACAGCGGCTTGTTCAGATGTGATGAGATAAAAGACCGTAACGGCAATTATATTTCTATCGACTACGATAATTACGGCCGGCTGGACACTGTTACTGACACTTTAGGTCGGGTCGTCAGTGTCAATTACAATTTTTTCGGCTATCCGGAATCCATAACTCAAGCCTGGAATGATAATAACGGTGTAAGTTCGACCGTCTCACATACATGGGCAGAATTTTCATATGATTCATTAGAAATAGAAACCGATTTTGCTACGGGCATAACGGTTAACGGGCCTGCGAATAAGACACAGATAATTGTACTCAAGCGGATTACCTATGCTGATGGAAGCGCGACAACATTCGATTATAATAGTTACGCACAAGTCTATAAAGTAAGCAATGTTGTGCCTGATCTGCCGGAGCCTACTCCGACACCTACTCCTACCCCGGAGCCTACTCCGACTCCGACGCCCACTCCAACACCGACGCCAACCCCAACTCCGGAGCCTACGCCAGAACCGACTCCATGTGAACCACCGGACCCATTTTTTTGTGAGTGGGGGCAGGTATGGAATTACGATACCTGTGAATGTGAATGCCAGTTCTGCGAACATATGATGGAAGAACAGAGTTCTTCGATGAGTTCGCCGCCCGACAGAGTTCTTAATTATGTCAGGACCAATCTTGAGACCCCGGCCGCAGGACAGACAGATGCCCCAAGGTTTTCAGAGACGCGTACATGGGCGGAAAACTTCAATCAGGATCAATACGGGGTTGAGCAGGAGATTGTCGTTACGAACTCCCTGACTCCGACTTCCTCATATTCGCTTCCGGGAAGTATTTCGGGCACGGCGTCCAAGATAGAACTTGCCATGATCGGCCATCCGCACGGTGTGGTTTCCAGAACCTATGTCGGTGAAGATGGCTGGATGGAAGGCTTGCCGATAGCGACAGAAGATTGGTCGGATACCGGAAGCGGACTCGCGCGACAGCGCTGGACTTGGACAAATTGGACCCAGGATAATACCGGAATTGATGAAATACTTAATCCGCGAGTCATTGAGTCGCGCGTTGGTGACACCTCGAATGTAAAACGCACTACAGTTGAGTATTATGTGTGGCCATCCTCAACGATCGCGAAGTACGGTCGAATCAAAGAAGTCCTTATTTATGACAGCGATCTGACAACTATCTTGAAGAAAGCGTACACCGAATATAACGATAATTCAGCTTATATAAACCGTAATATAATCGGACTTCCCTCACTTTCAGAAGCCTACGGTAGAGATGCGACCGGATTGAATCTGATATCTAAGCTCACTTACGCTTTTGATGAAGGAGATTTCAGCGACACTGGATTGAATCAGAACATTTCCCCGGTACAGCACGACAGCACGAACTTCGGATCGACATTTGTGATCGGGCGCGCGAATGCGACAAGTACGACAAGTTGGGATGTGACAGCTCCAACTGATTCAAATAAAGCTATTACTTCGAGCGTTAAATACAATACGGCGGGTGCTGTAGTTTCGCAAACCGACCCGATGAGCCGGACGGTAAAGATCGGTTATGTCGATAACTTCAACAGTTCGGGCAATCCCTCGACGTGGGCTTATCCGACGAGCGTTACCGATCCGGCGAATAACAGTTCGACGGTGAAGTACAGATATGATACCGGAGCAAACGTCTGGGCGCAGTCTCCGGCCCCGGCGGGGCAGACCATCGGGAAGACGACTGAACGGTTGTATGATGATATTGGGCGCTTACTAAGAGAAACAATAGTAAATAACGGGGCCTATACGCGTTATGAATATCCGACTAACGGTATCCAGTCAAGGGTCTTTTCAACGATTGTGGATGTCAACAGCAACGGGGCTGATTGGGCTGACGAAATTTTGACAGAAAGCTGGACAGACGGAGCAGGCCGTGTGCGAATGAGCCGGACGCAACATCCCGGAAGCACCGGCGGCTGGGCGGCAACGCTTGTTGAATACAATATCCTCGGACAAGTGACACGCCAATCCGTCCCTACCGAGGTTGACAGCGACTGGGACCCGGCAGGCGATGACCTAACCAGAGGTTTTCTTTGGACACACCAAAGGTATGACTGGATGGGACGTGTGGTTCGCACGATTGCCACAGATGGCAACCCTGCTTTAAGTGAGAACGATTCTGATGTATTCATCTCCTATGATGGTTGCGGTTGTGCCGGAGGCATGGTGACTACAATAGAAAGCGAGGAAATAACCGAGACTGATTGGAATGGTTATAACCCAAATGTACTAGGACGTAAAAAGCAAAAAATATATCAGGACATTTTAGGAAGGACAATAAAAACCGAAGTATTTAACTGGAACAACACTATTTACTCGACCCTGACACATCAATATAACGGTCGTGACCAGATACTCGTAAGCAGACATTTTGACGGTGATGATAACAGCTCTACATATCAGGACACAACAGCTGCGTATGATGGACACGGGAGACTGATATTTGAACATAAACCTGAGCAGGCCGTGAATCGTGGCACATCATTCGAATATTTAGCTGACGGTAGATTAAGCAAAAGGACGGATGCCAGAGGAGCATCGATGAATTATACTTATGATTCACGTGGTCTGTTGGAGGAAGTCGAGTACGAGACACCGTCAGATAAAGAGGGAGCAACGCCGCAGATCGTTCGTGTTGAAAAACTCAGCTCCACAGAAATGAAGATATTTGGGGGTGGCTTTGCGTCAAGTATCGAGGTTGTGGCAGGTCATTATGTTGAGAATGTCGGTTGGACCGAGTTAGCCAGATATGATGACGGCGATATTTCCAGAGGTACGCAAAGCGGTTATCAAACAGTAAATCTAAATATTCCCGACCAGACTGTTGTTGACAAGTTCAATGAGTTCAAATTGGTTATTTACGTAGTGAACGTCAATAGTAGTCAGCATTCCCAGCGACTGGCGCTTATGAATAGTGGTGAGGGCGGAATATACCCCGGCCAACTTGATCCGGAAGGGTTTCCGGAAATGCCGGAAACACCATCAGTTCTTTTTGAATATGACAATGCCGCTAATGTTATTGAGAAAACGGACGCATTGGGAACTGTTGAGTATGAATATGACCAGCTTTCAAGAATAGTGTCAGAAACAAGAGAGTTTACAGACATTACAAGTGAAACATTCTCTCTTGATTATACTTACCATTTGGGTGGACAGTTAAAAAGCGTGACGGATCCTTTTAGTGCTGTTGTGTCATACAATCGTGACGTTGCCGGCAGGCTTACAAAGGTGGACGGGACAAATTATAATTTGACGGGGTCCTTCGTGGAAGACATAAAATACCGTGCATGGGGCGGGGTAAAGGAAGCGGAATTCGGTTACGGCGGAACCCTCAATACCTTATATAATAATCGCTTACAGCTCGATGAGTACAAGATAACTGGTTCGTTTGGTACAAGAGGAGTGAATTATGCTTATTATTCGGATGGGCAACTCCGAAAGACAGATGACCTATCTAATAGTGTGTTTGATAAATCATATAAATATGATCAAGTCGGACGATTGAAGGAAGCTCTGAGCGGTTTTGAAGCACGAGGAGAGTCGAATCCTGATTCACACCCACTGGTAAACCGGCCTTATAAGCACATATATGAATACGATGTATTTAACAACCGGACAGGCGGCGAGCATAGATTTTGGAGGAATGGCAGTGAAATAGACGCGCAGTATATAAATCACCGTAAAGTTGGCGTGTGGGCATCCGGGCATAATGTGTATGATGCCGAAGGGCGAGGTGTGGAAAGCAAACTTGATGCCGCAGGAAAGCCGGTCGAATATATTACCGGTGTTGTCGGGGGCTGGCCGAGCGAGAATCCGATACAGCCGGCAATTGAGATCAGGCAAACATTTGATAGCGGAGGAAACATTGGTTGGCGCGAGGAGATACGAAGGCGTGATGAGCAAGTCGGCGAAGAAATAAATGTTGTTATGGAATCTACCATTACATATTTCATTCGATCTACTGTGATGGGAGGAGTACAAATAGCGGAGGTCGATGCAGATGGGGACAAGTCGGCCGGTTATATTTACGCAGACGGAAGAAGAATTGCAAAACACCTGGGTTTTTGCAACCAATGCACACCGTCCGTCAGTTGGGAAGAAACGCCCCCTTTATCAGGCACAAAGTATGATATCGGATCTTATGGGAACTGGAGCCGTCAAGAGCGTGATCCTAAGGGAGCGAATACCGGGACAGAAGATCCCTGGCTTTATTATCAGGACCCGAGCTATGGCGATATTGTTGGCGAAACACCACATTATTTTCTCGAAGCAGGTGGAAATGGCATGAATCCTTTCGGTGGTTGTGAACTCGATGGTGTTGCCTGGGATTGTGCCGACTTGGAAAGACGAGCAGGCGATGATCGATCTGTCGTAGGACAGGTCAGTGTAAACGGTCACGTAATTGGCCAGGTTCCGCTTACAAATGGTCTGATCTTTGGACCGACTTATATTTCGGTGCAATTGCCGGATATATACTATACCGTAATGCATGACTTTGGTGGTAACGACGGAGTGCAACCGCTTCCAACTACGCAAGCCGGCGGTGTTTATTTTTTTCAAATAAATAACCTGCAAACAGGAAATGCCTCGAATCAAATTGGGACTACGGTTCAAGGTAGAAGGGAGCAAAATCCTTGTGAAAAATATCTGAGTAATTTATTTACAGGTACTGACGACACAATATTTTCAGACGTAACAGATGGTGATCCGATAGATACACTAACCGGTCTCAATGAAGATCCCGCTATTTCGGTTGAAGCGGGACTTCGTCTTCAGCAACACAACCATGGCTATAATCCTCTTTCGGATCCTAACAGAGCAACGCCAATAATGGCTCCCGCAGGTGGACAAATAATTGGTCATGGTAGGACATCAAAGGCAAATGGGGAGCAAGCGTTTGTAAATGTTTTTTATAAAAATCTCGGAGGAGAAAAAGACATTGTATTGCAGTTTTTTCATACATTCCACACAGAGACCTTTCAGGGTGGGAAACTACAATCAGACGGCTCCATTCTTTTAGGACATATGGGCGTTGATGGTGTTTTTAGTTCTGGGTATGGAAGAACAGAGGATGGTAGGCAAATTCAAGGGTTCCACTTTCATATTAATGGTTGGTATTGGTGGGGGAAAAAGGATCGTCGCGGAAACCCAATTACCAAAGATGCAGGTTTGCATCCTGAAGGGAGAAACAGGACCTTGGGCAAAATGTTCAAACTTTCAAATTTATGTCCGAAATAACAAAGGAGATAATATGATTTATTGGTTTATAAGTAATTTCAAAGATAGGGGCTTCACTTTTATTCTAGTCTTTTTTGTAACTTTTTCTATGAATGTGCCATCTACTGATGGTCAGGAAAAGATCAAAGGAAAGTTTATAGACGAGATATTAGATATCAACTGTGATAGACAAAGAAGCCAGATTGACAATTTCATACTACGGTTAGGAGAATCCCCTGACTCCAAAGGAGTGATAGTAATTCACGGCGAGAATAGTGACCCTATAATAGCATACAGACAGAAGATGACTATTATGAATCATTTAAAAATAAGGCGGTTCAATACTGATCGGATCTTGATTTTCTTAGGAAAAAACGAACCTAGACTAAGGACAGAATTATGGGAAGCGACTGAATCCGAATTAGACGGTTTTTCTCTTATAGCAAGAGAGTGGGATTTTAAAGTAAGAGATTTTAAGCAACCCATTCTTAGTTCTGCAGAAAGCTGGACAGATGGAATAGGGTGTTCTTATATTTTTGATCTGGAATTTTATTCCAAATTTCTTTTTGCAAACAAGAATCTGATAGGTAGAGTAATCATACGTGATGAGTCTATTAGAAAATTCAATTCAGTCAGAACTAAATTAACTAAAGATCTACTAGAAAAATATAGGGTTTCTCAAAATCAACTGGAGTTTGGATTTATTCAGAGCAAAACCTCCGATATTGAATACTGGTTTATTCCTTCCGATATATTTGGCGTTAGTAAATAGTGGGAGGTGTTTAAGAGAATTTTCGGACTGTTAGCTCATAAAGGCGTGTGGGTACGATGAGCTTTTGAAAATGACAAAACGCGCAAGCTCGCGGCGATCATCAGTCGGACATCACCAGCTACATATGCTTGTCGGTTCGAATGTGAATTTCAAAATTTACAGATTCAAGTCGCAGCGTAATAGCAGGTGTTTTCATGAATGGTCGTTACGTAAGGCAGATTTCACTGCAAGGAACTATATTCGGCAAATGGCCGTTGGTTTGGGGATAACCTCTATAGCGCAGAGACCGAAGCTCTTGAATATGAGACAGGGGTTGTCTACGCCCATTTCGTTCAGATAAACATCAACCTCAACTTTAGCCAAAACTCACTACAGACGCGGAAAGGGCCTAAACTCGATTCTAAACTTCCGTCAAATATTAGGAAGTTGGTCAATGACCTTGCTCAGCGTCCGGAATGCGCCGACATTCTCGATAAGTTTGCAAAGGAACTTGAGAAAAAGGGTAAACTAGATGAGACGGAGGACGGCAAAACTTTTATTGAATCCGTTTTTGATAATTTGAAAAAGATTGAGGTAAATACTAGAGGGGCTGGGTCAGGAGCTAGGACGGACGGGAACACTATATGGGTCCGCGATTATTCCCATTTGCCCACTGCCCATCAGAATGCCCTTTATGCAAAATATATTATACAGGAACTTGTCCATGCTTTTAGACAAAAAGGAACGTTTACCGATGCCCGCCTTGGTATTGCGGCTGAAAGCATTTTGAATAATATGGAGCCGACAATAGCTGATAAGATTAGAGAGGGCTTCAAGGCGACGGGTTACAAAGAGAGAGATATGTTGGGACACTATTTAATAAATCAATTCTGTCAGTACACACAAGAGGAGGTAAATAATGGACAACCACAATAGAAATTGTCTTAAAAAGAAGTCCTTTGTGATGATTCTTTTGTTAGTTGTATTCGTCGGGGGACACGCACAATATTCTGTCGTGTTAGCCCAAGATGGGTTGCTCGCAAAAAGATTCCTTAGGATCATTCCGGGAGTTTCGACGAGAGTCGATGTAGAGGGGCTTTTCCCTGTTGTCAAGTCAAAAGACTTTGCAAACAAATATAAGATTGACTTTAATGACGGGGAATTGGCGATTGGGGTTGAGTACTCCACTGGTAATTGTGGTGACAAAATCATGTATGACTGGAAGTTGCCGGAATGGACAGTCGTCGGCGTCTCATATGAGTGGCCAGAAGGTGACGAGGTCCCATTAACTGATGTGATCATTGATCTAAAAAAATTTGAGAAGAAGCAGATAAGTGATGTCATTGTTCATGACAACTATGAAAATGAGGAATGGGGCATATTGGCGGTTTACGATCGAAAATGGAAACAGTTTGCCGGAATATATCTTGAGCCTGCGGCGAAATTTAAGGAGAAATACGGATGTCCGTGAAAGAGGGGAAGAATGTGACATTGACATGGTCTAATGAGAATACACAGAAAAGCCTCTTATAATGGTTAGGAAATGAGAAGATATGATCAGTCTGCAAGTGAGCCGTGAGGCGTATTACGGTTGGCTGAGAAGAAAGTCGATGCCGAAAGTCCGTGATGATTCGATAAATGCTGCGGTCAAGCAAATGTTTGACTTTCACAAGGGTCGATACGGGGTGAAGCGGATATCGGCGGCCCTGAAGGAGACGGGTATAAAGGCGGGCTGTTATGTGGTTCGCCGGGTAATGCGTGAATCAGGTCTTAAGGCAAAATATCCGAGGTCATTCAGACCCCGAACGACAGATTCGAGAGGCGTGAAGGCAAGTCCCAATCTGTTGAAAGATACAGATAACACGGCATTTACAGCCGGTGAGGTGCTGGTCGGCGACATAACTTACCTGCCGCTGACAAACGGTCGGTTCTGCTATCTGGCGATGTTTCAGGACAAGGTGACAAAGCGTCTGGCAGGCTGGTCGGTAGATACTAATATGCGAACCGGTCTTGTGACAGAGGCTTTGGGAATGGCGTTAAGACGTGATCTTGTAAAGCGTGATGCGATCATTCACACGGACAGAGGCAGCCAGTACGGCTCGAGAGAATTCAGAGAGCGGCTCGAAAGATGCGGCCTTCGTCAGTCGATGTCGGCCAAGGGCAATTGCTACGACAACGCTCAGGCAGAGAGCTTTTTCTCAAGATTCAAGACCGAGGTCGGCATGAAGCTGTTCAGCTCGGTCGAAGAAGTACGAAGCATCGCATTCGATTATATCGATTGCTATTACAATAGGATCAGGCTCCATTCAACGATCGGGACGACCATCCCAAAGCTCGAACAACGCCTGAAAGAAGCACAAAATTAGCAGAAAATGGCAGCGGCTGTGGAAATATGGAAAAGCCCCAAAACCGACTTTCCCACATTCCCACAACCACGACTACTAGATAAACTTAAAAAGGAGACAAAAGAGATTTTTCTGTGTACCAAAACTTGACCACTTCATACGGGCGATGAGGCAAAAAAATTTGCACAAGAAGTAGATAGTGCTGTAGGACCGGACGGCACCGAATTCAATCCCCATGCTTCAAAAAGTGGTAATGTCCGGCAAATCTTCAACTTCATCTCAGATAAATTGCGCGGGCAACGAAATCGGGATATTAAGGGTCAAAAACCTAGAAATGACGCCAATTGTGCTGGGACTTCGTGTCAGCTTGGTCTTCGTGATATGCTTCAGCCTTCTTTAATTCAGCCCAAGGACTTTGACGATATTCTTAATGAGGCTTTTAAGAAAACTGAACAGGAGAAACTAAAACTTAGAGATGTGATTCGCTACGCTACGGACGAAGGGAAAACACCTCAACATTTTACAAACTTCATATTCAGAACAGATGAAGGCACTCCAATGGTCTTTAGTAAGAGTGGGACAGAAGGAAGATATGAGATTGGTACTGCTGCCGATTTCGAGACTACCACTTACGGAAAAATTTCTGGATATTACACAAGGCGTTAGATTATAGTATTGGAGAGGTACGATAGATGAAAGTTTTTATCTTTATAGTAATGATAGTTCCGTTTTTGATGACGAGCTTTTTAAACGGTCAGAGCAATAATGAAAGAGGTAGGGATACTTCCTATCCTCCTTTAGAGTTTGGAGGTAATATCGTTAAGGCTAATGTAATTAAGCGCGAGTCCCCAAAATATTCGACGTCAATAATCGAACTTGATCTACGGTTCTATATAAAGAATATTAGCAACGCCAATGTTATTTTGCTTAATGATCGTTTTGCGTGCTCAAAGATTAGGATTAGTAAAACACTGGAATCTCTGGACCAAAACAATCCTGAAAACTCACTTTATAATTTTCCTTTATCATCCGGTTTTATTGATTCTGAGGAATGGCTACGTAATAAACAAGTTCTCGATAAACAGAATCCTCCTGCTGATAAGGTAGTCTTGTTAGAACCGGACCAAACTATTCATTACGGAGATAAAATTAGCTTCCTGGTACCTAATTCCAGTAAGACGATCCTTACACCTCCTGTCTGGAATCAAATGACCTTAGCCGAGCTAAAACAGGAACAGCAACTGTATTTACGGCTGGAAGAGTGCAATATTTTAAATTATGGCATCGAAAACAAGGGCTTCAAAGACAGACTGAGTTTTGCCAAGGAGCTTAAATCAAGATGGAAGGCTCACGGGACTTTGTGGTTACAAGAGATAAATTCTGTACCAATTGAGTTAGATTTAAAAGATTAAATCTTTTCCGCCAGATTGCTAGAAGCAGTCTCATAAATACCTTTAAGTGCAGTCTTGGGCCAGTGTTTAGGTGGCTTCCAAAAATCCATGAGTATTTATGAGATGAGTTCTAGTGTTCCTCAATGAAATCGTTAGTTTCTTCGGGTATTTAGAGTTAATAACGCCATTTTTAGTTTTTTACTTTTATATTTTAGTATTTCGGCTTCATCTCTTCCAGCCTCCGATCCATATCCCTGAAGAATCCGGTAACGACAGTGGAAACCATTCGTAAACGCGCTGCTTCCGTTGCCGCCGTCTGATTAATTGCCGCTGCCTCGGTGCGTCCTTCAAAGTTCATTTGGTTTGCAACCCGCTCCATATCCGCCGAACGACGAATACCCGAAAGCTGAATGCCTGCTCCCTGGCGGCTACTCGATGCGGCGATGCCGCTTCCACGATCTATCGCGGCAATATTCTGGGATGCCTGTGTTTCGTAGGCCCGGTTTATCTCGCCCTGATAGGTATTCGACGCTTCTACCTTCTGATCGGCCACCGTCTGGGTGTTGGTGTTTTGGGAAGCGGCATTATCTAGCGTCGTAGAGTTCATCCGCTTATTTGCTTCCTGCATAACATGCTGGCCGTGCGACCAGTCGTATAGTTCGACCCCTTTTCTGATCGGCACGGTAGTTCCGGCAATCGACGAACCGCCGGGAATGAACTCGTATTTCATCATGCCGAGGTTCTGCAAAGTTCCCTGAGTTCGCAAATTGTTTTCCTTCGCAGCATCAAATATTCTGCTATCCTGAGCACCTTGAGCTTCAACCCGCATTCCGGTTATCTCTCGTCGAGTGGCCGCGCTGCTGCTTGCAATACCGAATGTCTTGTTGGCTTCGGCAAGCAAGGTTTGCGTTACCTGATTTGCACGGATCTGTCCGAGATTTGTAACAAGCCCGCCTTCAACGCCGGCGACGGATGAAACCAGCCGAGCATCAGTGGACTGGTTGGCGGCTTCAAGCGCTTTCTTCGCAGCAGTTTGTTCCGCGTTGTAGATGCCTTGTATCTGTGTGTTCTCCGCCTGACGGTGCAAGGCGGCTCCTGCTACAACACCGTATGTCTCAAGAGCGGTCCCCAATGTCGATAGCATCCATCCCATCGAAACCTGCGATACTCCTTCATAGACCTGTCCCCGCAGAACGCGATAGCTCAGCCACGGCACGAGAATGAAACAAAGGCTCGACACAAAGAACATTGCGGTGACTATCAAGGCACTCGAAGCGGGATCGTAGTTGCCGTTCGTGATTATCGTCGCAGTGGCCGGATCGAGCGAGAATACACTTTCACCGTTATAGATCGATAGAGCCAAAAGGCCGATCCCATAGCAGATATACAGCGTGACCTCTTTGACTATCGGAAATGTCAGCGCGAATGTCGCTACACCCCAGCAGAAAGGATAGAAGATCTGATTGGCAAACTTCTCGTCGAATCCAAAAGCCGAAAGCACCGGAGCGGCGAGCTTTAGCCCGATGAGTATGAACAAACCGGCAACCGAAAGGAAAATGGCACCGAATTTAATGATGTTTTGCCCGATCACCATGAAAGTAAACATTCTGGGCATATCCCATCCGAGAATGTTCATTTGGCTTGTAATGTCCTTTACAGATGATTCCTTGTCGGTGATGATACCGACGAGACCGGGTTCGCCGTTCGGAAGTCTTTCAGCCAGAAG
The DNA here is from genome assembly GCA_019639175.1 of Acidobacteriota bacterium. Lineage (GTDB taxonomy): Bacteria > Acidobacteriota > Blastocatellia > Pyrinomonadales > Pyrinomonadaceae > OLB17. The sequence goes on along the minus strand of JAHBSK010000006.1, from coordinate 84,467 downwards.
TTCGTTCGGATCCTCGACCGCAAAGTTGTTCTTCACATACTGCTTCATCTTCTCGTCAAACTCGGTTACGAGTTGGCGATTATAGCCCCGTATCGGCCTTGCAAAGAACTTTCCTGTAATGGTAATTGCGTCGATGATGAACGGGCTTGCTCCAATCACTACCATAAAAACAACAGTCCTTATACCCCAGGCGACAAGCTGCTCGGGGCCAAGACCGCGATTGTCATTAAAGCGGCGAATGAACGCGACTATAAGGACAAAGCTTGCGATCATCCACGCCAGGAATGTCAGGATCGGCATCAACGGCCTGATTATTGTGTCAAGCACGGACCGGAACAGCCACTCCTGTCCCGTCCGCAGGAGATTGGTAATCTGCTCGCTGAAACCCGGTGCGGGAGGTTTCGGCGGGATCACTGGAGCCGAAGGCGTTGCGGTCGGATTTGCCGGATACTGATTCTCGAACTGCTGTAATATCGGCGCCGGACTTCCGTCAAGCGGCGGCATAAAGGGCGAATCAGGATTGATAGACAGAATGAGATCATTCGCGGTGACGGGTTCTCCGTTAATGGTTCCGATCGGTGTCTGTCCCTGAACGCTTGGTGGGCGAGGGGGACGAGGCGGCTGTTGACAGACCGCCGTCGTCGTAAAAAGGCAGGCCAAGAGGAGGGGCGTTATGAGGACTGTGAGAACGGCCAACAGACCGCTCAATATGTTTTTGAGTTTCATGATCTTCGTTGTTAAGCTAAATCGCTGCTTTCTACGGAAGCGGATTTTGATAAACATCCTCATTCCAGATCTCGTATTGTTCGAGTTCACGAAGAAACGAGTCCGAGGCTGTCGTGATACCGGTCATCATTTCGGTTGTGCGGTGGATCTCCTTGCCGAACTCTGTCATCTGCTCTACTTTGAGGCCGTATGCAATGAACTTGGCCTGTATCTTTGCTTCGAGTTCGCGAAGCTGGCCTTCAACGGTCGTGATACGAAGATTGACAGCAAGCATTTGGTCGATAAGGGATTGAACGCCATCTTGATTGGCGTCGGGATTGGCCGATATAGCCCGTGTCGCATCCGCGATCCTTTCCCGCTCCTCGTAGAGCTTTGCCAAGTCAAGCAGTAGGTTTTCGCGGTCGAAGAGCATCCTTTCGAGTTCCGAATCGAGCTTTGCAAGGCGTTCGAGGTTTGCGAGATGTGCATCGGCACTCCGGCCGATCGAGTGGCGAAGGAAATCGTCCAAATCGCGTTTGTTCGCTTCCGTATCGAAGATGCCGTTCTTGAGGCGACGTGCTATATTGACTACCGAATGTATCTGACTGGTTATCGTCGCTTCGATCCGCTTTTTAAGCTCGAACGTTCCCCGAATAAGTCGTCCGAGTGTCGCATAGGTCGTTATCAGCTGCTTATGCCGCATTACCTGCTCGTCAACCTTATCGAGGATGCCGCGAAGATTTGTGACGCTTTCGACCATCTTTTCGTACTGGCGGACTGCATTTTCGTATGTCCTCATGTAGTGATTGATCGTCTCGACCCAGCGGGCGGCTTCCTCTACTCTTTTCGCGACCTGAAGCGCGTATTGCGTCGGATCGAATACCGTCCATTGTGCCTGTGCTGGACGGGCATCAAGGCCGATAAGGATCGATGAGAGAGCCGCTCCCAATATGATCTTCTGCAAAAAGTCCTTTATGTTTCGTGTCATCTTTAAATTTGTCCTCCCGTAAGTTCGTGTATGTCCTCATCCGATAGTTCCATCAGACCCGCAGCGGTAAGACCGTTCGGATATCTATCTGCAAGCCAGGTAACTATCAATTCAAGCGGCAGGTCGGGCCGAAGATTTTCGACAAGACGGCGGGCGTTCGCTTCGTTGGTGTCATTCGTGTTCGCCCAGAGCATTACCGGTGATAGATGTATTTCGGCCATCTGAACTACCTTGTCCGAGCCGCTTCCGATGACAAATACCCATTGGGTGAAGCGGCCGTACTGGTTTCGGATCCCACGGATAGCTGCGATGGTCTCGGAAGCAAGTTCGCAGTCGTCGGCCAACTTCTCAATTCCCCCGATCTGTTTACCGACCATCTTTACGCCGGAATTCTTTACAAGATCGATGCCCGTGATATTCGGCTGCTCGGGTGTCCCCGTGAAATGCTCGTAAGCTTGTGAGAAGAGGATAGTGACGAGTCCCTCCTTTCGTCCCGTGACGGTCGCTTCGGCAATAAGCTCCTGAATGGCGGGAAAATGCTTGTTTATCTCCCGCATCTCGTCGCATAGAAACAAGATTGGCGTTTTCTGGTGCTGGGCGTTCTCCTCGCCGATCTCCTGCATGATCTGGGCTGAGATGCGAAAGCCGACACTTTCCCGTATCTTTTCGTCAAGGCTGCTGATGCCCGATAATTCGAATACATCGAACATGGAAGGCTCGTCGTATTCGGGATGCGTCGGCGCATTCAGCCACGGGTCTTTTCGATGGATGTTGAGTTTTAAATAAAGCTCGTTGGCCTGTCTTTCTTCACCCGCGTTCCAGTGATAGCTCTTAAGGATGTCGAGAAAGTGGCCGAGCGTCGGCTGAAACTTCGGACGGCCGTAGCCGTTCCGGGAGAGAGCCATCTTATAGACCTCATCGATAACGGTCGCAGCCACGGCGCTCGTGATCGCATCAGTTTTCGGGGTCTTGCTTAGGATCAGGATGTCTGTTAATACCATTGCAAGCTGTCTCTTTGTGGGAGGTACGCCGTTCTCAATCCCCGGATAGTTCCAGATATTGATCGGTTTCGGGTCCTTTTCGGTGAACTCGATATGTCGCCCGCCAAATAAGCGGCAGATAGGTTTGAATGAGTGCCGATAGTCCATAACACGCACCTTTACATTTCCGCGATGCGCCCGTATATCGGTGATCAGCATCGACGCGAGAAACGACTTGCCCTCGCCTGATGCCGCCGTAACGATAACGGTCGGAGATTTTATTAGGGAACGGTCGTACAGGTCGAGACCGAACATCTGGCCGTTTGGGGTCGTGAAGATGCTATGCGGCCTTTTGCTGCCACGCCAGTTGGTTTCAGTCGGGACGAATGCGATCACAGAGTCGGCGGTTTCCGTAAGCTCCTGGCCGGTTCTTTTGCTGGAAAGTTCACCGGCGAGCATTCGCGGATACAAAGCACGCTGACGAACGGCATCTTCCCGAACTGCATCGGCCCCGATCTTTTTTCTAATGGCCGAGATAACCGCATCGCAGCGGTCGTCAAGCACTTCCATCTGACGGCGGGCTTCCTTTGCTCCTTTTGACCTTTCAGCAAAGACGATCACATTCATCCGCAGACGGCATATCTCTTCGTTGTCGGCTTCGACCTGTTCAAGCAGGTCTTCGAGATCAGACTTGATGACTACGGCGTCCTTTTTGAGGTTTCGGAAGCCAAGCCATGTATTCCGGCTGCCCTCGATCCGGTCGATACGCTTTTGAAGGTCCTTCTTGGCGGCCTGTTTCTCATTCGTCATCAGATCGACGACGATCTCGTGCGGGAAACAAAGATTTCTTGTAGCGGTCAGATACCGCATGACATCGGCGGTGACGAACCCGTTCGGCAGACTTTTAAGGCTAACGAGGCTTGCGGGGGTGCCGTTGTGCCGGACGAGTGTATCTCGACCGGCTTCGATCCGAGTACTCGCAAGGTATCTCCTTATATCCACACATCCATTTTTGGGAAGGATCGGAACATCGGCATGATCGCGTCGATGGCTTGCAAACAGTTGTGCAAACACTTCTTCCGAACCCATCTCACGAAGACTCAGTGATCTCGGGAAATTCGCCTCGAAAGCCTGAAAGACACGAAGAGCTTTAGCCCGGCATTCCTTCTCCACTTTGAGTCCCCGCTTCACTACTCCCTCGCCGAGAGAATTTCGAGTCTTCAGGACAGGCGTTCGGAGAAATCGGATCAGGCCGTTCTCCCGGATGGTGCGAAGAATCGAAGGAAACGCGCTTCCGATAATACTGTTGTCGGCCTTGTCTTTAATGGGTACGCGTATCCAGACGCTCGCCGTCTGCCGCATCACCTGACCAGAACGGATAGCCTCTTCATATAGTGAAAGATTGGTGGCCTGGAGAACGCAGGCAATAGGATCGCTTTGCTCCGAGTTACGCGAACGGAGATGGTCTTTTAACACCTGTCCGTCATCGACAGCGTTCTGAAAACGGAATTGAATGATCGTATTCGACGGCTTGTCGAACTTGAGTATCGTTTTCAGGTCCTCGATCCGCTGTTCGGTGATCCGTCCGTCGTCGTACAACGTATTGGCCGGTTCAAAGCTGTACGCCTTACCGAAACTCCCGTCGCGATACCGGATGATATTGCCTTCAAGGCCGAGTACCTCGGTCGGGAATAGCCTGCCGCTGTCACCTGTGATTTCGGGCGAGGTCGAGGCTTCCGATACCGTTTCGATCTTCCTTGAATTGTTTCTGTGATGACGGAAATGCGGAAATACCCGCAGCCCGATAACGAGGCCGATACTGGCGAATAGAAAGCTGCCGAATAATGAAGCCGCGATATGCGCGAATGATAGATTTGCTGTGTCCATTTATTTTTCCCCAAGTGAGATTTGCTTCTTGTAATCGCGAATCCAATCCGCTGTCTCTAGTTCCGAATTGAGCGGTGGCCTGAAAGAAGCATTCCTGTCCGCCACCCAGTCAAACTTATGCGACAGCCAGCATTCGGGTTTGCTCAAGCGGAGATAGTTGAATGTTCCGAGTAGAATAAGGAACGTAAATAAGCCAAGTGGGAAACCAAGCGGCACATATCCGAACCAAAGCCCGAAGACAAAAGGCGTCAAATATGCGGCGGCGGTCGGCACCAGAATGTACTTCCAATCGGTCGAATACACGCCGAACCGTTTTAGTCCCCGAAATACATTTGGTCGTGTTGCTCGTCGTCTCATCTGTATTCCCCTAAAAATTTGTGTCAATGCCGACAGCACGACCCTGGGCAAGCTGCCAGAAGACCGCGACGATGGTTCCGAAGGCAAACGCCAAAAGCGATCCGAAAGCCTGATTGCCCCATTCCTTTCCGGTCATCTTGTTGTAAATCGCCCAGGCGACGCCTACCGCACCGAGACAGAACAGGATGATCGCCATCAGTTTCAAAGCCTCGCGGATAATATTCGAAAGGTTATTCGCATCGCCCGTAAAGATCGGTCCCTGAGCAAGCAGTATGTTAGTGAAAAGCAGAATGGCCGCGACTGGAGCCAGTGACGCGGCGAAGTGTCTTATAATTTTTAGTAGTTTCTTCATTTTGTCCTCGTTAGATTTATTTCCTGACGCTTTTAAAACTTCCATAGAAACGCCAACGGAGTTGCTCGCTCTGCAAAGCTCGTGCCGTTCGCGCGGACGCCCCGCTGGCACGTATCTTGCCAATGTCCTTCCTCATGAGAAAACAAACCCTCATTGCCGCCGTCCTGCTGCTTGTCGCATTTCCTGGCTTTTCGATCCCGATTAGATCGCAGAATCGTGTCAGTTTCACAAGAACATCTCTTTCAAAAATGGATGTTCTTTCGCGTGCCGAACTGTTTGAGAAGACGATCACCGATGCCGCCCGAAAGGAAGGAGTTGACCCGCTCATTCTGTGGACCATCGCCTATAACGAGACACGGTTCCGGCCGTGGCTGACAAGTCCGAAAAATGCTCAGGGGTTGATGCAGTTCATTCCCGCTACCGCCAAAAGGTTTGGTCTTGCCAACCCTTACGAACCAACGGCGTCGATCTTCGCGGCTGCCAGGTACGTGAAGTATCTGGACGGGTTATTTGAACGGAAGATTGAATCGGTCCTAGCCGCCTATAATTCAGGCGAAGGAACCGTTCTAGCATATCTTCACGGCCGAACCCTGTCTGCCAACGGAAAGCACATAAATACATCGCGAAGAAGAACGATAAACGGCGTTCCGCCTTACAGGGAGACCATTGGTTATGTGGCAAACGGGAAAAGGATATACCGCTGGCTTGAAACTCAGGGCAGGTTTCCGGGTTTCAAGAATGGAGCATCCGCCGACAGCATCGGGAGAACCTTGGCGTCGGAGCGAAGTGCATCCGAAGCAGGCGATTCCCCGGTAGCCGCGACGGTAACTGTTCTCTATGATCCTCGTTCGGGAAACCGCTATCTGGTGAGTGATAGGGGTGAGTTGCGGTCAATCAAACAAGGCGGAGATGTGATCGTCTCTCCGGAGGTTCGCGGTCTTCCGACCCAGAATGCCAGATCTACCTTTGCGGGGATCCCGCCGTAAAGCCGCTGACTGGTTCAATTTCACAACGCTCTTCCGCACCAACGGTTCGGTTTTGTTCCAAAGAAAGGAAAAGACCCTTGAAAAACAGCCATATCGTCTTTGGCATTGGTTTTGCGAATACGACGAATACAGCGGACAAGGCCGCAGATGAAATGATGAAAGAAAAGAAAGCAGATCAAATAACAACAGAAACTCCCGTGATACCTGAAGGCCCTCTCTATCTGACGCGCGATCCCGATGACGTGGTTACGATCTCGTCGCTGTTCAAGGCAGTATGGATACTCTTGATAGTTCTCACCCTGAGCATCGGGATCAATGTTTATCTTTCATTGAGGAAGGCTGATCGGATCGTCGTTGACAAGTCTTCCGGCCGCGTTATCGAACTTAACAACCGCGACTACGGATCGACAGAAACGGTAAGCATTTCGCCCGACACGCCAACAGCAATAGACAAGAAATATCTTGTAGGGGAGTTTCTTACCGCCCTTTATGAAGTTGAGCAATCAACTCGCGAAAGTCAGGTGAACAAGCTTTTGCGGATGCTCGACCCCGACCTTTCTATCGCGATGGCGACCCGCCTCAAACAAAACGGCGTTCTTGCAGCGGAGAAAGCGGAGAGCGTCAATTCGTCGTGGAAGTTACAGGACTTGACCGTCGATGAGAACGACCCTTATGTGCTGCGGGCTATCGGCGTCAGAAAGATACGCCGTAAAGCGGCCGGGCGGGATGTAGAGGAATCCGTTCAGCTTAAAGCCAAGTTCCTTTTGAAAGACAGCCCATCTTCGCCTGTCAGAAATGACAACAATCTCAGAACCGGCTTTACGATCCTGCGGTTCCGGGTTGAACCCGTAAGCGGAAAATCCGTTTCGCCAATAACTCTTATTGCCGACGACGCGGAACAAGAGGTTGCGGCCTCAACCATAAATGAAACTCAGGATCAATAGAAGGATCGACTAAAACTTAATAATCATATGAACATTATATTTTCAAAACTCGCTCTTGCCGCTTTATTGCCGACGATCATTTTCGTCGGATGGGCAAACACGCCGGCACAGTCAAAACCCATTCCCGGCAAACCGAAAGCCGTAAGAAAGATCAAGCCAAAGGCTTCCCCCAAACCGGCCGCCGAACCGTCTGCGAAAAAACTCCTGTCTCCGCAGACGGCACAGGTCGAGATCGTCAATCTGGCTGAACCCGAATACCTGTCGGGCGAGGCCAGAGTGACGGTCAATCCGAAGCAGCCCACTGTGATCCGGCTTGGCCTTGCCCAAAACGCCGTTTCGATCGTTGAGTTTCCGGCGTCTGACGGCATCTACTATATTCACGAGGGCAACCCGAAACTCGCTTCCGTATTTCAGTCACCGACAAAGGAGACCGACAGGTCTATCACGATCTATCCCGGGGAATCATTCCTGCCGTCGCGTGACGGCAGTGCCTCGACCGCTATCAGCCTCCAGATGCGGTCGGGGCTTGTTCTTATACTGGAGCTGGTTCCGGTTGCCGAACTTAGGAAGAATGCCCATCGCTGCGTCATCACATATGACCGCGAAGCAGTGATCGCGGCGAGAAAGACAGCTGGACTTGCCTTTGATCTGGGCGGAGAAGGTCATGCTTCCGCTCCTTTGAACTCAAGGGCGGTCTCAAAGCTCGTTGGGGCCGCTCCGACGCCTGAGCCGGTATCAGCTGAAAGGCCTCCCGATATTGATCGCCCGATAAGTACCGCTCATGCAAGTTTCGGAAACTCCGGGAACACCCGGAGTAAAGGATCGAATAAAAAGAAAACAGAAGATGAGATATCCTCTCTTGCCAACAAAAGGCTCGCCGAGGCTATCCGGGAGCCGAGGAAACATCTTGGAGTTTGGTCAAAGCCGCAGCACGGCCTTGAACTTGCCGTTTCCCACATCACTGAACTCGATCCGGAATCGAGCCTCGTAGTTGTAGCAATACGCAATATAACCGCCTCAAACCTGAGGCTTGTTCCCGGCTCGCCGGAACTTCAAGTTCAGACTACGGACGCGAACGGTAACAGTATTCAAACGACACGGCTTGATATCCGGTATGTAGAAGCCACGACACTTGAAGGCCTTGTTCAGCCGGGTTCAACCGTCTATTTTGCTCTTGTCTATAAAGCTCCGATCCTCGGCACCAATCAAAATATAAGCGTTCTGGTTGCCCACCGCGAGGCCGCTGACGCGCCTGTAACCTCAACCCTCGGCGATCTGAAAACAAAGGAGTGAATACAGAAATGGAAGAAACAACACCGAAGCTAACAGAAGTGCCTTCTGCTATGCCCGGATTTGAGGACGATGACGCGAGAGAAAAACTGCTGCTTGAGAGCGCTTCGGATGAACTCGAAGACGCGGAGGATGACGAGATCTCGGACATTGAGGAATCCGCCGCCAAACCGCAGAAGCGCCGCTGGCAACTGGTAAGGACCTTCGCCGCATTCGCTGTCTTTATATGCCTGATGGTTGTCGGTCTTGCGTGGTTCTTCGGAATGGGATGGTTTTCCGAACCGCAGACTCAAGCTGTGAACAGAACCGATCAAAGAGAGGCTCAGGCGAACCCGATGACCGAAGATGAAAAGTTAAGAGTGGCCCTTAGTATGGTCGGTACTGCAACTGCATCTTCTCCCCGAAATCTGAGTCCGCATCTTGGCCCGGACGGAGATACCCAGATTGGCAAAGATATACTCATCGGGGCCGAACCCGCTGATCTCCCCGTAACACCTGATATAGATACCGGTAAGAAGACGTCGAACCCGGGAGAGTCGTATTCACTGCCGCCAGCCGCAGAATATGGATCGAAGGGCAATACAACTCCGGTAAAAGGCCCTCAAACCACCGAAGCGGAGATCGAGCCTCGAAGTATCTCAGTATCAAAAGGGACTGGTTCGGATGGCGCTCGCGGCCGGTCATTGTTCTTCGGCATATCGAAAAAGCCCGCTAAAGAAGATGAAAACCGTCAAACCGCTGAACCATCAAAGATCACCGAAGCGGTATCACCCGAACCTCTCAGACCGGCTCAAATCCCATTCGGAACAATGCTGCCGGTACGACTTGTCGGCTCTATCTACACGCTTCGCAATTCCGGCGGTTTTGTCAGGATGGAATTGACCCGCCCCGTCGAAGGAAAAGGATACGCCTACCCCACTGGGACAATGATCATAGGAAACGTGCGCAGCGGCGAATCCGTGAGAGCATTTGTCACGATCGTTGGTCTCATTGATCCCGATTCCGGCGAGCTTGTCAGGTTCAATGGCGAACTTCTAGGTAAGGACGGAGCTTCAGGGATCGAAGGCAAGCGTCGAAGACTGACGAGCCAATGGGCGCGGTTTTTCAGCGGCTTGCAGGAGACGGCTGCCTCGGTACTCGGCTCTGTCGGAGCGATCCGCTCCGGCAGCACGGTCATCCTTTCGGAACCGGTCCGTCGCGGCACGGAGTCAATGACTGAAGATCTTTCCGATGCATTTCTCAAAAATGAACGGGAAAACACGTTTTTAGAAGTTTCGGCGGGTTCAAACGGGTATGTCCTTGTCACCGGCCTGCCTGAAAACTCGTTTGCCGCAAGAACTCAGCCTTTGCAGGAGGCGGCAAAAGAATGATCCCTCACGATCCTAACCGGTCGCAGGTCGATCCGCGTCATCTTGCAACGACGGGACGTGAACGCGAACTGTACGAACTGCTTTGCGGCACGGGCTATGTGCCGGGCAAAGAAGTTTTTGGGGATTTCTGCGAAAGCCTTAAGTCGGGCCGGGTCTGGCTGATATCGGGGACGCGCGGGAGCGGCAAGACCGCCTTTCCCGAAGCTCTCGCTCAGGCCTGCAACCTGACGATGTGCGTTGTGTCGGGACGCGACGGCTTGAAGCAGGAAGAGATCCTCTATGACTGGGACCGTGAGGAACAGGAAGTATGGATGCGCGAGAATCTTTCCGTCGCAAAAGGGCTTCCTGTGAGCGAACAACCCGAATTTCTCGAAAAGGCCAGAAGGATGAAGTGGCAAAGACAATTCCTGATACTCGGTGAGGTAGGTTTGGCGTACGATCTCGCGGCAAAGGCGGTCAAATCAAAGACTCCGCCGCCGGTATTGCTGCTTGATGAAAGCGATAAGTTCGGGGCAAGTATCGAAGATTCGCTCCTTATGCCGCTTGAACGCGGACTGATCTACATACCGCGATACGAGGCCGGCCGCATCGGTATCACCGAACGGGAATCCCGCCCGATAGTAATTACGACCTCGAACGATCTTCGCCATAAATTGAGCGGGCCATTCATATCACGGCATATTTACAGCCGTTTCGCCAATCCGACTCTTGAAAAGGAATTGGAGATACTGCTTGCAAGAAATCCTGATGCTTCATCAGCGCAGCTCGCCCTTGCGATAAAACTGCTTGATGCGGTACGCGGGATCGCCGGTATGGAAGATCATCCGAGCATCCGGGAATCTATCGATGTCGCGGGAGCGTTCGTCAGGGATGCCGTCGAGTCCCTAGACGACGACTCCCTTACGAGATATTTCTGCTATTTCGTAAAGACCGGCGAGGCAAGAGAACTTCTTAGCCTCCAGCTGGATTATCTGCTTGCGATGACAAACGCATTTCACCCGGTCATTGACACCTGGCTCGCGGATAGAGATGCGCTCTGGGCGAGTCGTTGGCTGCGGTTGGCCGGACAAACAGGGGGCCGATGGTAATGAGAAAGATCAAAGAAAGGGCGAAGCCAAAGGAGAATCAAATGCCGACGCATAATGGCATAATGGCTCGATTAAGAAGGCATTTCGATCCATCGCGTTACGGTGCGATGCTTCTTATTCTCCTTATTGTGGGCGTATATATTGCGGTAAGAGTAACTCTCCCTTCTGGGACGAAACACGCTCAGCTCCGTTTTGTCGAAAACAGTAGCTCCGCATCTTTCGACGCCAACGCCGGATTACAGATCTCATATAGGGAGCCGCTTTCGGGAGCAGAATATGAAACAGCGCTGCGTCTTCGGGAACTCGGAGCTTTGGGACTGGCCGTTTCGCTGTCCGTCTTTGCCAAACAGGCATCAACCGGGAATGCTCCTGCTTCGCATCATGACATAATTCAGGAATTAGCTTCACGGAAACTGATGCCGCCCGGGATCTATGTCGAAAACGGTTCGTTACGGTCAAACATTAGCGATCTGCGTTTTGCCTATCGCAGTGAGCCGCTTTCATTTGAGATATTGGCCCTACCGAAAGATGGGGTGACAGGTTCGGCGCTGCTGATGCGATTTCCGCTGCCCGCAAGTGAAACGAACTCGATAATGTACTTCGAGTCCCAGAACCTTGCAAAGTTGCCGTCTCCATTCGGCCCGACTGAACAACTCACCACCGCAGGCTGGAAGATCAGGCATTGGCGGGGAGAAGCATTGCCTCTTAATGAAACGGTCATTCGTGAACTTCACGAACAGGACGAATGGTTTAAGTCTCAAAACTCAAGTCGATAGACAAAATATGTTTTCTCGAGAACGAATAGAAAGATTTGATGCGTCATACGGCATCCCGCGAAAAGCGAATGAGCAGTATTTGCCCTCATATAATGCCTTCTGGCATTGGGCGGTGGATATTGGCAGGGGAGCATTTTCAATTATTCTCGGGCTGATCGGCGCCGGTCTCGCAATTTTCGCCGGCTGGCTGTTTGGGGAAGAAGGTCTCATCAACCTTGCATTCTGGGCGATGGCCCTGTGCTGTATCGGCGGCGGTTTCGTTGATGCGTATTCCATTCTCTGGGATTACCGAATAAGACGGATGAGTACCGCACACGGGTCCGCTCGCTGGGCAAAGGCAACCGATCTGGTCAGGTGCGGCCTGATGAATCGTGTTCGAGGCCTGCCCCTTCCTGCGAACGCTCTGCCGATCGCAAAAGCCTTCGGCGGCCGGGACATCTTTCTGCCGCCGAGCCAATGGCTCAGACATTTTGTCATGTTCGGGCCGACCGGATCGGGAAAATCAAAGACCTTCTTTATTTCGATGATCCGGGCGATCTTGGGAAGATCATCATGCCTTGTTTACGACCCAAAGGGTGAACTCTTTGCTCAAACCGCAGGTTCCGCTAAGCAGGTGTTCCGCCTCGATCTCAATGATCCGACAAAAAGCGACCGCTGGAACTTCATCCCGAAATGCAGGAACGACCCCGCCTTTGCCTGTCAGGTCGCGGGGATGATGATCGGCATCGAAAACCGGCGCAAGACCAACGCCGATCCGTTTTGGGGAGATGCCGAACAGATCGCTCTTACCGCGATCCTCCTGCACATTGCAGAAGTCTATCGGGAGAAGGCGATCCCTGCGTTTGCAGCGGATTTTCTCCTGTCGCTTGGAGAGGACGGCAATGACGTGTTCGCAAAAGCAATGGAGAATTCGCCGAGCACATATGCAAAGCAAGCGTATCTGGCGTTCCGCCAAGCCCCTGTCCAGACACGCGGATCGATCCTTATCGGCCTTTACAATAAACTCAGACCCTTTACTCTAGCACCGGCGCGGATGGTAACGATGCCGCCGATTTCCGAGGAACAGGATGCCGGATGTAGTGATATAGACTTCTCCGATCTTCGCAAACCGGGTACGGCGATTTATCTTGTCGTCTCCGAAGGAGCGGCGGATATTTATAAGGAGTTTATCGCAACATTCCTCGGACAGGCGGTAATGGAAATGCGGCTTGACGGATTGAATGAACCGGAACATCCGTGCTTTGTCCTGATCGATGAGGCGTATCAGCTTAACGTGGCCGAAGTAAAACGCATTTCAGGTATTGGTCGAGGCCGGGGTGTCGGCCTGGGACTCGGATATCAGGATCTCCCGCAGATGTACGATCAATACGGTCGCGAACGGGCGAATGCGATCCTTGGGACACTACTCACGAAGATATTCTTGCCCGGCCTTGATGACGTTACGGCTGAATACGCATCGAAGCAGTTGGGCGATACAACAATCCTCTCAAAGACGTTTCAGGACTTTCCGGGCAGGAAATCCGACAACACGCGGTACGCCGAGCAAAAACGTGCGCTGATGCAGGCTTCGGAGGTCCGGCAGATAGCCAGGCACTCTGAGGTATTGATACTAAGTGATACCGCGCCGCCGATAAGGGCCGCTTATCCTCCTCTCGCGGTCCTCAAGAGTTCATACGCGGCGAAGCGAAAAGGCTCACCGAAGGAGATCCATCTCGGCGACATCGACCCTGCATTTCTATTGACAGATGCTCCGCCGCCCGTCGCGGAACGGGAATCTGGAAAAACAGTGGTCGATGATTTCATTTCAGAAGAAGTGGAAAAGGTATATACCAATGAAAACCTTGTTGCGACACTTAAGGTCAGGGCGAATGTCGATCCGAATACTATGTCCGAAGAAACAGACTCCCAAGGGTCATTCAAAGAAACACTTAACGACCTGACGGGTGAAGTCCGTCTATTACTGACGAAACGATACGAACAACCTTCCTTACAACTTGTCCACGGCGCGATCTAGACCTTAATGCTAAAGACTTTGAAAATATCGTTTGTTTTGGTCCCGATGTCCGTCCTGCTGGTTGTCGGTGTCTATATCTACTCTTTATGGGCGTCCGATAGGCAGATGAAGGCGGATCTTCCGGTCGAAGCGGCCGATGTGATGATGCGGGATCTCCTCTCATTTCATAAGAAACGCGGTGGTTTTCCAAAAGACCTTAGGGAGTTGGAAGGTATGGTTTGGGAGAAGAAGCAAGGTCGTATTTACTCAAACAAGGATCGGGCTCTCACCCACCGGAACTATCATTATCTCTATACACGGATCGGTCATCATCGATTTACGCTCTGGGCGATCCCGACAGGCCGACAGCGGGACGAAGCCGCGACCCTGTTTCTGATCGTATCGCCCAGTTCGCACCGCCGCTGGAAGGGGCCGGCTTTGGATCCTGAAAATGTCAGATCTCTGAGTATTCAGCCTTCCGCAAATCAGTTGACTCTATTGGGACTTATTGAACAGCCTGAGCATAGCCGTCAAAGAGATTAAAAGACCATTTTTTAGGCACATCCTGGGTTTTCGATCTAATTTTCTTGACGCAGGGAAACCCCAGACCGAGCTTCGCTAGCGTGCGTATATTTCACGGGTTCGATCCTGACGGCCGATGGTATTCTCTAATACCCTTTCAGTGACAGGTACGTTGCCTCGCGAATAATCTATAGATAAGCGTGACGCGGCTTTCCCGATGCCGTCTGAAAGCTCACGGCTGAGCGTCTTCATTGATTCGAGATCGGCTTTGCCGGCAAACCCGCTCCTCGCCAGGCTCGCGTCGAGCATTAACGCTGTGCGTTCCGCAAGTTCCTGATGATCGAATTTGGAACCTGATCTTACGAGATTAAGGATCTCCGATTTCAATTCCTCGCGAAATTCATCGAAGCCCTTAGCGTCGATTTTCTGCACCGGAGCCTGCACTTGCTTTTCACGGTCAAGGTCGTTGTCAAAAAGCTTCGACTCCAGTCCTTCTTTTTGAAGCACGGCTCGCTGGTAAACGAAATCCCGCTCGGCTGCAGGCAGTTTCCGGTAAACATCGCTGTGGTCGAATGTGTTCTTGTAACGCAGTTCATCGTTGGGCGTCTTAAGGCTTTGAAGAAAATGTTTCGTAGCGGACAAAGAATCACTCGAATACCGCCTTCCGAGACGAAATTCAAGACTGTCGATGAGCTGCGCGGCTTCGGGACTTGGCGATATTTCACCGCGCATCAATGAATCTGTCTTTGTCTTTGCGTCGATTCCGACACTCAAATAGGAGAGCTTTGCAGCCGTCATTTCCGATGTGTAGTGGCGGGGAGAGCTTTCCGTAAAGAGAAACCGCATCTCTTTAGAGGTCAGAGGAGCGGGAGTTTGGGCCTTCTCCGTCTCCGGCAGGTTATTCCATTCAAATCCGAGCTTCGCGTTTTCCAGGCGAATCCTCGATGCGGCTTCGATCACCTCGTCTCGTGATGACGCCCATTCAAGCATTCCCGCATATCCCCGGTAACGGGCATTAAAATGCCTCAGCCGGGATTCCGGCTGTTTTAGCTGGTGCCGGATATAGGCTGAGGCGAATTTGAGGTCGTCGATGGCTGCCTGCTTTGCACCCGGGCCTTCCTTCGCACCGTGATATATTTCATTCTGAAACGGCTTTAGGATCGTATCTGCCGGAGTTCCGCTTTCCAGCATCTCGTCAATGACCGGCAGCCGAACATAGATCCACCTGTCGAGTTCGTCCTTTGACATATCGGAGGCGAGCCGTGCCAAGTTCGTGTCCTCAAGCTCGACTCGCTCGTACTCCTGAATACCGCCGCCGGCGTGTTCCGGTTCAGCCTGCGTATGCTCTTCGTGATGAAGCGCATCCTCATACACGTTTTCCAGCGAAAGCTCGTCATCGGCTCTTTCGACCGGAGTATCCTGCTGCTCATTGAGCGATTCGATCGCAACAAACCTGTCCGAAGGTTCAAGCCTGCTCATCTCTTCGGCAAGATCTGCTATCTCATTCAAAGTTCGGTCGAATCGCTGTTCCTTCGTCTCATCTGCCGGAACTCTGTCCTCTGTCTTAATAAGATCGCTACGTCCTTCAAGCGCTCCGTAGATCCAGTTAAAGACCTTTATCTTCGTATCGCGATCGGCCGATGCACCTGCGATCCTTACCCCGTGCTCGACAATTTGCGGGGCGAGTGCTTTAGCTCGTTCTTCTCCGAGTAGAGTGGAAAGCCTTTTGACGGCATACTCATGGGTTGCTATGGCAAGCGGCTGCGCTGACGAAAGGTTTTCCTTCGGCGAGATCAGCACTCCGTCCCGTACTGTGGCTCCCCGCTCATAAAGGTCTCTGATGAACTGAGAATGACCGTTTAGATGAGAAGCATGTTCGCTTCGGTTTCGCCCCTCGGTGTCTTCTAGCTTTGCAAGAAGCATTTCGGATCGGCTGACTGAAAGGAAGTCGTTTATAGCTCGTTCGGTGCGTGGGTTGGCGTTTTGAACAGTTGTGCGTTCATTGACCTCCGGCTGTGATCTTACGGCAGCGGCTTCGCGGACCTTCATCGCGTGGCCGACCTTTTCAATTGCGATCTTTACGACATCGGCGTGGCACGCTTCACCTGCCCGGCAGAAACACGAAATATTGATCGTCTGCCCGTCACGAAAAGCTTCGCCGAGTTTGACCATACCGTCCCGAAGGCCGTCCTCATTTGACCGGTAGCTGTTTCGGAGACGTTCCGAGTAGGCAATAAGCGCCGCGTCGCGGCCGGCTCCTTTTGGTGCGATCTCGTTCCGGCGGGGCGAAAGTAAACCAAGTTCCGGGGTATGAATTTTTCCGAGATCGAGGGATCGGCCCGGAATATCCCGTATTTCATTGTCGATTCGGGCTGTTACCCGGTTGCTAAGGTCTTGCTTCATTTCCTCAATTCACGAACTCTTAATAGAATTCCTCTGCAATGAGGTCTATGAGCAAATGGCGTGCCTCTTCTCGCTGCGGCCGGATGACGCCTAGCGTGAATGTCCTTCGACCTCCCTATCAGAACGATGAAGAAGGACGCTCCGCTCCGAGTCTCGTTCCAGTCGTCCATCATCCGATCCGATGTGTAAAGGAACAGCGACCTCCTTAACCCCGGAAGAGACGTATTTCGGAGTGTCAAAATCGCGTAACAGATCAGATAGCGAACGGACTGCTCCTTCCGCAGCGGAATCAACGAGCTTTTGCAGATGTTCGGCTTCTTTTGGGTCTTGGGTTTTCTTGATCCGCGACTCCAGCATCACTATTTCGTTTGAAGTAAAGATAGGCTGATAGACTGATCTGCTCTTTAAACCGAAGAATGAAGTCTCCTTGAACTCGGATGCATTGCGGGTAGCGAATACCAATATCTCCTTCGCTCCCGTAACATCGTCCTTTAGCCTTTCCTCCTTCGCCGCGACCAGCGACGAGACGGTTCGGCAAAGTGCCTTGTGTTCGCCGCCCTCAAATAATTCATCGAGCGCACGATCAAGCAGCGAGCCTCTATTTGGTAGATCCACATCATGAAGACTCACGTACTCTACGGTTCCGGACTTTTTATCGCTTATCGCGAATTTCTGAAATCGCTTTGATCCCTGAAATGTCTTCAGGTCTTCCCTTGCCCTGTCGAACTCAACCTTCGCAACGATCTCTCTGGCGAGTGAGCGGCCGGCAATGATCCGGTTCTTATGCTCGGCAAGATCAGCCGTAGCGTCTTCTTTCAAAAGTTTCGTAAATGCTCTGGAATCGCTTCCGGCGGATTCAATTATTGAACGCTGATCCTTCCAATTCTTCTCATACTCATCCTTTAGATTAAGGCGTAGAGACAGCTTCTCAATTTCAGCGATCTGGTCCGCTGAGTACAAAGGATCATCCTGATGTTTATCCGAACCGGCGTTTAGGATGCCGTCAAGAATCTTCGTTTTGTTCTGCTCGACCTTTCCGGTCTTCTGAATGCCCGCAAGCTGTTCTGCCAGTTTCCCGACTATCTCGTTTCGGGTGTTGTTGGTCTCATTGGCCCTTGTTGAAATGATCCCTTTTTTGGTAAGCCTTGCTGCCGTTGTTTTCATTTTTCTAAGGAAGGAAAGTATTGGGCCTTCCGGATCCTTTTGCTCACGATCCAGATCGGCCAGCGACGCATGTTTTTCACCGATATCGAATCGGAAGTGGTAGCTCTTCTCGCTTAGCTCCCCGTGCTGCCGTTCGTAGTTTTTTGATCGAAGCTCAGAGATGTTCTTCCACGCCAGAATTGACCTGATATCGTCCTTGTTTCTCGGCTCTATTTCGCGCGACCTAACGAGGCCGCTTCTTACCCGCTCAAGATACGAGAATCTTCGTATATCCGGTGCATCAAGGCATTGTTCCTGAAGTTTATCGAGATCCTCTTTGGTAAGCGACGGAACCGGAAGCTGACTGCCGCTTTTTCGATATTCATTCCGGATCCGTTTCGCCTCCCGGATCACATCGGAAAGATCGTTCTGAAGCTGGTTCTTCGCGACCTTCTCCTTTACCAGCATTTTGTGAAGAATCGTCTTGATCTGGACTTCCGTTTGGGTCGGATGATCCGGCTCGTTTCGACCAGCCTGCTGCTTGATCTCTCGAAGCGAAAGCCGTTTTCTTTTACCGCTCGCAGGATCGCTCACCGTAAACCGCATTTTGTCGCCATGATCGAGTAAAGAATTTACCCTTGTCTCGGCCTTATGAAGTTCATATTCCGCGAGTATCCCTTTTGCGAGAATGTCCCTCTCTGCTACGATTCGGGGATCCGATTTATTGAGATGCTCCGACTCAGTTTCTCGTTCCGAATATTCCTGCTGCATCGCATCTCTCCCGGATGGTTTTGATACTTTGTTTCGTGATCTCTCGCGGTCGATGATCGCCTCCATTTTCTCGGCGGCAGTCTCGATCAGATATCCTAGGAGAAGAACTCTTTCACTATCGCGATGCTCATAATGAGGAAGGGCCTCTCGCGGTATCTTTGTCAGGACTTGTCTCTCGATCCCGGTGGAAAGATATCTCTTCTGAATTGCGATATGAACATGGGGATTTTCGGTGTTTCGATGGATGGCTGCGGCCCACAAGAATCGCTCGGCGTTTGTCGCGGTTTCAAGAATCTTAATGGCGGCGCGTGTGATCTCCTTCAGGGCCTTTTGCCTTTGAGCTTCACCAGCTCCCAGCTTCCGGTATTCCTCGTCCCGAAAAGAGAGAACGAGGTGATGCAGTTCATCATTCGACGGTATGCTCTTAGCAATGCCCACCCTCATCGAATTGTTCGCGCTTTTTACCGAGAGATTATCGCCAAAAGCGTTAAAAAGCTCGCGCGAATTCTGCGGCTCTCTTTCAATGTCCAGCTTGCTGTGAGCAATGTAATGGACGAGGCCCCGCGAACTCCCTCTTTTTGCCTGCACGTTCGCGACTATTTTCATAAGGGTTTCGGTTCGAAGATCGGTTCTTCAGGTGACGCTGGTGCAAGGCCTTGTAACCTTGTTGCGAAGTAGAGTTCATCGAGAATCTGCGGCCCTGAGTCGATACCGTGAAAATTAAGACATCTGTCCAGGTCAAGGATCGTCTGGGCGATCACGTTCTTCATTGTTCCGTTTGCCACATGGACGATCTTTTCCTTGTCTGTGTCCTTCGGCATCGTAAGTTCGATCATTCGGCTCAGGAGAATGTTCAGCACAAAGACCGAAAGACCGGACAGGGAGTATATCTCGCGCAGGAATATGGCTCTCTTTTGCTCCGAGCTTCTTTGGTCGTCTTCTAGTTGCCGGATTCTGTCCAGTATCTCCGCGATGCGTTCCGAACCGTCATCGTCCTGGCGGCTTTGCTCAACAAGAAGATCGAGCCGGTCGCGGCACGGATTCGCGCTGAAATGCTCGTATTTGTCTGACAGGGCAAAACGAATCATTCGGCGCACTATCGCGGCTTTGGCCTCACCCGTTTTGTCAGCTATCTCGTCGAGCATTTTTTCGTCGGATTCATACGGCCTGACATGCACGGAACGGCCTTGCTTTTCATCAGGGTCTTTATTGATCTTGCTGATAATATTTTCTCTTTGTAGTTTCCTCATATTTTCGGCTTGTCTTGAACACCCTCTGAAGTAAATCAAACATTGAGCGTCACCGTGTCTCCTTTCACGAACATCAGCAAAACACGTGCCGCTGCGGTCGGTGACACGGCAAGCACGGGGTTGTCGCTTAAGTGACAATCCGTAAGATGTTTAATTACAAAGAATTAAGTTCGGTGACAAGCCAAAAATGCGTTTTATCCTGTCGTACGGTGACGGCAGCTTTTTTTGCATTTTTGAACCAGCCCGCGTTCCACGGCTTATTTACTCACCAAAAAGCCCTCTGTTTTCACCTCCTTTTCCCTTTAATCAGGACTGGCACGGCAGTTGATTGACTCCTTCACGGACACGAAAAACAACCAAAAGGAGTAGAACAAAAACTATGACAACAACCACTGAAATAAAGCCCTCAACGAAGCAGCCGATGCTTCAAATAAACCGCCTGAACTACGTCAGGATCAACGCTAAGATACTTGACGCGACCGACCAAAAGCTCAAGAAATATCTCCGGTTCGGCGCCGAGCAGATGGAAACAAAGGTCACGAACGATGATGTTGTCGAATACGCTCTCAACCTGCTGTTCGAACGGGACTCCGCCTTTAGGTCCTGGCTCAAACAAAACGCCTAGAGCAGGGTACATTCACGCCGAAAAGGCCGAAGGAAAAGTCGCCGGATACTCGGATCTGTAAATCCGTCCTCGCGTCTCGCGAACGAACTGGAAGCGGCTGACTATCTTATCAAGCTCGATCTCGAATGATCTGATATTCAGTCCGTTATCTTCCCTGGAAAGATGTTCCGCCAGCAGGTTCAGATCATCAGCCGGGATATCGATCATGGCCGTCGAAGCCGCTCGTGCCAGCCTGTCGGCGGCCTCCTGAAGCGGCTCTCCGTCATGGCCTCTGATCCATCGCCAGGTTATATGATGACCTAAAGAGCTTTCGACCAATTGGTTCCAAAAAAGCCTGTTCGTCTTCATCCGATTCAGCCCTGTCATCGTGTCAACAACATACTTTGAATCGGAGAATATCTCGACCCTGCAAGAACGGCGAAGCTCGTCAATAGCACTTGCGCACGCAAGTATTTCGGCCTGCTGGTTGGTGATCGGGCCAAGATATTTTGCGAGCAGTTTTACTTCCTTGCGATTTCGGTCAATGATAACCGCTCCGCAACCTGCGGATGCGTCGGCGGAGCCGTTTCCGAGGCAGGATGCATCGGCATAGATCGACACGATAGGCGTGTAATCTTTGTCGGCCGTGGAAAAGCCCTCTTCTTTTACAAGTCTAAATCCGGTCATTGTTTTACCTCCGGTGTGTATATGCAAGATAAAAAGGGCACCGGGATATTCCCGATGCCCTTAAAATAAAGCCTAAATCTGACAAAATAGACCGGTTCTTAGAACTGATCGACATACGGCTCGTCGGCAGGCTGATCCGGCGCCCCGTTTTGCGAAGCGCCTGCCGGCTCGGGAACCTGAGAGTCCGCATTCGCCAGGCCCGTATGATCGGATACGGCAGGCCTCAAATTACCGGTTCCGTTTGCTTCCGATCGCTGCTCGTCCGATCGATTTCCGCCGACGAACTCGAACGATAAAAGGGCTACTTCGGCCCCGGATCGGGGGTCGCCTCTGTCGGTCGTCCACGGCTTGAACGAAACCCTGCCGTGAACAAGAAGGGACGAGCCTTTTTTGACGTGTTCGGCGATGGTCTCGGCCGTCTTCCCGAAGGCTGTCACTTCGTACCAATGAGTGACCTGGACCCGCCCTTCCCTGGTGTTCTTAAAAGAGTTCGATGCGATCGGAAAGCTCGCGATCGCCGTACCATTTTCCGAATGACGCAAGCTCACATCGCGTCCCGCATTTCCTAATATAGATACATTTGCTGACATGGTTGATTTTTGCTCCTATGGTTAATTTTTATTCCGTCCGGGAAGCGGCTGCCCGGCCATTTTCACGAAAGATACTGCATTTCCGCTGCATGACCTGACCGCCGCTCCTTTTCAATGGTTTTGCCATTCAACTTTCGGGCCTAAACTATGACCTGAACATACTGTCGCCGCTGCACGGAAACATTCTGCTGCTGCCGAGCGTTAGCAGTTCCGCTCTGTGCCTTCAACTCTGTTTCACGCATCCGGACCGCATCCCAAAGACGCTGCTTTTCCTGACGTGTGAGAGCCTTCGCACCCGGATCGTTGTAAAGTGAGAACTTAAGATATCGAAGCCCTCCCTCTGTCGCTTTTTCGATCTTTCGAAGCCACTGTCTCGCCGCTCCGGAGAACCGGTCACGAAGACGTACTTCCTGGGATTTCGCGACCGTGTTCAGCGCCGTAAACTCCTTCAATGAGAGCCTGTTCGACTCCTTGAAGTCCGCGTACGCCCGCTTTTTAAGCTCCGCTACATCGGCTGTATCCGAAGTGTTCCGTATAGCAAGATACATTTCCTGATACGCTTCGTGCCGAAGACTCCGCAAATGGAAATCACCATATTGCCGACGCCACAAAAACCTAAGAACCGCCGCTGAATACTGCATCTCTTCGAAGTCGGGATTGACCTCCTGACCCGAGACAAGTTCAACTGATTCCCCGTTGCCTAAAGTCCAAAGCCGTCGCGCAGATCGCAAGACTTTTCGGTCATAGATCCGGTCAAGTGAAAGCGAAAGCCATTCCTCGAACTCGTGATCTGAAAACGGCTGTTTCGACGGCTCATTCCAACTTGAAACCGGGATCGCCGCTCCGCTCATGTCCGCCCAGGCTTCGGCTATCATTCGCCGCGCGTTTTGGATAGCGCTGCCGCCCATCGCGTGGCCGACAAAGAGCCTTCCGAGATCCGAAGCAAGGTGTCTCGTATCGGGCGGCAGACACGATGCATCGACCTCGCAGTCGAGATCGAATACGACAACCGAACGCTGTCCGCCATTCATCGTCAGGCCGACAATACCGTTCTCGTCATACTGATCGAGATTCTCGAAGGTGAGGAAGTCACGGTCCATTTCCTCCAGGGATTTGTCACTGTCCTCAAGATAGAAAGCGGCGAGGTCGTCATATATCATTCGACTAACTTTTTGCCCTCCGACACGTTTCAGAACCGATTTCATTTCATCGTCGAAGTTCGGGCACCGTGGCGGCAGCGGCATTCGATCCGCCGCCACGTCCCGAACACGGCGCTGGTCAGCTACCGTGAGCTTTTGCTCGGATCGCTCGAACTCCTCAAATCCGATCTCGCGGTCTGAATTTGTTGCGGTCACAGCTTCAAGCTGCATCCCCAGAAGACCCATTTCCATAAGGACCTCACTAACTCCGCGTTCCCTGATCTCGCGGTAGTAGTATGCCGCTATCTGCTCATACTCGAACTGGCCGGCGTCCGGGCTTGCGATGGCTTTTACACAGCGAACGAACTCGCGTCCGTCATCCTCATTACCAAGAGTTTTTACCGCGTATTCGAGTGACATTATCCGAACGCGATCTATCGGTTCCGGTTCAAGTTCATCAGCTATCCTGACAACAACGTCGCCGAGTATCGCGAACTCCTCAAGTTCCATGCGACGAAGCGGATTGTCTGCAAGGTGCGAACACCAGTCCTGCATCGGCGAGCCTGTATTAAGCGGTGAGAATGCAAGTATCGGGTTCTGCGGAGCGTGTTTCCTGAGCTGTTCAATATTCAATTTTTCTGCCATAACTTAACCTCTATCCGGATCGTTGGAAACGGAGAAAACGCGTGGTATTAAGGGCAGCGTTTTCAAAGCCCTGATTGAAAAAACACTTTCTTTCAGGCTTGAAAATCCCTTTCAAGTTGCGGCGGAAATTATATGGGGTTCACGCAAGGGCGCTTTTATTCGGATATAAGCTCGTCCAGGCGTTTTTGAAGATAGGCAAAGGTAAGCGGCGCTCTTTGTTTTAGCTGCGCACGGCCGGTTCCCAACCCGTCCGAGGGGAGAACGATCACACGGCTTGAATCCGTGACGGCTTCTGCAAGCTTTGCAAAGGCATAATCGATGGCAGCTCTGTTCTGGTCGAACTTGGTATCGGTAAAGAACGAATCCGTCGTCATTGACGGCTTATTCTTGGTCGGCACGCCGATGGCATTCGGCTCGCCCCGCATTTCGGCGGCCTGACCGCCAAGCCCTCGCCGCTCAAGATTGTCACCAAACAGGAAGAGTTCGTCGCGGTTTGCCCGGACGTATTCGCGGGTGATGAACTTCATCCGTTCGATTTTATATTTCATAGAGATTCCTCGTGGCAAGATCGCAATATAAGAATCCGCTCCATTTGTTATACAAGAGGCGGACCACCGCCACGTCTTACGTGTCAGATACCACGGCGGCGGTCCGGTGTTGGATGGGTCTGTTGGGCAGGTCGAAGTCGAGGTAAAAGCTCCTTGATCAGTATGCCGCGGTCTGTGCGATCTCAGCAGGCGCGTCCATTTGAGAGGGTATAACTGCTGCCGCTTCCTCACTGTCGTTATCCTCCCGCTTGTCATTCAGGAATTGAAATTCCTGCAAAGCGATCTCCGCTCCCGACTGTGGCTTTTCCTCGTTGTCGAGCCACGGTTGGAACGTAAGCCGTCCCTGAACGTATAGCCGATGCCCTTTACGGACATAACGAGCGATCGTCTCAGCCTGTTTGCCAAATGCCGTTACACGGAACCAGTCTGTCTTCTTGACCTTTCCGTCCTTCGTGTTTCTGACGGTGTTCGAGGCCATCGAGAAACTTGCCATGAATGTGCCGTTGTCCGTGATCTTGGTTTCCGGCTCCTTGCCGAGGTTACCGATAAGCGATATATTTGCTCCCATTTTATTGTTCTCCTATTTATTCTTAAGTCTGTAAGTCGCCGAAAAAGGCTTTACGGCCCGAAGACTGCTTTTCAAGAGTGTTTCATCAAGGACCGCCTTCAAGCCGCGATCTGTCCGCCGCTTACATTTCTGTTTCAGTTCCGGGAGATGGCCGTACCGGTCGCGGATGCCGCAAGTCCCGCTTCTCCATTTCCGTACCTGTAAACGAACACCGGCTTTCCACTAGACTTCGCGGTGTCGATCGCATGTTTTGTTCCCGTACTTTTACCATCCCAAACCGCAATGACCGCTTCGGCCTCTCCGACCATAATGTAGTTCCTCATAAACCCAGCGCGTTTCCCGTACCTGTCCCAATCGGCAAGATATTCCGTGAACTTAATACCATTCGAAGCCGCATATTCACCCGCCAGCCTGTCAATGCCTCTCGCACCGCCCGATATAATGTGCGTAGGATTTATGCCGCTTTCTTCAATTGCCAGTGATATCATCGCCGGATCGTTGATCGTTCTGCTGCCGCATATTAATACCTTCATTCTTTTTACTCTCCTTCGATCTTGCTGTTGATTGCGAAACGAAAATGCCCTTCCGGGTATTCGATTCAACAGCTGCCGACAGCCTTTGTTTTCCGTTTGTTGAAAAGAGGTGTGAACTTAACGCGGACCGGTCGAAAAGAACGTACAAGCCGTTCCGAAATGACGACCGAAGGTGTCAGGAACGGTCAGTGTCGTGGTCAAGATGTGATCGGCGAGGGTATAACCAGGCGGGCAAAAATATCGGCAGAGGGAAAGAAATGGTTCATTTTCGCACCAAAACTGGTTTATTTCTGCACCACTTACGCAAGAATGCACCACTGGACTAATGTTTCGGAACTACGCCAGATCTAACGGAGCCGACCCAACAAATACTCTGAAATTCACGGTTCTTGTTCAGCATTATCTCCGAATGATCAATAAACGAACTGACTTGACAAAGGTGAATAAGTCGAATAAATGAACGCGAATATAAGGAGTGGCATGTCGAACATTCCTACGGTACAGTTATTGCTTTTATCATATATAAATAGTCTGCGGGCAAAGGCCGAAAAATCGAATTCTACAGCCGCTCTGAGTTTCAGCCTCATTATGGTCTTTATGGAAATAAATTACGATTTGACCTTTTGAGTTTACGATAAGAAAATTAAAGAACACCCTTCGGAAAATCGTTTGGCTTCTCGTTGAAGATGCCCTGCTCCCGTAGCAAAAACAGCCTGCATTACTAAAAGGCTCGATATTGGCGGAGCGGGTATATTCAAGCGGGAGATTCTTATCTAGCGGGGAACTTGACCTTTTCGAGAACGTAAGTTCCCCTTCGCTTTCTCGGAGATTCGGTAGGGATTCGGGCATATGGATAGGCAGTTTCAAAAAGATCAAGGATTTGGATCGATCCGTAATTCACGAGATCCCGGCGGCGACCTTCCGGTTGGCGAAGTTTCGCTCGCCTCGGTATTCTCTCTTGTATTACGGGTGCTGTACGGGCGCCGCGCTGCGGTTCCCGAAGCCGATATACCGGATGTCGCGCAGGATGCGATCCTGCGTCTCTTGAAGTGGAAAGAAAAACATCCGGAGAAGGCAGGCAGTATGACAATGGCGGAGTGGGGGTCATATACGGCAAAGACTGCTCACAATGAGATCAACCGTTCCTTTTCAAATCGAAAGAGAAAGTGCGAGGTCCCGATCGATGAGGCATCCCTGATGTCGCCACCAACCGCCGAGGGGAGTTCCAATGCGGAGATGGTTTCACTTGTTGGAAATGTTTGGCAAGAAACTTGCAAGCTGAGTTTGTATCAGCGACGGGCGCTTTTGCTCAACTCTCCGGATCTAGTGATCTATTTCATTGAGTTTGGAATCAACGAAGCAGAGATAGTCGCATCCCTCGATATAAGCAACGAACAGTGGCTCGATATTTTGGAAAGACTGCCTCTTTCCGATGTTGAGATCGCCGCGATAGCTAGATCGCACAAGAATGATCGCGATCCGGGAGCGGCGACGCGGGCAATAAGGAAAGCGAGGTTCGATGCACGAAGGAAACTTGGAAGGTTAAGAAAATGACAAGCGAAGAACACCTGCAAATATCCGACATCCTTGCCTATCGTGAAAGACAGCTTTCGGCTGAGGACCACACAATGGCGGCGCGTCACTTGATCCGATGCCCGGAATGTCGGAATCAGCTTCCTGTTCCGACAGCGGATGAGTTCTGGAACTGTCTGATGGGCAGCGACGAGAAAGCCACCGAAGAGACGATTCGCATTCCGGTCTGGATCGCTATAAAGGAGTCGCTTGGCGGAGTATTGCCCGCTCGGCCGACAATGAGAAATGCTGTCCTTGCAAGTCTCCTCGCCATTGCGATATTGGGCTTTTCAGCTTTACTGATGATGCCTGGGGGAGCGTTGGATGATGAAAATATGGTCGCAGCGGTAAACAACACCGACGCCCGCGATATACCTGATCCGATGAGCTATGAAAGCCCGACTCGGAATGAGATCGTCAACTCCGACGATCCGGTATCATCAACTGCGTCTCAAGCGTCGAAAGCAGCAACGGCCGAGCAAGATGTTGCAAGGTCCGATGCAGCAAGGAACGGGAGAATACCCGGAAGAATCAATGATCGCAGAGCGTCCGCATCGGGATCCCGAAGACAGGCGAAGACTCGTGGAAAGACTCCTTGCGAAGGACAAAGATCGGTCGCTCTTGAAGCAAGGCAAACTGACGACGGCCTGTTGCTGACATGGGAAAAGGTTCGGAACGCCGTTACGTACAACGTCTATCTGTCGGATCTTGATGAAAGGCTTATAGATCATTTTGAGACCGATGAACGAACCTCTTATCTCGTCACCGCTGAACTCGATCCTGAAACTACTTATCGGTTAAGACTCATAGTGAAACTTGAGAGCGGCGAGAGGATCGTCAGCGAATCGCAGGATTTCAGGATGAGTGATCTGAAAAGAAAAAGTCAATCAACAGGTACTATCAAGATGCAGAAGAAAACGACTGCATCCGTTCGCTGCGTGGAGGTAAAGCAATGAAACATTCCGTCTCAAAAAGAGGGTCGATCAATGAAAAGCGTCCGGCATCTGTCGTAATGACATTCTACGCCTGTCTTGCGTCCCTATTTGTCTTCGTTTTCGCGACAGATGCCCAGACAAACGGCGACTATCCCGTTCCGTCGACGTTTAATGTTGAGGGTATTCCCCCGATAAAGAACGTGGACGTTGAACACCTGTTCTTTGAGCCATCAGAGATCAAAAACAATCTGATTTGGGATGTTGACCGAAGGAACCGCTCGATTCTGATAACGGATGAGAGGTCGTACATCTATCACCTTGATGCACCGATGGCGAAACCAAGGCTTCTGATAGATGGGCGTTCTCCGGCCAGAGTCCGGGTAAGTCCAAAAGGCGGACTATTCGTTTTCGTTGATGACAAGGAAAAACGGGACAGCTTTGAACTATATCTGCGGGACGAAAAAGGACAGATCAGAAAACTGACCTCATTTTCAAGTAAAGACGAGTCGATCGAATCCTTCGTATGGGACGAAAAAGGCAGAACGATCTTTTACGCGCAGATGGACTACGGAACAATGATAACTCGTCTGTGCAGCCACGATTTTTCAAAAAGCACCTGTTTCGATATTGACCTGAAAGGCAACTGGAATGTGCTGGATTCGCACAACGGCAAACTACTCCTGAGACATTGGAAGACATCGAGCAATCAGACACTTCACCTTTACGACACCCTATCAAAGACGCTGAGTACGGTCGAAGATAAAGGTAATTCGACCAAAGGGTTCTTCGGTCAAGGGCGAGTTTTCTGGCTCTCAGAGGGTTCATCTGAATGCAGTACAGAAGTCTGTCTTATGTCGATGGACCTGAAAACCGGAAAGCGGTTTCGCATAAAGTTGCCTTTGAGTATCGCAAATCTTCAGGATGTAAAGATCTCTCCAAATAAGAAGTCATTCCTTATTCAGGAAATGCGGGACGGAATCGACAACATGCGAGTAGGCAAGCTTAACAAGGATGGAATCGTGGAGATCGTGCCGCCATTTGTTAAAGGCAATTACGTTATTTGGAATGCGGGCTGGTTATCCGACAAGGAGATCGTCTATACGACCGAGAACATTTCTAAGCCTGCATCCATCGAAGTATTCAACATCGCCACGAAGCAAACAACCTCGTGGACAAAGGGACGAGTACCTGCCCAGATGGAGAATAAAGTAAAACCGCCAGAAGTGATCCGCTGGAAGTCCTTTGACGGCCGCGAGATATCCGGCTATATGATCAAGCCGGAAAAGACCGAAGGCCGATCTCCTGTTCTTGTTTTTATCCACGGCGGGCCTCAAGTCCTTGATCGGCCGGTATTCAATTCACAAGCCTTAAGATTCGCGGCTCATCTCGGGCTTACCATCATCCACACCAATATTCGCGGATCGCGAGGTTTCGGGCTTGAATTCATGGATGCCGATAACGGCGCGAAACGGGGAGACGCCGTTAAGGACGTAAGCGCTCTTCTCGAATGGATCGAGAAGCAACCGGAACTTGATTCGGACAGAATCATCGTCCGTGGTGAAAGTTACGGCGGCTTTATAGCTCTTGCGTCGGCCATGCGAGAGCCAAAGCGGGTAAGGGCGGTTATCGCCGAATATCCGCTCGTGTCGATAAGAGGTCTTCTTTCCCTAAGCTGGATCGACGAATTCGCCATCGACGAGTACGGAGACCCTAAAGATGAAAAGTTAATGAAAGAGCTTGACGCGCTTTCCCCCTTGAACAATACGGACCGCTGGAGAGGAGTGCCGTTGTTTATGACAAGAGGGGGGCGCGACACACGGAATCCCGAACGGGATGTCCTCGATCTGAAGTCCCAATTACAGGACA
This sequence comes from Acidobacteriota bacterium, assembly GCA_019639175.1. GTDB lineage: Bacteria > Acidobacteriota > Blastocatellia > Pyrinomonadales > Pyrinomonadaceae > OLB17. The sequence continues at coordinate 54,975 of JAHBSK010000006.1, read as the reverse complement.
GAGGAAATGAGGTTTGGTTCATATATGCCAAGGAAGCGGGCCACGGAGTAGCCGGTCGATACGTGACCGCGGCGATGTATGAATTTTTGAAAAAACAACTAAGGAGTAAAGAAAATAAATGAAAAGAATAAAAACACTGGGATTGATGCTTATCCTTTCACTCGGTCTGGCCGGCAATATATTTGCCATCGGCCCTGTAACAGCGGCGGCTCCGGGTCTGCTTTCATATGCCGTCGAACGTGTCCTTTCGGCGTTTCGAGATGAGAACTGTCCGTGGCGTATCTGTCAGAATTGTCGTCCGAACAATGGAGAGGAAGATGACGGAAACGGCGATTGCAGGCCGCGAGATAACTAAAGGGAGCGAACCTATGAACTGGCGTTTCTTTGGATCCGCATTCGCAAGCCGGTCATTATCAACCGGCTTGCTTATTTTCTCGGCAGTAATATTGGGGACATTTACCGAAGTCCGTGGGCAATCAACCTCTCGGACAGCCATACGAAGAGCCTTCAATAACGGGCAATTTGAAGAGGTGGTTCGCGTAGCTCCCGTAGCAGTCCTTAGGGGTCGAAACACGGGTGCATTTTCCACTGCCTCGGAGATAGGAGTATTTCACGCACTAGGACTGATACGCCTCGAACGTTCAAAAGAGGCAGGTACAATTCTTGATGACGCACTGATAGATGCCGAGCAGTCGAAACAGCCGCGAAGTATCGCGAATGTTTATTTAGCTAAAGCGACGCTTTCGCGCATCCAGCGTGATTTTCCGGCGGCAATAGAGTTTGCCCGAAAATCCGTTGAGCTTTCTCCAGTGGACCGGCAGATCGAAGTTGAATATCATCTTGCGATCGGCCGGATAATGTACTCATCCGGATACGACATAGCGGCGATCGTCTGGCTCGAAAACGCCGAGAAACTTGCGAGCAGCCTTCCAATGTCAGCAGCCCACCTGGATGTTCTCGGACACCTCGGTTTTGCATGGGCAGCTAAATTCAATTACGCAAAGGCGATCGATTACGGAGAAAAACTTGTTAGACTTAGCGAGAAAACAGAATTCAAGTATCGACATCGACTCGCACTCTACGAGTTTGGCGGCCATCTAAGCGCGGCAGGCCAGGAACGACGATCAAATCACGTGCGCGAGACGGGATTAAGACTCGCTTTAACAGAAAAGGACGACTATCAAAGCTGTCTCTTTCTTTCCCCGCTGATCCTTACTTCTCTTTACAAGGGAGACATAGGCACCGCCGAAAGGCATCTTTCGACGCTGAAACGGGCTGATCGAAATAACAGATTTCAATTTGAATCCGTTTTAGGCAATGCCGTGATCGCAGGACTAAGGGGACAAAAAGAGGTTTCAGACAGCCACTTCAAGAAACTCGCATCGTTAAAGGCTCATTCCGATTATCTTGTTCCGCATTGGAAAGCCATCCTCGCCGAAAAAAGAAAAGACTGGTCGGGCCTGATTGAGCAAATGGAGATTCTGCGAAAGATAACCGAGGAACGAAATTTTCGTGAGGATCTTCCGGCAGTCTATTTCGGCCTTGCAAAAGGATATTGGGGACTGGGAAAACAAGACCCGGCCCTTAAGTATGCAAAACGCTCGGCAGCAATCGTTGAGGGAGACCGGTCGAACGGAGACACTCCGTTATCACTATCCATGCTCGAAATGTATCATTCCGTTTACCGTCTGCTCGCGGAAATAGAAGAAAGAAAAGGCGATGCCGCCGCCGCTTTGGAACGTGCTGACTACCTAAAAGCCCGGGTACTCCGCGACCGCATCGAAAATTCGGCGCTTAGGCGTAAGGGCGTTATGGATAGCTCGATCCGGAAACACGTCGAGAACCTTTCAATGCGGTTGATAGAGGGTGAAAACGTCCGAGAGGAGTTGGCCGTTATAGAAAAGACGGCAACCTTATCCCTACCGCAGACCGAACCCGAACGAAAACTCGATATCGAAACTCTGAATGATACTAATGTTCCAAAGGACGTTGCTGTCGTCTCGTACTTTTTCACGCTCGACAGTCAGCTTCGAGCCTTTGTCATCGAAAGTGACAGGCCAGTCCGTATCGTCAAATTGTCGCTTTCAGAGAGCGAGGCCGATGTTTTGGCGGAATCTATCAGAACCAAGATCCGCGATAGGGTTTTCTTTAAAAGAGACGGGAAGGATATATATGACAAGCTTCTTGCCCCATTATCCATTGACGATAACGATCATCTCGTCATTGTCCCGGATAAATCCCTTTGGAACATCCCTTTTAATGCTTTAAGTCCAGATGGAAAATCCTATCTGATCGAACAAAGAACCGTAAGCTATTCACCATCCGTTTTGATGCATTTGAATGAACTTAAGCAGACGCCGCCATGGCGGAAGTCAATTCAGGTTTTTGCGAACGATACGTTTGGGGATCGATATCTCGTTTATGTCAATCGTGAAGCTGCAAACGTCGGACGGATCTTCAATACTAGACCTGCGATCGGGGCGACGCGAGATCAATTCCTACGCTTCGCCAGCGAGGCAGACATCCTCCATTTCTCGATGCACGCGGAAGCAAATCCCGAGGAGCCGCTTGATTCATTCCTGGCATTCAAGGCACTGGGTAGAGATTCGGGGAGGATCACCGTTCAGAACCTCTTGAGCATTCGTCTTAAAAAGCAGAATCTAGCATTTCTGGCTTCGTGTGACACAAACAACGTCCTTAACGGAGAGGGGCTAATAAGTATTGCGTGGGCTCTGCTGGGTTCGGGAAGTTCCTCCGTCATATCGGCACAATGGGAAGCTGACGACCGGTCAGCAGAGATCTTCACTGAAGAATTTTATAAACATTATCGGAAAGGTACGTCCACGGCAAAAGCCCTCCAATCTGCCGCGGTCAGGATGATATATGACAAATCCAGTGGATCACATGAACCATATTTTTGGGCGGCTTTCTTTCTTTTGGGGGATCATCGCTAGAACAAATGAAAAATAAATAGATCGAAGTGAAAACGGCCACATACGGAGCCACTCATTGATTGTCAAACCGCCAGTCAGGAGAACTGTTGGTAGGAATACTCTGTTCGTTTGAAATTTTATTTGTTTCCATTGAGACGAACAGTTTGAGCGATCCTTAAAGAACGATGTATTTTTGATAGCTAAAGAAGTCCGTTCCATGCTATGAAGGCTTCGTAACAGCTGACTGACGGATGGGGTAATTTGGTTCTTGCTGTGAGGGTATCAGCCAAAGCCAGCTCATTCTTTCCAAGTTCACGGTAGATCCGGGATCGAACCAAAAACGGCCAGGACATAGGGTATTGGGGAAATGCTCAAGATAAGGATTCATATAGTTCAAGGCAGTCTCCCATTTTTGAAGTTTCATATACACTCTCACAAATTTCATCCTGAGAATACTGTCCCTATATTTTTTCTCCCTCTCGCATTCATTAGGAGAAGCATTACAAGCAAGGTTGGATTTCTCATTCCAATAATCATTGGCTGAACTGTAAGAATCGAGTGCGATGTCAAACTCCCCAAGTCTGTAGGCCGCATCACCTCTACTTATAGAAAAATTGACAACGCTCCACGCGTTCAACGGGTTTGCCGCATCTTTATTAGTATATTCCAAGGCAAGATTAAAGTCATTCAAATAAGAATAATTCGTATATTCTTTATAACGACGTCGTACCTCACTGAACAAATCCGGATGACTGGTAAGTAATTCCGCTCGATTCATATATTGATAGGAAATTGTTGCGTAAAGTTGATTAACTCTTGACCTGTATTCATTGGTAGTGCCGGGATTTTCAACCAAATATTTTGGAAGGATACGTATCGCCTCTAATTGATCGGATACGATCAAATCGAAGTACTTAAAGAAGTCAACCAATTTAAGTAACCGGGCCCTTAGCTCAAACGATTGCCAGTATTCAGGATTGATTTCGATGGATTTATTTAGATCCATCAAAGCCTTTTCAGCATAAACAGCTCTATCAGACACGTCTTCTGTTACCGTATAAAGTTCCAAGTAACTTTTTCCACGATTTTCGTAAAGAACAGGGTGAGTCGGTTCATTGCGAATGTCTTCATCGAGCCTGTCGATAGAGGCTTTGTTATTTTTTTCGGTTACCTTCGGGTCAGGCGGGCCACCTTCATGGCGTCCCAAATAAGCCCCCGGTTTTCTAATGCCGCTGATGGAATAATTTATGATAGTATATTTGTCTGATTTGGAAGTATCATTGACCGATTCTCTAATGTCTTGAGGTGTTGGATGTTTCACGGACTGTCCGACAACGGTTAAAGAAACGATCACAAGAAAGAAAAAAGTTCTGCATCCGGCAAAAAAAGCTTTCAAATGAAAGCCTGACAGATAACAAACACAACCGGATATCCCCTCCATCATATCCTTTGAAATCAATTTTGTCGTCATCCTATACCCCCGGATACTCAAAATCAATTGTTAGCTGATTAAGACTTGTCGTTGATCCCAAAAGTGTCACGACGATTATAAATCTTCCTCCCAAAAACTTCGGCTATAAACGAATTCTGGACCACTTAACAAATTGAACTGTACTACAGTTGTTCTTGCTATAACATGGGTTATCCATTTATATCTAAGCAATGGGACGAAAACAAGATTACTGCAAATATGAGTAAATTTTTTAATCAGATCTATTCAGACGAGCAATTCTCTTTATCCTTGAGCTTTGCCGCAGTTTGTTCGTCTCTCTTAGCCAAATCAGGCTTTTTAAGTTTGAGGTAAACTTCTGATCTGATCCGGTAAGCTTGCGGGCATTCAGCTATGTATTTCTTTTCAAGAGCTTTGCCGAGATCGTTTAAAGCTTCTTCCGTTTTTCCCATCTTAAAAAAAAGTGAGGCCCTTTTAATATATACTTTGCCTTCCCTCCTAAAAGGATCATTCGGATCAAATGACAATGCTTCGCCATAATCCAATAAAGCAAGGTCATATTCACCCATTTCAACATAAACATCTCCTCTGTTTTCATACAGCTCCATGCATCGAGATTGTCTATGCAGTGAGATTGACCGGAATTTGTCGATCGCCTTTTTCGGCTCGTTGAGTTTAAGGTAAAGACCGCCCCAAGCGGAGAGGTAAGAGCAAGCGGGCGTCCACGGGCCAAGATATTTGCCGCCGGACTCAAAGAAACGGAACGCCGTTTCGTAAAGTCCCAACCTTGCCGCAATATCGGCGCTTTCCTGATAGATGCTGATCAGATTCGCGCCCAGGGATGTTTCTCTTGATTCTTCTAAAGCCCGTTGACTGGAACGAATTGCATTTTCTAGTTCTTCAATTACCTTCTCCAAATCCACTTTTTTCCGGAACTCGGTCAATTTGGGCGAGGAAACTAGCTTACGAGGGCGCCGAATGTACAGCCCGCTTAAATAAGTATAGGCGGTCATCCGTTCTTGAGAATCAGACGTAATACTAATGGCCTTCGTCAGATCATCCAAAGCCCGGTCAAAATATTCATTTTTAGGGTAAAGCTCTGTGATTTCTTGAGGGACCGGCGAAATGCGGAGTCTATGTTCCAAAAAACCTCCGCGTCTTATGTAATTTTCTGCTGTCGGCTCCAGTTCTATTATTCGGGAAAGATCCGCCTCATATTTGTCACGGTAAAGATCCTGGCTGGGGTTATCAAAATTTACTTCGATCAATCGAAAAAACTTCGTGGCCCTTTCTTTATAAAGAGAAACATTTTTTTTGTCTTCGTGTATCTGTTTGGAAAGTTTACTGATGATTTCCAAGCCATATTCCGTCATCCGTTTCCTTTCAACGGGGCCATAATCCTCTACATTACCGGGTTGAGCAACAACACTTGCTCCCAAAAGAAGGAATGCTAAAATTCCGACAGATATTTTTGTGCATCTGTTCATATAAATACGAAAACTAACCATAAACTACATAAAATAAATCTCTTAAAAATTTGTCAATCGGCATATCCTTATCTGCATGATTGAAAAGAACCTAAATCATCTCGGGATAACCAAACTGAACGATCAAAGGAATATCACTCGTTGCCATGCCATAAAATGTAGTGACAGTGATGTAACCACCTTCTACAACAGTGGCATTAAATGATATTGCCGTATCACTCATGACATTGAATTCAACATTCAAGCCCCCGACTGTTACCTCTAAAACTTCGTTAAAATTCTGCCCTGATATCGTGACCAGATCTCCGAAAAGGACGAAGGTTGGTGTAAATGACGTAATTATCGGAGGTGGCCAATCTTCGATCCCAGCACCGCTTAACTCGACCGCTGCGAGTAATTCACCAGCCGCTTCGTGTAACTCTAAAGTTCCAGTTTGTGTTCCAACAACTGTCGGAGAATACTTTACTCGAATAAGAATCGAGCCGCCCGAGTTTACAGCAATTGGAAGTGATTGAGGTAAGACCACAGAAAATGGAGGATTGATCTCAACCGAAGTCAACTCTCTCATATTACCGGAAGGATTGTTAACTATCAATACGTGTTCTGTTTCTGTATTCAGTATCGTGATGGGAAAGTGCAGACGATACACATCGGTAAAGAGAAAGCCATATCTAAAGAGTCGGGTAAGAGCCTGGCTCACTCCACTTAGCAACCCCTGGCCCGAGGGACCAACCGGTTCAAATCCGGTTGGAGGAATATGAAAATGCCCGGATGGCAGAGATGCTCTTTCGATAAATCGCTTGAGAGCTGACCGATAAAATATTTCATTAGACAAGTAGTTACCACCTGACCCCTCACCGGGAAGATTGTTGGGTGTATCAGATACCTTCCGGTGACCATCGAAATCAGCCAATAATGGCTCCGGTCGGAAACTTCCAGGTATTACTGGTGTGTTGAGAACTCCGCCCCGTCGAGCCTCTCTAAAGAAATTTATAGTATTTATGCGATATGATTGGTCTATTACAAACGCGGCCGACCCCGTCGGACTTGGTAAAGATTCTGGAGCAGTTATTACGAGTTCGTATGGCAGAGTACTCTCTCGATATTCTGGCCCCTGAGGATTAGTAGGAAAAGATCCCGCCGGTTTCATTTCATTATCATCAAGATCTCCCGCTCGGTTCCGACCAGCCCATCTTTCTATATCATAATATCCAACCGTTCCTTGACTTGTCGTAACCAGCATTGCTATTTCCTTTAAGCTTGGGGCCATGGCCTTTTCAACAATTTCATCCGTAAAATCCCTAAATCGAACCGGAAGGATAGCGGTTCTGGCATAAACAATTCCCCGATCTGGTACTACAATCGATTTCTTCTCAAAGGCAAGCGCAACCAAGCCAGATGGATTACTGCGTCTTTCAGATCCGTATCCTAATGCAAATGGGTCGAATCCGGTAACAATAACTCTCCGCGTTCCGTTGGGCGCTCCGGTGAACTTTATCCCACCATCTGTAGGATCCAAACCGCGAGAAGGTCGTTCAAAATTCCTGATCCATCCGTCTATAGTATTTTCGTCAGTTGTATTACTACGTCTGGCATAAGCTCGAATCACCCCGATACCTTGAAGCCTCGCCCAATAGAGTGGCCGATCATCTAAATAAGGCGGGGTATCTTGAACCGACTTTACTGCTTTATCCCAAAGATCCTTGCCTTGGGCTCTCAACACTCCAGGAACATCAGTTGGACTTGGACTGTTCAACGCACTCAATAAGTTCAAACCAAAATCACTGAACCAATCACCCGCGCTGCTAAGAATATCCTGAACATTTTTGAAAACCCGCAAATACTCTTCAAATGTCTCATCATTACGAACAGTAAGACCAACATGCGCTCTTTGGAGCACTACATCAACAATATTATTTGCCTCCTTGCATGTAATAGGTATTGAGAGAAGAGTACTGCGACCAAACACACTCCGTCCAGGGACAACGATTTTTTTGGGGTTCTCCCCAACCGCATCGGCTTCAACGACATTCGGCGTAAGATCAAGACCAGCTATCGCATATAACTGATTTTGCTTAGGTCTTCTGTTGATAGTAAGGCTTTCTTCCGACCCAGCTTTAACAAGCTTTCCCGTAAAAAATTCTTGTGGTTTCCCGTCCTTACGCGATTGCCCAAATGTATCCCCAAGAGGGTCTCCGGCTGACGCGGTACTAGGATTATCGTTGAAAAGCTTTAAGGTTCCCTGATTAGTTTTGAAATTGAATGTCAGGGGCAACGACGTTCCGATCGGGACGTCCAACTCTACAGCAAGGACATATTCCCGTAGGTTTCCAGCTTCGAACGGCTCCAATCGATCCACGACATGTATGTGGGAACCACCTCCGAATACGCCTACGGGTTCAGGTTCGTTGTTTGCATCTAGGTAAGCGAGAACCGGAGTAACCCTGACCGCAGAAGCATTTGGATTGACTTCAAGTGGCAATCCAGCTACGCGAATTCGTGGCCCTTCTCCCTGAGCCAAATACCGTATAATGTCAAACCCAACCACAGATCCAGGCCAAAAACCGTAAACCTCTTCTTCCTCGCCCACCGTTACCGACGTAACAGCCGCCCGAATCAGGTTTTGACCGTCCCGAATAGCAACCGCATCACCATCTGGTAATAAGGTAGGATCTAATAAATCCAAAGGAAATTCCAAGTAAAATTCTACCCCGTAATCAAGGTCTCGAATATCTTGCGCAGGGCCGGTGGGATTTCCATTTATATCTACTGGTCGGGCCATGACCCGTAGAAGCGCAGTACCTGCAACGTTCATGATCAAAGTACGCGGGTCTCCCAGTGGAGGTGGTACCGAGTCTATGTACACGTCCATAAAATTTGATTGTTCAAGAGAATTAATGCACATATTTGCATTAAAACCGGGTTGAATAACCGTTTCAACGCCTCCAGGACTGAATCTAACCAACTCGATATTAAAGTTCCAAGGAACACAACACTCCCCTGCCGTTCGGGCAAAATAAAATGCCTGTGATCCTCCAAAGCCATCAGGAAATATTGTCTGACCATTATCTTCCGCCAACTGAAAGCGGCCTCCGCAGGGCAAAGGTTCTCCAAAAGGAAGAATACTGAAGAAGCGGACCGAATGTGTAAAATTCGGTTCAAAGCTCAGCCGCCGACCATCCGAACTTATCGTAAAATCAATGCCCAGCGTAAGATTGAACAAAAATATCAGACGCAAACTACCATCCGGACGTACCAATGCAGCAAGAAATGAAATTAGGAAAATAAGATGAATTTCAAATATGATTCCAAGTACTATTGTTCCAATTGCCATTGGAAACTGCTGTGAGAACTCATTGTATAATCCGTAATTCCAAATTTCGATGTAGATTCCGATAATGAGTACGACCCGTACATGGATCGTGACCTCTACGCGGGCCGCATAAAGAATCCCTGAAGCCCGCACAGGGAATAACCTTCCAACTTGAGCGAGGATATCGGACTCAAGCTCAGAGCCTCCACCGTCGAACAGGGGGAAAAGATAAACTTCGTTTATGATCGGAAGTATTATATAAACATCTACAACTACTATCTCAAAGTTGATCCATATGAAATTTTGAGTATTCAGCAAGTCTCCTTGAAGATCATAAACAACGCTATCGTCTTCCTTCGGTCCAAAAAAAAGTTGATCAGGAACAGGTACTAAGTCTATTTTAAAATTGCTAGGTACTGGTTCATCGGGTGGCCTGGCCGCACCTTCAAAGAGAGGGACTTCAATTTCGGGTATCGGGTCGGAAGGTTTCAACGAGGATGTAGAAGCGATCGACAATGTATAATCCGCAACCGGGTTGCCATTCTTATCTAAAAGTGCAAATTCAATATCTGCATCGTTCTTTTTTTCATCTGTAAGAGAAACAAGTCCTACTAAAGAACGATCGTCGCTTTTTTGCAGGTGAGTTTTTACGCCTTCTCCAAAATCAAAAGTGCATCCCTCTAAATTGCGGCCTAAAACAACCACCATTGATGGTTTATCTGAATCTAAAGCTGGGGAATACGCAATCGGAACAGGAACCTGCCCGGGAAGGACAGTGAACATTTGCTTACTGCTCTCAGGAATCAGATCATGCTTTGCTCCTGCCCTGCGACTAACGAGAACTTGAATGGCGAGTCGCTCGTCAGGCGCAAGCGTAGGTGAGGTGATCACCTTGATGGTAAAGATTATGGATTCAATCCCACTCTCGTCGGCAGGCTCCGTGGTTACGTCCTTGATTTCGAGTGTTATACGGTCCGGTCCTCTTAAAGCAACCAGACCTTCTTCATGAGCCAAGATAAGATTCCTGCCCCTTAAAGTAACCTGGCTTTCTACATCTTCAATAATTGTCAAAGGTGAAATTCCGACGACTTCCGCCCGATCACTGTCCTCCATGGTTACATAGGTAAATCCGCCTTCCAAAGTAAACTGACTGCCATCGGGGTTTACAACCGTGACGGGAACGCTCCCAGGACTCTCTACTATTGGAGTTTTTGCAACTATCGATGTGCTGGAATGATAATTGGTCTTTCCCGACAAAACGCTTCCAAAGTAAACGGCCGCTCCACTCTGAAAATTTGTTCCGGTTATTGTAACCTCTATATCACCGGCCAATGCTCCGGCTATAGGAGAGACATGATCGATGTTAACTGTGGTCATATAGTTGTTCCTCCGATCTCAATGGCCTTATCACTCGATAGAGACAGGGATAGTATGCCAAATAATTCACCAACGTTTCCGGCAATTGTTAGGACCTTATATGCGGCTCTTGCGGGGAAATGTTCCTTATATGCAAAATTAGCGGAAAGGATTGATGGATTAGGAGTCTTATATACCAAGTCTCCTTTTTTGTCAACACATGCAAAACTTTTTGTTATTGAGTTATTAAAGTATGTTATCGATCAAACTAAACAGCTTCGATACTCTTTTACATCAACGATTGAGAGTTTAATAGTCAAACTCGAGATTTGGAGTGGTATTAAAAGCTGGGTTAATGAGAATAACTCAGTCAGACTTGGGTTGAAATACGGCAAGACAATGGAAGCGTTTTGGACGAATCAGGCTTCTTTACAATGTCCAAGTCTAGTAGACAAAGCGGTTGGGACCGTACGCATAGTTTGAAACCAAAATAGCGGTCATTTGCCAGTCTACTCGAATCAATTGATACAAGATGGAAGAACAGCCGCTCGACTTTTATGCCGACCGACACCAAAACTTAAGCATATCATCGTCAATAATTTTCTTGTCCATCTCATACTTTCTTAAAAACTTAAGAAAGGAACAAATGCAGTCCGTTTGCACATCGTTGAAACTCATATAGAATGACATATAGCGATCTCTAATAAACTGAACCTCACGTTTGAACCCATCAAACCAAAATAGATAGTCAGCAAAATCAACATCTAGGTCGGAATTTCGCAAGTCCCACCTTATGTAAGCTCTCATCAAAAAGGGCGTGAGATAGTGAATCTCACCCTCATCATAGTCATACAAATGGCGGATGGTGTTGCCTAATTCGTCACCCCAAAATGCCCTTTCGAAATCCTTCTGAGTTAATATATCTTGACACAGAGGGGGGCGTGTGACGTTCGAAAACGCCATCTCAATTTGATCCAGCAACGAAACCAAATCACGATTAAACTGAGTATTCTTCATTGCTCTAAAATTGCTAGAAAATCGGCACTCGACGCCGGCCAAATGGGAATACTGGGGACGGAAATTTATACCATTCTTCTACCTGCTTTTTCGTGGGGGGAGCCGGTAGTATATCCCATATGCTACGCGCGTGAGGCGCAGTTATGTGGCGACTTGACCTCTCTCTCGCCCCTTCGGGGAGAGGAATCATTGGTGGATCCCCGAACTTATCTCTACAGGTTCTTTCCCACTCATCAATTCGGCGCTGTATATTCGGCCAACGGAGAGCCTCCGCCCCAGGCATAATAAGTTCTTTGAGTCGAAGTTTCCGTTATCAGCCTTGAACGGCCTGCCCCATAGTTCGTCCGATTGGCAAAAGTGAGTGTGCAGTCGGCTACGCAACCTTCGGCGTCGTATCAGTAGTTAGTATCTATTTAGTTCCTAGAGCAGAGTCGAAGTGGGACATTCTGAAGTGGTCAAGTTTTGGTACACAGAAAAATCTCTTTTGTCTCCTTTTAAGTTTATCTAGTAGTCGTGGTTGTGGGAATGTGGGAAAGCCGGTTTTGGGGCTTTCCCATATTTCCACAACCGCTGCTATTTTCTGCTAATTTTTCTGCTTCTTTCAAGCGTTGTTCGAACTTTGGGATGGTCGTACCTAGTGTTGAATGTAGCCTGATCCTGTTGTAATAGCAATCGATATAATCGAATGCGATGCTTCGCACTTCTTCGACTGAATTGAACAGCTTCATGCCGACCTCGGTCTTGAATCTTGAGAAAAAGCTCTCGGCTTGAGCGTTGTCGTAGCAATTGCCCTTGGCCGACATCGACTGACGAAGACCGCACCTTTCAAGCCGCTCCCTGAATTCGCTCGAGCCGTACTGGCTGCCTCTGTCCGTGTGGATGATCGCATCACGCTTTACAAAATCACGCCTTAACGCCATACCCAAAGCCTCTGTCACAAGTCCGGCTCGCATATTAGTATCTACCGACCAGCCTGCCAGACGCTTTGTCACCTTGTCCTGAAACATCGCCAGATAGCAGAACCGACCGTTTGTCAGCGGCAAGTAAGTTATGTCGCCGACCAGCACTTCACCGGCCGTAAGTGCCGTGTTATCTGTGTCTTTCAACAGATTGGGACTCGCTTTAACGCCTCTCGAATCTGTCGTTCGGGGTCTGAATGACCTCGGGTATTTTGCCTTAAGACCTGATTCACGCATCACCCGGCGAACCACATAACAGCCCGCCTTTATCCCAGTCTCCTTCAGAGCCGCCGATATCCGCCTTACGCCGTATCGGCCCTTATGAAAGTCAAACATTTGCTTGACCGCAGCCTTTATCGAATCATCTGGGACTTTCGGCATCGCCTTTCTTCTCAGCCAACCGTAATACGCCTCACGGCTCACTTGCAGACAGCGGCACAATAGCCAAACCGGATACACGCTTTTCTCACGATCAATGAACTTGTACCTTACTAACCCGGCCTCCCCAAGATAAGTGCCGCCTTTTTTAGGATCTCGTTCTCCATTTCAAGCTCACGGATCTTCTTGCGCATCTCAAGCTTTTCTCTATCCGCATCGCCTGAACCCGTAACCACCATTTTCTGCTTCCAGCGATATAACACGTTCTCGTTAACGCCAGTCTCCCGCGATAGCGACGCCATCGTCTCGCCCGACATATAACGCCTTATAACCTCTTCCTTAAACGACAAATCGTATCTTCTCATTTCCTATCCAGTATAAGAGACTTTTATGTGTATTTTCATTAGACCATGTCATACCGTTTGTTCAGGGAAAGTACAATATGGGGGGAAGCGGGGTATTGATCTTCTGTGGAAAGAAACGTTATCAGTTGGTCGGCTCCAAAAGATTCGATGGCAAAAGCGAATTTGGTTTTACCTTGATCCGAAAACATCCTTTGTCGGATGAAGAAAAGGGGACGCGAAAAAACACGTGGTACGAATTTCTGAAGATCGACGGTAAGATCCCGAGCTTTGACTTTGACGAAATGGATCTCGGTATTTTCAACCGAAAATTCGTTTCAGGCACCATTATCAAGCTTTATTCTTATGACCTTCCATCTGGCTCTCGCTCAGTTATTTCACGCAATCTCAATCGCAGCCTTAATGAATATCTCTTTGAGCCTGCCTTGCCCATCTATACGATCGACAAGAAGGAAAGGTATCCGCAGGACAAGAATCTTCAAAGGGAGCTTTATGGTCTCAAGCGCAGACTCGAAGAAGTCGGGGATAAGTATGTCGAGAGCAAATCATCAATAAGCGTTTCAGATGGACATTCGGGTGAAATGAAGGTTCATTTTTATCTATTCAAACCGATTGTCGAAGACAAGGCCGTAAAGGACAGCCGTACTACTATCCGACAGGAGTTCTTCCTTAATAATATGTCCGTTCTATTCTCGCTTAACGGACAGGTACATGGCGACTACACCTCCGAATTCATTACGCGTAGTCTCAAGTATCCGCTTTTTAAGGACTACTTGCTGATTCATGTGGATTGCACTAATCTAAATTATGATGTCCGCAATGAGCTTTTTATGGCCTCCCGGGATCGGATAAAAGGTGGAGAAGAATCACGACGAATCCGTGAAAAGCTAGCAGATTCCTTGAGAAAAAGCGTCCTTGACGAGTGGTATAAAAAACGCAAGGAATCGATTTCGGTGACTACAAGTGAATCGGATGATCTGCTGAGATCCTTCACTAAAAATCTGCCGCTGAATTCTGACCTGATGCAGCTTCTAAATCAGAGCTTCAAACTTACTGAGCTCCAACCAAAGCCTAAGCAAGAGCGACAAAGTTCTAACCAAAATAGAAAGCACTCTCAAAAGGAAACCTTCAGGCCTCACAGATTTCCTTCGTTTCTTCGTCTCGATAAGAAAAATGATGGAACAACTCCGGTTGCTCAAATCCCGGTCGGAGGAGATCGAACATTGCGATTCATGACTGACGTAGAGAATGAATACTTGGACAGGATTGAAGAACCCGGAGACCTCCGTGTGGAACTGCTGGGACTCGGTAGAAACGAAACCACGGGCGGGAATTCCACAGGACAGCCGAAAAAGATCGAAGATGTTTTTAATGTGGTCAAAACAAGTCCAAACGAGGGGGTGATCAAGATTGTCCTAAATCCCGCAAAAAACATTCGTGTCGGAGACACGGCGCAAATAAAAGTGACATTGTCGGGGGCTGGAGAAGATTTTAACGAAGTTTTCTTCGTGCAGGTTAGTGACCAAGAAAAAAAGGAATCGAAGAAGTCGCAGGTAAGTGTAGATGAACCTATTGGCCTGCCCGAATGCATTCGTGTTTACGAAACCGAGAGGGAAGGAACTAAGACATGGGCAGATCTTGAAAATAATGGAATCGAGTTTAACTATGATGTTATCATGCATCCTTTTGCCGAAAGCGATCGACTTGAAAAGATATATGTGAACATGGATAGCTCAGTTTTGAAGAATTATCGATCGAAGCTCAAGGGGGGAATAGAACAATACGAAATAGCGGATAAAAGATACGTCTCAGCTGTGTATTTTCACACCTTATTTCTTTACACGATCATAAAGAGTAGGAAATATAGCTTGCAGCAAGGAGAGACGGATGAACCTCGTGAACTATCGGAATTCCTAAAAGACCTTTTTCAGAACCACTATGCCTCATTTTTGCTCAATTTCGGACTCGATCAGTTGATTGAGAGTTTTGACTAGGTTTAGTTGTTCAATTATTTTGTCGCTGCTGACCGGAAGACTAAAGCTCAGTCATTTTATGTTTGGAGGCAATTGAAAGGAGTGCCTTTTGTACAGAGGCACACAATTGCGAATACAATCTTTCAATGCCTTAAAATGTGACTTTCGGGCGGATTCGACCATTGTATCTACGATTGAACGGCACTCGGGAAGCATATACTCATTGAAGTTGCCATAAAATCCCCAACAGGACTCGGTGGGAAGAGTCTCCGGTTCTTCATCATCGTCAAGCTTGAATATCTTATATCCGTAGATATTTCCTCGCGCCCATTGATCCCACATCTTGAGATCGGCTCGAAGCATCTCAAGACCGCGCTCCGGCATAACTTCGGTTATCTCGCTAGGATGAAGCTGAACAATATGCTTCGTCCTGCGAACGGCTTCGATGTAGCCGTTGTTGAAGTCAACGACCAGGTCACCGTTACGCTTCACCTTTATCACCCTGCCCCAGTTGTGCTTACGCTTGCGGTTATTAGGAGCCAAGCGGTCTGCTTTAACATGATCGCCTTTTTGGGGTTTACGTTTTCTGTCTGTCGAGAATAACTCTTGTTCGTTGTAGCCGGTCTCGTTCCGAAGACGATCCTTCATCACATACAGAAATCCGACTTGTCCTGAATCCCAACCGCCGGAATCCATCGGATGATAGCCTGTGCCTTCATAAAAGGTGTAGCCGCTGTGATCGTACATACCGACTGGAATAATAATCGCTTTTTCATAGGCAAGTTCGACGATCTTGTCCCTAATTCCATCAAAGTCATACAACCGTCCCCGGAATTTCCACTTGTCTTCACATACAGTCCGCCCGTGCTTATCCACATATTCGCGCTGAGGAAGATCGTCGATAAAGACATCGGCAATATCTTCAAAGAGATTGAAAACGCTATCGTATTTATAGCGACCATCGACATCCCAGTGATAACGCCTGTGCCAGTGGACGAACGTAGAAAGCATATCGCAGAAATCGTTCGGCTTTTCCGCATCGAAGTCATAATGCACTTC
This sequence comes from Acidobacteriota bacterium, assembly GCA_019639175.1. Taxonomy (GTDB): domain Bacteria; phylum Acidobacteriota; class Blastocatellia; order Pyrinomonadales; family Pyrinomonadaceae; genus OLB17. The sequence continues at coordinate 38,688 of JAHBSK010000006.1, read as the reverse complement.
TATCCTGTAGCCGCGATAATCCTCGGCCTCAACGAATGTTTCGCTGCTCATAATTTTTGATTTTGGAAGATCTCGAACTTGTTGGCGGATGCCCAAAGCTAGGCCGTTTTGACCTGCTTATACTGCCACATCATGTTGGATAGAAATCATTAATCGTCGCTGTAATCCTTGTACTCCTGCAAGGTGATCTGCATCGGAAGAATGCTCTTCGCCTTAAGACCTTTGAACTGAGGATCGGTGAGGATATTGTGAATCGCCTCGCGAGCAGCTCTGTCAAGATTTGATCCCTCACCGTGTTTGACGAGGAATGCTTTATGGGCGGGCTTCATGTGCGGGACTTTAACGGTGGCTGTAATCTTGACCATATCGTTTCACCTATATGAACTAACTTAGAACCTCGGTACTGCTCTACGTCGTCTGCCCGCCGCTTCTTTTTCTTCTAAGGAACGGGTCGTCCGATTGTGAGGCCTGTAAGAAATACCAGGGTATTATCAAAAAAAATAAGGACCAATGACATTGTGTTGTCCTTGGTCCCTTGTAAATTGATCTATCAGACTCATTTTCCGGGTCATTCGAAGACTATCGACCCGCCGAGACGGTTGCCGTCTGCGACAATCGAGGCTTGGAAAGAACCGGGATCTGATTCGACTTATCCAGACGCTTAACCGCTTCAAGCATCAACTCATCTTCGGTTCCGGCGTAGATATTCGTAATGCTCATATCCGAGTGAGCAAAAAGATTCTGAACAACAAGCGGATTCGTGTTGCGGCGGATAAGTTCGCTCGCGAAATAAGTGCGCAGGTCATGAAAATGATAGTTCTCTTCTCGGGTTCCCCCTTTCTTGTTGATCCCCGCCCGGATCAGCAGCGGATGCCAACGTTTGCGGAAATCCGTGATCGGAAAAGGCAGCTGTTTATCGGCGATCATAGCCCGTAGAACCGAAGCTGCCGTCGCATTGATCGGGACAGCCCTAGGCGGGCGCCCCTTGGAACCGATAACCCAAACACGCTCATTCTCGAAATCAATGACATTTTCATCAAGAGCTAATAGCTGACCTCGTCTTAGCGGCATGTTTACCGCTAACAGAATAAGACGATAAAGCAGCGGATCGGCCTCAAGCTCTTTCCACAGCGCCTCTTTTTGAACCTCGGTCAACAAACGTCTCCTCGGAGGCGGCTCCGGCAGGGCTTTGACGTACTGCATCGGATTGCGATCGAGAATGCCTTCTTCACACGCCAGGCTGAATATCTTTGAAGCCGTGGACATGATCCGATTTATTGACGAATAGGACAGCCCGCCCTTGCTTCGTCTGTTAGCCTGTTTTTCGAGCCTCGCCCTACAATCACGACAGTCCTGCGGCGTGATAGAAGTAAGCTTTGTGTTCTTGAAGAAACTGACCAAAAGACGAATGTACAGGTTCTTCGCAACTTTGTTCACATTGTTTTGCTCGACATATTTGCGATAGGTCGATTCCACAAAATCAGTAAATGTAGTGGTTGTGTCGATGATCTTGTAAGCCTTCTCGAACACCGCGCGAACCAATTGCCGTTCCGCAAGTTCCGCCTCCTCCTTCGTTCGAGCCTCGGGAACAACTTGATGAATTGTCTTGTGACCCCTGATGCGTTTGAGTACCCACCATCGGGCCTTAGAATATGCCGGATGCTTTGACGTAATTCGTTTACCGTTATAGCGTTTGTAGACTGACATGAAACTTTTCTCTCCTTTTTTTGAAATCAGATTTGAGCAAGCCAGGCGTCTACTTCTGCTCGATTAAAAGTCGGTCGGCCGACTCCGTGATAGGGCAAACCGTTTTGCCGCATCCAGCGGTTGATAGTGGCTCGGGACTTCTTGAGATATTTTGCTACCTCATCCTTCGTCATGATCTCCGGCGGTTTTGCGGATCGGATCGCTCTCTCGATGGCGTCTGCGACCGTCATGTCGATCAACCGCATCAGTTCTGTTTTTTCGATCGTTACTATCTCAACCATTCTTAGCACTCCAAATAACTCGGAAACTCCTCTGGAAGTAGCCGAAGAGCAAAACTCGTGCCTTTAACAAATCACGAATTTTTCAGGAAAAGCAGTGCATATTGGCACATTTCTGCAACAATGGAGCATTAACGGGAGCAGTAATGCACCGATTGCGGATCGAAGATGGACCTTCAGAATTGGGTGTCGAAAATGTAATGTATTGCTGGAAGTTTTGTGCGAAAAAAGTGACGTGTAACCAATGCTGTAGCCAACTCGCAAAACGGGGCCTTCAGAAATCTCTGAAAGCCCCGTATTTACTGGTCGGGACGGCGAGATTTGAACTCACGACCTCTCGCACCCCAAGCGATTTTGGTAGGTTTTTATATTTTGTCAAAATTGCTCAAAACGTCTTAAATCAACAATTTACAGTCAATCACGAATTCACTGTAATTAGCCTTGATCGGGAAAAGTGCAACCAACCTGCAACCAACTTTCCGTTTTTCCCAACTTTCAGAAAAGACCACTCAAAGACGCTTTTCGAATATTAAGTTATACTACCTCAGCATTGATTTTCAATCAACTTGTCAGCCGCCCGTTTTTCTTACACCACCTTAAGAAGCTTGGCTTAAGTGATCGGCAGATTATTGCAGTTTCATTCCTCCGAAAAAGCGGCTCTATTACCAACTCGGAGTATCGGAAAATTGCGGAGGTCTCAAAACCGACGGCTAGTCGTGATATCGCGGAACTGGAGAAAAAAGGAATTCTTGTTGATGAGAGAACAAAGTGGTTAGCGCAGTTTATGAGTTGGCTTCAGGTATTGGCTTATAATTGGCCTAAAATTGACTCGTCAGTGCTGTTACATAATAACCGTTGGCTCATCTAAAACCGTGCATCCCCGATAATTCGCCGATTTCGAGATCCGCGATACTCGCCCGCCCCTTCCCGCAGTTCGCTGATAAATGGGCCATCGATCAATAGATCGATGTGTGTGAGTATTTAGAGCGGTTTTGGATCGAATGTATGGTAAAGCATAAAACTGACAATTGACGGCGGATAGCTGATAGCTGTTTTTAAAATCCCCGCTAACATGCTTATAAGCGGGGCAGACCAACCGCCTGCCATACATTCAATCCGTAACTGCTCTAGTCTATCGCAGGAAGATTTCGATTGATCAGCTGTTCGATCGTATATCCTGAATACACCGTCACGTGAATACCTTGGTGCTTCAGCCTTGATACAAGTTCCGAAGCGGAGTCAGCTTTGCTCGATCAGGATAATCGAGCAGTTTAGCAACTATACTGACACCATCGCAACAGCTCGACTCACCAATTCAGTAATGCTTTCGAACAAGATACAGGTAATACGGAGGTTCTCCGATGTTACCTCCCCCGCCTGCAATGAGGTTATCGCAAAGGTCAAAGTTCCGTTCAACCAGCAAGTTCTCAAGTATCGAGACATTTGAAATTGAAGTGGTAGAGTACAATACGATCATCTCGTCATACGCATACTTGTAAGTCTCTCTCCATCGTCGACCCGGGTTATTAGATATCCCAATCTTGAAGCGTTCAACTAGCATAAGACGCGAATACGCGCTAATGCGTCGGGCTATGGTTGTTAAAACATCGTTCGGTCTTCCCGTTTCATATTCGTAGTACACACTCATTATCTTTACTCCGTTATTCAGAGATCATCGTGACGCAGTTGCCAAGTTCCCCATCGATCTATGCATGACTGATTTCGAAAGCCTTCCCGAAGCCCCTCGCCTTTGGGTTTTGGTCATATAGAACCAGAGGAAGTTGAGATTTCGGATTCCAAACTCGCCCCAGTTCTATCGAAGTCGAAACTGGCATAGCAGGAAAGACATGGATCTTGACATCTTCTCCATGGTAAAACTTTATCTGATCCAGCAGACTTCGGATGACTCTTCTGTATTCGCTCAGGTGCTCCCTCTTTCTGATCAAATCGTTATTGGGATGATTGACCGTCAGTTCCCAAATAGAGCAGTCCGTACCGATAACTTTTGTAACACGGTTATCTGCAATTGGTGCGCTCAACGAAAATTTCAGCGCAACGCAGCCTGTTTTCTTCGCTGGACGGTTGATTTGATACGCGATCTCCGAAGAATCATCCTCAAGCCAGGCCCAGGTGATTTCCGGTTCTTTTTTACGTTGGTAAACATCCGCGGGATAGATATCACCGAACAGAGTTCCAAGAAGAATCAGTAGTGGCTGCGGAGCCAATCCGAAAATTGAGTAATGCTTTATCGGTCTTTCGGCCCTCAACTGCGTTATCTTTCTTTCAAATAAAGCTTCAAGGTTGGTTCGCTCGGTCTGCCAATATTCCGGCGTATGGTCCTGCGGAGAGCTGTTCTTTAGACTTAGCTCGATGCATTCAGCATCAGCGGGGTAACGAAATGGCACAATGCCCTCTTGGGCGCATTGCAAAGTCAACGACGAGTCGTGCTTTCCGATGTTCGCTCCGAAAAGAACAATGTTGCTTTGCTTTTCATCATTTATAGCTGTGAGCAAGCGTATCCGATCTTCGTGGTTGCGTTTCATCTGACGCAGCCGGTCAACGGGATGACCAGCCACGTCTTCTTTGTCGATCAACCTGTGATGTCGATCGCATAGAAGCATCAGGTTCGTAAGGTCCTTCTTTAGCTTCTCGGAGAGGACCTTATCCCCACGCGGCCCCCCCGGTGTGTCGGCGATGATGTGCGCAATATACGACTGATTGAATATGGCTTTAGTGAGAGGATCTTCGAATAACTTCTCATTGCAACCGTCATACTGACAGCGCCCTGCGGCGAGTCCCCAGAGGATAATCTTAGTTTTCTCAGGTATATATCGAACTCCCATTTGATTAGACCTATCGAGCCGGATGCTCTGCATTGCTGCCGCTCCAAGATCCTGTTGAATGCCAGATTTCATAGTGCAGCAGCCACAAACACGCCCAGGGGACAATCGTAGTAGAAAGATGTTTCGACGAATCCCATTCTCCGTATCGTGCCCGATAAAGACATAGGATCTTCCCGGCAAAAACATGCGGCAGTTTCTGGTCCTTCCTCGACACGAGGGGAGGATCAACCACTTGAACTGTAGGCCGCTTCCCGATCTGATAAATAAGTTGTATCGTATAAAAACAACTGAGCGGTGACGGCAATACGCGGGCCATCCAGACGAGCTTGCTATTCTTGCTGAGGTTGCCTTTCGATCCGGGAAAATCTCGCAGCAATGCTTCTAGCTGCTGACCCAGTGAAAGAAACCTTGTTTTGAATTGCTTTATTCTCCTAGTTGCCATACCACGTATTCTTCACAACCTTCGTACCGGTCGACATGTTAAGCATTCCGGTTCCCACCGCCATTCTCAAATCTCCTCGCTGCTGGCTAGCGTCGACTCCATCCCCGAACTTTTTCATACTGCGTTCGACAACATCCGATCCGAAAGAAGCGGAGAGTGAACTCGAAATATTGTTAAGCCCCGAAAGTTGAAGCAAGGCTTCGAGATCGGCCTTGACAGCAGCAAGCCACTCGAAAAACCGTTGAGCGCGTTGCGGAAACTGGTTCCATTTGTCCGCGAAGTTTTCCTTCGGATTGACGGGATTCGGGATCCACCATTTCCCGTCGATCATTTCGATCGATGTTTCCATGCGCGTAATTATCCCCATTAGAGCGTCAAATAGTTCGCGCTCATTCCGGTAAGCTGCGGCGGCAAGAGTTGTAATGATGATCGAGATCGGTTTGTCATCAGGATTGCCTGAATAGCGGACGTCTCGATGCCGCTTCAAGATCTGCACTGAGACACGCAAAGGCGTCTTTACGGCATCGTCTGCGATTTGCTCAACCTCGACATTTCCCGCCCTGGCCATCGAAATCCGCTTCTCGGTGAACGCGAGGATCTCGCATTCGCGGAACCATTCGGCGTAAGCCTTTGGATTGCTGTATTGCCATTGCCAAAGTTGGCGATCGGTGAGCAGAATGCTTGTTTCCATCGAACGAGTGAACAAAGTGCCGTCGTCGTCCGGGAGCGCCGGCAAGACGTCCATATGAAATCGGCCGGGATAATTCATCGCCCAGCAGCGGCGGCGGCGTACTAACTCCGGCACTTCCTTTCCTTCCAACCGACGAAACTCGATATACCGCTTCAGCTGCTCGCCAGCCTGTTCGACAAGCTGTTCCTGAGAAATACTGTTCTTACTCAGCCGGCGAAGATATACGATATCCACGTCGTACCCACACTCGAGCGTAACCGGTTGGATGGATGTCCCTAACCGAACAGACCCCTGCGGATAGATCTCTGATTCCGTTCGATATCGATCTTCATTATCTTTGCGAATCCACGAACCGAGGTGGTTGTACTTCAGTACTAGTCCAGCCTTCAGATCCTCTGGAATGTCCAGATCTTCCGCGATCAACGTCAACAAATTTCCTAGTTGCTGTTCCCGGTTGCCTCCTATATTAAAGTAGTCGTGCATGCAATATGCCTCCCGATAATGCAATTTATTGTTGTTCGCATATAGCGAACTTAGACCCAGTATAGCGATTTGCTTCTTGCTGTCAAGTTTCTTACCTAGAACTTTTTCCTGCATTAGTGTATCATCTTTATTTAGGAGACAAGCTAAATGGCAACAACCGGCGACAGGATCCGTCAAGTGCGAGAGGCACGAGGATTAACCCAGGAACAATTGGCGAACTCAGCGAAGGTGAGCAAGAGTTTCCTGAGCGATGTAGAGAACAACAATAAGAATCTGAGCTCTCAGCTTTTGCTACAGATCGCGACTGCGTTGGGAGCATCTGTCGACTATCTGTTGAGCGGAAGTATTCAGGGAACTGTTCCCCACCAACCTGTAACCATTCCGCCGAACCTTTCGACGGCTGCGGCCGAATTGAATCTCACTTACAATCAGACGCTTGAGTTGCTTAACGCCCAATTGTCGGTGATAGCGAGACGAAGCAATAAGTCTGAAAGAGAGCTTTCGGTGAAAGACTGGAAAGACTTTCACTTCGCAATTAAGAAACTATTCGGCTAATTTTCTGTATGAAGTCCACTCCGCTTCCAATACACAAACTCGCCTCGGACCTGGGATTAAGGGCCAGCGGTAATCCCATTGCATCCATACTTGCCTTTTGCGATCGGAAGGTGGAAGGGTTTCTTAATGAGATGGACAGGTGCGATTCGCTGGCGGATTTCCTCAAATGGGTTGAAGCCAGAGTAGGAACAAAGTTCTATTGCATTCGGACAGAAAACGATCTCCGATCGATAGTTGCAGAGTACGTGGCTCGGGGCGAGAAAGTATTTGCCGGATTGGAGGCTGAACTGTCGGATGACGTGTATGGGATAACCTATCGCCTTCAGAACGCAGAAGCGATCGCTCCGCCGTTTATCTCGATCATTGATTGCCGGCGCGAAAAGGGTTCACGCGCCTATTTTACAAAGTGGCACGAGATTGCGCATCTCCTAACGCTGACTGACCAGCAGCGACTGCGATTCACTCGTTCGCACTCGGAAGCCGACAAGAAGGATCCGGAAGAGCGGCTGATGGATATCATCGCTGGCAAGTTTGGATTCTACGACCGCATCTTCCATAAGACTGTTTCCGGTAACATCTCCTTTAGCGAACTTGAACGGGTACGACAAGAGCTTTGCCCTGAAGCTAGTTTGCAGTCTTCTTTGATCAGTTTTATCAAATACTGGCCGATGCCGTGTATTTATCTTCGAGCGGACATTGGGTTGAACCGAAGAGAGAAGCAGGCTGCCGATCAAGGAACTTTCGACTTCTTAGATGTTCCAGTTCCCGTACTTCGGGCCGTAGAAGTATCAGTAAACGAGCGGGCTCGTGAGGACGGTTTTCAGTTGTTCCCCAACATGAGAATTCCCGAATCGTCGATCGTTCAAACCGTCTTTAGCAACGGATGCGGATCAGCCAATTCGATTGAAGACTTCCGGGAGTGGAATAGCCGATCGTCTGGAAATGTGAGCATTGAGGCTCGGTTTCGGAATGGTGTAGAGGTTTTAATTACTCCTCACTAGCTCGCTGGCAGTTCATTTTGATCTCGTCCTTGGAGGATCGTCTCTCCGTTCGGTTTGTCAACGTGTACCTCCTGCCTTTGTCTACTGATCTGCCTCAATGTTCTATCGATTTTTACCCCTTCAAAGCCATCAACTCGGGACAGGAGCGCTCAAGGCAGTGTAATCCTTCAGTTCTTATTTAGGTAGCTTGCGAGTCTAACTGACATTTCTCAACATAAATCGATTCTCGATCGTTAAACTCAAGAAGTACTTAGTACAATCGCTCGCCATCGTGGTTCAATCTTATATGATCCATTATAACGGTTAGTGAGATAGACGCTAAAATGTATAGCATCTAGTATTCTAGACCTTAACACAATTCTATTGCCTTTTCGCGTTACGTATAGTACATTAGCCAGTAATAGATGTAACGGCTAGTATGTTTGCCGTTATGAATGTATCCAGATGAAGCAGACTCTACCAATTCCAGTACTAAGAGCTTTACGAAAATTTGGCCAGGATATAAGTGACAGTCGGCGGCGGCGACGCATACCACTCGAACTCATGGCAGAGCGGGCCGGCGTGTCGCGAGCAACACTAGGAAAGATCGAAAAAGGTGATCCCACGGTCTCTCTGGGGCGGTATGCAACTGTACTATTTGTGCTGGGATTGACAGAACGTCTAAGCGATTTGGCTGACGCAAACCATGACACGGTGGGGCGAATGTTGGAGGAAGAAAATCTCCCCAAACGCATACGACTACCTTGGAGAGGTGACAAGAATGAGTAATCGAGAGATTTATGTCTCCATCTCACTCGGGGAGGAGAATCATCTCGTTGGGCGACTATGGTGTCACTATCGAAAGGGCCGGGAAAGCGCCTCATTCGAATATGACCAGAGTTGGCTCGAAAACAAAGAGCGTTTTGCACTGGAACCCGCGTTAGCTCTGACAGCAGGCTCATTCCATACTGACCAGCGAATCTTTGGTTCATTAGGCGACTCGGCACCTGATCGATGGGGTCGGGTCTTGATGCGTCGGGCTGAATCTCAGCGAGCCCGAGCAGTTGGTGAAACACCAAGAACCTTAAGCGAGGCAGACTTTTTATTAGGTGTAAGTGATGAAGCGCGACAAGGTGCGCTGCGCTTTTCTAACGATCCCGACGGGCCATTTTTAGCTTTGCAGGGAGATCGTCCGATTCCACCGCTCGTTGACCTGCCTCGGCTACTTTCGGCTACGGAGCGATATTTGGATGAGGAAGAGAACGCAGACGATCTTCGCCTGCTTCTAGTCCCGGGTTCCTCATTGGGCGGTGCCCGGCCAAAAGCTTCCATTCGAGACAATGACGGCCAACTCGCGGTTGCCAAATTCCCTTATAAGCACGACGAAAATAATCTAGTCGTCTGGGAAGCGGTTGCCTTTGCGCTTGCCGAAAAAGCCGCACTATCCATACCCGCTTGGAGGTTGTTGGATATATCCGGTTCGCGAGTCTTGTTAACGCGCCGCTTCGATCGTATTCAAAAAACGCGGATTCCATTTCTTTCCGCTATGAGTATGCTTCAGGCGAGGGATAACGATCCACGCAGCTATCTGGAGATCGCAGATGCCCTGCGTCAATATGGGGCGGAACCAACTGCCGATCTTGCCCAATTATGGCGCCGAATAGTTTTCAACATTCTCATCTCAAATACTGACGACCATCTGCGTAACCACGGATTTGTGTATGAACGCGAAAAAGGATGGCGCTTATCACCTGCCTATGACATGAATCCTACACCAGTCGAAATACGGCCTCGGATCCTGACAACCAACATCGATCTTGATAGTGGAACGGCATCGCTTGATCTAGCGCTATCAGTGATTCAGGAGTTTAGATTGTCGTTGGATGATGGTAAGGCAATTATCAAAGAGGTGGCATCAGCGGTTTCTCAATGGCAGGAGTTAGCTCAAGAGAACGGTCTGAGTCGCCGCGAAATCGAACGGATGGCTTCGGCTTTTCAGCATGGGGATGCTAATTTTGCCGCGAATCTTTAGTTGTTGTTCTCAATCCTTAAAAAGGAAACGCTGATTACGCGAGCCACGATACTCTCCTGCATTCTCTCTCATTCCGGTAACGAAAGGGCCGTCGATGAGCAAGTCGATGTGGGTAAGAATATAGTCGATGCTTGGTAATTTCCGTTGGATCAACTGTTCGATAGTATATCCCGAATAGACTATCACATGAATACCGTGGAGTTTTAACCTTGATACAAGCTCGGCAACGGAGTCAGGCTGATCGAACGGCTCGCCGCCTAGGATGGTAACTCCATCGTGCTCGTCACCTTTTGAGACGATTTCACCAACTATCGACGGGATCGAAACGAGTTTGCCGTTTTCTCGCCGATGGGTCTGAGGCACTATGCAGTGCTCGCATCGAATCGAACATCCGCTTACCTGGATCACACTCCGTCGCCCTGGCCCATCTACAACCGAGTTATGATAAAGCCGATATAGCCATATCGAGAAAGCGTCAGACTCAGACGGACCAACCTTTGCTTCAGCCTGCAAAACAGGAAGGCTTCTTTCTTTTTCAGCCGGCCTTGCGCAGTTCAGGCTTACTCGTTCGCCAAGGTCGTGAGCGAGATCATCAACAGTTTGCTTTGCGGCCTGCGAGATCTCGACGGTAACGCGTCCTGCATCAGGCTCCAGAACAAAAACTAATTCTTTACTCATTGTTCCCAACCAGCCTCTTCGGTCTCGCTTTGATGTGATACTCGGCGGTTTTCTGATCCGTAGCCGGTGTTCCGAGGATCTGTCTGAGCTGTTTAGCGGTTTGTTCGCACGCAGGCCCTTGAATGCCGTTGATCCTGGTTTCGCAATTTCCGGTCTCGGTATCGATAGTAAATTCGATCTCAGCCATAGATGCTCTCCTGCTTGTTAGAATTTGACTCTGATCTTGATGGTCTTTCCGATCCGCTCCTTGATAAGCGTGCCGCCAAGCTTCTTCGCCATCTTTCGAGCCGCTGCCTCGTGATACTGGTTCTGCAGCCGAACGATGAAGTCGCTTCCGAGACGATAGTTCAGGTCCATGTCATCTATCACGGCGACATAGCCCGAAGATGTCTTTTTGAACCCAATATCCGAAAGGAAATTGTGACCGCTAGCATCCTTTCGACGGATTACAATATCGGCAGTTCTAGCATCACGTTTATCCCAACCGGCGAGTAACAAGTCCTTTCCCTGAACAACCGTGGTAAAGCCTATTTCGGCCAAAGCCTCAACCAGCAAATCTTTGTTCGCAAATAATTGCGATTCGAAGGTCATGTACTTACTCATAATCCGATTTCTTCTCCTTAAAATTAGAGTTCGTAGATGCGATTTCCTCTATTTCCCGCAATACTTGGGTTTTCGCTGCCGCCAACCGCTCCTTTTATATTCTTGCGGGCCCATTTTCTGATCTCTTCGATCTTATCGCTCATCATCTGGGCGGTCGGTGTAATACCATCAATGGCCTTTAGAATGTCCCGCGTCTCGGCTGGACGGTCTCCGTCAATAAATGCTTCAAGAACTCCATCCTTTACGGCCCCTTCGATCTCGGCACCGGAAAAGTCGCTACTCTTATCGACAAGTTTGTCGAGGTCGAACTGTTCGGGAACCAGACCTCGCTTCGTCAAATGAACTCTGAATATCTCCTGCCGATCGTCACTTTTAGGAAGGTCAACGAAATGGATGTATGAGAATCGACCTATGCGGAACTGCTCCGACTCAAGCTCGCGAACATCATTTGCCGTGGCGAAAACAAGAACATCTTTGTTGTCCTGCATCCAGTTAAGAAGGTAGGAAATAGTTCTTGCTGTTTCGCCGCCGTCAGTTTTGTTCGAGGATTTCATGCCGGAAACAGCTTTCTCGAACTCGCTGATCCCGAGAATGCCCTTGATCGTTCCGGCAATCGACAACGCGCGCTTGATCGACATTGCCGACGAGCCGATCACTCCGCCGCCCTCGCCCATGATCGAACCGAAGTCGAGGTCGAGAAGTGCACGATTGGTAATACTTGAAGCGACCCGTTTGCACAGGTCTTTACCGCAGCCTGGCAATCCGACAAGAAGTATTCCCTTGCACGGTTCAACATAACGGGCTTTTGCTCTTGGACTGAAAGTGTAGGCCGCTCGTTCAAGTATGGCTCTTAGATCCCTATACCCGCCGAGATTGTTAGCAGGCTCCGGGTGCACATAGGTGAGCGAGCCGCTTCCGCGTATCACATTCTTCTTCTCTTCGAGGATGACGCTGATCGACTCCTGATTTAGGCCGTTGCAGCTGATGACCGCCTTAGCGATGACGTTGCTGATCTCACCTGCCGATAATCCGAGCAGCGATTGAAGCAGAGCATCTTGCGTCTCTCTCGAAAGATCGATCGCAAGTCCGCTTGATCGCAGGTTCTCAAGCTGAAGTTCAATAGACTCCTCGATCTCCGTTTCTTTAGGAAGCTCAAGCTCGATCTGCGTGATCTCTTTTTCGAGAGTTTTAAGGTCAGGAAAGTTCGGACCGACGAAGAGAACGGTCGCTTTTGTCGATTTCAGTTTCCAGGCGATCTCGCGGAGCTGCCTTACTAGCAGCGGATCTTCCTGGCCGTATGTTGAGATGTAAGGAGCATAGTCACAAAGAAGAAATATGCCCTCCTTTTGTTCGCTGATGTACCCAAGCACACTTTCGGGGTCCTGCGTATCATCAATTGACTGCGGTGTTTGCCGCAAGCCGTCCTTTGGATCGACGACCTTTTGAAGGCCTGTCGGGCGGCTCCAGAAATAAAGCGGCTTCTCCTTGTGCTTCTCTTGAAAGACAAGGTCGATCAGGGCTTCACGTACGCGGTCTTCCTCATAAGTGTTGATCGCTATGAGCGGGTATCGCGCCCGTATCCGAACATCGAGTTCGCGCAGGAATCTGTCGATGCTTTTGGCATCGGATGGGTCGTCTGTCATAAGTTTTTATCTTGCAAATATCAGATCTCAAGTGAGTCGATCTGTCCCTGATTCAGTATTCCGTTGATTTTTGGCTTGCTGCCTGCCGCTTGTTTTGTAAGTGAACTGACAGCTTTCGGTTCGGGGACATCATCTGTCGAAACTTGCCGATTTCCATGTTCTTTTGCGAATGGGCTTTGGTCAGGACCATCAATGGAATCCCAATAAGGCGTCTCGCGATGGCGTCGCTTTGCCTCGACCTTTTGCCGGAACACATGTTCAGCGACCAACCTGGGCTTATTCGAGCAAAGCAGGACCGTAACCGGCCAAGCTCCTCTCCGCCCATATTCCGATACACAGCTGTAAGTCCCGTTTGCTTCTTCGAGAAGAAAGATATTGTAGATCTTGTCGCTGTTTTTGGCTTGATTGCTGTATTGCAGATACTCTGCATTGATGATCTGAGGCGGCATATGATTGGCTCTACGAATATTAAGGCGGTGAGAGAGTTTCCGGAGTCAGCACGTGGTTTGTTTTCGGACAGGTTGGTTCTTAAGGATCACGACACGGAGCGGCTAATAAGCCTTCCGTTATTACCGTTCTGCGGAAGCGGACTGGTCATCCGTTCGACTTTCTCCATTTCCTCAAGAGAAGCAATGCCGTTGTCGATCCTGAAGCCCAGGTTCGCCAGTGCTCGGCCGACAGCACTCGTCTCACAGTTCTCAATAAAAGATGTCGGATTGATGTATCCCTGTGCTTTTATCTCAAACGCATGTCCGGTGGCACTTGGCTCAGCGTCGTCGCGATGCCGAAATGCACCGGCTTTGATACACACGAAGCCGGTCTCCTCATTCAGCCGAACGATCTCCGTAACAATGCGGCCGTCAGGATACTTCTCATAAAACTCGGCGATCCGCTTATGGACGGGGATATAATGACTCAGATCGAGTTTCTTCTTCATGTGCGGCTCCTTGCTATCGCCGGAGCGGGGTTGATATTGGCTCATAGTTCAAGTGCCGAGAGGCGGTTTTCATCGAGAAGTTTTCTGGACCGAACGGATGTCATTCGAAGCAGGTCGTTAAGGGCATCACGCATCTCCTCGGGTGATCGCTGCTTTGTTTCACGTCCCGCCGCATTTTCAAGTTTGCTCAACACCTCTTCGAGCGAGGTGTCACCGGTGAAATTCATAAGGCTGTACCATTCACACATCTGCCTTGCGCGTTTAGCAAGCGAGCCGGGCACGAACTTCGCATCCTTCATGCGTTCGGACATTTCGTTAGCTGCCTCAAAGATCTTTGAAGCGATCTGAGCGAAACCTTCCTTGACCGGCGAGATCGCTTCTTGGGCTTCCCGCCTCGCAGCTTCGATCTTCATATTGCGGATGCGTTCCTTGACCTCACGCTCCCGTTGGGTTTCGGCTGCCAGAGTTTCGACTTTCATCTCCTCGATACGCCGTTTCGAGTCGAGTTCAAGTTCGATCGCTGTCCGTTGGGCATTTACCCTTTCAGTTTCGAGCCGGAGCGATTGGGTGAGATTTCTTTCAGCGATCATTTCCGACCCAAGCACAATGACCTTCGGTTTCATCTCTATGGTCAATCCGTCACGGATCATTTCCTTTGTTGGAACCATATTGATCGCCTGGGCCGCAACCGCATTGATGAAAGAGGCTCTGTCAAAGGGTTCGTCGGTTGTCGCCTGAAAGCGGTCGGCAGAGTCTTCCGCCAGTGCATAAAAGTTATCCTGCAAAATGTCGAGTATCTCATCGTACTTTTCAAGAACCTCCGCTTTTGCTTTCGCGAGGGTCTCGCAAGCGCTTAGATATGCCTGCTCGAATTGTTCGAAAGCAGCCCACGGCACCCACTTGTAATCGCTGGTTCCCCAGACGGTCTCGCAGAGAGTAAACCGGAAGCTGTATTTATTAAGAGCGTTATGGGCCTGTGATGCTCCCCGCATCAGCTTGTTTCTATAAACATCCGGCAAAAGGCCGGCTCGCGGCGGACTAACTCGAACGGCCGCGTCTTCCGGCAGTTTTACACCAAGCGTTTTCCATTCGAGCTGACGCACCAAGGCCCCGAAACCATGGCAGTCGATATTCATGAAGATGCCCTCGCTCTCAAGAGTTGAGAGATCGAAAGGAAGCGATTCGACTTCGCTCTTGCCTATTCCAAGATTGACTGCGGCCCTTTCCTTTCTCGCATTCAACCGGCTAAGAACATTAAGAGCTAAGCTCGATGGCGAGACATCTTGAACAGAATGCCGTTCCTCAACCGCACCGGCTTCTTCAAAGTCCGTCGCGTTGTCCGCGACATTCGAAGTGTCGGAATCTGACGACTCTGTTTGCTCGTCGATTAGAGCAACCTCATTTCGACCAAAAATGCTCTCTAAGACAGACGATGCCAGCGAGTTTGAACTGGGACCAGGGACTGGCCTCCCGGTAGCCGCATTGTTTTGCAGAGTTTCCATCTTCACCCCTGTTGCCATCCGCATCTTTTTTGCCGAGGGGAAGACCAACACAAAAAACAGATCTCACCTCAACGGGCTTACCGGATACACTGCAAGGTGACACCAACAGATCAGTCATTCTCAAAGAAGGCGTAGAGACCCGATTCGAGATCGTCAAGGATCGGGCCGAGGTCATCCCAGAGATAGTCCGCGTTTGTGTTCGCGATAATGCTGCGTGCCTGCTCCTCATTGAGTGATTCGCGACTATAGAGGCTGACGCCTACGAGAGCTGAAAGAATACACACATCCGGGATCGAACGGTGTTCGTCGGCACACTGTGAACATTTCGTTGAGGTCATAAGCTATGTAAAAAGGCTGGATCCCGCACTAAAGTAAGGTACGTGGCATTAGACAGTTGCTTGCCCGCTGGCCGCGAGTTTGGATGATTCGATGCGGTAGTTGATCTCGAAATTGTAGGTCCGTTTCGGAACATCGATATTGATCGTGCCAAAGCCGCCGGATCCGCTGCACCAATCGACGCCAGTACTGGCGATAAGGGCATACGCCCATTTTTCGACAATTTCCGAGGTGAACGGTTCATTCTCACTGATACCGGCGATCATGTGAATACAGCCCCAGTTCCCGGCGCCTTCGAATTCGATCTTGATGTTTTTGGCGCCGGACAGCGAGAGCTTATCGAGCATCTCTTTTGCTTGCAGTTTCACATTTGAGGGTGACTTCTGTCGTTCGGCTTCGGTCGTTTCGGGAATCTCGTTATTGTTCATATGAGCCTGTCTTCCGCTTTTTTGTCGCACAACCCTAGGCCCGCCGCTATTTTTTTTGGCTTTCCTGTTGCTGTGAACGCTAAAGGCCGCATTTGCTGAACGGCGTCTGCTCGAAATAGAGGTCGCGTTCGATCTTCAAACAATAGACTTCCACTTCTTCGAGTTCCCGCAACGCAAAATGTCCCCATTCGCGCTCGAAACCGATCACGTATCCATAGAACAGAAAGTCGCCGTTTTCAGTTGCCTCGCCCTCAGTCACAAACCAGGTCCAATTGGACAACGGGAAAAAGAACTTTGCATGGACGATCGGGTCTTTTGAAACGTCCTGTGCGTACAGTTTTGGAAGTGTCTTTCTAAGCTCTTCGGTAAGCAATGTTGACATAATCTATTTCCTCTTCGGGATAGCGGATTCGACTTGCTCGGGGGTGCAGTACAGTGAGCGGCTGGTGCCTGTTTCAAGATCGAAGTATGTCGCGAACCGTTTGAGCTCGTGTGTAAGAAACATTGACGTCAGCATCTCGCCGATCTCGACCGCTACCCGCTGGTTTATGTTGAGGCTTTGTTCACCCAGCCGAATGCGTTCCGCGCATGAAACCGTAGGTTCGCGTTTCGCTTCCTGACCGGTCAGCAGTTCCGGGTGTATCAGAGACGGCGCCGGCAGTGAGCGGCAGATACTCGATCCCACAAAATGACTTTCAGGATTAGACCGTTCGGTCTTTGACCCGATAAGCACCTGCCCGGAATACTTGCCATTCCCGCCGTCTATCCACCATATCTTCGGGGCATCCGACCGATAAACCTGCAACCGTTCGACCGCACGGTGTATTTCCAGGCGTGCCAGATGATTATCAACACAGCCAACTATCATCGTAAGAGTGTCATAGCCTCCCGATGGCTGACGCAGGTGGATCTCGCCATCGAAGACCTCGTTCGCGTGATGACATTCCAGGCCCCAAGCCAGAGTGATCCGTTTCGCAAGTGACTGTGCCTTGAAGCTGCCTATCTCCGCAAAGCAGAAGTTACTTCTTGGTATATTGCCGGCTTCAACAACATCCGGATCGACAATGAGCAGTTCGACCGCTTTACCCGACTGCTTTAGCTCATACATAAGCCGGGCAATGGCAAGCGCCGCAAAGGAGCCTGTGCCGCCCGCCCCGACCTGAATTATCCGAAGCTTTTTGTGTTCTCCCGGCATCACGACAGCAGACTTGCCAAAACTGAGGTCGATTTCATTCATGACAGCGACTCCACGAGTTTATCTATCTCATTCAGGTCGATGATCCCGTCCGGCGTGTCGCCGACAAAATCGCTTGGAATAGGGACAAGATGATCGTAGACTCCGCATCGGAACCTTATCTTTGGCTTGTCGTGAACATCGATCAGGATCGCGAAGATCCGGAACTTACCCAATTCATCTTGGTCATCCGCCCGGCTGAAGTTCAAAGCCCCAGGCGGATGAGTATGCAGTTCAATACAGCAATCGGCGTATTCCGGCAAAGTATCGTCGGCGATGGTCGATGCCATGCTGCGTTCGCGGCCCGCCGCCCGCCATTTCCAGCAGCTTTCAACCTGATCCCAACAGATCAAATACACTTCTTCCTTGAAGTTCACGGATGTGTGAGTTTGCCGGGCATGGCTAAGAATGTCCCGCCAAAGCGAGGCTGATATTCGGGGCTTTTCCCAGAAGATACCAATCGCCGCATTTGGAAGTCCGTGTATCTTTTTCGTACTGAGCGGCAAAGACACGGCAAACTCCTTTCGTTTCGCACGGACGAACAGACCGTTTCCGGCCAGGAGATATTCATACAGGGCCGCATCTATCGGATCGTTCGCACTCGCGGCGATGCGATGCCCGATCAAATCGGGCAGTAGAATAAGTTTCGATGACATATTTTTAGAAGAGGAACTGAGTTCAGAAGCGATTAACGTGGTATCTTCCTTCAACAATGCTCGCCCATGCGTCCTCGATAGTGTTCGAAGACATGATCAGCTGCATTATTGGAAACTTCTTCACTTTGTCAGCCGCCAATTTTTTAAGGAGATCGCGCACATCACTTTCGGTCTGACACCGATCAGCCGAGCGGTCGCCGTTAAAGGGAGTATCGAAAATGATCTTCCATACTGTGGGAAGAGTTGAAGGATGGGTCTCGGGAACCTGATTGTCGCCGAAGCAGATCTTCCCCGTCCCGATGTTAGGCAGCGGTGCAACTGCAAGACGGGTATTCCGAGTGACCTTCGAACTTGATGAGGCCCATAAATAATAATCTTTGCCCTTACCGAGAAGGATCAATGTCGGAAGAGGCAGGGTCAGAGTTTCAACCCTGTCTTCCGGGAAGACGATAGTTATGGTTCTTACCCCCGCCGGCAGATACGAAAGTATCGCGTTGCCGTCCGCTGCTTCGCAATATCGAAGTACCCTGCGATCTATCCAACCGGTGTCCGTCCGAAGATCGCGGAATGCCCTTGCAACCTGGGCACTCGATAATGCCTTCAATCCGTGTTTGCCAGAACCGAAGGTCTCGAACAGGTATTGTCCGGGCAGAAAATAAAGGGCCGCCTCCGCATCGGGCGGTACAGTATGGTTCCGCATAGCATTCATCCTTCCATTTTTTCACTGCCGCTCATTTTCCTTGTCTTCAGAAGCGATGTCCGGGTTCAGAGGTTCTCCGGTATTCCAGAAGCTGATGAGATCGGTCAGGATTTGCCTGGGGTTCGCCTCGATCAGCGAATCGAGTCCGGCGATCCGTTCAAAGAACATATTGGCGCTCCTGAATTCGACGGTTAGCTCTTCGATGGTTTCCTTGCTCCATTTATACCAATCGCACCCGTGGCAGTATGTCGAGTCAAGCCAGGGATTCCCGGTCGAATGATCGACCAGACAGATCAGATCGTTATATATCGAATCTTCGATTCTGCCGACGCTTTCATGCATTCGTTCATTGATCGAAGGAAACTCGCTCTCGTCCAGACCGAACCTGTCATCCAGAAATGCCCATGCCTCGGCCGGATAGATGAAGATAAGGCCAATTGCGTAACTGATCCTGAGATATTCATGATCTACCTCCCCGCAACAGCACAGGTCGGCATTCATCGGCGCGATCGCAAAATTGTCGAGATCAGCCTCCGGATCGTCATAATATTGTTCGAGCAGCGGAAAACACCTCTCATCGACCAATTTGAACAACTCGTTCGACCGCTCGCTGTAGGATCTGAAATGTCCGCGACGATAGAAACTTGCTTGTGAGCGCAACCATTCCATCGGAAACATCTCCCGATATAAGACATATTTCTGCTGCTCGGCTAGAGTGCTTCCGATATAGTCGGAAGCCGCAGCCGCGTTGTGGGAACGAGTCTTGAACTGTAGATATTCGAGCGACCTTAAAAGATCACCCCCAAACCCGGGTGAAGTCGAAATACTCACATTCATACAATTTTAGAATCCCGTAGGAATGTCGGATGATGCAGATGCCGGCGTCCGATCGAATGCGGCAAGCTGTTTCTTGATCGCATCGATCTCACGATGACCAAGGTATATTATCTCTTCGGTCCGCTCTATATCTTCCGTACTCAGAACATCGGCCATATCCCTCCGCATGAACTCCTCGGCCAGAAGTATCGTCGGATTTACCTGTTCAGTCTCATCCGTCAGGATCTCAATCGAAGATTTATTGCTCATTCATGCTCCTTTGTGCTGGGCGCGTTTGACGACCGTGACCGTGAGCTTTCCGTCCTTCACATCGCGAGTAATATTCGCGTTCTCAATTGATGAAAAATGAGGCCGCAACACAACCTTTAAGGTCTGGTCGTCCTGTGCCAGCGCGGCTTCAAGCTCGAATTCCTGACCCTCGATCTTGATCGTCGCCTTCGGGTCGGTAACGACCTGGGCGCTCGTTTCCTCGGCCGCTTTTGTATCAGCGGCCGGTGTTTCTTTTTTCTGTGCCATAAATGTTTCTCCTGAAAATTTGCCGGTTGCCTATGATGCGAAAAGCCCCTGCTGGCTTTGATCAGTTGAAGCCGTCGGCGTCGAGGCGGCTGCTGCCGGTTCGGAGGTCGTCGTCGCCTTTGTTTGAGCGGACGCAGGCTTCGCGGTCTTTGTTGCGGATTTAGCCTGCTTCTTCGCTGCCGGTTTTTCCTTCTTCATTTTATCCGCGGCCCTTGCCGGCAGCTCATTTCTGTATTGCTCAAACATACTTCCCAAAGTACCAGAGATCTGATTCGGAACCTCAGCGGCTGTCACATCGACTATAGCGACCCGTGGAGTGAAATCGTGCGTTCGTACGCTCACGACGCACTTCCTCACACCTTCTGCTTCGGGAAGAAGCTGAACTACCGCTGTTACCGTGCAGCCGTCGAAGTTATACGGCTCCTTCTCTGCAATGACAAGAGGCTCGATTGCCACCGACTCAACGGTTTCAGCAGCGTCGGTTAGAACTTCTTCTGTCTGAACTTCTCTGGCGGTAGTCTCAACAGAAGCGTTTTGCTCAACGTTGACCGGATGAATCTGTGTTGTTTCCTCAACAGACGCATCATCTGCGGCAGTGATTTCAGGTAGTGCCGATTCAATGTTGATCGGCTCGGAAACCTGATCCGCTTCTGGTTCCGAATGTTCATCATCAAGCCTATCCACTATTGCCTCGATGTGGGCATCGTAACCGGGTAAGCACTCGTCAGCGTAAGATGGGATATGGCTTTGGTCATCCCCTTGAACGACGCCGAGATACTTATCCTGACCAGCAGTTTGGGGCGGCGGCTCCGGTGCGGTTTGCGGTGTCGGCGGCGGTAATGAAACAGGTGCGGAGGCTGGAAGCTGAACCGGCGCGGTAAAAACCGGCATCGTGGTGGAAGGGGCGGTATTTGCCTGCATACTGCTTTCCTTTTCGATCTCACGAAGCCGTTCAAGGAACTTGCTCAGAAAGAGATTCCGGATATTCGCTTCCTCATGCGCCCGGCAGACATATTCGGAACCTGTCCAAACTTCGAGTCCGAGTTGATGATTGGTCTGGCTCTTGTTCTGAAATCCCTCGTCCCGGCTCATTTCCGTTGCCATCTCTCTGGCAGTATAGATAAGGTGGTCGATCTTTTCCCGATTTTCGAGGGGTACGAACGAACCGCGATTCAAGATTTGCATATTTTTGTTCACTCCACCCTCCTGCCTTCCGCCTGTTTTTTCGGTGTCCGACCGAGATTCGCGGAGTGCTTTGGCGTAAGCGGGCTGTAATCGCACCACTTTTCGAAGCAGCTAGGACGACAGAGAATCGGGTAAGATCAGGTGTAATCGGGTAAGAAGAAAACTGTCTATGCTTTACTGATGTCTGCAAAACACATACATCGAAAGATCATAGACAGCTTCTTTAGAAGGAGTCCTGCTGAAATCTAGGGTTCAGGCTGCGACGGAGTAAGCTGCATTCTCGATCTCGACCGGAGAATAAAGATCGTTCTTGATGCTTTCCTCACGTTTCTTCAGGATCCGCGAAATCGTCGAATGTGTTGTTCCCATCGAACGTGCGGCTTTTCGCAAATTGCCCCGGGATCTTTTGAGTGCGTGTTCAATGAACGTGGCGGCCGCCTTTACATAAACACTATCGAGATCGTCCGTGTCGGCATCCAGGGTCACAGTCACGATGTTCGGCCGGTGCAGATGAATGCCCTGTGCAATGAAGGAGTTGGAAACTTCTGAGTTGCCGTGTCCGCTCCCGGCGACATATAAGACCAGTTCCTCTGTGATAGAGCGGGAGTCAAAAGCTTGAACTGCAAGGCGGGCCGCAAAGTTCTTAAGCTCACGATAGTTGCCGCGCCATTCAAGAAGCTCAATGGCAGCAAGAGCCTCGTCATCAATAACAAAAGGGCTTTTCCTGCCTACTGCGGAGCTTTCCTTGATCATCTGATGGAGAAATAAGTCCCGGATCCGCTCCTGCTGAAAGCGTAGAGGGATCGTCTCAAGCTGAAGTATGTTCAGACGGTCAAACAGGTCGGCCCTGAAGGCTCCCTCATGAACCATCGCGCTTAAGTTTCTGGAGGTCGCTGCGATTATCCTTACATCTATGTCCCGCTCCCGATTGCCGCCGACACGACGGATGCGTTTTTCCTCGACGGCTTTCAGGAGCTTGGCCTGGAGAGCCAACGACAGTTCGCCGACCTCATCGAGAAAAAGAGTTCCGCCGGCAGCCGTCTCGAACAGCCCCGACTTTGCGGCGTTCGCCCCCGTGAATGCTCCCTTCTCGTATCCGAATAGCTCGGATTCGAGAAGCTCAGCCGTAAAGCTCGCGCAATTTACGCTGACAAACTCCTTCAGTGATCTGGGACTCATTTCATGGAGCTTTTTGGCGAGAGTTGTTTTCCCGGTACCCCTCTCGCCGGTTATAAGAACATAATGCGGAACTCTGGCATACAGATCTATCTTTTCTTCCAGGATCGACGACCTCTTGCAAGGCTCGCCAACAGTATATTTATGGGCCATAAAGTAGATTCTCCCCCCGTACATATTATTTACAAGTGCAGTGCTGTTTCGGTTATTGAGACTGGCTCTTCCATGTTGGAAAACCCGATCCACCATTCGATATTTCAGCCTACATATCTACAAACCTGTATTAGAAGGAGTTGTTACACTTGAAAGAACTATTTTCTTAAAGCAACAGAGTAAGGGCTGTACGTTCGAGGAAGTTATTGTCAACTGACAACGGAGTTCGTTCGGATCGTGAAGGACCTCCGCTCCTTAAAAACCCTTCACATTTCGAAGAGAGCGTTTACCGCTGGCCGGTCATTTTTATCGCCAGGCTTGTTGGCGAACTCTGTAAGGGTGTTCACAGATTCCGCTTCAGGTTCGATCAGCCACTCCGGGAGACTCACCGGTTCATTTTGTTCAAGCATCGCCACGCTTCGATCTATTTCCGGCAGGAAACTGATATCGGTTGATTCCGGTGGATAGAGAGTGAGGATTCTTTCCAAAGCCTGCAACAGAGCCTCCTGCGGCAGGAAGAACCTCTGTTTGCCGTGGTGCACTATATTGACAAGACCCATGCCGCGAAGCTCACGGATCTGCTCAACGGTCGAGGGGCATACTTCGGTAAGGGGCGTTCCCTGAAATCTTGTGGTTCTGATCGATATATCCCCGATAAGATTCACTGTATTCTTTTCAAAATCGAGCATCCGAAGCACTTCCGGTGCGGTGGAAGGAATGTCGGAACGCAGTCCAAAGTGAACAAAAAGATCACGAAGCCATTCTTCGGATATCCTGACACCGACGAGCCTCGTCCCGTCATCCATAGTAGTTCTGACGATATTGAGAGCATCCTGACTCAGAGTTTTCAGATATTTCCAGATCGGAAGCAATGCGCCACTGAGAAGATGAACCGTTTTGTCTTCGAACGATGGGATCCTGCTTTCTTCTTCGATCCACCATTTTTCGGCCTTTCCTTTTGGGACTATCTTGTACTTCTGATTCAACTCACTTTCACGAATATAAGAGAGATTTCGTCCAGCGGGTTTCGAGATAGAGAACATCTGGTATCTCTCGCCCGTCTCGGCATCGGTATGGGCCAGCGTGGAACGAACAGCGACGAACGAACCGTCACGCCGATCCTGGAAGAATTGATGAACCCCGCTTTCGGTTAGCTCGGCGTACTTCAAGGGTTTCGTTGCTACTTTCAGCTCCAGCTTGTAATAGACTGTCTTCGCCGATGTAAGAGCATCGGCGTGCAGAACTTGCGGAGACTCGGCGATCTTGACAGACATAGCCTTCAGATCCTCCATGCCGTCATCGAGTTTTCCGCTTTGTTTTAGATATTCGAGAGTTTCAAGGAAAGTTTCATAGAAATAATCGAACAAGGCATTCTGCCGGTCAACTTCGAGCGAAAGGAGTCTATTCAGGAAGCGCGGGATATTCGTCTTATCGGAGTCCGGAACTTGTTCAATCCCATCCAAAGTTTTCGCAAGTCCCATATCCCGCAACGCCTGTTTTGGATCTTCAATTCCCGCGATCTCAACACCGCGCATAATATTTGTAAGCACGAGGTTCAGCGCCGATCTGCCCTCTTTCGATTCGAGGTTGTATTTGTCCAGATTCCCTGCTTTCTCCGCTTTTCTATCTCCTTTTGTGAGAGCTCCCATGTTCGCAAGCCTGCGGGCGATCGTCGCCGAGAATCTTTTCTCACCTCCGAGTTCTGTGAAAACAAGCATATAGATCGGCGGAAAAACCTGAGCCGTGCGGTTCGTTCGCCCGAAATCCTGGATCTGCTTATCGGCCGACCACTTCAATTCGGCTGCAATATGAAGCCGCCGCTGTTTGTTGCCGACCTGTTCCCCGGCGTGGAGGCTGTCACCGGTTGACGCCACTTCCGACATAATGGCAACTCTTTTATCTCCATTTTGAAAGGCATTCTTCTCGTGCAGATTTATCAGTTTCGACGGAACGCCGGGAAGCTGGCGGGGGCGATATTCGAGGGTTCCATTTGTCGTCCGGATGAGACGTTTCTTTCGGCCCGTCATCTCCGCCACGTTTTCCACGCCGAAGTAATTCACAAGCTGATCGAGCGGGTGTTCGGGAACTTCAAGAACGGAGAGCTTATCCATTAGCTCGTCCCGCAGCTGCAAGGCCGCCCGGCTTTCGACCTGATTGCCATCTGCATCGAGAACAGGGATATGTTCGACGGTTCCGCTGTACGGATTGGTGCGTTCCTGAAAGCAAGCTGTCGGAAAACATTGTGCGACAAGTCTTGTCAGTGTCTCGCGAGGACTGAAATCGAGGCTGTCGATGGCTTCTTCCTGATCGGCGGCGCGTTCTATCTGTTTCTTCGTCTGGCTCTCGCCGGTTCCGGTTATGGAGACGACAACAGACTGCCTTTGACCCAACGCTTCTTCGATCTCACGTATCAGTGTTGGAACTTTGAAGGCTGTAATCAGGTTACGAAAACACCGTTGGTGTTCCGCCCAGAACTGATTAGTTGCTTGAGCTCGCGTCGCCTTGCCGGAGTTGGTCAGATCAAGGGCACGATGGATGTTGCGAAAGACTTCCTGCCAGCCGGCAGCCATCGCGTCGTACATCCGGCGCTGGGCGGGCGTCAGCCAATGAGTCACTTCGCGGAATTCGACGGCAAGACCCGACTTCGGATCTGTCCCCATGCTCAGGTTTCCGCAGAGATATCGGCCCATTGCTTTGAGATCACGGCAGACCATTTCAAGAGCACCGACACCTCCGGATTCGATCTCCTCGGCGAACTGTTCGAAACCCAATGGAAAATTCGTGCCGTACCCCCAAAGCCCGAGCCGCGACATGTATGCAAGATGTCTTACCTCACCGGCTGATGTGGCTGACGAATAAACTACTCGATAGTCGGGAAACTTTTCCGGGTCCTGGATCTCAAGCACCGCCGCTCCGGTCTGTGTCGATTTTCCCCGGTCATCCGCAAAGGCGTACTTTGCTTTGTGGCCTTCATCAAAGATCACAACGCCCTCGCTTCCGAGCCACCGGATTATTTGGTCGATCCGACGCTTGCCGGTTCGTGAACGGGATATCAATGAGCGGTATGTGCAGAACACTATCCCGTCGCCAATTTCGATCTCGCCATCGGTCGGATAGTCATTTATCAGCTTTATCGGTGGAACCAGACCGAGCCTTTTGAACTCATCCGATACGGCCTCGATCAGATCGGACTTCACCGAGAACCAGACCGCCCGTCGTCTCCCCCGAAACCAGTTGTCAAGGATTATTCCGGCGAGCGTGGAGGTCTTTCCCGTGCCGGTCCCGTCGCCGATGCTGATGCCTGCACGCGAACCGTCCGCGAGTCTTTGCCCGTGAGCCTGTCCGGCATAGATGACACGCTCGATCTGTATTGCCGAAAGTTTGCCGGTTTCCGAAAACTCTTTGGGCAAAGAGGGTCGGTAGTGGATCGGAGGCGGTTCGACGTTTGCGAGGCCTGGAGGTTCGACTATCACCCCCGGATGGGCTGCACCGCCGACAATGTATCGCGGAGTGTAGGCGGGTATCTGATTTTCCGTATTTGGCTCGTCTGCCTGAGATGAAACCGCCATAGCGGTTGCTGTGCCGGCAGTTGAAAAAGGCGCGGCTGTACCCGCCGTCATTTGTTGATGACTTGATAACATAGTTTATTCAGTTATGGGATTTAGTTTATTGTCGGTCCGAACCGCAGACCGTTGGCAAATGCCTGATCGAAGGCGTCTTCCACAGAAGAAGCAGAAATACTTGTATGATCGCGGATCATTGCGGCCGCTCCCGACTTGTCGTTTGAAGACTTGCGGCCCAGCAACAGCGTGACGCGTACCGTTGTGCCGTTTCGGTAATACTCACTGCCCGGCAACTCGATTGCGGCACTCACATGAACATTCGGTTCCAGCGATTGCCAGAATCTTCTCCCGGACACAGTTCTGAGAGAACCGCTTTCGCCGAGGATGATCGCGAACCTGCCGCCAGGAGCCAGCCGTCTCAGTGCTGATTCGACATGACGAAATCCAAACTTGCTTTGGTTCCTTTCGACACGACCGCCGCTGGATGAGAATGGCGGGTTGGCAAGGATCACGTTCGGGACAACGCTTTCCGGCAGCAGATCGTCTATGAACTCAGCGTCATGGCCTGTAGGGTCGAGACCAACCAAAGACGCAAGCTCACGGCGTCTCGGATCGATCTCGTTGCTTATCACCGTCGAACCCGCCGCCAACGCCCATACCGCTAAGCTGCCCGTGCCGCAGGATGGTTCGAGAACCGTATCCTTGTCATTAAGATTCAAAAGATACGCCGCAAGGTATGCAATCGAGGCTGGAGTGGAGAACTGCTGAAAGGCGACTTGGGTTGCGCTTCGCCACGATTGGGTCGGCAAGCGTTTTTGCAAGGATTTTAGTATCTCGGAACAGGCAGCGGAAGGATTGGCGGAAGATAGTAACCCTTTTCCGTACCTTGTCAATATTCGAAAGTTCAGTGCGGTCTCCGCGATCTCATGACAGAGGTGCGGGTCGATAGAGAAACCGTTTATCCCTTCGGCATTGCAGAACTCCTGAAGATCGCGATTGGTGATCGATTTTGCTTCCGTATCTATGATGCAGCCGATCCGGTCGACCAAAGAGAGCGGTATATGGTTTTTGAGATCGTTCATCGGACTGGCCTTTGAAGTGAATTTCTGCATCTTGCCAACCGCCTGTTTCCCGCGTTACTTATCGGGCAGTTGCTGTTTCGCCTGTTCGAGACACTCCGGGCTAAGCTCTTTTAGCCATTCCGCGACGGTGATGTATTCCAGGGGAGTTCCGATAAGCAATGCATCATCGATGCCCTTGATACGTAGGTCCCAGGTTAGGACTCGAACGTCATCGTCGTAGGCAAATGATCTTTGATCCGCATTCCGTTGCCGGATCAGTGCGGCCAGTGCCCGGGCAACGTGCGGATTTGTGAAACTGTCATTGTCGAATGCGATCTCAAGCGGCTTGCTGCGAGCGGTGTCAACGATCTCTCGATGTGATGTGGCAACGCCGCTGTTTCCAACAACGTATCTGTCGGATAAGAACCTTTGGGCGGTCGCGGCTTTCAGCGCTCCCTCCGTAACAAGAACTGGCCTATCCGATTGCAAATGTGGATCGGCGTGATGCAAGGGAGCACCGGGGCCACAGCCGTCCTTTTCCTTCAATGACGACAACCAGACATAACGCCCTGATCTGTCGGGGATATATCGCATGAAGCGTATCTGGCACGCCTGGATCAGTCCGTCAGATCCAATGAACGGGATCAACATCAGATCATCTAAGGAATCCTGCCTGCTCCAAAGGCGCCACCGACCGGTCGCATCCCTCCAGAATCCCGGTACTCCCGCAAAAGACAGAATTCCTTCCTTCGCCAGCGCTTCGACGATCCGCTCAACCAATACCCGCCGTTCATTTACCGATCTCGGGAGACTTCCATAGGGAGAGAGGTCTTCTATACCTCTTTCCAACAAACCGCCTCGTCCGTTTACTATCTTGTGGTTGGACAATGCGGGTGACAATCCTATGAGCTTTCGATATACCTTATCTCTTATCTCAGGCGGTGCGAGAGCTTTTGAGAGCTTGACCTTCTTCTGTTTAGGAAAATTGTTGAGGTTTCGTCTGAACCTGATATCGGAACCTGAACGCGAACCGTCTTTATAGTAAACTCCCCATCCGTACCGGCTCACTCGATCCGCATTCCAAGTAGAGCGGGCACAAAATGCTATTGTGTCCCTCGCGGTGGTGCTGCACCAGTCTGGCTTTCCGCAAATGCCGCACGGAAGTTTTTTTGAGACTCGTCGGTATCCGGTAGCGGTCATTTCTTCGGTACTCTCAGTGTTGCATCGTCCCATCCGCCGCCTGTTTTCTCTTAAACAGTATGACTTTCGTCTGTATATTCGAAACTGTTGTAAAATCAAAAGAAATGTACAGCAGGTACCGAGCAGTTCAGGGTATTGAACGGCTGAGATTGATATTTTCTAACGCTTCGAATGAATCGTTTGAAGGATCGGACTAACGATAAGATTCGTTTTTTCCGAAAAGGCGGTTCCGTATACGCCCGTGTGAGGGCGAGGAGATGCTCGACAATTTTCAATACGACATCATTCCGATGGGCAAAGTTGGTTCGATGCAAAGCGATTTGGCGAAAAATAAAGGGATGAAAAGATCGTTAGAAAGGAGAAAGGATAGAAAACGCGACTACTTCTGGCAGTTCGTCTCACTTTGCTTTTTTTGTGTTTCCCTTTGCTCAATTGGATCAGCACTGGACCCTGACCGGAGGATCGCGGAACTTAACCACACTGCCTGGACCGCTAAGGACGGAGCACCAAGTCAGATCAGCGCTCTTGCTCAGACAGCGGACGGCTATCTGTGGATCGGTTCCGCTAGAGGTCTCTATAGGTTCGACGGGGTTGATTTTGAGCCTTACACGCCAAGTGCGGACATAACATTGCCGGGACATAATATCCTCGCGCTATTGGCAACTCCCGATGGCGGGCTGTGGATCGCATTCAGATCGTCCGGCCTCGCTTTTCTAAAAGATGGCCAATTGAAGATCTTCTCCCGAGCCGAAGAACTGCCTAAAAGCGAAGTGTTTTCTTTAGCCCGTGATCTTGACGGTCGAATTTGGGCTGGAACCTTAAGAGGACTTGCTCTATTCGACGGTGTGAGCTGGGTTGAGATCGGAAGCAACTGGAATCTGCCAAGCCAAAGAGTGTGGTCAATGTTTACGGATAGGGACGGAACCTTCTGGGTCGCTATAGGCGACACCATAGTATTTTTGCCGCGCGGCTCAAGATCCTTTCAGCAAACCGGCATCTCCACGATCGGCGTTTCGCAAATAGCGCAGGGCAAGGACGGGCGCTTGTGGATGGCGGAATGGTCAAAATCCCTCCGAACGTTACCGGTCGGCAATCGGGAAATTGCGGCACTTAATACTGAGGTCCGGGTTGAAGCTTACAAGCTTCATTTCGATCGCGACGACAGCTTATGGATGGTCGCAGAATCATACGGCGTCAAGCGTGTGCGGTTTCCAGGACGAACCCTTCGTCAGGATTCGGCAGAGATCGAATCATTTAGTGCCCAAGACGGTTTAACGGATAACACGGCGGGGAACATTCTTGAGGACCGCGAGGGAAACATCTGGATAAGTTCGACCAAGGGACTGGATCGCTTTAGTCGCAGTAACTTCGTCCCGGTGAGCCTGCCTGCCTCCTATGTAGGCCTAACATTACTGGCGGGAGAGAACGGCGATGTCTGGGTGGCTAGTAAAGGTCGAAATCCTCTGTTGCGCATAAGTGGCAAGGAGTTAATCAAAGAGAGCGGGCCGATGGAGGTTGCTAGTCTTTATCGTGATCCCGCCGGGATCGTTTGGTGGGGGAGCAGCGGGGGAATCTGGAAACAGCATAAAGGCCGTTTCGAGTTTTTTCCGCAGCCGGTAGGCTCAAACGATTGGTTTTGGGAAATATTTCCCGCTGACGAGTCGGGCGGTTTATGGACCAGGTTGGGAGATCTTGGCCTGGTACATTTCAAGGACGGCACATGGAACAGATCCGGAAGGCCACCGGGGTTGTCGGATCGTTTGCCGAGTTCTTCATTCAAAGACCGGCTTGGGTGGATCTGGCTCGGTTATAGTAACGGCGATGTTTGTTTTGTAATGGACGGAAAGATTCAGTCCCTCAACTCAGGTAACGGCGTAGATATTGGTAATATTAAAGTCATTCGCGGCCTCGGCGCACAAATTTGGTTCGGCGGCGAAACTGGACTGGCGTTTTACAGTAACGGTTTCTTAAGAACGGTCAATACGGTCGGCGATCCGTTTGGATCGATCTCCGGCATCGTCGAGACTGCGGACGGCGCTCTGTGGCTCAATGGGACACATGGGATTATTTATATCTCTTCCGAAGAAATCCGGCGCCTAATCGATAACATCGATTATCGAGTAAATTACCAACTCTATAATATTCTCGACGGTATGCCCGGCGGCCCACAGATGAATTTTACGGTCTCGACTGCGATTCAAGCCTCGGACGGGCGCATCTGGTTTGCCACCGACAACGGATTGACCTGGATCGATCCGAAACAAATCAAGAAAAACGATCTGCCGCCGCCGGTCATCGTCAAATCGCTGACTACCGACGAAAAGATGTATCAGTTGCCAGAAGCTATGGAGTTACCGAAAGGCACTGAAAATTTGCGGATCAGTTACACGGCTCTGAGTTTGTCAGTGCCGGAACGGGTTCGCTTTAAATACCGGCTCGAAGGCTTCGACGATATTTGGCGCGATGCCGGAACTCACCGCGAAGCTTTCTTTACCAACCTCGGCCCCGGTTCTTACCGCTTCAGAGTTATCGCGTCAAACAATGACGGCGTCTGGAACGAAGAGGGAGCGATCCTGGAGTTTTCTATCCTCCCGATGTTTTACCAGACCAACTGGTTTCTCGGGCTTTGTGTTGCAACATTGGCCTTTCTGGCACTACTTGGTTATAGGTGGCGCGTTAGACAGGTCAAATGGCTGCTGCGCTTACAATTTCAGGAACGCCTCGCCGAGCGTACCCGTATTGCTCAAGATCTGCATGACACGCTTCTTCAAGGATTTGTCAGCGCAAAGATGCAGCTTTTCGCTGAAGTCCGTGATCTGCCACCGGAGATTCCAAAAACAGATCAACTGAAAAGTGTTTACGAGTTGTTGGGGCAACTGATCGAAGAAGGAAGAAACACAGTCAGAGATCTGCGGGCCTCGGATCATTCCGAATTTACCGACTTCGAAAAAGAATTTCTTAAAATTGGACAAGGGTTTGAAAGCAGCAAGAATGTCGAGCTTAGAATATTCGTTGGTGGCACTCCGCGGTCTTTGCAACTAACGATAGGCCGCGAACTGCTGCAGATCGGACATGAATCTTTGACCAATGCTTTTCTTCATTCGTGTGCGTCAGCGATCGAAGTAGAGATCGAATACGGAACGACGGCATTGAGACTGTTAGTACGCGACAATGGCCGCGGAATAGCTCCCGAAATTTTGTCAGCCGGTCGCGACGGTCACTGGGGACTAACAGGAATGCGGGAACGCGCGGAGAAAATAAAGGCCGACATCAAGATCTTGAGCCGAGTCAATGCAGGAACGGAGGTCGTGGTTTCTGTTCCACGACGGTTTGCTTACAAAAACGCAGGTTCATTTTCCGATTGGATACGAAGATGGATCCCTGCCAAACGTAGAAAAGGCGCAAATGAAGTCGTATCCAGATTTCGAAAAGGCTCTGGCTGAATTGAGTTCGGATCGATGAATACCCTTTCGACGCACAACAGGATCGCTAGTTCTTTTTCGGTAAAATGATCTCGCGCCGTCCAAAAAGCCGCGCATCTATCGAGTAAGCCCCGGGGCCCAAAAGAATGACCGCTAGAGATAAAATGATCATATAAATCGCGAAAAAAGAATTTATTTCTGCCGGGAACGATATCAGAAATAGAATTCCGCCGATAAGAATAAACACGCCGATCACGGGCGTTAGGAAACCTGAGATCATGGCAATTGAAAAGACAATTGAAACGGCGGTTATCAACCATCCCCGAAATGTCGGTCTGACCAGATCGAAAAGGAAAGAATAAAACAAAAACAGGATGGTTCCCGCAACCGTAATCCGTAATATCAGTAGCCCCAGCCCCGGAAGACCTTGGGGAAATGTCGAAAATAATCTTTGCAGTTTAAATGCCTCCGAATTCTGTTATCTGGAAATACGAACAGTTCTTTAACAGAATATCGCTCTTGGGACCTCGTCGAATCCCTAAGATTTGGCAACTTCTAATAACCCTTTCGGGGGTTGAAAAAACGTCGCGGTCCAGGTTGATATCGGAACTTAAATCGATTGAGAACGTAATGCAAGGTCAATCCAGATGTATTATTCCGCGTCGGACGGCGATGGAAACGGCCTGCGTACGGTCGTTGGCTCCGAGTTTTCCGAGAATATTTTTAACGTGTCCCTTGACGGTTTCTTCCGAGATAAAAAGCTTTTTACCGACTTCCCGATTGCTGTTTCCTTCCGAGATCAGTTGCAGAACCTCGGTCTCGCGCGGCGTCAGATTCTCTTCTCCGAAATGATCGGCAAGATTGGCGGCAATGACCGGATGGATCCGTTTTTTTCCTGAGTGAACGCTGCGAATTACATGAAGCAGATCTTCAGGCGGCATGTTTTTGAGGATATATCCGCGAGCACCTGATCTGAGCGCCCGCCCGATTTCGGCATCGCCCTCGAACATCGTCAAAATGATGATCCGTGCTTCGGGGTATTCTTTAAGGATTGCAGTCATTGTGTCGATCCCGTTTCCGTCCGGCAGTCGTAGATCCATCAAGGTGATGTCCGGCATCTTTTCGCGGAAGCTTGCCAACGCATCGCCAGCCCTTGAAACCGCTCCAACTATCGCCATGTCGGGTTGGCCTTCGATCAAAGCGCTAATGCCCTTATGCATCAAAGGATGATCGTCAACACACATTATGCGAATTTCACGAGACGAGTTCATTTCAACTTCTACGTACCCTGGAAAAGTCGCTTTTTACTCTATTTCTTCTTGAGCAAAATCACAACCATTTTTCTTGAAAATCGATTCGCCGCTTCAATGCATTTGAACAAGCGAACACGATGTTATCAATCAAAAATTAACATTCTTGTAAAGGCAACAACCCGAAAGGGTCGGAAAAAAAACCTTCTTTTTCGTGATGTGCCGAGCTCCCGAATTCGTCAAAATGGTTTCATTCTCAAAACGGAGGCAATTATGAAACATGTCAGTCAGTCGGCCAAAAGACTTGGTTTTCACATCCACGCTGCCGGATTTGTTGTTGGAATGGGCGTGATCACTCTTATCAACTTGTTGACCGGGCCGCCCTATTGGGTTTTATGGGTCTTGCTCGGATGGGGCCTCGGCATTTTGTCGCATGGGCTGTGTGTAATGTTTTCAGGCTCCGCACAACGTGAAACAACCTAATCACCGACTTTAAGGAAGGAGAAGCAATGAGCAATATTCAGGACGAAAAAACAGATCTTACACGCCGGGCGGTTCTCAAGTCGGCCGGAGTCGCGATGATCGCCGGACTGACTACTTCAGCGGCGTTTGGCACGACGGCATCAGCACACACAATGCCCACAATAGGCACTCAGGAGCGAAACGCCGGACCGCTTGGCGGGCGGTTGCAAGGCGTGCAGCATTTCGGGCTTACGGTCCAGAACATGGACCGGGCTTACGCATTTTATACGGACGTACTCGGCGGAACCGAGGTCATGCGCGACGGCGACTTTCAGGGCGAGCGAATTCATAACACTCTACTTACTGACCAGGAGATCGAAGCTCGCTTGCGCGGTGTCAATCCGCGAACCATGGGAGTTCCCGACCTGAAAGGCGGCTCTCAGCGGCTTGACGTTCGATTTATCCAATTCGAGAACGTAGTGATCGAACTGCTCCAGTATCGCGATGCTGACCAGCCGATGGGCGGGCCGAGGAGTTTCGCGGAGCCGCTAGACCACATGAGTCCGGCCTTCCCGCGAATGATGCATATCTGCTTTCACATCCGCGACGACGTCGATTTCAACAAGTTCATCGCCGACCTCGAAGCCGAATCCGCGAAACGCGGGATGACACAGGTTAGAGCCAATCGCGTGATCACAGTGACATCGGAACAGGAACGGCGAGCGGCTCCGGCCGAAGCAAACAGCAACGGGATCACCGAAGGAAAGTCGAACGGCTGGCGACTGATCTATTGCAAAGGCCCCGAGGGCGAGCAACTGGAATTCGTTCAAGCCCTGGGCCAGGTCAAACGGGTATTCGACAATGCTCGCGAAGCTCGGCAGAAGAGCAGCTAACGATCAAGTCTGCTTTCCAAACGAAAGGTTGAGGTACTAAATATGAACAAAAAGAAAATAAACAAAATTCAGTTGAAATGGACGGTGGCGATATTTCTCGCAGCATTATCTATGCTTGGATCGGGATGCTCCGCTCCTAAGGAAAAATTCGCCATAACCCGTTATGACAAATTGCCCGCCGGAGCCTATTCAGTCGTAGCCGAGGTTCGGGCCAAGCCGGGCAAAGAAGGCGAACTGAGGGCGGCAACATTGCCGTTGGTAACGGCTGTCCGGAACGAACCAAACAATTTGCTTTATTTTCTTCACGAGGATCGCGAAACGCACGGTCATTTTATTTTCTATGAGATCTTCGCCAGCCAGGCGGATTTTGAGGCTCACAACGCCTCGCCTCATGTTCAAGAATGGTTCGCTAAACTGCCCGACCTCGCCGATGGCGGCGTGAAAGTAATTCGAATGGAGATACTCGGCAACAAGTAATTTACAGAGGAGACAACTATGAACGTAGCAGCACCAGCCCCACTTTCGGCAAATAGTACCGGTGAGCTTTATGTGACCGGACATCTTGCTCCCCTTATGAATGAAGTTACGGCTTTCGATCTGGAGGTCGTCGGCACGATCCCTGAAGAACTAAACGGCCGCTTCCTAAGAACCGGGCCGAATCCATTCGAGGAGCACGATACGGCGTGGCTAAAAGGCCATCACTGGTTTGCGGGGGCGGGCATAGTGCATGGCCTACGTCTCCGCGACGGAAAGGCGGACTGGTTTCGCAGCCGGCTCGTCGTGGATCGAAACGTGGCCAAACTCCGGGGTTATGGACCAATTCCCGGTCCGGGAGAAGGTAAACGGGACGGCCCGGTAAACACAAACGCTGTTCTGGTCGCCGGCAAGATCTGCATGGGCATAGAGGCGGGCAATCTTCCGGTAGAACTGGATTATGAACTCGAAAGCGTTCGGCGCACCGATCTCGACGGCACGCTCGAAGCAGGATTCAGCGGCCACACAAGATTCGACCCGCTCACGGGCGAGCAGATCTTGCTTGCATACGAGGCGTTTGAGCCTGTTCGCTATATATCCATCGGAAGCGACGGACGCGCTACGACAAAAGCACGGATCGATCTGCCGCATATTCCGATGATCCATGACACGGCGTTCACTCAGTCGTACGTTATCGTTCCGGATTTCCCTGTCACCTTTCAGCCGCAGAACTCCCACACTTCGTTTCCCTGGCTTTGGGACGAAAGCCGGCCATCGCGGATCGGACTTTTGCCGCGTGATGGTGATGTGTCGCGTTTGCAGTGGTTTGAGGCGCCGCGATGCTATGCCTTCCATTTCGCTAATGCTTATGACGAAGGCGATCTGACGATCGTAGACGTGTTGAAACATCCAAGCATGTTCCGTACCGACCAGAACGGCCCGAATGAGGGAGCACCGATCCTGGTGCGTTGGACGCTCAACCGCTCGACGGGACTGCTCTCAGAGGTGGTGCTGGACGATCACGGCAACGACTTCCCGCGCATCAATGGACAACGTGCAGGGCAGACCTATCGCTATTTATACACCGCCCATTGGGGCGACAACGTGCAGTTTGGTCCCGCGATGAAGCACGATCTTGAACGCGGAACCACCGAAGTGCATGACTACGGCTCGGACCGTATGACGACCGAACCGGTTTTCGTTCGCAAGCCGAACGGCTCTACTGAAGACGAAGGCTGGATACTGTCAAGCGTTTATGATCCGGAAACCCGGCGAAGCGACATCGTCATCCTCGAGGCGCAGGATTTCACCGGCGATCCAGTAGCGACGATTCACTTGCCCGTGCGAATACCGTTCACGTTCCACGGGGGCTGGGCACCTGACAAGGCGTTCGAATAGCGCGAAAGAACTTCAATCGGAGATAAAAATTATGATAAAGCATGTATTTCTTCTACTCGTCATCGTTTTCATTGTCACAAATACCTTCGCTCAGACCGGAGATTCTATGAACACAAAACCGACTATCATTCTTGTCCACGGGGCGTGGGCAGACGGTTCGTCATGGAACAAATTGATCAACCCGCTGGTGGACGCCGGGTATAAAGTGATCGCGGTGCAGAATCCGACCACTTCCCTGGCCGATGACGTGGCAGCAACTATAACCGCTATTGACCGCGCTGGCGGCGACGTCATTCTGGTCGGGCATTCGTGGGGCGGCTTCGTTATTACAGAAGCGGGAGTGGATTCTCGCGTGAAAGCCTTGGTTTATATCGCCGCTTTTGCTCCGGACAAGGGCGAGACCGTTCCATCGCTGAGTGAGAAGGCCGCACCGACGGAATTGCAGAAGTTTCTTCAACAGACGAATGGTACGCTGACCCTTACACGCGAAGGCGTCTCGAAAGTCTTCGCGGGTGACCTGACCGCGAAAGAGCAGGACGTGGTTTTCGCCGTGCAGCAGCCCGCATCGCCAAAGCTTTTCGGAGATGTAGGTGTAAACGCCGCGTGGAAGACAAAGCCCACATGGTACATCGTCGCCGACGACGATAGAGCCATCAGCCCCGATCTGGAAAAAATGATGGCGAAACGCGCCGGTTCCAAGACGACCATTTTAAAAACCAGCCATGTTCCGATGCTTTCAAAACCAACCGACGTTTTGGCCGTCATACTGGAGGCGGCAAAAAGCGTCAGCAAATAAATACGGGAGTTCCGACAAAGAGACTTAAAGACAAAGTAGCTCTCGTCACAGGAGCCGCAAGCGGCATCTGACACGCTGTTTCGGAATTGTTCGCCGAGGAAGGATCAATGGTCTTCGCAGGCGATATTATACCGCCCAAACACGAGTATTCCGACGGTATTGAGTCCATTGATCTGGACGTTATCAGCGAGGCTGACTGGACGAGGGCTGTTAAGTCGATTGTGAAAAAAAAGCAGCAAGTTCGAGATCCTGATCAATAATGCGGGCATCATCGCCTACGAACCTCTGCACGAGCTTGAGATCGATAACTGTAATAAGATGATCGCGGTAGATCAGACCGGCGTCTTTCTTGGAATGCGTGAAGTGGTGAGAGTAATGCGAAAGCAGCGGTTCGGATCGATCGTCAATATCTCATCGATCTGGCGAAATTCCGCAGTCGCCGGTGCCATTTCCTATCACGCGGCCAAAGGCGCGGTCCGGAACATGTCAAAGAACGCGGCGACGACATACGTCGCCGAGGGCATTCGCGTGAACTCTGTTCATCCCGGCTTCATCCTTACGCCTCTAACCTACTCTCAAGCTCCAGATCTGAATAAATAGTCATCGATGCGACGCCGATGAAGCTCGGCGGAACACCGATCGAAGTCGCCTACCGGTGTCTTTTCCCGGCCTGTGATAAATCAAGCTACATCACCGGCACCGAGTTGGTCATCGACAGCGGCTATTTGGCTCAGTAGGCAAAACACATACACGAGCGTATGATCACCTTTGATATCTTACTTATAAAAGGTTGACTTCGCTTCGAAACATCCGACGGACTACATGAGTTTGCCGCTGTTTGTGACGATCCCATCGATTATCACTTCGACTTCATCTCTTCCAAGAGCTTATCCATATCACTGAAGCACCCATACAATAACCAAAAACAATCAATAGTGAAAACCATCCCCAAGCAAGCGGCTTTTATCACCTCTCAGCTAATATGTTCCCCGTTCCAATAAAAACCTTGACATCTATCGCCTATGGGCGTAACATCGGTTGCACAATCAACCATCGGAGCTAAGAGACGGTTTCACCCATTAGATTTACAGTCGTTTGTCTTTTAGCAATTTTTTAGAAAACCAAGTTAGGAGAAGTCCCAAATGTCTCTGTCGGAAGGCCGTGAAAAGGCGAAGCGTAGCCGCATCTATGCGGTTACAGGTGTGTCCCTTGTTGTGATCCTGCTAGTGACGGGCGTGATGGCAAGGAACGGATGGTTCCCGAGGACTGATCCGATGACCGGAGAGAGAACGGGATGGTTCGGAGCGAAGCTTGCAAAGAACACCCCGAGCAGTTGGAATCCGTTTGCTATGCCCAGCCCGACGCCCACACCGCAACTAAGCAAGGAGTACATCTATGCCGGTTCAAGGCTTCTGGCTGTTGAGGATGCCGGAGCCAATGCCGCACCACCTAGTGATCTTGCTGTGTGGCGGCCGGGCACGACCAATGGGGTCTGGTATGTACTCGGAGGGCCGGGGTCGGCTCAGACCTACTATCAATGGGGAGCACCGACGGACATTCCTGTGCCGGGCGAT
>JAHBSK010000005.1 GCA_019639175.1 Acidobacteriota bacterium | reverse complement strand
CGCTAAAACAAAGACCTTACCAAAGTCGAGGGCCATGAGAGGAATTTCTGTACAAAAAATGAATTCCTAAGGTTTTCCAAAGGTCTCATTTAAAAGAAAAGAACGTGCAACAGCATGATGCCATCGCACGTTCTTTTTGACAGGAGTCAGTTATGGCCGATCAGCCTTTTGCTGCGACTGTCAGGTCTTCCTCAGGACGCGGTGTCGCCAGTCCGAGTTCGGGCGAACGCCACAGGTTCGAGACCAAAAGCTCTCTGATGAACGTCATTTCCTTTGGCAGGCGGTCATAGAGCTTAAAGAAAAGGTCGTCATGGGTTGAAATTTCCTTTATCCACATATCGCGGTCCAGGCTCATCACCTTTTCAAAATCCTCTTTTGGGAAATCCAGCCCGCGCCAGTCCATATCCTCATATCGCGGCATCCACCCAAGCGGGGTTTCAATGCCCTTTGATTTGCCTCTTGAACGCTCGACGATCCATTTCAGGACACGCATGTTCTCGCCAAAACCCGGCCAGAGGAATTTGCCGTTCTCATCCTTGCGGAACCAGTTGACCGAAAAGATGCGCGGCGGTTCGGGTATCTGGCGGCCGAAATCGAGCCAGTGTGCAAAGTAATCGCCCATGTGATAACCGGCGAACGGCAGCATCGCGAAAGGATCGCGGCGAACCTCGCCGATGTTGCCAAACGCGGCAGCGGTCATTTCGGAACCCATCGTCGCAGCCATGTAAACGCCGAACGCCCAGTTGAACGATTGCTGTATCAGAGGCACAACGCTGTTCCTGCGACCGCCGAATATGAATGCCGAGATCGGCACGCCTTTAGGATCGTCAAAATGCTCATCAACGACCGGGCATTGGGTTATCGGGGCCGTGAAACGTGAGTTTGGATGTGCCGCAGGCTTTTCGCTTGCCGGTGTCCAATCGTTGCCCTGCCAGTCGATAGCGTGTGCGGGTTTTTCGCCGTCCATTCCTTCCCACCAGATGTCGCCGTCATCGGTCAGGGCAACGTTGGTGAAGATCGTGTTCTCGCGTATGGAATCCATCGCGTTCGGGTTCGAGGAATAATTCGTTCCCGGCGCTACGCCAAAAAAGCCCGCTTCGGGGTTGATCGCGTGGAGTTTGCCGTGTTCGTCGGGTTTTATCCATGCGATGTCATCGCCAACGGTCGTGATCTCCCAACCTTCCTCGCGAAATTCCTTAGGCGGAATGAGCATTGCGAAATTTGTCTTTCCGCAGGCTGACGGGAACGCGGCGCAGACATAATCCTTGTGTCCGTCGGGCGATTTGACGCCGACGATCAGCATGTGTTCGGCAAGCCATCCCTGATCGCGTCCCAACGTCGAGGCAATGCGGAGCGCGAGGCATTTTTTACCCAAAAGAGCATTGCCGCCATAGCCTGAACCATAGCTCGCTATTGAATTTTCCTCTGGGAAATGAACGATATATTTGTCCTTCGGATCGGGCGAGCACGGCCACGCGACATCTTCCTGCCCATCGGCAAGCGGCATCCCGACCGAATGAAGGCAGCGTGTGAACTCGCCGTCGCCCAGTGCCTCAAGAGCTTTCGTCCCCATTCGCGTCATCAGTTTCATATTGACCGCAACGTATGGCGAATCTGTCACCTGCACGCCGAACTGCGAGATCGGCGAACCTATCGGCCCCATACAGAACGGGACGACATACATCGTACGGCCCTTCATACAGCCGGTGAATTTTTCTTTAAGGATCGCCTTCATTTCCGTCGGAGCCATCCAGTTGTTGGTCGGGCCGGCATCGCCTTTGGAACGCGAGCAGATATATGTGCGGTCCTCAACGCGGGCAACGTCTGACGGATGCGAACGGGCGAGAAAGCTGTTCGGGCGCTTTTCGGCATTCAGCCGGATGAATGTGCCGGCATCCACCATTTCCTGGCAAATGCGGTCATATTCTTCTTCAGAACCGTCGCAGAGGTGGACGGAATCGGGCTGACACAGTTCCACGGCGTCCGTGAGCCAGGTTCTGAGTTCTTCATTTTTGATTGTTTCGGGAATGGATAAATTAGCCATATCGTTAAAAAATGGTCCTGAGTTTTGTGATATTCAATTGTGTTTCTTTGTAAACGGACAATAACCGCCCGTTTTTGAAAGTATTTGAAAATATTATCACAGGATAAGCCGAAAAGTTAGTCCTGCCGGAAACTTCCTTTGAGTATTGGTAATACCAATTCCGGGTCTTTGGTGAATAGATCAATTCGTTGTAAAGATGCCGGTTAGGCCAGCTCAACCTGTCTCCTGAAAA
This sequence comes from Acidobacteriota bacterium, assembly GCA_019639175.1. Classification (GTDB taxonomy): domain Bacteria; phylum Acidobacteriota; class Blastocatellia; order Pyrinomonadales; family Pyrinomonadaceae; genus OLB17. The sequence continues at coordinate 337,573 of JAHBSK010000005.1, read as the reverse complement.
GGTACTCTTCTGGCATACTGCAGGATCATATGTGCGGCTATTGCGCCAAGAATTATCATTCCGCCGAGGACTGCCCATTGTGACGGGCGTTCGCCGATGAAGATAAATACCCAGACAGGATTGAGCATCGGTTCGATAAAGCCGATCAGGCTTGCGTCCAGCGGCCGCGTTCCGCCGCGAACGCCTTTTACAAAAAGCACGTATGAAATGCCGATCTGGAATACACCCAGAAAGACGACTGCCAGCCAATCCGTCGGAGCCATTGTGGTAATAACTGACAGCCCCGCAGGAGCCGTGACGGCCGCGAGCAGCAGGTTGCCGTAGATGACCGCGATGGTCGGGTTAAAGCCTTCGCCGCGCGGATGGCGGAGCAGCATTATATACAGCCCGAGGCAGACGCCCGATGCGAGTCCGGCGATGTTGCCTTGATAATCTTCGATCCTTAATTGCCCGACAAAGAAAAGGCTCATTCCGCCCAGAACGACCAGAACGGTAACGAGGTCGCGCACGCGAAACTTTTCGCCAATGATAAAAGGCGAGAGCACCAGTATGTAGATAGGCGCGGTGTATTGGAGAAATATCGCGTTGGCGGCGGTCGTTTTCTTGGTTGCCCAGACAAAAAATATCAGCAGCCCGGCGTATATGACCGCCGTTAGCAGCCCGAAACCATTGATCTTTAGTCCTTCTTTTCGCGTCAGGATGATGACCGTCAACGCCGCCAGCAGAGACCGGTAAAATGTCAGTTGAAAGGCGTCCAGCGAGGTCAGCTTGATAAAAAGCCCGCCCGTGCTCCATATGAACACCGCTATCAGCACAAGAGCAACAGGCGGAATTGACGATTTATCAGGTGGCATCAAAATATTTTAACGCAGCGGTCGCAGGGAACGCTGAGAAAGATAATAATATTTTTTGAACCTCTGCGTCCTCTGCGTTTAATATTATTCACCCGACACGGCGTCGGCGATGGTTTCGCGGAGCTTTTTCGCCGAGGTCGTGACCGGTTCCAGATCTACATCCTCTACGTTTCCGCGAACCTTTTTGCCAAAGACCGCGTTCCACGGCGGGATAACGATGGTCGCATTGCCGTGAGCTTTTGTCTGGCAGGCAAGACGCAGGAACGGATGCTTTTCGTCGGGCTGGTTGTAGCCAAAGGTCTTTATCCGTGTCTTTTCACGGCGTTCGGGTTCCGAGAGTTTCTCGGTTCCGCCGATGACGCCGATCCAGCACGTTCCGCACGATGCCGAGGTGCATTCTATCGGCACGGGGCCGTTCCAGCAGCGTTCGTCCATCGCCTGCCATTCGCGTGACTGGTCTTTTTGCGACGCGGAGGTTATCTCTTCGTTGTCGATTATCGTAAAAGAGCCGTCGTAACCGAACGCTTCATAATCGACGGTGAATTTTTTGTTGACGGTTCTGAGAAAGCCAAAGATGCCCTGCGAATCGTCCTTTGCCCTTTCGGCAACGATGGCGTCGGGCGAGCGGTTCATTTCCGAAGCAGGCACTGACGTCATTCCCGAAGCGGCCTTCATTTCGTCAATGCCGGTCTGGACAAGCGTCATCAGAGCAACGGCGGCAATGCCAAGCGTCAGCGATTCCTTTGTTTTTGCATCCGATGCAACAGTCTTTGCCAGCGAACGTATCTCCGCCGCCAGGTCGCCTGCCGGTTCACCGCTCTCGGCGCGTTTTATGGCCTCGGCCTTTGCCTGCGGCCAGTAGCGATTGCCGTAAAGGAATGCGTGCGAGGTGTCTATCTTGTCCAACAGGCCGAAATCGCCCTGCATAACGATGCCCTGCATCGTCGCCTCAAGGTCATCCGCCGATTCCAGATACCGCACCAGATCAAGCGGATAGAACCTAAACCATACCTGCACCGCCGCACGGTCAACCTCGTGAATATCACCCGCCAACGACCCAACCGCCGCCAGCCAATCCGCCTCGGAAAACCTGTTCAGAGAATCAATAAATACTTTACTCATAAAGAAGAAAATCTAACAAAATCCGCTCAGCATAGCAAAGCGATTCAGCCTAACTATTCTGAATACACATAGTGACAAAACTACTCACAATGCTTTGCATGATAACAAATTTGTTATAGGTCAATAAACTTACTTGACTTTGCAAAAAAAAAAGACTTAGTCTAAATTAAACCCACGTCCTGCCAAAAGGAAGTTGCATCAACTAAATGGTCATATCGACGTCGGGGAATTCCGGCTCGGGCAACATATTGCATATTTATGGCTGACACACATAAAAGGATCGAGCTTGTCGCCAATGTCGCGATCATTTTGCTTGCGGTGGTGTTGGGAGTGATTCTAATAGATCGCTACTTTTCAGCTCAGGATAAGCCTACGCCACCGCCCTCAACCGTCGCCTCATCATTAACGCCGGGAATGGAGTTCCCGCTGAAAAGCCTGGACCTTGCCAAAAAGGAGAAAACTCTAGTAATGGTTCTCTCCACAACCTGTCGCTATTGCACGGCCAGTCTTCCTTTTTATAAAGATCTTGTTGAGAAAAACGGAGAAAATGGTTCTGTTAACATGGTTGCTGTCTTTCCGGAGGAATTGTCAGAATCCGGCAAATATCTAAGTGAGAACAATGTTCGTTTTGATGAGGTGCTGCAAGCCGACCCATCAGAGCTGCTTGCCCGCGGCACGCCAACATTGATACTTACGAATGACAAGGGGATCGTTTTGGATGTCTGGATCGGCAAACTGCCAAAAGAAAAAGAGGAAGAAGTGCTAGAACGAGTCTTCAGTAATGTTGTGGTAACGAATAATTGATACTTAAGGAGGAGAAAAACATGCTAAACAAAAATATGCGGCCTATTTATCGCAAATTGATCATAATAGCGATATTGTCCGGCTGTATTTATGGTTTTGGATACTCGGACAGGACGGAGACCGTTTATGCCGCCCCTTGTATTCAGGAATGTGATAGCAATTATAATGCATGTAATGATGCGTGTGGTTATAGCTGTAGTGAGAGTTCGGATCAACAGGCATGTAACAGTTGCCTTCAGGTGTGTACACAAACTCATTTTCAATGCCTGAGCTATGCGGTATCTTGTTCTGGACTAGATACAACTCCAGGACATTGTTCCGTTGAATTTGCCTTGCATTGTCCTATAGAAAACGGCGTTGCTAATTGTGGGTCTCCTAATGCATACAACGACTACTTTATGTTGTGCGAGAACCCCTATGGTGGCGGACTGTGTGTGGCCTGCCCAGGCCCGAATTACTATTGTGTTGGACAAGGATCCATTGGATACTGTCCTTATTATTGGTAAGAACATCAAGTATGCTGACCGATTCTGGGGGAACATAGAAATGGGTGGATGGTGGTTGTGTGTTTTTTACACAAACTGTTTTGCAGGGGCGATTCTATCTTGTTCTCTTATGTCTGGTGTGATTTTTGGGCAGGATGACGTTCTACAAATCGAAACTAACCTTGTGAAAGTTCCGGTTACGATTTCTGATCGTGACGGACGATATCTGACGGGGCTATCCAAGGAAGATTTCGCGATCTTTGAGAATGGCAAAGAACAGGCAATTACATTCTTTGAAGCGGTCGATACTCCGGTGTCCGTATTGCTTTTGCTCGATCTGAGCGGGTCGATGAATCAATATCTTGTTGACATTGGCAAGGCTTCGGCAGTTTTTATAAGTAAATTAAGGGACAGCGATACGATCATTGTTGCCGGTTTCGTTGATGACAAAAAACTCCATATCTTGAGCGAACCTGTGTTAAAGAAGAACTTTAAGACCCTAATTCGACTCAAAGAACGGTATGGCGATTCATTTACGACAACTTTTGATGCGGTTGAGAACGCGATCAAATATATGTCGCGGTTTTCCGGACGGAAAGCGATCGTATTGTTCTCAGACGGTGAATTATACGGCCGCGGAGCTTCCGTAAAAAGTAATTTTAGGGATGCCGAAGAAGATGAATCCCTTATTTACACCGTCAGATTCGGTAATTATCCGATCAGTTTGCCTGCTGATAAAAACAGGAACTGGAGAAGCCCGTTAACCCAAAAAGAGAAAAATAAAAGGGTAAAAGCTGCTAACGACTATCTGAACGGTCTCTCATATCGTACCGGCGGTAAAAGCTTTGAGGTCTCCCAAATTGACAATCTATCGGAAACTTTTCATTTGATATCAGATGAATTGGGCCGACAGGTTCTGGTAGGCTACTCTCCCGAGATTCAACCAGAGGATGGAGAGCGGCGGACGATCACAGTTAAGGTCAGCAGGCCGGATGTCGCAGTTCGCTCAAGAAACGAAGTGGTTTACAAAAAGCGAAAATAGACCTTCATGCTGGAAGTAAATGTGGTGCGAATGAATTCTGTTTTCAAACCCAAACGTCTTGTTGTCGCAGTTTGTATCTTTCTGGCACTAGGAGCGAAAAGCCTTTATGCTCAGGGAGAGGTCATTCGTGTTGAGACCAATTTGATCACCGTACCGGCTGTGGTCACTGACAGACAGGGACGAAATCAGGCGGATCTCAAGGTAGAGGATTTTGAGATCTTTGAGGATGGCAAAAAACAGGAGATAGCCTATTTCAGTTCATCAGATCAGCCAATAACGGTGTTTCTTTTGATGGATGTAAGTGATTCGGTGCGAGCGGAGATCACTGAGATCGCTCGGGCGGCCACCGCGTTCATCGGTAAACTCCAAGGGACTGACAGCATCATGGCAGCCCAGTTCTCATGGCGTACGGAGATGGTGATCCCAAAAACAAAAGTGGCCGATCTAAAGGGGCGGCTTACCTTACGAATATCCGAAGGGGACCCTGAAACGCTTATTTATGATGCCGTGAAGTTCGCGCAGAGGCGAATGGACGGCATCCAAGGCAAAAGCGCCATCATCGTTCTTTCGGATGCAATGGGATCAGGACTTTCCGCAAGTTATAAAAGCACGATCAAGGACGCACAAGAGCAGGAGCCTGTCTTTTATACTATGCATTTTGGCGTTTCACGTGAAAGGCCGTTTGCCGATCCAAAAAAATTCGCAAAATATCGCGATACTTCGATTTCCTACATGAAAACTTTAGCGGAGATGACTGGCGGACGTTATTATCAATTTGATTCTGTTAACGATATAGACGGAACTTTTAATGAGATACTCACAGACCTTCGCCGACAATACCAGTTGGGATACTATTCAGACAGTCCCGGAAAAAACGGTGAAAAGCGAAAGATCACCGTTAAGGTTAATAGGCCTGATGTCGCAGTTCGCTCAAGAAACGAAGTGGTTTACAAAAAGGGAAATAAATAAAAATTGATCAAATTAGCCTTTTTATCCCAAATACCTCACACATCGCTTGACAGCCTCATTCCAAAATCATAATATCTAGAGTTTCGGACTTTGAAGGTCTGGGCCGTCTGGCGATTTGGCAACAGATCGTAAAGCGGTTGTTTGAAAGCTTTAACAGGAAATGTAGCGTAAAAGATGCCGGACTCACGGCATCCGGGATAATGGCAAAGCCGCTCCTTATATATAAGGTATAACGGCCACCGCACTTAAAATGTCACGCTACAGCAAAGTTTGGCTTTCGCGGAGAAGTAGTTAATTACCTTTAATTCAATCAGCATGTGCTGCTTGAGCTAACTGCCGGACGAGTTCCGAGCAAGAGTCAGGTACGGGATGGATTTTGCTTTTTAAATAGGAGAGCACCTGACCAAAGAAAGGCCGCCAAAAGGCGGGGCAAAAGAAAGAGATTTATGCCGACTATCAACCAATTAGTTCGCAAGGGACGCCAGAGGGTTCAATACAAGACCGCGAGTCCCGCATTGCAGGCAAATCCGCAGAAACGCGGTGTCTGCACACGTGTTTACACCTCGACCCCGAAAAAGCCGAACTCGGCCCTTCGTAAGGTTGCCCGTGTTCGCCTGACGAACCAGATAGAGGTCACGACCTATATTCCGGGTATCGGCCACAACCTGCAGGAGCACTCGATCGTGCTTATCCGCGGCGGCCGTGTAAAGGATCTTCCGGGTGTTCGTTATCACGTGGTTCGCGGAACGCTCGATGCATCAGGCGTTGCGAACAGAAATCAGGCCCGCTCCAAGTACGGAGCCAAGAGGCCGAAGGGGGCAAAATAGCAGTAAGCGGTAAGCGGTAGGCGGTAAGCGGGCAAACGCCTGCGGCTGCCAACGGCTAACGGCCAACAGCTAACTGAGAAGTTTATGGCAAGAAGAAGAGTTGCAGAAAAAAGGGCGATATTGCCGGATCCCATATACAACAGCACGCTGGTGACGAAATTCATCAACGGCATGATGTGGCAGGGTAAAAAATCGGTCGCAGAGGCCATTTTTTACGGAGCAATGGAGAAAATAGCAGAAAAGACCGGCGAGGAACCGCTAAAGATCTTCAAAAAAGCCGTTGATTCGGTCGCTCCGGCCCTTGAGGTCAAATCACGCCGTATCGGCGGCGCCACATATCAGGTTCCGCTTGAGGTCAGCCGTGATCGCCGCAACACGCTGGCGATCCGCTGGATAGTTGGAAATGCCCGCAATCGGAGCGAAAAAACGATGCGTGACCGTCTGGTAGGCGAACTGCTCGATTCAACGTCGGGACGCGGCGGAGCGGTCAAGAAGAAGGATGACGTTCACCGCATGGCGGAAGCGAACAAGGCGTTCGCACATTATAGGTTTTAGTCCTTGGTCATTTGCCCTTGGTCGGTTGCTAAGGACGAATGACAAATAACAAAGGACAGTGTTATGGCAAACATAAGCTTAGACAAATATAGAAACATCGGCATTATGGCTCACATCGACGCGGGCAAGACCACGACGACCGAGCGCATCTTGTTCTACACCGGTGTTTCACACAAGATCGGCGAGGTTCACGAGGGGACGGCGACGATGGACTGGATGGAGCAAGAGCAGGAACGCGGCATTACGATCACGTCCGCTGCTACCACCTGTTTCTGGAAGCGAAACGGCGTCGAACACCGCATCAACATCATTGACACGCCGGGCCACGTTGACTTCACGATGGAGGTCGAGCGTTCGCTGCGTGTTCTGGACGGCGCGGTTGCCGTTTTTGACGGCGTTGCCGGTGTCGAACCGCAATCTGAGACGGTATGGCGTCAGGCTGATAAATATAAGGTCCCGCGGATCTGTTTTATCAACAAGCTCGACCGGGCCGGAGCTTCATTTGAGCGTTCATTCAATTCAATTCTTACAAGGCTCGGTGCAAATGCCGTTGCCCTTCAGATACCGATCGGCGAGGAAGACAAACTCCGGGGCGTCATCGATCTCATCTCAATGAAAGGCCTTCTTTGGAACGATGAGTCCAAGGGTGCTCAATATGAAACGGCTGATATTCCGGCCGAACTGCTTGATACCGCCAAGGAATGGCGCGAAAAGCTGGTCGAGGCGGTTTCTGCCATCGACGACGACCTCATGATGAAATATCTTGAGGGCGAAGATGTTTCGGAAGAAGAACTTAGAGCGGCGCTCAGGAAAGGCACCATCGACCTTAAGATCGTTCCTGTTGTAACAGGTTCGGCGTTCAAGAACAAAGGCGTTCAGACTCTGCTTGACGCGGTCATCGATTACCTTCCCAGCCCGCTGGATATTCCCGCGATCGAGGGTGAGAACCCGAAGACCGGAGAGATGGAAACGCGCGGGCCTGATGCCTCAGAGCCTTTCTCAGGCCTTGTCTTTAAACTGATGGCTGACAAGCACCTCGGCCAGCTTGCGTTCGTTCGCATCTATTCGGGAACGGTCAAATCAGGATCATACGTTTATAACACGATCAAGAACAGCAAGGAGCGCGTCGGGCGCCTGATGCTGATGCACGCAAATAAGCGTGAGGACGTGGAAGAGGCAGGCGCGGGCGAGATCGTCGCCATCGGCGGCATGAAGAACGTGACCACCGGAGACACTATTTCGGATGAGTCAAAGCAGACCATTCTTGAATCAATGGAGTTCCCCGATCCGGTCATCCGTGTTGCGGTGGAACCCAAGACACGTGCCGACCAGGACAAGATGGGTGTTGCCCTCAGCCGTCTGGCACAGGAAGACCCGTCATTTCAGGTCACGACCGATCACGAAACCGGTCAGACGATCATAGCCGGAATGGGCGAGCTTCACCTTGAGATCATCGTTGACCGCATGAAGCGTGAGTTCAGCGTTGAGGCAAATGTCGGCAAACCGCAGGTCGCATATCGTGAAACGATCACGATCCCCGCACCCGGCAAGGAAATATTCAAGAAGCAGTCCGGCGGACGCGGCCAGTTCGGTCACGTCGAACTGGAGATCGAACCGGCTCCGGGCGAAGGGTTTGTCTTTGAGGACAAGATCACCGGCGGAGCCATTCCGCGTCAATTCATTAAACCGGTTTCAGAAGGCATCAGGGACGCAATGCGTCGCGGATTCCTCGCCGGTTACGAGCTTGTGGACATCAAGGCAAGCCTTGTTTTCGGTTCGTATCATGAGGTTGACTCGGATGAGCGTTCATTCCACATCGCCGGTTCGCTCGCGTTCCAGGATGCGGTCAAGAAAGCGAAGCCGATCCTGCTGGAACCGATCATGAAGGTCGAGGTGGTCACACCGGAAGAGTATATGGGCGCTGTCAACGGCGACCTCAACCGCCGCCGCGGACAGATCGAAAAGATGGAGCCGCGTCCGGGCAATGTTTCGGTCGTCACGGCGTTCGTGCCGCTGTCGGAGATGTTCGGCTATACGACCGACCTTCGTTCGGCGACACAGGGACGAGCGACCTCGTCAATGCACTTTGAACGATACTCCGAGGCTCCGAGAAACGTTGCCGAAGAGATCATCGCCAAGGTGAAGGGAGCAAGCAGCTAAATTTTTTATGGCAGCGGCCGCCAATTTCAGGCCGATAAGTTATTGACTTAATCAGTTCAGGAGACCAGAGATGAGCAAGGAAAAATTCGATCGGAGCAAGCCGCACGTGAATATCGGGACGATAGGGCACGTGGATCATGGAAAGACGACGCTGACGGCGGCGATAACAAAGGTGATGTCGAAGCACAACCCGAACATGACGGTGAGGGCATTTGATTCGATCGACAACGCGCCTGAGGAAAAGGCGAGAGGCATTACGATCGCGACATCGCACGTTGAATATGAGACGGCGAACAGGCATTACGCACACGTTGACTGTCCGGGCCACGCTGACTATGTAAAGAACATGATCACGGGAGCGGCCCAGATGGACGGAGCCATCCTTGTGGTGGCGGCGACGGACGGCCCGATGCCGCAGACGAGAGAGCATATCCTGCTCGGACGTCAGGTGGGCATCCCGTCGATGGTCGTGTTCATGAACAAGGTGGACATGGTCGATGATGAAGAGCTTCTGGAACTGGTCGAAATGGAAGTGAGAGAGCTTCTTTCGAGCTATGAGTTCCCGGGCGACGACATTCCGGTCATAAAGGGATCGGCACTGAAGGCCCTTGAGGGCGATGCCGCATGGGAAGCAAAGATCGACGAACTGATGCAGGCAGTGGATGACTACATCCCGACCCCTGCACGTGAGACGGACAAGCCGTTCCTGATGCCTGTTGAGGACATCTTCACCATTCAGGGACGCGGAACGGTCGCAACGGGAAGAATTGAACGCGGCGTCATCAACGTCAACGAGCCGGTCGAGATCGTCGGTATCAGAGACACAAAGAACTCAGTTGTAACGGGTGTCGAGATGTTCAAGAAGCTGCTTGACAGCGGCATGGCAGGCGACAACGTCGGACTGCTTCTGAGAGGCATCGACCGCAAGGAGATCGAACGCGGCCAGGTGATAGTCAAGCCCGGCACAATCACACCGCACACGAAGTTCAAGGCTGAGGCATATGTGCTTACAAAAGAAGAAGGCGGACGCCACACACCGTTCTTCACAGGCTATCGCCCGCAGTTCTATTTCAGAACGACGGACGTGACAGGCGTGGCAAACCTTCCGGCAGGTGTCGAGATGGTGATGCCCGGAGACAACATCCAGATGGAGATCGAACTGATCGCCCCCATCGCAATGGAGAAAGGACTCCGCTTCGCCATCCGTGAAGGCGGCCGCACAGTCGGTGCCGGCACAGTATCGGAAGTTGTGGAATAAGGATCAGTCATTTGTCCTTTGTCATTAGTCATTTGCTAAGGACAAAGGACGAATGACAAAGGACTAGCAGATGTTAAACGAAAAGATTCGCATCAAGTTGAAAGCCTACGATCACCGCGTGTTGGATCAGTCCACACAAGAGATCGTTGACACGGCAAAACGCACCGGAGCAAGGATAGCAGGGCCGATCCCGCTGCCGACGGTCAAGAACAAGTGGACGGTGCTTCGTTCGCCCCACGTCGATAAAAAATCGCGTGAGCAGTTCGAGATCCGGACGCACAAGCGGCTGATGGACATACTCGACCCGACCGCTGAAACGGTGGACGCGTTGATGAAGCTCGATCTTCCGGCGGGTGTCGATGTTGAGATAAAGGCTTTTGGCAAGAATTAGTTGGTTGTTCGTGGTTCGTTGACCGTTGTTCGTCGCAATCGGATAACGACCGGCAACGAACGACGATTAACCAACAACGATCAAAATTATGATTAGCGGAATCATTGGAAGAAAAATGGGGATGACGCAGCTTTTTGCTGAGGACGGCACGGTTACGCCCGTGACGATCATCAAAGCAGGGCCATGCGTTGTCATTCAGACGAAAAGCGCGGCAGGGCGTGACGGTTACAATGCCGTGCAGCTCGGCCTGGTCGAAGACCGGCCGGTCAGATCGAAAAATGTGACCAAGCCGCTTCGCGGCCACTTTGAAAAGACCGGCGGCGGAGTTCCGCCGACCCGTATCCTCAAGGAGATCCGCCTCGAAGTCGAGCCGGAAGCTGCCGTGGGCGATCAGGTCAAGGTGGATCTTTTTGCTGACGGTGACAAGATCGAGGTTGTCGGCCGCTCAAAAGGACGCGGTTTTGCCGGTACGATCAAACGCCACGGATTTTCCCGAGGCCCGGAATCGCACGGTTCGATGAACGTCCGCAAGCCGGGTTCGATCGGACAGTCGGCGTATCCTTCGCGTGTTATCAAAGGAACGCGTTCGTCGGGCCACATGGGTGACGACAGGGTCACGGTCAAAGGATTGACCGTCGCCAGGGTCGATGCCGAGAACAATCTTCTTATGGTTCGCGGCGCTGTGCCGGGAGCGAACGGCAGTGTTGTTATTGTAAGGAAATCGTAATTGTTAGCAGTAGGCAGCGGCAGTTTGCAGTGATCATTATCAGCTGCCAACGGTCAACTGCCGACAGCCAACCGAACGGAGTGAGATAAAGTTATGCCTACCGTAAAGGTTCGCAATTTGAAGAATAAGGAAGTCGGCGAGGTCAGCCTGTCGGATGCCGTTTTTGGTGCCGATCTGAATGAAGCGCTGATCCATGCGGCTGTTCGCAATTATCAGGCGAACGGGCGTCAGGGAACCTCGGCAACGAAGACACGCGGGAACGTTTCGGGATCGGGACGCAAACTGTGGAAGCAGAAAGGCACGGGCCGCGCCCGCATCGCCAGCCTGCGTTCGCCGCTCTGGAAAGGCGGCGGCAACGTCCACGGCCCACAGCCGAGGGACTGGTCTTACGAAATGCCCAAGAAGATGCGTCGCGGAGCATTGCGCTCCGCACTTTCAGAAAGGCTTCGTGAGGGCAATCTGATCATCGTTGACGAGATCGGTTTTGCCGGTCCGAAAACAAAGGATTTCCTGGCCGCTTTCGGAACACTTGGTGTGTTTCAGGATTCGGCCCAGCCGAAAACGCTGATCGTCGATTCGCTGGATAACGAGAATCTGATCCTTTCTTCGCGAAACGTTCCGAAGACAAAGGTGACGAACAGTTTTGGGCTGAACATATACGACATCATCTATCACGAAAAACTCGTGATAACAAAAGCGGCCGCCGAGGAACTGGACAGGCTGCTGAACCCTTCAAGCGAAAGCAGTCAGGAAGAAGCGGTTGTCGAGGCTCCGGCCAAGCCGAAGCGGGCAGCGAAAAAGGCTGAAAAAGCTGAAGCCGTGACGGAAGAGGTAGAGGAAAAACCTAAAAAGACGGCCAAGGCCAAAAAAGCAGAGACCGAAGAAGCCGTAACCGAGGAGGCGACAGAAAATGAGTGAATTTAACGTCTGGGAAATACTGAAGTCGCCGGTCGTCACGGAAAAGAGCGTGATCCTCAAGGAAGATTCATCTGACGAGGACAGCGACCGCAAAGCAGGGCAGGTCCTGACATTTCGCGTTGATAAAAAGGCGAACAAGCTGGACATCAAAAAGGCCGTCGAGGAAATATTCAACGTCAAGGTCTCATCGGTCCGTACCGTTAATTACGAGGGCAAGATGAAGCGCCGCGGCCGTCAGGAAGGCCGCCGCCCAAGCTGGAAAAAGGCTTACGTTACCCTGAGAAAGGGCGAGCCGATGGTTGATTACGCAGAAGCGATTTAGTTGGTTGTTCGTTGTTCGTAGTTCGTTGCAAATTGAGTTATTACGAAGGCAGCGAACTACGATCGACGAACCACGAACAAAAAGATTATGGGAATAAAGAGATTAAAACCGACATCACCGGCACGGCGGTATCAGACATATCTGACCCGCGATGAACTGACGCCGGGAGCAACACCCGAAAAATCGTTGCTCGAACCAAAAAAGCGGATATCGGGACGCAACAATGACGGGCGCATCACGATCCGTCGTCGCGGCGGAGGCCACAAGCGTTTTTATCGTGTCATTGATTTCAAGAGAGACAAGGCCGGTATTCCCGGAAAGGTCTCGCAGATCGAATACGATCCGAACCGTTCGGCACACATCGCTCTCATCACCTATCTTGATGGTGAGAAGCGTTACATTATTGCCCCGGTCGGCCTGAAGGTCGGAACGACCGTTCTCAGCGGAGCCGAAGCGGACATTCTGCCCGGAAATGCGTTGCCGATAAAGAATATCCCGCTTGGAACTGAGGTTCATAACATTGAGCTTCGTCCCGGAAAGGGCGGCCAGATGGTTCGGTCAGCAGGCGGATTTGCACAGATCGTTGCCAAAGAGGGCGATTACGCTCAGTTGAGAATGCCTTCTGGCGAGGTTCGCAGGGTTCCTGTCGTATGCTATGCGACGGTCGGCCAGGTCGGCAACACCGAGCATGAGAACGTTTCGCTCGGAAAGGCCGGACGAAACCGCTGGAAGGGCAAGCGGCCAAAGGTTCGCGGTGTTGCGATGAACCCGGTCGATCACCCGCACGGCGGCGGCGAGGGAAAGACCTCGGGCGGACGTCATCCGGTGACGCCGTGGGGACAGCCGACACGCGGTTATAAAACACGCCGCAATAAGCGCACGACCAATATGATCGTGAAAGACCGGAGGAGGAAGTAATTCCAGATTCCAGAATCCAGATCACAGATCTGAAATTTGAAATTTGAAATTTGAAATTTGATATGCCACGTTCATTAAAAAAAGGACCTTTTATCGACCTGAGCGTTCAGAAAGTCGTCGCGCGTATCCTGGACGGCGGAAAGAAGCCGCCGGCAATAAAGACCTGGTCACGCCGTTCGACGATCTCGCCGGACATGGTGGGACTCACCTTTGGGGTACACAATGGCAAACGCCATATTCCTGTCTTTGTGACGGAGAACATGGTCGGACACAAGCTTGGGGAGTTCTCGCCGACCCGGACCTATAAAGGCCATCCGGGAACAAAGGCGGAGAAGGCAGCGAAGAGAAGGTAAGCGGTTAGCGGTTGGCAGTTTTTCTGCTCACGGCTCACGGCTCACGCTAAGAATATGGAAGCGATAGCAAAAACAAAATATCTGAAGGGAAGCCCGCGAAAGGCCCGGCTTGTCATCGACCTCATCAGAGGGCAGAACGTGTCAAGGGCTTTGGCGATCCTTAAGTTCACGGAAAAGCGGGCGGCACAGCCGATCTCAAAATGCCTGAATTCGGCGATCGCGAACGCGACCTACATCGCGGAACAGCAGAACATCGCCATCGATCCCGACGATCTCTGGGTCAAGACGTGTTATGTCGATATGGGGCCGACAAAAGGCCGTCGCCGTATGCGTCCGGCACCGCAGGGCAGGGCGTATCGCGAACAGCGTCATTATTGCCACATCACCATCGAAGTGACCAGCGAAGAAAAGCCGAAGACCGATAAGGAATTGAAGGCCGAAGCCGCAAAGGCAAAGCGTGATGCCGAGAAAAAGACCACATCTGCCAAGCCGAAGAAGGCCGCTAAAAAGGACGCTCCGAAAGAAGCAAAGGCGGCTCCGGCGGACGTAGTTGAAGAAAAGGAAATTCCGGTGGCCGAAGAGGTTGAAGCGGCACCTGTGGAAACGGCAGAAGCTGCTCCCGAAGCGGTAGAGGCGGCTGACGAAGCAGTTGTCGAAACCACCGAAACGGTCGAGGAACCGGCAGCGGAGGACACCGAGGCCAAGTAAGGTATTTAATATGGGACAAAAAGTTCATCCATACGGATTCAGGGTCGGATATAACAAGGATTGGCACTCACACTGGTTTGCCAAACAGGATTTTGCCAAGTATCTGGCAGAAGACCTCAAGCTGAAAAAAGACCTGAAGAAGAAATTCGCGGGCGGCGGTGTTTCACACATCGACATTGAGCGTGCGGCGGCCAGGCTGAAGATCATCATCTACACCTCGCGTCCGGGCATCATCATCGGCCGCAAGGGGGCTGAGATCGAAAAGCTCCGTGAGGATCTTTCACGAAAAACGGGCCGCGAAGTGCTGATCTCGATCCAGGAAATTCGCCACCCTGAGCTGAACGCACAGCTTCAGGCGGAAAAGATCGCCCAGCAGCTTGAAAAGCGTATCGCGTTTCGCCGTGCAATGAAAAAGACGATGGAAGAATCCATCCGCTTCGGAGCACTCGGCATCAAGGTCATGATCTCAGGCCGTTTGAACGGGGCCGAGATCGCCCGCACCGAATGGTCGCTGGAAGGCCGACTGCCGCTGCACACGCTCCGTGCCGATATTGATTTCGGATTTGCGGAAGCTCTGACAACGTTCGGCATCATCGGTGTCAAGGTCTGGATCTATCGCGGAGAGATACTCGATGCCAACGCGTCGATGGCCCGCGGAACGACGACCGATCCGATGAACGAGGTAAAGGCGGACCGCTCCGCAATGAGAGGCCGCGGCGACAGACGCCCGCGCAGGGACGATAGGAATCGATGATCATTCATTCCGGATCGGGATTGGAACAGGGTCTGGAATGTGGAATTTGGAACTGAGGAATTTTAGTTATGTTGATGCCGAAAAAGGTCAAGCACCGAAGGGTAATGAAAGGGCGCATGCGCGGCAAGGCCGTTCGCGGACAGAACCTGGACTTTGGTGATTTCGGACTTAAAACATTGGAAGCCGGCTGGATAACCGATCGCCAGATCGAGGCGGCACGTATCGCGATGACCCGTCACGTAAAACGCGGCGGAAAGATATGGATACGCATGTTCCCCGACAAGCCGATCACAAAGAAGCCGGCGGAAACCCGTATGGGAAGCGGAAAGGGAGCACCGGATCACTGGGTGGCGGTCGTTAAACCGGGCCGTATCCTGTATGAGATCGAGGGTGTGAGCGAAGAGTTGGCACGCGCGGCAATGAAGCTGGCGGCGCAAAAGCTTCCGGTCAAGACCAAGTTCGTGACGCGCACCGATCTGGAAGGAGGCGTTGTTTAATATGAAGCGCAAAGAGCAGTTGGATCAGCTTAAGGACATGAGCCTGGAGGAATTGAAAGACCAGGCCGACGCCCTGAAGGAATCGTTATTCAGGCTGAAGTTTCGTAAAACGCTCGGCGTTGGCGACACCATCAGTGACATCCGCCGTGAGAGAAAGACACTTGCCCGCGTTTACACGCTGATGGGTGAAAGGTCCGGAGCGGAGGAGAAGGCGTAGTCCGCCGGGAACGGGAATAGCATAATGGCAAAGAAGAAAACAGACGAAGTGCAGGAAACACCGGAAGCAGCGGTAGAAGAGACCGTGGTCGAAGAGACTGCTGCTGAGGTTGAGGCCGCAGCCGATGAAACAACTCCGGCGGAAATAAAGGCCGAAGAGGCCGCTCCGGCAAAAGAAGTTTCCGATGAAGGCGAGGCCAAGCCCTTTAATAAAGGCAAGCGGATGGAAAAGATCGGTGTCGTGTCCTCGGACAAAATGACGAATACGGTCGTTGTGCGTGTTGACCGTGTTGTAAAACATCCGGTCTATCGCAAATATGTCCGCAAGCGCAAAAAGTTCATGGCACACGATGAGACCGGAGCCAGGATCGGTGACAAGGTTCGTATCGTTGAAACGCGTCCGCTGTCAGCCAGAAAGCGCTGGCGCGTGGTGGAGATAATTCAGAAAGCGGAGCTTTAGTTCTGAGTACCTGCTTTAGCAGGCCGCCTAAAGGCGGGACTCAAAACAGGAGAGAAAGTTATGATACAGATGCAGACCTCTTTGTCGGTCGCAGACAATTCAGGAGCGAAAAGGCTGGAGATGATCGCCCCTATCGGCGGCTCAACTGCCAAGATCGCCCGTCTGGGAGACAAGATCAAGGTAACGGTCAAAGAAGCGGCACCCGACGGCACGGCCAAAAAGGGAAAGGTCTATGACGCCGTTATCGTAAGGACCAGAAAGGAGGTTCGTCGCAAGGACGGAACCTATATCCGGTTCGATGAGAACGCGGCCGTGCTTATTAAAGAGGACGGAACACCGCTCGGGACCCGTGTTTTCGGCCCTGTTGCCCGTGAGCTTCGCGAAAGGAATTTCATGAAGATCGTGAGTTTGGCCCCGGAGGTTATATAGGATCTATAGGACCTATGGGACATATATGTCCATTTTGAACAGGAAATGAAAGCAGCAGCTAAAACAGGAACAGTCAGGAGCAGGATCAAGCGCGGCGACCAGGTCGTTTTCATAGCGGGCAAGGAATACAACCGCTATGACAGCAACGGCAAACGCCAGCCGTATCGCGGACGCGTCATCGCGGTCGATGCGAGGAACGGCAAGGTCAAGGTCGAAGGAGCGATGCTGGTAAAGCGTCACCGCAAACCGGTACCTCAGCTTAATCAGCAGGGCGGCATCATCGAGCAGGAAGCGTGGGTAAATGTTTCCAACGTGGCCCTGATCGACCCCGAAACCGGAAAGCCGACACGTGTCCGCATTGAGGAACGGGACGGTGAAAAGGTTCGCGTTGCAAAGAGCGGCAAGGTGATTCCGACAGCGGATGTATTCGGCAAGAAGGAGCCGAAGCGTGTCGCTGAAACTGAGGAAGGCACTGAGGAGTAAAGTTTGATGTTTGGAAACAGTGCCACAGGCGGCTGGGTCCCAAACAAGGATAATTCAAACAATGGCAAGACTTAAAGAAAAATATAAGAATGAAGTTGCCCCGGCCCTCGCCAAGGAGTTCGGCATTACGAACCCGACGGCGGTACCAAAGGTCGAAAAGGTCATCATAAACATGGGATTGGGCGAAGCAAGCTCCAATTCCAAGATACTTGATGTCGCGGCCGAGGAACTTAAGGCTATCACCGGACAAAAACCGGTCATCACCAAGGCGAAAAAATCCATCGCGGCCTTTAAGCTGCGTCAGGGAATGAGCATCGGAACAATGGTCACGCTTCGCGGCGACCGGATGTACGAATTTCTCGATCGCCTTATCTCGGTGGCACTGCCCCGCGTCCGCGACTTTCGCGGAATTTCCGGCAAGGCATTTGACGGCCGCGGAAACTACACGCTCGGTGTGCGTGAGCAGATGATCTTTCCGGAGATCGATTTTAACAAGGTGGACAAGACACGCGGGATGAATATCTCCATCGTGACAACCGCCGGAAATGACGAACAGGCGCGTTCGCTGTTGAAGGCATTGGGAATGCCCTTTAGGCAATAGTTCAGAGTTTCGAGTACAGAGTTTCGAGTTCCGAGTTTTCGGTATATAACTCGAAACAAGAAACTCGAAACGCGAAACTTTATTAGATATGGCAAAGATCAGCAAAGTTGTAATGAATGAGAACCGCAAACGCAGAGTTGCGTTGTGGGCAGAGCGGCGAGCCGCTTTGAAAAAGATCATCAATGATCCGAGATCCTCGACCGAACAGGTTGACGAGGCGGTCGCCAAACTTCAGAAGATGCCGCGCGACGCCAGCCCTGTCAGGGTCAGGAACCGATGCTCGCAGACGGGCCGCCCGCGCGGATTCGTCAGGAAATTTGGTATTTCCCGCGTCGCGTTGAGAGGACTTGCCCTCGAAGGGCAGATCCCCGGTGTCGTTAAGTCGAGTTGGTAGCCTGAATGCGGATCGCGGAATGCGGATCGCGGAATATTTTTCCTGATCCGGCAGCCGCGGATCCTGACGAAAGAAATATCGGAACGGACAAGGCAGAAATGGCGGATGAACTGATCCGCATTCCGCATTCCGAATTCCGCATTATTTGACGGAGTAGAAACAGTAATGACAGATCCAATAGCCGATATGCTTACACGCATCCGAAACGCCATCGCCGCGAACCATACGCGCGTTGACATTCCGGGTTCAAAGCTAAAGCTTGAAGTTGCGCGCATCCTCAAAGAGGAAGGCTACATAAACAATTTCACCACCAAGGGCGAAGGCCCGAAATACGTGATCCGCGTTTTTCTGCGGTATGATGCCAAGGGCGTTTCGTCCATTACGCACCTGTCGCGTGTTTCCAAGCCGGGACGCCGCGTTTACGTCGGCTCCGCTCAAATTCCGAGAGTGCTTGGCGGATACGGAATAAATATCGTATCGACCTCCAGAGGGTTGATGAGTGGAAAGAAGGCTCGGGCCGAAAAGATCGGCGGCGAGATACTTGCCGAGGTTTATTAGAGACCGGACCTTGGTCTTTGGACTTTGGCCTTTTTTGGAAAGGCCGATCAAACGTCAAAGACCGAAGGCCGAAGACCAAAGATTTTTATGTCTAGAGTAGGAAAAAAACCGATCACGATCCCAGCAGGCGTGACCGTGACCATCAAGGACGAAGAACTTGAGGTAAAAGGGCCAAAAGGGACACTGACGACACCGGTGCCAAAGGGCGTGAAGTTCTCACAGGAAGAGGGAGCACTCGTGGCGGAACGGTCCGGCGATGACATCGCCGCTTTTCACGGCCTCGCGCGTGCGTTGGCAAACAATGCCGTCGTTGGTGTGACCGAAGGTTTCAGCAAGCAGATGGATGTGGTCGGCGTCGGTTACAAAGCCGATGTTCAGGGCAGCAAGATCGTTTTCTCGCTGGGATATTCCCATCCGATCGAATACGCGCTGCCCGCAGGCATTGAAGCCAAGGCAGAGCGTATCAATACGAAAACGTCGATCAATCAGTATCAGACGACCCTGACGCTTTCCGGCATTGACAAGCAGAAGCTTGGCCAGGTCGCCGCCGAACTGAACCGGCTGCGCAAACCGGATGCTTATAAGGGCAAAGGCGTTCGTTACGCCGACAAACTCTACAGGCTGAAGCCGGGCAAGACAGGTAAGTAAATGCGGAATGCGGATTTCGGAATGCGGAATGCAGTTTCTATCCGATCCGCTTACAGGCAAGAGCGAGAGCTTATTGAAGATAAAGTATTTAGGACACTGCGTAACGTCAAACCGGTAAATTCCGCGTTCCGCATTCCGAATTAGAGATATGGCACAAAAGAGCAGAGCAGATATTCGCCGGGGTGTTCACAGCCGCATTCGCAAGAAGGTTCGCGGTTCGGCAGAGCGTCCGAGGCTCGCGGTATATCGCAGCCTGAATCACATTTACGCTCAGGTCATAGACGATGACAACGGGCGTACGCTGGCAACCGCCTCGACCACAGAAAAGGCCCTGGCCGGCAACACCGGCGGCAATGTGGAAGCGGCACAGCGGGTTGGCAAAGCGATAGCCGAACGGGCAACAGCGGCAGGTGTTTCCAACGTGGTCTTTGACCGCGGCGGATATGTTTATCATGGCCGCGTAAAGGCATTGATCGACGCGGCCCGCGAAGGCGGGCTTGGCCGTAATGAGAGGGCTGAAGCCGCGGCGGAGGCCGAATAATAGGATCGTAATGAAAAGCAATAACAGAATTTCTCCAAACGGGCTGATACTAAAGGACCAACTGATCCAGATCAATCGCGTCACCAAGGTGGTCAAGGGCGGTAAGAACATGTCGTTCGCCGCACTGGTCGTCGTCGGTGACGAGAACGGACACGTCGGTTTTGGCACGGGAAAAGCTAAAGAGGTTCCGAACGCTATCAAAAAGGCGGTCGAGGCGGCAAAGAACAGCCTGATCCGCGTTCCGCTTATCGAAGGAACGCTTCCGCACGAGCTGATCGGCGAATACGGGGCCGGACGCGTTCTGCTGAAACCGGCCAAGGAAGGTACCGGCGTTATCGCCGGCGGAGCCGTCCGCCTTGTGCTGCAGGCACTTGGCGTTCACAATGTCAGAACAAAGATACTTGGTTCTAACAACGCTCATAATGTTGTTCGCGCCACGTTCGACGGCCTTACCAGGATGAAGGATCCGCTTGAGGTCGCACGGTTGAGAGGCAAGCAGGTTGAAGAGTTGGTCTAGCCGCAGGTTTGCAGGGTTTGGGAGCGATGTCTCCGGCTCTGCGGCACGGCGGCTCAGAAACTATTAACGCAATGGCAAAGAAGAAGGAAAACGAAAGCGTCGGGAGTATCAGGATACAGTACTATCGCAGTTCGATAGGATATTCCAAAAAGCAGAAGGAGATCGTTCGGGGCCTTGGCATCACCAAGCTGAATCAGACGGTCGAGCGCGAGGACACTCCGTCCATGCGCGGCATTGTGGCCAAGGTGCCGCATCTTCTCAGGATAGTGGAATAGATCACGAGAGCGGAATGGCGATGTTCACAGCGAACATTCCTCATTCGGCGTTTGTAGATCATAATTAAAATCATGGCATTATCATTGAACAATTTGAAGCCGGCCGCCGGATCGACCCATAAAAAGAAGCGCGTCGGGCGCGGACCCGGTTCGGGCCTGGGCAAAACAGCCGGCCGCGGCCACAAGGGGCAGAAATCCCGTTCGGGTTACAGCAGCCGTCCCGGATTCGAGGGCGGCCAGATGCCGCTTCAGCGTCGTCTGCCGAAACGCGGATTCACGAACATCTTCAAGAAAGAGTGGATCGAGATAAGCCTGGCAAAGATCGAGGCCAGCTTTAACGCCGGTGACGAGGTCACGCCTGAGATACTTCACGAACGCGGCCTTATCAAAAAGGCAAAGCACGATCTGGTCGTGCTTGGCAACGGTGACGTGACAAAGGCCCTGAAAATATCGGCACACAGGTTTACAAAGACCGCTAAGGACAAGATCGAGAAGGCAGGCGGAACCGCCACCGAGATCGTCAAGGCCAAAGCGGCCGAGGCTTGAGTTCAGTAAGGCGGCGAAAGCATCGCTTTAGCCGCGTGACGCCGCTTTTGGCGGCGAGACACAGAACGGAATAATATGGAGAAGTTTTTCAGCGCCATTCAGAATATGTTCAGCATTCCCGAGCTGCGTAAACGCATTTTGTTTACGCTCGGCCTGCTGGCTATCTATCGCCTCGGCGCCCATGTTGCCGCTCCGGGCATTGACAAGGTTCGTCTTGAGCAGATGTGGGGTGAGGTGTCAGGGACGCTTCTGGGTGTGCTTGACCTGTTTTCGGGCGGAAACTTCAGGACGATCTCCGTTTTTGCCCTCGGCGTTATGCCTTACATCACGGCGTCCATCATCATGCAGTTGATGCCGGTGCTTTCTCCGGCCGTCAAAAGGATACAGGAAGAAGGCGAGGTCGGACGTCAGAAACTTAACCAATACACACGCTATCTGACGGTGGTCCTTTGTTCCGTCCAGACGTTCTTTGTCGCGACGTGGCTTAGCCGCAACGGCATTATCACCAATTCCTGGCCCGCGACGCTGATGATCGTCGTTACGCTCACGACCGGAACGATCTTCGTTATGTGGCTCGGTGAGCAGATAACGGAACGAGGCGTCGGCAACGGCATATCGCTTTTGATCTTTGCGGGTATCGTTATCGGCCTGCCCAGCGCGGTAACTCAGGTTTCCGGCCGTATCGGCGCGGGCGACGCCATGCAGACGCTCGGCGTTGTCTTCCTTGTGGTCGTGCTGATCGCTCTTATCGCCCTGATCGTTTACGTCGAATCGGCACGCCGAAAGATACCGATCACCTATGCCAGCCGACGTGTTGGCAATCAGACATTTCAGGGACAGGAAACATCGCTTCCGCTGAAGATAAACATGGGCGGCGTCATTCCGGTAATCTTTGCATCGTCAGTGCTGGCAATGCCGCAGACGATCCTGTCGGCGTTTCCGCCGGACCAGAACGACCCGAACGCAACATGGTCAAAGATCCATGCGTTCTTTCAGCAGTTTCACGGTGGCGACCCGTATTACGAACTCGTATTCATTTCGCTGATCGTTATCTTCACGTTCTTTTACATTACGATCGTGTTCAATGTTGATGACGTTTCGGACAACCTTCGCAAGCACGGCGGATTTATCGCCGGTATTCGCCCCGGTGCTCCGACGGCCGATTATCTGAACACGATCCTGACGCGGCTTACTACCGTCGGTGCCATCTATTTGGCTCTGGTGTGTTTCATTCCGCAGATATTGCTCAGCGGTTTCCGGGTCGCAAGGCTGCCGTTCATCGGCGAAACGCTGGACGCGTTCTTTTCTTCGACGCCGGGACTTAGCTGGATACCGACCGGATTGGGATACCAATTCTTCTTTGGCGGCACGTCGCTGCTGATCCTTGTCGGTGTGGCAATGGACACCGCCGCCCAGATCGAGGCACAGCTTGTCATGCGCAATTATGAGGGCTTCCTCGGCGCCGGATCGAGGCTGCGCGGGCGACGCGGATAAGTATTAGTTACCGCGGAGACGCAGAGACGCGGAGAAATATCGGCAGCGGATCTTTGTGATGCGTGGCTTCCGCTCTTTTTCTTCACTCTGCGTCTCTGCTTCTTTGCGGTTGGAAAAATGAGACGGATAATAGTATTTATAGGCGCACCGGGCGCCGGAAAGGGAACTCAGGCAAGGCTGCTTCAGGAGCGTGCCGGCATTCCCCAGATATCGACGGGCGATATGTTTCGCGAAATGAAAACGCTCGATACGCCGCTTGCCCGCGAGGTGCAGGAAATAATGGCGTCCGGCAAACTGGTCTCTGATGACGTGACATACCGCATCGTAAAGGAACGGACATCACGCGATGATTGCCGTGACGGATATATCCTGGACGGTTATCCGAGGACGTCGGCACAGGCAGAACAGCTTGAGGAATTGTCAAAAGAGCAGGGAATGGACGTTCTCGCCATTGAGGTGGACGTTCCCAGAGGCGAACTGATGAAACGCCTGACCGGAAGACGTTCGTGTCCGGAGTGCGGCGAGATATACAATGTGTATTTCAAACCGCCGAAAAAAGAGGGTTTTTGCGACCTGCACCCCGAGGTTGAGCTTCAGCATCGGTCAGATGACCGCGAGGACAAAGTTGCGACACGGCTTGAGGTCTATGACGAGCAGACAAAGCCGCTTTTGGAGTATTACGCTTCGTCCGGCAGGCTGGAGAAGATCGACGGAACAGGTGATGTGGAAGCCATATATGCCGGGCTGTCAAAGCTCGTATAGCGAGGCGAAATGGGCGTGAGCCGTTCGACAATTCGTGGAGGGATGGCCTCCGTTTCGGAATTTTTGCTGGGTAAGAAAATGATCGTTGCCAAATCACAAAAAGATATGGAGAAAATGCGGGCCGTCGGCGAACTTATCGCCGAGGTTCGCGAAACGCTCCGCGCAATGGTCACACCCGGCATTTCGACGCTTGAGCTTAACGCGGCCGCCGAAAAGATGATGCGTGACGCCGGTGCCGTCCCGACCTTTATCGGTTACGCGCCGCGTGGTATGGTTCCGTTCCCGTTCGCGATATGCGCTTCGGTCAATGAACAGGTCGTTCACGGATTTTCGACCGAAAAGCCGCTTGAGGAAGGCGACATAATCTCAATGGACATGGCCTGCACGCTGAACGGTTTTGTCGGCGACACGGCAACGACCGTTCCGGTCGGCACGGTGGACGATGATGTTCTTCAACTTATCCGCGTAACCGAGGAATGTCTCGGTTTTGCCATTGAACAATGCCGCCCGAACAGGCGTCTCGGCGACATCGGCTGGGCTGTTCAGGAACACGCCGAAAAGCACGGCTACGGCATAGTTCGCGATTACACCGGCCACGGCATCGGCAGAAGGATGCACGAGGCCCCGCAGATACCTAATTACGGGCGTCCCGGCACAAAAGAAAGGATCAGGGCCGGATATTGTTTTGCCATTGAGCCAATGCTCAATATGGGCACTGCTGAGACCAAGACCCTTGCGGATAAATGGACCGTCGTAACGCTGGACGGCAAACCGTCCGCCCACGCCGAACACACGGTCGCCGTCACGGCCGAAGGGCCTGAGATATTGACGCTCACAAAAGAGCAAAAGGCAAAAATTAACATCAGCAATGCCAAAACAGCCGCGACGTGACTTGAAAGTCGCGTTAAAAAAGGTTAACATTAACGGTTTGTCCAACTATGCGTGAAGTTGGCTTTTGAGTTTATGTCCAAGGAAGAAGCGATAGAGGTAACCGCCACGGTGCTGGAAACACTTCCGAACGCACTTTTTAAGGTAGCGGTCGATGGAAATCAGCACGAGGTTCTGGCTCATGTTTCAGGAAAGATGCGCAAGAATTTCATACGGATACTCCCCGGCGACAAGGTTCTGGTGGAGCTTTCCCCATACGATCTGGGGAAAGGGCGGATCACATATCGTTATAAATAAGAACGCATAAGCGTTGGGTGTCATTATGAAAGTACGTCCTTCAGTAAAAAAGATCTGCGATAAGTGCAAGATCATTCATCGTAGGGGTGTTGTCCGGGTCATTTGTGAAAACCCGAAGCATAAACAGCGCCAGGGATAGGATTTTTCAGGAGAGAATATGGCTCGTGTAGCAGGAGTTGATTTACCGCCCGGCAAAAGGGCAGAGATAGGGTTGACCTATATCTACGGTGTGGGCCGGTCGCGCGCGACCGACATACTCGGAAAAGCAGGTATCGGTGTTGACGTTAAGATCCGTGATCTGACCGAAGACGAACTCAATAAGATCAGAACCATCCTTGATCAGGACGGAGATATTGAGGGCGACCTTCGCAAACGTGTTCAGATGGACATCAAGCGTCTGATGGACATCGGCTGCTATCGCGGCCTCAGACATCGCAGAAGTCTGCCCGTTCGCGGACAGCGTACATCGACAAACGCCCGCACCCGCAAGGGGCCGCGTAAGGCTGCGGTCGCCAAGAAGAAGGCTCCGGGCAAGAAGTAGTTGAGGGTCCGGAGCCTTGGGTCTTGAGTCTGATGTTCGATTCAAGTGCCATGCTCCGGACTTAAGACCAGGGACTCCAGACTGATTTATATGGCTAAAGCAACAGGTAAGAAAAAGGTATTCAAGAAAAAGGAGCGGAAGAATATTCCGGTCGGGATCGTTCATATCTCGGCGTCGTTCAACAACACGCTGATATCGATCACCGACAGTCAGGGAAATCTTATAGCTCAGTCGTCGTCCGGAGCACGCGGTTTTCGCGGTTCGCGCAAAGGGACGCCTTTTGCCGCACAGCAGGCCGCCGGAGAGGTTGCCCGCAAGGCGGTCGAGGCCGGTATGCGTGAGGCCGAGGTTCGCGTGAAAGGCCCGGGCGGCGGACGTGAATCGGCGATCAGAGCGGTTGCTCAGGCCGGGATACGCGTGACGTCCATTCGCGACACCACGCCCATCCCGCACAACGGCTGCCGTCCGCCAAAGCGTCGCAGGGTTTGATCTTGGGTCATTGGTCTTTGGACTTTAGCCTTTGGCCTTTGATCTTCGATCTTTGAATTCGGGCCTGAACAGGCTCGATCTACTTATCAAAAGGATGAAGGGGGCGTGATGTTCCCGTAAACTTTTTCGCAGAATGATCGCCATGACCGATGGTCAAAGGTCTTAGAAAGGTCAAAGATCATTTTGCCGAAAGCAACAAAAAATTATGGCTAGATACAGAGATGCGGTGTGCCGTTTGTGCCGCCGCGAAGGCGGAAAATTATTTTTGAAAGGCGACAGGTGCTTTAAGCCTTCCTGTGCTATCGAGAGGCGCGGAACCAACCCTCCGGGACAACACGGTGCCGCCAGACGCAAGATGCTGGTGGGTTACGGCCAGCAGCTTCGCGAGAAGCAGAAGGTAAAGAGAATGTATTTCATTCTCGAAAAGCAGTTCAGGAATTATTTTGACAAGGCCCTGCGGCAAAAAGGCGTCACGGGCGAAAATCTTCTTTTCATTTTGGAAAGAAGGCTGGACAACGCGGTATATCGTGCCGGTTTTGCCACATCGCGCCGACAGGCACGCCAGCTTGTCAATCACGGCCACGTCCTTGTCAATGACAAAAAGGTCAATATCCCTTCATTTCAGGTAAGGGTCGGTGACGTTATCACCATCAAGGAAAAAAGCCAGACAAATGCGCATGTTGATGCCGCATGGCAAACTGCCGCAGGCCGCGGGCGTCCGTCATGGCTTACGGCGGACAGCGGTGTGGGCGTTTCCGTCTCGTCATTGCCGACCAGGCAGGACATTGATCCGAATATTAACGAGCAGTTGATCGTCGAGCTTTATAGTAAATAGTTGACCAGGTTCGCCGGCGTCGGGCGGTTCGGAAGGTGTTTCCGAACATATCGTCCACAGTACGTTATCCGGCGAACTTTACGAACTTTAAAATAATATGACTCAAAGCAACAATTGGACAGACTTCCAGATGCCGGGCCGGTTGAATGTGGACAGCGAAACCCTTACGGAACGCTATGGCCGCTTCTACGCCCAGCCGTTCGAACGCGGGTTCGGCACAACGATCGGAAATTCGATACGCCGCGCGCTGCTTTCCTCCATTGAGGGAGCGGCCATCACCGCGGTCAAGATCGAAGGGGTCGAGCATGAGTTCTCATTGATCAAGGGCGTCGTGGAGGATGCGACCGACGTTATCCTTAATTTGAAACAGATACCTTTTGTCCTTCACGGAGGCGGCCCCAAAACACTGAGCATCAGCAAAAAGGGATCGGGGGCTGTCACCAGCGCGGATATAGAAGCGGACGGCGACGTTGAGATCCTGGATCAGGAAGTTCACATCGCCACGATCAGCGGATCGGGTTCGCTGAATATCGAGATGCGGCTCAAACGCGGCCGAGGCTACGTTTCCGCCGAGGCAAACAATGACGAGGACCTTTCTGTCGGTTATATCCCGATTGATTCGGTCCATACGCCGATAAAAAAGGTCAATTACACCGTAGATAAGACCCGTCAGGGTTCGAACACGGAATTTGACAAGCTGACCATTGAGGTCTGGACGGACGGCTCGGTAAAGCCCGAAGATTCCATCGGCCTTGCGGCAAAGCTTGTAAAAGATCACATGTCCATCTTCATCAATTTTGAGGAAGAGGAAGAAGAATATAAATACGAGGACATTGCCCGTCCGCCGCTGATGCGCAACGACCTGCTAGATAAGCCGGTCGATGAGCTTGAACTGTCCGTGCGTTCATATAATTGCCTTAAGAATGCGGACATCCGCTCGATCCGCGACCTTATCAAACGCAGTGAAAAGGACATGCTCCACACAAAGAATTTCGGCAAGAAATCACTGACCGAGATCAAGGACCTGCTGCACGGCATGGGACTCGATTTCGGAATGGATTTTGATGAACAGGGCAATCCGATACCGGGTTCGGGCGGCAGAGATCTTGATTAACAGTGAATGGGACATATAGGTCTTATGCGACGTATATGTCCTATTGGTATTTTTGGAAATGAGACATTTAAAAGCACATCGTAAATTGGGCAGAACCGCGGAACATCGCATGTCGATGCTCCGCAATATGGCGACGTCTTT
Source organism: Acidobacteriota bacterium (assembly GCA_019639175.1). Classification (GTDB taxonomy): domain Bacteria; phylum Acidobacteriota; class Blastocatellia; order Pyrinomonadales; family Pyrinomonadaceae; genus OLB17. The sequence goes on along the minus strand of JAHBSK010000005.1, from coordinate 309,680 downwards.
GATAAACTCTGAAAAGGAGCATATCGTGACGACGGTCCCGAAAGCCAAGGAACTGCGTCCTTTCGTTGAAAAGGTTATAACGCTTGCGAAGAAGGCCCAGAATCTGAGCGGTGACGACGCTAAGGCACAGGAAGTTCACCTGCGGCGCCAGGCGGCAAGGTTCTTTCACGCCGGAAACTCGACGTTCAAACAGGAACAGAGCCGTTTTCGCGGTAAAAAGGGCGAAGCAAAGGAAACGATCGAAAGGACGGCCGGCGTCAAGGCCGTGCAGAGATTGTTCGGCGAACTCGGCGTTCGCTATAAGGATCGTTCCGGCGGTTACACGCGTATCATTCGCCTGGGCCGACGCTCCGGCGACAATGCCGAACTGGCGGTCATCGAACTGGTGGACAATCCGCGCGAACTCGCGGCAAACGGATAGTCCGGTCTATTGGGGGCAAAGCCAAAATGGGAGACAATATGGCCTCAGCACCTGCTGGTGAAAAGAACCTGAAGGAAGAAGAGGTTTCTGACATGGACACGACCGCTTCATCATCGTTCGATCTGGACGAGATCCGTCAGTTGGCCGATCTTGTAAGTGAGTACGGCTTTACGGATTTCAAGTTCGAGAATGAGAACATCAAGATCCGCCTGAGCAAGCAGGTCGCGGTTTCGTCGTATCAGCCTGCTCCGGTCGCGGCTCCTGCGGCACCCGCCGCGGTTTCGGCACCGGCGGAAAAACCGGTCGAAGCTGCCGACCCTGATGAAGGGCTGCACAAGATAACATCGCCGATAGTCGGCACATTCTATCGCGCTCCGGGGCCGGACAAGGAACCGTATGTCAAGGAAGGCAGCACGGTCACGCCCGATACCGTGGTTTGCATAGTTGAAGCGATGAAGCTGATGAATGAGATACAGGCCGAAGTTTCAGGTGAGGTCGTTCGCGTCTATGTTGAGAACGGACAGCCCATTGAATATGGCCAGCCTCTTTTTGGCATCAAAAAATAGTTATTCACCGCCGAGACGCGGAGAAGCAGAGAATAATTCAGAGGATTTTCACATATTCCTTCTTCGTTTTCCAACTCTGCGGCTCCGCGTCTCAGTGGTTTAAAGTACATGGCTGTAAGAGAAATTCGCAAGATACTGATAGCAAATCGCGGCGAGATCGCCTGCCGCATCATCTGGACGTGTAAGGAAATGGGCATCAAAACGGTGGCCGTTCATTCCGAGGCTGACCGCGAGGCCCTTCACGTCAGATATGCCGACGAGGCCATCTGTGTCGGCGGCAATCCTTCGGCGGAAAGCTATCTCAACATTCCTGCCATCATCAGCGCGGCAGAGATAACCAATGTTGACGCCATTCATCCCGGCTACGGTTTTCTGGCGGAATCGGCTACCTTCGCAAAGATCTGCGACGACTGTAACATCAAATTCATAGGCCCGAGAGCCGACGTTATCGCCATGATGGGTGACAAGGTCGAGGCCCGCAGGACAATGGCCGCAGCCGGTGTGCCGATCCTGCCCGGCAGCCCCGATCCTATCGAATCGCCAGAAGAGGCAGCGGCACTTGCACGCGAGATCGGTTTTCCGGTCATCATCAAAGCTGCGGCCGGCGGCGGCGGCAGAGGAATGCGGATCGTTCGTTCCGAAAGTGAATTGAGCAGCAACCTTGAAATGGCACAGAGCGAGGCATTGGCAGCTTTTAAGAACGGCTCTGTTTACATCGAACGCTACATAGAACGGCCCCGTCATATTGAGATACAGGTGCTTGCCGACGAACACGGCAACTGTGTTCATCTCGGCGAAAGGGAATGCTCCATTCAGCGGCGGCATCAGAAGCTGCTTGAAGAGGCTCCGTCGGCGGTTCTTACGCCCGAACAGCGTGAGGCGATGGGAGCCGTTGCCGTAAATGCCTGCAAGGAAATAGGTTATTCAAGCGCCGGAACATTTGAGTTCCTGCTGGATGAGGACGGAAGTTTTTACTTCATGGAAATGAATACCCGCATCCAGGTCGAGCATCCCGTAACGGAAATGGTCACGCTTGCCGACATTGTCCGCAACCAGATCCGCATTGCGTCGGGTGAGGACCTCCAATACGAACAAAGCGATGTTCAGATGGTCGGACACTCGATAGAATGCCGCATAAATGCCGAGGATCCCGAGAAATTCACACCAAGCCCGGGCAGAATAACCGTATTCAATATTCCCGGCGGGCCTGGCGTTCGCGTGGACACAGCCGTTTATCCGGGCTATGTCGTGCCGCCGTATTACGATTCGATGATCGCAAAGCTCATTGTCCACGCCAGAACCCGCGAACTTGCCATCGCCCGTATGCAGCGCGCCCTGGACATGATGGTCGTCGAAGGCATAAAGACCACCATTCCGCTCCACAAAAAAATAATGGCCGATGAAAGATTCCGAAGCGGAAATTTTTCTACTAAGTTTATGGAAGAGTTTAGTTTAGTGGAAAATAAGGTGGAAAAAGTGTAGAATTATTTGAAATGGATCAAGAGGTCCTGAGTGGCCTTGACCATTATTTTTATTAACATTTCGCGGTTGCCGGGCATAGTTTCCGGAGTTACTGCGTACAAAAGGAGAGGCTATTTTTTGAGCCGGCTATAACATGGCTACAGCAAAAGAAACAAAAGAACAGATACTATCGGACTATAAGACCCATGGCAGCGACACGGGGTCGTCACAGATACAGGTTGCACTGTTGACACAGCGCATCAATGAGTTGACCGAGCATTTCAGGTTACACAAAAAGGATAATCACTCCCGTCGCGGCCTGCTCAAAATGGTCTCGCGAAGGCGCAAATTGTTGGATTATCTCAAGCGTAAGAATATCAACGAATACCATGAGATAATCAAGAAACTTGGATTGAGAAGGTAAATTCAAAGGGGAAAAGTGAAAGAGTGAGAAAGGGAAAAAGTGGAAATGGGTTCTAGGTTGTTGAGGGGACTTGCTAATTATAGAATTTTCCAGCTTTTTCACATTAAAACTTTTACACTTTTTCACCTTTCGGCTTTTTCACTTTACTGATTGATAGCTTCGGGTCATAAGGACCGGACGTTTTCCGAAGAGTTTGTATATGACAGCTGAACGTGACAGCGAAATTGTCTATTCACAGATAAGAACGTCGAATAAAATTCATATCTCCACTGGCGGCGGGGCTTCACGAAACAGCTCTTGCCGCCTTTGTTTTGAGGAAAATAGATGACACAGAAGAAATATTTGAAAGAATCAATAAAAGTTGGCGGCGAGGAATTGATCGTTGAAACAGGAAAGGTCGCCAAACAGGCCGATGGTTCGGTCGTAATTCGCTATGGCGAAACAATGCTGCTGGTGACGGCGGTGAGCATGAGAACGGCAAAGGAAGGACTGGATTTCTTTCCCCTTACGGTTGAGTACCGTGAATCAAGCTATTCCGCCGGACGCATTCCCGGAAACTATTTCCGCCGCGAAGGCCGTCCGAGCGAAAAAGAGGTTTTGACATGCCGCCTGATCGACCGTCCCGTGCGTCCGCTGTTCCCAGACGGCTACAGGTTTGAGACGCAGATAGTCGGAACCGTTATTTCATCCGACGGTGAGAACGATCCTGACGTGATCGCGATAACCGGTGCGTCGTGTGCCTTGTATCTCTCTGACATCCCGTTCGAAAATCCGATCGCGGGCATTCGCATCGGCCTGATCGACGGCAAATATATTGTCAATCCGACATTTGAAGAACGACGCGAATCGGACCTGAACCTCGTTGTCGCCGGCACGGAAGAGGCCATCGTAATGGTCGAGGCAGAAGCGAATGAGGTTGCCGAAAACATCATGCTCGAAGCTCTGATGCTTGCTCATAAGGAGGTCAAACGCCTCTGTTTGTGGCAGAAGGAATTGGGCAAGGCCCTCGACATCAAAAAGCGTGTATTCGAACCCGGATTTATTGATGAACATGTGGTTGCCGATGTCGAAAAAACGTGGACGGACAAGCTTCGCTCCGCTCTGGACACAACAGGCAAGGACAAGCTGACGAGCTATGCCGAGATCGACGCTCTTAAAAAAGAGGTCATCGAAAGCTATCCTGAAGATGATCCGGGAGCAAGGGCCGCAGCCGGCAAAGCTTTCAGCCAGTTAAAGGAAAAGATCTTCCGCGAGGATATGCTGGTCAATCGCCGCCGGCCGGACGGACGCAAATTCTCGGAGATACGTCCGATCACATGCGAGGTAGGCTGGCTGCCGCGCGTTCACGGCTCGGCACTTTTCACACGCGGCGAAACGCAGGCCAATGTCACCACGACGCTCGGAACCAAAATGGACGAGCAGTATATGGATGACATCGAAAAGGGCGAGGTAAAGCGCCGCTTTATGCTGCACTATAATTTTCCGCCCTATTCGGTTGGCGAAGCGGGCCGCTTTGGCGGAACGTCGCGTCGCGAAACAGGCCACGGCAACCTTGCCCGTCGTGCCATCGAGGCGGTCTTGCCTGACGAAGCGGATTTTCCTTACACGCTCCGCATTGTTTCCGACATTACCGAATCGAACGGATCGTCGTCGATGGCATCGGTCTGCGGCGGCATCTTGAGCCTGATGGATGCCGGTGTCCCGATCAAGCGTCCCGTTGCAGGTGTTGCGATGGGCCTGGTGATGGAAGGCAATCGTTATGCGATACTTTCCGACATTGCCGGAGCCGAAGATCACTACGGCGATATGGATTTCAAGGTGACAGGTTCGGCTGAGGGCATCACCGCTCTGCAGATGGACATCAAGGTCGCAGGCATCAACGCTATGATCCTGCAGGAAGCTCTTGAGCAGGCTAGAAAAGGCCGCATGCATATTCTCGGCATAATGGAACAGGCAATTGCCGAACCACGTGAGGATATTTCCAAACATGCACCGCGCATCATCACGCTCAAGATACATCCTGACAAGATCCGCGATGTTATCGGCAAAGGCGGTTCGGTCATACGTGCTCTTACCGAAGAGACCGGTGCCAAGATCGACATCGAAGACGACGGAACTGTTCTTATCGCGACCGCCGACGGAGCCGCAGCCGAAGAAGCAATTGCCCGCATCAAGGCGATCACGGCAGAGGCCGAAGTTGGTGAAACCTATCTCGGCACAGTTTCGAGGATCGTTGATTTCGGAGCGTTCGTTGAGATCATTCCGGGACTCGACGGCCTGCTGCATATTTCTGAGATCTCAGACCGCCGCGTCAAGGACGTCCGTGATGAACTCAAGGAAGGCCAGCAGATACTCGTCAAATGCATCGGCAAGGAAGGCAACAAGATCAAGCTTTCCCGCAAAGCAGTGCTTGCTGAGGAAAAGGCGAAAGAAGCCGGCGGCAGCGAGGACTAGCCGGCTCGTTAGAAAGAGGATCTGAAGGGCACTGAGTTTACACCTCTGTGTCCTTTGTATTCTCTGTGACCAATATTTATATGTCAGCACCAAATATTGAAACCATTGTATCTCTTTCAAAACGAAGGGGTTTTGTCTTTCCGGCGTCGGATATTTACGGAGGGCTTGGCTCGTCATGGGATTACGGCCCGCTCGGCGTTGAGCTTGCCAACAATATCAAAAAAAGCTGGTGGAACTGGCTGGTCTATGAACGCGATGATATCGAAGGGCTTGATTCGTCGATAATCCAGAATCGTTTGGTATGGAAATATTCGGGCCACGAAGACACGTTCAGCGATCCGCTGGTCGATTGCCGTGAGTGCAAATCGCGGCTCAGGCTTGATAAATTGGAGGTCGATCCGGCGGACAGCAAAGCTGTGTGTCCTAATTGCGGTTCAAAGAACCTGACCGAGCCGCGTCAGTTCAACATGATGCTGCGGACAACGCTTGGAGCCGCATCGGTCGAAGAGGATGAATCGGCGCTTGCTTATCTGCGGCCCGAAACGGCGCAGGGCATTTTTACCAATTTCAAAAATGTTCTCGATACATCGCGGCGAAAGCTGCCGTTCGGCATTGCTCAGATCGGCAAGGCGTTTCGCAATGAGATCACGCCGGGAAATTTCATTTTTCGTACGCGCGAGTTTGAGCAGATGGAAATGGAATATTTCTGCCGAGCCGAAGACGCTCCGCGAATACATCAGGAATGGATAGACGGTTTTAGCGAATGGATCGGTTCGCTGGGCATCTCGTCTGAAAACCTTTCTCTTTACGAACAGACCAAAGAAGAGCTTGCCCATTACGCCGTCAGAACGGTCGATATAATGTACCGCTTTTTTCCCGAACGCGAAGACGAGGACAAGCAGTGGGACGAACTGATGGGAATTGCTAATCGTACCGATTACGATCTGCGAGTTCATTCCAAAAAACCCGAAGACGCCGAAGGGAAACGAATAAATCAGGATACGACGGAAGATCTTTCTTATTTTGACCCGCAAACCAACGAGCGTTTTTACCCGTATGTAATTGAGCCGGCCATCGGGGTAAATCGCACCCTTTTGGCAATAATGATGGACGCCTACGAAGAACGCACGAACGATAAAAGCGAAAAGCGAGTTATCCTCAAGCTCAAACCCGAACTTGCTCCGATCAAGGTCGCCGTTTTGCCGCTGGCTAAGAACAAACCGGAGATCGTGGAGATGGCAAAACGGATCAAACATGACCTTCAGCCCTCAATGCGAGCCGTTTATGACGATACCGGCGGCATCGGCAAACTCTACGCCCGCCAGGACGAGATCGGCACGCCGTTCTGCGTCACCGTCGATCACGAATCCCTCGAAGACAACTCCGTCACCGTCCGCAACCGCGACACATGGGAACAGGAACGCATCAGCGTTGATGCGTTGAAAGAATATCTTCAAGAAAGATTGTGATCTGATGGTATAGTATGAATAATTAGCTGATGGCAGGTAGCTGTCAGCTTTTTGCTTTTTATGAACGATCGCCGTATCACAACGTTGGCTGAACTCATCCGTTCTAACGGCGGGCGGGCGATGCTTGTTGGCGGGTGTGTTCGTGATGAGCTGATGGGCGTGGAGCCGAAGGACTGGGATGTTGAGGTTTATGGAATCGAGCCGGAGAGGTTGAAAGATATACTGACCGATTTTGCCGCATCTCTAAAAAGCCAGGAGACAGGAGACGAGAGACACGAGACTGATCCGCGACCCGCATCGCTAAAGGTGGTCGGCGAGGCGTTTGCGGTCTATAAGCTGGGGAATGATCTGGATGTCAGTTTGCCGAGGCGGGAAAGAAAAGTGGCTCGTGGGCATCGGGGTTTTGTTGTCGAAGGCGACCCTGATATGTCTTTTGAAGAAGCGTGTTCGCGGCGGGATTTTACGATCAATGCGATCTTAAAAGACCCGTTGACAGGCGAGATCATTGATCCTTTTAACGGCAGGGAAGACATCGAAAGAAAATTGCTGCGGCATGTTTCCGACGCAACCTTTGCCGAAGACAGCCTGCGCGTTCTGCGTGCCGCACAGTTTGCGGCTCGGCTCGATTTTGGTATTCACGCCGAAACGGTCGAGCTTTGCAAAACCATCGACGTAACCGATCTGCCCAAAGAACGCATCTGGGGCGAGATCGAAAAAATGCTGCTCAAGTCGGAAAAACCCGGGAGCAAAGGTATCAAATGGCTCTATGATCTTGGCGTCGTCGATCAGATATTTCCTGAGCTGAAAGCTCTGGTCGGTGTGCCGCAGGAACCGGAATGGCATCCCGAAGGCGATGTTGATGTTCATACGATGATGGTCGTTGACGAAGCCCGTCGGCTGATCGACGACCTGCCGTATGAACGACAGGTGACGGTGATGCTCGGAGCATTGTGCCATGATCTTGGCAAGCCGCCGACGACCGAATTTCTCGAAGGCAGATGGCGCTCTCGCGGCCACGACGAAGCCGGTGTCGAACCAACGCTGTCGCTTTTGGACACGCTCGGCATTTCTACGTTGAATGGTTTTGACGTTCGCGAACAGGTCGTTCAGCTTGTCCGTTTTCACCTGAAGCCGGGCGAATTTTACAAGAACGAGGAAAAAAGTCCGGTCGGCGACGGAGCTTTTCGCCGCGTCGCCCGCAAGGTAGAACCCGATCTGCTCTATCGCGTCGCAAAGGCAGATTCGCTAGGGCGATATCCTGACAGCGACCGCAGTAAGATGGTGTTTGGCTCGGAAGCTCAGGAATGGTTCATCGAACGCGTCCGCGAATTGAACATTGAGAAAAAAGCTCCTGAGCCAATATTGATGGGCCGCCATCTTATCGAACTCGGCCTAAAACCCGGCCCCGATTTCAAACGCATCCTTGATGCAGTTTACGAAATGCAATTGGACGGGAAGATCGTTGATATTGAATCTGCTATCACAGAATCTAGGAAACTGATGTAAGATATGACTATGCGAATGATGAAAGGAGGCTTCTTTACCAATGCTCGATAAGAGACAAATGAAGATAGGTACATTTTTAGCTTTCACCGTTATTCTTAGTTTAGGTTTAGGCTGTGGTTTGATGACTGCGGACATTGCGACCGATGGGCGTCAAACTGATGGGACGATTCCTACTCAAACTAAACCACCGGTGACTGACGGAGGTAAAACGCAGTCAGAGACCGGATCTCTTGGAAAAGAGGTGTTTTGCAACGAATCGAGAGACCAGGAGCGACTACTTTGTGACCTTACTGCTCCAGAATGGGAGATGCATGAGACAGACTATAATCCTTTCAAGATTACATATAACGAGGTTGATCTGAACGACGATGGGATCGAAGAATTGATTATCTGGGAGTCAAGTTGGGCAGGTACGAGCGGCGGTCAGTTGGTCGTGTTGAAATCACAAGATTCAGACATAGAACGCATCTTCGTGTCTGACTGGGGAGGATGGACTCCGATCTTAGTCTTGACTTCTAAACAAAATGGCTGGAAGGACATAGCGTTTTTGCAGGCCGGAGGAGGCGTGAAGGCCACGTTCCTGATCTTGAAATTTGAGAAAAATGGTTATTCGGTCGCAGCAACCTCTGAAACTCAACCGGAAGGAAGGGTAGTAATTGGAAAGAGTTGGAAAAAGTCCACATTTGGACCGATAATTGAATAATAGATATAACGGCACTATTATTTATGAGGTTTGACTGGGTTTTTGAAAATTTAATTTCTTGCAGGTAATAAAAAAAGACGATCAGAAAATGACCGTCTTTTTTTCTGCATATCAAGTGCTTACTGCTTGCCTTCGAGGAAAGCTTTCAGCCTTCGCGAACGCGACGGATGCCGCAGCTTTCTGAGGGCTTTGGCCTCGATCTGGCGGATGCGTTCGCGGGTGACGGCGAAATGCTGGCCGACCTCTTCGAGCGTGTGTTCAGAGCCGGTGTTGCCGAGACCGAAACGCATCTTGATGACCTTTTCCTCACGCGGAGTCAGCGTTGCCAAAACCTCATCGGTTATCTCGCGAAGGTTTGAGAACGTGACCGATTCTGCCGGGTTCATTATCGAGCGATCCTCGATAAAGTCACCCAGATGTGAATCTTCCTCTTCGCCGATAGGCGTTTCCAAGCTTATCGGTTCCTGAGCGATCTTCAGCACCTTGCGAACCTTGGAGACGGGAATGTCCATCCGCTTTGCGATCTCTTCGCTTGACGGTTCGCGACCGAGTTCCTGAACAAGGAGCCGCGATGTGCGTATCAGCTTGTTGATCGTTTCGATCATGTGAACCGGAATGCGGATCGTCCTTGCCTGGTCGGCAATGGCACGCGTTATCGCCTGGCGTATCCACCACGTGGCGTAGGTCGAGAATTTATAACCGCGACGCCATTCAAACTTATCGACCGCTTTCATCAGGCCGATGTTGCCTTCCTGAATAAGATCAAGGAACTGCAAACCGCGATTCGTGTATTTTTTGGCGATGGAAACCACAAGGCGCAGGTTGGCCTCGACCAATTCGCGTTTTGCGACGTTGGTTTCATATTCACCAACGCTGATCGTCTGATACGAACGCTTGATCTCCAGAACCGGCAGCATATATTTTGCCTCGATCTCGGCAAGTGCTTCTTTCGCCTCTTTTACCTTGGCGTTCAACTGACGTTTTTCGGCTGCGGGCGGCTTTTTGGCTATGCGATCCTGAGCCTTTTTCAGCGTTTTTTCCTGTTTCCTTATTTCTTCCACTACCTTGCGGATAGAGGTGATAAGCAACTGGAGCGAATGTTCGGTCAGGTTCAGGTTCTTTATTTCCTGAGCAACCTCCAGCCTGGCGCGCGCCGTCTGTCGGCGAAGACGGAGAAGCTTTTTATTGGTCTTGCCCTTCGGATTTTCAACTTCTTTTTGAAGCTGTACCCAAACTTTGAGCGCAGCGGCATGGCTTTGTCTTATGTTGCCTATGCCTTCGAGCGTCCAGCGGAGATATTCTTCGGCTTTGTCTTCTTCGAGCGATATATCGGCCTGCTCAGAGAACGTGACCGTTTCGCGGATGCTTGCCTTGCCTTTTTCAAGGTCCTCGCCGATCTGGATGAGACGTTCGACCGCAATGGGCGAACGTGCAATGGTCTTATGCGTTTTTATCTGCCCGCGTTCTATGCGTTTTGCGATGGCGACCTCGCCCTCGCGTGTCAGCAGCGGGACTATGCCCATTTCGCGCAGATAAAGCCTGACCGGATCATTGGATTTATCCAATGCACCGGCAGACAGATCCAGGTCGAGATCTTCTTCCTCTGTCTCATCATCCGAATCGTCTAACGCCATATTTGACGCCCTTTCCAGCATCTGGGCGTCTGACTCGGCAACGGATATATTTGCTCCTTCGAGCCGCTCGAGAACGTCCTCAAGGTCGTCGGGCGACATCATGTTTTCAGGTATCTCTCGGTGAAGTTCGTCGAGGCTGAGAAATTTCTTTCGTTTCCCGATGGCCATCAGGCGGTCCATCAGGTCTTCCTTTTCATCGTAATCGGCCATATTAAAGTAACGATTTAGATTATATTTACCGCTAAACCGTTGTTAACTAACATATTATGATACGTTTTTTGCGGCCAAAATGTTCAGGCCGGTACATCATCGCGTAAACAATCAAGTTTATCAGATTTCTTTGATCTTTGTAAGCAGAGTATGCTTCATTCTTGCCAGATCTAGCTGTTCGGCGACCAACTGCGAGGCGAGGGCACCGTCACCGGCCTGTTCTGCAGCGGCAAGTTCTCTGGCGATGTCCGAAATGCGGTTGGTGATTGCCATTGAACGGAGCGTCAAAATGCAGTTTTCGGCCTGATGAAAAACCTCGTCGATCACCTCGCCCTCGGCGCGTTTTGGTTCGACCATCATGAGCAAAGGCACAAGATCCTGCAAGACGGGATCGTCACCTGCGGCGTTTAAGAGAAATTCGGCGGTCAGGTCGTGGCCGTTCTCTGCGGCGATGTACATTGCCCGGAATATTTCCGCCGTTGCAAGGTTTTCGTGATCGGGTTCTTCCAGTATTTCCAGCACCTTTTCACGCAGTTCCGTATCGTAAACGACGAGTTCGAGCAGTTGCTGTTCGGCGACGGTCAAACGGGCGCGTGCCACGCGGCTGACCTGTTGTTTTATCGTGCCGGTTTCGGCGGAGCGGCCATTTTTTACCGTGTGCCAGAGGTCGCGTTTTATGCCGTCGTCATCGACCCGATAGAACACCATTGCGTCGTCAAAACTCTGGCGTTTTTGTATCGGATTCTTTATCGCGGCGATGACGGGAATGACCTCTTCGATGGCTTCGGCACGTTGTTTCGGGTTGGAAAAATTCCGCTCCGACATTGAAGACTCGAGGCTGAAATTGAGAAATGGCAGAGCCTTTCCGCGAGCATCATTGTAGCCATCAGTGCCGTTCGCGCGGATAAAATCGTCAGGGTCCTGGCCGCCGGGCAGGACAAGCACCTTTATCTCCAGATCCTGCGGCAAAAGCTGTTCGATGGCGCGTCGGGCGGCCTTGATGCCGGCAGGATCGCCGTCGTAATTTATGACGACGCGTTTGGTAAAGCGGCCCAAAAGCTTTGCCTGTTCCGGTGTGAACGCCGTTCCGAGGCTGGCGGCGACATTCGTGACGCCGAACTGATAAAGCGCGATGAGGTCAAGATAGCCTTCGACCAAAATGACGAATTTCTTTTGCCTGATGGCATCTCTGGAATTAAAAAGCCCGTAAAGATGCTGCCCTTTGACGTATGCCGGAGTTTCGGGCGAGTTGAGATATTTCGGCTGGTCGTCGCCCATCGCACGGGCGCCGAAAGCGACCGGAGCGCCGTTCACATCCAGAACAGGGAAGATGATGCGGTTGCGAAAACGATCAAAAACCCTTTCCTTTTCTTCATTTACAGACACAAGCCCGCTCTGTTCGATCAGTTTTTCATCAGCGCCTGATGTTTTCAAATGTGTGAGCAGTGCGTCCCATGAATCGGGAGCGAAACCGATCCGAAATTGTTTTTGCACATCTTCAGAAATGCCGCGTTGCGAAAGATATTCGCGTGCCGCAGCGGCCTTTGCATTTTTGCCCTGCAGTTCTTTTTCCCAAAATTCCAACGCCAGGCGGTTGAGTTCTATAACCTGTTCGGAAAGCTTTTTCTGTTCTTCTTTCTGTTGTTTTCGCGCGGTATATTGGCCGTCGTCAATGGGTTCTGGCAGCGGAACGCCGTTCATTTCCGCGATGCGGCGGACGGCTTCGGGGAAGTTCAGCCCTTCCATTTCCATCACGAACGTAAAGGCGTTGCCGCCCTTGCCGCAGCCGAAACATTTGTAAAAACCTTTCGCGGGATTTACCGAAAAAGACGGCGTTTTTTCCTGATGAAAAGGGCAGTTGCCCATCCAGTTCGCCCCTTTTTTCTTCAACGGAGCATACGGCTCGATAAGCCGCACCAGATCGGCACGTTCCCTCAGGTCATCAATGAAATACTGGTCGTAAAGCACGGTTGCAAAAAGGCTGTGAAGATATATTACAACTCTCCGGCGAGTTTCTCTAAGAGGGAGTGGAAAATGAGGAAATTCGGGGTCAAGATCAGTTTTGGACAACAGCCCGAGTGCGAAAATGTCTTCGCCGATGTTTTTACCTGACCAAATTACGAAATTCCTGACCAAATCGCAAAATTCCTGACCAAACGGACCTATTTCCTGACCATTTCAGGCATTTTCCTGACCGTTTTAGACGGTGTTGGAGGCGATTTTCCGCTTTGATGTCTTGGTTATCGTCGTTTGCGAAACGAGTGTGGGCGGCCGCGTCAGATATTTGTCGGCGTTCTCTTTTTTGACACTGAGGTCGCCGTTAACATCGACGGATATTTGACCAAAGCGGCTGAGTTGTCATTTGCGGTGCCGGTTGTCCATGAACGTCTTAAATGAAGCGACGCCGGGACCGGTAGGAAAGCTGCTGAGCCAAGCCGATAAAAAAGCGGGGATCCTGGAATTTTATGCTTGCAAATATGTTTCAAATATGCAACAATCGTTTCAGAATTGATGAGAGGATGAAACAGATGATCAAATATTGGACGACATTTCAGGGAAGCCCGCACGGATACAGCAAGGAGAAAATTCGCATAACACTAAGCAAAAAACACACGCTCTTACTGAACAAAAAGGCACACGCCGCGCTTGGTTCGGCAGCGGCAGTGGAACTTTTGTTTGATGCCAACCGCAGGCTGATAGGGCTGAAAGCAACTGACCCGACAAAAAAGAACGCATTTCCGGTAAAGGTAAAAAAGAACTCAAATTATCATGTCATATCCGCAAGCTCGTTCTGTATGCATTTCGGTATCTCGGTGGAAAGCACGGTTGTTTTCAACGAACCGGAGATGGGCAAGGATGGAATATTGGTCCTAAAACTTGCCGATGCGTTCAATGTAACCCGCGGCGTGCGATAGCCCGATCGCTATCGGTAGAGCATGTTTCACAAATTGAATTCCCGGCTAAGGGTTCTAGCGGCCATTCCGATTTTAATTTCCCGACAAGGCCTCTCACCTTCCCGTTTTTCTTCATCTTCCCAACATTCTTCTTGAGTCGAATTAATAATATATCGGAGCAAAACACCAACTGACTGTTTTTGTCCTACATTTGTTATCTCTACCCATTCTCCCAAGTCATCTACAAAGAAATACATTCCCACTTTGACTCCTTTGTTCCTGCCTGAATCGAATGTAATGGGCCGGTGCAGTTCTTCGGAATATACTTCACCGTCATCAAATCTGTTTTGATGCAGGCTCGCTTTACCCACTGCAGTGATCTTCATATTTATAGGCTGTCGAACAAGATGGGCAAATTGTTTTGGATAAACAGGCAAGCCAAAGACCTTTTTTGCGGCATCGGGTTCCTTTATCCAGTAATAATCATTTTCCCCGTGAAGATTTTTTAGACCTGCGGCACGCTCAGCAAAATCAAGAAGATATTTTTGAGGAACAAGGAAATGCGAATCGCCGAATTTGACCTTTATAAGGTTCGGCATAGAAACGGGTCTTCGAGGTGAAAGTACAGGTTTCTCTGAGATAAATGCAATGCTGTCTTGTTTAGATATAGCCTTTCCGTAGTCGATAAATACCAGTGTGTGATAGATATAGGTTCTTACATAACCGGTTTCATTTCCCCATGTCAATTCTTCAACTCCAAGCATGCGGTTTTGTATGTAGTAGCCACTCCATTCGTCTTTGGATAGGTTTTCTGCGATTCGAGAGTATTTTGACTTTGCCGCGAGAATATCCTCTTCAGTATATCTCGTAAAATCGAATCTGGAATACCAATTATCTCCCTTTCCGATCTCTTTATACCAGTTGCTTTCCTCGTCGAAAGAAACTGCTTTAGGCTCGTCCTGACAGAACACGGCGGCTGACAATGCCAGGATAAGAGCGATGCTGTTAAGTAATGATGGTTTTAGACATTTCATAATGAAAAATCAGTCGCAGCACTTTGTTGTTTCTAAGTGGTTTATTTCATTAATCAATGCGACGCTAAATTTTAGAAAGCGGGCTGGTCGTGATCTTGATGCCCGGGCGGAGCTTGGTAAACGGTTTTGGCACGAAAGCATCTGATTCATTGTCCCATTCGAGAAAACCTTCTTTACCTTTGTCGTTTATCGTTCGCACGACCACTCCTTTGGAATGAGACTGTCCTACGCTTGTTACTATCAATGTTTCTGATGTTCCGTCGTCATCGGTCAAAAGTATAAATTCCTGTTTGGTTTTCAGCCCATGTTTACGCCCGAGATCTATCGTCACCGAAGTAATCGTTTCTGCTTTGTCGCTACCGAACACGAATATCTTTGATCTTCTTGTCCTCGTTTTTCCGACAGAGATTATCTCTCCGTTCAGTGGGCTTTTAATGAAACTTGAAAAGTCATCCGGCAATATAAATTTTGGTTGGTTTTCATCCGTTTTACCCCAAAAGATCGGGAAAGGAATTTTATCATCAGGTTTTCTTAGATGGCCGTTAAAGTCATTGAATCCACTGTAATAATCAATAAATTCTTTCAATTCAGACCGCGGGACTAAGTATTGTCCGCCAAGCGCCGGAATCCATTCTTCTGCAGGGCGGCCGGAACTGGATGGCGGGCAAGCGGAACTTGATGATTCACCTTTATGAATAAATCGAATGACCGATCCGGTTAGCTCAACATCGCCGAAGCTGAAATAACACGGATGCTCGACATCGAAAAAACGAACAAATACGTATCCGGCCTCTTTTGACCAGCGGAAAAAATATCCGCTCATATATGCCGGTATGATATAGCTTCCTGAATACTCGGTCTGATTTTTCTCAAGCGATTGTCCGACCGCATTCCATTTTTCCTTTAGTATTTCAACATCGCTTTTTTCCAGATGATACATCAGCCATCGGGTATTACCGATGTCATTCTTCCAGGCCATCCAACTGTTATCTTCCTGAGCGGTCACAACTGACAGCATTGTTATCAAGGCCAGAATTAGTAGAGCAATGCGACTTTGCATGAGTGAAAACCGAATTATTTTTTTCTTAGAGTTCTAAAGGCACGATCTCTTTGACGGCGACAGATGCGACCGCAAAGCTATTCTACAATTCTTATCACGTCAGACAATCTAAAAAGTTTCAAATCTTCATGTCCGCGATGGCGGCGGCGTAGCCATCCCGGAAAGAGTAATGAGGTGAGGATGTTCATTCCTCGGTGTTTTCTTTGGCTTCGGTGTTTAATGTGTTGAGAAATTCCGCAGGTGAATAAACGGGTATCGGTGAGTTCTTGAAATCCTTTGTGTTTCTGGTGACGATAGCGTCCAGACCGGCAGCAACGGCGGAGGCGCATTGAACGGCGTCTTCGTAGTCGGAGAAGCCCATACCAAATGCATCGGTCAATACCGTTTTGTCAGTAGGGGCAATGTAAACCAATCTGAGTATATCTTGTACGGATTGGGCAGCCGCCGGTTTTCCGATCTCTTTTCGGCATGTATAAAAAGCATTAAGAGGAGTGATCGGATTCACGTAACCATCGAATTCCCGATTTTGCAGATGAAAAAATATCTGGTCAGCCATGGCAAAACCTTCGGTGCGGCAAAGCAGAAAATCAAGTACGACGTTAGTATCCAGCAGAATACGCATTACTTATATTTCTCCGCCAGATAGGAATAATATGCTTCCTTCGCTTCTTCGTCAGTCGGAGGCCGTTTGCCGGGAACGGCGGCTATTCCGCGCAATCTGTTTACGATCTTTTCTCGCTCTTCGACAGAAAGCTCTATTTCGTCGGCAATATCCGGTGTTCCGGTTCCGTTCCGCAGACTTTTTTCAAGGTCTCTGATCAGGTTTTTCCGTTCTTCATAAGGCAGAATTACTGCCTGTTCGTATATTTCCTGTTGTGTGTGCATGAATTACATACCTACGTTTTATTAGATATATGTTATCACGGTTCTTCTGACATTCTCAGAGTTTTAGCTCTGCTATTGTAGCACCGTTGCCGCCTTCGTTAGAAGATGCAAAAGTGTAGCTTTTGATGAGTTCGTGGTTTTTGAGGGTGTGGTGGACGAAGTTTTTCAGGGCGCCGGTTCCGTAGCCGTGGATGATGCGGATGCGGGGCAGCGACGCCATGTAGGCTTCGTCGATGAAGCGGTCGAGTTCGTATTCGGCCTCGGCAGTGGTGCGGCCGATGAGGTTCAGTTCGGCTGAGGCGTCGGCGGGATCAACAGGCTTTTGCAGTGTGGCGGAAGAGGGTTTTGATGACACGCTTCCTCGTGTTTCAGTCTGCCGATGGCGGTCTGCTCTGTCTGCTGCGGGGCGGAGGTCGGACAATTTTTGACGGAGCCGCATATTGCCGACGAGGACCTCGGCGGTGTCTTTGTCGAGCTTTTCGATGGTGCCGGTTGTGCCGAATGTGGTGATGACACGCGAACCGACCGTGGGGATTGCGGAATGCGGATCGCGGAATGCGGAATCGTCGGAAGCGGATGCTCCGTGCGTTCTTGATACGGGGTCTGTGTCTGAGCGTTGGCCGCCCAAAAACCCGGTCGCTATCGCTCCCGGTTCTGACTTTGTCGTGCCGGCGTGTCGGCGTGTTTCTGTGTCATTTAATTTTGCGAGGATGGCGCGGTTGAGTTCGGCCTTTCGGGCGGAGCGTTCCTTTTCGAGTTTGTTGCGAAGCGCTTTGTCCTCAATGCTTTGGATGAACGCTTTTGACTGACGTTCAAACGAATCAAGCGTTTCGGCAAGCTTTCGCTCAAATTCCTTTTGCCTCGCCTTTTCCTTTTTGGCGGCCTCGACCTCAAGCCCTGCATATTTCATCGCGGTCGCTTCGCGTTCTTCTTCGAGGGCGATGCGGAGGTCTTCGGCACGGCGGGTTTCGGTCTGGAGTTTTGCCAAATATTCCTCAGCCTGCTGTGCGGATATGTCCAGATTTTGACGCGCCGCATCTATCACTTCGGGCAAAATGCCGAAGCGCCCGGCGATCTCGATGCCCGAAGAAGCTCCTGCCAGACCGATCAGCAATTTATACGTCGGCTGCAGCGTTCGTTCGTCAAATTCGACCGAGGCGTTGATGACGTTCGGGTCGTTGGCAGCATACATTTTCAGGCCGCGATAGTGGGTCGAGGCTATGACCTGAGCCTGCTTTTGCCGAAAATGATCGACTATCGCCACGCCAAGCGCCGAGCCTTCTTCAGGGTCGGTCCCTGTGCCTGCCTCGTCAAGAAGCACAAGCGAGGGCGGCACGCATTCGCGCATCATGTCGGCGATGTTGGACATATGCGATGAAAATGTCGAAAGGTTGGCGCTCAGCGATTGGTGGTCGCCAATGTCCGCCAGTATCGAACGATAGAACGGCACGCGAGCCTCTTTTGCCGGAACCGGCAGACCCGAAATTGCCATCAGGCTGAGCAGTCCTGCGGTCTTCAGCACGACCGTTTTGCCGCCGGCATTCGCGCCGGAGATTATCATCACCGAGCGGTCGGCGGTTAGGGTAAGGCTGGATGGAACGACCTCTGATCGCGGACCGTCCGATTGCGGATCGCGGATCGCGGATCGCGGATTTTTTCCCTCTACTCCCACACTTTCCTTCTCCCCCACTTCTTCCGTCTTCGCAGTGCGCAAGTTCTCTTCTAAAAGCGGGTGGCGTGCGTCGATGAGTTCGAGCGTGCCGTCATCGGAAATTTCGGGTACGACGGCGTTGAACTTTCGGGCAAATTCAACCTTTGCTTTTATGAGGTCAAGTTTGCCGACGGCATCAACAGCGGCTTCGATGGCGGGCAGCTGTTCGCGAAGCTCTTCCGTCAGATCGAACAATATCCTTGCTATTTCGCGTTCTTCTTTTCCTTTCAGGTTCTGGAGTTCGTTGTTCGCTTCGATTGCTTCGAGCGGTTCAATGAAAACCGTCTGGCCGCTTGAAGAAAAGCCGTGAGCGACGCCGCCGACCTTTCCGCGAAAATCCGATTTGACCGGAATGACAAAGCGGTCGTTTCGCATTGTGACCAGTTCGTCCTGAATGGCGTCGCCGGAATTTCTCATCACCGATTCCAGCGAACGCGTCAGCCGCGAACGCTGTGCGTTTATCTCGCGTCGAAGCCGTGCGAGTTCGGGCGATGCCGTGTCGTCTATCTCGCCGCCGGGAAGTATCTTGCGGCCGATCTTTTCAAGCGTTGCCAGCAGCGAAGGCGGGATCGTTTCGACCAGCGACCAAAGAACGGGCACAAATTCCTTTTCGGGCTGAATGGCAGACCGTGCGAAAATTGCCTGATTTGCCACGCGGGACACCTCAAGCAAAAGGTTCGGTTCCAGCGATGTGTTCCTTATCCGCAATATGGCGATGGCGTCCGCCGGATCCTGCAAGCCGCTGAATGACCACACGACCTGTTTTTCCTCGTTCAAAAGGATCGTCTCGGAAATGGCAGAAAGTTCGCGTTCCAGATCGCTGTTGTTTGTTTTAGGGCGCAGCTCCTTTACCAGAGCGCCGCCCATAGGCGTCTGGGCGTGGCGGCTGACCAGCTCAAGGAGCTTTTCAAATTCAAGTATGTTCAGCGAGAAACTCATTTCGATACACTGTCCGGAAGTTGCTGTATAAGTCAGCCCAAAAATCTTGCGCGGAGGTCCGGTGTCGGCATCATACACGCTTCGGTTCTGCCGAAAAAACGATAGCGGTTCTTTGCGAACAGCTTATAGAACAGGTTGCGTATCGGGCGAGGCACTATGATGCCTGCGTACGCCGCCGACCAGATGCCGTCAAGTTTTCTGGCGATCCGCAACGCCGCCGTTGAGAGCGTGTATGCCTTGCCGTCCTCTATCAGTATCACCGAATCGGTCTCTATCCGCGAGATGCCGTGTTCGGCGGCGAGTTTTTCTCCGGCCTCTGATTGCAGCGGGGCAAATTTGAAATAACCGGCCTTGTCGTGTTCGATGACAAAATTGACCGAACCATTGCAAAAATTGCACACGCCGTCAAAAAGTATGATAGCTCCCATTAAAAAAATTCTAACTTATTTCCGATTTCATTTCGATGCCGCTTTGCTTTCTGAAACATTTCATCTATGATTTTGCGTAAACAACTGAAAAAGCTGTTCAGATCATTCAATCCTTACATTAGATATGAAAATAAAGTTTCTCTTGCTCGCTTTTGCGGCGGTCGTGATGTTTTTGGGAAACTCTGCCGAGGCTCAATCCGTGGCGATAACGAACGCCCGGATCGTGACCGTGTCGGGATCGACCATTCAGACAGGCAGCGTTGTGATAAGAGACGGGCTGATCGAGGCCGTCGGTGCCGATGTGCGTGTGCCGGCGGACGCGAGGGTCATTGACGGAACCGGTTTGACCGTGTATCCGGGACTGATCGACACCGCCTCTACATTGGGAATGCCCGCACCGGCGGGCCAGCAGGGCGGAGGCGGGCCGGGCGGCGGCGGTGCTGCGGCCCAGCGTCCTCCGCTAGACGGCATCTCCAATTATCCTGTCGGCCTGCGGCCCGAATTTCAGGCGGCGGATGTTTTCAAGTCCGGCGACAGCCAGTTTGAGGCCGTGCGAAACGCGGGCATCACCACAGCCGTGATAACGGGCAGAACCGGCATATTCACCGGAGCCTCGCTGGTGGCAAATCTGGCCGGCGACCGCGTCTCGGCGATGATAATTCGTTCGCCTGCTTCGCAGAACTTTTCTTACAGGACCATCGGCGGCGGCCAATATCCGGCATCGCTGATCGGTACATTTTCGGCGTTCAGGCAGCTTTTGCACGACGCAAAACGTCAGCAGGAGATCGAACGGCTTCACGCCGCCGATCCGCGCGGGCTGAGGCGGCCCGAGGCCGACGCATCGCTGACGGCACTTTATCCGGTGATAAACGGACAGATGCCGATCGTATTCAACGCGAATACTGAAAGAGAGATCGTAAGAACGCTGGACCTTGCACGGGAATTTAACCTGAAAGCGGTCATTTCCGGCGGACACGAAGCATGGAAACAGGCGGCTAGGATAAAGGAGCAGAATGTTCCCGTTCTGGTTTCGCTTAATTTTCCGAAGGGAACCGCTCCGTCTGCGCCTGAGGCCGATCCTGACAATCTTTCCACGCTGCGGATGAGGGCGGAAACGCCTAAGGGCGCAGCAAGGCTGGTTCAGGCCGGTGTCAAGATCGCATTTCAAACCGGTGACCTGACCAATGTGAACGACGTTTTCACCAATCTCGGATACGCCATTGACGAAGGCCTTTCGGCTGACGCGGCGTTGAGGGCGTTCACGCTGTCCGGAGCGGAAATTTTTGGCGTTGACAACCTGACCGGCTCGGTCGAAAAAGGAAAGATCGCCAATCTGGTGGTGACGCGGGGCGATGTATTTGCCAAAGAACGGACGGTCACGCACGTCATAGTTGACGGAAAGGTCTTTGAACAAAAAGAAAGGCCTGCGGCCCAACCCGGACGAGGAAGAGGCCCGCAAGGGCCGGGCCAACCCGGCCAGCCTTCCGCCGCATCGCTTGGCGGCACCTATTCCATAACTATCGAGGTGCCGGGCGAATCAATGCCCGCGACGCTGGTGATAACATCCACAGGCACTACTTTTACGGGCCAACTGCGAACCGCGATGGGAAATTCCGAGATTCAGAACGGCAGGATAACCGGAAATTCATTCAGTTTCAGCGCGGTCGTACCTTATGGCGGCGTCAGTATAAACATTGACGTAACGGGATCGGTGACGGGAAATGCCATTTCCGGCACCATTAACACGGATCAGGGAGCTGTTCCGTTCTCGGGCACAAGGAACCCGTAAACAGGAGGGCCAGGTAAAATGTTGTTAGTAAAAGAGAAAATAATGAGAAAGACATCAATTTTTCTTGTGTTCGCGGCCCTTTGCGTGTTCGCCGCTCCTGCCGCAACGGCGCAGAGCGGTGACGTGCTGATAAAGAATGCGACGGTCATGACCGCCGCACGGGGAACGCTTGAGAACACGGACATCCTTATTCAGGGCGGCAAGATAGCCCGGATCGGCAAAAATCTTAGCAGCGCATCGGCACGTGTCATAGACGCGACCGGCAAATATGTGACGCCGGGCATAATCGACGCGCATTCCCACGCGATGCTTGACGCGATAAATGAATCATCGTTCTCAGTGACCTCGATGACCGACGTCAAGGACGCCCTCGATACGGATGACATCTCGATCTATCGGGCATTGGCGGGCGGAACGACGGCGGCATTGCTGCTGCACGGTTCGGCGAACTCGATAGGCGGACAGAGCGCGACCGTCAAATTCAAATGGGGCAAGGGCAAGGATGATTTTTTGGTAAAGGATGCACCTCCGGGCATAAAATTCGCCACGGGCGAGAACGTCAAGCGTTCCAATTTCAATATCCCGGGCCAGACGCCGCGTTATCCGCGAACGAGAATGGGCGTTGTCGAAACCATTCGCGACGCTTTTACGAGGGCACGCGATTACCGGCAGGCATGGGCGGATTTTAACGCCAAAAAGACCAAAACGCCGCCGCGACGCGACCTGGAGCTTGAACCGCTGGTAGAGATACTTGAGGGGAAAAGGATCGTCCACGCCCACGGATATCGTTCCGACGAGCAACTGAACCTGCTGAAGATAGCGGATGAGTTCGGCTTTAAGGTCGGCACGTTACAGCACGGACTGGAAACTTATAAATTCGCGCCGGAGATAGCAAAACACGGCGCCGGTGTTTCGATCTTTATCGACAGTTGGTCATATAAGATCGAAGGCTACGACGCCATTCCGTTCACGGCATATATGCTCTGGAAACAGGGAATTGTGGTCTCGATCAATTCCGATTCCGACGAGCGCATCCGCCGTCTGAATCTGGACGCGGCAAAGGCGATGAAATATGGCGGCGTTCCCGAAGAGGACGCGTTAAAGATGGTCACGCTCAATCCGGCGATACAGCTTGGCATAGGCAAACGCACCGGATCGATCGAGGTCGGAAAGGACGGCGATGTCGTTATCTGGACAGGCCATCCGTTCAGCCCTTACTCACGTGTTGAAACGACGATGATCGAAGGCGAGGTCTATTTTGACCGCACGGCTGATGCACAGCGTCGCACTGCCGCTGAGGCGGAAAAGGCAGCGTTGCTAAAGGACAAGATGAACTCCGGCCCGGCTGCGGGTCCCGGCGGTGGAGCAGGCCCACGCATACCGCGTGAAAGCATTGTACACGACCGCGACCACGCGGATCAGGAAAAGACGGGTGACACCCACACCGAAAATGACGGAGGTAATCGGTAAAATGAAGAACTTTAATATCAGTAAAAAAATTGCCGTACTCCTTCGGTCAGGGTCGGTTGCCGTATTGGCTATGGTGATGCTTGCGGCAGGCAGCGTTTCGGCCCAGAGCGACGGTTCACAGCAGAACAAGACCGGCCGGGCCGGGACATTTGCCATAACCAATGCAAGGATCGTAACGGTTTCGGGCGAGGTCATCGAAAAGGGAAGCGTCCTCATCCGCGACGGCAAAATAGCGGCTGTCGGAGATTCGATACAGATACCGCGTGACGCGGAGAACATAAAAGGCGACGGCATGACGGTTTTTCCGGGAATGATAGACGCAGCGACAAACCTTGGCTTGGCGGAGATCTCCGGCGGGGCCAATGCGACGATGGACGTTCAGGAAACTGGAACCATCAATGCGAATGCCCGTGCGATAAAAGGCGTCAATCCGCATTCGTCGCACGTCAACGTCACCCGCATCAACGGCATCACGACCGTGATATCATTTCCGACGGGCGGCCTGATCTCAGGACAGGCGGCGTTGATAAACCTGAACGGTTCGACGCAGGATGAAATGGCGGTCGTGCCAAATGCCGGACTGATCGTAAACTTTCCGCGAGTATCCACTGGACGCCGGTTCGGGTTTGGCGGCGGCGGTGCTCCGACCGATTTCAACACGGCGCTCAGGCGGCGTGACGAACAGTTGGACGTACTGAAAAAACTTTTCGAGGCCGCAAAAAATTACCAAAAGGCACGCGCGGCATACGAAGCGGACAAGTCGCTGCCGTACACGGCCGTCGATGCCCAGCTTGATGCTCTGGTGCCCTATGTCACGGGCGAAAAGCCGATCTTCTTTACTGCCGAACGCGAGATAGACATAAAGGGCGTTGCGAAATTTGTCGCCGACCAGAAGCTGAAAGGCATCATCATCGGCGGACAGGAAGCGTGGAAAGCGGCTGACGACCTGAAACGGAACGACATCGCCGTTATCTTTACGAACATCTATTCGCTGCCGACAAGCGAGGATTATCCGTATGACTATTATTTTGCCGCTCCTGGCAAGATGCAGTCGGCGGGCATAAAATTCGCCGTTTCCACCGGCGAGGGCGGCGGCGAAGTTCGCGACCTGCCGTATCAGGCGGGCATTGCCGGAGCGTTCGGGCTGACACCGGAGCAGGCTCTGCGTTCGGTCACGCTCAATCCGGCGGAGATACTCGGCGTTGCCGATAAACTCGGTTCGATAGAGGTCGGAAAGATAGCAAATGTTGTGGTTGCGGACGGCGACATTCTGGATCCGAGAACAAAGATCCAGCACATGTTCATCGGCGGCAGGCTCATCCCGCTGACCAGCCGACACACCGAACTGTTCGACAGCTTTAAGGACAGAACGGCAATTCCTAAATAGGCCTGTTAAAGCGTTTGCAGACAAACAAAAGGGCAGGGAACGATTCGAGGTTCCTTGCCTTTTTTTAATGGAACGGAAACCTGCGCCGCGCAAGCAAGGGGCATAACAGAAATACTCATTAACGCAAAGAGCGGCTTTGCCGCATCGCAGAGCGGTAAGGCTCCGCCTTACCGTCCGATCGAAATAAAGGTCATTCCTCTCTGCCGAAGGCCGGTTTTATGGCAGGCTGATAGCAGTGATCAGGTTCTATCATGGGAAGTGCCCTTACTGCGTGCGGGCTTCTGCAACGGGCCGCCTGTTTACGCAGGCGGTTCTTATTTTTGCGGTATGTCTTCGCCGTCTTCAAAAAATTCCAGAGAGGCAGAGTTCAGGCAGTAGCGTTGGCCGGTGGGCGGCGGGCCGTCGGGGAAGACATGGCCCTGATGTCCGCCGCAGCGGGCGCAGCGTATCTCGACGCGGCGCATTCCGTAACTGTTGTCTTCGATATATGCCAGATGCTCTTTGTCGAACGGAGCGTAGAATGACGGCCAGCCCGTACCCGAATCAAATTTATGTCTTGACGTGAAAAGCGGCAGTCCGCATAATCTACACGTATATGTTCCGTCCAGTTTGTTGTCCAGCAGCGTTCCGCAAAA
This sequence comes from Acidobacteriota bacterium, assembly GCA_019639175.1. Classification (GTDB taxonomy): domain Bacteria; phylum Acidobacteriota; class Blastocatellia; order Pyrinomonadales; family Pyrinomonadaceae; genus OLB17. Next base: position 284,600 of record JAHBSK010000005.1, on the reverse strand, counting down.
TCGCGGTTCGGTGCCGTGATCAAGCAGGATGCGATATTCCTCTTCATTGAGGTCTTGTGCCAGACGGCTTACGGTCTCTTTGTCCAGCGGCGTTATGTCATAACCGCTCTCTGAGATGATCTGATCGGACATAGTTTTTTATTCCTCACCAATGCCTTGTTTTGAATGAGCGGCGACCCATAAAACAGGCCATTCTCAAACAGAACAGGCAAGAATATCGGCCTCCCATCGTTCCTAAGATACCATACCGGCATCCTGGGCCGGAAAAGACAGTTGAGGAGACGATCATGTCAAAACCCGATGAACCGTGGATAAAAAGCGTAAGAAACAGTAAAGAACTTGTAATACGTTCTGAGGCCGAGTCAGGCGTATGGACCGGCGTTCTTCAGGAATGTGTCCCGATCTTTAACCGGATCGCATTAAAAGCAATGTCTTACAAGATCGCCGGAGCCGAGGATAAAGCCAACGTGGTCTTAAAGATAGCCGGAAGCGGTAAAGATGATCCTGAGATCAGCGGCGGCACACACGGCAAGACCCGAAGGGGAAAACAAGTGTCCGGAAGAGGCGGCGTCGGGATCATAGAGGTCGAGATATTCCTTCCTGCCCAACCGTCAGGAGTGTCAAAAAATATGATCCTGATGATCGTGCTTCACGAGCTGGGACACGCCGCCGGACTGGAAGAACACACCAGCGACGGCGTGATGATGACTGTTCCTAATGATCAACAGGGCAAGATCTCCGCTACGAAAACAAGCAAGAAAATGCCGCCGTTTTTCTTTACGAACAAAACGGTGAACAGGCTCAGGACGATCTGGAAGACTGCAAAATAAGGCTTTCGATCATTGGGTATCACCGTTTTTCATCACAGCCGCCAGCTTTTTTTCCAGTTCGCGGACGCTGCGGGCGATGTCACCCAAGCGACGATACGCGGCGGTCGAGCGGAGCCATTCGCGGTTGTCAAAGCCGGGAATGCCGCTGATGACCTTTCCGGGTTCGATGTCGTGTGAAGTGGCTGATTTTGCGGTGATGACCGCATCGTCGCCGACCTTCAGGTGTCCGGCTATGCCGACCTGTCCTGCCAGGATCACGCGTTTGCCGATGACCGAACTGCCGGCAAGCCCGGTCTGCGAACAGATAAGAGCATCCTCATCGACCGTGCAGGAATGCCCGATCTGGACAAGATTGTCGATCTTCGCACCGCGTTTTATGCGTGTTTCACCGACCGATGCCTTGTCGATCGCGGTGTTGGCGCCGATCTCCACGTCATCTTCCAGCACAACACGCCCGGTTTGCGGTATCTTCAGCCAGCGTTTTTCTTCATCTTTTGCATAGCCGAAACCGTCCGAGCCGATGGTCGAATTGTTGTGAATGATGCAGTTACGCCCGACCTCGCAATTTTCCCTGATGACCACGCCCGAATGCAGGACAGAACCTTCGCGGACGACCGCGCCGTCATAGACGGTCACGTTCGGAAAAAGTTTGACACCGCTTTCGATCGTGCAGTTCCTGCCGACAACCGAATTTGCACCGATCTCTACATTCTCATCAACACCGGCAAATGGATCGATCACCGCAGAAGGATGCACGCCGGGACGAATATCCTCAACGGGATGAAAGAGCCGCAAAGCCCGCGTGTATGCCAGATACGCGTCTTTGGCGCGGAGAACGGCGATGTCCGAGCGGTTTATTGTGACCCCTTCGCTTAGAAAAATGGCTGCCGCCTGTGTACTTTCTACCTGCGGCGTGTATTTCGGATTGGCAAGAAAGGTTATATTGCCGTCGCCCGCCAGATCAAGCCCCGCGGCTGCGTTTATCTCGGTTTCAGGCGAACCGATCTCGATCACCGATGAAGTTTTTTCAGCAAGTTCGGAAAGTTTCATAAGATTTGTCTTGATAAAAAACAGTTTGCTGTGCAACACTATTTTTACCAAACAACATTCCCCCGGCAAAACCCGCATTGCCAGTTGCCCACCAGCAGTAATTTCCGGATCTCCGGCTATTTATTTTTTTATGGCGGACAACGCAATGAATTCCACACATATCAACACCAACGCGGCGGCTAAATTTGCTGCCGACCGCAACGATCCCCGCAATGGGAAAATGATCGGCGGCCACGGAGCCGACCGATGGCACAACCTTATTATTTCAAATACCGCCATTGGCCTCGGCAGCCGAATGCACGGCCATAAGAGCGAGATCTATATCGGCAATATGCGCGTTGCATTGCCGACGGGACTGTTCTGTTTCCCTGACATTGCGGTCGTCAACGGCGAACCGTCTTTCACCGATCAGGCGTCGGAGACGCTGTTGAACCCCAGTGTCATCGTTGACATTTTCTCGAACAATTCCGATTCGGTGGAAAAATCGCGAAAGCTGGAAAATTTTCTGGCGATGGATTCGATAAAGGAATGTTTGCAGATAAAACAGGACGAAATGCGCGTGGAACATTACGCTCGCCAAAATCAAAAGCAATGGGTCTATCGCATCTACAACGAACGCGACGATGTCATCTCGCTCGATTCCATCGGCTGCAAGATCTCGCTGCAAGAGGTTTATGCAGGCGTCAAACTCCGGCCAGTGCCTTTACATTCGCGTGCCGTTAACTAACACGGTCGTGTCGGCCGGATATAACTTTTCGGTGACAGGACGGCTTTCGTAAAAACGTCAGTTTCCGATCTCTTGGCGTGGACGAGAGGTGCGTTCGTGACCTTTGCCGTGTATCTGGAACCCGACCGAAGCCGAGACATCCTCGAGAGCGACGGTCTTTACCGGTTCAACAAAAAACCCGTCTTCGGAGCGAGCAATAAGGATATAGGTCCGGCCGATCAAAAGCTCGTTAAATGTGAATTCGCCCCGTTTTCCGGTCAGGACCACTATAGATGTCTCATCACCGCCGATCATCTCTATCTCTATGCCCTCGACAGGATTGCCGCCTTCATCAGTTACAGAACCTTCGATCATACCCAGGCTGCCGGTCGTTCTTGGATCAAGCGCAATGAAATCAATGCCTGTTATCTCGTCTTTTACGGTGATCACGCGGTAAGGTTCTGCAAATATATAGGTTTTGTGAGCGACCGAGAGAATATATGATCCGCCAACGGTCACATCATTGAACTTGAAATAACCGAACGGGTTTGTGATGACTCTTCGTATCCGGCCATCAGTATCGGTCAGCCTTAGATCTGCCATTGATATGGCTCGTCCCCCGGCAGTCAGCACGCGCCCGCTGACAGAGGCCGTTGCCGAGGTAGGCCCAAGTTGAGAAAGCATTGTCCAATCGGAAAACTCAGTTATGCCGCCGATCGTGGTCATTGTGTTTGCTGTTGTGATATGCGTTGCCGGCATCTGGGTGAACTCCGTTCCCGCGCCTGTATAGCGGAAAAGCTGAAAGCTCGATTCTTCGATGCCTGAAAGGTCTGCATCCAGATAGTGAAATGTCAGAACGGCGGTAACGTTACCCTCTTCGGTAATGCTCCAATAGCGCCCCATAGAACTGCCTGTCAATGGTCTGTTCGGATGCTGCGACTGCACTGCAGCGATGGTCAATGCAGACGGGTTTACAAAGGCAGATATGGTCATACCCAGCGGCGAGTAGCCGTTCTCTGTACCAACATCAAATGTCATTGGCCCGATACTATTTATAACCCTTCTCAGATTTCCGTTGATATAGCCGGTCGTCCGGTTGACGGAGCGCGTCCCGGCGTTCACGATAAACGCTCCGGTCGTGATCGTCCCGTTCACAAGATCGAATGCCTGCGTTCCATTGCTCAGGTTCAGGTCGCTGAGAAGCTGGACGGTTCCGCCGGACTTGTCAACAGTAAAGATACCTGTCGGAATTATTCCGCCTTCATTTATAAAGCTCTGGACTCCCGAACCGGCAAAACGCAGCTTACCGTTTCCGCCGTCGAAATCAGTTGAGACATTGATGCCTCCGCGGGCTTCGAGCGTGCCGTTGCTGTCAACCCGTCCGTCCTGCAGCGTCAGCAGTCCGTTTACGGCCAGTACGCTGCTCCCGATGAGGCTCAGTGGAGCAAGGTTGTTCTTGTTTATAGTGACATTGTTAAATGCCTGTGGCTGGGCGGCGGAGTAGTTAGCAGCGCTGCCGTTGAATACCGCTGTCCCGCCGTTTCCGACGAATGTGCCGGTGCCGCTTTGTGTAAAGAAGTAATTGAATGACGTGGTTCCGGTCGATCCCGCAAAAGTTCCGCCCGTCAGGTTGAAGCTGCTGACAAAGGTGATAGAGCCGCTTCCGCCGTGGAATGTGCCGCCATTTTGGGTGAATGTCCCGTTGTGGGTCAGGTTCGAGGCTCCCTGCGAGATCGTCCCCGTATAGCCTGCATCGATCGTGAACGAACCTGTCACTATATCGATATCGATCACGCAGTCCTTGACGCCAGTTCCATTGAATGTAATAGCCGCGCCGTTTGCGGGAACCGCATTGGTTGACCAATTGAACGGGTCTGACCAGTTATTGGTAGGGCCGTTGCCATTCCATGTTTGAGCAAGGGCAGAATGCCCGCACAAAAACAGTGCGAAAGCAAAAAAGGACGCAATGTGACAGGTTTTCATAATGTTATCTCCAGGAGCGGCATAAGAAGCCGGAACCGATTGGCAAAGTGTTGCACAAAACATCCCTAAAAAACCTTTGAAAAAACATCAGAAAAAGTTAGAATTTATTAAATTTTTGCCATGAACGGCACTGACCACAGAACATATAATTTCGGGAGCTATCAATTCGACCCCGCAAGGCTGCTTTTGCTGCGGGAGGGCAAGATCATACAGGTGACGCCCAAGGCTCTGGAAATACTCGACCTGCTCATCCGCGAACGCGAGAGGCTGGTTTCGCGCAGGGAACTGATGGCGGAGATATGGCCGGATACCTTTGTCGAAGAAGCGAATATAAATCTCTATATCTCCATACTGCGAAAAACGCTTGGGCAAAACGGCACTGCCGAAACCCAGTATATCCGCACGGTGTCAAAGAAAGGCTACCGGTTCGTTGCGGACGTAACGGAAGAACCGGCCGAAAACTCAGAAAGCGGACAGGTCTTTGCCGAATCATCGTCGGATAGTGCCGAAGCCGCTCCGGCGGATGTGAACACGAAGCACCACGTTTCGTCACGTCCGCGATACCGCATGACAGCAGTGGCTGGAATGGCGGTTCTGGCCGTTTTTGCTATCGGATTTTCGGGTTGGATGCTTTACGGCATGCGTGCAACGGAAGCTCAGGCCGGTTCGGCTTACACAACCGACGCCGCCCGCAGAGGAACCGCCAGCACAGAGGCATATAACAATTACCTGCGCGGCAGGCGGATATGGGAAGGCCGCTGGTACAGCATCGAGCAGCCTGTGGAATATTTCAGAAAGGCCGTAGAAGCCGATCCGAATTTTGCCGCGGCGCATCTTGCGATGGCGGATGCCTATGCATTTGACGCTTCGCCTGAGATCGCCGAGGCCGCCCTAAGCCGGGCAATGGATCTTGACCCGAACCTGCATGAGGCATATGCAACTCACGGATTTATCCGCATGTTTCATTACTGGGATTGGGCCGGAGCCGAGGCATCACTGAAAAAAGCGACCGAACTTGGCCCGAATGACGCCAAATCGCGCCACTGGTATGGCGTCTATCTTTCGTTGATGGGACGCATGGATGAAGCTCATGAACAGATGAACATCGCTTCTCGTCTGGCACCGACCTCATTGATAATAATGTCAGACATCGGGCAACTGCATTATTTTTCAAGAAATTATGGCAAGGCGACAGAGCAGCTTGAAGAGGTTTTCAGGATCGAGCCGAAATTTACGATGGCACGCCGGTATATGTATTCGGTCTATCTAAAGCAGGGACGTCACAGCGAGGCGATGGACGCAATGGTGAACTCCAGGGTTTCAACAGCCGAAACCGTGGCTGAGTACCGCAGGCTGTTTACGGAAAAAGGGATCGAGGGATTTTGGCGACATAGGATCGGATCGGCGGGATGCGACGATGCAAGCCCGGACAGTGTCCTTAATTGCGCCGAATACTACATCCTGCTCGGCAAAAGGGAAGATGCGCTAAGTATGCTGGAAGCCGCCGCCGAACAACGCGTTTTTATGCTGCCCTTCATCAATATCGACCCAATGTGGGACGACCTCCGCGACGAACCTCGATTCACGGCCATTCTTACAAAGATGGGGCTGCAGGAGAAAAGATAAACTTAAATTTCCCGGGACGCCCGCCCGAAGACCCTGAAGCAGACCATCTGCCGCATTCACAAATTGTCACCTGGCAGACGAACATAACTATCTGAAAAGTGATCGTCAGTTACATCAGATTTACCGGGTCGATCTCGACAAAGACGATGCGGCGGTCGCATCCTCGGGTTTCGGCTTCGGCCAGGGCCGTGTCGATCAGATGCCGCAGGTCGCGGCGGTTGGTCGATCTGAGGATCATCTGAAAGCGAAATTCGTTTCTTATGCGTGATATTGCGGCCTTTGCCGGGCCGATAACGCGCGACGTACCGTTCGTGTTCGCACGGTCAAAAGCCTCGCGGAGTATCCGTCCGCTTCGCAGGGCATAATCTTCGTCCTTGTGTTTTATCAGTATCGAAGCAAGCACGACAAATGGCGGATAACCCATTCTGCTGCGGTACTTTACCTCTTCCGTGTAAAAGCTTTCATAATCCTGTTCGGCGGCGTGGCGGAGCGCGTAATGTTCGGGGTAATACGTCTGTATCATCACGCGTCCGGCCAGATCGCCGCGTCCTGCGCGTCCCGCGACCTGCGTTAAAAGCTGAAACGTCCTTTCAGCGGAACGAAAATCAGGCAGCCCGAGGCCGTTATCGACCGAAACCACACCGACAAGTGTCACGTTGTGAAAATCGTGGCCTTTTGCGATCATTTGCGTCCCGACGAGAACATCGGTCTCGCCGCGGTCAAAAGCCGAAAGAGTTTTTGCCATCTCGCCCTTGCGTGACATCGTGTCGCGGTCAACGCGGGCGATGCGAAGATCGGGCAGTGTCCTTTGCAAAACTTCCTCAAGCTGCTCGGTTCCAGGGCCGATGAAATACAGGTATTCGCTGCCGCAAAACGGGCATTTTTGTGGCGGATCGGTCGTATAGCCGCAGTAATGACAGGTCAATTTCCGCTCCGCTTTGTGATAGGTCAGCGTGATGTCGCAGTTTTTGCACCGCAGGCTCTCTCCGCACGAACGGCAGAGAACAAAAGAAGAAAATCCACGGCGATTGAGCAGTATCATCGTCTGCTCGCCTTTTGCTTTGGCCTTTTTTATAGCGTCAATGAGCGCGGGCGAGAAGACAACGTCCTTGCCCGCTTTCTTAAAGACTTCGCGCATGTCGATCAGCTCGGCCTTTGCCAACGGCCGTCCGCCGATGCGTGTCGGCATTTGCAGATAATGATACTTGCCCGTTTTGGCGTTGTGAAAAGATTCGATAGCGGGCGTTGCCGAACCGAGAATTATTGTTGCACCTGCCGCGTGGGCACGCATTACGGCAAGATCGCGTCCGTTGTAAAAAGGCGATTCGTTTTGGCGATAGGACGTGTCGTGTTCTTCGTCAACGATTATCAGTCCGATGTCCTCAAGCGGAGCAAAGACCGCCGAACGCGTACCGATCGCAATGCGGGCCGTTCCATTGCGGATGCGCCGCCACTCGTCAAAGCGTTCGCCCGCCGACAGGTTTGAATGAAGGATCGCCACGCTGCTGCCAAAAGCCTCTCGAAGTCGCCGCGAGAAAACCGGCGTCAGGGCAATTTCCGGCACGAGCATCAGCGACGAACGATCCATCTCAAGAGCCTCTGCCATCGCTCGGATATAGACCTCGGTCTTTCCGCTGCCGGTCACGCCGTGCAGCAGAAATGCCTTGTAATCTCCGTCCTTGAGCGATGCCGTAATGGCCGCCAAAGCGGTTTCCTGATCGTCATTGAGCTTCAGCTTTGGGCGGTCGCCGACAGTGTCGCCGCCGAACGGATCGCGTCTTATTTCGCGGATGTAAACTTCCAGCAGGCCGCGTTTTGCCAGCGTATTCACGGGCGATGCTCCGGTGTCCGCCCGCTCCAGGACATCCGTGAAAAGCATTTCTCCGCCCGCTTTGGCAAGGATGCCTATGATTCTTTGCTGGTCGTGCGTGAGCGGTTTTTCCTGTTCCTCGACCGCTGCGGGAAGCAGCCGCACGGCCTTTTGCCGCTTTGCCTTTACACGCGGTTCGATCTTTTGGTGATCCTGCGAGATGAGCTCCGCGTTCCTCAGTTCACGCAGAGAGCGGACGGTTGCCGCCTTTCCGAAGAGTTTTACAAGACTGCGTTCCGCCGCCGGGCCGCTTTCGGCAAGATGCCTGAGAATTTCCCATTTTGCGGCGGCCTTTCGTGCGTTATCGTCAAGAGCTTCGCGGCCTTTGGCGGTGATCTCGTAAACCTTTTCGATCACAGCGTTTATGCCCGCCGGAAGGCTCGCTTTCAGCACCTCGCCGAGCGATGCGGCATAATAATCAGCCGTCCATTCTGCCAGCCGCATTATCTCATCGGTTATCAGAGGCTCAGTGTCGATGATCTTGGTGATGGGCTTTATTTCCGCTTCATTCAGACGCGAATTTTCCGGCAGGCCGTCCAGAATATTTATCAGATAACCTGTCAGTTCACGCTTGCCGAACGGCACAACAACGCGTACGCCCGGACGCGGTTCTTCGCCGCCCGCGTCAGACAGGCGATAGGTGAAAAGCTTTCGCACCGGCAGCGGCAGAGCTATCTCGGCATACCGCTTTTCGCGGCTTCTGGTTTTGCGGAGTTCGGCCATTTCGGTTTAGCGCAACCAAAATGATAACCTAGTGGAACCAATAGCAAAAATCGGTGTCTAAGCACTTAAAGAACAGTTTATGGACAGCTTGCTGCAAGAGAATAAACCAAAACGTAATTACACAGGCTATTTGATAGGGGCCGTTGTCGGCATTGTCATCATAGGGGTGGCCGTGACGGCATTGCTCATGCGCCCGTCAAACGAGGAACAGGTCGCCACGATCCTGGAAAATTCCGTTCAGGAGGGAACGCCGGAATTTGAGGCCCTGACCAAAAATATCGTCATTGCCACACACAGGGACACGGTCGAATCGCCAAACGCTTTCGGCTCCATCTCAATGTACATAAAAGGCGAAATGACCAATCGCGGAACGCGGACGCTGACTGGTGTAGAGATAAACGTTTCGGTGGTGGATATTGAAAACAATGTGATAAAGGAAAAGCGTGTTTTGGCCGTTCCGGCACATGCCCCAAGCCTGGCACCCGGAGAAACGATGACCGTCACGCTAAGCATAGACGGTTTCACGGCAAAAGACGACCGTGCCAACATCCGCTGGCGCGTGACCGCGATCAGGGCGGAGTGACAGCCATTTCTTTGGTTTGTGGGTTTTTTCTTTGTGGTTCTTTGGGTCTTTGCGACTTTGTGGCTGTTTTAAGTAAATTTTGCCACTAAGACGCGAAGACGCGAATTTACGCAAAGTTTTTCTTAGCGGTTCTTTGTGGCTTTGCGACTTCGTGGCGGTGTTCGTAAATTTTTTTGTCACTAAGGCACTAAGACGCTAAGTTGCACAAAGTTTTTTCTTAGCGGTTCTTTGCTTCAACAAACAGGTCTTCCAATGACAGCGACACCGGATTTACGGAAATTATCTTGCCGCCGCAGGTACGCGCGGCAGCGATGACGGCGTCGATGTCCGATTCGTTCTGAACCTCTATTGCCGTTCCGGCAGGTTTGGTCAAAACTTTTGCCCCGTTTATGCCTGACACGGCGTTTCTCATCTGTTCTGATGCGACGCCGCCGATAAGCAGCTCAAAAGCCCGTTGCTCATTTCCGGTTGAGAGCAGCTCGCTGAGGCTGCCTGTTGCCGCAAGCCTGCCGCCGCGAAGTATCGCCACCTCATCACATAACGCCTCAACATCAGACAGGATATGCGTTGACATAAAAACGGTCTTGCCTTTTTCGCGAAGCGAGACGATGAGTTCGCGTATCTCTCTTCGCCCGACAGGATCAAGCCCGCTCATCGGTTCATCCAAAAAGACAATTTCGGGATCGTTGACAAGAGCCTGCGCCAGCCCGACGCGCTGCTGCATTCCTTTTGAGAATTTGCGAAGCTGCCGGCTGCGGCTTTTTTCTTCAAGGCCGACGGCGGTCAGCAGTTCATCGGTAAGCTGTTTGCGTTTTGCGGTGTCATAACCAAAGATCTGCCCGAAATAATCCAGCAGTTCGTTTGCCGTCAGATAATCATAGAAATACGGATTTTCCGGGCAATAGCCGATGCGCGAATGCATTGAAACATCCGAAATATCGCTGCCAAGTATCTTTGCCGAACCTTCGGTCGGGAACAGCAGGCTCATCAAGATCTTGATGGTAGTCGTCTTTCCGGCGCCGTTGCCGCCGAGGAAACCGAATATCTGTCCGGGGCGGACGTTTAGCGTCAGGCCGTCGAGAGCACGCACCTTTTTCTTGCGCCAAAATCCGGTTTCGTAATCTTTTGAAAGGTCTTTTATTTCAACAATGTATTCCATAGCTGACATTTTTTATTGAACAAGCGGCGTCGGTATCTTTGAGCTTGGCCCAAGCGTAACGACGCATTTTTCGCGGTCAAGCTGATAAGGTTCTCCGGCAGGATCGACCAGATCGCCGGCGGAATTTATCTGAAGATCTTTGTTATCAGGCAGTTTTACTTTTGCCAAAAGCGGGACGATCTCTTTCAGTTGCTGCGGGCATTTGCCCGTCGCATCAACGATATTTTTAAGGGTTTCGTCCATCGCGTCACGCTCATCCAGCGAATCGAGTTCCATCAGGCGAAGCTCCGCCAGCGAACGCGACTGCTGATCTTCGGCCTCTGCCAGCATTTGCTGATACATTTGCCGTGCGGTGTCGCGGCTGCCGCCTCTGGTTCGCATAACGGCTGCCATCTGGCGCATTATCGCGGTCGCACCGGGGCGAGTAGAGCCTTGTTCATAAGCAACGGCGGCTTTTTCATAATCTTTGAGCCGCCAGTGGATATAGCCCAGATATTGATAAAGTTTCCAGTCGTCAGGGTTGTTGGCGATGCCTTTTTCGGTCAGGGCAATTGCCTGTGCCGGATCGATCGCGGGCAAAACGCTGGCGCCGTAAGAATAAACGGCGATGAAATGCGGATCGAGGTCGGTGGCGTTATCAAGAAGCGGATAAAGCAGACGCGGATTAAGCGGCCTCAGATCGTCAATGTTGACGCCGCCTTCGGGGCCGCGAAGTATCTTTGTGCCGACGTATTGCAGCGAATTCATCCAGTACCAATCCGCAAGCATACCTTCTGCTCCAAGCGCCCAGCCTTTCAGTCTTTTGCCCTGCAGCGAGAGATCAGCATCTTCGTAAGAATCGGGAAGATGCAGGCGGCGTGCCTCGACATAATTTGAAAGGAAAACAACAAGAACGAACGCCGCCGCGATGCCCAAAATAGCGATCAGTGACGTCGTGCCGTTCTTTGTTTTTGCTTCTTTTTGTTCCATTTCAAAGGAAGGTCATTTGAAGTTTCGCCGCGAGAATATGATAACGGCAACTGTAAGCAGAATGGCGATGTAAACAACGGCGTACGCGGTTCCGCCAAGCAGCATCGCTGCGTTCGGCACCATTGCGTTTGCCGCTTCGGTGCGAAAGCTGAACAGCGAAAGATTTGGCAGCAGATAATACACCGCCGTCAGGACGTATTTGGCAAATGCGGAACCGAGAGCATTTCCGAGTTCGCGAAGCGACGCGCTGAGGTGGCCGATAACAAAAATGCAAAATGTAAAAAGCGCCGAAAGCGCCGGTGTTGAGAATGACGAGAACAATATCGCGACCGCCGTCAGGATGCAGAGTTCCAGAAATATCAGGTAAACGGTCGGCCAGATGCCGGCTGCCAATGCTCCGCTGCCGACGTAAAGCAACGCCAACGTCACGCCAACGGCCATTACCGCGACGTTGACAAGCAGCGTCAGGCAAAGGCCGAGATATTTGCCGACGATGAACTCCGCACGGTTCACCGGTTTAGCAAAAATGGCAAAGACCGTGCGCTTTTCGATCTCTTTTGAAACAAGGCCGACGCCGACGAATATTGAGATGAACGCGCCGAAAAGCAGCATCGCATTCGTGCCGATGTTGACGATGGTGCGAGCCTCGTGGCCGTCCGTCAGGTCGCCCAAAAGGATGGCGCTGGCCGTTATCAGCAGAACGAAAAGCACAAGGTTATACAGAACGCGATCACGAATTGCCTCGCGAAACGTATTTAGCGCTATAACGAATATTCTATGAAGAGGTCCGTTGCTCACTGTTTTTTTAAGAGAAACGGCGGCCGGCAGGCACGCCGTCAGGTGTCAGGGACATTATAGCAAAAATGCGGACAGGAAAAACATCATTTTGACCGATAATGCGGAAAAATATCGGAGAAATTTCAGATGAACACGACCGATTGCGACGAAGGTATCTCAAAACGCCTGCGGCAGCGCATATTTTTGCACATCAACTGGTCGTCTATGCGGACCATATAATCGCGTGAGTTCTGAAAACGGGCGCGGTCGTGTTCATTCAGGTTGCGCGGAGCGTTCTTTTTCTTTGTGCGTTTCAGCCATCTGACCTCATAATCGTTTCGCTCGCGGCAAAACGAACAGGCAAAGCTGGCCGTTTTTGTTTCCTGGCGTTCGTCAAATATGTCTCTTTCGTGCATCAGAAGTATTTTACAACATTGCGGGGTGAATGTGCGGAGTTATGTTTTATTTTGAATCGGACGTTAGGAATATGATGCCGGGCATTGTGTTTCTTCTTTGTCTTATCTTTGCGGGCATGGCGGCTTTGCGTGAGATATTTGAAGAGATCAGAAGGGTTAGTTAATGAGTGTTGGTTCCACGCTAAGCCGCAAAGAACGCAAAGAGATCACAGACACCGAACAAACGGAATGTCGATAAAACTTGAACATTTTCGAATGCGTGATCCGGATCTATGAAAGCTATTGCGGCTTTTTGCTGAGGCCGGCAAGGAACGCAAAGCTGAAAATTCCGGTGTCATGGCCGTCAGTGAACTGAAAATTCAGGGCGTAGCGGCCGACGACGGCGATCTGTTTGAAAGCGATGTCATCGGCGATCTCGTCATCCTTAAGGATCTTTTTTCCCGTCCATTCGTCGATGCAGCCCGCACACGGACACGCCCGCCGCAACGCCGGAGCATTGTACGTCGTTTCCGATCCGTCCGACCAGTTTATCGTGATCTCGGAATCGCTTTCTTCGATTATTTGAACGGGGCTTATCATTGGTTAAGGGCGTTTTCCATTTTGGCCGGGTCGATGGCGTAATGGGTCGCGTGATAGACGACCTCGCCGTCCTTTATGACAAATGCCTGCGGCGAATGGTGAACATATCCTGTCCGTTCCGCTATCACATTTGAAACATCGCGTGCTTCCTGAACGACGACGATATTTAGATCTGTGTCGGCCTGTTCCACCATTTCCAGAACATGGGCGCTGATGCCGCACGAGGCACTGTGTTTGAAGATCGCCACGGGCCGCGCGGCCGATTCTTCAAAAAGCCTGTCAACATCAGACGTTGATGAGATGAATTTGATCCGAGCCGTCATTATCCCTGAAATCCCTGATATACATTTGGCGGCGGCGGAGCATGAAAACCTGCTCCGGGCAACGCCGGGAATACCTTACGATATGCTACCAGATTTGCGGCAAAGATGAGAGGGATCGCCAGATAAATACCGATGCACAACGCCAGATAGCCCAGAAAAACGACTATCATCCCGACGCCCATCAGCCCGGCGATGCCGCCGAGGTTTGCCCAGACCGCGCGTGCGCTCAGCGTTATCGAACGCCACGCGGACGTTTTGCGGTCAACAAGGAGTTGATACGAAAAGATGACCAGCGTGTGCAGACATACCATCGCGATGATAAATATGAATTCGACAAACAGCATACCGCCGATATACAGAAGCATTTCTTCATCGGCGATGCGTCCGCCTGTGAACATGATCATCAGCATCGGAATGTATAACAGGACCATCATGAAAATGACCGGAACGACGATGATAAGCGTCACCAAAAGGCTCGACAGGAAATAGTCAAAGCCCTTGAACAATTTGCCCAGATCGACGGGCTTTCCCTCATAGGCATCAAAAAGGCACAGATAGATGCCGCAGATCATCGGGCCGATGATGAGAAAAGGAATGATGCTGCCGACAAGTATTCCCACCAGCACGGTGGCAAACACCATCCAGTATTGTCCCTTTATCATTTCCCATGCTTCTTTATAGCACTGCACGGGCTGAATGACGCCGCGTTTAAATTCTTCTCCGGTCATGATTTGCCTCGCTGTTGTTTAGGTTCTGTTGACATGTAAAGATCTGCCAGCTTTTTAAATTGCCTCCAGCTTCAGCCGGAGGTTGGAGATGCAAAAAACACAGGCTTTAGCCGAATTTCTGACAGATGATTTTCATAGAGCTTTAGCTCAAAAGGGCTAAAGCCATAAGGAACTAAAATTTTCCATATTCGGCTAAAGCCTTTGTTTTCACCATTTCTAACCACTAGCTGAAGCCAGTGGCAATTTATAAAACCAAATATTAACAGAGCCTAGTCAGTATATATCCTTTCCAGATAATCCCGCACCATGCGGTCGCTGGAGAACATCGGTGTCAGGGTCGTTATCGAGTTTCGCATCATCGCAACCCATTTTGCCGGAAACCCGTTCTCGTCGCGGTCATAGAAACGCGGGACCAGTTCGTTCTCAAGTGCAGAGTAAAGGGCTTCGGCCTCGATGGCGTCGATCTCGGCGTCGCTTTCAAAATCACGCATATCGCCTACCGCAAAGCCGTTCGTTTCGTCATAACCCTCTATCCACCATCCGTCGAGCGTTGAAAAATTGAGAATGCCGTTCATCGCGGCCTTCATCCCACTTGTGCCGCTGGCCTCATGCGGACGACGCGGAACGTTCATCCAAACATCGACGCCCTGCACCATATAACGCGCGACCTCCTGGTCGTAATCCTCGATGAAAACGGCGCGATCCTGCCAGTCAGAATCGTGGTTTATGCTCATCAACTGCTGCAATATCTGTTTGGCGGTGCGATCCTGCGGATGGGCCTTTCCGGCAAATATGAACTGCACGGGGCGTTCGGCGTTATCCACCAGCCGCAGCAGCCTTTCGAGGTCGGTCAAGAGCAGGTTCCAGCGTTTGTATTGCGCGACGCGGCGTGCGAAACCGATCGTCAGAACGTCGGGCGAACAGAGACGGCTTGTGTCCGAACGCTCGTTTATCGTGTCGCGTTCGCCGGTGTCCTTTCGGCGTGTGCGTTCGCGCATAAAGGCGATCAGCAGATTTTTCAGCGTTCTGTGTGTTGTCCAAATATCGCTGTCAGAGATATTGTTCACCGCGTTTGCCCATGCGTCTGCGTCGCGTGTGAGTTCGTGCCAGCCTTTGCCTATCTTTTCATCATAGAGCCGCTGAAACGCCGATGCGATCCACGTAGGGACGTGAACGCCGTTGGTCACGTGGGTGATCGGGACCTCGTCCAAGCCGGGGAACATTTCGCGCCACAGCCCGCGCGAAACCTCGCCGTGCTTTTCGCTGACGCCGTTGGCAGTTCGGCACATCCGCAGAGCGAACGGCGTCATCCCGAAAGGTTCTGTCTCATCTGTCGGATCGACGCGGCCCAGCCTGATGAAGTCCTCCTTTTCGGCCTTCATCGCGGCGAAATAGTCCGCACTGAAACATTCCATCAAAAGCTGCGGCGAGAACACGTCGTTACCGGCGGCGACCGGTGTGTGCGTCGTGAAAACACATTGTTCGCGAATGGCGGAAATGGCCGACGCAAAATCAGCGTCAGGGTTTTTCTCGATAAATTCGTGCGCAAGTTCCAACGTTGAAAATGCCGCATGGCCTTCATTGAGATGAAAGACCTCTGGAGCGATGCCGAGTTTTCGCAGCATACGGACGCCGCCGATGCCGAGGACCTTTTCCTGCACGATGCGTGTTTCGCTGTCGCCGCCGTAAAGATGTCCGGTTATATAACGGTCTGTCTCGGTATTTTCCGCCAGATTTGTATCCAAAAGCAGCAGCGGGATGCGCCCGACCTTTGCCAGCCACGCCTGTATCTTTACGACGCGGCCGCGGATATGAACATTTACGAAAACACGCTCATTCGATGCGTCAACCACAGGCGTCAAAGCAAGATCGGTCTCAAACACATCGTTGTAATGCTCTTCCTGCCAGCCGTCATGAGAGATGTCCTGACGAAAATATCCGAAACGATACAACAGTCCGACCGCGACAAGCGGAACATTCAGGTCGCTTGAAGATTTCAGATGATCGCCCGCAAGAATGCCAAGTCCGCCGGAATAATTCGGCAGAGAATTGTGAACACCATATTCAGCGCAGAGATATGCGATCTTTGCGTTCGTGTCGGCATTGGCGGCAGAGATGTATTCATCGAACCGGGCGGCAAAGGCGTTGAGTTTTTCCACATATTCGCGGTCGGCCGCCTGCTGCCACAAGCGAAGATCGGACGTATTTCTGAGCATTGTCCTCGGACTCTGTTCGCACTCGATCCAAAGATCGGGGTCAAGTTCGCGAAAAAGCTCTACGCCTTCGGGATGCCACGACCAGTAAAAGTTGCGGGAAAGCCGGTCGAGTGCAGAAAGTTCTTCGGGCAGGGTACGGAAAAATTCAAAATCGTTTCGAAAATATGCTGTGCCTTCGCGGCCTGTGTCGGGTAACGACCTGGCCGCTGCGGGGTTGTATGGTTCCATTAGCTGTTTTTAATAATTGACTTCCTTAAAGGTTCCGCGATCAGTTCCACCAAACAAAATCGCACAAAAAACTATAAAGCATCAATACAGCCTGTATCAAACCCCGATCAAAATTAAAAAGCAACGGCGTGTGTTCATTTCAGCAAATGACCGGCGTGTTTAACGATCAGTCGGTTGTGAAAAAAAGTTTCAAGCACAGTTGTTTTTACTGTGTTTCGGCCGCTTTTTCCAAATGCCCCACACGCATCAGGCGGTAATGGGCGGCAACGATAATGCCGAAGACAAACCCTATCGCCGCAAGCACCAAGCCCGCTTTGAAATAGTCCTGCATATTGCCGAGCATCAGCAAACGGAACAGGCCGCTCAGGACAAATCCGCCGGCCGCGAAGAAAAGCGGTATCGCCAGCCAGTAGAGTTTGAACAGCGACACACCTTGCTGCCGATTGCGAAAGATGATCGGTTTCAGGCGGTCATATTCCCACGCGACCAGCCACGTTGCCGCCAGCGTCATCAGGATAGTTATCAGCCACGTTCCCTGAAAACCGACCGAGTTGGTCAGAACGGCGATATTGACGATGATCGGGAAGAACATCAACGCTCCTAGGTGCGATGTGCGCGGAATGATCAGCAGCAGAGCGGCGAAAAGCTGTGACCAGCCGATGAAATCGTAATAGTAGCCCGTGTTGTAAAGCGCGTTGAAGTATGCCCCGACCGGATTTGTGTCAGGAAGAATCGTGAACGGCTGATGAAGTATCTTTGGGATGCTCGGCGGAATAAAGCCGATGGCGAGAAGGACTCTGAGAAATGCCGTGAAAAGCTGCGTCCACCAACGCCGCGTTACGGAAGTATGGAGTTGATCGAGAATATTTTCCATCATCATTACCTGTTTCCTCTTGTTTTCATACTTTGTTTTTTGGCCCTACCCGACTGATAACGCGTAAAATGATACAAAATGTTCCCGCAAATTTGTCCGCGCCGCCGAATTTCCGTAAGATTTTAATTTCGAGCTCGAAAATTCTTATGAAACTGAACATCATTCCCGTGAAATGGTCCGACGAAGGCGTTTTGATGCTGGACCAGCGGCTTTTACCGACCGAAGAGAAATGGCTGACGCTGAGAACCTATAACGACGTGGCCGCAGGCATAAAGGACATGGTCGTTCGCGGAGCGCCTGCAATAGGCGTTTCGGCGGCGTATGGCATTGCGCTCGGGGCAAAGCAATTTGTCGGCACGAACGCAGATGACCTGGCCGAAGAGATAGATTATATTTCTGACGTCATTGGAGCGACGCGCCCGACGGCGGTCAATCTTTTCTGGGCCATCGACCGGATGAAGCGGACGTTTGAAAAAGCGAAAGGTGAAGGAAAGTCGGTCAGCGAGATAAAGCAGATACTGATAGATGACGCCAAGGCGATACACGATGAGGACATTGAATCGCAAAGGCTGATCGCGCAGTTTGGCGGGGAATTGATAGAGAATGATTCGACCGTGTTGACGCATTGCAACGCCGGAGCTTTGGCGACAGGCGGCGTTTGGGGAACGGCGCTCGGCGTTATTCGCGGCGCGGTCGATCAGGGCAAGAAGGTTTCGGTCATTGCCGACGAGACGCGGCCATATCTGCAAGGCGCGAGGCTGACGGCCTGGGAACTGAACGAAGACGACATTCCCGTAACGCTGATAACCGACAACATGAGCGGCCACATTATGAAAAAAGGCGGCGTGCAGGCCGTCGTCGTCGGCAGCGACCGCATTGCGGCAAACGGCGACGTTGCGAACAAGATCGGCACGTATATGGTCGCCGTTTTGGCAAAGCGTCACGGCATACCGTTCTACGTTGCCGCACCGCTTTCGACCGTTGACATGAATTGCCCGACCGGCGACGAGATACCCATAGAAGAACGCGACACGCGCGAGATAACCCACGTAAAGGACGTTCAACTCGCGCCTGAGGGCATCGGTGTCAGCAACTACGCTTTTGACGTAACGCCGAACGACCTAGTCACCGCCATAATCACCGAAAAAGGCGTCGCCAGAGCACCATATATCGAAAGCCTGCGAAAGCAGTTCGAGCAGTAAATTACTGATCTATCCGCCATTTCGTGGTATAATATATTTATGGAAAATGGCATTGTCCGATTCCAGCTTTTGATGGAACTAAGACGACTTGGTGAGCGGGCATTTCTGCACAAACTGCGTCAGAAGCGTCCCGATCTTACTCCTGAACAAGTCAACCAAGAGCTGAGCAGATGGTATCGTATTCGTCCCGGAGCCGAGTTCGGTGACGGAGTAGGCCGCGTGGGTGACATGGCTCGGTTCGATCGATCCAATTGATAGACCATCTCGAAGAATATGTGAAATCAGTCGCATTTCACCTCCGCAAACGCAATGTTGAGTTTGCGTTGGTGGGTGGGATCGCCGTCTCTCTTCGCACGATCGAACGATTTACCAAAGATGTCGATTTTGCAATATCTGTTGCGTCAGAGAGCGAGGCAGAGTCTATCGTCGATTCGCTCCGAAGTGTCGGTTTTCGTATCGCCATGTTCCTTGAAAAGGAAGAGGACGGTCGTCTGATGACGGTGCGTCTTAAATCCGGCGATGAAGTTGAAATTTACGTCGATCTCCTATTTGCAACATCCGGCATTGAAAAAGAAGTCGTCGAAGGAGCAACGGGTCTGGAGGTATTTCCGGGCTTTGTCGATCGACTCGCTACGGTTCCGGCACTGATCGCGATGAAAGTGCTTTCGGCAGATTGGAAAACTCGTCCGCAAGATATAATAGATCTTCAGAACCTCTTTGAAGTTGTCTCGCCCGAGGATATTGCCGAATCCCGACGCCTGCTCGATCTAATAACCGAACGCGGATATAACCGTGACAAAGACCTGCAGAAAGACCTCGACGGATACCTGGAACAATTCAACAACTGAGATCATTGTCAGAACCGCCTGTGTAAGATGCCCGCGCGCCTTTTACCGAGAGCTTAAGACGGCAGTTTGAAGAATAGGCCGCGACCGCCTGCCTGAGTATAAACTGTGATAGGATTGTCTGTGAGGATCGTTATGGACTTAGGCGACCTAAAAGATAAGATACGGTCGATCTGTGAGGATTCGGGCATTGCCATGTTGGGCGTTTTTGGCTCGGTCGCACGCGGCGAGGACCGTCCAGACAGCGATGTCGATATTTTGATACGTTTTGCAAAACCGATAGGACTTGTGGATCTGATCAGGCTTGAAGACCGTTTTGAGAGGGCATTGGGACGCCGTGTTGATCTGGGAGTGGAAGGCAGCCTGCATCCGCTGATAAAAGAACAGGCTTTGAAGGATCTGAAGATACTTTATGAAGTCTAGGAACGACAAGCTGTTTTTATACGACATCCTTGAATCATGCAAGCGGATCGGCGAATACACCGGCGGGATCGAGGAGAATGTATTCAAAGAAAGTCGCATGCTTCAGGATGCGCTGGTGAGAAATATTGAGATCATCGGTGAAGCAGCGAAAAATCTTACTACCGAGATAACTGATGCAAATTCTGACCTGCCGTGGAAGGAGATCATGCGTATGCGTGACAAGATCATTCACCATTATTTCCGCATCGACCTTGATGTTGTTTGGCAAACGGTCACGTTTGACATTCCTGTGCTTGAGAAAAGAGTTGCCGAGATATACGAAGGCCTTGAAGACAATTAGGCTCTTTTAGTTATTTCACATCCTGCCCGTTAACTACTTTAGTTAACTTGTAACGTGATACCGGTCAACCGCTAACGCAGGCGACCGCTTGAGTCATAGGTCAGAGCCGCCTGCACGACCTGGTTTTTTTGACTGGAGCGCAGGCATCCTGCTTGCATACACTTCGCAGAGGCGTGGTGAAAGCCCCTACCGCCCGTGTCATCAAGTGGCCGGTTCATTTTTCTTATATTCGATGCCTCGCGGCTTGCTCTTGGCTCAAGACCTTCATGCCCGGCCTCCGGCAGGGTGGAATGCATTTTTTTTTACTGATAACCCCACCCTCCGCTTTGCTCCACGTGGGGCTATTGACATAACGTCCGCTCCGCGGACTTTCTGAGGCCGACCTTTGACGCGAGTCCCAAGCCGATCAGCACCGTTATTGTGAATATTACTGTCGGTTGTATCAGACTGATAACCTTGATCAGCATCAACGGCATCTCGGGGACTTTGGTGTTCGGCGGAAGTATCTCAAGTATTTTGCCTATATCTAAGAGCAGAAACGACAAGATGCCGGCAAAGCCAGCCAGCCATAATATTAAAAAAAGCCGCTTCTTTGCCATAAGATCAGATGCGCTTAATTTTATGATTACCTAAATACTGCCTCGATGACCTTGAAGACAAACTCAGCAATGGTTTGCGGTAAATAATCTAGTTGGGAACCATTTCGTTTTAACATTTCACCGCATGCACAACCATAATGAGGAATGAATGCTAATGTAATCAATGTAGCAGTCAAGATTGTGCCGAGAAATAAAGAGATGCGTTTTATATGCTTTCTCATATTGCCATCCTACCATGCTTGTGTTGTTATTATCCTCACTTTTTACAAAGACGCTTAAAATGAGCTGATACTTTCAACGTCCCATGCAGAATTTTTGAAATAGTAGATCCGTCTGTTTTTATCGGCGGCGTTTATCGCGGGTTCGTCGATGGAGAAGCCGTAGCTTTCGCGGCAGAGCGGTTCGGGCCAGTCGTTGCCGGAGTTTAGAAAGGCGCGGATGCGATCGGTGTCGGCTCCCATTACGAACGCCATCGGCACGGCCTCGTCCACGTCCATTTCCTGCAGCCATCGGTCGCCGAGGCACCACGAAGCGAGGGCGGTCATTGTCAGCGGAGTGCCTTTGGGCAAAGCGGAGCGGATCTCTTTCATCAATTTGCGGTAAAAAGCCCTCTCAGACACCACAACATCAAAATCTATCTGCACGCCTTTTACATTCGGGCGGTTGAGCGAATCTTTGACAAACCGGACGATGCGTTCTATCTGCTCATCAGAATAACTCGGACGTTGTTCCGTTCGCTTCATTGTCTCTATGCGTGTGACGGCGACGATATATGCTCCGTCGGCGAGCTTCAGCGGCTGTCTTCGCGGGCGAAAGTTCAGATCATCGCGTTCCAGCGTCAGTGTCTGTGCCAGAAATGCGACGCCGTATTCCTTTGGGTCAAAAGCGGTCAGGTCTTCGGGGCGTTCCCATGCCCACAGCATCTTTTTAGGCGCGTCAGAATGCTTTGCCGGGCGCGGCACACCGCCGCAGGCGGCCAGCAAAGAAACAAGCAATATAGTGATAAGGAAAGCGTATGGCACGGCATCATTTTACACCGAAAGGGAAATGAGTGTTGAGGGCGGCAGGATTTGGCCGTATATTTTCTGTTCAGAAAGAGAGGCCACAGAGACCAAAAGGACAAAAATGCCGGGTTTTGACACAATCTCTTACGCAGGCGGTTCTGACAAGATCGCGGGAGTTCTGATATACTTTTGCTTACTGAATACCGATTCATTTTTACAGGCTTAAGAAAAACACAGCATATCAGCGGCATTCCGCAAAGAATATGATCGAACGAGAACAGATCGAGATGGACGTGGTGTTTGTCGGCGCAGGGCCGGCAAACCTGGCGGCGGCGCTTCATTTAAAGAAAGAGATCACGCGGCATGACGACCTTGTGGCAAGAGGGCTGAAAAAAGGCCGGACGATAGGAGAAATAGAGATCGCCATTGTCGAAAAAGGCTCATTTGTCGGTGCTCATATTTTGTCCGGGGCGGTGATGGACCCGATAGCGATCAGGGAACTGATGCCCGATTTTCTGGAACAGGGCTGTCCGGTCGATACGGTCGTAACTGAAGATGCCGCGTGGTATCTGACCGAAAAAAAGTGCATCAATGCACCGATAGTTCCTCCGCCGCTGAAGAACAAAGGCAAGTACATTCTTTCTTTAAGCAAAATGTGCGAATGGCTCGGCGAAAAATGCGAGGAAGCAGGAATAAATATCTTTCCGGAATTTCCTGCGTCAGAGGTGCTTTATGACGAAGAAGATCGTGTTATCGGCATCCGAACGGGCGACAAGGGAATAGACAAGGACGGCAATCCGAAACCGAATTTTGAACCCGGTGTCGATCTGCTTGCAAAGGTGACGGTTCTGGGCGAAGGTTCGCGCGGTTCGCTTGCCAAACAGCTTATTTCGCGGCTGAACCTGATGGAAGGAAAGGAACCGCAAGTGTTTTCGCTCGGCGTCAAGGAGCTTTGGGAATTGCCGGAAGGGAATTTTCCTGAGGGAAAAGTAGTTCACACGCTCGGTTTTCCGTCAGACACGCAAACCTATGGCGGCGGCTGGATATACGGCCTGAAAAACAACGTCGTCAGCATCGGTTATGTGACGGGGCTGGATTACAAAGATCCGCTGATCGATCCGCACGCCGAATTTCAAAAGTTCAAAACGCACCCGAAAGTCGCCGAGATACTTGCGGGCGGCAAAATGATCAAATACGGTGCAAAAACGATCAATGCCGGCGGCTATTGGACGATGCCGAGGCTCTATGCTGACGGCGTTCTGCTGGTCGGCGACACGGCGTCGTTCCTGAACGGGCAAAGGATAAAAGGCATTCATACGGCGATAAAATCGGGAATGCTGGCGGCAGAGACCATCGTCACCGCGCTTGATCACGAAGATTCTTCGGCAAAAACGCTTCGCCATTTTGAGGAAAAGGTCAATATGAGCTGGATATATGACGAGCTGTATCCGGTTCGCAATTTTCACGCGGCATTTCAGAGCGGCAGGTGGCCGGCGCTTATAAATTCAGCACTTCAGTTCATTACCAAGGGCATGGCGTGGGGCTTTATGCCAAAGGAACATCACATTGCCGGGCATGAGCGGATGGAACAGCTAGATGGGGAGACAGGGAGAGAAGGAGACAAGGAGACAAGGAGACAGGGAGACAGGGAGAATCAGAATGGTGAGTCTAACGCTGTCACCGCGTCGTCAGGTCTCAGTACCGCTTCCGGGCTTGGGCCGAGCGATCATCTGAAAGATAAAAGATATTCCGGCGTTGCTTTTGACAAGCAGCTGACCTTTGACAAGGTGACGGATGTTTTTCATGCAGGTGTTGCTCATGATGAGGATCAGCCGTCGCATCTGCATATTCTTGATCCTGAGATATGCGCGACCCGCTGTGCCGAGGAATACGGAAACCCGTGTCAGCGGTTCTGTCCCGCGGCGGTTTATGAAATGGAAGATGACACTAAAACCGGCCGCCGTGAACTAAAGGTCAATTTCTCAAACTGCGTTCACTGTAAGACCTGCGACATCGCCGATCCGTATCAGATCATAAACTGGGTGACGCCGGAGGGCGGAGGCGGGCCGAATTACAAGGGGATGTAGATCTCGCATTTCGTCAAAGACCTAAGAGACAAGAGACAAGAGACAGCCTCCCTGCTGGTAAGGTTTCCGCCTTTGGCCGGAAGGTGCGGCGAACAAAAAAGGCCGTCTTTGAGACAGCCTTTTTTATAACTCTATCTTGTCCGACGGTTATTGCTCCGAGCTGTTCTCTGAAGCAGCGTCACTATCCGCCTGATCCGTGAATGAGAAATTGACCTTGCCTTCGGCAAGTTCACGCATTGCGACGCGGGTCGCCTTGTTCTTGCGGATGTCGATATCGACCCGCGAAACGGCTCCGCGCTGAAGCTGTTTGCTGCGCTGAGCGGCCAGGATTATCATCCTGTATTTTGAATCGATCGGCGGAGGATCGAACGCCTCCGGGATATTGTCAACTGTTTCTTCTGTCGTTACGTCGGTCATTATGTATGATTGTCTCCGGCAAATGTATGTTTCGCCCGTGCGAAACTATCAAGAATACCCTGAATCGATGCGGTTTGTCTAATCCTTTTCTGCCTTTCCGCACAGATTATCGACCCAAGCATACGCGATGCCGTAGAAACCACGTCATTGACTATCACGTATTGGAACCGTTCATACTGTGCCACCTCGTTCACGGCATTTCTCAGGCGAAGGGCAAGGCCTTCGACGTCTTCGGTGTTTCGGGCGGTCAAACGTGCCTCCAGAACCTCAAAAGACGGCGGCAATATGAATACGCTGACCAGGTCAGGCACCTTTTCCATCATGTTCAACGCGCCCTGAACGTCTATCTCAAGTATCACATCGCGTCCCTGTTCCAGCATCGCCTCGGTCTGTGAACGGGAAGTTCCGTACATATTGCCGTGAACTTCTGCGTATTCCAGCAGGTCGTTGCCGGCGATGAGGTCGTCAAATTCTGCTTTTGAAATAAAGAAATATTCGCGTCCGTGTTCTTCGCCAAATCTCGGTGCCCGCGTCGTGTATGAGACCGAATATCCGATGTCGGGCATGGTCATCATCACCTCGCGGATCAAGGTTCCCTTGCCGCCTCCTGATGGCGAACTGATGATGATAAAGCTGCCTTTCATATCCGATCTATTCGACATTCTGCACTTGTTCGCGGATCTTTTCTATCTCTCCCTTTATTTTCAGGGCGTTCTCTTTTATGACCATGTTCGTGGTCTTTGAGGTGATGGTGTTTGCCTCGCGGTTGAGTTCCTGGGTCAGAAAATCGAGCCGTTTTCCGACCTCTTTTTCTTCGTCCATTATTCCGCGAAAATGTTCGATATGCGTTCTCAATCGGGCAATTTCCTCAGATATATCCGCGCGGTCGGCAAGATACGCCACTTCCTGTGCCAATCTGCCCTGATCCAGTTCCACCTGAAGTTCCGCCCGCGTAAGCATATCGCCGATGCGTTTTACGAGCCTTTCACGATATTCATCTGGCACCTTTGCCGCTTCGCCTTCTATCGGCACAAGCCGTTCCTCAATGTGCCGAAGCCGCGTTTCAAGCTCGGCCCCGAGCAAACCGCCTTCCTTTTCACGCATTTGCTCGAGGTCATCCAAAGCCGCATCAAGTGCCGTTTTGACCGCCGCCTCAAAATCTTCGGAGATCTCTTCTTTTTTTACCAAAAGCACGTTCGGCAGCCGGGCGATGACATTGATGTCCGGTTCTCCGGGCAGGGCAAATTCGTCCTTCAGGTCTTTTAACGCCGCAATATAGGAGCTGATAAGCGGGCTGTTGACCTCGTAAGAGACCGATTCGTCACGGTCGAACTGAAGGTTTACGTCAACGCGGCCGCGAGCCAGCCGAGCGCCGACGGAGCGTTTTATCTCAGCTTCCAGCTTTTGCAGTTCGCTCGAAAGACGGATGTTGACATCCAAAAAGCGGTTGTTCACCGTTTTCAGTTCGACGGAAAGGGAAAGCCCGTGTCCATTGTATGATCCTCGGCCAAAGCCGGTCATTGATCTCATATTAGTAAATTTAATGAACAGGGAGCGAATACAAATGATATTATGCAATATATTGGCCGAATGCGGAAATCGGCCGCAAAGGCGTCTTTACACGCCTCGGCCGCATTGGTATCCTTGTTTGCGGCTGCCTCACATCCTTATAAAACAGAAAACGGAGAAAGATCAATTATGTCGGTTGATGCAAAGGCTGAGATCCTGATAGAAAAACCGCGTGCGGACGTGGCCGAGGTCATGTTCGATCCCAGGAACGATAAACTCTGGATAACGGGACTGACGAACGTGTTCCCGCAAGGGCCGGGAATGATGACGCCCGGAGCAAAATTTGAGCGCGTCGGAACGCTGCTCGGACGATTTTATTCGTGCGATTATCTGGTCACGCGGGCGGAAGAGAACAGCTTTGTCGAGATCGCCGCCGATGAGCCTTTTCAGATGAAGATACGCTATGACCTGAGCGACGCTGACGGCGGAACTCTCACAAAGGTAAGGATACAGAGCATTGGCGAGACGGAATATTCTGTCCCGCCGGCCGTGCTGAACAGGTCTGTGACCGAATGGATCACAGAGGACCTGAAACGGCTAAAAAAACGAATAGAAGAGAATACTGACTGACCGGTCTTGCGGTTTAGCCGCATCGCAGAGCGGTAAGGCTTTGCCTTACCGTGAGATCTAAAAATAAGATACTTCCTCTCTGCCGAAGGCCGGTTTCTTTTCCAACAGTTTACAGTTTCAGATTTTTAGTTAACATTTTTTTGGAAAAACTAACACTCACCGAAGACCCGTTTCACCTCCGAAATAACTGAAAACTTAAAACTAAAAACTGAGAACAGTCAGACCTGAGAAGCTGAAAAACATTTACGGTTCGCATATCTTAGCGGCAAGCCGCAGGTGACGCCTTTTCTTATAGGTCATCTTCCGAGGTCCCTTCCTCGGCGGCGAACTGCAGATCGTAGAGCAGTTTATATTTGCCTTCGGCGGCCATAAGTTCGTCGTGCGTTCCGCGTTCGACGATCTTTCCTTTTTCCATCACAACGATCAGGTCGGCGCGCCTGATGGTCGAAAGCCTGTGGGCAATGACGATGGATGTCCTGCCCTGCATCAGGTTTGCCAGGGCACGCTGCACCCAACGCTCCGATTCGGTATCGAGAGCCGATGTAGCCTCATCCAGTATCAGAACAGGAGCGTTTGCCATGACGGCCCTGGCTATGGCGATTCGCTGACGCTGTCCGCCGGAAAGGAACGTGCCGCGTTCGCCAACGGTCGTGTCGTAGCCGTCGGGAAGTTCCTCGATGAATGCATCGGCAAAGGCGACCTCGGCGGCGTGTTTCAATTCGGCATCGGTCGCGTCGGGGCGGCCATAGCTGATGTTGTAGCGGATCGTGTCATTGAACAAAACGGTTTCCTGCGTTACCAATGCTATCTGCCCGCGAAGCGATGAAAGCTTTGCGTCGCGGAGGTCGATGCCGTCCCATAGGATCGCACCCGATGCCGGATCGTAAAGCCGCTGGACGAGTTTCACAAGGCTCGATTTGCCGCCGCCGCTTTCGCCGACGAGAGCGACCATCGTTCCTTTTGGGATCTCCAGCGAAACGCCGTCAACTATCGTCTTGTCATCGGCGCCGTCGCCGTAGCTGAATGAAACATCCCTGATCTCGATCTTGTCTTCGAGCGGGCCAAGTTCCGCGCCGTCCGGTTTTTCCGGCATCGTGTCGTCATCGTCCAGCACGTCCCAAACGTCCTTTGCGGCAGCAAAAGCCTTTGATATTTCGCTGTGCTGGCGCGATATTTTCCGCATCGGGTCATAGCTGCGGAAAAGGAAATACAAAAAGGCAAAGAATGTCTCGGCGTGCATGTGCTCGTCATTTATCTCTCGCAGGCCAAAGAAAAGCAGGACGATCAGGGCAAGCGTGCCGATCATCTCCAGCGTCGGCGGCGAAAATGCAGATATGCGTCCCACGCGAAGATTTGCCTTTGCGATCATCGCGGCGATCTTGTCAAACCTTTCCCGTTCGCGCCCTTCGGCGCGATATGCCTTGACTATCGCGTTGTTAGACAGTGCTTCCTGAGCGGTGTCGTTCAGCATCTTGTTGCCCTCGAACGTCACTTCGGCAAAACGCCTGACGGCCTTGCTGAATTTTGAGGTCAGATAAGCGATTATTGGAGCGATTATCATTGCTCCGAGCATCAGTTTCCAGCTAAGGTAGAACGCTGCCCCAAGATAAAAGAGCAGCATAAAACTTTCGCGGAGAACATCGCGGAGATTTGCCGAAACCGCCTGTTCTATCGCCGAACAGCTTACGACCAGCCGTGAAACAAGAAAATTCGTGCGATGCCTTTGAAAGAAAGATGCAGGCTGGTTTATCAGATGGCCGTAAAGCTCGCTTCGCAGGTCAAGCACGGCAAGCTGGCCGATGCGTGCCATCAGATAAGATGAAAAATATTCCGCTATGCCCTTTGCGATGGTAAAGGAAACAAGCAGAATGGAAATGACCGCCCACGCGCTGTACCATGGTTTTTCGGGGATGAATTTCCACATCGAAAGCCCTTCGGCGGCGGCGTTGGGACACTGCGGCGTGAACTGTTCGATTATCGGGACAAGCAGGAACCCGATGGCGGTTTCGAACACGGCAACAAGCACCATCGAGCAAAGCGCGGCGATGAATGAGAACCGATGCGGGCGAACGTATTGTAAAAGGCGTCTGAGTTCCTGCATTTGCCAGTAAACAAACGACTATACGTTACCTGAAGGGCGGTTGTCCACGATTCGGACATTGCCAAGTATGTTTGCAACCCGGTACCGCGATATGGCATCTTCAACTAGAGTCTTCTTATCCGGAGAGAATACCAATGAAATTAGATCGAGCTTTAACGGGATTTCTAGCAGCACTTCTTTTTGCGGCGGCCGGAATGGCTGTCCCCGCATTTGCACAGGCCGACATGGCGCGGCGAACCACAGCGATAACCTATCCGCTGAATGAGCGCGTCACAGTTCAGTTTCGCGGGACAACACGTTTTCCGCGAATGGCAGGACGGGCGACAGTTCGGCGAACCTCGCGCAACGGCAGCGAGATAGACCTTTCGGTGTCAAAAATGCCGAGGCCTTTTGAGCTTGGACGCGGTTACGCGACCTACGTCCTGTGGGCCATCTCGCCCGAAGGACAGGTGGACAACCTTGGCGAAATAAAACGCCGGGGCTTTTTTGAATTTGATTCTAAGATCAGCGTTACGACAAAACTTCAGACCTTTGCGCTTATCATCACCGCCGAGCCGCATTTTCTGGTGGCACGGCCAAGCCAGGAGATAATGCTGGAGAACCTCAGCCCGGTCGCCCGGAGCGGCCGTCAACTGACGACCTCGGCGGCGGTTCAGTATTTTGGCAATTCGAGCGATTTTTTCCGTGATGTGCGGACACCGGAAATAGCCGAGATCGATTATTCCAAGACGCCTTCGACCATACTTCAGGCAAAACAGGCCGTTGCCCTGGCAAAATATGCCGGTGCCGACCGTGACGCCGCCGAGGAACTTGCCGAGGCAGCATCGCTGTTGCAAAACGCCGAGGATGCGTGGAAGGCAGGGAGAAAAGAGGACGAGGTTGACATAACCGCACGCCGGGCGATAAGCATGGCGGTTCAGGCGGAAACCGCCGCCGGCAGCCGCGGGCAGGCACGAGAGGCGCGTAACGAACAGATAAGGGCCGACGCAGAAATGCGAAAGGTCGAGAACAAGATAGACGAACTGCAGGCGGAGATAGAAGACCTCAAGCGGCAGTTGGCGGAGGAACGGCGCGGACGCGAACTGTCCGAACGCGATGTTGCCAATTCGCTCCGGCAGATACGCGACCTGCGTGGCGAGAACGTCCGTTTGAGCGAAGACCTGGGCAAGACCCGCACCGAGGCCGCGAACACAAAGGCAAAGCTGGACGCCATCGAGAACGAACGCAAGGCGGAAGCGGAAAGACAGGAGCGTGAAACCCGCCTGAAGAACATGCAGTCAAATGAGACATCTTTTCTGCAATCGCTCCGCCGATTCGGCACCGTTTCAAAAAGCGAACGCGGCATCATTCTGACGCTGCCGGAAACGTTCTGGTCAGATCCGAGGTCGGCAGCTTTTGCTCCGAACGCCGATGTCAGGCTGAGTTCGCTCGGCGAGGTTTTGGCGAGCAACCCCGATTACAAGATCGAGATCGAATCACACACGGACAATCAGGGAGACGCGGCGGAGCTGGAGTCGCTGACCAGACAGCGGTCATCGGTAATTGCGGAAAGGCTGTCGATATTCGGTATCCCGAACAACCGCATCGAGGCTAGAGGATTGGGTTCGGCAATACCGGTCGCCCCGAACAACACCGCTCGGAACCGGGCAAAGAACCGCCGGGTACAACTGATAATTGTCCCGTCGATCTGATGTCCATCTGATATTGATGCAATGAGCATCAGACAATATTGATGCAACGAGCATCAGACAATATTGATGCAATGAGCATCAGACAAAAGAAAAGGCCGTCCAAAAGGTTGAAAAGAAACTTTTGGCGGCCCTTTTTTTGTCCAGATTTCGATTTCAGATTCCAGATCCCAGATTCCAGATCTTAGATTCTAAATTCCGCATTTCTGATATTTCAAATTTTAAATTTAAGATTTCATATTCCAAAGCCCAAAGATCTAAGGACAAAGATCAAAGGTCAAAAATCAAAGGACAAAGATCAAAGGTCAAAGATCAAAGATCAAAGATCAAAAATCAAAGATCAAAGGTCAAAGATCAAAGGTCAAAGATCAAAGCCCAAAGCCCAAAGATCAAAGGACAAATGACCAATGACAAACGACTAAAAGTCTCACTGCTTCAACACCACAACACGGTCGGGCGGCAGGCCGACCATGCATTCCTCGCCGACATCGAGGCCGACAAGCCGCGGCACCATGGCTTCGAGCCGCAGACCGCCCGCGTCCAGCCCGACGCGTGTATGCGGCCCGAGAAATTTTGCATCCGTAACGGTCGCCTTGAGCAGATTATCTTCGGGAAATGATGCACCGAATGAGATAGATATATTTTCTGGCCTGATCGAAAGCATCACATTGCGGTTTATGGCGCCGAGGCCGCCGATGTCCGTTTTTTTGGCAAACAGGCGGTGTTCGCCGACGATGGTCTGAAATTCGGGCAGGTCGGCATTTTTCGATGACAGCCGCCGGGCCTCGAACAGATTATTGTCGCCGGTTATTCGTGCTATCTCGACGGTTGCGGGCTGCTGATATATTTCCGCCGGAGAACCTGTCTGTCCGACGTAACCGCCGGAAAGCACTATGGCGTTGTCGCAAAGTTCGAACAGGCTGTTGAAATCATTCGCCGCATAGATCACGGTCTTGCCTGCCGCGCGAACGGCTTCGATGGTTCGCGTCGTGACCTGATGTCGGGTCACGGGATCAAAAAAGCAGAACGCGTCATCCAGCAGGATCAGTTCGGCGGGGCCGTTAACGGCAAGGTCGATCGCATCTTCCTGACGTTTTGCAATATCGACCGTGTCCGCCTTTGCGCCGCCCAGAGCACGCTGCCAGAACGGGCTGGCGGGAATGGTCGGGATGAACGCAAGGCGTCCGTCCGACAGGCCCGAAACGCTTGTTCCGTCAAATGTTATCGTTCCGCCGTTGGCTGATTCCAGTCCTGCTATCAGCCGCAAAAGCGTCGTTTTTCCGCTGCCTTTGGCGCCGAAAACACCTGTTATCTCGCTTTTTGCGGCGTCAAAAGAGACGTCTCTCAGAACCCAGTCAGGGCCGTGCCTTTTTGAAAGAGTGTTGACCGAAAGCGTCATAGAATGGGCAAAAAATGGAACTTATATGCGAACAATTCGTGCAAACAAAAGTATGCTGTTGTCATCCGAATAAAGCAAGTATAAACTTTGATACCGGAAAAGGCTTTTAACAGATGGCAAAAGACAAAAGCTCAATATCGAGAAAACTGGCCCGAGCCGGCGGATGGCAGCTTTTCAAACGCGGGGCCAAAATGCTTCCT
The DNA here is from genome assembly GCA_019639175.1 of Acidobacteriota bacterium. Taxonomy (GTDB): domain Bacteria; phylum Acidobacteriota; class Blastocatellia; order Pyrinomonadales; family Pyrinomonadaceae; genus OLB17. The sequence continues at coordinate 252,516 of JAHBSK010000005.1, read as the reverse complement.
TTTGGCGGCACGGTCGTCGTTCTCGCACTGGTCGGGACAGATATTCGCCGAAAGGGCGTGGTCAAAGGCGTGATAAATTCCGGCCTTGACGCGCTTCCCGTTGTCGGGCTGGTCAAGAACGGCGTCGAGCTTTTTACAGGTGATTTCATTCCGGACAAACCGGAAAAGGAAAAACGCAATGGTCACGGAAAAATTTAAGAAAGATATTGGGATCTTGGCCGCAATGACCGCTTTGGGCTTTGTCTGTCTGGCAGGCATTGATGACGCATCGGCACAAACGCGAACGCCGACGCGGCCGGCGGGACGTGCAACGCCGACGCCAACGCCGAGGCCGCTTTCCGGTGAGGCAATTATCATCAGCCGGGCGGAAGATCTTGCAGCGGCGGACAGGCCGGATGATGAGGACGAGCAGGAGACACGTTCGTCCGACACGGTCGAAGAACTTCGCCTTCGCATTGCGGCATTGGAAGCCGAAAGGTCGAAAGACACAGATGCCATTCAGCGCCGTCTGATGATGAATCTGGACATTCTTTCCAAATCAGAGCAGCGTTCAGACCTGCTCCGAAAACAGCTTTTTGAGATGATCGAAAAAGAGAACTCGGTCGTTTCAAAACTCGATTCGCTTCAGATAGACATCAGGCCGGAAATGATAGAAAGGTCGGTCGCGGTCGCGGGTTCGCTCCGCCCTGAGGAATTACGGGAAAGCCGGCGCCGCCAGCTTGAATCAGAGATCAACAACCTGCAAAGCCTGCTCACGGAGATCAGGCGAAACCGTTCATCGCTGGAACTGAACCTGCAAAAGGCGGATGACCTGACGGAACGCCTCCGCAACCGCGTCGAACGCGAGATCGAAAAAGCGCTGGATGAGATAGAGAACGACCGGCCGTGAGAATTTCGGAGCGCTGTTTAGGGTGTCCAAACTAGGAGACGCGATCAATAAATTGACTCTGGCGTCAGAATCCGTGTCAAAACACGGTATTTTGTCCCGAAGGGACTTGTCGAAAATAGCCCACCGATTTATCGGCGGGAAAGCATCGATCATTTCCAACCAGTCCCGGCGGGACGGATGGGGTTTTGCAAACATCGGCATTGCAGTCGTCCCTACGGGACTCGCAAATATTTATTTTCTTTACCCACTTTACCCACCGATGAATCGGCGGGCTATTTTCACACATCCCTTCGGGATCTATTTTTGAAACCGCCGCCAACCTCCAACCAAAACTGACGGCAATCGAAATATCCTTTTTAAAGGCCCTCGTCTGAATCATCCGCTTCTGCGATCAGCGGCCTTTCGGAGCATAGACGGGCAGAGTTGATAACCGCGATCGTCCGCAGATAACGATCATCAAGAGCTTTTGCGTTAGAAAGCGTCATTCCAAAATCAGCCTCGCCCATTTTCCGAAATGTGTCTTCTATATTGAAGCCCGGAGCGGTCAGCATCGCATAAAAAGTGTATTTTTCGCCTTTTATGACCCTAAAGATCGAGGAAGAAGACATATCAGGATCTTTCTGCCTGTTCAGCACTCTAACCGCTTCTGCCAGTTCCTCCATCGCAAAACTGAGATTCATCTTTTCGTACTGATGTGCCAGTCCGAGCAGTATCTTTGCCTTCACGGGCGATTCGTCCATTGTCCGCGCGAGTTTTGCCACCTCGGCAAGCGTCTGATAGGCGGAGGCTGCGTCATTTATGCTTTCAAGCTGTGCCCTCGCCAGATCAAAAGCGAGTATCGCCCGGTGTTCAAGTTCGGGAACGCGCTGTGCATATTTATTGGCATCGGCGAAGCGGTTTTCCTTTATCGCCAGGTCAGCACGTTTATACCAAAAATAACTTGTCGAAGAGACACGCGGAGATTCTTCCTTTATTTTGTCCAGCCACGGCTCCAGTTGTTTGAAGTTGTCATCCGTCCTTTTACCCCAGAATGTGACAAGGCCGATTATCATAGAATCTTCAAGCTTGCCTTCCTTGTCGGCTTCTTCCAGCAACGCGATCCTTTCTTCAAAACTCAACGGCATCTGGCTGGTGTAACCGGCCCGCGTGTCCATATTCTTTTTGATCTCTTCGGTCATCATAGACGCAACCTGCGCCTTTGCCGCCGAAAACCGTGACAGCAAAAATGGCAGCGTTGTCATGATGTGCGGCTCAAGGTCGTCCAGGGCAGAGGCCATATATGCGACCTCCGGCAGGCGATATGATTCGCCGGGCGGCTGCATCCGCAGTTGGGGATCGTTTGCGTACGCATTGATGCGGTTAAAAAACACTTCGATGAATCTTCGCTGAAGCTCGACGTCCGGCGTCAGATCGGGCGGCGGTGTGTTGGATACCTGATATTTATCGATCCCGATGGAGCGGTCAGAGGCAAAAGGATATCCGGCGAGATAAAGCAGCCTTTGCGGCGGTTCATTCTGATAACGCATCAGCAATTCCTGATAGAGTGCCGACGACATGCTCAGGTTCTTTTTTCCGACCGAATAGAGAGAATGAAACCAATGCTGATCCAGTTCATATTTCATCACGCTGCGAAGCAGATACCAGCTTGTGTCAGGGTCGGTGTCAGCAATTTCGGCGGCTATCCAGAGCAGTGTGTTAAGCTCACGTGTCTTGTCAAATCCTTTACGGTCTTTGGCTGCTTTTTCAAATTCTTTCAAGATCTCTTCGGTCAGTTTTTGCATCCATTTGCTGTCAAATTTTGCAATGGCACGCACAACCTCAAGCCTCATATCAGGGGGTACTGTCATGATGCCGTCTTTTTGTTCCGCTGATCGCATGCCCCGTTCATTGTAATCTTCAACCGCAAGTTTGTACGCCTCGGTGAAATATTCGCGGGCAGCCGGTTCGTCGATCTTCCATGCAAATTCTGCCGAACGGATAAGTATCTTTATTCGTTTTTCAGGTTCGCGGACGGCGCGGCTTTCCGTGACCTGCTGTGACGCGAGGAATTTTGCATACTCAATGTTGCAGAGGTCGTTTTCGGTGTTCAGTTCCTGAGCATGAGCGCAGAGGGAAATAGTGCCTATACAAAAAGCGAGAATCAATGATCTTGAGCTTGTCATAATGGATAACACTCCCGAATTTTCTTTAATTTTGTGCGGCCAAGAGGCTGTTTAGATAATATTACCACACTTATAGACACCAAAAGTTTCAAAAAGTTCCCAAAATTTATTGCAAGTTGCCGCAACCTTGTTCGTTCCTTAAGGTGTCCAACTGTGTGAGAACTGTCCGGTTTTCATAAATGACGGAGAGAAAAATGAGATTCAAAAACCTTCTGGGGATCGGCTGTGCGGCGTTTCTGACGTTTTATTGCGCGGCCGCGACGATGGCTCAAGGCACTATTGTGCCTATTATTTGCGATATTCGGCCGTGCAGGCCGCCGAGGCCGCCGATACCAAGGCCAATTCCTTTGCCAAATGTCCTGCCGGTCAAATCGATAAAGCTCGATACAAAGATCACAGGACAGGTGGCAACTACGCACGTCGAACAGATATTTCGCAATGACACAACGCACACGCTGGAAGGAACGTATTTCTTTCCGATACCGGACGAGGCTTCAGTTGTGGAATTTGCCATCTGGGAAGACGGCAAAAAGCTTGTCGGCGAGGTTCGTTCGCGTGAAGAGGCGCGAAAGATATACGATGAGATCGTCCGCACACAGCGCGATCCGGGACTTCTGGAATACGCCGGAAAGAACCTGCTCCAGGCGTCAATTTTTCCGATACCGCCGCGTTCGGACAAAAAGCTGGAACTGACATACACGCAGGTGCTGAAGGCCGATTCGGGAACGGTCGCATATCGTTATCCGCTCGGCACGGGGCGAAACCTCTGGCGCGGACGCAGCAACACGGGAACCGCAAATGTTCCGCAGAGTTTCGGAACCGTTTCGGGAAAGATAACCATAACCGGCGATAAAGAACTGCGGAACATCTATTCGCCTTCGCACGCGATCGAGGTCAGTAAAAGCGGCGAAAAAAAAGCGACCGTTTCATTTGAAACAAAGGACAATGACAACGACCTTCAGCTTTTTTACGGCGTTTCGGGCGATGACCTGAGCGCTTCGCTGATGACCTATCGCGAACCGGGAAAGGACGGATATTTTCTGCTGATGCTGTCGCCGCGTGACGATATTTCGGAACGCGAGGTTGTAAATAAAGATGTCGTGTTTGTTCTGGATACAAGCGGTTCGATGGCGGAAACGGGCAAGATGGAAAAGGCTCGTTCGGCGCTTCTTTTCGGCATCAGGACGCTGCGCGACGGCGACAGATTCAACGTGATCAATTTCGCCGGCGAAGAACACCTGATGGAAAAGGGCCTGATCAAAGCCGACGCCGCAGGCAAAAAGACGGGCGAAAATTTTGTCGAAAAGCTGCGTCCAAGCGGCGGAACCAACATCAACGACACTCTTATTGCTTCCCTAAAACAATTTGACAACAGCAGCCGTCCAAAGATGCTTGTCTTTATGACCGACGGTTTGCCGACGGTCGGCGAAACGGCTGAGGAAAAGATCCTCGCCAATCTTGCAAAAGAAAAGAACGTCGATGTCAGGATATTTCCGTTCGGATTCGGTTATGACGTCAACACCGCTTTGCTCGACAAACTGGGCAGCGACAACGGCGGCATTTCCGATTATGTCCAGCCCAAGGAAGACCTTGAGGTAAAGGTGTCGAATTTCTTTTCGCGTGTGAGTTCGCCGGTGCTGTCCGGCCTTGAGATAGATCTTGGAATGCTCAAGGCGGAGACGGTCTATCCGCGAAATCTCGGAGATGTTTTCAAAGGGATGCAGCTTGTAATGATCGGGCGATATAAGAACGACAGCGATCTTAAGAACGCCGTTTTTACCGTAAAGGGAAAAGCAGGGAAGGAGACACGAACATTCAGTTATGGAAACCTTGATTTTCCCGTTAGGGCGACCGAGAACGATTTTCTGCCGCGTTTGTGGGCGACGCGTCGCGTCGGCTGGCTGGTGGAACAGATCCGCCTGAACGGCGAGACAAAGGAACTCAAGGACGAGGTCGTCGAGCTTGGCACGCGTTACGGCATCGTGACGCCATACACATCATATCTGGCGACCGACGGCAGGTTCGTTTCCAACAGAAGAGACGCGAGCGGCCGTGTGATGCTTGCTCCCGCAAAACCGGCCATGAGGGAAAGAAGCGGCGGCGATGCCGTCCGTATGAGCGTCCAGCAGAACACGATGAAGGAAAATGCTTCTGTGGCCGTCATGGATGGCACGGAATCGGAAAGGCAGGTCGTGGTCGGCAGGTCGGCGCAGAATCAGTTCGTCGGAAACCGCAATTTCTTTTATGAAAATGATGCGTGGGTCGATGGGCTTTACCGTGCCGGAACAAAAATGCATGAGGTAAATGTGCGATACGGCAGCGACGAATATTACAGCCTGTTAAAGCGTGAGCCGCAACTTGCACGGTACTTTGCACTTGGCGAACAGGTGGTCGTGGTCTGGAAGGACACGGTCTATCGCGTGACCAAATAAGCCGGGCCGCGGCAAAATGCCGCAGCGTTTTTCGTCAAAAAGGTGATTTTCGGGTTCTGAAACGTTATCCTATAGCCCGGAGGTTGCCTTTTTGCGTTTTCTTCGCTGGATCAGCGACTTGGTGGCCGATATTGCCGCCAAGACGCGAAGACACTAAGTTACGCAAAGGTTTTTCTTAGCGGTTCTTTGTGCCTTTGCGACTTTGCGGCAGTCTGTTAAATTTTGCCACCAGGACGCCGATCCGCAATGTACGCTAAGAGGTGAGCGAAAGGACGATGGACAAAAGTCTAACCGGGAATAAGTATCCGGGATCGACCGCATCGGCCTGATGAAAGGAGAAAAGAGTGAAAGGATTGATTTTGCAGCGGCTTTTTAAATTTGTAATTCCATTTTTACTTTGTGCCGGAGCATCGGCACAGACCGCTTGGGAAATGGCGGAAAGCGGAACGGACGGCGATCTGGTGACGGCGTATTTTACGTCGTCAGAAAAGGGATGGATCGCCGGCGACAACGGTTTTCTCGCATCGACAAGGGACGAGGGAAGAACATGGACACGTCATCGGCTGTCAACCACTGAGAATATCAACGAGATCTATTTTCGCAATGAAAAGAACGGATACCTGGTCGCGGGCCGCAAGATGTTCGTCACGTCCGACGGCGGCGATACGTGGGGCGAGACGGTCATAGTCCGCGCGGGCGACATCCGCGAAGGCACGCCCGAATTTCTGAGCATCAGATTTGCAAACAGAAAACGCGGCATCATTGTCGGCTCCGTCCTGAACAGCAATGAGGATGTCGTGGATTCGCTGGTGCTGAAGACCGAGGACGAAGGCCAGACCTGGCAAAGGATAAAGGTGTCGTCACGGACGGAATTGTTCCATCTGAATTTTGTCGGCGATTCGCGCGTTTGGGTGGTCGGCGACCGGGGTGTCATCCTGGCGTCAGAGGATGGTGGAACGACCTGGCGGCTGCAATCCTCCGGTACCGAACGGGCGCTTTATAATGTTCATTTCCGCGACCGCAAGGCCGGATACGCCGTCGGCGGCCGTGGAACCATTTTGAGGACGGAGAACGGCGGCCTGACATGGCAACAGGTCCCGACCAGTTTTCCCACAACCTTTATGCGGGTCGATTTTGCCGATGACAAGAACGGCTGGATCGTCGGCCACGGCGGCACCATTCTGCGTTCGGGCGACCGAGGCAAGACCTGGCTTTTGCAGGAGAGCGGAACAAAGGAAAGCCTGTTCGGACTCTATATGGCAAAACGCTATGGATGGGCACTCGGAGCCAACGGAACGCTGCTCCGGCTCAATAAGTAGTCAAATTCAAAATATTTTTCAAAAAAATCTCCAAAATCGCTTTTTTTATTAACACTTCAGCAATGAGTTGTGATATGTTACATCAACAATTCTGCACAGAACTCTTTTTATCATAAGAGTTGGTTATACAGGCAAAATAAAAATTTGGAGGAATAAGATGGGCAAAGGACTTTTAGCGAGAGTGGTTTACACGTTCTCTCTGGTTGCTTGTCTGAGCTTGTCGGTAATGGCGCAGGGAACCACCTCACGCGTTACCGGTATGGTTACGGACAACAGCGGGGGAGTAGTGCCGGGCGCGAAAGTAACGCTCGTTGGCAGCGGTACTGAACGTGGTTTGACGGCATTTACCAATAATGCCGGAGTTTTTCTTTTTGACCTTATCCAGGCGGGTACATACACGCTTACGGTCGAAAAGGATGGTTTTAATAAGTTTGTTTCCGCGAACAATACAGTTCTGATCAACCAGCCGGCGACTATAAATGTTGTGCTGCAGGTTGGTGATGTGTCAGAAGTCGTGTCCGTGGATGCGGCCGCGACGCAGGTGCAAACCAATATTTCGGGCAACCTGGGCGGAACGGTCGAACAGCGGACCATCGAATCCCTGCCGATCGTCGGAACGCGTGGGCGAAATCCGCTGGATATTCTTAATTACCAGCCTGGTGTCGTGACCGGTGCCAACACCGGCGGCGGTGTTCACGTGAACGGTTCACGTGACCGTGCCTTCAACTTTACATTGGACGGCATAGATATCAATGAATCCACAGCCGGCGGTTCCAACTTCACGCCGTTGCGGCCCAATCCTGACTCGATACAGGAATTTCAGATAGTGACCGGCGGCTTTACAGCAGAGCTTGGACGAAGCAGCGGCGCTCAGGTGACATTCGTCACCCGCTCCGGCACCAATCAGTTTCGCGGTAGCTTGTTCGAATACTATTTAAGCAAGGGCCTAATGGCACGCAGCTATGCGGCAAACGTCAACGGAACAGTTAAGGAGAACTTTATCCAGCACATCTTCGGCGGAAGCTTTGGCGGACCTTTGTTCAACCCCGGATTTGGCGAAGGATCAAAATTCTCGCTGCTAAAGGACAAGGCATTCTTCTTCGTTAACCTCCAGATGCTTCGTGCGTCAGATGCCCTTCTGCAAACACGGACCGTGTTTACCCCGACTGCCCGACAAGGGATATTCCGTTGGGTTCAGGGCGGCGTGAACGGCACCGGACAGGTTGACGCAAGCGGAAATCCCGTGCTGCCGGTCTGTAACGTGGCATATCCGGGAACACCTACGAACACACCATGTATCAATTCGTACAATATCGCCACCGGAACGGGCATTTCCCTTGATCCGCTGCTGATGGGATACATCAATCAGATGCCGGTGCCGAACAGCTACAGCGCTACAGGTGACGGCCTGAACACTGCGGGCTTCCTGTTCAACTCTCCGCAGACGGAGAAGCAATACGACTTTGTTTCCAAGTTCGACTTTAAGATCAACGACCAGAACAATTTCTATATTCGTTGGGCACAGGGCGAACAGAATACGTATGGCGACGCCGCGAACGGCGGACGTCCGCGTTTTCCGGACGCACCGAACTACGTTGATACTGAAAGAACTCCGAAGAACCTTGCGGCCAACTGGCGCTGGGCACCGTCGAGCAGGTTTGTCAACGAATTCATTGTAGGTTACAGCAATTTCAGATTTAAGTTCCTGACACCTGAACCTGATCCTGACTTTGCGTTCGTATTTAATCTGCCCACGGACATAAACACGAACTTTTCGTACAACGCACGCAGTTTTACGACGTGGCAGTTCGTCGATAACATGACCTTCGACTTCTCGCCGCACGTCATCAAGGCCGGTGCGAATCTTCGCTTGGGCAAAAGCACAGATGACCGGGCCAGTGTCGGCGGTGGGGGAATCGAGCTTGCATATAATTTCAGCAGAACCGTCAACAGCACTTTTCCCGCGATCTGGGGATTGCCAACAGGAGCTGCTGTTATCAACTCGGCTGACAGGACACGTCTTGAAAATACGATAAACGACATGCTCGGCCGTGTCGGAACCATCTCACAGGCATTTGTGAATGATCCGTCAAACCCGTCATCGTTTGCCCCTGCGGGAACCCGATGGCTGTTCGACGCAAATCATCCTGAACTCGACTTTTATGTTCAGGATTCGTGGAAGCTTCGCCCAAACTTCACTGTTGACATAGGTGTAAGATGGGAGATGAGACTAGCTCCGACATCGGCGGGCGGACGTCCGATCCTCGTTCCCGACAAGCCGTTCGTGCTTGGTTCGGCTCCGGCAAATGACCTGACCTTTGTTGAAGGCAAGCTTTTTGATGATGACTATGGAATGTTCCTGCCTACCCTCGGGTTCGCATGGGATCCGTTCGGCGACGGCAAGACATCGATCCGTGCCAACTACCGCAAGGCATCTGACCGATTCTCGACGTTCCTGTTCAGTTCATTCATTTTCCAAAGCACTCCGGGAAATACCGCGCTTGGAATCAACACGGCATTTGGCCAGAGCGGCGGATTGCGGCGTGACGGATTGCCGTCGGTGGCACCTACACAGTCGCCGACACAGCTTCGAACGCCCCCGGCGTACAGCACAGCGTCAATGACGGCCATCGATCCGGATATAAAGTTCCCGAGCATTCACAGTTGGAGCGCCAGCTTTCAGCGTGAGGTGTTTGGTGGCAACATGGTCGAGGTCAACTATATCGGTAAGAAAGCCACCAACCTTTTCGGTGCTTATAACGTCAATCAGGTAGATCTCAATGGAACTCTTTCGGGAGCCGGAGAAACCTTCCTTCAGGCGTTCAATTCGATCAGGAATGACGCTGCGTATAACAGCCCGCTGATCAATCTGCTGTTTACCGGGAATGCGGCAAACAATGGAGGTACCGCCCGTTTCCGTGCTCTGAACGGAACGGCGATAACGCAGGGAAGTGCGGCTACTCTGGCTCTGGCAGCTTCGCAGAAACTATGTATTTCGGCTGATGTTACCGCAGGGCTTTGCACCTCGGGACAATTGGGGCAGCGTATTCTGGATATCCACGGATACAGTTCCTTTTTCCAGCCGTTCTCACAATATACGGGTGGATTTAACATCATTGACAGCAACGACTTCTCGTTCTACAACGGCCTTGAAGTTTCGTTCAAACGCCGTATGAAGGACGGCATAAGTTTCCAGGTCGGTTATACATGGTCGGTCTCTAAGGACACCCGTTCTTTCGACCCTGTGTTTACCACCTTGAGCACGGGTACCGCTCAATCGGCGGGAAATACGCCGCTTGATAACTATGATCGGAAGTCAAACTATGCCTGGTCTGATTTTGACAGACGGCATACGCTGCTCGGTACGTACGTAGTTGAGCTGCCGTTTGGTTCGGGCAAGAAGTTCCGTTCTAGCTCGCCGGTCCTTAACTACGTTATCGGCGGCTGGCAGGTCGCAGGTACGGTCCGACTTATGTCGGGACGTCCTTTCACAGCCTATGCCGGTTTGAACACGGTCAGCCAGACACGAGGTTCCTACGCAAACTGCAGCGGTTGTCCGCGTAACCTTGGGTCGCTGGTTCAGGGTAACTTTGAGAACACGAGTAACCCGCTCCTCCGAAACTGGTGGTTTGACGAAGCTGCTCGCAGCCTTTTCAGCCAACCGGGGCCGGGTGAGGTCGGCAACACGGGAAGGAACTACTTCCTGACGCCCGGATATACCGAAGCTGACATATCTCTCTTGAGAAAGTTCCGCTTTACTGAGACTTTGAGCTTTGATGTTCGCGTGGATGCTCGTAACTTTACGAACACGCCGAACTTCTCACTGCCGACTGCTACATTGCCGGCCGGGTTTAGCCAATCCGGATTTGGTTCCAGCATTTTTGGCCGTATCAACGCTGACGTAACGAACAGCGCGAGAAGGATACAGATCTCCGGTAAGCTTAATTTCTAGGTTTTCTGGAAAACTGTAAAGAAAAAAACTCCGCGATGGCATAATAATGTCGCGGAGTTTTTTTTTCTTGAGCAACTGTATTTGATCTCAGGTCATCTATAATTGCGGAAAGGAAAAGGCGGATGCGTGTCCTCCAAGGCGTTTCTGCCGTGTTTTCTGACCCTCCTGTTTTGCAGCGGCCCGTCGGAGCTAACGCTTTGGCGGGCTTTTGCTTGCCATCTGCAGCGGATCTGTGACCGCTCTTGCCCGCTTTGCCAGTTCTGCTGAGGCACGTATCGACCTTATCGCGGAGGCGAAGGTTTTATCGTGTGCCAGCATAACCTTGGCGGCGGCGTCCTGCCCAAAAAGCGCCAGGGCGAGATAATGTTCCAGATCGGCCCTGACGGTGCCGGCGTTCTTTTCGTTCGGTAAATTTTCGCCGCTGTCTGCAAGGTATTTCATGAACGCCTCGACCATCTGATCGGTCACGACCGGTTTTTCAAAGATAGCTCTCTGCCGCAAAGCGGCGCGTGACGGCTGGCCTTCTATGCGGCCGTTTACCAGATCGACTGTGAAAAGAAATATCCTGTCGATAAGCCTCGCCCGTTCTTCAGAATAATTCTCCTGTTCGACCGCAACGTCCGGCGCGATGCCGTTGCCGCCGTGAACCGTCCTGTTCGTCAGGGTTTTTGCGGCTTCAAATGAGCCGTCGATCAGCGCGGCACGCTCGGTGCGTTTGTAATAATCGTAAAGGCCGGTTCCCGTGTAGTTTCGCTGGATCGAACGTCCTGACGGCGTGTAATATCTGGCGGCGGTCAGCGTCAGTCCTGATCCGTCCGGCAGGTCGAGCACATTTTGCACAAGGCCCTTGCCAAACGTCCTCTGGCCGACGATCAACGCCCGGTCATTGTCCTGAAAAGCTCCGGCAACTATCTCCGCAGCCGAGGCCGTAACTTCATCGGTCAACAGCACAACGGGCATTGTCTCAGGCCTTTTGTTCTGTGATATCCAGACACGGTCGTCGCGTGAAAAGCGTCCGCGTTGCGACAATATCTTCGCTCCGTCGGGTAGAAATCTTTCCGCCACGGCGACGGCCTGATCCACAATGCCGCCCGGATTGCCGCGAAGGTCGATAACCAGAGCGACGGCCCCGCGTTTTTTCAGATCGGCCATTGCCGTATCCAGTTCCGTCACGGTGGAATAGCTAAATCCTGACGACATTTCGATATAGCCGATCTTGTCCTCAAGCATAAAAGCCCTCGGAACTGACGGCTGCGACAGACGCTCGCGACGAAGCGATAATTTTTCTGTCTCAAGCGTGTCTGCCCGTTTTACGGTGATCTCAACATTTGTGCCGCGTTCGCCTCTTATCATTTCCCGCACGGCATACGAATCCATTCCGCCGATGTTTTGCCCGTCCAGCGAAATTATCCTGTCGCCAAAACGCAGCCCCGCACGCGATGCCGCCGAATTCGGAGCTGACGCAACGATATAAGTTCCGCGCGATTCGCCGTGGCCGAAATTTGTTATAAATACGCCGGTTCCCGAATACTCGCTTCGGTGGCCGCCCAAAAGTTCTGCAAATTCGCGTTTGTCGTAATAATTTGAATGCGGATCGAGGCTCTTCAGCATCGACGTGATCGCTGATCCGGTCACTGCGTCCTGATCCAGGGCATTGCCCGCCGCGTGATTTCTTTTGATGATCTCCAACGCCTCGTTGATCTCGTTCGCTGCGTTCAGCAGCGGTTCCGACATCGCCGGCCTTGTTGTTCTTTCGAGCGTGTCAGAAGGAATGTGGCTGCGCGGCGAGGTGTCGAACATCGAGCCGGGAGCGATGCGAAACGAATCGCTGCGGGCCGGTTCGGAAGAACCCTGGCCGCTTTTTTGCGAAGCGGCGTCAGGGGCAAATGCGGCGCAGATGATGAAACTCAGAACAAAAGAGCGTTTTATCGGTTTTAGGGCCATTGATCGGTTGTAAAGACGGTCCTATGGCTGTGCCGCCGAGCGCTGCGGCACTTTGTGGTGATCCCCGCCGTCATTACTTTTGAACCACTATATGGCGAATCGGCCCCGGTTTCCGATAAAAATTCTGAATTTGATAATTATGCCGATTTAGTTGAAAATTAACCTATGGCCGCCAACCAGGATCCCGAACTCGTCAACAAACTCCAGCAACTGGTGGAGACCGTGGACATAACAAATTTTCTTGTTGAACCGCTTACACGGTCCATCGCCCGTCTGATGGAGGTAGCGGCCGCAGACCTCGGCTCCAGCGAGGCGTCGGTGCTTATTCGCGACGGCGATCAGGGCGACCTTCGCTTTCTGACAGCTATCGGTGAGGTTGCCGATCAGCTTTTGGGAATGAAGGTGCCGGCCGGAAAGGGAATTGCCGGTTTTGTGTTGTCTTCGGGCCAGCCGATGGTCGTTTCGGACGTCGGCGAAGAAGAATCGTTTTACGCCGAGGTTGACAAGGCGACGGGTTATTCGACGCAGATGATCCTGGCGACGCCGCTGCGGTTCAATGACGAGGTCATCGGCGTTCTGGAGTTCATCAACAGATCTGGCCCGCCGCCGTGGGACCAGTTCACGCCCGATGAAATGGACAAGGCCGCACACTGCGCCGAAGCCATTGCGTCTTTGGTAAATGCGTATGAATCGGCAAAGCTTTTCCGCGAACTTGGCGACAAGACCTTGTCCGAACCCGGAGCCGTCGATCTGGCGGCGGTTCGCGAATGGCTGGCCGGTGTCCGTTCTTCCGCCGAACACCGCGAGATGATGGACCTCGCTCTTCTTTTGCGCGAGATAGCTGGCCGCGGCGACGCCGAACGGGCCATGTGCCGCGACATCCTCGAAGCCATTCTCAGATTCAGCGAAACAAAGAACGAGACCAGCTTTTTAGGTTAAACGCGGCTGCAAAGTGTTATGACGATCGTCACCGGCTACGAGACAACAGAATTGGAAACGCGATCGACCTATTTCGAACTCGCTGACGAATGGCGTTCAGCGACCGGAAAAGGCGTTTCCGTTGCGGTGATCGACAGCGGCATCGACATAACTCATCCTGATCTGGAGGGAAAGGTATCATCTTCCGTCGAAGCCCGTGTTGAGAATAAAAAGGTCGTTTTCGATCCGGTCGAACCGGGCGAAGGCCTTGATCTGGTCGGCCACGGAACGGCCTGTGCGGGCATTATCAGCGGCATTGCGCCGGACGCGGAGTTTCACAGCATCCGCGTTTTGGGAACGGGCGGCCTCGGTGACGGCCATGCGTTCCTGGCGGGACTGGAATATGCGGTCAAGAATCGCTATCGCATCATCAACCTCAGCCTCGGCACGACAAAACCGCAATTTTTCTCGCCGCTTCACGATCTGCTTGACCGAGCTTATCTGGCCGGATGCGTCGTCGTCGCGGCGGCGAACAACCTGCCGCATCCCAGCTTTCCGTCCGTGTTCTCGTCATCGCTGATCTCGGTCGTCAAGAGCGAGGAAAAGGATCCGTTCAAGTTTGGTTTTCATTTCGGGCAGGTGATAGAACTGACAGCTCCGGGCGTAAATGTCAGAACGCCGTGGCCTGCCGGCGGTTATCGAAACCTGACCGGGAACAGCTTTGCCTGTCCGCACATTGCGGGCATCATCGCCCTGCTGCTGGAAGCATACCCCGACCTGACACCGTTTCAGGTCAAATCTGCTCTGTACGCCATTGCGCGCGAGAACATTGATAAAAAGAAAGAAGAAAGCCCCGAAGATGAATGACCGCTGCGGCCGCAAGGACATTTCCTGACATATTTCGCAATGATGTTTTTGAGATGCACTGTGGAGCGTGTGAGTTTTTGCATTTTCGGTGGCAAAGTGGTTTGATTTAATTATGTCGCTAACTTTCACACTTCCGCCGCTGGATGTTGAGGAATACACGCTTGAGAACGGCCTGCGGGTCGTGCTGAACCGTGATCCGGCCGTGCCTGTTGTCGCGGTCGCCGTCTATTATGATGTCGGTTCGCGCAATGAGCGCGAGGGCCGAACCGGTTTTGCTCATTTGTTCGAGCACATGATGTTTCAGGGTTCCGAAAACGTGCCGAAGGCCGGGCATTTTCAGTACATAATGAAAGCCGGAGGGACAATGAACGGAACGACCTCCAGCGAACGGACGAATTATTATGAGACGATGCCGGCCAATCAGCTTCCGCTTGCGCTGTGGCTGGAGGCCGACCGGATGCGGTCGCTGGCAGTGACGCAGGAAAATCTGGACAATCAGCGCGAGGCCGTTAAGGAAGAAAAACGGCTGCGGTATGACAACCAGCCCTACGGACAGATCTTTGACATCATCTCGTCAATGATCTACAAAAATTTTTCCAATTCGCATTCGACCATCGGTTCGATGGAAGACCTGGACGACGCTACGGTAGAGGACGTTCAGGAATTTTTTAGGATGTATTACGCGCCGAACAACGCCGTTCTGACATTGTCCGGATCGTTCGATCCTGACGTGGCGAAAGAGCTTATCGAGACGCATTTCGGCGATATTCCGCGACAGGCCGCTCCGCCCGTGATAGACGTTTCGGAACCGCCCGAGGTCGCGGACGATTACCGCGAATGGCACGATCCGCACGCTCCGCTTCCGGCGTTTTTGCTCGGCTGGAAGATACCGGCAAGGCGGACGCCGGAGTTCAACGCGCTCTATCTGGTCGGGAAGCTGCTCTACGACGGCGACAGTTCGCGGCTGTATCAAAAATTGGTCAAGGGCGAGGAGTCGGTCGTTCAGCTTTTCGGTTTTACCGATGAACGCCGCGGCCCGTCCAGCATCTATATCGGGGCGATACCAAAACCCGACCGCGATCTGAGCAAGATACGCGCGACGATAATGACCGAGATAGAGAACATTGCGGCACACGGCCCGACCGCCGAGGAAATGCAGAAGCTGCATAACCAGTTGATAAACGACACCGTCCGCATGAGGCAGTCATCAATGGCAAGGGCGCAGAACATAGCCGAGTATGCATTGTATGACGGCGACGCCACGCTGATAAACAGCGAACTCGAAGAACTGATGGCGATAAGGCCCGACCAGATACGAAAGGCCGCATCCGATTTTCTCGACACCCCGAACCGCAGTTTGCTGGATGTCGTACCCGCAGCAGCCGGAGAGGAGTAGGGGAGAGAAGGAGACGGGGAGACAGGGAGACAGGGAGTTCTGTCAGAACCGCCTGCGGTAGCGGGCGGCCATTTTCGCTAGACGCCCGCGTCCAAATGCAAGTTTTCTCTGCGACTCTGTTTCTCTGCGGTGTGATATTTTTTCGAACGTTTTTATGAAACCAATTCGCAAGACAGCGCCGGAACCGCTTGAGCCGGTCGCTTTTCAGACACCACCCGCTCATCGCGTGACGCTCGACAACGGGCTTCGCGTGGTGATAGTGGCCGATGAGCGGCTGCCGCTTGTTTC
The DNA here is from genome assembly GCA_019639175.1 of Acidobacteriota bacterium. Taxonomy (GTDB): domain Bacteria; phylum Acidobacteriota; class Blastocatellia; order Pyrinomonadales; family Pyrinomonadaceae; genus OLB17. The sequence continues at coordinate 236,349 of JAHBSK010000005.1, read as the reverse complement.
CTATCGGCTGGCATTCCTTTCGGGCGACGCTGCCGAACCGTCCGACAGGATCGGCGTCACGTCGGCCATGGCATCGCAGATAACCGAAGGAACGGAGAACTATTCCAGCCTTGAGCTTGCCGAAAAGATCGAGCGCATCGGCGGAACGCTCCGCGCCAGTTCCTCCGACGATTTTTCGATGGTGGTCGCGTCGGCCTTGTCCATTTACGGAACGGAAGTTTTGGACCTGATGGCTGAGATCGTCTTTGTGCCGACGTTTCCCGAAAAGGAACTCGACCTTTACCGCCGAAATATGGTCGAGAACCTCAAATTTCAGAGGTCGCAGCCGAACTTCCTGGCAAATGAACAGATCGCCCGGCTTTTGTTTGAAGGACATCCTTACGCGACCATCTCGCCCTCAACCGCAGATGTGGAAAAGCTGACGCGCGAAGACCTTGAGGCCGCCCGCAAAAGGACATTTCTCCCGAACAATGCCGTTCTTACGATAGTCGGCGATGTGCGTGAAGAAGAGATACTTGATAAGGTCAGGGAACGGTTCGGAAACTGGGGACAAGGCGATGTTCCTTCCAATGTTTTGCCCGACATTGCCGAAAAGGACAGCCGCGAACTGGTGATAGTTGACCGGCCCGGTTCGGCTCAGGCGAACATCGTGCTTGCAAATATCGGTGTCCGGCGAAATGATCCTGATTATTTTCCGCTGATCGTGATGAATCAGGTTTTGGGTGCGGGAGCTTCGTCACGCGTGTTCATGAATCTCCGCGAGGAAAAGGGCTACACTTACGGAGCCTACACGCGGCTCGACACAAGGCTGCTTTCCGGTCTTTTTGAGGCGACCGCAGAGGTCAGGACGGCGGTCACGGGCGATTCGCTCAAGGAATTTTTCTACGAACTCAACCGCATCCGCGATGAGGACATACTTCGGGAAGAACTGGATGACGCAAAGAATTTTCTCACCGGAGTTTTCCCGATAAGGGCCGAAACGCAGGAAGGCCTGACGAATCTGATCGTCAATCAGGAGCTGTACGGACTGCCAGAAGATTATCTGCAAACCTATCGCGATAACGTTGATGCCGTTACGGTCGAAGATGTCCGCCGGGTCGCGAATGAACACATAAAACCCGACAGAATGACACTTGTGATAGTCGGCGATGCAGCGGAGATCTTAAGGCAAACCGATGGGTATGCGGACAGCATAAGAGTGTTCGATACCGCCGGAAACGAGAACGATCCGGGCATTTACGCATCCGATCCGTCCGAAGAACCGGCCGATGTTGCCGGAACGTGGACGCTGTCGCTGGAGTTCATGGGCCAGAACGTGCCTGTGACGCTGGTTCTGGAACAGGAGGGAAGTTTGGTTTCGGGAACGCTGACGACAATGCTCGGCGAAAGCGGATTTGAGAACGGAAAGGTGAACGGCTCAAAGATATCGGCGGCCTCCGTCACGGAACTTCAGGGCCAGCAGGTGGAATTTCTAATAACCGCCACCGCCGACGGCAACAAAATGGAAGGGAGCATCTCTTCATCAATGCTCCCCCAAACGCTTGCTTTTTCAGGCGAAAGACAGAGCTAACCCGGCATTTGGATCTGAAGTATCGCGAAGTAGGTTCCGCACGGGTCCTGCACCATTGCTATTCGTCCGACGCCTTCGACGTCAAAGGGTTCGCCGCAGATGGTTCCGCCGTTTGCGGTTATCTTTTGCGATGTTTCTTCAATATTATCCACGCTGAGGTATGTGACCCAATGCGGAGGCGGGAGTTCCGCACCCCATTTTTCGTCCATCGTTATCATGCCGCCGCTTGGCACGCCGCCGATGAATATTTCGGTGTAGTCGATATTCGGTATCTTGCTCGGTTTGAGTTCCCAGCCGAACATTTCCTTATAAAATGTCTCCGCGCCCGGCCTGTCAGTCGTTGCTAGTTCGCGCCAGCATACGGCGCCGTTCTTTGGTATTGAATTTTCGCTCATCTTTTTCTCCAATATTATCCGCGTGTGAAAACGGTCTCGACCGCCCATTCTTCCGCGCCTTCGGGAGTGACGTTATACATTCTGTAAGTAAATGAATCGTCACCTGGTGTTATCTCAGTCCGCCAGCCCCATTCGGGATGGCCGGGAACGGTATAAAAGCCTTTTACGTTGATGCCGCCGTCCGGCGTCGCCGCTCCGTCACATTGCATGAGGTCATTCGCCAGATGAAATGAATCGGTGAAGACAGCCTTTACGGCTCCCGATCCGGCATCGCCATTTATCAGCAGAAATCCTTCCTGCGGCTTGCCTTCGTATTCCCACGTGTATGTGATCTCAAGTGCCTGTCCGCCGGCTCGTTCGAGAACCTCTGCCGTTGACGGCGATTCGATCACCGGCGTGCCGGAATCCTCTCCGAAATTCAGACGGTTCGTTCCTTTCCAATTTCCCGCCAGAGCTTTTAATTTTTCATTCACGGCCATGAGTTATTCGCCGCCTCCTAAAGCTATCATCGAGATGACCGCACCCGCCGGATCGCCAATGACCGCAAATCGCCCGACATTCGGAATATTCTCAGGCCCGACAAGCACTGATCCGCCGAGGCTTTTTGCTTTTTCGGCCGCCGCATCGACATCGTCAACAGCGACATAGACGGCTATATGAGGCGGCGGGGCCGTTCCGCCAAACATATCTGCATTTATCTCATAGATCGCCGCATCGGGTTCCGCTGCTCCAGACGAAGAGAATTCCAGATACTGCATCTCGCCGTCCATCGCCTTGCTCTGGGCAAATTCCCAGCCGAAGACGTTCGTGTAAAAGCTCTTGCATTTTTCAAGGTCGGTCACAGCAACCTCGGTCCAGCAAAATTCACCATGCTTTGGCATCACCATGTGTTCATGGGTGTGTTCTGACATATAAAGATCCTCCTATGGATAAACCGGCCTCAAACCAAAGACCTGCATCCTGAATAAATGAAAAAAATATGAACCCGCAAAGAATATCACGAGTCCGTTTCCATGCAAATGAAAATCTTTGTTAATGAATGAGTGCGTGTATTATGGCCGGTAACAGATTGAGCTGAGCGTTAATTTTTTGTCTCCTCGCTGTACTTAACACTTGATACAGATATACTTGCCCGTGTCAGGTCGGCAAGCGAAGCTCTTTCACCCAGGAAATGTTTCAGGCTCTTGAACTCTTTTTCGCCTATATGTATATCAAAATAAGCGTCAGGAGCGATCGGAGTTTGCTCGGTACGTTCCGGCTGCGGAAAAAGACCGTGTTGTCCGTAGCTCATCGCAAACATCATCTGGTTGCCCGTAGCCAATGTTTCAGGAAATCTCATAGACAGGGAAACAAATTGCAATGTTTTGCCGGATGTGTTCTTAATTTTTATGCGGAGGCCATTTAACCATTCGTCATCGCCGGTGAATTCTTCTTCAAATTTTAATTCTTTTCCGGCTATGTCAAAGCCGACCAGAAGCAACGGATCATCAAACGAAAGTATCTTGGAAATGCGTTTGATATCCTTAGGCCGTTTTTGTGTTATGGCCAAAGAATCTTCAAGATCGGCCAGCCTGGAATACACGCCGGAAAGATCACCGCGGTTTCTAACGTCAATGTTCAAAGGGAACATTACATTTCCGACGCCTCTTTTAAATCCCTCTTGCCATTTTGGACTTTTGTCTTTATCACTGTCGGGGATCGTCACATATGGCTGTTTTTTGACGAATGCCTTTAGGGCGGCATCATCTTTTTTATCTGCCTGTTTACGGAGTTCTACGGCGGCGTATTTTCGGCCAGCCATATATCCTGTGAGGAAATCAGCTTCTCCTATACTATTGTCTCCCCAGTATGTGCCGTCAGTGAATAGAATATGATCGGCTTTTATCAAAACCTTTTCGGCATTGCCGGATGCAATATTGCCGCCGCCAAAAGAGCGGGTCACGCCAAATGCAAGCCCTTCTTCAAAGATCAATACTTCTTTTTCCGAATTGGGGAAACCGGTCAATACGATACCGCTGATCTGCCTTCCATCAATATTTTTTACCGTATAATTTATCATTACGGTCTCTTTATTGAACGTCCATGTGTCAGTGAGGTCTATCGAGACGGGGCGGCCGGTTTGAGGGGCAACGCTTATGTTGTCAGGCAGCGGACCGCGTTGGCTTTGAGCCACAATGCCGCCGGAGATCAGAAGCAGCATGAATATGATCGAAACACACGTAATTAACCGTTCGTCTGATAAAATGCATGTTATCTTCATGGTCTTTTCCTTTTAGTTTGCCACTAACCGTTTTATTGATCCTATTGCAAGTTTTGCAAAACGCCACACAATAATGGACGATGCGTTGTTCACGAGTTTTTCTGAAGGCCACAGAGTCTCCCGTATGATAGTCAATGGAAATAAATGATCCTGAACGGATCATTTAGACCCGACCGCAGTTTTTCATTAAGAATAGGGAGCCATCGGCCTGGTTGGTCAGGGTCTTCTTTCATTTCAAGTCCTTGGCTCCATCTGATCCCGTCATCGAAAGTCACCTGTCGAAAACTGAGCGAGATCTGCTCGACATCATGCAAACCGTAACTTTTGATCTTATCCAGTATGCGCAACTGATTCTCATCAATTTTCAGCTTTACGGTTTCGCCGGGCTTTAATGCCCGAATAACCTTATATTTTCCATTGGGCATTCCATTGTCATCCAGCACCGCTTGATGTGTAACAGGAAATTTCACGATCATAACATGGTCAAAGGGCATATTACGCTGCTTCGGTATTATTAGGTTGATCTCGAAATCCTCAATTGTTTTTTTCGAAATGTTCTTTACTCCAAGAGTGATGTGCTGCAGCCAATCAGAGGAACCGACAACTCTCCTTTCATCCATAAACGGTGTGTCGCCAAGTTCGCGGGTGACGATCGCAATAGGCTCTGTATTGAGGTCATATTGTCTGTACATGCCATGCTCCAGAGTACGCATTTTTTCCTGGGCGTAGGATAGCGGAACAGCGATCAAAAAAAGCCCCAAAGCTGTAATTCCTACTCTTGCTGTTATCATTTTTTCTATCTCCTTATTTGCTTCGACAGTTAAGCTGAAAAACAACTGGAATGCTCTTTAGCCCTTGAAATGCCAAATAAACCGGAAATTGACACGTGACAGATCCTTGATCATTTCAGCTCAAAAATACGCCCTGTCTCTCAAAAAGTCAACGGATTTTCCCGCAACCAAAGTATCCTTCTTTTCGCCGAAGCGGGCCTGTGTTGCTTCCCGGTCGGCAACAGATCGGGCCATCACGACCCCAAAATGGAAGCAGCATCAGGAGATTCGAGCATCTTCATTGTATTTTATGTAAGTTTTGTTCGGTATATATGGCAAGGAGGGAGTTTTGGGCTGTGATCGAGGTGGATATGGCCTTTATTACTGGAGGAAAGGCCATTCACAACCCAAAACTTCGTTTGGCGGGAGATACGGAGACTTTAGCTTGTTCTTTTCACTTCTAGCCTGCCTTTTTTACCTCTAGCTCGCCTTTTTCAGCGGAGCGGGTTCGGCTATCGCCTGCAGATGATCGATGAATGCCGATGCGGCTTTTCGCGAAAGCTCGTTGATGCGGCAGCCCAGCATTGACATACATTCTGCGTCGGCATCTATCATGCGTTCGCGTGCAAGAGCACGGATCATCCCGATCTGCTTAGGCGTTACCAGGTCGCCTATCGAACGCGAGACCGGATCATTCAATACCTCTTCCGAAACTTTCTCTTTTGCTTTTGCAGATGTCTGCGGAGCAAACTCGCGTTTGTAAAGGCCGCGGGCGATGCCGAATTTCACAGCCGCACGCTTCAATGCGTCGTGTTCGGCTTTTTTGATGCCCGTCTCGCTCTTTGCCGAGCCGGTGCCGATGCCTTCGCGGGTCACGCCGTCGATGGTGATGGCGACCGTTACGATGGCGACGTCGCCTATCGCGCGAATGTCTTTAATGGTATGCACCCAATTCGGTGCGACCTCATCAAGTATGTCGGCGACCGAATGCCATTCGACATATTCGATCGTGCGGACGTTTCCGCTGCGGTCGCGCCAGCCTTCGCGGTGGCGGAGCAGTTCCGGGTCCAGATTTTTTCTTAATTCCTTTAGCGTCGATGAAAAGCTGTAAACATTGTCGCGGTCAATGCCCGTTTCAAATATTTCCGGTTGGTTAGCTGCCTGTTCCTTTATTTCTTTTGTCTGCAACATGATCTTTTCTCCTCTTTTGTATTCCAAACCGGGAAGCGGTGTGAATATTGTTTCGCGGCCTGTTGTCGAAACTCTCCGACCGTTTCCCGATCCCTGTACGCCGCACGTCAGGCCCTGTGCGACTCAGCGTTGGTTACTTCGCTTTTCAACCAGTGGACAACACAGGCACCAGCGTGCGTATGTGTCATCTGTGAAACAGCGTATCATAATAATTTTTTAGTTGCAAGGGTGAAACGGGGTGTTGCATTTAAAATTTTTGTGTGTTATGTTTTATGCGTGAAATAGAGATCGCATCTGTGACACTCACAACAACTGGAGGTGGAAGGTATTTATGGCATTTGCAAATGACAATTTTATAGACACTGCGGAACTGGGCCGCGCTATCAAAAGGCGACGCGAGGAACTCGGCCTTAGCCTGCGGGACGTGGCCGATGTTACGGGTGTTTCGGCTTCGACGATCTCGCGGATAGAGAACGGCACCGGAAAACCGGACGCGGACAATATCGCCCGGCTGACCGGATGGCTGGATATGCCGATAGACCGCGTGATGAGCAAAAAGACCGCCGATGATGTAGAAGCGGTGATCTATTATCCGCACGAACCGACGCCGGAGATAGTGGAAGCTCACCTGAGAGCGGACAAAAATCTGACGCCGCAGACGGCTCAGGCATTGGCAGAACTTTTCCGTGTTGCGTATAAGCAGTTCAGCGGCCCGGACGAAAAGAAAAAGAAATAACAGGCCATCAGCACTTTAGGGACAAAGCGAAACCGGATAATAAAGAAAGGAAAATAAGCGGAGGATCGATATGCAGAACGTTCTGACAATAGAGAATACTAACGAGGAAAGGGAATCGGCTCCATTTTTTGCCATCGACACCACTTTTGTGCTTTTCTTTTTGGCGGTTGAGATAGGGACATCGGCCATCGGCTTTGACATCGGGTCGGCGCTCGGGTTCATGACATTGGCGATGTTCGTTACGGTGCCGTATCTGCTGCCGTTTTCGGGTGAGCGGCCCGCATTTCTGCCGTGGGCAGCGGGACGCGCGGCCATTGCCGTTCTGGGGCTTTTTGGCGGGTTGGCACTCGGCTCCGCCGCCGGCACGCTTCTGCCGGAATCGGTCAAATTCCTGCCGATGTGGCTGCTGATAGCCTCTGCTTTTTTTAGCGGCTGTTTTCAGCTCTATGGTATAATGAGACCACGTTTGGCGAAATAGGCAAAAGGCGTCAAACGATCAAAAATATCCGCGCAAGGTTTCGGGAACCCGCGCGGATATTTTTATTCGGTCGGAAGCGACCTCAGCAGGTCGGCAAGGTCGGATTTGTCAGCGGCCCTATTGGCAATGTCGATCAGCATCGAATATAGCTTTCTTTCGGGATCTACTATCACAGATCCATTAAGATCAAGAAAAGCCAGTGCCGCAACGAGAGCGGTGCGTTTGTTTCCATCCAGAAACGGTTGATTTTCCGCTATGTGAAAAGCATACGCAGCGGCCATTTCAAAAATGTCGCTGTGCAGATACTCACCGCCGAAACTTGCCTGTGGTGTCATCACCGCTGATTCCAGCAAACCTTCATCGCGAATGCCGTGAATGCCGCCGTGTGCGTCAAGCTGTTTGTTGTGGATCTTCAGGACATCGGCAAGAGTAAGAAAGATCGGTTCAGTCATTGTGCAAGTTTGTGCAGTGTTTCATGGTGATTTTTCATTACACGGTCAATAGCGGCATCCAGGCGTGCTTCACGCTCCTCTTCGCCGAGCCGCTCGATTATCAGGCGCTCGCCGTCCGTTCTGACCTCAAGCGGCGTGTCGCGTTCGATCTTGAGCAGGTCGAGTATGGGTTTTTCGATGATGATGCCGAGACTGTTTCCGATGGCGACAAGATTCTTTCTCATACGAACAATGTTATAACATTGAGTGCAATAGTTCAAGAGTTTTTATATGATCTTGTCGGCCCAAAAAAGAAAAATAGCCGACAAGGCATCAGAAAGTGCAGCAGATAAGGGTAACTATGAAGCGGCCGTTGCGGCGATGTTCATTGCCTCGTGGATGCGTTTTGTCTGTTCGAAAAGCTCTGTGTATTGAGATGTTGTCAGGGCCTGTGCGCCGTCGCAGAGGGCTTTTTCGGGCTGCGGATGAACCTCTATAATGAGGCCGTCTGAACCGGCCGCGATGCCGGCGAGGGCAAGCGGGCCGACCATATAATTATGTCCGGTTCCGTGCGAAGGATCGACGATGACCGGCAGATGCGAGAGCCTGCGAATTGCCGGAATAATAGACAGGTCGAGCGTGTTTCGTGCGTGGTTGGCGAAGGTGCGGATGCCGCGTTCACACAGGATCACGTCGTAATTTCCTTCGGCCATAACGTATTCCGCCGCGAGCAGAAGCTCTTCGAGCGTTGCAGAAAGACCGCGTTTCAAAAGAACGGGTTTCCGCGTTTTGCCGACGTATTTCAGAAGCGAAAAATTCTGCATATTGCGGGCGCCTATCTGTATGCAGTCGCCGTATTTTTCGACCATGTCCACGCCGTGTTCGTCCATCGCCTCGGTGACGATATTCAGCCCAAATTGGTTGCGGACCTCTGCCAATATTTTCAGCCCGTCCTCGCCCTTGCCCTGAAAAGCATAAGGCGACGTTCGCGGTTTATACGCACCGCCGCGAAAGAATTTTGCTCCGCTTGCGGCCACGGCTTCGGCCGCGTCAAAGACCTGTTTTTCATTCTCGACCGCACACGGCCCGGCGATCATCGCCAGCGAACCGTCACCGATGAAAGCATTGCCGACCTTTATCACAGACTTTTCGGGCCGCAGGTCGCTGGAAACCAGTTTGTATGGTTTTGTGACGCGAATCGCGTCGGCGACACCCGGAAGGTTTTCAAAATTTGCCGGATCGACCGAGCCTCTATTTCCGGTTATGCCGATGGCGGTCCTGCTCTGGCCGGGCAGTTCGTGTCCGCGTAAGCCCAGGCTTTCTATAACTTTAAGGACGCGTTCGATGTCGGCATCGACCGCGTCAGGTCTCATAACAATAAGCATGATCAATATTTAACCGTTCAGACGTTAAACTATTACTTTAGGTCTCGAACGGCGGTTTTGCAAACCGGCGGTTTCGCCGCTACATCTTTTCAGGAACCTCGATGCCGAGCGTGTTCAATGACCTGGTCAGGGAATCACGCACTTTCTCAGCCACTGATATAAGAACGGCTCGTTTCACCGCGTCCGGTTCCGGCAATATCTTGTGATTGTGGTAAAAAAGGTTGAAAGCCTTTGCCAGATTGAATGTATATTTTGCCAGTATCGCCGGTTCGTTCACGGCGGCGGCGTTGTGGATGGTCTCATCCAGCCGGGCCGCCAAGATCAGCATCGACCAGATATCGGAACCGGCTTCGGAACCGAAAATTTCTGCGACCTTTTCTCTGTCCGTCAGTGCGGCTTTGATCTCGGCCACGGATTCGTCACGCTCGGCCAGTTTTTGGAATATCTTATTGACGCGGACCGCCGAATACTGGCAGAAACATCCTGTTTCGCCCTCGAACGATAACGCTTCCTTAAAATCGAACACGATGACCGTGTTTCGCGTGAATTTGAGCAGAAAATACCGCAAAGCTCCGACCGCGATCTGGTGCGCGATGTGTTTTTTCTCGGCTTCGTCAGAATCGGGATGCCTCGATTCGACCTCCGCCAAAGCTTTGATCTCCATCCGGTCGAGCAGGTCGTCAGCCTTTACGCCGAGGCCTTTTCTGCCGCTCATCTCTATGAACGTGCGGCCTTTGTCCTCTTCGGAAAGTTCAAATCCGAGTTCCTCCGCAGCGGCCGGCGACAGCGCGACCATTTCGTATGAAAGATGAACGCTTGCCTTTTCGCCCTTTTCGGGGTCGATCGCCGCGACACCTTTTTTTACTATTTCCTGCGGATAAGATTGCCGCGTGTCGATGACGTTATAGATCGTCTCGCCGCCGCCAAAAGCAGGGAAGCCCGATTCGGCCTCGTCCGCGTTTTCGGTCGTCACCCAGATCTCTTTTCCGTCCGCGTATCTATGAAAGCGTTTGTAAAAGAAATCCATTCCCAGAATGCCGAGTTTCCACATCTGGTACGCAATATCCTTTCCGGTATATGTCACCGTGCCGTTTGAACGGACGAGTATCTTGTCAGATTCGTGGTCGTCTGTGCCGGAATGTTCCGCAAAAGGCATCACCCAACAGCCGGCGTTTTTTCCTTCGGTCTCATAATGGATGACGCCGAGTTCCTTCATCTGCCCGAACGCCTTTTCCCAGAATTTAAGGTGAAGTATCTCCGATTCGCGCGGCAGCAGATCGTATCTGACGCCGAAACGTTCCATCGTTTCGACGATGCATTCCACGTTTCGCGTGGCAACAAAATCTGCCAAATCCGCTGTCGGATTATCGCCTTCCTCTATCAAGTGCAGCACTTCCGCACGTTTTTCCTTAAGTTCTTCGTTTTCCTGATAAGCTCTGCCGACCTGTGCGTAAAGGTCCCAGCAATAGAAATCGAACTTTTTATCGGATTCTGTAAGCTCTTTATCCAGAGCTTTTATATCGTCCAGATTCATGTTATGGATGAACATAAATCCGACAGCGACATCAGCGACCTGAACACCAGTGTTATCGATATAATATTGAGTTTCGACCTCTTTGCCGTCCGCTTTCAGGATGCGTATGAAGGTGTCGCCAAGAACGGCGTTCCTTACGTGGCCGATATGCGCGGCCTTGTTCGGATTGACCGACGTGTGTTCGACGCAGACCTTTGTTCCGGGTTCATTCGCACCGGTTTCGGCGCTGTTTTCGTCCAGCAGAAATCCCGTGCGGTCATAAAAGACGTTCAGATAACCCGGACCGGCTATCTCCACGCGGTCAACGAAGTCGAATTCGGAAATGCCGTTCTTCAGTTCTTCGGCTATCGCTCGCGGGTTCTGCTTTTCGCCTGTCTGCTGTTTTATCAGCTTGGCAAGCTCGAACGCGATGGGAAAAGCGAGGTCGCCGAGTTCGGTTTTCGGAGGTATCTCTGACGCGATGTGATCCGGTTCGACGCTTAATTTTTCTTTCGCTATGACGCGAACCTTTTCGCGCAGGGCATTTTGGATGTCTGTGATCGTCATTGTTTCCTGTCGTGCCATAAAAAAAAGGGCAAACAGGAATTATACGGTGTCTGACGCGCTTAAGCCAAAGCCGAGGCGTCAACGGATGGCGACCGTCAGCTCATATCGCGTCGCCCGCCCGAGGTTATCGACACAAACGGACTGGTCGCCGGTTGTCTCGACCGTTTCGGAATACACGGTATCGCCGCTTTCAAAAATGTTGACGCGGCCGCTGAGCGAACTGACCGAGGCAGTCAATTTCTGGCCGCTTTTTGCCCTGAGAAAATAGCAGATGCGTCCGCCCGTGCTTATTTTTCCTGCCTTGCGTGCAGAGCTTTTGCCTTTAGGAAAAGTTATGCGGGTCTGCGAACGGGCGGAGATCATCCCGGCAAGTATCACGGCCAGCACTAACAGAATGGAAAATATCTTTGTCCGTCTCATCGGTTTTCCGGCCTGCATATCAGCCGTCATAATTGAACGCGTAGGTTGAACTAAAATCGTGTCACCCTCTCTCAGTTTCTTTATCCGCTGAAAAGGCTGTAAAATTTGAAGTTATCTTAAAAGGCGGGCGACGGTATCAAGACCTCGGCCCTCTTTATCTGTATGGCAAAGAAAAAGACAAAAGGCGTTGATCTGAAAAAGATCGCTGATGGCGTTCGTTTGATGCTGGAAGGCATGGGTGAGGATGTGATGCGCGACGGGCTGATAAAAACGCCCGAACGCGTGGCGGATTTTTATGCCGAGCTGACCGAAGGAATGTGGCAGGACCCAAAGGAACACATCGTCCCGCTGCCGGGCGATTCGCACGACGAAATGGTGATAGTCAAGGATATTTCCTTTGCGTCTGTCTGCGAGCATCATCTGGCGCCGTTCGTCGGCAAATGCCACGTCGCGTATATACCAAAGGGCGGACGCATTGTCGGGCTTTCAAAACTTGCCCGCCTGGCGGAGATATATTCCCGCCGTTTGCAGGTGCAGGAGCGATTGACACAGCAGATCGCAAAAACTCTCTTCGAAGAGCTTGACCCGCTTGGCGTTATGGTCGTCGTTGAGGCCGAACATACCTGCATGACGCTTCGCGGCGTCAAAAAGCCCGGAGCGATGACAATAACCTCAGCGGTTCTCGGCGGCTTTAGAAAAGACCCGCGAACACGGGCCGAAGCGATGGCGTTGATAAAGGGCTAATGTTAAATATTTACATTAAGAGTTGCATCCTGACACCTCAGAAGGAACTTTAACTTATGAAAAAGCTGATAATTGCCGCGTTTATCATTATTTTGGGAGGCGTCAGTGCCTTTCCGCAGACGTTTGAATCGCGTTTTGACGGTGAAAAGATAAAACAGCGTGTCAAACGGCTCTCCGCCGATGATTTTGAAGGACGCGGCCCCGGCAATGCGGGTAGCAAACTTGCCGCTGATTATATCGTTGCTGAAATGAAGGCGGCCGGAATTAAACCCGGCAATGGCAAAAGCTATTTTCAGAATGTTAGATTGGCGGGCATAAAGGTCGATCCTTCTACGGAAATGCGTGTGACCGGAAAGGCAGATGCTGTAAATACATTCAAATTTGGTGATGATTTTGTCGCCACGACCGGTGCCCAACGCGAAGGCGTAAAGATAGACGCGGAGCTTGTTTTTATGGGCTACGGCATCGAATCTTCGCTATACAACTGGAACGATTACGGCAACGACCCGAACGCATATAAAGGCAAGGTTTTGCTGATAATGGTAAACGATCCGCCGGCGACCGAAGATGAACCGAACCTTTTTGGCGGCAAGGCCCTGACCTATAACGGCCGTTGGACGTATAAATACGAAGAAGCGGCCAGACGCGGAGCCGCAGGTGTGATATTGATCCACACGACGGCCTCGGCAGGCTATGGCTGGAATGTTGTCCGCACCTCGTTTGGCGGTGAACGCTCAGAGATATTTCGCAGCAAAGACGACAAGACGCCGTATCTGGAACTGATGAGCTGGATGACCGAAGATGCCGTTAATTCGATAATGAAACAGGCCGGAATCGACTTTGAAGGCTTATTGCTCAAAGCGGCAACGCGGCATTTTCGGCCCGTAAACACAGGGCTTCGCGTTGCCATTGATCTGAAAGCAACGGTCAAGACGTTTGAATCGCCAAACATCGTCGGAGTCATCAGCGGCTGGGACAAAAAGCTGAAAGATGAGTATGTGATCTATACATCGCATTGGGATCACATCGGCGTTGGCGAACCCGACGCAACCGGCGACCGCATCTATAACGGTGCCTATGATAATGCTTCGGGCGTTTCGGCGGTGATAGAAATTGGCAAGGTGATAAACAAATTGCCGAAAATACAAAAGCCCAAAAGGTCGGTCTATTTCCTGTTTCCGACCGCCGAGGAACAAGGCCTGTTAGGTGCGGAATATTTTGCGATGAACCCTCTCATTCCGCTGAACAAGATAGCCGGAAATGTGAATATGGACGGAGTTAATTTCTTTGGCGTAACCAAAGATTTCTCCGCGCTTGGCTCAGAAAGATCAGGCATCGGAGCAATGGTCGAAGCCGTTGCCGCCGAACGCAAAATGACGCTCGAAGGCGATATGCGTCCCGAACAGGGATTCTTTTTCCGTTCAGATCATTTTCCTTTTGCAAAGGCCGGTGTTCCTGCCATTTCGCTGCGGCACGGTGACGATTTTGTAACGCCTTTGCAGGGAACCGCGCTCGAATTTTTCAGCAACTACACGGCGAAATATTATCACCAGCCGTCCGATCAATATTATGACTGGTGGAACGGTGCCGCAATGGTCCAAAACGCCGAACTCGGCCTTGCCATCGGCCTGAAACTCGCAAACGCACCGGCGATGCCGCGTTATCATGCGACGGATGAATTTTCGGCAGCAGATAAGAAAAGGATCGATAACAAATAGACAATAGATGACACAAACCTTTTACATCACAACCCCTATTTATTACGCCAACAGCCTGCCGCATTTGGGGCATCTTTATACGACCATCGTTGCCGATGCGGTTCACCGGTATAAAAAGCAGCGTGGTTTTGACGCATTTTTTCTGACCGGGACGGACGAACACGGCATAAACATCCAACGTGCGGCGGAACGCGAAGGCCGTTCGCCTCAGGAACAGGTTGACTATATTTCGGGCGAGCTTAAGCGAATGTTTGCCGATTTTGGGCTCGATCAGGCTCACGGCGGCTACGATATTTTCATGCGTACGACCGAGCCGTTCCATTACACGGGCGCACAGCATTTGTGGCGTGAGATAGCCAAAAATAAAACGCCTAAAGGGAACGACACGATCTACAAAGGCCATTATGAGGGCTGGTTCTGCGCTCCGTGTGCCGCTTTCAAGGCCGAAGATGAATATTTCACACCTGACGGTTCTGACGTGCCGTTCTGTTTGATCCACGAACGCGCTTTGGACAAGGTGTCTGAGGAAAGCTATTTTTTCCGGCTGTCAGATTATCAGGAATTTCTACTCGACCTGATCGAGAACGACCCAAAATTAGTTCAACCGGAATCTCGGCGTAATGAGGTTATCTCATTCATAAAAGGCGGGTTGCAGGATCTGTCAATAAGCCGCGAGAAAAGGTCGGTCGCGTGGGGCGTTCCGGTGCCGGATGATGAAAACCATGTGATGTATGTCTGGCTGGACGCCTTGTCAAACTACATTACCGCGCTTGGTTACGGCAATGGACGCGAAAATGCTCCGGGGTTTGATAAATACTGGCAAAATGTGACGCATCTGGTCGGCAAGGACATCCTGCGTTTTCATACGGTTTACTGGCTTTCTTTCCTGAATGCCGCCGGGTTGCGGCTGCCAAAGACAGTTTACGCTCACGGTATGTGGCTGGATGCCGATGGCAGAAAGATGGGTAAAACACTGGGCAATATCATAGAAGTTGATGTATTACATGAACATTTTCAGACAGACGCGGTTCGCTATTTTGCGCTTCGGGAAATGGTTTTTGGGCAGGACGGCAAGTTTGGTTATGAAAATCTGATAGACAGGGCAACGGCTGATCTTTCAAAGGGCCTCGGCAACCTGACGGCCCGGACGCTTTCGATGATCTCAAAGTATCGTGATGGTAAAGTACCTTCGGGCAAGATCGCCGAGGAGAAATATCTCCTGGCGCGCCGGGCGGGGATCGATCCGGACGGCGGCGAGATCGTTTCGGTTCTGGAACACGCCCGCGACGAATTCATACGGCGGTTCGATAATTTTGATTTCAGCCTGGCGCTTGAAACGCTGTGGGCGGTGATCGCCCGCATCGACAAGATGATCTCCGACGCCAAGCCGTGGGTTTTGATAAAGGACGAGGAGCAGGCCGAAACGCTGAATGCGGTGCTTTACCGTGCGACCGAAACGCTGCGTTGGCTGGCAGTGATGCTCTATCCGGTAATGCCGGAATCGGCCGCAAATATTTACAGGCAGATCGGGCTTGAGGGCGACGTTTCTGCCGTCGATCCGGCATCGCTAAAATGGGGCGGGCAGCCCGAATCGACACAGATCGGCGAAAGCATCGCCGTTTTTCCGCAGATAGATAAAGTTAAAGTTATGAATGATATAAAAGAGTCAGTTGTCATTGGTCCTTCGTCATTAACGGTGGAACCTGAGACCCAGGACAAAGGACAAATGACAAATGACGAAGGACAGGAAACAGACAACTTCATCACCATCGACGATTTTCTAAAGGTCGAGCTTCGCGTTGGCGAGATAAAGGTTGCCGAACGCATCCCGAAAGCAGACAAACTGCTGCGTTTTGAGGTCGATCTCGGCGAAGAGCAGCCGAGACAAATATTGGCTGGCCTTGCTGAATATTACGACCCCGAAAAACTCATCGGCCGCAAGGTCGTCGTCGTCGCCAACCTCAAGCCACGCAAAATGCGCGGCCTGGAATCGCAGGGCATGATCTGCGCCGCCTCGCTCGAAGACGACAGCGGCCCAAACCCGGCGTTGGCGACGTTTTTAGAAGATGTTGAGATAGGTGCGAGGTTGAAATAGGGATGGAGTTCGAATGGGACGACGACAAGGCTGAAAATAATCTTCGCAGACATGGAGTCAGTTTCGAAGAAGCCTCAACGGTATGGAATGACTATTTCAACATTGAACTAATTGATCACAAACACTCTGTTAACGAAAGACGATTTTTTATGATCGGTGAATCCGAAAAACATCGATGTTTGGTAATTTTGTTCACAGATAGAGAAAAGAAGGTTAGAATTATTAGTGCAAGAGAGCTTACACCTAGGGAGCGACGTGAATATGAATACGGAGATTATGAATGACGACTTAGAGCCGGAATATGATTTCACACAATATAAAGTGCGTCGAGTCGGGGAAGGCAGAAGGTTGATGAACCAGATAAAGTTAGATATCGATGTGGCTAGAGTTTTCCCCGATTCCGAAGCCGTCAATGAGGCTCTTCGTACCTTGATAAGGATCACGGAACAGCACAAAACGGAATTGGTTTCCAAGTAGAGATATGCCTGTAGAACTTGACGAAAACGACGATCTGCTTCCCGAATACGATCTTGATTTCTCAAAATCCAAACCGAATCGGTTTGCCGAGAAATATAACATGATGGTTAGACACGTTGGGCTGGCGCCGGATGTTGCTGATGAGTTTCCTACGGAAGAATCCGTTAACGAAGCATTGCGCGAGTATATAAGAATGACCAGAACCCCGAATGTTGATATTTCAACGCGATGATCTCACGTGAAATTGTCGCTGCCAGATGAGATCCAAGTAAAATAAGTTGATCTGCGCCGCATCGCTTGAAGACGACTGCGGCGTTTTTGGAAGATGTTGAGATAGGAGCAAGGTTGAAGTAACTGTTTAAATGTTTAAGGAAGACGATATGATTGATCTAAGGTGTAATTGTAGTTTTCTTTTAGTGTGCTTTGTATTGCTGTTTGCTGTGTCTGCGAGCGGACAGCGTTCAACACCAACGCCAAAGCCTCCGCCACCGCCGGCAAAGACGGTAATGGTTGAAGAGGTGGCTCATGATTTTCTTGGGATCGTCTCAGAAGGAGGCTTCAAAAACGACTTCTTTGGACTTGAGCTTCAGTTTCCTGTTGATTGGACGGTCATTGATGACGAGACAAGCAAAGTGGCGGTAGAAATAGGCACCGACATGTTCAAGGGGGACGACGAACGATCTAACCGTGCATTGGAAGATTCGACCAGGAAAGAAGTGGTTCTCCTTCATCTCGCCCGCAAACCCATGGGAAGTTTGGAAAATTGCAGCTTTATGTTGGGCGTGATGAAACAACCCAATCCGAAGGTATTACCGGCAATGGTTGCCGAAGCGACGAAAAGCCTTTTAATGAAAAGTCCCAATCTAAGGGTCATTAAAGAGACACGCACCGGAGCCGTCGGCGGCCAGAGAGTTGCAATGGTAGATTATGAATTTACGGTCGGAGACCAAAAGATAACTATTTTGTATTATGTCGCAATGGTCAAAGGATATGCGATAAGTTTTTCGGCAACATATATAAACAATGAAGACCTGAAGAGCCTGGAGGACATAATTAGTTCAATGAGATTCAAAACAAAATAGAGAAATGAAACACGAGGATTCCGGGATGGGTGCGAGGTCGAAGTAGATGAATTGACGAGACGAATAGGACGAATATGACCTATTTGTCCTATTAGTCCGATTTCTCAAAGGAAATGTATCTGATTGATTCCCATTGCCATATAGACGGTTCGCAGTTTGATGAGGATCGTGATGAGGTTGTGCGTCGGGCAAAAGAGGCCGGTGTGGCGGCGATGCTGAACGTTGGGACCGGCGATCCGCATAGCGATGACTTTCGGCGGGCGGTTTCTGTGGCGGAGCGGTATGACAATGTTTTTGCCAGTGTCGGAGTTCATCCGCACGATGCAAAGCTGTATGACGACCGGGCCGAAGAGCATCTCATTGATCTCGTGAAAAAATCGGAAAAGGTCGTGGCGTGGGGCGAGATCGGGCTTGACTATTATTATGATCACAGCCCGCGTGACGTTCAGCAAGAGGTTTTCCGAAGGCAGATACGCATTGCTAAAAGGCTCGGCCTGCCGATAATCATCCACAGCCGCGATGCCGATGATGACACCGTCAAGATACTGACCGAGGAATATGCAGTGGAACCCGCATTGCAGAAGCCTGCACGAAGTAAGGGCACCTCTGACCGACCGACAGATTCCGAAGTAACTGGAAACGAAAATTTGAAAGCTGATAGCCGAAAGCTGAAAGCTGATAGCTGGAATTTAGAAAACAGCTTTCAGCAGTCAGCTATTAGCCGCCAGCCGGAAGGCGAAAGCCAGAGTTTTAATACCGGCCATCAGCCCTCAGCGATCAGCCATCAGTCAAAATCGCCGGGCGTTATGCATTGTTTTGGCGGGACGCCGGAAATGGCCGGGCAGTGTCTCGAACTCGGGTTTTATATCTCGTTTGCGGGAAATGTGACATTTAAAAAAGCCGAAGAGCTTCGTGATGCGGCGCGTGTTGTTCCGCTTGACAGGCTGCTGGTGGAAACCGATTGCCCGTATCTGACGCCGGTGCCGTTTCGCGGCAAACGCAATGAGCCTGCTTATGTTGTTCACACTGCCAGATTTCTTGCTGAATTTTACGGCATCGAGTTTGAAAAACTGGCTGAGCAAACGACAAAAAACTTCCTCGATCTTTTTCGAGCAAATATAGCCATAGAGGACACAGAGAGTTCTTAAATGTTTCCCAAAGGCTTTTATTTAATACATTTGATCGTTGACGGGCAGTGGTGAAAAAAAACTAAATCTTGTCCGTCCTACCTGCAATCTCTGTGCGCTCTGTGGCAAAATAATCATATGGCAAAGGATAATTCATTCGATATTGTTTCAAAGACAGACTACGCGGAAGTAACGAACGCGATAAACCAGACGACCAAAGAGGTTTCGCAGCGTTTTGATTTCAAAGGCAGCAAGGCGACGGTGGAATTGCAGGACAAAGACCTGCTGCTGTCGGCGGAAGACGATATGAAACTCCGCAATATGAACGACATCTTGCAGGGCAAGCTGGTCAAGCGCGGCGTTTCGGTAAAGGCTCTTGATTATCAAAAGGTAGAACCGGCCGCTGGCGGAACTGTCCGCCAGGTGATCAAGGTTCAGCAGGGAATTCCCATCGACAAGGCGAAAGAGATCGTCAAATTCATCAAGGACGGCAAATATAAGGTGCAGGCCTCGATACAGGGCGAGACCGTCCGCGTTTCCGGCAAAGACCGCGACACGCTCCAGGAGGTCATCGCCGCGCTAAAGGCAAAAGACTTCGGCATTGATATGCAGTTTGATAATTACAGGAATTAACTTATGCTGCGTTCGATAACAATTTTATTGATGCTTTTATTTGCGATGCTGGTGTCTGCCGATGCCCAGGACTTTGCTCTTTTCGATTCACTCCAATTAGGTGAAAGCACGGTTGAAGAAGTAACGAACTTAGCAGGAAAACCAAAAAAGAAGAAAAGCGAAGACTCTAAGAAGCTATTGCCGGATGGTTCATATAACAAAGGTGAAAAGATCGAGATCCTTCAATATGAAAAGTTGAATGGCTGGAAAAAAGTCGAGTTTGGTTTTATCAATGGCAAACTAATATCTGTGCTTTATTTACCCAAAAACAAAACTTTGGAGGCTTCAAGATTGCCTGAATTATTCGCAGGTGAGTTTGTATCCGTGGAAGGTTTTTCAAAGTCGGTCAGTTTGTCGGTGTTTGAAGGGCAGAAAGACCCGGATGTCCCAAAGGTTTACGGTGCGATCTATTATATGGTTTCGGTTCGTCCCGGAAGGGCCATTATCAGCTTGGTAAATAACGGAAGTTGGAAATCAGTGTTCAAAGACGGTCTTAATATGCCAACCGTAAAAAATTTTCCGGGCTATATCGAGAATATCAAAGTAGTTAGACGGGATTCGCAGTAAATGCAGACATTTGCCACAGCAAAACGAGAATTATTGCCAAGCACGGCGGCAAAGCGCATCTTTGACCTGATAAAGCCGGAGATGGCGCTGATCGAATCTGAATTTGAACGCCAGGCGCGGTCAAATATTCAGGTCATCAATTATCTGGGCGATTATCTGCGTTCGTCGGGGGGCAAACGCGTCCGGCCCGCTCTGCTTGTTCTGGCAAATTACGCCGTTGGCGGACGCGGCAACGCCGAGAATGTGATAAGGCTTGGGACGGTTATGGAGATGCTCCATACGGCGACGCTTGTTCACGATGACATCATTGATAATGCCGACACGCGCCGCAGCAAACCGTCCGTAAACGCGCGGTTCGGCAACCAAACGGCCGTGCTGATGGGCGACTGGCTGTATATGTCGGCGTTCGAAACGTCGCTGCGCGAGCGCTCGCTGGAGATCCTCGACATCCTCACGCGGCTGACGCGGAAAATGACCGAGGGCGAGCTGATCCAGTTGACGATGATCGGAAACGTCGAGATCACCGAAGACGAGCATTTTGACATCCTGCGGCGAAAAACGGCGTATCTTTTTTCGGCGTGTGCAGAGATCGGGGCCATTCTCGGGGCATCGTCGCCGGAAGCCCAGACCTCGCTTCGTGATTATGGTTTGAATCTTGGCATCGCGTTCCAGTTGACGGATGATCTGCTTGATCTGACATCGACCGACGACGCACTCGGAAAAGCAGCCGGAGCCGACCTTTTAGAAGGAAAACTGACCCTGCCGCTTATCAAACTGGTAAGGGAAGAGCCGCATTTTGCCCGGCTTTTAGAGCAAATAATGCTCGACGGCGAGTATCCCGAAGGCTCCCGCGACGAGATAGCTCAGCGTTTGGCGGCCAACGGAATATTCGACAATATCAGGGAAACTGCGGTCGGTTTTGCCGACGCCGCAAGAAAAAACCTTGAAATTTTGCCAAAATCAGAGTATTGTCAGGCTTTGGTCGATATTTTGGATTATGTCATCGACCGTAACAAGTAAGGTAAGGCCGGCAAACCGGCTTCGTTTCCACAAAAGGACACTCAAGATCAATTTCCGCAAGCAGACTGTAAATAATTCGGAATGGTTGACGATAATCTCATAGCCACGCTTGAACAAAGCCTGCGGCAGACGCGTAATGCCCAGAACCGCCTGACGGCACGGCTCCGCGACGTTGAAGGAGAAGCGCAGCAGCTCCGTGAGGAAATAGCCGCGCTTGACAACAGCTCTCAGCAGACCGAACTGGCGATAGACAGCCTTTTGGCCAATCTTCGTTCGGGCAGCCGTTCCAGGACGGCGGGCAGTAATATACGCTTTGACGACAAAGATCGCGAACTGGAACCGACACAGCGGCATCCGGTAGCTCCGGTGGATCCGAGGCCGCGGGATCATTCACCGGCGGAGCATGATCGTCCCCGGAATACGGGTTCCGTGGCATATATAAATCAGCCGAGAGGCGTCCCGATGCGGTTTTCAAACACCGAGGCCCTCAGCAACCGCTTTGCCGACCGCACGATAACGCAGGCATGCACGCTTTTGCTTCGCGAGGCGGGCAGGCCGCTGCACGTGAACGAACTGTATAATCTTTTGGTCGAAGGCGGAATGACATTCAAAGGGAACAATCCGACCATTTCGATAGCAGTATCGCTGAACCGCAACCGCCGGTTCCGCAAGGTAGAGCCGGGAACGTTCGACCTCGTGATGCGCGAGGCAATTCAGGCAGCGTCCTAAATGAGACGGATCGTTGACATGAAGATGCGTTAGGATCGGGCCGGCATTGAAAAAATTACTTTCGGCTGTTCAAAAGTTTGTTTTCGGAACATACGTTGTTTTAAAGATCTAAAAAATTCTCCTTATAGCGAGGTCGCGCCTTTTAACCGATGAAATATCTGAGATTATTGCCCATTTTGTTCATTCTCGTATTTGCTTTCGTTAATGCTGACGCTCAGAAGGTGCGTCTTCGTTCAAACATCGTTCCGCAGTGCGGTTCGTCATCCGAACTGAAATTTGCAGACATTTATGCCGAAGGGAACATTGCCGTTATGGGCAGTTATAACTGCCGCGGAGCGTTCATTTTTGACATATCCAACCCCGACCGGCCCGTGCTGGCGTCGTGGTACAATCCGTCTCCGAACCAGCAGTTCCTCGAAGCCATCATTGTCAACGGCAAGGGCTATTTCGGCAGCGGAACCACCGGCGGCGAGGGTGTTCATATCGTGGATCTGTCAGATCCTTATTCACCCGTTTTTCTTGGCAAGGTCACTCCCTCGATAGGCAACGGCCACACATATATACACGAGATGATGATCCACGAGCAGAGCGGAGCGACGTATCTGATCGCAAATTCCAACTCGCTCTCGAACAAGATCATCAAGATCATCAATGTGTCCGATCCGGCAAATCCTGTTTTTATTCGCGATATGAACCCGACCGAGGTGCAGTGGGTACATGCGATGCATATTCGCGGAAACAGGATGTTCACATCGGGCTGGGGAAATTCCGGCAACCGTGCAAAAACAGAGATATGGGATATTTCCAATCTGGCGACGACGGCCCCGACGCTGCTCGGTGTCATTAGCGATACCGGCGGTTCGATAGCGTTCGCCAACAGCATGCACAGCAGTTGGACGAGCGAGGACGGCAATTACCTGTACAGCGCCCGCGAGACCACCTCCAGCAACAGTGTGAATGCCGGCGACATACGCGTTTATAATATTACTGATCCGGCCGCACCGCTGCTGGTCAACCGTATAACGATGACCGACCTCGGGCTGAACGCCGTAACGCCGCATAATCCGGTAGTAAAGGGCAACAAGCTGTATGTTTCGTGGTATCAGGCGGGCTTGCAGGTATTTGACATCACCGATCCCACCACGCCGAAACGCATCGGACAATACGACACATACATGCCTGCTTTTGCCCCTGATGAGTCTGCAAAAGAACTGCGGGCATCGGCGTCATCTTCGCCGTGGGACATCATGTGCGGCAGCGATTCGTTCGGCAATGCCCTGCCGACGACATATGCGGGAGCGTGGGCGGTTTTTCCTTTCATCGGCGACGACCGCATATTGGTCGGCGATCTTGCCACGGGATTGTACATTCTGGACGCGACGGGACTCGATCGCCCGGCAAAGAACATCGTTTCCGATTTTGACGGCGATGTCCGCACCGACATTTCCCTTTACAGCCCGTCAACCGGCCTGTGGCATATCAGGAACAGTTCGACCGGCGGCCAAAGGACGGTACATTTTGGCCTGCCTGAGGACATAAAGGTGACAGGCGATTACGACGGTGACGGTAAGGCTGACATCGCCGTGTGGCGTCCATCGACAGGAATATGGCACATAAACGGTTCCACGGTCGGTTACACAGGCGCTCAGTTTGGCATGAACGGCGACGTGCCGGTTCCGGGCGATTATGACGCTGACGGCAGAACCGATCTGGCGATATGGCGGCCATCGACCGGCGTTTGGTATATAAACCAGAGCAGCCTGGGCGTTCGCATATTTCATTGGGGAATGCAGGGCGACATGCCCATCGTGGGCGATTACGACGGTGACGGCAAGGCCGATATTGCCGTGTGGCGGCCCGGAAGCGGCGTCTGGTATATCCTGCAAAGTTCGTCGTCGCTGCCAATGTATATGGCTTTTGGAATGCAGGGCGACAAACCGCTTGTCGCGGACATGAACGGCGACGGCCGTGCCGATTTCACGATCTATCGTCCATCAACAGGTGTCTGGTATATGCTGTCGAACGGTGATTTTGCGTTCTCGGCATTTCACTTCGGCGTTTCGGAGGACATTCCGGTCGCGGCCGATTATGACGGCGACGGTAAGGCGGATATTGCCGTTTTTCGCCCGAGCGGCGGCATTTGGTACAGGGTCAACAGCTCTGACGGAAGCATCGCGATCGACCTGCTTGGCGGGCCGGACGACGTTCCCTCGCCGACGACGGTCATGCCGTGACGCGGCTGACAAAGTTAACATAAAAGGCTCAAAGTTGCTGTCACAGTTTGACTTTGAGCCTTTTGTTTCTATTATGACTGTATGAAATTACTGCTGAAGATCGAAGGCGGCGCGTTGTCGGGCCGGGTTTTTGAGTTGGAGTCGGGTTTCATGACCATTGGCCGGGGCGAGAATTGCAGCGTTCGCTTCGATCCGGTGTCTGAGCGCATCGCGTCAAAACAGCACGCGTTCATCGAGGCAAAACCGGACGGATTTTACATCACCGACAACAACAGCACCAACGGGACCATCGTGAACGGCTCCCGCGTTCAAACGGCGAAGCTGAACAACGGCGACAGCGTCCAGTTCGGACGCAACGGCGTCATTTCACACATAGAGATAGCCTCGGACGGCTCTTCAGAAGCAGTGAGTACGCCGACGGCATTCCGCGAACAGCAGATAAGGGAATTTGAGACGCTTGCCGAGCATGTGCCGGAAAATCTTCATAATTCGGTCGCAAATATCGGCCTCGGCCACATTCAGGTAAAGCCGGAACCGGCATCGTCCGCCGGCAAATACATCGGCATCGCCATCACCATTTTCGGCGTCGTCTTTCTGTCGCTGATCGTGATCGGGATAATGCTGCTGAGCGTCGGGCCGATCCCGGCGGTGATAGCGGCGGTTGTCGCTTTTACACCGGCGATGTTCTATCTGCTGCCGCTGATATGGCTGGACAGATACGATCCTGAACCGCTCTGGCTTTTGGCTCTGGCATTTGCGTGGGGAGCCTTGGTCGCGGTCATTGTTTCGTTCATCATAAATACCGGCGTCGGCATCGGTGTTGCGGTCGGCATCGGCGGCCAGGAAGGAGCGATCATCGGCAACGTGGTCGGGGCCGTCATATCCGCCCCGATAGTCGAAGAAGCCTCAAAAGGCATCGGTCTTCTCATTCTTTTGATATTTTTCCGGCGTTATTTTGATGATGTTCTGGACGGCATTGTCTTTGCCGGTGTTATCGCTCTGGGTTTTGCGACGGTCGAGAATGTTCTTTATTATGGCCGGGCGGTCGGTTCTTCGGGCTTTGGCGGCCTGGTCATTCTTTTCTTTCTTCGCGGAGTTCTTTCGCCTTTTGCTCACGTCACGTTTACAGCGGCAACCGGCATCGGCTGCGGCATCGCCAGAGAGTCTCACAATATGTTCATTCGCATAGCGGCGCCTGTGGTCGGTTATTTCATCTCGGTCGCCCTGCACGCTCTGTGGAACGGCATGGCGGTTCTCGGCGGGCTGGAAGGCTTCCTGCTCGGTTATCTGATACTGGAAATACCTTTCTTCCTTATTTTCATAGGATTTTCGCTCTATATCATGTGGCGGCAGAACAAGATATTAAAGGAAATGCTTGCCATTGACGTTGCCCGCGGCATGATACCCGAAGAACATCTGAAAACCGCAACTTCTGCGTTCAAAAGCACCGGCTGGCTGCTCAGCGGCCTGTTTAGCGGAAAACTACGCGCACGCAGCCGTTATCTGCGTGCCATCGGCAGCCTCGGCCTCAGCTATTGGCACATCCAGCGCGCGACCGCCGCCCAGGGCCAGACCGGCAGCTTTCAGCAAAACCCGATCCTCCGCGAAGAGGTACTGCGCTGGCGCGACAAGGTTTAGTCTGGAGTCTGGAGTCTGGAGTCTTGAGTCTGAAGTCTGAAGTCTGGAGCGGCATGTCAGAACCGCCTGCGTGAACGGGCAGCCAGTTATACCTAAGTTGTAGGTCTGGAGAGGGAAGATGTGTGAAATAAAAGATCGCGCGTTATGATGACAGATCAAGCGAGTTCTACGGGTTCATCAGGATTTTTCACCAACTCGTTATGGTGGGTGGATCTTCTGGCGGCCGTTGCTGTGCAGTCATTTATTGCGTGGATTTTATGGGGTGAGAATTCTGACGCAGAACAGCGAACCCAAACGGAACTCTTCCGTTCGGTGCTGATCAACACACTGCCCTATGTTATCGCCGCCGTCGTTTTTCTAAAAATGAGAAAAAGGCGCCCGGAGATAAGCAGTCTGGGCGTGATCGGGGTTATTGGCTCCATGCTTACCTGGGTTCATATGCTCGTTCGCGGTTTGCTTGTGGATACTGATCTATGGATCATGTTGATCGTTTGGGGGTTATTTGTCACTGTGATGTATATAGTATTGACGATAACCGCGATGGTGATATTCAGGCTATTTATGTTTCTGTTCTCAAAAAATTCCTTTGCGGTAAGCGGCAAGTCGTAGAAACAAGGCGGAAACACGACCGGTAGGGAGTGTGAGTTCGGAGATAGTCCGAGAACTTTACACATCAATGATCTGCTTGCTATACTCTCTTATTCCTGGGTCGTTAGCTCAGTTGGTAGAGCAACGGACTCTTAATCCGTGGGTCGCTGGTTCGAGCCCAGCACGACCCACCAGGAAATTATAAAAAGCTGTCTGTGGGAATTATCCATGGAGGGCTTTTTTTATTTGATATAAGATGACTATGAAACGAGTTAGACAAAATCGCTTATAATGGGGAATATTAAGCGAGTCATGATGGCCTGATACATGGAAATGAAAAGGAAAAAGGAAGGGCGGCTGTTCAAGATGCTGTTGCCGCATCTGGTCGTTTGTGTGATCTATCTCTCAGGCGTATTCATCGCATTTCAAATCGGGAATGAGGAGCTGTTTTTTGTCCTAACACTTCCATGGAGCCTGATAGTTACGCTTTTTTCGTGGACGATCTTCCATACATTTTCAGACGGCACGGCTGTCATAGACAGACTTTGCCTTGCCGGAGCCATCGCCAATATTATGATCTATCTTGCATTTTGTTCTTTGTTCATGTTTGCCCGAAACAGGACTGCGGCTCAGAGTGAATGAAACTGCTGCAACAAAAACAGGCAATGAAATACTGGAAAACGATCTTTGCTATTATTTATACTTTCTTATACGCGGCGGCGGCGTTTTTGGCGGTTGGTTTCGGCAAGGGGACCGGGATATTTCTGTCGCCTCTGATAGCATATTTTGGGCTTTCGTGGGTCGTTCTGTTAGCCGCCCTTTATCTGTCAACAAGTGTGGCAACGAAGAAGGCGAGGTTGTGGTTCATCGGGCTGATGTTTGCTCATTACGTAACATTTCTGGCGTTCATGTTACTCTCGTGGCAGGGAAATCTTAAGGGAACGATCTATGTTTGGGAAAACCAGCGTTCCGTAATTTGGGTAAATGTCGGCATTTACTTTATCGGCCAGGCCATCATCTGGCTGACATACATCCTGACGTTGAGGAAACATCGCACATCCGTTTTGCCATGATGTTTTGATGACTTTTGTTTAACCCTTTAGTTTGTTGGAATGCGTAAATCAATAAGGAATTTAAGTATTATTATATTTCTAGTCGTTCTGGTATTACCATTTTTCCCAGTGGTGGTAGTACCTGAATGGAAAGTTCAGCTTGTTGATAGTGAAGGACATCCAGCTCCTAATGTAAAAGTAGATCAGATTTGGAAAGAATATTCTTTGGAATTTTGGCGTTCAGGTGAAAATGTTGAACATGATTTTTTAAGTGACGCTGACGGCTTCATAACCTTCCCAGAACGAAGTATAAGAGTATCTGTGTTTCAGCTTGCTGTGTCGAAATTGAGGAGCTTAGCCCTAAGCATAAATCCACATGCATCATTCGGCTCTCATGCTTATTTGCAATGCCGAGAAAAACGTATTTGTAATGTTAGCTACAATGATGGTGTGGAAATACCTCAACATGTTCTTGTAGGAGATTGACCAGTTTCTGGTGATATTTGGTTTGTAAGTTACTACTAGCATTGATCGATGATGTGGAATAGCGCAAATAAAGGCAGTAACCGAATATTGAAAAGCAGATTATTGCTTAAATTTATTTGACTATTATCATGTTTATTTTGTCGGATTAGCTGTATTTAGCTGTATATTGGATTGGTAGTCCGACAAATTGGAAAGGAGGGGTAAGCGATAAACGGAATGAGATTCATTAAGCACAAGATTGAATCAAGAACATTTAGTTTTCTGTTGAGTCTGTTTTTGGGATTTTCCTCCGCCGCGTTCAGCCAGGAGGTTGTAGTGGTGGATCAGGCTGTTCCGCTACCAAATAATGAGGAGTTTAAGGAAGCAGACGGGTTGGTTATTCCCTGGAGGTGGAGTGCGTGTGACGAGGTAAAGGCCCAGGGCTGTCGAGAGATGGTAAGAGGTGAGTTTTACTTCGATAATTTTACACTTCCAATCTATAACTCCGATGGGTCTGTGTGGTATTCATTCGGCATTCTGACCGAAGATGAAAACTCTCTTCGCAAGAACAAAAAATCCGAGTTCAAGCCGTTATTTATTGACTACACTCTCAATATTGATATTGCACTACGACTTGTGAGAATTTCTGATAGTTGGTATGAAGTGGAGATCGATGAGGACACCAGAGAAGCAAAATATGTACCGAGAAAGACTGTGCTATGGGACAATGTTTTATGGGAATACTGGCTTGTGAGCATGGGGTCGTTTCCCCCTACCGAATCAGTTTCGCTCTTTCACGATAAACCAAACGGAAAAGTGATCGAAGATCTGGCATACGTCGATATTAGAAAGCATAAAATTTTGAAATGCGACGGAGACTGGATATATGTTTTCGGGGTTGGTAACGGACAACCGCAATACGGGTGGATAAAATGGCGCGACGGACGAAAGATCATTTTTAACCGAATTAAAGGTTTAGATTTTTGACAAGGTTCGATAAGACTTTAAACATCTCTAGTTTGTCTTAGGGTATTGTGTATTCCAGTACCTTGCTGTCATGATGTGCGGCGAACTTATTTCGCAGTAACGCCGTTCCAATTTAACCGGGCTTACCCGCATCTCTGATGCCGCGTTGCAGAAGCCCGCATTAAGGATGGACACTGTCACCTTCGGAAAGACTTATAACTATAAACTCGAAACTAACAACTGTTAGAAAAGAAACCGGCCTTCGGCAGAGAGGAAATATTTTTTTTCAGACCGGACGGTAAGGCAAAGCCTTACCGCTCTGCGATGCGGCAAAGCCGCAGAAATAAGAGTCTTGAGTCCTGATTCTGGAGTCCAAAGGCGGAAACACGAGCGGTAGCGAGTGTGTTCTTTCTGCCCACCATACCGGCTTGTAAGCTTTTCGCGCACCCTCCCTACCGGTCGGGTTTCTGCCTTTGGCCGAAAGATAGGCGACCGGTTGGTCGAGGTTCAGAGATGCCTGCTAGGATCATTCGCAAAAAAAACTCCCTTATCTCGTTCAATATTTGCTGAAAATCCCTTAGAATGAATAATAAGGGCTGAGGCGAAAAGGCCGAGATCCCCCAAAAGGCCCTAAATGCGCGAGAGATTTCCGGTTCTGAATGAAAGAGTGTCCGAAATGTGAGCAGTGCTATCCTGACGAGGTTTCGGTGTGTCCGCAGGACGAGACGCCGACCAAATTTGTCATGCCCGGCACACAGCTTCTGGCCGACCGCTACCTTTTGACGAAGCGGCTTGGCAAAGGAGCGATGGGACAGGTCTATCTTGCCAACGACAACAAATTCTCGCTTCGCCGCGTTGCCGTGAAAACGGTGCGTCAGGACATCCTGAACAGCGACGACCTGCACGAAGGCGAGGCCATCGCCCGTTTTGAACGCGAGGCACAGGCCGCCGCGTCCATCCAGCATCCAAATACCGTAAGTGTTACCGATTTTGGCGAATCCGCCGACGGCGTTTTCTATCTTGTGATGGAATATGTCGAGGGCGAAACGCTTCACCGCCTGCTCCGCCGCGAAGGCACGCTTTCCGTAAAACGCACCGTCCGCCTGCTGCGTCAGATAGCCGACGGCGTCGATGCCGCTCACGAGATCGGCATTCTGCACCGCGACCTCAAACCCGCAAATATCTTCATAATGCAGAAGGGAAAGGGCGACGGTTTTGTGAAGGTCGGCGATTTCGGCCTGGCAAAGATCGTCAGCCAGACCGTCACGGACATCAGCTCAAACGCCACGCCATCTTCACGCGGCATCATCGGCACGCCGGAGTTCATGGCCCCTGAACAGATGCAGCCGGAGATCGGCGTCGATGCCCGCGCGGACATCTACGCCCTCAGCACGATAGCATATCTGATGCTCGGCGGAAAAACGCCGTTTGCGGGCGACATGATGCAGCTGGTGATGCAAAAGATAATGCACAAGGCCCCGCCGCTTTCGACGCTGCGGACCGATCTGCCCTCATCGGTGGAAAATGTGATAATGCGTTCGCTGGCGATAGAGGCATCAGAGCGTCATGCGACCGTCGGCGAGTGGATAGAGGAACTTGAAGAGAGCATTCAGGACATAGGCGAAGGCGGAAAGCTCGGCGGTTCACGCCTCGTCATCATGGCTCCGCCCGGGGCCGAGGTCTATGTTGATGACGAACGAAAGGGAAGCATCGGGCGTTCGGGCCGCGTGGTTCTGACGGGCATTCCGCCGGGACGCCACATCCTGCGGATATCAAACATCGGCGACCGCGACGATGAACGCGTGATCGAGGTTCGCGAAGAAGCCGAGGAACAGGTCATTCAGGCACTGCTCCGCACACAGCGGGCCGGCGGCGGAAGCCAGCCTTCGCCTTCGCAGGGAGCCAGCAGCGACGGGATGCGCTCCAGCCTGATGCCGGGCATCGTTGCTTGTTCGCAATGCGGTTCGCGGTTTGCCGAGGGCGTGAAATTCTGCGGACGCTGCGGCAATCGCTCGTTCGTTCTGGTCAGTTCGGGCGACGACCCGAACAGTTTTCCATGTCCGCGATGCTCATCGCTTCTGGTCGGCGGATCGCGTTTTTGCGGCCGCTGCGGCCTGAACATGAATCAGCCTATCGCCACGGCATTTACCACAAATCCCGCCACGCTTCGCCCGCAATATCCCCAACAGGCCGAGCGGATCTGTCTGAAATGCAACGCCTCTTTTCCCCCAAATATCAGGTTTTGCGGCCGCTGCGGTTCGGTCATGCCGTGAACCGGACGTCTTTACATCACGCGGAACCCCTGTTTTTTCAATGGTTTTCGGACCGTTCCACATTCAATATCGTTTTTTTGGTAAATCGTTTATAATATGCCGAGAACATTCTGTTGAACCATGTCGTTTTTAAGATAAGACCAAATGAAGACCTGTCCAGCTTGCCAGCGAACCTATGCCGATGATGCTCTGAATTTTTGTTTGGAGGACGGTTCCGTCCTGACGCGTGTCACCGGTGAACCACCGCCGACCGTTGTTATGCAGTCGCCTCCGGCCACTACGCCGTTTCAGAGCGCGGCTTCGGGGAACACGGCACAGAGCAGTTGGGACGCAAATCCCGAATACTCACTTCAGCCGAAACAGAAATCGTCCAAAGGATGGCTATGGATCGCCGGACTGCTCGGCATTGGGCTGATCCTCTGTGGCGGAGGCGTCGTCGGCTTTCTGGTCTTTGCGGTCATGCAGGATAACGACAACGGCAATGTTTATGTAAACAACAACCGCCGACAGTCCGACCGGAACGACAATTCGACCACGACAGAGATAAAGGAAACAAACATTGATAAAATTGAACTTTCCGGCTGGGTCGATCCGAACGGAACCTACGGAAAGACCGAATTTTCCGGCGGCGAGTTTTTCATGACCTCACAGCGTTCCGATTACAACTTTGTTCTGGTGGCAAAGCCGCAGTATTCGACCGAGAATGCCAAAACCAACCTCACGGTCAGCAATCCTGACGACGGCACAACAAATCTTGGGTTCGGGCTTGTTTTTCACAGCAATCCGCAGCCTTTACAGCAAGGCTATGCTTTCCTGATAGATTCAAAACGCCGCCGCTATCGTGTCGTTCGCCATGAAAAACTGAAGGAACACGTTGTCGCCAACTGGAAAGTTTCCAATGCCATCAAAACAGGCTCGGCCGCCAACACGCTCTCAGTGGAACATAAGGGCAACATGATAGACCTGTTCATAAACGGACAGCTTGTTACGTCCATCCCGAACACTTATGGATACAAGAACGGCGTTGCCGGACTTTATTCCGGCGGCGGCGTACGTGCCGGTTTCAAGGATTTTGAGATACGTCAGCAATAAATTTGGGGACATTTGATATAACATGAAACGATGCCCGCGATGCGGCCAGACCTATACGGACGGCGACATAAATTTTTGCCTGAATGACGGCGAACTTCTTTCGCACCTGACAGACGCTCCAGGACAAATGTCTGATGACCCGCCGCCGACCATCATGATGGACCAGACGCGGGTAACCGAACAGACACGCTGGCAACCCCCGCCGCCCGCTCTGTATCAAAACCCGTCGCCGTATTATCCCGGCGGCCAGCAGAGCGGAATGCTACCGCTTGCACCGAGCCGCGACAAAACTCTGGGCATACTTTCGCTCGGCCTTGGTGTCGCCAGCCTGACCATCGGCTGGTGCTGCTATTTGGGATTGTTTCTCGGGCCGGCGGCCCTGATAACGGGCCTGATCGCCATGTCGCAAATCAAAAAGGACCCTGATAAATATGAAGGCCGCGGTTTTGCACTTGCCGGAGCCATAACGGGAGGCGTCGCGCTCGTCGGGTATGTAATCTTTTTCGTGATATACCTTTTGATGATAATTGCGAGCGGTGTCTAAGGGTTTTTCACATTTGCCCCCGGCGATATTGGCGTCAGTAAGGTGATTTCTTTATAATCAATTAGATGCGCGTAACCTTGAATGTAATTGCCGGGCCGCAGACCGGGCGAAAATTCACATTTGACCAGCATGACACGTTCATGATCGGTCGGAGTGAGGATGCGCAGTTCTGTCTTCCGCACGACCGTTTCTTTTCGCGCCATCATTGCCTGCTGGAAATAGCTCCGCCGCAATGTTTTTTGCGCGACCTCGGTTCCACCAACGGCACATTTGTAAACGGCATCAGGGTAGAGACCGCGCACCTGAAACACGGCGACCGCATTCAGGGCGGCGAGACCGTTCTTGAGGTCGAGGTTGCGGCTGACAGCTCTGAAATGACCGCTCCGGGAGTTCCTTCGGCGGAACAGACCGAACCGTCTCTGGTCACGGTCGCCTGTCTGAACTGCGGCGTTCCGGCAAAGGCCGAGGCTTCGCGCCCCGACGCAAAGCTGTCGTATGTTTGCGACGCCTGCCGCGAAAAGTTGAGAAAAAATCCGCAGCCGATACCCAATTATCAGATGATCCGCGTTTTGGGACAGGGCGGCATGGGCAGCGTCATGCTGGCAAGATCGACCAAGGACGGAAGGGCCGTTGCCATAAAAACGCTTTTGCCGGAGGTGGCAGTCAGCGAACAGTCGCTAAAACGATTTATGCGGGAAATAGAGGTTGCCGCCTCGCTCCAGCATCCGAACATCGTCAGCTATATAGAACACGGAACGCATAACGGCATCGTCTATCTTGTTTCTGAATACGTCAGCGGCATGGACGCTTCGCGGCTGGCGAAAAAACGGGGCGGAAAGCTGAATCACAAAGAGGTCGTTAAGATAATCGAACAAACGCTGGCCGCTCTGGAGTTTGCCCACGGCAAGGGATTCGTCCACCGCGACATAAAAGAGCAGAACATATTGGTGGACGGGACATTTCCCAATTATGTTTCAAAATTGACGGATTTCGGCCTGTCAAAAAGCTACAAACAGACGGGAATGAGCGGCGTCACCATGGTCGGCGACGTTGCCGGCACCATCGCATATATGCCGCCGGAACAGGTTCGCGATTTTAAGGAGGTCAGGCCGCCGTCCGACATCTACGCTATAGGCATGACCGCATACAGCCTTTTGACCGGCGCTCATGCCCTGGACATCAGCCCAAAAGCGGGCATTTCAGAAACGGTCAAGGCCATTTTCGAAAAACCCATCGTTCCCATCTCTCAGCGTGTGCCGGAGGTTCCGCTAAAGATCGCCGCCGTTTTTGAAACTGCCCTGGCAAAACAGGTAGATCTCCGCTGGCGTTCCGCCGGCGAGATGCGAGAAGCATTGCTCAGGGCCGCTTCGGAATTTTCCTGATAAAAAAATGATGTTCGGGAGGTCGGATCATATCTGTGTGATTCGGTTCTGTATCTGTGTCTTCTGTGGTATTTCTTGTATTTACATGATCTTTACCACAGAAATTCACAGAACGAAGACACAGAAAATGCCTTTTCTAAACCTTCTTTTATTTAAGGAAGCTATAGCGTCTTTGTTACCTTTGCCAGCGATCTCGGAGCATCGGCGTCGATGCCTTTCGCCGCCGAAAGATAAGCCGCGAAAAGCTGTGCCGGAATGATGAACGGTATCGGCGAAAGTATCTCATCCTCAACACCTTCGACAAAAAGCGTGCGTGACGAAAGCTTTGCGATCTCCTGATCGTTGGTTATCGAAAGGCAGTCAGCGTGGAGTTCGTGAAGCCGGTTGAGAAGGTCAATGCTGCTGTCACGCGTGACACCCGCCGGCCCAAACAGAATGACCGGAAAACGGCGCTCGACTATCGCCAGCGGCCCGTGAAAAAAGTCCGCCGAAGAGAACCGTTCCGCAACGACATAGCACGTTTCCATCAGCTTTAGGGCAAGCTCGTACGAATTGCCGTAATTGTATCCGCGCCCGACGACGACGCAGTTTTCCATAAAGGAATATCGCTGCACGATCTCTTCGACCTGCGGTGTCAGCTCCAATGCCCTGGCCGCGAGTTCCGGTATTCGCCTGACCTCAATGCGACGGTTGCCTATCGCCGCCGCCAAAAGATAAAAATGCAGCATCTGGCCCGTATAGGTCTTGGTCGCTGCGACAGAACGCTCGCGTCCGGCGTGAATAAGCAGCGTTTCGTCAACGATGCCCGCCATGGTCGATGCCGCCTCGTTGGTAATGCCGAGCGTCATCGCTCCTGCCGCTTTTGCGCGATCAAGCACGTGGTTGATGTCGGTGCCTTCGCCGGATTGTGAAACGCCGATCACCAACGCCCGTTTCAGGCGAAGGTTCGCGTCATAGAGCGTGAACACCGACGGTGCGCAAAGCGATACCGGAATGCCGGTCGTCACCTCAAGCAGATAGCGTCCGAAAAGCGATGCATTGTCCGAACTGCCGCGGGCGACAAGCACGATAAGGTCAATGTCAGCCTGTCTGATGACATCGCCGATGCGTGTCACCTTTTCCTGTTCCTCGTTGATGGTCGTTTCGAGAACCGCGGGCTGTTCCGCGATCTCCTGAAGCATTAATGACATAGTTCTGATATATGGGTCACGAAGCCTGTACCGGCAGTCGATCTTCGCTGTCCGGCTCTTCCGGCGGATCATTTTCCTTTACGGATGCGTCGGTATCGACGGAATTTATCACGCCTCCTATCAGAATACCAATCGCCGTCAGATATAGCCAAAGCATGAGAACGATGACCGCGCCCAGCGACCCGTACGTCCGGTTATAGGTATTGAAAAACTCAAGATAGAGGCGAAACCCGCTGGACAGGATCAGCCAGAGAATGATGGCGACGACCGAGCCTCGCGTGATCCAATACCATCGAAATGACGGAAAATTCGGAATGAGGTTATAAACGACCTCACAGGCGAACAGCATCATCAGTATTATCGAAAGCCACTGGATGCCGATAAGGATGACAGGCGACGCGACAGGGAAGCCAAGTCCGTGAAGCCCCGTCTGTATAAGCTGCCACCCGAAAAATATGATGGCCAGCAACGCCGTTGTAATAATTATAAAGATGAGCGTGACAACAAGCGATTCGATCTTTGTCCGCCAATAGGGCCGCGTTTCCTTCAGGCCATAGATCGCGTTCAGGGCGTTGCGGAGGCTGTCGATGCCGACCGAAGCTGACCACAGCGTGATCGACAGCCCGATGGTCAGCTTGCCGGTCGAGCTGCTGTCCACTATCTCATCCACCGTCCGGCGCACAAGGTTATATGCGCTGCCCGGCATGATCTTGAAAAGATAATCGAACAGTTCGTTCCTCAGCCCCTCGCTTGATTCAAGCACGATACCAAAAAGGCTCACCAAAAAGAACAGAAGAGGGAAGAGCGAAAAGGAAAAATAAAACGCGACCTGTGCCCCACGGTCAAAAACTTCCGCTTCAAAGGTCTTAAAGTAAACCTTAAACAAATATTGTTTTAGTGCGGTGAAGGGCATCTGCTTTATTTTGAACGGTTTGTGGGTTATTCTTCCTGTAATATATTAGGTTTTCTTAGAGTGAACCTTGAAGTTATTTAATGTAAATTCTTGGAATTCTTGATGTGATACCACAAGTTATTTCATATGAGATAGTTCCACACTGGGCTGCAACGTCATCCGCCGTAATACTTTCACTTCCGTCAGATCCGATAAGGATCACATCTGAGCCGGCCGAAACCTCAGGTATCCCTGTAATATCAACGGTTGTCCAGTCCATAGAAATGCGTCCGATAACCGGAGCGGCCTTTCCGCAGATAAGCACTTCTCCTTTATTGGAAAGAGATCTCGTATATCCGTCATTATACCCTATCGGCAAAGTCGCTATCCGCGATGCCCGCTGTGTGACAAAACTCCTTGCATAGCCGATGGATGCCCCTGCCGGAACATCTTTCACCATTGCGACCTTTGTTCGCAGCGACATAACAGGCTCTATGCCTTCGACGCGGCTGCCGGATGGCAGGATGTCGCCAAAACCGTACAACAGACCGCCTGGCCGGATCATGTTCCCGTGCGAGCTTTTATAAAGAACGGCAGCCGGAGAATTTGCCATGTCCAGAATTTCAGGCTGGATGCCGCGTGACCGGAGCAGTTCGACGCCTCTGTAAAAATCGGCTATCTGCCGTTCGGTAAACTCGGTCTCGTTCGGGTCGTTAGCTGCGGCAAAATGGGTCATTACTCCTGTAACCCTAATATTCTTAAGGTTTAACAGGGTATCAATAAATGATGGCAGTTCATCCAATACAACGCCGACGCGCCCCATTCCGGTGTCGAGTTTGAGGTGAACATCGACCGTTGTTTGCCGCTCGGCCGCAGCCCGGTTCAGCCGTTCCGCCATCTCTGTGGTCAGGATGACGGGAGTGATGTTGTGTCTGATCACGCGTTCTTCGTCGCCGGGCCAGATACCGCCGATGCACAAGATCGGCTGTGATATGCCGGCGTCGCGAAGTTCGATCCCTTCTTCCACGATCGCCACTCCGAACTGATCCGCTCCGGCCGCAGCGAGTGTTTTTGAACATTCGACCGCGCCGTGGCCGTATGCGTTCGCTTTTACGACAGCAAGTATCTTTGTGTCGGGTTCGCACAATGCCTTGATCGCTCTGAAGTTCGAGGCGAGCTTATCTAGGTCGATGATCGCCACGGTCGGGCGCACATTTGGGGAAATAAAAGTTTCAGCGTCTGAAAGGTTCATCGGAAAGTAAAAATGGGCCGGTTTAACCTCAGCTTTAGGTTTTTCAAGATTCAAGGATTACATTAACTGTCAGTTTCCGACACTTAAAGTGTTCTCTGAAGCTGCCTGACTCGCCCTTGACACAATTTTATCTTAAAATTGCTGTCATTCAACGCGCCGAGATGCGATACATGCAAAAGATAACAAGCCGAAGCAACGAAAAAGTAAAACTGCTAAGGGCGGTTCGCGATGGCCGCGAGCCGGAACTTGTGTTTATTGAAGGAAGCAGGCTTGCCGCAGAAGCATTGGATACGGGCATAATTATTCGCCTTGCGGCTGTTTCTTCCGACACCATCGCTCGTGAAGATGAGCAGAAACTGCTGGAACTGATCAGCACTAAAGTCGCAGAAGTAATCGAAATTCCACGAGCCATGTTCGGTCAGATCGGCGACACGGCCACGCCGCAGGGCATTATTCTTATCGGAGAAAGGCCGCACCAAGGCCCGGAAAGTCTTGTCCGGGCAATAAGCGAAAGAGATTTTGACATTCCCGTCGTTGTTTACCTTCACCGGGTCAATAATCCGGCAAATCTGGGTGCGGTCATCAGGACGGCGGAGGCGGCCGGAGCGGTGGGCGTTATAACATCGGCGGGTTCAGCCGACGCCTTTTCGCCAAGGTCGCTTCGCGGTTCGATGGGGTCGGCGTTTCGGTTGCCCGTATGGGAAAAGGCTGAGTTTGGCGACATCGAGCGATTTTGCAATGAAAACAGCCTAAAGGTAATCGCCACGACACTGTCACAGGCCACGGATCATCGCCAGATCGACTGGAACATGCCGATCCTGCTTGCCTTTGGCCCGGAAGCCGACGGCCTGCCTGCCGAGATCCTCGACCGCGCTGACGAACGAACGACAATAAAAATGAGACCGCCGGTTGAAAGCCTCAACCTGGCGATCTCATGCGGTGTCATTCTTTTTGAGGCCCGCCGATCAGCCAAAAACTGACGATATGCGGAGGTTTTCCTAGTTCGGGACCGTATTTGCTCCGGTATTGCTGTTTGCGGGATCGGTGGCTGCTTCTGTGGTCAGCGTAGCCTTTTTCAGAACCTCGATCTCTCTTTTGAAAACCTCGGTAGCGGGACCGCTTTCGATTATCGCTTTGGCCATGGCTATTTCAGACGCAAGTGTGACGGCGTCTTTCTTGTCTGCTTCAGGTAATTTTTCCGTAGCAAGGTCAAGCTGCCTTTTCGCTTCAAAAAGTTTTCCGCTTATCAGGAATGCCCGCCCGAGCAGATAATGATCCATCGCGTTCTGAGGGCTGGCAACCTCGGCGTCGATATATTTTTGCGGGTCTGCATCGACCAGCCTGATGGATTCGGCAAAGGCATTGAGTTGTATATCCGATGTCTTTTCCACCAGAACGGGAGGTGTCGGTTCGGGTTCTATCGGATTGTTTTTGTGCCAGAGGTAATAGCCGGAGATGCCAAGCAGTCCGCCGAGTATCAGCCAGATCAGCGATGACAGGATCGTCCCGACGACCGTTCCCGATGATATTTTCGGAGCAGGTTCTGCCACACGAACTTTATTGCCGAACATTTCCAGATCGCGGTCCTGTGCGGCTGGCTGAGCGGGCTGTACGACGACGCTCTGCGACGAATATTCCTGCGGCGTTTCCGCGACAGGCTCCTGCGGCACATCTGCGGTCGCTTCGGCGACGGTCGTTTCCTGAGTCAGCCACTCATCGTCCGAAGTCTCTTCTGTAACTTCAGTTTCTGCAATGGTTTCGGGTGTTTCTGCTTCCGACGGTTCCGCCGTACGTGCGGTGGCAATGGTCTCGTCCTCTTCCAGAGCATCCGGGACAAAATGCTCGGGTTCAGGACGCGGCGAATCGTCATATTCGCTGGCAACGGTCTTTACAATGACCGCCGTCAGGTTGTCCTCGGCCCCGCGCTCATAGCACAGATCCTTCATCTGTTGGCACAGCATTTCGGGACTCATTCCCGTGGCAAGCAGGTGTTCCAGTTCGTTGTCGCTCAGGTGACGCGTGATGCCGTCAGAGCAGAGAAGAAAGACCGAGCCGGGATCGATAAGAATTGTCTTGATGTCCACTTCCACGGTCTCGGCGGCTCCGACCGCACGGCTGATGATGTTCCTGCTGGGATGCGTCAGGGCCTGTTCGGGTGTCATTCGGCCCGCTCTCACCTCTTCTTCCACCATCGAATGATCGTCCGTTTCGCGGTGCAGATGGCCCTGCGGATCCAGCCGGTAAACGCGCGAATCTCCGACATGAGCTATCGTGGCGATATTTGTTGAAAGGTGAATGGCCGCGATGGTCGTCGCCATGGAGGAAAGCTGCGGCAGTTCGCTTGCCATCTGAAAAATGGCCTCGTTCGCCCGTTCTATCGCAACCTTCATTATCTCTTCGGGATCGACCGTGTCGCCATAGTGGGCAAAAGCCTCACCGAGTATCTCAACGGCCATCTGCGATGCCACGTCTCCGGCCTGCGCTCCGCCGACGCCGTCCGCAACCGCATAGAGATTGGCCTGGTCGAGAGAAACGTACGAATCCTCATTGACGGGCCGTTTGTCGCTAAGGCCGCGGTCGCTGACCGCTGCGGAAATGATCTCAGAAGTGATCTCCATTATTAGTTTCTCCTTTGATGATGAAAGCCGCCGGGCCTAACGGCAATCAATTCAGTATTTTGCAATATAAAAGCTAAGGTAAAAGATGACCGTCACGAAGTTGATCGTCCAGAGCATTTCTGTGTGAGAACGCCATCAGCATTCCCAGCATCACAAAGCTCGTTATCAGCGAAAATCCGCCGTGGCTGACAAATGGCAGCGTTATTCCCGTCATCGGCAATGCGCGCGTTATGCCGCCCATATTCACCAGCGCCTGAAATCCTATAAAGGCCGTCAGCCCGATGCAGCATAGCTTGGCAAACATATCTCTTGAATCCAAAGCAGTTCTGACGCCGGCGCTCGCAAAAACGATCAGGGCAAAGGTTATCAATAAACCTCCGAAAAGTCCAAGTTCTTCGGCCATTGCAGCAAAGATGTAATCTGAATCGGCGACCGGTATCAGCTCAGGGTAGCCGAGGCCAAGCCCGCGTCCGGTCGTGCCTCCTGAGGCAAGCCCGAAAGTTGCCTGGGCCGGCTGGAACGCCAAAATGTCGAACCACGCATCAACATTTATGGTTCGCTGCAGATTTGGGTCCTGTTCCAGCATTTGCGGAAGGTTCGGATCGCGTTCGACCAGCTTCTTGTAATAACCGTCATAATCGGACTTCCACCACGACGTTTCAGGCGAAGGCGGCGTGAAACCGTCAAGCCACAGGTGAAATCTTTGCTGAATGCGTGAGGGAAGTATGGTCTTGACCGGTTTTGCGGCCGTCGGCAGCAGTGGTATCTTTTCCTGCGTGCTTTCAGGCAATGCCCCGACCACGAGAATGCTTATGGCCAGGGCGACGCTGCCGACCAGCACGAACCGCTGTGTAAATCGCCGCACCGCTATCAGGTAAAGTGTTGCATAAACTCCACCAAAGACCATCATCTGGCCGAAATCCTTTAGCACAAAGAACGGAATGAACGGCAGGATCGCCATAAACACCAGCGGGACGACGTCCTTTGCCCGAGGCAGCCCCCAATATGTCTGTGCCAGATTCTTATAGAAAACTGCCAGAATCGCTGCAAAACCGACAAGGAACGGTATCTTTGACGGTTCCCACGGCGTCATGTTCCCGATGGATTTGCCCGCGCTCGACGTTATGGCCGCGACAAAAAGCGGT
The DNA here is from genome assembly GCA_019639175.1 of Acidobacteriota bacterium. Lineage (GTDB taxonomy): Bacteria > Acidobacteriota > Blastocatellia > Pyrinomonadales > Pyrinomonadaceae > OLB17. The sequence goes on along the minus strand of JAHBSK010000005.1, from coordinate 195,071 downwards.
ACAAGCGTAAGCAGGACTATAAGAAATCCGTTTCGTTGAAGCAGTTCCAGAACTTTTTCATTTCTGAGCAGTAAAAATGCGGCTATCAGGCCCATCAGCCCAAGTATCGGATTAATTGTTTTACCTGAAAGAAGCACGCCGCTTAAAGTTTCTTCTGAAGGACGGGGCGCTTCCTTTGAAAGATCGACAGGCGACGGAGGTGTTGGCGGCAGGCCCATCATCTGTTTCTTTTCGGCAGAATAATGCTCCTGAATGTAGTGCATCTGCAGCGTTTTGATCTTTGCCTGACGTGCCTCTGCCTTATCGCGTCTGGAGATGTATTCGGGGTCGCTGAAGAGCCGGTACTGAACCGTTAAGCCTATTGAAAACAACAAGATGGCTGTTGTATAAAGCGTCCAGTTGCCGGAAAACTTAAAGATATGCTTTAAGAAAATAGGAAGCACGGCAAACACCGCCAGAAGCAGAATGTTCCTGATGCCTGTGTCAAACGAAGTTTCATAACCCCGGATCAGTCCGCTGTAATAGATGGCATAGTGAGATATAGCCGTCAGAACGGTTATCAGTATAAGGATGAAAAAATGTGAAGATGTCCTATTTCTCACTATTTACGCCTATTTTTCTAACAAAAAACTTTAAATTTCGGTGTCTGACACTTAATGCCTTTCTTTATCTTCTGCGAGCGGGTGGTTTTGCCGGAGCCTTCTTCTTCGGCCTGTATTCATCCCCCAACAGTCCTAATTCTCGTGCCTTTAATATCACATTTGCCGCAAGCGGAGCGGCTGTACGCGAACCGTATCCGCCGCCTTCGACCACAACAGCTATCGCCATGCGGGGCTGTTCTATCGGAGCAATGCTGATGAACCAACTGTCCGAACGCGTATATGTCACCGGTGCGTCATATTCTTCCCAGTTGCCGTCGGCTCCGCGTCGGCGTTTCTTTACGGTCCTCAGCTTGCCCGTTTTTTCGTCGTAAATCGGTGTCTCCTTTTCCGCCGTTCCGGTCTTTCCCCCTGTTCTTATGCCGGTTCCGGCCAATTTACCGGAGATAACGGTTCCGGTTCCGCCGGGTTCTTCGGTGACGGTCGCCATGATCTGACGTATCGCGGCGGCCTGCTGCGGTGAAAGCACTTGAGAAAATGCTTCGGGCGGCCTGTCTGCCTCGATACGCGGTTTCATCAGTTTTCCCTGCATATTTCCCGGTATCGCGGCGATCATCGCCATTTGCAAAGGCGTCATTTGCCCCGCGTAACCCTGTCCCATACCTTCCAGCCCGATGTCGAATAGTGAAATATCCTGGCCCGTGACGATGGTTGACTGCTGTGGGGCAAGAGCGTTCGCTATTGCCGGTGTGCTTGTGTTCAAAATGGACGGGAAGAATCGCGACATCAGCGCCTCGCCCGGTGTTTCCACGGCAGAGATGCCAACGGCCTGAGCGGTTTCGCGAATGCGTTCGCGGCCAAGCGCGATGGCAAGCTGAGCAAAATACTGGTTGCTGGAGACCTTGAACGCGGCTGTGATGTTCTTTTCCCCGCATCCGCCGCTGCATCCGCCGCTGACGCTGCCGTCCGGCGAGCGGTGCTGGCTGGAATCAACGATCGGCAGAGAACCGCGTGTCGGCCTGAACCCATCGGCAAAGCTGGAAAAGACAGCGTTCTGCTTTCCCGCGCGAAAGGCGGAGATCACCGTGAACAGTTTGAATGTGGAGCCGGGAACGTAAAATTCGCGTGTCGCTCGATTTAGCAGAGGTTTGTCGCGGCGGTTTCCTTCAAGTTGAAGATATGTGTCCAGATCGCGAGCCTCGTCCAGATCAAAGGTCGGGTTTGAGAACATTGCCAGAATGTCGCCGTTCTGCGGATCGAGGACGACGATCGCTCCTTTTCTGCCGTCCAACTGCGCCGCTATAAAAGCCTGCAGGTCACGGTCTATCGTGACGCGGACATCTTTGTTTTCCTCTTCGGGGCGGCGGATCGTTGTCAGGACTTCCCATGCTTCGGGCATCGGGTTCTCTTTCCGGTCATAGAGCGTTCGTTCCAGCCCCGGTGTTCCGCGCTCTGTTCCCAAAAGATGGGCCATCTCTTTTTCCAGAGCGAAGGCACGCTGAATGTCGCCTTTCTGATCGACACGGTAATATGCCAAAGAGCTTCCGAGTTTTTCATTGCGGTCAAGCATCCATCCGCGAAGATTGGCGGCGCTTGTTCGGCGAGTCCTAAGGTCTTTATATGCAAGGGATTGGAACTGCTCGTTTGAATCTGATGCAAAATATGTCCAATATGCCTGAAAACCGAATACGGAAAATGCAAGCAGGACGAACACGACCTGCCATACACGGATGCTGCGGTTCGCCTTGGTGGTCGTGAGCTTTTTCTTTACCTCACGCGGCAAATGCAGTTCGTAAGGGAACGGGATCTTGCTGAGGTTATCCAGAAACGTCAGCAGCAAAAAGCCCAACAAAATGCCGACGCCGATGATATAGACAATGGACAGGCCTGCCGGCGTGCGTTCCAGCACCTGGCCGCCAAAGATGCCTTCGGGGCTGAGTTTGCTCCAATCTATCTGTAAAAAAAGAGCCGGGATCACGCCGTTGTTTTGTCCTCCTCTTTTATCACAATGTCCTCGGTCAGGGCCGTCAGCGTCGGAGCAGGGGCCGGAACTGACATTTCCATCGTCGCAGCCTGTGTCGGCCCGTTCTGTTCAGGTTCCTTTTTTCTGAACTCAAAACCGTCTATTACCTGACTGTTGCTGTATTCAACGGTTGGCTCAGCGGTCGGTTGGGGCGGAGCGGGCGGCAGCGTAAGCGTCAGTTTGACACCGAGCGAACCGAATTTCAGATCGCTGTCCGTCGTTACCTCAACAGCTTTTCCGTATGCGATGCGTTCGCCGCCGACGAATGTGCCGTTTGTCGAACCGGTGTCGGCCACCACAAGTTTGCCGTTTTCGTTAAACACCAGCGATGCGTGAAATTTCGATACGCTGATGTCGTCCAGCGCAAGGTCATTTTCTTTTGTTCGTCCGACCGAGATCCTTTTGCCGGCAGACAGTTCCAGTTTTCTCTCCTTAAGCTGGCCGTTAAGTTCAAACCGAACCAGAAGTTCCGCAGATGCAATGTTTACAGGTGCAAGTTCAGGTAATTCATTAACATCTGTCTTTGTGCCGGGAACCGATACGTTGATGCCTCTTTCATCCTCGTCATCGGCATTCTTATCAAAACTGACCGAAAGCTTTACGCCCTCGGTGAAATAATCGGGTTTAACCTCAACGAAAAGCGGTTCACGGGTGTAATAGTGCCTGTCGTTGATGTGATCGACGGCGGCTATCAGAAACTCGTTCTCAATGGTTTTCAGCGCAGTTTCTGAATCAGCGGCAAACTTATCCCATTGCATTTTCAGGGTGATATTGTGCGGAATGAACTTTCTGCTCTTTTCGTCCGTTACAGCTTCGGCGTCCATCAACAGCTTTAGCCGCTCGATCAGTTGGCTTGTCGCCAAACTGCTCGACGGTTTCCAGCGTCGGCCCGTCAGGCGATCCAGAATATCCCCGATGCGGGTCAACACTCCCTGGATCAGCCAGTCGGGCGAGGCATTTTTGCGGGTTTGGGTCATCATTCCAGTTTTGGCCGCCAAAAAAACGGGTTGCCGTTCATCAGAAATTAACGAAATTCTATAGGAAATGGTTCATGAATAAAAGGCGGGAACGATATGAGAGATTTTTGTTGCCGTAAAATGTTTAACTTTGTATAATATTTTTGGAAAGCGTTTAGCTTTAGAATTTTCTTACCCTTGTATGCTCCTATTCGACTTTCCGGTCGGATGTTCACCTGAAAAATAGGAGCAAGTCCTCAAAAAAATCGGAATATAGGCGACCGTTATGATCGTTAATCAGCAAAATTCTGCGGAAAGGAATGTCGTTGCCGCGTCCCGAGCCGATATTGGCAAAGGGAACGGCGGCTACTCCATTATTGAAATGCTTGCCGTTGCTGCCATATTGGTGGTACTCACGGCAATTTCAATTCCTTACGCATACAACTACAACAAACTTTACAGGACAGAGGATCAGGCCCTGAAGATCATCGACATGATGCAGGAAGCCGGCCAAAGGGCGCTGACGCGCCGCCGGACGGTGCGGTTCGAGATCGATCTGACCGAAAACAAGATGCACATCATTGATGAGCCGACAACCGGCCCGCATCAGCTTATTCGCAGCGTCGATCTTTTGCCGACACATGAGGTCATGGTGGATGAAACGCCGTCGGGCATTACCACTCCAAGCCCGCCTGATTATCCTGTAGCCGAATTCACAAATGACAATTTCGGCCATACAAAGCCGGACGGCAGTGCCGTTACCGGTAACAGGGTGTGGCAGGCTCGCTATCGCAGCAACGGGTCGGTCATCGGGCCTGACTCAACTCCGGTTCCGTTGAATGCGACGCTGATATTGTGGCCGCCGAAACCGGGCGACCCGACGGTGGCTAACAGCTTGGGCGAAGTGCGGGCGCTGACGCTTTTTGCGGGCAGCGGTGCGATGAAGTATTGGAAATATACCGGGACGGAGTTCATATCCCACTAGAACGGCGGAAACCTCAGTTCGTTTTGAGAAAAAGAGAGGAAACTATGCGGAATATCAAACAGGCAGATCCACAGTCCGGTTTTTCATATGTTGACGTAATGATCGCCATCGTTATCCTGCTTGTCGGTGTGCTTGCCATGATGGCGGCGATATCGGCGGCGGTCGTCAGGGCAAAAGGCCACGAACAGCAGAACCTTGCCAAACAGGTCATCACCTCAACCATGGAAGGGATAATGAGCGTCAAGGAAGAAGGCAACAACCCGGACGTAACTCTTAAATGGGCGAGACTGGGCAATATCGGCAACAACTATGAAGGCGGCATACCGCAGGGAATATTCCTGAACGATTGGCATACGGTGATGGAGATGCCGGGGCCGGACAATGTTCTCGGAACAATAGATGACGAAGGCGCAGAGATGCTGGGCATCAAACGCCAGATAATAATAACTGATATTTGTTCGCCGGATCAGCCTTCGATAGCTTGCGACCCTCCGGGAACGCATGCAGTGACAGTTCGGTTGATCCAGATAGAGGTCGCATATTACATCGGATCAGTTGAACACATCGAACGAGCTGAAACGCTTGTTACTCATTATGCGGCTGAATAGGTGAGAGGACTAGGAAATATGTACGCAAATAACGAAACAATGCGTGGAAATACGGAAAAAGGGTTTTCCCTTATCGAACTGCTGTTCGCAATGACGATCTTTCTTATCGTCACGGCAGCCATTTTCGGCGTGCTTCAGATGGCGCAAAAGAACAGGAATACGCTCAACCAGCTTATCCCCATCAACAAGAGCATTCAGATATCTTTGAACCTTTTGGGAAGAGACACCTACAACACAGGGTTCGGCTATCCGAAGATCTCGGGTTCGGTGCCGCGGCCGACCGACGGCAGGGTCGAAAATCTGCTTGGCCTGCCGTCATCGCTGGGAACCAACGGAATAGTTCCGATCATTGACGGCAACGCTCTGCATAACAACCTGGTAAATCCCGATCCATCGGTTAAGACCGATCAAGTGACGATGATCTATGGCGACGCGAAGTTCAATACTTGCGTAGATGGAAGATTGCCGCTTGCTGCAAAATGTTCAGATCCTGACGAAGCAAGTAAACCGATCATATCCATTCCGATCTCAGGACACGCCACGCGAAGCGGAAGCACCGTGACCGTCGTTTTTCCGGAAGCGGTAAGCCATAAGTTCAGAAGAAATGACCTGATAATGCTCTCAGGCGATATTGCGAACAGGATGGCTGTTGTGACGGCAATTACAGGACCGGATAGGATCCAGATAACCAACGGCGACCCGCTGAATATGAATCTTGCAACGCATCTGGCAATTCTGCATGACGTTGATGTTTCGGTTCACCGTGTGTTCATGCAGACATATTTTGTTACGCCGGAAGGGAACCTGACACGCCGCAGTTACGGCAACGATGAGACGCTCACCAGCGTCGGTTACAAGGACAACGAGATCGCTTACAACGTCTCCGATTTTCAGGTCGAATATATTTTGTCCGATCAGACAAAGGTCGAGCATCTGAGGAACGCATTTAATGTTCCCGGAGCAAGGGCAGCCGATGTTCGCCAGATCAAATTTACGATCAACGTCATCGGAAGCGATTCGGGACAGGCCGGAACAGCTACAACCACTATGTCTGCCAATTACAGCACAAGGAATCTGGGATTTGAAGAACTCTAAAGAGGTCAGAGGCAAAGAAATGAGAAATAACCCGAAAAATGCAAGTTCAGTGTCATCAAAAAGAGATGGCGAAAAAGGTTCGGCCATTGTCATAGCATTGTTCGTATTGGTGCTTTTGGCAGGGTTTGTTGCCCTGGCAACCACGCGGACGGCCAGTGAGGCGATGTCCGTGGCAAACGAAACGGCGGAAGGCCGTGCATTGTATGCCGCACAGGGCAGCCTGGAAATGATGACCAGACGCCTTAACAACCACTTTGGCAAAAAGCTCCGTGCGACCACCAGCGACCTTGATGCTATCAGGGATGATTCGCAGATAAGGGCGGTCGAGGGCTTTGACAGGTATGAATTTGACCAGAAGATCGGTGAGATCGGCATGGATGAGGACCAGAAATACACCGTCATCACCGGCGGCCCGTTCTCAGGCCTTTTTGCCGGACGCGATCATTATCGTCTAAGCACGACCGTGACCGACCCGAATGGAATTGAGGTCGAACTTGCAAGGAACGTCATCGCCAACCGCATCCCGATCTTTCAGTTCGGTATATTTTACGATGACGATCTGGAACTGTTCCGTCCGCCGCTGTTCAGCTTTGGCGGCCGAGTTCACTCCAACCGGCACTTCTTTCTTTCGCCGGGGCCGGACGGCGTTTATTTTGATTCTCGTGTGACCGCTGCAGGCCATATTGTCACGCAGTCATGGAGAAACGGTTATAGCGGCGATAATTACAACAACACATATATAAAAGATGCTTACGGAGATTTTCAGCAGTTAACGCGTAATGAAGGCAGTGTGCTGAACGGCGGCGGAAATATTCTGCGTAATGAGCCTACTCCGAAATGCACCGCGGTGGAAGATTTTCCGGGAAGTGTGAATAATGCAGGCTGGACGACCGCACAGGCAAAATTCGGCGGAAATCTAATAAACCGCGCACCTGAATTGAGGCTCCCGCTAAAGATCGGCAATGATTGCGATTCAATGGGCGACCTTATCGAGATCATCAAACGCCCGAAGAATATCGGGACTGATATGGCAGTCACGGATGCGACGAAGAACAACACAAACCCGACCGTGACGCCTGTAACGGCAGCAAATGCCGATGACGATATAATGAAGGAATCGCGCTATGCCAATAAACCCGGCATTCGCATTAGCCTTGCAGACACAAAACGACGCCTGCCCGGATGTGCCGCTGCTGGATCTGCTGTCTGCGGAAAGAACTTGATGGGCGGGATGATCGGTACTGGAGTAAACAGTGACACACGTGTTCAGAGGATGTCAGGTTATGATATCACTCCATTGAATGCTCTGCGATTTACACAATCTTCTGATATAGACTTACCAACTTCTGAAAGCGATACCAAAGGACTTTGGGTAAAGGTTGAATCGGTTGGAGTGGACGATACGACCGGCGCCATTGTAACTCAGGATATTACCGAAGAGTTTTTAAGTCTGGGTGTTACTGATCTACCTGAGAATCTGGCGGACACTTGTTCCGGGTTGAGTAGCGGCAGGTCATGCTTTGTAGGTCGGAGCGGGTATTTGGCAGTTAATGGAACTGTTACAAGCCCCAGCAGCAACTTAACCGCCACTTCTGCTCAGACGGCATCGGTCTATAAAGACAGTCGTTCAATAATTAAACTGCAGCGGTTTTCAATACCGGGCCGAACAAACAACGATTACAAACTTACCGGAACTGACATTCTCGGATATCGTCAAACAGATAGTAATAAGTGGTTCTACTATCGAAATGCAACGGGCGGTATCTCTGAAAATATGAGAGTCCACGGCAATACTGCCAACTCCGGTGCGCTTTCCGTACATGATATAACGGTTGAGCCTATTCCCATAAAAATGTTCGATGGCCGTGAAGGACTGTATTACGATCAGAGAAGCACAACCTATTATCCGAACACATATTTTAACAGCTACAATGATCTCTCGCGTAATGGAGTCATGAGCATGGTTGATATCGATGTCGCCAATATCCGCAGATTCCTCAGGGGCGATTTTAATGCTCTGTTTCCGAGCGATACAGTTTTTGAGCAAACGACGGGCAACACGCTGAGAAATACTGACATTCCCGAAGACGGCGGCTGGGTTCTCTACGTCTCTGATCGACGCGGCGACTTTGATTTCGACGGTGAATACGACATGGAGGATATTTACGGAGCTTCCGGCAGCATCGGCAATGACGGCATTCTTCAGAATGGTGAGGACGCTAATGGAGACGGCGTGTTGAACAGACGCTATGGCAACAATGAGTCTGACAATAGGGAAGCTGCCAGATACCGTCATACGATCACACCAGAAATGGCGGCAACGCAGGATTATAGGTATTACAGACGCGGGATCCGCCTGATCAACGGTACGGTTTTGCCGGGTATATATGATTCTGCCACACCTGCAAATACCAAAGGTTTTACCGTTTCATCCGAGAATGGTGTGTATGTAAAGGGCAATTACAATGCGACGGGGCTTTCCACGGCTCCTGCATCGAATGCGAACTCGCCGTATAATAATTACAGACCGTTTGATACGGCAACGCATATTCCCGCTTCAATAGTTGCCGATGGTGTTACGATCCTGTCGAATGCATGGAATGACGGGCAGAGCTTTACAACGGTATTGCTGCCTTCTGCTCCAAGCCAATCAAGGATCGCTGCCACAACCACCATCCGATTTGCTATGATCTCCGGCGATACGATAGCTACAAGATCGGAAACTCCTCATCAGGGTTCTTCCGTAAGCGGTGAAAGAACGAACGGCGGTGTTCATAACTTCAAGCGTTTCCTTGAACACTGGGCAGGGCAAAGGCTTGATTATGCGGGTTCACTGATCAATCTGTATAACTCACGAAATGCCAACGGTGCATTCAAATGCTGTGCGTTGGTGTATAACCCGCCGCGTCGTAATTGGGTGTTTGACAGCACGTTCCTTAATCCGAACAGGCTGCCGCCGGGAACGCCGTATTTCCACTACGTGCAGACGACCGGGTTTATGCGAACGAACGAATAAGCGGTTGGAAACAGCTTTCTTACATGAGAGTGTTTCAAAAATAAGTAAAAGGCGAGGTTCGATAAGATATTTCGGGCCTCGCCTTTTTTCTTTTCCGTCTTGCGGCAAGCCGCCCGGACCCGGAGACGATTGATGCAACCTGTAATGCTTTGGGTTCGTTCTAAGTCTTGTTGGCATTTAACGCGACTATGCGAACACGAGCGGTTCGACCTATAATGCCTTCAGACGGTTTTTCTGAATAATGCGGGAGCTTTTACTGACAAATTCGCGGCTGGACAAGCGTTACGACATAGTGCGTGCGCTTGGACGCGGAAGCTACGCCGAGATCTTCCTTGCCCGCGACACGGTCGCCTCGCCGCATTCGCCGCACTACGAGGTCGTCATAAAGGCCCTGAACGTCTTTTTACAGAACGACCTCGATCAGGATCTGGAACGCACGCTTGTCGAAAATTTTCAGAACGAGGCAATAGCTCTTGACCGCGTCCGCCACCCGAATATCATCAGCCGCCTCGGCCACGGCACTGCCCGCGACCTTAACGGCACGGTCTTTCATTACCTTGTTTTGGAATACATGGCCGGCGGCGACCTTCAGCAGGCCTGCCGCGAGCGTACGCTGACACCAAGATCGGCGTTCGGCTATATCGAACAGGTCTGTGCCGGGCTGCGTCACGCACACAGTCACGGCATCATCCACCGCGACATAAAGCCGTCAAATCTTTTGCTTACCAAAGACCGCTCAACTGTAAAAATTGCCGATTTCGGCGTCGCCCGCGTTCATCAGAGCGACGCGCCGATAACACGCGTCGGCACAAATATCTACGCACCGCCCGAACACAGCCCGCTTTCTGTTGTGACGGACGAACGGCCATCGACCGGTGAGCTAAAACCGTCTGCCGACATCTATTCGCTTGCAAAATCGATCTACACGCTGCTTACGGGCGAAGCTCCGCGATTTTACGCGAACAGCCCCGTGACCGATCTGCCGATAACCGTCCGCAACGAAGATTGGGCAGACGAATTAAAGCGCGTTCTGAGCAGGGCAACGCAGGACGATCCAAATGACAGGCCGCAGTCGATAGACGAATTTTGGCAGGACCTGACAGAACTAAGGCGGATGATAGCCGACGCCGAAACTGCGACGAGTGTCCGTCCGAAACTGCACGCCGTGCCGCAGCCGCGCATCTCAAAAGGCTATGTTGCTCTGGCTCCGCGAAAGCCTGATTTTGACACCTCGCGTGACCTCAGATCGCGGCATCCGCTGATAGCTCAGAACGCCGTAAAACAGCAGGACGCCGCGCAGCCCATCGCTGTGGACGCAGCCCATCAGCCGATGGCACGCGTCGAGAATTACTGGCCTCATTCGGACGACACGCCAAACGGCCGCACTGCGATACATATAGACCTGACCGACGGAGCCGATGCGGACGCAAAACCAAAAAGGCTCCGCCGGATGCTCAGCCGTGCCGCTTTTGCCGTCATTCTGCTTGCAATGTTCGGCGGGGTGCTTTACGTTACTTCTGTTTACCTTCGTTCCGCCAACGTGCTGCCGACGTTTCCTTCGCTGTTCTCGTCGGGACAGATGGCAAAGGCGACGACCGACGTGAATCTGCGGGCCGGGCCAAGCGCAAATTCAGAACTGATCGGGCTTGTGACGCGCGATTCGCGGGTGAGGATATTAAAGACGGACGGCATCTGGCACGAGGTCGATATCATCGAACAGGGAAGGCAGTTGGCGGAACAGACTAACGCCGGCAGAGGCTGGCTGAACGGGCGATACGTCAGCGTTGAATGACAGTTTGCAATGAAAGAACGGGAGATCTGATTTGAGTATTCTGGACAAGGTAAGAACCTGGATAGACGGCGATTCTGCGGAACTGGTGCTGGAACAGGCGGCGCGTGACGCACAGGTAAAACCGCGCTCGATAGCCGAAGAATTTATCGTCAAGATAGCCCGCGCGGTCGAATCCGTCATGCAGAACGAGATGCTGCCTTTGCCGCAAGGGACGGCGATAATCCCTACCGAATACACCATTTTTCTGAGCGACGAGGACGACAAGGAATGGCAGGGAGCAAAGCGTCGCGGACTGGAACAGGGTCTTTATCATATCCTTGCCGAACGTGCGAAGGAGATCGCCGGAAAGAAAAAGCTCGAGACAAAGTCTTTCGTCATCGAACTCCGCATAGACGGCACTCTGGAAAAGGGAAATGTCCGCGTTCAGCACAGTTGGGAGGACACTTCTTCCAACAAAACAGGTGTCCTTGCCCGGCCAAAAGCCGCCGCCGAACCGCAGCCTGCTGCCGCGCCGAATGTTCCGGCTCCGTCCGCGTCGCCGCAGCCTTATTCTCCGCCATCGCATCAGGCCGCACCAAACTTTACCCAAAGCTCGCTGCCAAGTTCGCATCGGCCCGCAATAACACAGGCGGAACGGCTTCAAAAGCCGTCCGTCAGGTCATCAGAAGGCGAGGTGATGACGAATGTCCGTCCACGCGCCGCCGCTCTTTATAAACTGGAGATATGGCAGAACGGCGTCAGGCAAAACGTCATTCCTGTGTTCAAAAAAGAGATGATCGTCGGGCGCGGTTCACGGTCAAAACCGGTTGACATAGCGCTGTCCGGCGATTCGGAGATCAGCCGCAGACATCTAAGGCTTTTGACCGACGGAACCGGAAATTTCTGGGTCGTCAACGAAGGCCGCAATCCGGCGGCGATCGCGTCATACGAATTGCCGCAGGGCCAACGCGTCCCGCTTGCTCCCGGCGCCGGCCTCACCATCTGCAGCTACGTCCTCCGCGTTCAGATGCAGTCGTAAAACGCTTAGACCGCCATGCGAATGTCGGGCATTTCCGTTGTTTTCAGGTCGAAGGGAAAGGCTTTTGCTTTTATCATCGCGAGGATCTCATCGCAGGCTGTCTTTGCGGATGAACGCACGTTGTCGGGATAGCCGAACCGCTTGGAATTGCTCTCGAACTCATCCATGTCCAGAACATTCAGCGTTCCGTCCGGCCATAGAAGAACGTCGATATCCAGATCGACATAATCGAGCGTCGAGCCGTTCAGCACCGGCGGCATATTGACGTTGCAGTACCAGTTGCGAAAAGCGCCTTCGGGTTCGTAAAAGCAAAAGACGTTGTACCAGCGGTCGAGCCAGTAATATTCGTAGGAAACGGTGCCTTTTCGCACCGTGCCGAGATCGGGATGGCGAACTTCCTTGTCGAACGTGCCGACGAAAACCATCAGGCCGCCCTCGCGGCTGACAAGTTCACAATGCCACGAACGCCTGATGCTGTTATCGAAACTCCGCGAATTTATGGTAAAAACCTGATCGGTCATCGGCTTTTATTCAGCGGTGTCCGCCCTCACCACAAGTACCGAGCAATGAGCGTGCTGTACGACAGATTGCGACACGGAACCGAGCAGGAGCCTTTCCCAGCGGCTGTAACCGTGTGAGCCGACGATGATAAGGTCACAGCCCGTTTCTTCGGCCGTTTCGACAATGCGGCTTTCCGGCGAACCGAACAGAACGTCGCTCGTCACCGTCAGGTCCTTGCAGATGCCTTCCAGCTTTTCGCAGGTTTCACGCAGCACCTTGTCGGCGTGTTCACGAGCCGTTTTTTCCATTTCGGTCGTGTCCGGCAGATAGCCACCGTAAATGTCTATGGCAAGCGGAACCGCCATGTCAACAACGCTGATTATCCGTATCTCGTCGCCCGGTTTGAAAGAAAACGACCGCAGCATGGCGATGGCAGCCTCGCTCTGAACCGAGCCGTCCGTTGCAAGCAGGATCTTCATACAATTTGCCTCCCGTTACACTATCGTTGCTTTGCGAATATGAGGGTATTCTAACCCGATTCGCCGCGACAGCCAAGAAAGCGGCGGCCATTATTCCTCAGGTTCGGTGCCAAAGTAGAAATGCTTTAGCTTGGTAAGCAGGTCGAACAGGATAAGCCTTTCGGTTTCGGTCAGGGCGGTCAGCATCTCTTCTTCTATCTCAAGCCATTCGGCCTCAATGACCTGCCGCATCTGTTCTCCGGCATCGGTCAAAAAAATACGTGTCGAGCGGGCGTCGTCCTCTAACCGTTCGCGGGTCACAAGCCCGAGGTCGATCATTCCGGTCAGGGTCTTGTTTATGGTCGGCGGGGCCAGCCGAAGCTCGCTCGCCAGATCGACCTGTCTGCGGCCGTCGGTTTTCCAGAGTTCGAACAGTATGGCAAGCTGTCCGCTGTGGATGCCGATGGCGGCGAGGCGCTTTTCTATCCGCGAACGATGTGCCGTGGCAACGCGGGAAAGCAGATGATTGACCGTCTGATGAAATTGCATAAGCAAGTGCTAAATGCTTTGGCTTAAACGCTTTATGTAAACACTTAGCAGGCGAAAAAGAATTTATTAGCACGCTAATTATATATTATTAGCCAGCTAATAATCAAAGATTAGCACGGTATCTTTAATTTTGAAACCGGTATATAATTTCTTTATGCACAACGCTCAACTGCTTAAAAATGCGCGTGACCTGACGCTGCAAATGCACAAGGTTTTGATAGATAACGAAAAACGGCTTCGCGAAATGGTGGACGGCCCTATTTCGCCCAGCCGGTTTTTGACCATGCTGCTCGAAGACCGGGAACTGTCGTGGCTGCGGCGATTTTCGACGCTCATTGTGGATATCGATGAGATGTTCGCACAGCGTGACGGTTTTTCGGAAGACGCCGTCACGGCCCATCTAAACGCGATGCGGGAATGGATAGCGGTCGATAAGACCGATCTTGAGGATGATTTTTCCGTAAAATTCCGCGCCGCGCTTCAGCAACTGCCTGAGGTGGCCGCCATTCACGGCGAGCTTCGCACGATGCTGACAACGACAGAATAGATCGAAAAGATAAAGAAAGGCCTGTAAACTCTCTCGGGCGGCAATGTGCCGTTAAATGAGAAATGCTTACAGGCTTTTTTCTTTCCGATATTCCTAACGTCCGCTCTTCTTCCAATCAGAAAGAAAAGATTCTATACCTTTATCGGTCAGCGGATGCTTTACAAGCCGTTGGATGACCTTAAAGGGAATTGTCGCGACATCGGCGCCGACCAGAGCGGATTCGACAATGTGCATCGGGTGGCGGATCGAAGCCGCAAGCACCTGTGTGTCGTAATCGTAATTTTGATAGATCTGCACGATCTCTTCGATCAGCTGCATTCCGTTTATCGAAATATCGTCAAGGCGTCCGATGAATGGCGAAATGTATTTTGCCCCGGCCTTTGCCGCAAGTATCGCCTGGGCGGCATTAAAACACAGCGTTACATTGACGCCCGTGCCTTCTTCCGAAAGGACACGCGTTGCTTTCAGGCCGTCAAGCGTAAGCGGACATTTGACGACGACGTTCGGAGCAATTTTGGCAAGCTCGCGTCCCTCTGCCAGCATTCCTTCCGTGTCCAAGGCGGTCACTTCGGCGGATACGTCTCCTTTTACGATCGAGCAGATCTTGGCGATATGCTCCTTAAAATCAACGTCGCCCTCTTTCGCGACCAGCGACGGATTGGTCGTTACGCCGTCGATCAGCCCAAGCTCATTCGCTTCGCGGATCTCATCCAAATTTGCGGTATCAATAAAAAATTTCATTACGGTTTCCTTTTTAAAAATGCGGTTTTTCTAATTCTAAAACTTTCTCGTTCGGCGGACAATTCACCTTAGACGGATGTTGTCTTTTTAAGCGGTGCTGACCGCATTTTTTAACGTGCCGATGCCTTCGACCGTTACTTCGCAGACATCGCCCGGTTCCAGTTTTGAAACACCGGACGGTGTTCCCGTGGCGATGACATCGCCGGGCATAAGCGTCATCTGGAGCGAAATGTAGCGCACGAGGAATTCGATAGGGAAGACCATCTGCGACGTGCGGCCGTCCTGACGTATCTCGCCATTGACAGAACAGGTCACGCGAACGTCCGAAACATCAAGTTCCGTCTCAACAAACGGCCCTATCGGGCAAAACGTATCGAAAGATTTTCCGCGAGTAAACTGCACATCTGCACGCTGTATATCTCTTGCAGTCACATCATTTAAGCACGTATAGCCGAGAACATACTTTAAGGCATTTTCGTCGTCGCCGATGTCTTTTGCCCTGCGTCCGATAACGATAGCAAGCTCGCCTTCGTGTTCTACCTGAGAGGATTGAGAGGGAATTATGATGTTGTCGCCGCCGGCGATGATCGACGAGGGAGCTTTCAGAAAGAGAAGAGGGCTTTTCGGCACTTCGTTACCCAACTCCGCTGCATGTTCGGCATAGTTTCGCCCGACACACACGACCTTAGACGGGGCCGCCGCCGCAAGCAGCTTCACTTCATCCATATACCAAAGCACCTGCGTTTTTTGCAGACGCTCATCGCACTCCCATATCTCCTCGCCCTCGACAATGCCGATCCCAACCTGCCCATTCGCCCAAAATCTTGCAATTTTCATAGCTTTTGAAAAACTTTAACTTTCATTAGAGTATTTGTCCATTTTGCAATGCTACGGAAATATCGAAGCTACGGAAATATCGAACCTCAGCCGGCGAAAATCGGTGACTTGGCAGAACTTTTGCATCATGCGCGCCGTTTTTTCGTGTAAAATGTCAAAAATGTTTGTGGGACGAACGATCATACAGCAGGTATAAATTATGAGCGAGCAGCACACAGGCCCGATATTTGGGGCCGAGGAAGCGGGGCCACGTAAGCCGGGCGGTTTTGCAAGTTTTGTTTACATTGGATTCGGCGTAATTCTCCCGGTTCTTGTTCTTCTGATCGAACTCGGCACACAATGGTGCGCCGAGGTGCTTTTTGACCCGATCCCAACGTGGTGGCATGTGCTGCTGATAGTGTTTGTTCCGGTGACGAATCTGCAAACATGGATGGCACTGCGAAACGGCGAAACAAAGCGGCCGTTCTGGCTTAGTTTTGCAAACGGCGTCGCCCTGTTTGTTGCTCTTTATTACACACTTATCTTTGCGCCAGTAACGCCGATAGCGATCATTGCTATCATCTATTTCCTTATCGGGCTTTTGCCGCTCGCTCCGCTTCTTTCGCTTATCGCATCGATCTCGATGCGGTGGAAATTATCGGCCCTTCGGCCGGGATCGGCTTCCGTTTGGTTCCACTGGAAAGCTTTTGCCGCCGCTTTTGTCTTTGTGGTCGCGGCGTTTGGAATTGCCGAACTTAGATTTCTTATAACAAGGGCCGGCATCGCAAAGGCAAATTCAGCTGATGCTGCGGTACGGGACGAGGGTCTTTCGCTTTTGCGCCGGTTTGGCGACCAGTACTATCTGCTAAAGCTAAGTTATGAAGGATCGGGAACGGCATCGCCTTTTGAGTTCCTGTTGAGGTTCGGTGGCTTTGGCGGAGAGCAAAGGCTTGATAATTCGCTGTCCGTTCAGGCAAGGAACGCGTTCTACCGGCTTACGGGCCTCAATTATCGGCAGATGCCGACGCCGCGAGGCATTCGCCACTGGGATCGTTTTGACAGTTGGGATCAGCTTGATGCCGAGGGGCCGTTCCGCGTAAATAACGGATTATCGCTCGAGATTTCGCAAATTGACGGTTCTGTCGATCCTGATGCCGCGCTTGGATATTTGGAATGGACACTGGTCTTTAACAACGAAACTCAGCGGATGCAGGAAGCGGTCTCGCAGATACAATTGCCGCCTGATTCGGTCGTTTCGAGATTAACGCTTTGGATAAATGACGAGGAGCGCGAAGCGGCATTTGCAAAAAGCGCGACGGTCATTGAGGCATACGAAACCATCACCGCAACAAAACGCGATCCGGCTCTTGTGACCGTTACGGGGAAGGACCGCATCCAGCTAAAATGTTTTCCGGTGCCTGCAAACGGCGAGATGAAAGTGAGGATCGGCATTACCGTGCCTGTCGCGCTTGAGAGTATGAAGACGGGCTATATGACGCTGCCTTATTTTCAGGACAGGAATTTTGCCGTGTCCGCTGAGCATTCGGTCTGGATCGAATCAAAGAACGATCTGGATATTGCGAACGATGAGCTAAAGCACGAAAACCGTGACGGCGTGTTCGGTCTTCGCGGCCGCATCGGTGACATCGGACTCAGGTCACCTGTCAAAATAACACGCGATGAAAACATCCTGAACGCGTGGACACGCGACAAACTTAATGACAGCGTGATAGTGCGGCAGGAGTTGAAGGAGATCCCGAAACCGTCGGTCAAGGATATCCTTCTGGTGGTCGATACGTCTTCCGGCATGGCTGGTGCCCAGAAAGAAATCGCCGAAGCGGTCAGGAATATTTCTTCGGATACAAAGGTCACGCTGATGCTAGCTGGTGGCAGCGGGCTGAATTTGGGAAATACCGACGTTCCGCTTCCCGGAGACACGGCGGAACAAACTGCGGAGCGCATTTTGTCGGCTGAGTTCGGCGGCGGAACCGACGCTGTTCCTACGCTTGTGGCTGCAATGGATGCCGTTTCGTCGCCGGAGACGGTGATAATATGGGTACACGGCCCACAACCTACGGAACTTGAACCGGCGGAGCGATTGTCTCAATATCTGCGCCGCCGGAAACCGGATATGCCGATCTATTCCGTTCAGCACGGCATTGGCCGTAATGCCGTTGGACGTTCTTTGAATGAAAGCGACGCCATTTTTACCGTGATGCGATACGGCAAATTGTCCGAAGACCTGACACGCCTTTTTGACCGCATCCTAAAACAGGAAGCCGTCGTAAAGGCCGTCCGCACGATCGAAACCTCTGCCGCGTCGGCGTCCGCAAATGCAAAAGAAACGTCACAGCATCTTGTCCGGCTTTGGGCAAATGATGAGGTTCTGCGGCTGCTGCGAAAAGGTGATGAGGCCGAAGCAATAAACCTTGCCGTCAAAAATCAGCTTGTCACGCGCGTCAGCGGGGCAGTTGTTCTGGAAACGCAGCAGCAGTATGACCAGTTCGGGTTAAAACCTGTGGATGCAAATACCGTCCCCACGATACCCGAGCCTGAGGAATATCTTCTGTTCGGCGTGATCCTGGCAGCATTTGTGTATTTCATATGGCGTTTTCGCGGCAGCAGATTGCGGACGGTTTAAAGTCTATGGCCGCCACAATATCGGAAACCGACAAGAGCCGGTCCTCATTTGCCGGCGATCTCATTTCCGGCCCGGTCGCGGTTCTTTTGCTGCAGATGGCAGCATTCTGGAGCGCGTGGCGGTCAATGGCTTACAGGGTCAGCTTCACCGGCGAGCCTGTCTGGGAATTGCTTCCGCTGGTTTCCGTTGTGTTTTTGGCATGGTTTGCGGGGAAGGGAACTTCGTCCTCGTTGACCACAGCCTCACTTTTATTCGCCTCAGCGTTTGCGATCTTATATGCTGCGAGTTTTGCGTTTGCTCCGCCTTTGGCTCGAGCGGCTTTTGCGCTTGTCTCGGTCGCTTTTATTTTAAGCCGGTGGAGGTTTGGCCGTCTGATTCATATCGGTGTTCTCATACTGCTTTTGCTCAGCCTGCCGGTTGCGGATTCACTCAATTTTTATCTTGGTTTTCCGATGCGCGTCGTGGTGGGCGAAGCGGTTAGTATTTTGCTGAGAATGCAGGGCCTAGACGTTTTGCGCGAGGGCGTGATACTGCATTTCGGACAGCAGGCGGTTTCGATAGATGCTCCGTGCAGCGGCGTGAAGATGCTGTGGTTCGGGATGTTTCTTGCCATGGCTCTTTCTACGTTCGTGAGGCTCGGTAATTTACGGATCGTTGCGGCAATGGCAGCGGCATTTGCGGCGATCATGCTTGGGAATGTATTTAGAGCGGCGTCACTTTTTTATCTTGAGGCAAAATTGATCGAAGGCCCCGAATGGCTTCATTCCGCAGTGGGCGTGATCGTTTTTGCCCTTACTTCATTGGCGATAATTTGGATCGTGAAAAAACTTGCGGGACAACAATGGAAAAAATAGCATTTATATTTTCATGCCTTGCGGCATTTTTCGCTCCGTTCATTCTTACGGCAAATGCGCCGCCGGATAACGGCACGGCCCATTTTGAATTTCCGCATGAATTTGAAGGCCGTGAGCTAAGGAACATCGGGCTTTCAGAACGAGAGGGGTTTTTCCTGCGCGGCTTTCCCGGACAGATAGGACGTTTCACCGACGGCCAACGCGAAATTATTATTCGCCGCGTTACCGAAGCAACACGAATGCTGCACCCCGCTGTCGATTGTTTTGAAGCCGTCGGTTACAGAACGTCTCCCTTGCCTTTAAGGGTCGGTGACGACGGCAAACGATGGTCGTGCTTTACCGCGTCAAAAGCAGGCGATAACCTGACCGTCTGCGAACGGATAGAAGACAACCTCTCAAACGAATGGACCGACGTCTCATCCTGGTACTGGTCATCCTGGGGCAAAGGAACAGGCGAATGGTGGGCATACACCGTCGCCGAAAGGGAGTGACATTATGGGCGAGGCCTAAAATTGACCAAATCTAACCTTATAACTTGCTTTAACTATGATGTAAGACTGATGCTAAATGCTAACCGTTGTGACCACACAGGATAAATCCGCACATGAAATACTGATTGAACTGTTGCCGCCCGACACTTAAAGCAATTTATAAGTTTAAGGATGTTCATTTTCGGAGGAGCTAACCAGTTCATCGAACGCTCCGGGTCGGCTATCTCCTGCATACGTTCATACCCGACCCGCGCCAGCCATTGTTTGAAAGGCTCCGCCTTTGGCGAGGGAATTGACTGAATTATTCGCAGCAATCCTTGGACGTTCGCGGTGTCTGTCGCACGCATTTTCCCGTCCTGAGCCTCTAATTTGAACTGTCGACAAATTGTCGACAGTTCAAGCCCGTCATCGCTTTTGACGCGTATTTTCATTTTGAACCAGTAATCTCTCGGGTTATCGCTTTCGGTCAGGGCGGCTATCACGTCGATCACGGAAAAATACCACGTCTCGCTCTCTTCATCATAGATTCGACGAATCCGGTTCCTTTCAAATAATGCTATCGAGTTCTTCATCTTCTTTTTCGGACAATGTAGGTTATTTCAGAAATAAAGGCATTCTATTTATCTCTGCCCGATATTTCAAACAGTTACAATTTGTAACGCTTTGCTAAGGCACTATTTCATTCACCACATCGCTGGGGTTGCTGACGTTGCCAAAGCGGTCAATGGCGGTGATGTAATAGTGATAGCGTTTGCCCGATTCGACGCGGTCGTCGCGGTAAGTTGTCTCTTCCTGCGGTTCGACGGTCATCGGCTCCCATTGTGAAGGCGGCAGATCGGGATCGGTCGAGCGGTATATTTTATAACCGACAACGTCGTCTTCGGGGTTGGCAGGGAAGAACAGTGAAATTGATGTCGGCGTCGCCGCGATAGTTATAGAAGACGGCGGCGATGGCGGAAATGTATCGACCGGCTTTAGTGTAATGATGTTCGATTCCAGGCTTTCTACCGGGTTGCCGTCCGTGCCGAGCGAGAGTGCCCTTACAAAATAGAAATATTCAGTTTCAAACTGAAAAGTGCGGTCGGCGTATTGCGTGTCGATGACAGGCTGAGGGTTCAGCTTTGTCGCGGCTGCGGTCGGCGATGCAGAACGGTAAATGTTGTATCCAAGAATATTTGGCGGTGTTGACGCATCGACGTTCGCCGTCGGCGGAGTCCATGTCAGGGCC
Source organism: Acidobacteriota bacterium (assembly GCA_019639175.1). Lineage (GTDB taxonomy): Bacteria > Acidobacteriota > Blastocatellia > Pyrinomonadales > Pyrinomonadaceae > OLB17. The sequence goes on along the minus strand of JAHBSK010000005.1, from coordinate 174,153 downwards.
ACGCGTTCCTGGCTCAGCGTAGCCGTAAGGGAAGTCGGGGCAGTTGCCACTCGCGCCGCAGGCTCCATCATAAAGAAATTGGAGAACTGCGCCTTTTGCCCGAATTTATTTACGAAGCGAACGGCGTAACGCAGGCGGACAGGCTGGCCGGCAAACCGGAGTTCGTCGCGATAGGTCATTTGCTTCATTCCGAAATCTGTTTCTTTTACAGGTATCCCGGCAATGATCAGGCTTCGCGAAGCAAAATCCTCTTCGGACATTGCCTGCGGAGCGGTCAGCGGTTCGGCCAGCCGATAAACGTCTATGCGGTCGATGTTAAGCAGGCTTGTGTCGGCGGCATCGCGCGCCGGCATCTGCCATGAAAGTATCACCTCGCTGCCGCGCTGAAAACCGCTTATGACGGCACGCTGCTGGACGCGTTCTTTCGGCGGCGACGGCGCCCGCCGCTTGCCGCAGCTTAAGCCGATAAGCACCGTAAGCGCTATAAGAATGAGAGCTGCTTTATTCATTTTCAGGTGCTTAAACCGGCGAAGGGTTGCGAGGCTCGACATATTTGCAAAGTGCTTAAACTATAAAATGTATTGACGAAGATCCTGATCCTTTATCAGGCTGCTTAATTTTGCCTCGACATATTCTGACGTGATGCTCTGTGTTTTTTCGTCCAATTCACCGCCCAAAAAGCTTATCTCTTCAAGCAGTTTCTCAAGTAATGTGTGAAGCCGCCGGGCGCCGATGTTCTCGGTCGAGCGGTTAAGCTCTGCCGTCATCTCGGCAAGTTTTGAGATGGCATCGTCAGTGAAATCGAGCTTAATTCCCTCAGTGCTTAAAAGCTCCTGATACTGTTTTATAAGCGAATTTTTTGGCTGGGTCAGGATGCGCTTAAGGTCATCGACCGTCAGTGCCTCCAGTTCAACGCGGATGGGAAATCTTCCCTGCAATTCCGGTATCAGGTCGGAGGGTTTTGCCACATGAAAAGCACCTGCGGCGATAAAAAGAATATGCTCGGTGCTGACCATGCCGTAGCGCGTGTTGACGTTGGTTCCCTCGACTATCGGCAAAAGGTCACGCTGAACACCTTCGCGCGACACGTCCGGGTTCCCTCCCGATTCGCGGCCCGCGACCTTGTCTATCTCGTCCAAAAAAATGATGCCTGCATTCTGCGTTCTGTCTATCGCGGAGCGCGTCACCTGCTCCATATCTATCAGGTTTTCCTGCTGTTCGCGGATCAGATAACTTCTGGCGTCGGCAACGCGGAGTTTTCGCCTGACGGTCTTGCTCGGAAATATATTGCCGAACATATCCTTCAGGTTTACGCCCATTTCCTCCATTCCCTGTCCGCCGACAAAATCTATCGTCGCCGGCGAACGGTCCTGCGTTTCCATCTCGATCATCCGGTCGTCCAGTTCGCCTCGGCGAAACTGGTCGCGGAGCTTTTCACGCGTACGGTTTTGCGGCGGATCGCCAATGGCATCGTCCGCATCGGGCTGCGTCTGATAATGCAATGCCGTCGGCGGCAGCAGAATATCAAGGATCATTTCCTCTGCATTTGCCTCGGCCTGTGCTTTGACGCTCTCATACGCCGCCTGTTTGGTCATGTCGATGGCAACATCGGTCAGTTCGCGGATCATGCTCTCAACATCGCGGCCGACGTAACCGACCTCGGTAAATTTCGAAGCTTCTATCTTTATAAAAGGCGAATCGGCCAGACGGGCAAGCCTGCGGGCGATCTCGGTCTTTCCGACGCCGGTCGAACCGATCATCAGGATATTTTTTGGCAGAACGTCCTGGGCGATCTCGGCCGGAAGCCGATGCCGCCTGACGCGGTTGCGGAGCGCGACCGCCACGGCGCGTTTCGCGTCCTTTTGGCCGACGACATATTTGTCCAGTTCCTCAACTATCTGTCGAGGCGTCAGTTCATCAAGTTTTGGTTTCACGGCGGCCTCTTTTGTTTCACCGCCCAGATATATCGCCATTGGAATTTTTCCTGGATCAAAGCTCTTCGATAATTATGTTCGAATTTGTGTATATGCAGATATCTGCTGCTATTTTCAGTGACTCGCCGGCAATTTCAGCCGCCGAAAGATCAGTATGCTTCATCAAAGCTCTGGCAGCCGAAAGGGCATACATGCTGCCGGAGCCAACCGCCAAAAGCCCGTCGTCAGAGGCAATTACGTCGCCTTTGCCGGAGATGAGAAATTCATTCTCCCTGTCCGCGACGATCAGCAACGCCTCCAGATGCCGCAGATAACGGTCGGTGCGCCAATCCTTGCTGAGTTCTATGGCGGCGCGTTCCAACTGGCCCTGAAATTCGCCCAGCTTCGCCTCAAATCTGGTCAAGAGCGTGAATGCATCAGCCGTCGCTCCGGCAAAACCCGTTATCACATCGCCGTTAGAGATGCGTCTTATCTTTCGGGCACTGCCCTTTATGACCGTTTCGCCCAGCGTGACCTGTCCGTCACCGGCCATGGCGACCTTTCCGTTTCGCCGGACAAGCAGAACCGTCGTCGAACGGATAGGCATATTTTGTTCTTTGCTTGGCATATTATGTTAAAAGTAAATCATAGGGCTTTATTTTGAAATGCTCAAATTGACACTACCTCGATTTTATTTGAACATTGAGTGTTTATGGCTGTGCGCCCAAAGATAGGAATCAGCATGAGGCTGGAGCTTGAGACAAGGCGTTTTTATCTCGGGCGCGATTACAGCGAGGCGATATATGCCGCCGGCGGTTTGCCCGTGCATATTCCGCTGATCGCGGACGAAAGCTATATCAATGATATAGTGGACGGCATTGACGGCATTTTGCTTCCCGGAGCCGATTGCGATCCCGACCCGGCACGATATGACGAAGATCCGCATCCAAAGCTTGGGCGCGTGATACCGGAAAAGGACGAAACCGACCTTTTATTGCTAACGGCTGGTGAAAGAAGAGGCTTGCCGGTTTTGGGTATTTGCTTTGGGATGCAGATATTGAACGTTTTTCGCGGCGGTTCTTTGATACAGGATATAGAAAGCCAGGTCGAAAACCCGATCAAGCATCGACAAGGCGTGCCGCTGGAAAGAGCCTCGCACTTTGTGATGATAAGGCATGAAAGCAGGCTTTCAGAGATATTGGCTTCGACCGGTGCAGCGGGTGAAAGCTCGCAAAGACTTAAAGTAAACTCTCATCATCATCAGGCCGTAAAAATGATGGGGAGAAATTTGATAAACAGTGCGGCGGCGTCCGACGGTGTCATCGAGGCGATAGAGGACGACCGAAATGACAGATTTGTCCTCGGCGTTCAATGGCATCCCGAACTTTCGTGGCGAACCGATCCGGTATCCGCGGCGATATTTGAAAAGCTCGTTGATGCGTGTCGAAGTGAATGACAGAGTTCTTTGAAAAATCTGTCGATGTGTATTCGGTATTGACAGGTTTTATTGACATTTTCGATTTTTGACATTTTTTTGAACACTGATTAAGCGGATCGGGCGGATTCGCACGGGTCTGGGATCTCATATCCGCTCCTATCCGATAGATCCGTCAGATCCGCGTTCAAGAAAACGTTCGTTGACAGGTGTTAATGTAAAATGTCAGTAGTGCAGGGGTAGTGATTGCTAGGTTCTGCTGACATTTTATTTCAGGGGGTTTTCGTAAGCTGTTGTATTTTGTGTTTTAGCATAGCCACGCCGTTTACGGTGTGGAGAGATCTGCGATTCAACGCATTCGGCCCGTTCACGGGCCTGCCATTGAGATGGAAGCACGCGGTAAGGGTGTAAACGCCCTTTCGGGACAAAATTCCCCCTTTACCACGCAGTAAACGACGTGGCTAAGCTTTGCCGCAAAATGCATCGCATAAAATGTCAAGAGAGCCTTAACCCCTTGATATAAAAGGTGTTATGTAACTGCTTGCTAAATGACTTTAAGGGTGATGGATGAGGTATGAGCTTATCTAAAGTCATTTCTTGAAAGCCTGTAACTTGTTTCTTTTCAATAGGTTCAAAAGAATATTTATAGCAGTTTCCAGTGTTCGCAGTTCGACATTTAAAGTAAACTATAGGGAGAATTTTTCTGATTTCCTATGAATAATCCGGTCGTAATTGGTTTTTTGGCATGGCTCTTTCCCGGCGCCGGGCATTTTCTTCAGGGAAAACATGTTCGCGGCCTTATTCTTTCGGCGGCGATATGGTCGATGATCATCATCGCCATCTTCAGTGGCGGGGCATATTTCCCCGGTTTTGGATTTGATGACGGCCAGTTGCTGTATATGCTGAACCTTTTTGCCAAGGCAGGGAACGGCCTCGGCACGGGCCTGAGCTATCTTTTTTCAATGGAGCCTGACCCGAAGGCCGCCGCTCTTTCCACCTTTGAATACGGCGGAAAGTTCATTGAAACGGCCGGTTTGCTCAATTATCTGGCGATCATTGACGCCATTGACATCTATCTGGGGAGGAAGAAATGAACCATTTTCTCTACCTGGTCGGTTTCGCAGTGTTCGTCTCGGCGGCGTTCGCCGTGTTTAAGGACGGTGACGCAAAAGAGTGTGTAATTTACGGGATAAAACTGTTCTTTCAGTTCATCGGCATCAGTCTTGCCATCGCCTGGCTGCTATATTTTATTCCGTGGTAAGCAAGGTTTGATGTTGTTCTTACGTATCAATTCGATCTCGGCGATGCGCGGTCTCGGCCAACGAAATCGCGCATTTCTGATTTAACGCCGCCGGCCGCTTATGCCTCTTGTTCAAACGGAAAGCATCGTATTGAGGACCTATTCGCTGGCGGAGGCGGACCGCATTGTTGTGCTTTTCACACGCGGCCACGGCATTGTCCGCGGTGTGGCAAAAGGGGCAAAACGGCTCAACAGCAAATTCGGCGGTTCGCTTGAACCGTTCTCTCTGGTCAATGTCGAATATTTCCAGAAAGAGGACAGGGAACTTGTTTCAATAAGGAGCATTGAGATTGAGAGGTCTCTCTTTGACGTTGCCGCAGAACCGGCTTTTTTATCGGTTTTTTCTGAGATGGCAGACCTGTTGATGGCGTTTGTTCCGCCGCAGGACCCGAACGAAACGCTTTTTCGCATGGTAAAGGCGTGCGTTACGGCAAACATCACGTCGGAAAGGGAACTGAATGCCCTGAAGGTCTATTTCGAGCTTTGGCTTTTGCGTCTGGGCGGTTTTTTACCGGATTGGTCAACGTGTTTCCGATGCGGGCGAAAGGTTGAGCCGACGGAAACGGCCCGAACCGACAGCGATCAGCATCTTTTGTGTTCGACGTGCGCCCGCAGCCATTCGGGAACGGCCGTCAGCCCGAATGTCCGCGAACAATTCCTGCTTGCGAGGTCGGTTTCGCCGGAGGAATATGCAAAACGCACCTCTGCGTCTGATAACGAGATGGCAGTAAAAGAGTTAGCGGAAATATTGGGGAAGATCATCCAAAATGTGATCGGCGGCGGCAGGGAAAGGCGTGTGACGGGCTTTTGACCTGTCCCGGAAACGGTCCTTATGAAATTTAGCTGGAAAATATCACGATACATTCTCAGTTCGGTACAGTCATATTTTGTGTTTTCATGGCTGCTGCTGAGCGTGATACTTTTTGTCCAGCAGGGAAGCAAGTTCACCGAGATATTTTTCAGTACCAGCCTTCCGTCCTTTCTGATATGGCAACTGGCGGCGGCCCTTGTGCCGAATGTCATCGCGTTCACGGCGCCGATGGCGGTGCTTGTCGGCGTCATCATCGGGCTTTCCAAAATGCAGGGCGACAGCGAACTCGTCGCCATACGCTCCGCCGGGCTGGGGAATGCCCAGATACTGCTGCCGCTTTTTTTTCTTGGGCTGGCCTTGTCTGTTTTCACGGTTCTGATCAACCTTTTCGGCGTTCCGGCGGCGGCAAGCGTCGTCAAAAGCGTCGGACTGCGTTCGGCGCTCTATAAGCTCGAATCACCCATTGAACCCGCTACATTTAACTCCGAGATCGCCGGTTACACGATCTATGTTCGGTCGGGCGACCTTGAGACCGGTGAATGGCGGCAGATCTTTATTTACAACGAAGACAAGGCGAATGATACGGTGCGTCTGATAACGAGCAGCCGTGGGCGGATAGATTCCAACCAGTCGGTTTCGGAGCTTGTCCTGGATGACGCGATGGTGACGAGCTACAGCCTTACGGATGCTCAAACTAAATATACCGTAGAACAGATCGGTGATTTTCGCTTTGCGATAAAGACACGCAGGGAGGAACTGATCGAACGGCTCAATTCGTCAGAACCGGTTCCCGAGGAGCTTGGCCTGCGCGAACTGGCGGCATACGCGGCCGGAAAAGAAGGAAGAGAGCGGACTGAGGCTGAGATCTTGTGGCAGCGTCGCGTCCTGCTTTCCATCGCCCCGCTTATTTTTACGGTTCTGGGCGGATCGCTGATACTCAGGTTCAATCGCGGCGGACGTGGTTTCGGCATTCTCATGGCGCTGATCACGCTTATCGGTTTTTACCTGATGACCTTTTTGGGCGAACAGCTTGCCCGCACACAGAGGCTTTCGGTACTGGCTTCCGGCCTTATCCCGATCGTCGGCAGCATTTTGCTGATACTCTGGTTCAATTACGGTTATCGGTTCGATATTTTTTCAAAACTGGGCAACTGGTTTCGCTCGGTCATTCCGGCTTTCAAACTTGGCGGCAAAGAAAAGGTCGCGCGGCGAAACTTTTGGATGGACCTGACGACCGGGCTTCGTGATTTTGAGCTGTTGGCTAACCTGGCCCGTTATTTCGCACTCACGATCTTTTTTCTTGCAGCGGTCTTTATTATATTCACCGCATTTGAGCTTTGGCGTTTTGCCGGGACGATGGACGGCGGCATGGTGCTTCTGGTCAGATATCTTGTTTATCTGATGCCGTTCGTTTATCTTCAACTTGCTCCTTCGGCGGCAATGATCGCCGTTTTGGCAACCTATGTGATCAAATCCCGACAGAACGAGATAGTCACATGGACAGCAGCAGGGCAGAGCATATATCGGCTTTTGGTTCCGGCATTCATTTTCACGCTCGCGGTCGGCCTTTTGAACTGGCAGATCGAAGACAACATCGCATACCGCACCAATCAGATACAGGACGAACTTCGCAATCGGCTCCGCAGCCGGGGCGTGGCAAAGACGGTTGACGGACGTGTCTGGCTTGCTGAAGGCTCAAAGATCGTTACTTACATCAAAAATACGAGTGCGTCTGATAACGAGATGACGGTTACTGCGGATTGCTCGGCGGGATGCGCTGTGAATAATGTCGAGGTGATCGAATTTGACGGTGATAACAAAAGATTGCAAGCCCTGTACCGTATTTCTTCCGGCATTGTCGGCAAAGAGGGAATTCGGGCAAACGGGGCCGCGAGCCGGACGGTCTTTGGCAACGGAGATATTCGTGAGGAAAGATTGAATGAAGATTTTCTGCTGACGCTCAATGATCCCGGTGCGGACATCGGCAAAAGGTCCAGTCAGATGACCATTTCGGACATCCGTTCGCTGCTCCGAAACACAGCGTCTGAGGTAGAACAACGCGTTCTCGGCGTTGCCTTGCAGAAAAAATACACAACATTCATTGTGCCTTTTGTCATAGCTCTTTTCACCGCTCCGTTCGCACTTTCACTTGACCGCAAAGGCAAGGTCGTCACGGTCGGTTACGCGGTCGGCCTCTGGCTGGTCTTTGTCGGGACAAGCGCCGTCTTTGAACAATTCGGCCAGAACGGCCTGTTGCCGCCCGCCATCGCGGTCTGGTCGCCGCTGTTTCTCTTCACCATGTTCGGCCTCTTTTTGCTTTCCCGCGTGAGGACGTGACGGTTCGTGTCTCGATCTCTAGTTTTCCACCTGTGGAAAACTGCAATGTTCACTCCATCTTCTAGAACTGTCAGAATATTGGCAAGAGTGATCTGAAGATCGGTATTATCAAAAGAAAAAACTTTTACTAGCAAGAAAACGTCTGTTATCATCATTAGCTAATATGCAGGACGGATATTCAGAGAAAGCATACCCAGGTATTGGCAGGCTAAATTATTTTCTTGCCAAAGTGCTGATGCTTTTTCTAATTATCGCGGCTGTTTTTTATTTTGGCCCCGGCAGCGGTGTTATCGGCCCTCTTTCGCTCGCGGCTACTGTGGCAAGTTTTGTTTTGGACGTGATGCGATTACGCAATATCGGCATCAGCCAATGGTTCGTTTTTCTCAGGTTCTTACCTTACGTCGGCCTTATTTACTGGACATATCTTCAAAGCGCGCAGAGCGGCTGGATAGAGACAAAACGCTTTGACCGCGCCGGATGGGCCATCATCGCCACACATGCCGCCATCATTGTCATACTGTTTTATATCTTGTACAGAATGCCCGGGATGGAGATCTTCGGCATATCTTTCTAGGTTGTTTTGACATTTTGCAGGAAGACATACCGGCAAAAGTTTTTTTTTGAACGCAGATCAGGCGGATCGGGCGGATAGGAGCGGAGATGAAATTCTATATTCGATCGGATCTGCCCGATCCGCTTAATCCGCGTTCAGAAAAATGTCAACAGAACTTAATTTCTTTCCAGGAACCCGGTCGCTATCGCTCACGGTTCTGACAAGGAACCCGGTCGCTACTGCTCGCAGTTCTGACAAAGAACCCGGTCGCTACTGCTCGCGGTTCTGACAAGGAACCCGGTTGCTATCGCTCGCGGTTCTGACTTGGCCGCCTGCTGACGCAGGCGGTTCTGACAAGCACTCCAGACTCCAGACTCCAGACTGACTTAAGTCCCGGTTTCCCAGCTATTCATATATTCGAGCATTTCCGGCGTGAGTTCGTCGATGCCGACGCCCATTGCACGGAGTTTGAGCGAAGCGATCTCCTGATCGACCTCGGCCGGAAGAACGTGAACACCGGCTTCCAAAATACCCTTGTTCTTGACAAGATATTCCGCAGAAAGTGCCTGGTTTGCAAAGGACATATCCATAACCGAGGCCGGATGGCCTTCGGCAGCGGCAAGGTTGATAAGGCGGCCTTCGCCCAGCACGATAACGCTCTTGTTATTGTCTTTCTTGACGTATTCTTCGACGAACGGGCGGCGTGTGACGGCCGGTTCCGACATCTCGCGCAGGGCATCGAGGTTGAGTTCGAGGTCAAAGTGTCCGCTGTTGCAGACGATCGCGCCGTCCTTCATCGCCTCAAAATGTTCCTTGTCGATGACGTGGCGGTTGCCGGTAACGGTGATAAAGAAATCGCCGATCTTTGCCGCGTCCTTCATCGGCAGAACACGCATTCCGTCCATAACGGCCTCGATAGCCTTGATCGGGTCGATCTCGGTTACGACAACGTTCGCGCCCATACCGCGGGCACGCATCGCAACACCCTTGCCGCACCAGCCGTAACCAACTACAACGACCGTTTTACCCGCAAGCAGGATGTTGGTCGCGCGAATGACGCCGTCAAGCGTCGATTGGCCCGTGCCGTAGCGATTATCGAAGAAATGCTTGGTCTGGGCGTCGTTCACGGCGATGGAAGGGAAGTTGAGAACACCGGCGGCCACCATCGCTTTCAGGCGAACGATGCCGGTGGTTGTTTCTTCGGTCGTGCCGATCAGGTTGCCGATAAGCTCCGGCTTTTCCTTGATCATCGTGGCAACAACGTCCGAACCGTCGTCGATTATAAGGTTCGGATTTGTTTCAAGTGCTGCCTTAACATGGCTGACGTAAGTCTCTGTGGATTCACCCTTTATCGCCATCACGGGAATGCCCCAATCAGCAACAAGGGAAGCGGCCACGTCGTCCTGCGTCGAAAGCGGATTTGACGCGATAAGCAATGCCTCGGCTCCGCCTGCCTGAAGCGTGCGGGCCAGATTTGCCGTTTCGGTCGTGATGTGCGCACAGGCCACGAGCTTTACACCCGTAAGCGGCTTTTCTGCCTCAAAACGTTCGCGAATAAGCCGCAGAACGGGCATTTCACGGTCCGCCCATTCAATGCGCTGTTTGCCTTGCGGCGCCAGGTTGATGTCTTTTATATCGTATTGGATAGATGGTTGTTCGGTTGCCATATAATTTGTTCGTAGTTGGTTGTTCGTGGTTCGTAGTTGCTGATTTTATGCACTGACAATCTCTCACGACTAACAGGCAATGAACAACCAACTACGAACAACGATCTATACGGTTGCGGCGTCGCTCAGCGCACCGCGAAGAGCTTCGACCTTATCGGTCTTTTCCCAGGAAAATCCGTCACGGCCAAAATGCCCGAAACGGGCGGTTTCCTTAAAGATAGGCTTGCGAAGATCGAGCGATTCGATAATGCCTGCCGGATTCAGGGCAAAATTCTTGCGAACTGCCTCAGAAAGCCTTGTCTCATCGACAGTTCCTGTGCCGTGCGTGTCTATCAGAACCGATACCGGCTCAGCAACGCCGATGGCATAGGCAAGCTGCACTGTAACTTTATCAGCCAATCCGGCCGCAACCACATTTTTTGCAATGTAACGGGCCATATAAGCGGCTGAACGGTCAACTTTCGTCGGATCTTTGCCCGAAAAAGCACCGCCGCCGTGCGGAGCATATCCGCCGTAGGTGTCAACGATGATCTTGCGGCCCGTGAGTCCGGCATCGCCCATCGGTCCGCCGATCTCAAATTTTCCGGTCGGATTTATATGATACTTTGTGTTTTCGTCCAAAAGCTCAGAGGGAAGTGTCGGCAGGATCACTTTCTCCTTGATGTCTTTGCGAATGGTCTCGATATCGACCGGGCCTGTCTGCGTCGAAATAACGACAGCATCTATGCGGACCGGCTTTCCGTCCTTGTATTCGACCGTGACCTGCGATTTGCCGTCAGGGCGAAGATAGCCGATCTCACCTGAACGGCGTACGTCAGAAAGCTTCTTTGTCAGGTCGTGCGAAAGCTTTATCGGCATCGGCATCAATTCAGGCGTTTCATTACACGCAAAACCGAACATCAGCCCCTGATCGCCCGCGCCGCCCGTATCTACGCCCTGCGCGATATGCGGCGACTGTGTGCCGACGGCATCCATGACCGAAAGCGTGTTGCAATCATAGCCATAGGTGGCGTCGTTATAGCCGATCTCGTTGATGGTGTCGCGGACAATGTCCTTGTAATTGATGTGAGCCTTGGTTGTGATTTCACCGGCAATGACCGCTAAACCCGTGGTGACAAGGGTTTCACAGGCAACTCGTCCTGTCGGATCCTGAGCAAGTATCGCGTCAAGAACGGCATCTGAGATCTGGTCAGCAATTTTGTCCGGATGGCCTTCTGTGACCGATTCGGACGTGAATAAATAATTTCCGTTACTCAAGTTAGTGCAACTCTCCTTTGTATATAGTTAGATTTTGTTACTTGTAACAAAACTATAATAGTAACTTTGTTCCAGTGTCGTGTCAAAGTGAATTTTATTGCATTTGAGGTGCTATCAGCGAGTTGGTCAGTGGTGCCGTCGAGGTTGTCCAAGTCCTGGCATTGGTATCAGAGGTTGTGTCAGAGGTTTTATCGGGGAACTCGGATAGGCAGGTGTCAGTGATGCGGTCAAGGTTGGGGTCATAAGGAAAATTCTAAAATCTATAACACACTCTTTGCGTCTGATAATAAAGATTATGTAATAACGGGCGAGCGACGATCCGTTTTATTTACTTTTTGAGTTGAAAACGTATATTAAGCGGAGGAGCAAAGACCTGCGGAACCGGGATCGGAGCATTGGGACGCCACGCTTGTGTGAGAAAGATCGAACCGGAGATGAGTTTATTTGAGGAAGACGCAACCAATACGTAGGCATCCTTGGCATCGAAGTTCCCGGCCTGTGCTCCATCCAGCCGCAATGAGAGATTATTTGGGCCAATGAGTCCAAGCGAGTACACTCCGCGAGGCCAGGATGCGGTATCCATAGAGCCAACTCCGACACCGAGACTAAGCTTCATACTGGCCGGATAGGACTTGCCGCCGAAAGCTGCGCTGCCTTCGGCCCTCATCTCAAAAACATTGCCAACTCCCTTGCTGCCCATGCCTGCCTCGACCTTGTTCTCAAAACTTCGAAGTAATTTATCCTCTTCAAAGAAATAAAACCCCTGGCCACTGACCTTGTTCATTCCGAGGTTAGAGCCGATGCACTTAGCTACATCTGCTTCCTTTAAGATCTCAACGTCCAACAGAAACATCAGCTTTGTATAAACAGCCGCCAGTTTAGACGGAATATTTTGCGTACCGTGAGCCTGCATTGCGCGGCAGGCCATATCTTCCCGGAGATCCTCGTTGGGATTGTCCGATCCTTTAATTCCGGCAGCCATTTCAGGGCCGATGTAAACATTGCCCGCAAAAGTACCGATATCCTCTGCCCAGGAGTTTGCCCCGTAAGCATTCATGAACCCGCTATTAGCTATTTGCTCAAATGAAGCATTTTTCCAACGCGGTTTATTAAGCATATCCCGAATGGGCTGTTGGAACACCCTTTCATAGCCGTCATTGTCATAGCGCTGCGCCCACTTTTGCGCAACGAACGACCTGTGCATCCTTTGCCACTCTTTGTAAAACCCTTTTTCAAGCCGGGTTTTTTCTATAATGTTCCGAGCCATGGTGCGAGCTTCAAAGGTCCACGATCCCCCTGACTTTCCCGCGCCGTCTTTGCTTTCAACTCCGAGGAGTGTTTCTGCTGAGTGGGCTGCTTCGTGAATTAGATTATTCTGGAACAGGAGACTGGAGCTGCGCCTTGTTTCAAACTCCTCTTCTGAAAAGCGCGAGTGAGCCATATTTACCATCACCAGATCTCCGTGGCCGTATGAATCCACATAACCGGGCTTATCTTCGTATTTGGGAATTCTTACAAAAGCTATTCGCCTGATGCTTCGGCAAAGGAACGGAGTCATACGCAAGAGAGCTTCTTTAGTGGCAGCGAGAGTATTGGGGCCGGGATACATCAATACAGGATCTTGTACGTCCCCGTAGGATGCGCCCTTGACGAGATGGCGGTCTTTCTCTCCTTCTATGACTATGATGTGAGAACAGTGCTGAGGCAGTCCGCTCAACGGTTTAGACTGGGCAAAGGCCGGTATCATACCCAGCGGCAGCAATAAAAGCAAAGTTGTGAATATACCTTTCACCATGTGTTGATAAAATAGCTGTACTCACAAGGCCTGACAAGAACCTGGCGGTTTCGGCACATTGCAATGAAATAGCCGAAGCATCCGTTAACTAAACCGGAGTGGTGCCGGATTTTACCGCATCGAAAGCTTGCTTAAGCGCCCGGAGTATCTCATTGCGCGATGGCCCTTTGCCCGAAGTGAATTCAATATACAGATCAAACTTCGGATCACTTCCTTGGTATTTAAACACATTCTCGGCATTCTCTTTTCCGTTTAGAACGGCATCCTCAGGTTTAAGCGCTAAAGCCCCTTTTTTAGTTTCCGCTTTGGATGTCCGCTGAGACTGTTTTGCCTTCGGCGTGGCCTTTCCGGTAATTACGCCATCCAGAAACTCGTTCATCGCCGCGTCGTCGAATTGGCGGGCCACTTCGAGCAATACGGATTTTGACGTTATGTCAGCGCTTTTGCATCGTTCCCGAATCAACTCGGGCAGATTGGCGATGGACATAAATTCGGAGACCGTAGAACGGCTTTTACTGATCTTTTGCGCGATCTGTTCCTGAGTGTAGTCAAATCGCTCGATCAGCGATCTCAGGCCGTCGGCCTCTTCCCAAACGTTCAGGTCTTTGCGCTGAAGGTTTTCGATAAGAGCTATTTCGGCGATGTCGTTCTCATTCAGGTCCATTTCTATGCATGGAACCTCTTTGAGTCCGGCCAGCTTTGCCGAACGCCACCTGCGTTCACCGGCAATTATCATCCATTTGCCTGTTCCGGCAACAGGTTTTACGAGCAAAGGCTCCAAAACGCCTTTTTCCCTGATGGACGCGGACAATTCGGTCAGGTCGCCTATCTCCCGTCGCGGCTGTTCGGGGTTTGGTTCTATCAGGTCAATGGCTATCTTTCTGCCTATGGTCTGGCTGGGTGCCGCCAGCATGTCCACATAGTGAGATTCATGCCGCATTTGCACGCCGGCCGGTAGTCCTCTTTTCGACACGTTTCAATACCTCCTTCGCAAGTTCTTCGTATTCCACCGCACCGGACGACCTTGGTGCGTAGGATGTAACCGGCAGTTTATGGGCCGGAGCTTCCTCAAGCCGGACGCTGCGGGTTATCACGGTCTTAAATGTCTTATCGCCAAAGACATTGCGAATGTGTGATTCGACATCTCTGGAAAGGGCCGTCCTTTTATCGACCAATGTGACCAGAACGCCCAGAAGTTCAAGGTCGGGATTTGGCCGCGACCTTATCTTTTCGATGGTTTCCAGCAGGTCGTCAGTTCCCTCCAATGCAAAATAGGATGATTGTATGGGAATAAGCACATATTTTGCCGCAACCAGAGCATTGACGGTTATCATCCCGAGGGTCGGTGGCGTATCTATAAGGACAAGGTCGTATGCGGACTCAATATCCTTTAGCCGGTCACGAAGTCGAAAAGCCGCGTCAAAATCACCTATGAGCTTTGCCTCAAGCTTTGCCAGATTTATCCTGGCCGGTATCAGGTCAAGGCTTTCGATCCCGGTTTTATAGACCAACTCGGCGACCGGTTTGTCCGGCTGCGTAAACAGTTCGTATGAACCGGCAGTGACCTGCATCGGATCGATGAACGACATCGAACTGTTGCTTTGCGGGTCAAGGTCTATCAACAGGACGCGTTTCTTTCGCTGAGCGGCGGCTGCGGCCAGATTGATCGCCGTTGTCGTTTTGCCCACACCACCTTTTTGATTTGCGATCGCTACTATCATTTGATCTTAAACGGGAACAGATATCTTTACTAGATTGGCTACCCGATAACCTCCGGCCACTCTTCGGCGGGAAGGTCGCTTTCATCGTCTGACGAATGATCTCCTTCGTCGGACTGGTTCGCGGCAGAAAGCTCAAGCACGTTCCTATCAACAAAAATGGGGCAATCGAGCCTTAACGCCAGAGCTATTGCATCCGAAGGACGAGCGTCCAATACGACGGGATCGCCGTTGGCGTCGCTTAATTCGATAGATGCGTAGAAAGTATTTTCCAACAGATCGGTCACAATGACCCTGTTGGATCTTAATCCGCATTCCAGGATGACGTTTCTGAGCAGGTCGTGCGTCATCGGACGCTGAGGAACGATCTTTTCTATTTCAAGCGCTATGGCGTTCGCCTCAAACGCACCGACCCAAATGGGCAGCACCGTCTCCGAATCAATGCCCTTAAGGACAACGATGGGCGAATTGGTGTTAGGGTCCATTATCAGGGCGCCTATTCGCATCTCGACCAATTGGGTATCTTCGCTCACTTTTTAACTGCAAACCTCTCCGTAAAGTGAATTGGCCTTTATCTCGGTTATCCGGACATCGACGATGTTTCCAAGAATAACATTACTTCCCCGAAAATTCACAACCTTGTGACAAGTTGAATGTCCGGAAATATCCTCATCGGATTTTGCGGAGACCTTTTCCGCCAAAACTTTAAGCGTTTTATTAAGATAACGCTGTAAGTGTCTGGTTTGAATGGACTTTTGCACTCTCTCCAACTCTCTGAAACGTTCGGTTTTCACCTCTGCCGGGACGTCGTCATCCATTTCGTAAGCCGGTGTTCCGGGCCTCGGCGAATATTTGAATATATAAGCAGAGTCAAATTCGCAGTATTCCGCCATTTTTACGGTGTCCCGGAAATCCTTGTCGGTCTCGCCGGGAAAGCCGACGATTATATCTGTGGTCAGGGCAATGTCGCGGCCTGATGCCTTTATTTTGTCGATACGTTCAAAGTAGCGTTCTATCGTGTGGAGCCGGCGCATGTCCTTAAGCACCTTGTTGCTGCCGGATTGGACAGGAAGATGAACCCAGTTGCAGAGATTTTCGTTCTCATCCATTGCATCAACGATATCAGGGTGAAAATCCCTCGGGAACGACGTTGTGAACTTTATTCGCTCGATGCCTGTAGCGGCCACGGCACGCAAAAGCCGTGAAAAATATGTCGATCCTTTAAAATCCTCAAGGCCGGAATCCGTTTTTGGCTTATAACTGTTCACATTTTGGCCGATGAGATGGATCTCTTTGACACCTTGCCGACGCAGTTCAAGAACCTGACGGATTATTTCAGAGCCTGAAAGGCTGACTTCCCTGCCGCGGGCGAAGGGAACAATGCAGTAGGTGCAAAACTTATTGCAGCCCTCAATGATCGGCACGAACGCGACATACGGCGAATGGCGTTGGGCATCGGACACCGACCAGTCATAGTCCGGTTCCCTTTCGCCAAGGTCGGTGTGGCCGGAACCTTCCGCCATCACCTTTTCAATGGCAGTGTGTATTCGTCCGACGGCGCGCGTGCCCAATACAAAATCGACACCGTTTATCTTGTTAAAAAGCGTTTCGCCCTCTAATTGTGCGACACAGCCCATCACACCGATAACAGGCTTTTCGCTGCGGCCCTTTCTTATCCTTCCTATCTGGGTATATAGCTTCTGCTCGGCTTTTTCCCTGACCGAACAAGTGTTGATGACTATGATATCGGCGGTCTTTTCGTTGTCGGTGAGTTTGTAACCTTTTTCGGCAAGCGTGCTTGCCACACGCTCCGAATCAGAGACATTCATTTGACAGCCGAAAGTTTCGATGTACACTTTTTTCATAGCCAACAGAAAACATGGAACAACCGAAGTTCAAAGACCGCGATTTCGTTCACCTGCATTTGCATTCGGATTATAGCCTTTTACAAAGCACAATCCAACTCAAACAACTCTCTCGCCGCCTGTCGGAATTGGGAATGGCAAGCTGTTCCGTGACCGATCAGGGGAATATGTACGGGGCCATTTCATTTTACAAGGAAATGAAAGGCGCCGGACTCCATCCGATCATCGGATACGAAGCAGTTTATGTCACCGGCAGCCGTTTTGATCGCTCGTCGGCGGTCGAAGCCGGTGAACGTGCCTTTTATCCGCTGGTCCTGCTTGCCGAGAATTTAGAGGGATATCACAACCTGGTCGAGGTCTCATCGAAGGCTTTTACTGAGGGCCTTCATCATCAGCGGGCGCGTGTTGACAGAGAGCTTTTGAACGAAAAAAAGGCCGGTGTGATCTGTCTTTCCGGCGGTGTCGGCGGAGCGGTCTGGCATCATTTTGAATACGGAAATGACAAACGGGCCTATGAGGTTGCCGAGCAATTTTTGGAGATCTACGGACCGCAGAACTTTTTCCTTGAGATCGAGGATCATGGCCTTCAAAACACAAAAGAGATAATCGAGAAACATGTGGAAATGGGCCGGAAACTGGGCATAGGCCTCGTTGCCACGAACAATGTTCATTATCTGCGGCAGGAAGACGCCAGAGCGCACGAGGTCTTGCTTTGCATAGGCGAGGGCAAGACGATGAACGACCCAAGCCGTTCGCGGCTTCCGAATGAATCCTATTATTTGCGAAGCGCCGAGGAAATGTGGGGCCTGTTCGCCGATCTGCCGGAGGCCCTGACGAACACGGTTTCCATTGCCGAACGGTGCAGCGTTGAACTGTCGGTCTCCGGCACCAATCTTACATTGCCGACGTTCCCGATTCCGCCCGCATCAGGCTGTTCCACCGAAAATGAGTATTTCCGCAAGGTCATCTATGACGGATTTGCCGAGATAAAAAAGACCGTTCTTGAGCCGATGGAAGCCGGCGGTGATCTTAAATATCCGCTTGAGTCATATAATGACAGGCTGGAACTGGAGATCTCCGTCATTGAGCGAATGGGATATGCGGGATACTTCCTGATCGTTTGGGAGTTCATTAAATATGCGAAAGAGCGTGATATTCCCGTCGGCCCGGGCCGAGGTTCGGCGGCCGGTTCGCTGGTCGCGTATTGCATGGGCATTACGGGCATCGATCCGATCCAGTACGATCTGTTCTTTGAGCGATTTTTGAATCCAGAACGTATCTCGATGCCCGACATCGACATTGATTTCTGCATTCGCGGCCGAGGCGAGGTGATAAATCACGTATCGGAGCTTTATGGCCGTGATTCGGTCTGTCAGATCATAACCTTTGGAACAATGGCGTCCAAGGCCGCGATCAAGGACGTCGGACGTGCTTTGAACATTCCTTTGGGCAATGTCGAAAAGATAGCGAAAATGATCCCGCCGCCGTTTCGCGGCAGGAATATAAGCATTTCGCAGGCGATGAAACAGGTCCCTGAACTGGTTGCCGCGATGGATGCCGATACGTCGGTCAATGACCTGATAGAACTTGCTCTCAAGGTGGAAGGCTGTGCCCGCCACACTTCCGTTCACGCTGCCGGTGTCGTTATTTCTCCACGTCGGCTTCACGAACTGGTTCCTGTTGCGATCTCCGCCAAAAACGAATTGACGAGTCAATATCCGATGGGCGATCTGGAAAAGGTCGGTATGCTCAAGATGGACTTTCTCGGGCTGACGACATTGACGATCATCACGGATTGTCTGACGGCCCTAAAGGAAAAGGCAGGCATCGAGATCGATTGGGGAACGGTCTCGCTTCGTGACGAAAAGACGATGGAAATATTCGGCGACGGCAAGACCGACGCGGTATTCCAATTTGAATCGTCGGGAATGCAGGACATCTGCCGTCGGCTAAAACCTCGTGAGCTTGAAGATCTGGCGGCATTGAATGCTCTTTATCGTCCGGGTCCGCTTGATGGCGGAATGGTCGAGGATTTTATTCTTCGTCATCGGGGCGAGAAAAAAGTTGAATATCTTGTCCCACAGATGGAAGGCATCCTGAAGAATACCTACGGCGTTCTTGTCTATCAGGAACAGATAATGCAGCTCGCGCAGGAACTGGCCGGATACACGCTCGGCGAGGCCGACATGATGCGCCGGGCAATGGGTAAAAAGAAGCCCGAAGAGATGCTCCCTCACGAAAGAAAGTTCGTTGACGGGGCCGTTGAACGCGGCATCCCGAAACAAAAAGCGGATGAGATATTCAAGCTGATGGCGCAGTTCGCGGACTATGGTTTTAACCGCAGCCACAGTATCGCGTATGCCTATCTGGCGTTTCAGACGGCGTATTTAAAAGCACATTACCCCGCGTTCTTCTATTCCGCCGTGCTGTCACACGAAGCCGGTGACAGTGCCAAGGTCTATAAATATTCCAATGAGTTAAAATCTATCGGCCTGGAACTTCTTCCGCCGGATGTGAACGAAAGCGACGAAGGCTTCACTCCATCGCACAATTCGGTAAGATATGGCCTTTCCGCGATAAAAGGCCTGGGGGCAAGTTCGGCACACGCAATTATCGAGGCCAGGAAAACAGACGGGGCGTTCTCATCGATCTTCGATCTGGCATCACGTGTCGATCAGGGAGCGGTGAACCGCAGAAACCTTGAAAGCCTGGTCGGCGCAGGTGCTTTCGATTCGCTCCGGCCTGATGGCACTTCTCTGACGCAATGGCGGGCGTCAAATTTTGCCGCGATAGACGCGGCCATTGCCTTTGGCCAGACCGCATGGAAAGACCGCATGACAGGGCAAACGGGACTTTTCGGCGACAATGGGTCAGCCGCAAATGAAGATGCGAATATGCTTCCGACGGTTGAGCCGTGGAGCGTGGCGCAGCTTTCGTCTCACGAAAAGGCTTCGTTCGGCTTTTATCTTTCCGCGCATCCGCTGGATGATTACTCAGAGATACTTAAGCGAATGGGCATTGTGAATTTTGCCGATCTGGGAGATATAAAAAGCGGTGGACAGCTCCGCCTCGCCGGCATCGTATCTGATTTTCAGGCGCGCTGGAGTAAAAAAGGCAATCGTTTTGCACAGTTTCGCATAGAGGATCAATCGACCGGCCTTAAATGCCTGATGTGGAGCGAGGCATTCAACAAATTCTCTTCGCTGCTTGAAAATGACGCCCTTTTGATCGTGGAAGGACGCGCGGAAACTTCCGACGGGCAGGAACCGACGCTCATCGTCAACGATGTGACATCATTGACCGAGTCGGTCTCCAGAAACGCGCGTTCTGTGACAATAACCTTTCCACGAAAAGGTGTTGACCAGACATTTATTGAGGAGGTCTATTCGATATTGAGCGCGAGCAGCGGCCGCTGTGAGGTGTTCATGAATTTGAACGTTAACGACCTCGATCTGAAGGTCAGATCAATTCCTCTGAGGATAGAAGGAGCGAGAAACGTTGAGAAGGCTCTGAAAGAACGCGGATGCGCGGTAGAATGGGATTACTAGGTAATTGTTTATGAATGACGCAGCAAACACAGCTTTTGAACGTGTTCTGAATGCACGCCATCCGGAAAGGCCGTATGCGTTGGATATATTTTCCAATGTCTTTTCGGATTTTGTTGAGATCCACGGTGACCGCAGGTTTGGCGACGATGCCGCTATGGTTAGCGGTTTTGCCAGGCTTGGTGACATGGAGGTTGCCGTTATCGGGCAGCAGAAAGGACGCGACACCAAACAGCGCCAAAAACGGAATTTCGGGATGCCGAAACCGGAAGGCTATCGGAAAGCTCTTCGCGTGATGAAGCTGGCCGAAAAGTTTTCAAGGCCTATCGTGACTTTCATCGACACGCCGGGAGCATATCCCGGAATTGACGCAGAGGAACGCGGACAGGCCGAAGCTATAGCGTTCAATCTGCGCGAAATGGCACGGTTAAAGGTTCCGATAGTGGTTGTTGTCGTTGGCGAAGGCGGTTCAGGCGGAGCTTTGGCTATCGGCATCGGCGACCGCATATTGATGATGGAAAATGCGGTCTATTCGGTGATCTCGCCTGAGGGCTGCGCTGCCATTCTGTGGAAGGACGCGGCACAGGCGTCAACTGCAGCCGGAAGCCTGAGACTCACGGCAAAAGACCTGAACGGATTTGGGCTGATCGACGAGGTGATACCTGAGCCGACATCATGGTCTGTTTCCGCTGAGGCTGCAGATCAGACAGACGAAAGTAATTTTACAGAAATTGGAAATGTTCTTTCCGCCACGCTCATACGCCATTTGGCCGAGCTGTCAAAAGAACCGCCGAATGAACTGGTCAGGCGCAGATATGAAAAATTCCGAAAAATGGGAATGTGGGTTTGACGGTATGCGGCCTGAGCAATGACATGCGGCCAATGCTCAGGCTTTTTGTGTATATTCTCGCTGCCCGTTTAGAACGGAATATCGTCATCGACCGCAGCGGATGGGGCCGAGCCTGATTGTCCGGCAGAGCCTGATGCCGCCGAACTCGACGCAGGGCCTGCAAATTCAGGTTCATCACCCGACGAAGCCTGAGCATCTCCACGGCTGCCGATAAAGTGCATGTCCGAGGCCTGCACCTCAAGCGTATAGCGGTTATTTCCGTCGCGGTCCGTCCATTCGCCCACGCTCAGACGCCCTTCGATATAGACCTGGCGTCCTTTTGCCAGATATTTCGCGGCATTTTCCGCCTGCTGACGCCATAACGTGACCCTGAACCATGTCGTCACATCCTGATATTCACCTGATTTGTCACGTTTGCGTTCGGTCGTGGCAACAGAAAGATCGCAAACGGCGACGCCCTGCGGTGTATATCGAAGCTCCGGGTCTCGTCCCAAATTCCCTACAATGATAATCTTGTTAAATGACATAGGCTCCTGAAATTTATCTTGTAAACTTTAGGGGATGTTACATTCATCAATATATGGTGGTCAAGTTGCTGCTTAATGAATCGGCCTGCGTCCACGGTAAATATGACGATATACGGGATGTTTGAGCCGATAGAAAAAATATTTTTGGTTACGATGGCCGGGCTGCTTCAATTGTCGGTGGTTCTTGCCGTCACGACATTTAGGGCGGATGCGCAGGAACAGCCGGCTCTTGGCGAGGCGGGGAATCCGTTCGCGGCCTGCGGTGTTTTTACGCTTGAAAGGCCGATAAGCGGAGAACTGCTTGCGGTTGGGGACACCGTCATTTTTACGGATGATGCCGGGACGGTCAACGCCGTTGATGTCGGCTCGCGGACACTGGCGTGGAAAGCCGAATTGGGAGGGACGACGGCCTCGAACCTTTTGCAATGGAGCGAACGCATTTTTTTCGTGACGAATTCCGGCGGCACTGACACTAACGATAAAAAAACGTCACAACTGCGGGAGATAAATCCCGTAACTGGCCTTCCGTCAAGGAGCATTTCCCTATCGTCTGCCGACCGTTTCCACCTTGCCGTGTCGGACGAAGGCCTTGTCATTGTGGGAGACGATGGTTCGGTCATTTTAATGTCAGCGGCTTCTCAGGAACCTGTTTGGAGGATCGCGATACCTGTTGAAGGGCCGTTCCATACTACGGTTTCCGGCGGTGTGTTGTGGATGGTCAACAGATCGGGCATATTTTCAAGTATTTCCCTTTCAGAAAGAAAAATAATTGCCCAGGGGAGTTTGGGCAGGGACATCAGAAGCATTGCCGCCGACACGGAACATGGCATATTCGTTTCTGACAACGGCGGCGGGGTCAGCAGGGTCGCTTCATCTGAAGGAAGGCCTTCGTGGAAGTTCAAGGCCGGTGCCGCCGTTACAGGCATCGGTGTTTCAAAGGATGAGATATATCTGACCTCTTTGGATAATTTTGTTTATAAACTGTCAGCCGGATCGGGAGATGTGATATGGCGACGGCGCGTGCCGAACCGTGTCATCATTCCAGCCGCTATTGCGGAAAACGCGATCTTCGTGTCCGGGATCGGTGATGATGAGGTGTTTGCGATAGATCGCTCCCGAGGAGCCGTCGTCAATCGTCTGCCGCTCGGAGAGAACATGACACTTGCCGGCCCCGTTATTTTGCCCGGGAACGGCTTGCTGGCCGTACCGTTATTATCCTCTATTACCTTTTTCAGCGAAGGACGGTGCGGCGGCCAGGAAGCCGCGGCAAACTGAAAAGGGCCGCCGAATATTGCCGGACAGCCCTTTTACAATAGTGATGAACATTCTAATGTGATACCGAGAAATCATGCATCATTGCATAGATCTCATCTTTCAACATCAATTTCTTCTTTTTAAGTGTGGATTCCTCAAGCTGTTCGTCATCGCTTGGATATGTAAGGCTTGCAAGTTCAGTTAGGCGTTGTTCATAGTTCTGGTGTTTGTGTACCATATCACGAAACGCAGGGTTGTTTTTCAGCAGTTCGTCACGCACCGGATCAGGTGTTTGCAGGTCCATAAGGTCTTGTTCCTCACTTTTTCAAGTTTATACACTCATGGCAAGATGAGCGGGTCAAAAAGCATTGAGTGTAATCTGAATTTTATCTTAAAAGGCATATATTTTTCAAGCTGTTAATTTCATGTATCTTTCAGGGGCTGCCGGTGCCGTGCGGTTATCTTGAGGCTCATCAAAAGTGCGTCCTCGGTTGGAGTACGATAAAAATTTTTGCGCCTCCCTTCGTTGACGAAGCCGAATTTTGAATAAAAATCTATCGCGGATGCATTGGACACTCTTACATCCAGCCACACGTTTTTGGCCCCAAGTTTATGAGACCGGCGGACAAATTCCGCCAACAGCAGCTCGCCGCCGCCTTTTCTTCTCTCATGTGGAATTACCCCGATATTGTAGAGGTCCGCGTCCCAATCCCTGATGGCTCCCGGGACGACACGCCCCAAAACAAAGCCGACACACGAGCCGTTCTTATCCATCAGCCGAAGAAAGATCGCCTTTTCCATCTCTATTTCTTCGGTCAGGTCGCGTTTGGACCAGTGACTCAGGCCGCATAATTCCGCAATTTCCATAACGGCGGCAATGTCGCTTTTCGCAGCGTCCTCGACGGTAAAAACTTGCATAAGAAGCACTCAGAAAAGACCATTGTTGCGGTTTTTGTTCAAAAGATATATGGGAACGAGGTCGTGTGGGATCCAATCGTCTCCTGACGCACGCCCTATCAGGCTTGCCAGATCATTTCCCGTGAGAATGAGTTTCATTCCCGACAGATCGCCCAACAGTCCGTGAATTTGGCCATGGACGATCACACAGTCCGGTTCAAGGCAGGCGACGATATTGTCGAAATCCGCATTTGCCGCTATTCCGGGAGCATCAAGCGGCCGCAGCCCGCGATCATCGTCAAGCATGAAAAGCTGATATGCGGTGTCTCCGCGACCGACAGGAACGGCTGTCAGGCAACGTTTGGAGCCTTTGTCAGCCAACAGCGTCATCGCATAAAGGATCGGAACACCGACGCATTTGCTGTCGATGGCCGTACTCAGGCCCATTGCCGATGCCATTCCGATGCGAATGCCGGTATAGCTGCCCGGCCCGACCGATACGGCTATTCGCTCGATCTGGTCAAGCGATATGCCGTTTTTATCCAGAATGGACGTGATATTGGGTAAAAGTTCCTCTGCTCTGGAAAGAGAATCATTTCCTGCCATCGAATCAATAACGACGCTGTCCCGCAAAAGGCTGATGCTGCCGCCGGTGATGGCGGTTTCCAATGCAAGGATGTAAGAAGGTTCCAAAGGAAGCGTCATTATTTCCGTGAGGAGCGATGCCGGATAATGTGGTAAAAATCCCTGACTGTGTTTCGGGATCGTTTCAGCATACTACCGAGATGATAGAAGAACCTTGTCCGACTTGCAAAGGAGCCTTCCATATCAATGGTCGAATAGATCGGGTTGGGCGGAAAACGCTTTCTCAATTGTTGTATCAAAAGAGACGGGTCACGATAAACTATCCTCAAAGGACGAAGCGGAACTCTGTTCTCCCATTCGTATTCGAGGCGTTTCGTGAGCCATTCAGGCAGATCTTTTGCCCTTTCGGCAAATGGCAGGTCTTCTATCTCAAGGCCGAGATAGCGATGGGCAAGGCCGATGCAGGTGATCACCCATTCCTGCCGAACGGCGCTAACGGGTTGCAGACATTTGTCCCAGTCGAAATCATCAGGGCGATTTGCGACCGCGTAATAAATGTCCCACAGCCTATGTTTATACTCACCGCCGTCGGTCAGCCAATGAACACACATTATACGCAGGTGATCTTCAGGACACGGAACGCGAACCTCAGTATTGTTGAGGATGACCGTTTGGCTGCGTGAGAATATCTGCTCCCACGAAAGCCTGTCGAGATGTCGAAAGCCTTTGTGAAGATCGACCGCGATGCCTTTCGGTTTAGCTGCCCGGATCAGCGCAATCGCCCGATCATAGTATTCGGGAGCAACAGCCAAGTCTATGTCAGTGTATTGACGATAATGAGTTTCAGGATAATTATTTGCGGCGAGCCAGCCTTTAAAAGTAAGAGAGTTGATACCGTTTCGCTGAAGTAACGATGTGTATTCAGCGATCTTTACCTCGAATGCCTTCCTTTCGAGAGTAGCGAACATAAGTTCCGCTGAACTTATCTTAATGTCGTCGATCAACTTGATTGTCCACAATGAAATGGCGGAAGAACAAGACATTCTCCCGCCAAAATTCAGTAAGTTTTATTTGGCTACACTATCTACAAAGTCCGCTAACGTCTTGACCACAATTATTTGTTGGGCATCCATCTAATGGATTACAGTCCGTGATGGTTATACAACCGCAAGACATATTCGCCAGTGCATTCTGCGGTGCGGCAAGTGATGCGACTATCGGCAAAGCGATCACGGATGCCAAACCGATCTTTTTCAGTGCATCACGGCGGGACTGTCCTTTAAAATCTACTGTTACTTGATCTTCAAGCAGATTTGTTTCGTTAAGCTGATCAATTGCAAGCCATACAAGGTCGTCCGAAACCTGCTCCCCTGTTTCGCTGCCGACAAATTCTGCGATCTCACTGACAGATCTTTTTCCGTCACATGACTTCCATACCAAAGCTGCGGTTTTATTTAAACAATGCGCCTTGTTTGTATCAATATCAAAAATTAGAACCTCGTTCGGCACTTCCTGAACCACCAGGTTCGTGCTGCGAGCAACGGGATACTGCGGGTTATTCATTATCTCCTCCAAAAAATGACTCCGATATTAGTTCAGAGTCCAGGTTGTTATCAATATTAGATAAAACAGTGAGCGCAAAATCTTTAGCGTCACCTCTGATACCTTTCAGGATTATTGCACGGTTCAAGGATGATTTCAAGCGTTTTAACGAAGTTTCCGGGTCACGCGCAAAAGGTATCGTGTGAACCAGCGTTTCAAGGATGCCTTCGCCGGTGGTGAGTCGGCGGAGTTGTTCCGCTGACTCGGGGTCAAATTCAGTCAAAACCACCATGCCTATGGGTATCGGTTCAGTTCCCGCGATGCCGTTTATTTCCGCCACCGGCACCTCATCTTCTCTGAGGTCCTTCCCTTCGCCGGTTCTCAATGAAAGCGGCCTCGGAAAAGGGTGATTCAGGCCATTATCATCAATAACGGCATATTCATCGGAGTAATAATCGGCCCCAAGCTTTACCAATTCGCTTACCAGCGTCGATTTTCCTTTAAAGCTTTTGGCGGGAAAGATAAACGATCTTCCCTTCCATCCCACCGAACCGGCATGAATGAAAGTATGATCCGGTGCAAATTCGGCAACGCGGTTTCTGACGACCGAATTCATATATTTCAGAAATATTTTTTTTATCTCGCCTTTTGAGAAATATTCACCGTCTCTGTAAAGAATGAATTCCTTTCCGCTCTTTTCAAGCCCAAATGAGAGGGCAACATCTCCGTCATCGTCAGAAATTTCCATTTTTTCTGCAAAGGCCCAGCGAAGGTTTTCAGCGGCATCCGTCAGAAGTTCTTCATCATTGCTTTCTATACGGATGCGGACGCCGAACGACTCCATAACAAATGCGTGTTCAAAATTTTGATCCATTATTTAATTTTACAGCGTTCCAGGCCCAAGGCGCTCAGTATCTAAGTTGACCGCGGCTTTTTGCATCGCATATAAAACAATACCAGTATCACGGAAACGAAAACCATTGCAGCAGCCGGTGCGTAACTAAGATAGCCTCGGAACATCATCGACCCCAATGCAGCCGCTCCTGTTGCCAGGGAGCATCCTATATATATCACGGCAACGCGTGAATGCGTCATTCCGTGATCGACCATAACCTGATAAATATGCGATCTGTGCGGCCGCCAAACGCTGATCCCCATTTTGGGAAGCCGCCTGACAAATGTAAACAGCGTATCAAAGATAAACGGCCAAATGCTTGCGGCGGCAAATAAAAGGACGTTTTCACGCTCCGCATCCGATTGCGACAACGCCAGTATCGGAAGCGCCGCAAACGCAAATCCCAGAAATGAACTCCCGACATCGCCCATGAATACCTTTGCCGGATGCCGGTTAAAGAATAAAAATCCCAGACACGCCCCGCCGCACAAACCTGCAAAAACCACAATGCCCAGAGCATGATAGTAATAGCCGAATATCAACCAGAAAACAGCAGCCGCTGTTCCCGTTCCGGCGGCAATGCCGTCAATGCCGTCCATGAAATTAAAGGCATTTACGACCCAGATGAACCAGCAAAACGTTACGGCAATACCAAATACCCAGAGCGTGACGGCCAGTGTCTTTGGGCCAAATGTTACCGAGTCAAAGTAGCCGACTGCGTAGATCAGAGCCAGTCCGCAAATGCCCTGAATGCTGACACGCAAAATGCGAGGAACTGAGTAAAGATCGTCCGCCCATCCGATCAAAGCGATAACGGCACCGGCGGCCAGAAACACCAACGAAAAAGGCACATTGAAAAAGATGCCGGCCAGGCTGTAGCCGACAAGACAGACAATGGCGATCACCAGACCGGCCCCGCGCGGAACGGGTACAGTATGGGAACTTCGCTCGTTTGGGATGTCCAGAAGATCGCGTTTCCTGCTCCATCGCAGAAAGGCCAGCGTGCCGAGATATGACAGCAAACCGCCTGAAATCAATAGAATGACCGCAGTGAAAACCATCTCAGCCTGAACTATTTCAGAGCCTCCTTATAAGCCGCAAGGGCCGCATCAAGCGAATACTTTTCCAAAGCCGCTATTCTTGCATTTTCTCCCATTTCCGGTAATTGAGCTTTATTCTGATGGAGATCTTTTATTGCCTCAATGAGCGCATCCGGGTCGTGAGGCTCTACCAACCGGCCAATTCCTTCCTCGTTTACCACCAGATCAAGCTCCGATCCCTTTTCCGCTATGGCAAGGATCGGTTTGCCTGCGGCCATAATGTTGTATGTCCGGCTGGGCATTGAAACGCCTTTCATTTTCTTTACAAGCGTCACCAATGCAACGTCACAGGCATTCAGAAACACTATCTGCTTTGAGCGCGGACTGGGAGGCAGAATGGTAACATTTTTGAGCTTGCGGGTGCTGACGGTTTCCTCAAGCCACGAAAGCTTTGCCCCGTTGCCGAGAAAGATGAAGTGAAATTCAGGACGATCTATCAGCCTTGCGGCTGCCTCGATGATGCTTTCAAGGTCATTGGGCCGTCCCATATTGCCCGCATAAAGAAAAACGAACTTGTCTTCAAGCCCAAGCTCTTTTAACAACGTGTTTTCGGATCGGGGCATCGGCGAAACAGAATCAAGCTCCGCCCAATTTGGGATGACATCTATCGGAATGTCCAGGCCTTGAGTTTTTTTCAGGAGCAATTCCCTCATGTCGCGGGCAACGGCGATAATTTTTGCTGTGTATTTATAAAGCCAGCGGTTGCAATAATTAACAGTTCTGGTGAGAAGCGACGTTTCGGTCGTTTTTCCCACCGCGTAGATCATCTCAGGATAATTATCATGTATCAGCAGCGTATAGCTCGTCCCTTTCAGCAGTGAGGCGATGCATATTATAAACGGCATTATCGGGGGCGTTGTAACGACAAGAACCCTGTCGCCTTTTTTAAATCGCCGCATGGCGTGAAAAAGAACAGAGATACCCAGTGTGACCATGTTGATCAGCTTTAGCGGGATGACGTTCTTATCAAAGGTCGTTCCGGCGGCACGGAATATCTCGACCGATCTGTGTATCTCGTGTTTTGGCGCACGAACACCGCGCCGAAAGTAATTTGGCTGTCCGCACAAGACCTTGACATCAAATTCATCAGCAAGGCCCTCTGCGATCTTGGTCAAATAGTATCCGGTCGAGGTCTCTTCCGGGTAATACAACTCCGAAACGACCCATAGCCGCTCTTTAATGGTCTCATTTTCAGGCGGTGAATAGGACATTCTAGGAACCTATAACCTCTTCCAAAATTTTTGCTGTCGCTGCCTCGACACTCGGGTCCGAAAGCCATTCAACGGCATATTTACGGGCATTTTGCGACATAACAGCATATTCATCCCGGCCCATGTCACAGCATTTCCTTATCACATCCACCCATCGTTCGGCGGAATCAAGCGGCAGATTCCAGCCGATGCCCTTTTCCCGCAAACCGTTCCACATAGTGCGGTCGCTGATCATGAGCGGACAGCCTGCTGCCATCGCTTCTATAAAAACATATCCGAAGTTTTCGTTTAAGGTGGGCAATACGAAAAAGTGAGAATTTACCATATATTTGAGGGCCTCGTCATATCTGACGCCGCCGACCGCATTAACTTTTATGTTGGGCGGTAGCGTGCTTATGATCGAACGGCATTTTTCCCAATACCACTGTTCTTCCTGCAATCCTACAATATCGAGGGTGATATTGCGGTCGGTTATCGTGGAAAGGGCGGTAAGCAAAAAATCGAGATTTTTCTTTTTTACTACACGCGAGACACATGCAAGCCTGGCCTCACCCTGGCTTTTGGCCGGTTTTTGCTCAAAGGAGAATTCCGGTAATATTTCTTGCGGCGGGAGATCGGGAGCAATCCTGACATCAGCCTGTGAACCGACCGCATTTAGTATTTCTTTTTTTTCAAGATCTGAAGAGGCTTTCCAAATGATGTCTTTGTGAAATCCGATGAACCGGGACAACACAATGAATGCACGTTTTTTGAATGGTTTTAAGTTTATCGCCTCTTCGGAAAGATTACCGCACGGAGCCAAGATCACCGGCACCTCCGCATTTTTTCCTTTCCATCTGGCAAATGAGAAAAGGATCGATGGTGTTGCGAAAAAAGCGTTCAGAAACACGATCTTTGGACTGACTTCGGTGACGATCTCGGTCAGCACCGACTCACGCATCATGCTGTCCGAGAGATAGAAAACCTTTGCATTCCCGACATCGTTCCATTCACCGGTTT
Source organism: Acidobacteriota bacterium (assembly GCA_019639175.1). Taxonomy (GTDB): domain Bacteria; phylum Acidobacteriota; class Blastocatellia; order Pyrinomonadales; family Pyrinomonadaceae; genus OLB17. The sequence goes on along the minus strand of JAHBSK010000005.1, from coordinate 144,097 downwards.
TTACTTCTGAATATGGCTTCATGTCGTCGCGGCCGTCATAATTTCGTGCCACGACAAAAAAATCGTATTTGTCGCAAAATCTGTTCACCAGATTGACGACGGTCCACATACCGCCGCCGCCCTTGAAGCCCGGTAAATAAAAATCGCAAAGAACTAAGATCCTGGGTTTCATTCTGACTTAAGATCCGTAACGGCGGCTGTTTGAAAACCCAAGCACAATGCGGCTGACGGTTTGAGAAACATTGGTAACGGAGTATTCCTGCGGAGGCGTCCAGTTTGCGGGTTGTGAAATGGCGAGTTCGACCGCCTTCAGGATCAGATCAGGATCGGCACCGCTAAGGATATTGCTTCCGCATTCAATGGTTTCCGGGCGTTCTGTGACATCCCTTACGGTGACATTCGGAATGCCAAGGATCGAGCATTCTTCCTGCACGGTTCCGCTGTCGGTCAAGACTGCCAGAGAATTCTTTTCCAGTTTTACGAAATCAAAGAATCCCATTGCGTCGAGAAAACTTATGTTCGACGAATTGGTGTCCACGCCAAATTCTTTGAGCCGGTCGGCTGTTCTCGGGTGAACGCTGACCACCATTTTTTTGTCATACTGCTTTGCAGCGGCGTTTAGCCCTTCAAGTATCACTTTAAGTCTGCCTTCGAGGTCAACATTTTCCGCGCGATGCAGCGTGACCAGAAAATAGTCAAATGGCCGGAGCTTCAGCGTTTCCAGAACATCACTGTTATCAATACTTTCCGCGTAATTATCCAGAACTTCCTTTATGGGATTGCCCGTGATGAAAATGCGCTCCCGTTCAATGCCTTCACGAACCAGATTCTCCTTGCTTCGTTCGGTATAGGGCAAAAGAAATGTGCTGGAATGGTCGATGATCCGGCGGTTGATCTCTTCCGGGACGCGGTCATCGTAGCAGCGGTTTCCGGCTTCCATGTGAAACACCGGTATCCCGCGCCGCGCGGCCGGTATTGCCGAAAGAGCGCTGTTCGTGTCGCCGAGTATCAGCACCTTGTCGGGCTTCTGATCTGCGAGGACCTGATCGACGGCAGAGATTATCTGACCGGCCTGATCGCCAAAACTCTTTGACCTGATACCGAGGTGAATGTCCGGCGTTCTTACATCCAGTTCACGAAGAAAAATATCACTGAGGTTAGACTGAAAATTCTGTCCTGTGTGGATCGTGAGGTGGTCGCAATGCTGATCCACTATTTTCAGGATCAGGCTAAGCCGGATTATTTCCGGCCTGGTGCCAAATATCGTTGCAACTTTCATAATCAAATTGAGCGGGAGATCGAGATCTCGCTGATGAACTGTTCGATCTCGCCGCCCGCCGAGCGAAGAAGCTCCAAAAGTTCAGGTATATCGATATTATCGTTTTTAGAGGAATATTCCGATGTCAATGCCGGTTTGACCTCAGCCGTTTCACGCAGTTCCGGCAGCACAGGCAGTATCACATAATGATCGCCGCGTTCGATCGTCCTGAAGCACTCCTCTTCAGAGACCATTATTTCATGGACCTTTTCGCCCGGACGAATACCGTTAAATGTTATGGGCAATTCCCTATTTCCCATAAGCGCTTTTGCGACATCCGCTATTTTTGCGGCCTTTACCTTTGGCACGTATGTTTCACCGCGTTGACCTTCGCTAAAAGCTGCGATCACCGTATCGACCGCGCGTTCCAGGCTCAGCAGAAAGCGGGTCATTTCCGGAAGCGTCACCGTCAGCGGACGGCCTTCCTTTATTTGCTGAACGAACAACGGCACGATGGAGCCTCTCGAAGCGATGACATTACCGTATCTTACGCACATAAAACTTGTTTGCGGTATGTCGCGGTTCGCTTCAATAAGAATTCGTTCCTGTATCGCCTTTGTCATGCCCATTACATTGATGGGTTTGCATGCCTTGTCGGTTGAAATTCCGACAACCGCCTCTATCGGAAGGCTGCGGTCACGTATAATTTTGACAAGATTTTCGGCTCCATGAATGTTGGTCTGGACAGCTTCGTATGGAAAATATTCGCACGAAGGGACCTGTTTCAAAGCTGCGGCGTGAAACACCACGTCAATGTCACGCAATGCGGCGGAAAGCGACGATTCATCGCGAACATCTCCGATGCGGAACGCCAGTCTGTCCTGAGAATTCTGATATATGATGTCATCGGTCGCCGCTTTGCGTTCCAGATGTTCCAGCCGCATATAATGCTGCTTTGCCTCGTCACGCGAAAAAACAACCACCTTTGACGGGAGTCCGTCACGGCCCGACAGCAATCTGTTTACAAGCGTTTGTCCGAGCGATCCGGTGCCGCCCGTTACAAGCACTCTTTTGTTTTCTAACGACCTATGCTTTTCCATTTATCGTAAGGAGCGGGATCCGATACCATTCTTTTCATCAATTCCGGCCAACTCTCGGGTTTGAAACCAGTCACCGCTGCAAATCGCTCCGAATTCAAACTTCTGTCTATCCGCAGTTTTGATGACGGCTCAATGTGGATATCAACATCGAAAGATTCTTTCGCCAAAACCAAAAGATCATATTTGCTGATCGGCAGCGATGAAATATGGTAAATGCCTGAAAGTTCCGGCTGATCTAAAACCAAAGCATTGATTATATCCGCTAAAACGATGGTAGGGAAACCTGAGAAGATCGCTTCGGTGAAACCTTCGACGGCAGTTCCCTTTTTTGAAAGAAACCATTCTATCAGGCCATGCTGACCGGCTAATTCCCGGCCGATAATTGAGGTTCGTATCGTAAGGCAATTCGGGCCGGTTATTTCGCCCCAGCGTTTACTCTGGCCGTATAGGTCTAACGCGTTTGGCGTGTCCGTTTCAGAATAATTTCCTGCTTTACCATCGAATACACAATCGGTGCTAACGGATATTACTCTTACTCCAAGCTCCTGTGCAGTCTGTGCCAGTTTTTGCGGAAAAACGGTGTTCAGCTCAATCGTTTCCAGAATATTGGCGGCTGCCGAGGACTGTTTTACGATCCCGACGGCGTTTATGACGACCTCAGCACCGGATGACGTGATGGCGGAGCGGACAGCGTCAAAGTCACGAACGTCAATTCCTCCAAAGATCTTCTCAGTGGCCAGGAGGTCGAGCGACGACAGTCGGTTCGCCGAGGTCCGGCAAAGAGCATAAACATCGTGATGCTCACCTAATACCTGAACCAGCTTGTGTCCGAGCATTCCGGTGCCGCCTATTATCAAGATCCGCATGATCGTTTTCTTAAAGGTAAACTTAATGTGTCAGAGTCCGAAAGTTAAAGCAGTTTCCGAGCTTTCGTCATCAAGAGCTTCAACGAAAAGTCGCTCCAGTTCGTCCCGATGAATGATGCTGGTGCCGACCTGCTGAACAACGTGGCCTGCAGCTATGTTGGCAAGAGCAGAACTTTGTTCAAGCGAAAAGCCCGATGCATGAGCGACGGCCAGCGTGGCTATTACCGTGTCGCCTGCACCTGTGACATCAAATGTTTCAACCGCCGTGGCCCGCAGATGAAATGGCGATTCGGTACGGCTGAACAGGGTCATTCCGTTCTCTCCTTGTGTGATCAGCACATTCTCAACATCCGCGGTTTGCAGAAGCATCGCTCCCGCTAACCGCACCGCGTCGGCGGAATCGTCGCTGAGCGAACACGCCTCAATGGCCTCGCGACGGTTAGGCGTTATCACGGTCGAGCCGGAATATTTCGTATAGTCGTTGCCCTTAGGATCGGCAAAGACCGGTATATTTCTGTCCCTAGCCGCTGCAATGAAATTCGCGACCAAATTTACTGTCAAAAGGCCCTTGTTGTAGTCCGAGATCAGCAGAGCGTCTGCAACTGCGACCTGCGATGCGAACGCTTCGGTGATCGCGGTTTCCTCGTTTTCTGACAATGGCGTGATCGCTTCCCGGTCAACCCTTACGACGTGCTGCCCGTGGGCGACGACCCTTGTTTTTACGATGGTAGATCGGGCCTCGGAAAGACTTAAAAATTCAGAAGAAACCCCTTGTTTTTCTAGAGCAGAAGATAATTCCTGTGCCTCGGGGTCATCGCCGACGATCCCAAGCAGTATCGGTTCCGCCCCCAATCCTGCAATGTTTGCCGCGACGTTGGCCGCTCCTCCGGCTGCGAAAGTGTCATTTGTTATCCGAACCACAGGCACGGGAGCTTCCGGCGAGATCCGCGTGACATCGCCCCACCAGTAGCGGTCCAACATCACGTCGCCGACAACCAATATCTTTTTTTCAGAAAATCTGTCCAGTTTTCCCATGTTCTGCTATTGGCCGCTCTCTTCTGCGATCATTCTGTCAACGGACTCGCACCAAATATGTGCGATAGTGATGTGTGCTTCCTGGATACGGGCCGTTCGCTCGGACGGAACCAGTATCGCTGCGTCAGAAAGCGAGGCGAGTTTTTTCCCTTTTGCTCCCGTCATTCCGACAATGCTGCAGCCAAGTTTCCGAGCTTCCATTACTGCGGCGATAACATTGGGCGAATTTCCGCTTGTGCTGATCGCAATAAGGCAGTCTCCTTCCCTGGCAAGCGCCAAGACCTGTCGGGAAAAGACGGACTCGAATGAATAATCATTGGAGATCGCCGTAAGTGCCGATGTGTCTGTCGTCAGAGCGATGGCCGGAAGCGCCTTGCGCTCGGTCTCATATCTGCCGACAAATTCCGCTGCTATGTGCTGGGCGTCAGCCGCGCTGCCTCCATTGCCGCAGATCAGTATCTTTCCTCCGGCTCGCACAGTGTCAAGAATGACCTCGGCACACTGTTCTATCGGCCCTTTTCCACCTGCTGCAAGTTCCTCAAAAACCTTAAGGTGTTCCTTTAAGGATCGTGAGACCGTTGAATCGTCAGTCTTGTCGCCGGTATCCAATTCTACGGTGTCTTTTCGCAGATCGTTCACCAAAGCAGTTGTCGAATATGACCCGAAAAGCGGGATCGAATGGACTTCACCGCCATTCGCGATGACAAAGTCAGCTCCGATGATCTCATTCGGTTTCCAATCGCCGCCCTTTACCAACACGTCAGGTTTAATGTCATGTATCAGCTTTTCAGGCGTAAGTTCTTCAAAAATAAGTACTTCATCAACCGGCTTTAGAGAAAGCAAGACCGCTTTCCGGTCCTCGGCCGAATTAAAAGGACGCTCAGGGCCTTTTATCGCCTTAACGGAGAGATCGCTGTTGATTCCGACGATCAGCCTGTCACCAAGCTTTCTCGCTTGTGTGAGAAGTTCGATATGTCCCGGGTGGAGAATGTCAAAGCACCCGTTTGTGAATACGGTCCTGGTCATCTGGATGCAATTCCTTTAGGAAAACTCGTGTTAACGGTCGAACTGGAGAAGAAACGAAGAATCATCAGTCCTATAATGAGGACGAACAGTGTCCTTATGATTGAAGGAAATATCAGAGCATAGAACGATTCGTATGAGACGACACCAAGCAAGAGATAATATGCGGTCTTTTTCCATATCGCCGGAGACTGAGTTTCTATCAATAAGGAATAGATCAGCCGCAGATAGAATCCAAGCACCAGCATTCCCAGCGGTATGCCGATCACGCCAAAATTGCGCAGAAGATCACCAAAAGGAGAAATAGCGAACGAATTCTCGCCATAAGAAAAGTAAAGATCACTGTAGCTTCGGGCATCCGAGGTCGGGGGTTTGTCTGCCCAAATGAACCGAGGGATAAAGGATGTGTAAAGGTCGTTGATTATATTATTTTCAAGCCCGTAACTTGCCTCATATGGAGCGAGCTTTTCATAATTGGAAACGACAACAGCCACTGATGTCAGGTTTTCAAGACGGTTCGCAAGGCTCTGAGCGGTCTCTGCCGCGAGAATGGAGGTATCCATATCTATCAGCTGATCAACGGTAGCTCCGACCTTTTCGGTATAGCTGGCGGCGTCAGCACTGCCTTCCCCTCCCTTCAAATTGCGGAATGAGGTTCCGTAGGCGATGCCAATTATTACTGAAATAACCCCGAGTACGGCGAAAACGGTGCCGGTCTTCAGATCAAGTTTTCTGCCTGAGCAGTAATATCCAAACACTATCGGCAAAAGTCCTATGAGAAGTCCAGCCCGGCTGCCCATAAAAGCGGTCCTCAGCGGGATGAAAAGCAGTAGTATAGCCAGAACTATATAAAAGGTCCCGGTCTTTTTCTCGACAGAAAATATGGATATCCATAGAACTATCGTTCCCATGGTGAAAAAAATGACCAGATAATACAGTAATCCGTCAAAAATGCCTATATCTATGTTTCTCTGAAATCCGAGTACCCCCTGCAGAAAACCCAGTATGTTTATACCGATGCCGAGTGCAAGAAGTATCAAGCCTCCGATCCATAGCTGTTCGGGACGCCAGTTCCAGGAAACCGGCAGTCGAGGAGAGACGAGATCTGCCCCCCAGCGGCCAACCGGTAGAAAGTATCCGAGCGTAAGGCCGATAAAACCAACAGAGATATACACCAGGGTCAAAGGCAGCGTATAGCGCGGGTCTTCAATAAAAGACAGAAAATACCATTCAACCCAGCCGAACGCCACGATGATGCCGCCGATGACAAATGCCGGGAAAAGGTATATCCAGGCTGCAAAAACAAGAGGATGGAAAAGATCGAAACGCCCTTTGTACCAAAGATAAATGCTTGGACTCAGAATAATGGCACCGGTCAGTAAAACCCAGGGCAGGATATAAAAATTGGGGTACAGTTCCGATATGTCGGTACTTACCCAAACAAATACAAAAAAAGCGATCAGTACCACGGCCCAAAGGATCAACGCGGGCACGAGCATTCCGCCGCGTGTTCCACGCGTCACTTTGATCTGATGTATATTTGCTGCGGCCATGTGTCGGTCTTTATTTTACCTGATTTTATGTGTTGCGGGTATTGCCGCAAACATTAATAGCCTGTCCGCTATGGAGCATTCTTTAATTTGCAGACGATTATCACGCCATCGCTGAGGTGCGGCGAGATCTTCACCGCCACATCGTTTATCATATTGTAATACCATCGGTTAGTGGGACGGTGTTCCGTGCCTATGTCATAAAAATAAAATTCCGTTTCCTTAAAGCCCGCCGATTCAACAAGCTTTTTTATTGTTTTGTATGAAAAATAGAAAACGTGATCGGGGTGTACCGGTTCATTTACACCGCCCCGGCCGCGAAGGGCGTAGGCCGCAAATCTAAACGCCGCATAGGCATTAACGGTGGTCAGGATAAGTTCGGTTCCATTATGCATAAATCGTTTTATGCCTTCCAGGAATGAACCGGGATTCTTTAGATGCTCTATGACCTCACCGGCAATTATTACATCGAACGTCGTATCGAGACCGACATCTTCCAGTTTTTCAAGGTCGGCCCTATAGAGATCTGTGTAACCCAACGCTCTCAAGGTCTCAAGCCCTTCCTCGTCAAAATCGAACCCGCATGTCACCGATGCCTTTTCGACAATATCCTTGTGAAGGAACGTCCCCTTTTCGATAGATTCATGCGTATATGGATGGTTCGTGCAGCCAAGATGCAGCACTGATCTGCCCTCGACACGTTCACGTAAAAAATCCAGTCGTTGAATTGACGAAAATTGTTTATACATTGCGATATTTGCCAAGAAATGCCTTTAACAAAGCTCTTTCCTCGGTGGTCAGGATACGCAGCATCCATAATACCAAAACATAAATGATGCCGTTTGCCAGAGACGCGGTCAACAGCCCGATCCAACTTGCCGGAAGCTGCGAAAGCAATAAGTAATTGCAGACACCGCCAAGAATGAAAGCAATGCCAACCACTCCAATCAGCCTTGCCCAAAATGCTGTCTGGATCCGCTTGAAAAGCCACAGCTCAAACTGAAGGATCGACAGAAAAATGATGGCGCAGCTGACAAAACGGGCAATAGCCGCACCGGTTGCATCGAGGCTTTGTGACAGCCATATCAGCAGCAATACATTGACCAAAAAAGCGAGAAGATAAACGAGGAAGTTCTGTCCGGGAACGCCAAGTCCTTCACGCATTTGCCATGAGATTATGCTTATCGCGTGCAGAGAAAAGGCGGCAACGTGGATCGCCATAAGTATTGCAGCATTGGCCGCCACATCCTGTCCTATCCATACGGTCAGAAATGTCCCGCTCGAAGCCAGAAGAGCAGAAGCGATAAAGGCCACAATTATCAGAATGAATTTTGTCGCTCTTTTGTAAAGCAACAGCAGGCGTTCAGGATCCTTTTGGGTCTCACTTGCAAGAGGCGTGATCGTCAGCGTCAGGCTTGTGGAAAATCCATGAAGGTACATTCCCATTGACATTGCGATGACGTAATAAGCCAGAACATCAGCCCCCATCGTCCTGACGATCCAGCCGCGTTCGAACAGGAGCAGAACATTCCCAAGTATTTGATAGCCGATGATGCCGGATGAGAATCGCAGCACCGTCATAAGGTGCAATTTTGCCTGTCCTACATCAGGACGGATCTCCGGCACGGCTTTTTTTGAGGCAAACGCGGAAATGGCCGTGACCACGACCATTGATAAAAGATTCCAGAGAAAAATATACAGCAGTTCGGCCCTCAGTATAGCGAGTACCAGCGTGCCGCCAAGCGTCAAAAAACTGTTCGCATTAAAGAGCTTTGAGTATATGTCAAAACGGTGAGCTCCCTGCAAAACCGACCAAAAGACCTGATTGATCGTGGAGAAAAATATTATTATGGCCGCGATCCGTATTGCCGAGGCGGCTTCGGCGGCAAGATGAGCGTCGATCCTTAGAACGTCCGATACAAGCACATCTGCCAGCAAAAGGATCGAGATCATTCCAAACGATCCGATGACCGCAGCAATGATCAGAGTTGCGGAAAAGATCCCGCGGATCATCGCCCCCTCATTGGTTGAGCGATAAGCGGAAATGTACCTTACGACCGCGCGTCCTATGCCAAAGTTGAACGAATAGGAAATAAGCCCGATCACAAGGACATAGATACCGTAGGTTTCCGTTCCGAGTGACCGATAAAGCAGAGGCGTGACCGCCAGGCTGAGGGCCAGGGGCAAAAGCCACGTCAGCGCGCCATATATAGTATTGCGCGCTATGCTGGCCGAGCTTTGTGAAGGCAAATTGCTCACGTTGTTGATTCAAGCGCTTTTTCGTAGGCCTGCAAAGCCGTCCGTGCCGCCTGATTCTCGTCAAAACTCCTCAAAACGTGTTCGCGGCCGTTCATTGCAATATGTTTTCTCAGTTCGGGATCGCGTGCAAGGCGGATGACGGCATTTGAAAGCTCGGCGGGATTTCCGGATTCGACCAGCAAGCCTGTCTGCTCATGTTTTATTGCTTCAGGTATTGCAAAGACATTGGTTGAAACCGACGGTATTCCCAGAGCCATTGCCTCAAGCAATGCTATCGGCAATCCTTCAATAAAACTGGGCAGAGCAAATATATCCGCGACACTGAAAAATCGAAGTATCTCGATCCGGTTCGTCCCGACATCCGCCGAAAGGACAGGCCGGAATGAATCGCCCAATCCGTATTTTTCTATCTGTGACAATGTCCTGCCGTCCGGCAGGCTGGGCATGAGCCATAAAAACAACGCGTCGGGAACCTCATCCAATACCTTTTTCGCAGCGTCAAGCAATATCCATCTTCCTTTTCGATCAATGAACTGGCCTACCGTAAGTATGACGAAAGCATCTTCGGGAATGTCGAGAGCTTTTCTTTGAGATGATCGGTCGGCGGTTGCGGCGGCATCCGCGATCTGAGCCGGATCGACCGCGGTATATGTTACATCAATGGTTTTTGAGAACTCTGTGCCAAAGTATTCCGCAAAACGTTCTTTCCCGTCCTGATTGGAAGTGAACACATTAAAATGCGGCAGCATGGCCAAAAACCTCATCCTCGCCTTCCACAACAGCCGCCTCGGCCATGCCGCGTCAGTGAGAAAATTATGCAGTGTCACAAAAACATTGGCTCCGCTAGTTACAAGGGCTGTCAGGAGCAGCCATGACTGCCACGGCGCCGCTTCGATATGCACGACGCTGCCGCGAGTTCCCAACTCTCGCAGCTTTTTGTACATGCTTATTTCCGAGCGGATCCTTCGAGCCTGACGCAGCAGCTTTCCGTATAAATTGGCAGGTGTTTCCTTGTCGAGTGCGTATTCAAAAAACACACGCTCCACTTTCAATTCGTCGAGAAACCCGAGAAACTCCTCTGATGTTCCCTGTGGAAGCACCATCATCACATCCCAGTCCTTACGAATGAGTTTGATGATGGACAGAAAGTATATCTGAGCGCCGCCCCAGTTAACATAGTTCCATGCGTATAAAACTCTTCGACGAGACATAGATAAGAATAAAGGCTGCGAGATGTGTCTCAGCTTTGACCGGTTCGGCGAAAAATTCTCAATTTCACCGCTTTGCCTGTCAGGTGAAAAAGAAATGCCCCGAAAGAGGCCGCAGCCTTGAATTTGTTGGGAGCAGAGTGCCATCGTGCCGCGAATTGCCGCTGAAGGTTGTTCGGGTGCCTTTTGTCGGCAAAAAGTATCCGCATTACCTGTCGAAAACCCTGTGAATGAAGCGGCGGCGGGTATGTGTTCGGTTCGCACCAGACATAGGCGCGGGGTTCCACCATCAGTTTCCAGCCGGCGTTGCTGAGTTTGCGAAAATACTGGGCATCGCCCCAGCCGTGCGGGAAACGCTCGGCATCCATAACGCCGCATTCCTTGATTGCCGCGGCCGGGACAAGCGTACAGTTGCCAACCAATCCTTCGACCTCAAAAGCCTCTTTTGGCACATTGAACGCGGTCAGGTCATCGGGTATCTGCCAGCCGCCGCGAAGCGTTTTCCACACCGGAGCCACCTGAAAAACCTTATGCGGTTCGTCCCATAAGAGCAAAAGCGCTCCGACAACAGAACGCGGGTTTTCGACGGCGGTCCTTACCAAACGCTGCAGGAACTGCTCATGAAAAACGGAATCGTCATTCATCAGTAAATAGAGATCCGGGTTCCACGCTGCCGCGGCCTCGATACCGGCATTGGTTCCGCCGGCGTAGTGCAGATCGCCTGTTCCGGGAACGATAACAACGTCGGGAAATTCCCTTGCCACAGCCTCGGAGGTTCCGTCCGTTGAGCCGTCATCCACAATATGGATACGAATGTCCATACCGGCAGCATCTATGCGCGAAAGGCTCCGAAGGGCCTGCAGCGTGGTGTCCCTTCGATTAAAAACGGGAATAACGAGGGCGATCTTTACAGGTTCAGACACGTTTGGCAGCCTTATTTGCGGATGCAGTGGCCGCAGTCTCAAACTCTCCGGCTTCCCTGACCTGTTCTTCTATCCACCGATATGTGAGCGCCAGGCCTTCTTCAAGCGAGACAGACGGTTCCCAGCCCAGCACATCACGTAATCTGCTGTTATCGGAATTTCTTCCGCGAACGCCCTGCGGGCCTTCAACATGCTTTTTAACGATCTCGATACCGGCAATGTCCGCGATGATGTCGGCAAGCTCGTTTATCGAAACCATCCTGTCCTGCCCCAGATTTATCGGCTCTCGGTGATCTGACCGCATCAGACGATATATGCCCTCAATGCAATCGCTGATGTAGCAAAACGAACGTGTCTGGTCTCCGTCGCCCCAAATGTCTATCTCGTTCCTGCCGGACAGTTTTGCCGTAGCCACCTTGCGGCACAATGCCGCCGGAGCCTTTTCGCGTCCGCCCTGCCATGTGCCGTTCTCACCGAAAATGTTGTGGAAACGCACAGTTCGCGTTTCAAAGCCGTAATCCTCGGCGTAATGCATACAAAGACGCTCTGATATAAGTTTTTCCCAGCCGTACGCGTCCTGCGGCATTGCCGGATATGCGTCTTCTTCTTTTAGCGGCGTGACATTTGTCTCTTCCTGCAAGTATTCGGGATAGATACACGCGCTGCTTGTATAGAGATAGCGTTTGACGCCATTCGTCCGCGACGCCTCAAGCGTATGCAGATCTATCAGAGAATTGTTGTACAGTATCTGTGCATGATGGGCAGAGATAAATCCCATTCCGCCCATGTCAGCCGCCAGTGCGTACACCTCACCAATGCCTTTGGTTGCCGTCAGGCAATTTTCCCAAAAACGGAGATCAAGCAAAAGAAACTCGTCGGCATCGCTGCTTTGGAATTCAGGAAGTTTTATGTCAACTCCCCTGACCCAATAACCGCGTTTTTTTAGATCGGTCACCAGGTGGCTGCCGATAAAACCTCCGGCTCCTGTGACCAAAACCCTTACCTTGTCACTCATAAAATATACAGATCATTTTCCGATATTTTCCGGGTCATCCTCGGAAAAATAGGAGTTACGGTCGTAATAGCTTTGATAGTAATAATAGTTATCGTGTGAATGAATGTCGATATTATTCAGGACGACACCGAATATTCTGGCACCGACATCCTGCAATATCTGTTTTGCCCGGCGGACGACCTGCCGCGAACTTCTGCCGGAATGAACCACCAGTATCACACCATCGACCATCGAGGCCACAAGCACGCCATCAGTGAATGAATTGATCGGCGGCGAATCCACGACAACGTGCGTGTAGTGACGCTGTACTATCTTCAGCAGGTTTGCCATCTGTTCCGAACCGATAAGTTCTGCCGGGTTCGGCGGGATCGGGCCTGATGTAAGGACGTTCAGTTTTGTCCTGTCGTCCATCTTTATTGTGGTCAGCACCTCGCTTTCGACCAGCGTGCTTGAAAGCAGCGTGCTGAGGCCGGTGTTGTTGCCGATGCCAAAAACGGAATGCATTCTCGGCCGCCGCATATCGGCGTCTATCAAAAGCACTCGGGCGCCTGTCTGGGCCAGGCTTATCGCTGTGTTTGTCGCCGTGGTCGTTTTGCCCTCGGCCGGAAGCCCCGATGTTATCAAAAGCGATTTGGGAGCGTGGCCGGCGGTCGAAAGAAGTATCGACGTCCTAAGCTGTCTGTATGCTTCAGCCAGCGATGAACGCGGGTCGGCGTGTATCAGCAGTTCAGATACCTCAGCATTTCCCTCATCCGGTTTATCCGATCCGCCAACGAGCAGAAGCCGCCGTTTGGGCATGGAATCAAGTGCCGGGATGGCGGCAAGGGCAGGAAGCTGCAGAAGGCTTTCGATCTCTTCTGCTGACCTGATGGTGTCATCAAGATATTCAAGGAAAAGCGCCAGCCCGATACCGAAAAGTGTTGAAAGCATCAATGTTCCGATCACGGTAGTGACGCGACGCGGTGAAACCGCCTGCTTGGGCGGAATCGCATATTCGGCAACACGTATGTTGTTATCGGAACCCTGCGAGGCAACGTCATTTGAGCTTTGCTGTCGCCGGAGATTATCAAGGAACCCTTTGTTGGTTTCGATATTCTGCTGGAGCAGCCGCAACATGACCGCTCCGGCATTTTGTCCCTGAGCCTCCTCGAACTGAACGTTAAATGAAGCCCTGATCTTGTCCTCTTTTTCCTTTGAGCGAAGATATTTTGTCTCGAGAACCTTAAGTAATGTGCTGGCGGTTCTTTCGCGAAACGTCTGTATCTCCTTATTGGCCTTTTCGGTCGCGTCTGCCAAAGAGCGCTCAAGGCTTGCGACCTGGTCATCGATCTCCTTTATTTCAGGGGCGGATTCCTGAAATTCTACAAGAAGGCGTGAACGAGCAGCCTGAAGATCCGCTACTTTTTTTTGGGTATCGCTTCGGAAAGCGATAAGAAAATTTTCCCTTTCGGTGATAAATCTTGCACTCTCGGCCTCGGCAAGCGATTTTATTCTGTCCGGCGAGCCTTTAACAGAATTATATTCAGCCTCAGCAGTTTTTCTTTCGTTCTCTGCTGTCAGAAGGTCCTTGTTCAATCCCGCCAGCCTTTCAAGCACGATGGTCTGGTCGCCGGGTGTTTTCAATATTCCCTCGGTTTTTTCAAGCTCGACCAGTTTTATTTCGTCCGACCTGATCTCGGCCTGCAGATCGGAAATACGCTCCTGCAAAAAATCACTTGTCTTTCGCGATGTACCTGTCCGCTGTTCCTGGTTTGCCATGGCAAAGGTTTCACCAACACTGTTGACGATAAATGCCGCCAATTCCGGATCGGTATGACGGTAGGAAACATCGATCAGGCGCGTGTCCTTCATTGTCGTTCTCGGTTCCCTAACCGGTTCAACCTCCATGCTGCGTTTGATCATATCGACATACGGAGCCAGCCGTACTGCCTCTTCGATCTCTTCCGCCGAAACCAAACTCGAATTAAGCGAATTGCCGTTCTCGCTTACCGAGCCGGATGAAGGCTCATTGCCGGAAAGGCCGATAGAGCGCAGTATGGAACGAAGAGCGGAGGGCGAAGAGCCTGACAATTCCGCCTGGAATTCTCTGTTAGTATCCAGGCTGTGATCCTTTATGACCCGTCTGAGCAGCGTGTCGCTGTTCAGAAGTTGGAGTTGTGTGTTGAAATATGAGGGATCGAGATTTGTAAGCGGACGCTGACGGTCGTTTGTAACCAGATCGGGATTGGTCTGTTCAAGATCGACCTGTATCTTTGACGTGGCACGATAAATATTGGGTTTTCGGGCCATATAGATGGCCGAGAGCGTCGTGGCAAGCACCGCAATGCCGACCACCAGCCACAGCCGTTTTCTGACCGCACGCCAATAGTCCAAAAGCTGAAATCCTTCCTGTCCGTAAGTATCACGATAGGCAGGATAACGGCCCGACGGGCCTATGATCTGCGGGTCAAAGCCGCGTTCGATCTCAGTCGCCGGTTCAGGGAGTTTCTGAATAATATCTCTGGTCTCTTTCATTAAAAGTGTCTATGGTATGCGATAAAAGATCGATGGAATGCCGTTCGTCAACGATTTCCCAATACTGTTCAGCACGCTCTTTGTGCGGTCCTCACCAACAGCGACAACATCGTTTGGCTCCAATATCGGGTCTGCTACCTTTCTTTGGTCTATCTCTCTCAGGTCAAAAACAAGCTCCTCTCTTTCCGTACTTCCCGGTTTTTGCCGCAGAACACGGATATTGTCTTTTCTGGTTGCCGGTTTCAATCCCTCGGCGGAGGCAATTGCCTGTGTCAGCGTGAGCGGTTCGCGCATTGTGACCTGTCCCTGTTTATTCACATTGCCGTAAACGAACACAATGTCAGCTTCCGCCACATACACAACGTCACCCGCCCGCAGCATAAGGGTCTTTCTGAGTTCGATGATGTCCTTTAATTTGTAATCAAGTAATGTTAATGATTCTTCCGGAACTCCCGTCGGATCGGGGGCCTCATTCAATTTACAGTTTGCCGTGCTTCCTGTTCTTGCGACCAGAATGCGTGAACCCGCATCCTCTGATTGCCCTTCAGCCAGGGCCAGAAGCTGAAGCAGATGGATCGGACGGTTCACATAATAATTACCGGGTTTTTTAACCGCTCCGATAATTGCAAACGATTGCGAACGCTGCTCCACGGCAACCACGTTGACCTCGGGGTTGCGGAGATATTCCTTTGAGTAGGCGGCGGCGATGTCGTCGGCAAGTTCACGCTCGGTCTTGCACACGGCGACGACCGGTTCCTTGAGCCTGTAAAGGTTGACCGTACCGTCGGCATTGACGTTGACCCTTTGTGAAAGGCCCGGCTGTCGGAAGACCTGAATATCTATGGTGTCCTGATAGCCGATCCTGTAGCGATCATCACGGATCTGCGTTTGTGCCGAAGCCACAGTGCCGGACATCAGCATCAAGCCAAGACACAAAATAAATAAATAATTCATTCTCATTATTTGGAACTCTCCCAATTCAAATTATATGCCGGACGCATAAATAAATATATGGTTTAGAGTCCGATCGGTCCCAAACGGATGGCCTCCAAATGCCCGTTCCTCAAAAAAATCAAGTTTAACAAAACATAATGGCTTTGGAAACCGCAATTTTGATTAACGAACGGTTTTAGTTAAACTTTTGCCTCGCGGACTTTTTTGCGGATTATGGAAAACATGACACCGATGTTAAGGCAGTATCTCGACATAAAGTCGAAGTATCCCGGAACACTGCTGTTTTTCCGGCTTGGCGATTTTTATGAGATGTTCAATGAGGACGCCATCATCGGTTCGCGTGAACTTGAGATAACCCTGACAGCCAGACATAAGGATTCGAAAAATCCGGTGCCGATGTGCGGCGTTCCGCACCATGCGGCAGCGGGATATATTTCCAGACTGATCAAAAAAGGCTATCGCGTCGCTATCTGTGAACAGGCCGAACCCGCAACCAAGGGAACGAAACTCGTAAAGCGCGAGGTCGTCAGGATCGTGACGCCGGGAACGGCGATAGATTCGCAGGTGACGGAAGCCGGAGAGCCGATGTTTCTATGTGCGGTCGCGGCTGTCAGGAACACGGTTGGAGCAGCTTTTCTTGATCTTTCCACAGGCGAGTTTTCCGCGACCGAGTTTCAGGGCAATGATGCCTGGATGCAGGTTCGGGACCTTTTACGGTCATTTTCACCAAAAGAGGTGATCGTTTCCGAAAAAGAGGCGGAAAGCGTCAAGCGGCAACTTGTCTTTGGCTACGCCGACGATGCAGGGCTTTTGAATGAGCGGACGACGGTTGGTGACGCGGCATTGCTCTTCACATCTTATGATGCGGATGCATTTGACCTGAAAGTTGCCGAGAATATATTAAAGCATCACTTTAAGTTAGCAAGCCTAAGTGGTGCGGGATTTGATGGAAAGGATGCGGCCGCCTCTGCCGCCGGAGCGTGTCTCAGCTACGTCCGTCATACGCAAAAAGCCGATGCGGATCATGTTCTTTCAGTAAATTTCTTTGAATCAAATGATTTTTTGCTGCTCGATTCAGTCACGCTGTCCAATCTCGAAGTAACTGAGTCTCGCAGCAATAACCGGAGCGGAACGCTTCTTGGTGTCATTGACCAGGCTGTTACCGGAATGGGATCGCGTTTACTGCGGTCGTGGATGTTGAGGCCCTCGATAAAACGCGGTGAGATAGAGACACGCCTTTCGGCTGTCGATGAATTGTCCGACACAATATTTCGCGACAAGATCAGGTTTTTGCTGAAAAGCATTCTGGACATCGAACGGCTGGTGGGAAAACTCAACATTTCTTCGATCACGCCGAGGGAACTGCTTGCGCTTCACCGGTCGCTTGAGCAAACGCCGGTCATAAATGATGTTCTTAAAGATGCCCGGTCACTTTTGCTTCAGGTTCTTTCTGAGAACATATATGAACTTCCAGAAATACGCGATCTTATCTCCAATGCGATAGCTGACGATCCGCCGATAAATATTTCCGACGGCGGTGTTATCCGTGAAGGATTTAACGAAGAACTGGATGAACTTCGTATTTTAGCCGGATCGGTAAAACGCTCGATCGCAGGATTTGAGGAAAAGGAGCGTGAACGCACGGGCATTCCGACGTTAAAGATCCGCTTCAACAATGTGTTCGGATATTATATCGAGGTTTCAAAAGCACAAAGTTCGCGTGTTCCCGATGATTACGAGCGAAGACAGACGCTTGCAAACGCGGAGCGATATACGACCCCGCAGCTTAAGGAATGGGAGCAAAAGGTACTCGGTGCGGAAGAGCGTATCATCCAGATAGAGACGGCTCTTTTTGCCGAGGTCAGAGAAAAGGTGCGGGCTGAAACAAAGCTTTTGCAAGCGACCGCCAGAGCTTTGGCGACGCTGGACGCATTGGCCGCGCTTGCGGAAACTGCGGCGGTTCGCAATTATGTCCGGCCGGTTCTGCACGAAGGCGATGAGATCGAGATAAAGAATGCACGGCATCCCGTGGTTGAATCATTCCTCGGTGCTGCGTTCGTTCCGAACGACGTTTATCTGAACAATTCGACCGACCGCTTGCTGATAGTGACCGGAGCCAACATGGGCGGAAAATCGACCGTGCTGCGGCAGATAGCTCTTATTCAGATACTTGCGCAGATCGGGTCTTTTGTTCCTGCCGATTCGGCCCGTTTACCGATAGTTGACCGCATATTCACGCGTGTCGGAGCTTCGGACGATCTGGCATCGGGAAGATCGACCTTTATGGTCGAAATGACGGAAACCGCCGCGATACTGAACGCGGCAACGGCCCGAAGCCTTGTGCTTTTGGATGAGATCGGGCGCGGCACCTCGACTTTTGACGGCCTTTCCATCGCGTGGGCGGTTGCCGAATATCTGCACAATTCGCCAAGGCACGCCGCCAAGACCGTTTTCGCCACGCATTATCACGAAATGACGGAGCTTGCCGAGCAACTGCCCGGAGCAAAGAACTATCAGATGACCGCCACCGAAAAGGACGGTGATGTCGTGTTTCTGCACAAGCTTAAAAAAGGAAAGGCGTCAAAATCATACGGGATCGCCGTTGCTCGGCTGGCAGGGCTTCCGCATGAAGTGGTGGAAAGGGCGAAGGAAGTTTTAAGCCGGTTGGAGCGATATGAACTGGCGGTGTTTTCAGAAGGAGATACCGCCGGGCTAAAGGCTGCCGCGGGCCGGGCGGCGGCTACCCAGACCTCGCTTTTCACAATGGCAAATGACGGATTGCTGGACGAGATTAGAAACATTGATGTCCATGATATGTCGCCTGAAAATGCTCATGCTTTTTTGCAGGATCTGAAGCAGAGGGTCATCTGAAATTGTTTAAGGAAACACATTAAATGTCGGCATCCGAACGCTAAACCATAACTTTAAGTCCGCTGAGAGCAGTAAATAAATGAGCGACCTTTCTTTAGAAAATTTCTCGACCGAGCAAAAGGTTGGCAGAATGTTTTTTATCGGCATTCCCGGTCCGGAACTTGATGCCGATACGGTACGGCTGCTTGAGACCGTGCGGCCGGGCGGAGTCTGTCTTTTTGCAAGGAACATAAAAGAAGCCCGACAGACCAGAGAACTGCTTGATTCGATCAGTTCCCTGCTTGGTTATGAGCCTTTTCTCAGTCTGGATCAGGAAGGCGGCACCGTTGACAGGCTGCGGCGGATCGTCGAACCGATGCCCGCTGCAGGCTCGATCCGATCCGTTGATGATGCCGTTCAGCTTGCGGGCATGATCGCCAAAACAGTGCGGACATTGGGCTTTAATATGAATTTCGCGCCCGTCGTTGATGTTGCCACAGAGGAAAGACAGGCTTTTTCCAACGGACTCCGGTCGCGAACCTTTGGCTCAAGTGTTGAGGAAGTGACGGAGTTTGCCGGGGCTTTTCTGCGTACATTGCAGGCGGGCGGCTGCATCGGCTGCCTTAAACATTTTCCGGGTCTCGGCGGTGCGCAGGTCGATTCGCACGAAGAACTGCCGCAAGTGAACATAACCGAAGAGGCGTTGTATAATGTCGAATTGCGTCCTTATCGTGAACTTTTTGCCGCCGGAGATGTTAGAATGGTGATGGTCGCACATGCCGCATTTCCGGGGTTGCGCTTGCAGGAAACGGCCCAAAATGGCAGACTTTTACCTTCTTCCCTGAGTCGTGCGGTGGTTCACGGCCTTTTGCGGGAAGAGATGGGATTTAACGGCATTGCCATCACAGATGACCTTGAAATGGGAGCTATATTGAAAGATTTCGGTATAGCCGATGCCTGCCGCATGGCGGTTCAGGCGGGTGAAGACATGCTCGCGATATGTGCAAGCCGGGATGCGATCATGACCGGATTTTCTGCCGTGCTGGACGCGGTTCAAAGCGGCCAGATCGAACAGGAAACAATTGACCTGGCAGTCTCAAGGATCGAAACTCTCAGGTCTGATCTGCCGCCGGTGCCGGAATTTGACCAGGCAGTGATAGATGAAATGTCCGCTCAGGTCAGAGTATTAAAGTCTCGCCTAAATTAAATAGTTTTCGGAGGTTCTTTTTTGAATAGATTAGTTATCATTTTGACGCTTGCCGCATTGGCATTAGCTCCTGCCTGCCGCAGATCGAACTCAGAGTTCGTCACCGTTGCCCTGCCCGAAAGTTTTTCATCACTTGATACGCTGACATCCGCTTCGTCCGACTCGGCTGCCGAGAGGGTCAGGAACCTGATGTTCAATGCTCTGATAAAGAAGAACGAAAAATTTGAGTATGTCGGCGAACTGGCATCAAGTGTCGAAACCTCTGAAGACGGACAGACGATCACGCTGAGATTGCGTGAGAATGTGAAGTTTCATAACGGCAAGACATTCACATCGGCAGATGTGAAATATACTTTCGACAAACTGTTTGAGAGCAAAGGGTACAAAGCGGGTGCGTTTTTTGACACTGTTGACGGTGAGCGCATTTCGCATATAACCGCCCTTGAAACTCCAGATGCAAATACCGTGATATTTAAGGTTGCCCGGCCCGCGCTGAAAAACCAGCTTATGTCCAATCTGGTGGCTATACCGATAGTTCCCGAAGGAACCGCCGAAACACAAAAGGAATCACCTGTAGGCTCAGGGCCGTTCAAGTTCGTCAAGTTCGATTCTTCGCAAAACACTGTTGAATTTGAGGCATTTTCCGAATATTGGGATGGATCCCCAAACATTGCAAAACTTCGTGTAAAGACCATTCCTGACGCAAGCGCTCTGCAGGCCGAACTTCAGAACGGAGCGGTGGATGTTGCTCCGCTGCCGTCTAACCTGCCACCGGATGCATTGAAGGCGTTGAGCGAAATGCCCAATCTAAAGGTCGAACAGTTTGACGGGTCAAATATCCAATACATCGGCCTGAATACACAATCCGCGCCGCTGAATAATGTAAAGATCAGGCAGGCCATCG
Organism: Acidobacteriota bacterium; assembly: GCA_019639175.1. Classification (GTDB taxonomy): domain Bacteria; phylum Acidobacteriota; class Blastocatellia; order Pyrinomonadales; family Pyrinomonadaceae; genus OLB17. The sequence goes on along the minus strand of JAHBSK010000005.1, from coordinate 123,431 downwards.
GCTATGCCATAGACCGCGAAAAGATTATTCGTGAACTGCTCTTGGGACAGGCAAAATTGGCAAATTCCATTTTACCAGACAGTTCATGGGCGTATGTTCCGGGTACTGTTTATAACTACGATCCGGAAAAAGCTGAAGTCTTACTTCAAGAAGCGGGATATAAAAATGAGCCGATCAAATTCAAATTTTCCGCAGGAAACGCTGCATTTGGGAGTTATGCTCAGGCGATCCACAGTTCTTTGCTTGCGGTCGGGCTGAATGTTCAGATAGAAACACTCGACCCGAATGCCCTGCGGCAACAGCTTGCCCAGGGCGGATTTCAGTTGAACACGGGTGTTTGGATCGGCGGCAATCAAGACCCGATATTTCTCAAAGACCTGTTTACGACCGGGCGAATTCCTGGCGAAGGCGTCAGTTGCTGTAATCGCAGCCGATACAGCAACGCCGATGTAGATAAGCTGCTCAATGATGCGACCAATGAGTTCGACCTTGAAAGATCGAAGGTTTTATATAACAAGGCCTGGGAACTTATCAGTGCGGACGCTCCGCTTTTGCCGCTTTGGTATCCGGCGAATATGGTCGTCGCCAACAATCGTATCGGCAATATAAAGATAAGCCCGAGCGGAGACTGGAGCTTCATTAAAGATTTGACAGTCAACTAATTAGACCGGTTTTGTTGATGTGATCTCTTAAGGAGGAAATACATTGCCAATTCGCTGTCTCCCTTTTCAGGAAATTAGGGAAATCCTTTGATGCAATACAGGGGCCTGAGAGTGAAAGTATGTATTTCCTGAACTTGACAAAATCAACGAGCAAGTTAAAATCATAATTTGCTGTGCGGGAGTAGCTCAGTGGTAGAGCGCAACCTTGCCAAGGTTGAAGTCGCGAGTTCGACCCTCGTCTCCCGCTCCAGTTTTTTAGTAGGCAGTTTGCCGTTGGCAGTGGGCAGTGTGGTTTATAGCTGTCAACCGCCCATCGCTAACTGCCTACATCAGTTTTAGGCGGCGTAGCCAAGTGGTAAGGCAGAGCTCTGCAAAAGCTTTATTCATCGGTTCGATTCCGATCGCCGCCTCCAATATTTGATAGACAGCACATCTCTAAACTTTCCTTTTCTTTTTCCCGATCATTCTTGAAACCGTGATCGATCTTGTGCGCAGGATCTTCCGGCAAAGCGTTTTGTCGGGTCGTGACGGTGTGCGGAAAAGCGTGTTTTGACTTGTTTCTCCAAACGGCAATATAATCAGTCATCCGATCAAAAAGTAAGGACATCCGATCAAAAAGTAAGGAGGGTACAATGTCATTTTCCCGTCGCGATTTTATCAAAACAGCCGGTATTGCATTTGGAACCGCAGCCGTTTTGCCCAGTTGGGTTTACGACGCTCAGGCGGCGACCGAATACTATTTCGATGTAAACAAGAGCAGCATTGCGGACGCGGTGCTGGCAACCGCTAAAAGGCTTGGTGCCTCGTATGCGGATATACGCATAAATCGTTACCGCCTGCAGGCGGTCTCAACCCGCGAAAGGCAGATCCAGAATATGTCCGCAGGCCAGAACTTCGGTTTTGGGGTGCGTGTGCTGGTCAACGGCACATGGGGATTTGCCGCCAGCCCGATAGTGACGTCAGACGAGGCACAGCGTGTGACGCGCGAGGCGATTGACATAGCCAAAGCCAATGCCAGATTCCAGCGCAAAAAGATCGAGCTTGTTCCGACGCCGAAAGTAGAGGCAAACTGGCGAACGCCGATAGAAAAAGACCCGTTTGACGTGCCTGCTGAAGAAAAAGCCGCCCTGCTTCTTAAGATAAACGAAGCGGCCCTTAGTGTTCAGGGCATCAATTTTGTCAATTCCTCAATGGCATGGGTAAATGAACAAAAATACCTTGCCACATCGGACGGTGTAAAGGTCGAACAATATCTTATTCGCGGAAATCCGTCATTTTCGGCTACGGCGGTCAACCGTGCGAGCGGTGATTTTCAGGCGGTCAATTCCCTGCGCGAGGCACAGTCGATCGGGTATGAGTATATGACCAAATACGATTGGCCGGCCGAGGCTAGAGAGGCTGCGGAACACGCCGTGATGAAGCTGAAGGCGCCGTCGGTCAAACCCGGAAAATATGATCTGGTGCTTCACCCGTCGCATCTTTTCCTTACAATTCACGAATCGGTCGGCCATTCGACCGAGCTTGACCGCGCTTTGCTGTGGGAAGCGAACTATGCGGGAACAAGTTTCCTGACGCCGGACAAGACAGGAAAACTTCAGTTCGGCTCAAAGATAGTCAATTTTGTTGCCGACAGGACGCAGAAATTCGGCCTTGCGACGGTCGGGTATGACGACGAAGGCGTTCCCGGCCAGGAATGGCACCTTGTAAAGGACGGCGTTTTTGTCGATTGGCAGACGACCAGAGACACGGCAAAGATCGTCGGACATGACAAGTCATACGGATGCCTGCACGCAGACAGTTGGGGCAGCGTTCCATTTCCGCGAATGCCCAATGTCTCGCTGGAGCCGGCAAAAGAGAACGTTACCGAGGACGACCTTATTGCCGATGTCGAGAACGGCATTATGATCTACGGACGCGGAAGCTATTCCATCGACCAGCAGAGGTATAATTTTCAGTTCGGCGGCCAGACCTTCTGGGAGATCAAGAACGGCAAGAAGGTGGGCATGCTGCGCGACGTGGCATATCAATCCAGAACGACTGATTTTTGGGGAGCCTGCGACGGGCTTGGCGGCCGTTCCACTTACGATATTCCCGGATCGTTCAATGACGGCAAGGGAGAACCCGGACAGTCCAATGCCGTTTCTCACGGATGTCCGACCGCAAGGTTTCGACAGATCAATGTTCTGAACACGGCGTCATCGCCAAATTCCGGAGACATGGAGGATCACGACTAATGTTATTTACCGAATCAGAAGCAAAAAAGTTGACCGAAAAGATCCTTTCATACGTAAAAGCGGACGATGCTTCGGCAAGCGTCGGCAGCGATAAACTTTCCCATCTTCGTTTTGCGAACAATAACTTTCTGACCAGCGGTTCGCGGGTTGGCCGAAGTGCGAACGTCACGGTATGGATAGACGGAAAACGCGGTTCCGCCAGCAGAAACGACGTTGATGACGAAAGCCTCAAGTCGATGGTCGAAGAGGCCCAGAAGATCGCGCAAAACGCTCCGCCTGACCGCGAATATATGCCGACCCTTGGAAAACAGGCATATAAACCAACGGGCGGTTATGTCGAGGCGACGGCGAATCTTTCATTGACCGACCGTGCAAGAAGCGTCGGCGACATCATCTCGGAATTTGAAAAGAACAAGGTGATCGGGGCCGGATTTCACGCAGCACGCTCTCAGGCAGGAGCCTCGGCAACAAAGAACGGTAATTTCGATTATGAGCGTTCGACCAATGTAAGCCTGTCGGTCACTTCAAGAACGCCGGACGGAACAAGCTCGGGCTATTTTCTGAGAAATCATTTTGATATTGCGAAGCTGGATACAAAACGCATCGCTGCCGAATCGATAAAAAAGGCGATGCAGGGACGCGATGCACGCACCATCGACCCCGGCGCATACACGGTCATCCTTGAACCGCAGGCCGTCGCGGACATTGTCGGGAATCTCGGATTTACCTTCAACGCCCGCAACGCGGAAGAAGGCCGCAGCGTTTATTCCGCTCCGGGCGGAAAGACGCGTTTGGGCGAAAAGATCTTTGATGAACGGATAATGATCTACAGCGATCCGTGGCATCCGGAACTCCCCGGTTCGCAATCGGCACAGGGCGGCATACCGGCCCAAAAGATCTATATGGTGCGAAACGGTGTGCTGGAAAACCTGGTTTACAACCGGTTCTGGGCAAAGCAAAAGGAAAAGGACCCGACACCGGGGCCGGTCAACACTATATTTGAGACCGGCGGAGAGAAGGCAAGCATTGAGGACATGATCAAGTCCACCAAAAAAGGCATTCTTGTAACGCGCTTTTGGTATATCCGCTCGACCGATCCGCGAACGGCCAGTTCGACAGGGCTGACACGTGACGGCGTTTGGCTGATCGAGGACGGCAAGATCGCCTATCCGGTAAAGAATTTCCGTTTCAACCAGTCCGTCACACAAATGCTGGCTCAGGGAAATGTAGAGATGATCGGCGCGTCCGAACGCGTCGGCGGTTCGGGCGGCGGCAGCGGTGCATCGCTTCTTCCCGCTTTGAAGCTGAGATCGTTCAACTTTACGTCACAGTCCGAGGCCGTTTAGGACTTTTACGGACAATTCCGGCTTTCAATTTGAAGCTAAACGGTTTACCATTTTGGAGGATGTCGCAAGCATCCTCCTTTTTCAGTTTAATTCGAGCCGTTTCCGCATAACTCCGCCTTATGATCTTTTTTGTTGCCTCAAGTTTTGAGTCCGTCACCGGGCTTCCGGTAATTGTCGGATACATTCTTTCATTCGTTTTTGGTTCTGCGGTCGGCAGCTTTTTGAACGTTGTGATACACCGCGTGCCGCGTGAGCAGTCGATAGTCTTTCCGAATTCGGCGTGTCCCAAATGCAGTAAGCCGATAAAGCCATATGACAATATCCCAATTCTGAGTTGGCTTGTCCTCGGCGGAAAATGCCGCGGCTGTTCGGCTCCCATATCGATACGCTATCCTGCGGTCGAGTTTTTAACGGGCATGCTGTGGGTTCTTGTGTTTTGGCAGACGGGACTTTCGCCGCTGCTGCCGGTCGGATTCATATTTGTCTCGGTCACGGTCGCGTTGATGTTCATTGATGCGGAACACATGATATTGCCGAACGTCATCACATATCCTTTTGCTGTGTTCGCGTTCGCGGTGAGGATATTGTTCCCGATGTTTTTCGCCGGAGCATATTTTGCCGACACGGCATTGTGGCCGATGAATTTGATGACCGGCTATCCGGCGTGGCTGATCTCTTTGACGGGAGCATTGCTCGGCGCCGCTGCGGGCGGCGGTTCGTTGTGGCTTGTCGGCGAGTTGTGGAAACGCCTTCGCGGTGTTGAAGCTATGGGACTGGGCGACGTAAAGATGATGATCGGTTTCGGAGCTTTGCTCGGCTGGCGTTCGGCTGTGCTGGCAATTTTTATCGGAGCTTTTGCCGGAGCCGTCATCGGTATGTCATTGATCGCCATCAAAAAGGACAAGGATATGCAGACCCAGATACCGTTCGGCATATTTTTGGGCATCGGTTCGGTTGCAGCCTATTTCTTCGGCGACCGCCTTGTCACGTGGTATCTGGGATATTTTTAACTCGGATCAGGCGATAGCAGGTCTTTTCTTGGCGTGCTTTGCGGCTTGGCGTGAAACTGGTTTCTCACGCAAAGACGCCATGCCCGCAAAGAGACCGCAAAGAAAAAATAGAAGATTCATATCAGATCCCTAATTCTTAAAGCGGGTTTATGGCTAATTATCACGCGGGCGTCGCGCTTTTTTCGATGCATTCAGCGGAACAATAAACGGCTGAACCCAGATCGACAGACCGGCTTTTTGGCACCCACGAACCGCATTTGACGCATTTTACAAGCGGTTCAGAGCCCTTTGTTTTTGGTATTTGTTCCGGCCTGTTGCCGTTGTTAAGGTCGCGGGCCGCCCGCAGCGTCCGCCAGACCTGATAGACGGTCCAGAGCTGCCTGCGAAAACGGAAAGCCGTCAGCCCAAGCAGGACCGCGATGACCAACAGTATGAAGATAGCTTCTCTCATTTGCCGGACGGTGTTCTGGTCAAAAGGGTCGAAAGCTCAGCAACGACCTGGCTGCCGGGATCGATAGCCTTCAATTCTTCGAGAAATTTTGCTGCTTCCTGTGTTTGGCCTGCCTGCCATTTGGCCCTGACCATAAATTGCAGTGCCTTTTGATGTTTCGGGTCCTTTTTCAAAGCCGTCTCAAACTCCTTTATGGCCGCCTCAAGTTCTGGCGGCTGGCGAAGAAAAAGCGTCAGCCCAAGGTCGGTGCGTATTTCCACATCATCAGGCGTGTCTTTAAGTATCAAGCGATAGGCCGCCTCTGCCTTTTGATAATCCTTTCCGGTCTTGCCGAAATAATCCAGGTCGAAATGCGTGTTTGCCAGAGCTATCCTGACATCACGTTCATCGGGCTTTATCGCCAACGCCCGCTCAAGAATTGTCACGGTCTGATTCAGCAGGCCGATGTCCTGCTTCATTGAGCCGTATCGATAAAGCGCCAGCCCAAGGCCGCGTTGAAGCATATGATCGTTCGGATTTGCCTCAGCCTCCTTTATCTTTTCCTGTATCTCGCGCTCGGCGTCAGCCAGGTCTCCGGCACTATTGTTCTGTGCGGCCGTTCTCAGCCTTTCATTCTCGTTTTTCAGTTGGGCGAGATCGTTTTTATTCAGCGCGTTGGCAAGGAAAAAGCCGCCCGCAAAGCTGAGGGCGACCGCAAGGAGAGAGAGCCAAAACCAAGATCGATTCATTCAGGTCGATTTTAGCAGATGTTTTCCGATAAAACTAAAACGCCGCCAATACGCGGGCGGCGTTCGCATGTGTTGACATCGACGATCGACTCAATCTTTTTTCTCATCTGTCGGCGGTATATAAGGCAGATCTTCGGCCCTGCGGCGCGTCGGCGGGTCGGTCGCACGGCGCCGTGGCGTGGCGCTGCCCGCCCGCCTGTCCACACTTCCGGCGGGCAGTCCTTTTCCGTGAACCGCTTCGACCAAAATTCGAGTGATCTCTTGCGACAACGTACGATGTTCCGCAGCGGCTCGGCGGCGCAGCGATTCTTTTAGCTCATTCGGAACATACGCTCCGATAAAGACCCCTTTTCTATTGGCCATAGGGTTTCATGATCTCCTGTATGGATTTCGGGTACGAACAAAAAGGCCTGTTTTAGTGGAGCCGGCCTGTAAGCCGAATCTTGTTCCCGCCATTGGCGGGCGACGATCATTCATCTTGGCCGATTGTTACCAAGCGGCTCTAGCGACCTACCCGGAAACGTGACCGGCCCGAGGGCCGGAACGCGGAGGGACGCCGCTTTTCGTTTCCCTATTTGGTCTTGCACCGCGGAGAGTTTGCCTGGCCGCGGCCGTTACCGATCGCGCCGGTAAGCTCTTACCTTACCGTTTCACCCATCACCCGTAAGGGCTGGTCTGTTCTCTGTTGCACTTGTCGTCACACGCGGCATTTGCCGATGTGCCCGGGCGTTACCCGGTCCGCTGTCCCGTGGTGTTCGGACTTTCCTCTGTTCAAATGAACAGCGACCGTCCGGCCTGCTCCACTGCAAGGCATCATCAAGTATAGCAAAAAAGATGTTCAACAATGAAATTAAAATGAAAATTTTTGAGAGAAACTTCGGACAGATGATTTTCTTGAGAAAAAAGGGTTCAAAAGATCATTTCTCGACCATATCGGACGGTAAAAGGTGTGACCACTTTGTGTAAACGGTCTTTTTTACCGCCTGTTCCACCGCTTCGGCTGTGCGTAGAGCGGACAGTTGTTTTACCAGTTCAACGGCCTCATCATAAGCAATGCCCGATATTATCCTGTAAACGTTTCCGAGCGAATTTGTGTTCATGCTGAGAGATTCGATGCCCATGCCGATCAGTACCGGGACATAGAAAGGCGATCCTGCCATCTCGCCGCAGGCGACGACCGACTTATTGTGCTTATGGCCCGCATCGGCAACCATTTTTATGCACTTCAGCACCGCAGGATGAAGCGTTCTGTACCAATTTGCGACCGTTTCATTGTCCCTGTCCGCCGCAAGGATGTACTGCGTCAGGTCGTTCGTGCCAAGACAGGCGAAATCGACAGTTTGAAGCACATCATCGATCTGAAGCACCACCGACGGCACCTCTATCATTATGCCGATGGAAGGATCGCCGACATCTACGCCGTCTTCCAGCATATCCGTCCGTTCTTTTTCAAGTATCGCCCTGCTTTCCTCAATATCGGATATTCCCGTTACAAGCGGCAGGACGATGTCCACCTTTCGTTCGTGCGATGCCCGCAGAATTGCCCGAAACTGTGTGCGAAGGTCATGCGGATAGGCAAGCCCCAGACGTATGGCGCGAAGCCCAAGCGCCGGATTCAATTCCCTGTCCTCGGAACGGTCAACTTTTTGCCCGACATCTATGTCGAATGTCCTGATGCGGACGCCGCCGCTTCCGGCCTGATCTGCCAGCCGACGGTATGCCGCGAACTGCTGCATTTCCGACGGAAATCCGCCGAATCTGTTGAAAAGAAATTCCGAGCGGAAAAGCCCTATCCCGTTCGCTCCGTTGAGCAAGGAGGAACGAGCGCCTCTTGGGACATCCACGTTGGCAAGAAGTTCGATCTGTTTCCCGTCAAGGGTCGTGGCGAAACCGTTGCCGATCTCAGCGGGACGCTCTTGTTTAAGGACAGTGGTGCCGGTTTTTGCCGAACTGAATTCATCGAGCGTTTTCTGCTCAGGGTTGACGATGACCTGGCCGTTGAAACCGTCAACGATGACCATGTCGCCGGTGTTCAATTTTCGTAATATGCGACGTATGCCCGTCACGGCCGGTATGCTCAGTTCGCGGGCGAGTATGAACGAGTGCGACGTCCAGCCGCCGTGTTCCGTTATCAGGGCGAGCGGGTCGCTGTTTCGCAGTTCGACAACGGTCGAAGGCCTCAACTCCCTGGCAACAACTATCGATTCCGGCTCAAGCCCGATCTGCCGTGAGCCGCCGCCCAGAGCCGTCATCACCCTTTCGGCTATGTCGTCCAGATCTAGATATTTGTCACGAAAATGCTCGTCCGACATCGCCCTGTACCGGGCGATGTGTTCATCGAATGTCTTTCTGACCGCCCATTCGGCGTTTATCAGTTCAGAGGTTATTTTCTGCTCGATGGAGGCAAGAAGCGATGCATCAGAGAGGATCAGAAGATGGGCGGCAAAGATACTCGAAGCCGAATTGGAAGCCAATGAGGAAGTCGGGGCAGAGAGTTTTTTCAACTGCCTGACGGACAGGCGAAACGCCGCCCGAAGACGCCGTAGTTCCCTTTCCAGATCATCAGCACTGATATGCCGCAGATAATATTGGCGACTGTCGCCCATCAGGCACACAGCCTTGCCGATGGCGATACCTCGTGACACGGATCTTGCCTTGAACCGCATCTCCGGAGACCGCTTTTGCGAGGTTACAACATTGCCCTGCGACGAGTTTGGCATTGATAGATCAAAAAATCTTTTGTCAGATCGCGGCGCGGTGTTGGCGTCACGACGTTTCTCATATCTATCCCTGTGACGGGAAATAAGGTTTCAGCAATCCGGCAAAAGCCGCAAGATTGCGGGTCTGTATAAGTATCTCACCGGGGCCGGTGAACTCCGCGACCAATCCTTCGCCGCTCATCATACTGCGGAAAAAACCGCTCTTGGCCGCTTTTCTCAGGTTATATGGCATGTGGTGTTCCCATGCCACAAGATGGCCGGTGTCAACAACATAAGGTTCGCCGGGACGAAGCACTTTTCGGTAAATGGCACCGAAGGATGACACAAGCAGAAGCCCGGTGCCGGAAATTTCCAGAACAAAAAGCCCTTCGCCTGCAAAGAACGTCTTGGCTCCGCCAAATTTTGTTTCGACCACGAGGCTGGTGTCACCGGCGAGATATGAACTGGACTGAACCTTGAATGTCTGGTTGTTCATCTCGATGCCGACTATCGCGCCGGGCATTCCGGGAGCAAGCGTCACCTCGCCCGCGCCGCCGCGAGCCGTGAATGTGGAAACAAAAGCAGATTCGCCGCCGACGGCGCGTTTAAGAGCGCCGAAAACACCGCCTTTCATTTCGGAGTTAAGGTCCACGTTGCCGGACATCGAAACCATCGCGCCGGCTTCGGCGGAGATGGACTGTTCTGCCTGAAGCGATATAACTGCCAGAGCAAATGAGCCTTCGTGCCTGACCTCCCAATTATAACCGCCGCGGCTGGTTCCGCGGCCGTCGTCATCCAGGCGGAAAGAGCTTCCCGCCAATGGCGGCGGTGCCGACTGGACCTGTTGCGGAGGCGGCGCGGGCTGCGAATTTGGCGGCTGTACGGGCGTGGCCGGATCAGCCGGAATGACCGCTCCGCAGGAACCGCAGAATCGGGCATCAGGTAATAATTGAACGGTGCATTGGGGACAGTTCATACGACAACTCCTTTCGATCTTTCGATAATGATCTTCGCGGCCTCATCGGCATCGGCTGCGAAATAAAGGTAATTCAAGTCTCTGTCAGATACGACAAGATTTTCCTTCCATGCCTCGACCACACGCGGCCAGCAATCGCCGACAAGCACCAGCGGCCGTGCATCCAGAACGCGCGTCTGCAATTTGTTCCATACAAGCGAAACCTCTGTGACCGTTCCCATTCCGCCGCGAAAAGCAACAAAACCGACCGAACGCGTGATCAGGTTCTGAAGCCGTTCATAGAAATGATTTGTGGCGACCTTGTCGGTCAGATACCGGTTCGGTTCCGACTTGAACTGGTTCATCACAATGCCAAAGACACGTCCGCCGGCGTCACGGGCGCCTCTTGACGCCGCTTCCATGACGCCGAGGTAGCCGCCGGTGCAGATGGTGAAACCCGCTTCCGCCAGCTTATACCCGATCTCCTTGGCGTTCTTATACTCTTCCGAATCGGGGCCGCATTTTGAGCCGCCGAATATCGTCACGATCTTTCCTTCGGTGTTTTCTGTCACAGGTCGTTATTTTCTGCCTTATATAAAATTGAACCGCCGAGTATCATAGCAATTATATCCGAGGTGTTGGCGATGACAAATCGTTCAGCGTTCGGCTGCCTCTTCAGGTGTCAGGTTTCCTGCATCATGTATAGCCTTTTTGGTGTTTGTAAATATAAGAATGATGCTTCCGACAACGAAGAAGAATATCAGAGCAAGTATTGCGTGACGGTAAGAGCCGGTGACGCCGACAACCACGGCGAACACAAGATTGCCAAGCCATGAGGTTCCCTTCTCAGAGATCTCATAGAGTCCGAAAAATGCCGATTCGCGATCCTTCGGGATCATTTGCGAATAAAGTGAGCGTGATAGTGCCTGAGCGCTGCCCAAAACAAGCCCGATGCAGACGGCCATCCCCATTGCCTGCGTCGTGCTTTCAAGAAACCCGTATGCATAAATGACAATTCCGGACCAGATGGTCAGGCTGACAACAATGGTCTGTTTTGTCCCTATCAGTCGTGCAAGACGCTCAAAGATCACTGCTCCGAAAAGAGCCGCCATCTGGGCGATCAAAAATATCCCGAGGAGAAATGTCTGGTTTGTTTCAAGCCCGCGTGAGACAAAAAGCTCCTGCGAGAGAAAGACCGATGAATTAAGAATAACGGTCTGGATGCCGTCATTGTAAAAAAGATATGCGATAAGGAACAGGCACGTATATTTCAGGCCGTACAGTTCCTTGAGTGTTTTCCAGACCTCGATAAAGCCGATCTTTATTATATTTTGCCCTTCCGGTATTTCCTTTACCGACCCGCGTGACCGGATGAGGCGGAACGTGACGATAGCGAACAATCCCCACCACAACGACGCTCCCAGCATTGAGATACGCACGGCCATTCCCTCAGTGATGCCGAGCGTTTCGGCATATTGGATGAGGGCGATATTCAATATCAGGACGATCACGCCTCCCAGATAACCGGCGGCAAAGCCGTAGCTGGAGATCTTGTCGCGTTTATCTTCGGTCGTGATGTCGATGAGAAATGCGTTGTAAAAGACATTTGCCGCCGCAAAGCACATATTGGCAACAAGCAGCATCGCACAGCCCCAAAGATAAGAATCGCCTTTTATAAAGAACAAAAGGCTGCTGGCAACAACGCCTGTGTAGCAAAAAAACGCCATCATGCGTTTTTTAAGATTGGTGTAATCGGCGATGGAGCCAAGAATTGGCAGGATGAACACCTGAAGAAAAACGGATGCTCCCAGCGTGGATGTGAAAAGATTGTCTGACGTAATGGAACCGAGCGGCCCGAGGCTGAGTACAGTGCCGCCACGTCCGACGTCATTTTGGGCAAGCGCCGTCAGATACGGCCCCGCAAGAACACTGACGACGGTGGTGTAAAAGACCGAGTTCGCCCAGTCATAGGTCAGCCAGCCAAATATCTCTCGTTTATTGTTTTTGGAAGACGCTCCGGTTCCCTGCTGCATCGGCTTATTTTAGCAGATTGGCCTGGATATTGAGGCAATTCATAAACCGCAATTTGGGATTTTTGTAATATGGGCTTAAAGTTACTACTTGGTCGGCTTCTTTTTTTCCGCCTGAGATATGAAAGCAATGATCCTTGCGGCCGGGTTCGGCACGCGTCTTTTTCCACTTACCATCGACCGGACAAAACCGGCTATCCCGTTTTTGGGCAAACCGCTCATTGGCTATGTTGCCGAATACATCGCCGGGTTCGGCATCAATGATTTTGTCGTCAATCTTCACCATCAGCCTGATTCCGTTATTGAGGCTTTGGGCGACGGAAGCGATTATGGTGTGTCCATTCAATATTCGGTTGAACAGCCACGGATACTTGGAACCGCCGGAGCCTTGGACAATGCCCGCGAGTTTCTTGAGGATGATGCATTTCTGGTCGTCAACGGAAAGATAATCTCGGACATCGACATCGCTGCTGCCATTGAGGCTCATAAACGGTCAGGCTGCATCGCCACAATGGTCCTGAAACCCAACACGAAGCGCGAGAAATTCACCATTGTCGAAACCGATGGCGACCGCGTGACCGGTTTTGGCGATTTCGCCGAGCCTGTCACAGAAGATGAACTTCGTGATACCGAGCATGAGATCATCACACCGCTGATGTTCACGGGAATCCACATCCTGGAACCGGAAGTGTTCGATTATATTCCGCGCGGTGTTTATTCGGACATTGTGCCGAAGTTCTACAATCCGGCTCTGGCAAAAGGCGAAAAGATACATGCTCACGTCACCGACGCCAATTGGTTCGAGCTTTCGACCATTCCGCGTTACCTTGACATTTCATTGGCGATGATGAAGGTCGGGAATGTTCATTTTGGCAAGAACTGCATTCTTTCCGGAGAGGCAAGTATCAAGGATTCTGTCATTTGGGACGATGTGACGATAGGTGACGGAGCCGCTCTCTATCGGACCATAGTCGCGGACGGTGTGCATATCGAACCCGGTGAACATTTTGAGAATGCCGCCATTGTCCGCGCCGACATGGTGCGAAGCTGTGACGAAATACCGGAAAAAGCATTGCAGGGATATGTTCAGGGCGAGAATTATGTCGTTCCGCTGAATTTAGAGGTCGGCAATGAGAGAGTGGAGGAGTGAAAAGGAAAACTTGTAACTGCTCGGTGCTTACAGTTCACTGATTACAGATCCAACAGATAATGTCAGATTTCCGATCAAGATTAGAAGAATACCTGACTGGTCGAGATCAACCGATGGAGATAGAACAGCTCACGCCGGATGCCTCGACGCGCGAATATTTCCGTATTCAATGGATTGGGCGATCAGCTATAGCCTGTGTTTATCCCGAACCGTTCGTTGAGGCCGAGCAAAGCTATCTGGATGTCACACGGCTTTTCCTTGCCGCAGGTTTGCCGGTCGCGGAGATATTGGATTTTGACGAGAAACTGGGTGTTATAGTCATAGAGGATTTTGGTGACCGGATACTGCGCGATGCGATCCAAAGCTCAGACGAAGCCACACGTGAGGAGCTTATTTTAAGGGCCATAAACCTCATCCCGCAAATACAGGCCGCGACCAAAAAGGCATTTGAGAGGAACTCCATTGCTTCGCGACTCAGATTTGATACGGAAAAGCTCTTGTGGGAACTCGATTTTTTTAAAGAGCATTATTTTACCACGTTCAAAAAACAGCCTTTGCCGCCAGAAAAGGATGCGGCATTGTCGGCAGAATTTGCAGAGCTTTGCACCGAGCTTGACGGTAAAGCTGCGGTTCTCTGTCACCGCGATTTTCACGCAGCCAATCTGATGCTCGACGGCGAAGGCAAACTGCGCATTATCGACCATCAGGATGCCCGCATCGGCTCAGTTGCATACGACCTTGTTTCATTTTTGCTCGACCGCGTGACCGAGCCGCCTTCCGCCGAATGGCTGGCCGAAAAATGCCGCTATTTCCTAGCCGAACGTGAACGCATCGGGCTGGAGCCGATAAATGAAGAAGTCTTCACCGAAGAACTTCACCTTCAGACCATCCAACGCTGCCTCAAAGCCGTCGGGACATTTTCATTTCAATCGGTAAACAGAGGTAAAACGTATTTTGTGCCGTTCATATTGCCAATGCTGCAAATATCAATGCAAGCCGCCAAGAGCCTGAATCGTTTCCCGCAAATTAGTGGCATATATTCCCGTGATCCTATCTCGGATCAAACCCGCAAATAGTCTCCCCGCCAGTTTTTGACAGCCATCTTTATCTCCTTTGGAGTGTTCAGTTTACCGTCTAAAACTTGAGAAATAAGTTCAGGCAATTCTTCGTCAGAAGCAAACCTCAGCGCGATGATCTGCCGAGTACGCAGAGAGGCGGCCTTTTCGGCTACATCCTTTGGCAGCAGTTCGCGGTAACGCAATCGCTCTTCAAGCCGGATGACCCGATCCAGCGCCTTCAACGCCTGAATCCGGGCTGTAAGCGATAAGATCATCAGCCCGGCGGCCAGCAAAACGCTCTCAGCCCGATCCCAGCTAAACTCCTGCGAAAGCCGAACTATCTGCCATATCAGATTAAAAAGCAGTATCGGCGTCAGCACAAAATGTACGATCGGATACCAGCGGACGTGGTTGGAATAATTTTGTTCGGTTTTCATAAGTTTCTGCGAGTGAACGGGTATTTATCTTAAAACTCTTTGCAAAAACCGTCCATTCTGACAAACTGCATTGACCTTACAGGCAATAGATTTCCTACGTGTGGGATGATACTTTATGTCATTTTTCAATATTTTATGATATTCTTAGTGACATTATGGCAATGACAAACATTAATATATCCCTGCCTGAGTCGATGCGGGCATACGTTGAGCAAAAGATAGAGAGCGGCGGTTACGGCACGATAAGCGAATATCTTCGTGAGTTGATACGTGCGGACGAACGCCGCGAAATGGAATATTTTGACAAGCTCATTGCCGACGCCTATGCCAACGGCCCTGTTGTCCCCCTCACAAAAGAAGATATTGAATTGGCAAGGCAGGAAACCCTGCGGCGTATTCAGACCAGAAAAGGCCGTAAATGAGAATAATCCCTTCTTTTCAAACCTGCTATGACCGCACATAATCAAACATAAAGGTAACGACCATCTTTTAATTTACCGTGTATCTGATAAAGTGATATTTACACATTATGGCGACTGACCTAGTATTCCGACAACGTAATTATGGCGCATAGTGTTTACTGAGTTTGGCGTCGGCGTTTTGTTTGGTGAAACGCCAGGCAAGTGTTTTCTGAAGTTTGTTGCGTTGTTTTGTCCATACCTTTATTTGTTGTTTCAGAAAGGCCTCGGATCCGATCTTGCGTCCCGTACATTCTCTTTCCATAATGTTGATCTCTATTTCGGCCATATTGAGCCAGCTGGCATGTTTGGGCGTGTAGTAGAAAGCGACTGCTCAGTATCTGCCCGGCTTCTTCAGCACTGAAAACGTCTCATAGAAGGATTTTTCAAAGTGCGTGTTCAGATTGTCAGCACGATCCGTATCCGTACGGCTGTCGGGTACTTCTTTGTCAAACTGCGTACAAAGCGGGCAAAATCGGCCTTTTCCTTGTTTTTGTGACCTTGATGCTTCGTCCTCTTTCGGCTCGACCGCAACAAAGATATTTCTGGTGCCGTTTTCTCTTGTACTCGTAGTCATATTTTCGACGCTCCGGGCTTCATCGGGATCGGTCGTCTCGTTTCCCCCGATCAACTGCTTGCTTTTTCGTCAATGCAGATCACCAGAAGAGCGAGATCTTACTCTCTTCATACAGATCCAGCAGCCGATACATCCGCTCTGGTGGTGTTATCTCCACTTCGCCTTCCATCTTTCTCAGCCACGGGTTTGCATTCGTTTTTAGCATCAACCGTACGCTTTCACGGTCGATCTTCCTGGCCCCCTTCTGTTTTGTTCAATGTCTGTGTCAATAATTCCAATGTCCACAGCGCAGTCTCTCCCTCGGTGCGTCGCTGCACGCCAAAACAATTACCTCCGCCTCTTTTTCTCGTATGGACGCAGCTGACCGGTCGCGGCTCTTCCGCCAGTGCCGCCTCCATCCCCTGCCGCAGAAACCTCATTTTTGTCCGGCTTACCGTGTTCCGCCCTATATCCAGAAATTCCGCGATCTCCAGAGCCTCCTTTCCCTTATCCAACAGCAACAGTATATTTGCCCGGTTTATCTCTCTCAGACTCCTTTTCTCCCCTTGTTTGAATTCCTTTAGAAACTTAACCTGCCCCGCTGTAAGTTCAACAAAATTGTTTCGTTTCATAGCAAGATCAATATTACCCGATTTTACTTTCATGCACCAGAATTATGTTGCTGTGTCACTAGTTACTGACACATCGACTATTATAGCGGTTATTGCAAACGAACCGGAGAAGTCTTTGCTGATTGCGAAAACTCAGGATTGCGATTTGATCGCACCGCGTTCTTTATATTGGGAGATCGGCAACGCATTTTCTGCAATGATAAAGCGCGGGCGCATTACGCTGGAAAAGGCAACGACAGCGGTTGAGATCTACGATCAGATTCCCCTGACACTGATCGATGTTGACCTAAAACGGGCATTGGAAATTGTTGACCTTCATAAAGTTTATGCTTACGATGCTTATATGATCGCCTGCGCTTTAGATCGCGGCTGTCCAATGCTTACTCTGGAGGTGGCCTAGCCTATGCAGCAAAAGCGGCAGGGGTGGAGGTTTGGGAGGTGAATTAAGAAATGCAGACATATTCTGAAAAACAGGAAAATTTGTCGATCCTTCTTGAGCGGGCAAGCAAACAGGGCGAAGTTCGTGTTAAACGCGCGGACGGGCAGGTGTTTGTAATCAAGCCGGAGAAAAAAAAGCGGTCGGGTCTTGATGTGGCCGGAATTGACTTGGGCGTTTCTACCGAAGAGATCGTTGCCGTTGTTCGTGAAGGACGGGAACGATTATAAAATCCTCCCTTATATCAGGGCTTGCTGACAAAACCGGGAAAATAGTTACAACTTACTCTGTGCCAGCGATTCTTCGGGTTTTGAGGTGAAATCCTCGCCCGGATTTACAAAAAGGTTTTGCTCGAACCTGTACTGTTTGTCATACAGCCCTTTATATCGGCCATTCAGGGCAATGAGTTCTTCGTGTGAGCCGCGTTCGAGGATACGACCCGATTCCACGACAAGAATTTGATCGGCGCTGCGGATGGTCGAAAGGCGATGAGCGATCACGAAAGTTGTTCTGCCTTTTCTCAGGTTGTTCAATCCTTCCTGTATCAAGGCTTCGGATTCGCTGTCGAGGCTTGAGGTCGCTTCGTCAAGAATAAGAATGCGCGGATCGGCTATCAATGCCCTTGCGATGGCGATACGCTGACGCTGTCCTCCTGACAATTTCACACCGCGTTCGCCGACAACCGTGTCGTAGCCATTGGGAAATTTTTCGATGAACTCATCAGCATTTGCTATACGGCAAACATTCCTGATCTTTTCGATATCAGCCTCGGGATTTGCAAAGCGGATGTTATCAAGGATCGTGCCGTCAAACAGGAAATTGTCCTGAAGCACGACACCAAGATAACGCCTGTAATCACCTAACTTTATTGTTTGCAGATCTTTGCCGTCGATGAGAACGCGGCCTTTAGTAGGTTGAATGAAATTAAGGGCAAGGCTGAGAATTGTTGATTTGCCCGATCCGCTCGAGCCGACCAAGGCTGTCGTCGTCCCTGCCTCAGCAAGAAATGATATGCCTCTGAGAACGGGAACTCCCTCATCATATTCAAATTCCACGTCGTCAAATTCCAAAGTCCCATGCACAGTTTTTAACGATTCGCGTTGTTCATCTTCCTCGACCTCGGTCTCCATCGACATCACCTCGCGGATGCGATCCAGTCCCGCGAATGCTTCGGTTATCTGCGTGCCGACGGAGGTCATTTCTATGATCGGCATCGCAAGCAGGAATGTGAAGGAAATGTACATCAGCAGATCGCCGAGCGTCATCGCACCGGTTTGTACGGCATTGCCGCCAAAGACGATCATGACCACAGCTATTGCACCGACCACGACAGAAGAGAATGAAGCAACCGCCGAAACACCCGTGACCGACCTCGCAATATTCCTAAAAAGTTTGTGTGCTCCGCGTGCAAAATTCAGGTCTTCGCGTTTTTCGGCGGTGTATGCCTTGACGACCCGTATTCCGCCGAGGCTTTCACCAAGCCTTCCGGTCACTTCCGCAGTTATCTCACCCCGTTCACGAAATATCGGACGGAGAGTTTTGAATGCCCATAGCAGCATCCCCACAAATGCCAGCAGCACTACGATCATCGCCGCCGTAAGCTGCCAGTTGAGATAAAAAAGAACGCCTATCGAGATCACGCCGGTGACAAGGCTTCCGAGTATCTGTCCGAGTCCGGTTCCGACAAGGTTGCGGATGCCCTCAGCGTCATTCATTATTCGCGAGATAAGCTGGCCGCTCTGTGTGGAATCGAAATAGGAGATCGGCAGCCGCTCAATATGCTGCTGAACGCGTTTTCTCATTTCCGTGATCGCACGCTGTGCGGCAACGCCCAGTATCTGCGACAAAGCAAACCCTGCCGACGCCTGCACCAGCGTCGAAATGCCTATTGCCAGAGCTATCCATTTGATAAGGTCGTATCGCTGGTTGGCAAACACCTCGTCGCCGATCCATTTGGTCGAGGCGGGCAGAACCATGCTGGCAAGCCTTGAGATCAGCATCAGAACGCTGCCGAACGCCAGCCGCCAGCGTGCATTCCACACGATGCGCCTCGCTTCAGCCCAGGCGCTTTTGTAATTGATCTTTTTTTCGTTTTTCCCGGCCATCATATTCAGAATAAACGCTGTAATGTTAAAATTAAACTATGGGCGGCATTAAAAAAATGACGGCGGAGGAGTTGGGCAGCAAACCGGAAGATGGTTGTGCGTATCCTTGAACTGATCGAAATAGAGGAATATCACGCGGCCGGTCTGTCCGACACGCTTGTTTCGCTGAGTGATGTCAAGGTGAGGTTGTTAATGGCCCGTCCCGACACGGATACTCCTGCGGCTGTCGGGGCAGATCCGGGCGACTAAAAGGCTGATGTGTCCGTAAACACCTGTACCTGAGACCGGCCCGCCCGCGAGGACAGCGGCCTTAGTATAATATTCCGTTGTTTGTGAGCAGCAAACCGAAGAAAAAATTACGATGAAGCAACATATTCTAATTGCAGACATTCAATGCTTCACTTGTCCATTGGTGATGGAGAACATATCTCATCATCGGGGAACAGCCTGCAAACGAGCGTGGTGAGTTCTTTTATACGAAGTTCCTGTCGTTCTATCCGGTCCTGTTGCTGCTTGACCACATCCACCAGAACAGTGGTTATCTGGTCGTAGCTGACGCCCTCTATAATGTCTTCCTTGTTTTTGAATGCGAGATGCGGAGCGACCGCTGCCACTTCTTCAGCAATGAATCCGATCTCGCGCCGGCCATTGTTCTTCCATTCAAAAGAAACCGGCCGGAGCTTTTTTAATACATCCGGTCCGCCACTGTAATTATCAACATTTGTCTTATAGCGTATCGAGGATGAGCAAAATGAAAAATAGCCTGAGGATGTGTCCCAACACACGTGAGTACTCACCGATCCGCTCAGGTTTGCGACAGAGAGTAATCCGGTGGGTGAGATGGCAAGCCTGTCCACGCCGCCAATATTGAATCTTGCTTCGAATGACGAAGAATAAAGGATCCATCTTGCAGACGGAGTTCCTCTGTCTGAGAAATAGTATCCGGCCTGTGATCCGGAACTGCTAACAATACCGGCAACATCCAGCGGTGTCGTCGGTGCGGTCGTATTGACCCCGATCGAAGAAGCAATGAACTGATTGGCTCGTCCTGTTCCGCCGATAAAAAAATTAGTTCCCGACTGAGCACCGCCGTTTTGGTTTTGAATATAGCTTGTGCTGCCCGGAAGCGGTGTTCGGGCGTTGGACAGTCTTGCGTCCGATGTCAAAACATACTGGTTTGCCGCTATTCCGCCCAACTGAGAAGCGTTTGCGGCATTGACGGCAGTGTTCGCGGTTTGGGCAGTATCCGATTCCAAAGCCCGGATCGCATACGGAGCTGACGTGAACTTTTGTCTCGGAGCGAGTGCGGTGTAGTCATTCACGCCCGGCAGGCTGATGAGTGTCTCTAACCAGCGGTCGCCGCCTTCAAATGACGCCGGCCCGAAATCAAGCTGCACGGTAAATACACCGTTGTTGAATTGAACATTGTTCACTTCGATGTCCGAGCCGATCTGAACCGTGTTGGTCTCATCCCACAGCCTGAAGATCATATCCCGAGGCGTCGAAACAGGCGCTCCGCTCTCGGATAACTTACCCTGGAAAGTGAACTCCGATGTCTGGGCCAAAACGGAAATGACGCCGAGAAATAAAGATAAAACAGCCCCTAATACCAAGTTTGCTCTTTTCATAATTCGTCACCAAATGTCATAGCCGCGACCGGGCAATACGCCTGTTTCAGGGAGCTTTTCCGACCCCTGATGACAGAACACTCCTGATCGTTTCCCATCGTCATTTTCTGTGAGCTTTCAGATGCCCCTTGAGCAAGCCGCAAGAAAGATGTGCATGAAAATCTTCCTGACCGGTACAAATTGTCACCAATGGCTATGCCTGTTATTTATTCTCTATCTTCTTTCGTCCTCATAACTGAAATGTCGGCATAGCGGAGCCGACGACCTCGAAAACTCAATAGCCTTGTCCATTTCCAAAACAGCGGTGAGCGCATCCTTTGGTTCTATTCCTTCAAGCAGCCATTTCCCGTTCTCATTTTTATACCTAAGCAGTATCTTGCCGCTCATGACCTTTGTTATCCCGCTTTCGGTCGGATATTTTGAAGAATTAACGTTGATGACCATTTCGGCATTTGATTCGGTCACTTTGGTTTCTTCATTCACGGGAGCAAAACACCGCAAAAAATCTGTTTTAAATTCCCAATTCTCCATACCGGAAGAGCTTGACCCTTTCTTTACCTGGATCGTTTTGTCATGCATATCAGCATTGATCTGTTCCTTGGGAACGCCCTGTTCTCCCATAAGTCCACATCCCAACCAGACAGACAGGAAAACAGGAAGCAGCATTAAAAAGTTTGTTTTATTCATTTTTCTTTCCCTGTGACGGCCTCCGCGCAATGCAGCATAAAAAAGCACTATTTTCCGGCAGGGCATCCCGCCGGCTCATTTCTCGTGAAATATCCGTATGACTGGCCATAGGTTCCGCCACCGGCGTAGTCCTGAATGACGTTTATCCACAATATTTGGCAAAATCCATGATCGACGTTTGGGTATTTCACCCAGATCGCGCCGTGTTTGTATCGTTTTTCCGGGATTCCCAAGGCATTCTTCTGAATGTTCCAGACCGCAGAGCCGAGTCCGATCTTAAAAACCGTTGCCGCATTCAGGTCGTTTATCGCCGACCTCAGGACGCGCTCGTCGGCGGGGCTTCGGGTGTTATAGGCCGATAATGTGTAATTCGGAAGCGTCTTTTTTGTCTCTGTCTGAATTTGGTCAAGCAGCGGTTCAAAGCATTTAAAGAACGGGCCATATTTTGTACTCTTTTGCATTTCGCCCCTTCTTTTTGGCGAGATCGCGGCCATGAAATAATCCTCATGCTGCTGTCCCGAATACCAGCCTCGGCTCACGGTAAATGTTTTGACCTGTTCAAGGAGTTCATTCAGGTGTTCCATATGAGACTCCATCCTGACCTTGTCGATACTGCTCAACTGGTCACAATTACCTGCTTCGGGCATATCGGCGACCGCACATTGATAATACGCCTCGCGATTTGTAAAGATGTCGTCCCAAATAGCCGGGTTATCGTCGATGGATTTGCCGTTATTTGGCCGCGAGGGGAACATCTTTTTAAATTCGCTTTCGAGTTTTGCAAGTTCGGGCAGTTCATTCTTAAGGACATTCTTTATTTCATATTGGCTGACGCCATCAAAACTGCGGTAGTAGCTTCCCACCTTGTTCTGGTCCAGGCCGTGTTTCTTTGCATAGCATGCCAGATAGGGACTTATGAACTTTGCGCGGTCCTCAGACATGCTCCGGGACGGATCGTAGCCGCGTCTGAATCTGGCGAGTGCTGAAAACCAGGATTCTCCGTTGGGAGCCTCGCCGGAGTTTGAAGGCGGCGGTTTCGGTTTGTCGATACCGGGTATCTTAGGCGGAGATGGCAGCCTGATCTGAGCGTCAGACATGGAATACAATGAACCCATTAACAGTAAAGCGATAAGTGCCAATATTGACCGTCTTTTCATATATTTCCTCGTGAATCGGCCTTGAAGCCTTCTTTTTGTTAACGGTATTAATTCATAAAAACAGGCCTGAAATCCTTTATAAAAGTTCCTTTTTTCCTTCATCTTTTATTCTTTGGCACTGATAACACGGGCTTTGGCGACAAAATGTGTGGATTTGGCAAAAGTCGGCCCGATCTGATGATCAAGTTAAAATTCGACCCCGTTATCAAACTTGCCGGTGCTAAATATCGCCAGGCAAAATGACCTCTGCCGTTTCCTCGAAATAGGTCTCACAGGCTTCTCTGTCTTTCTTTGTCTCAGATATTTCGCGCCTTTTGGCCCGATTTTGTTTACGGCATTTTTTCAATTAAACTCTAGTCAATATGCAGCATGTTTATATAGATCAGTTAAAGGATAAGATCGGTTCTGAGGTCACGCTGAAAGGCTGGCTTTACAATTCGCGTTCGAGCGGCAAGCTCGTTTTTCTCCAGTTGCGTGACGGCACGGGCATTGTTCAATGCGTTGTTTTCAAGGGCAGCGACGAGGATGTTTTTGAACGGGCAAAGTCGCTCGGGCAGGAATCTTCGATCATCGTCACAGGCACGGTAAAGGAAGATTCGCGTTCGCCTATCGGCGTTGAGCTTGACGTGACCGGACTCGAAGTTCTGCAGAATGTCCACGATTATCCGATCACGCCGAAGGAGCATGGGACGGAATTTCTGATGGACAACCGCCATCTCTGGATCCGCTCAAAGAAGCAGCACGCGGTTTTGAAGGTGCGGCACACGATAATCAAAGCGGTGCGCGATTATTTTGACGGGCAAGGATTTACGCTTGCCGACACGCCGATATTTACGCCAGCCGCTTGCGAAGGCACGACGACGCTTTTCGAGGTCGATTATTTCGGTGACGAAAAAGCTTATTTGACGCAGAGCGGCCAACTTTACAATGAAGCGACGGCGATGTCGTTGGGCAAGACCTATGCGTTCGGCCCGACATTTCGCGCCGAAAAATCAAAGACACGTCGTCACCTGACAGAATTCTGGATGGTCGAGCCTGAGGTCGCGTATGCAAATTATGAAGATATGATGGACCTCGGAGAAGGGTTGATCTTGTTCATCGTCGAGCGTGTTTTGAACGACCGTCGGCTTGAACTTGAAACGCTCGAACGCGACATCAGCAAGCTCGAAGCTATTACCTCGCCGTTCCCGCGTCTGCATTATGACGATGCGGTGAAAATGCTGCAGGAAGGCTATGACATGGAGCGCCGGCATCCTGCCGGCGAGGGCGAAGATTCCGGCAAGGTGCCGGTGTTCCAACAGCGTTTTGAATGGGGCGGCGATTTTGGCTCGCCCGACGAGACGTATCTGTCGAACCAGTTCGGCAAGCCGGTCTGGGTGCATCACTTCCCTGCCGCGATCAAGGGTTTTTATTTTGAGGTCGATAAGGACAGGCCGGAATGTGCGCTCGGCATCGACCTGCTTGCGCCCGAAGGCTATGGCGAAATTATCGGCGGCGGCGAACGCGCATCGTCGCTCGAATACCTCGAACAGCAGCTGAAGCATCACGGCCTGCCGCAGGAAACATTTGAATGGTATCTCGACCTCCGCCGTTACGGCAGCGTCCCTCACGCCGGTTTCGGCATGGGAATCGAACGCACCGTCGCCTGGATGTGCGGCATAGAACACGTCCGCGAAACGATACCGTTCCCGAGAATGCTTTATAGGCTGAGGCCGTAGAATCATGCTAAGTGAAAAAAGCCGGAATATTCTTTTAGGTAAACTTGCACTTGATCTCGGATATACCGACATCAAGGAGACCACTTTCGATGATATTCCTTTCACAATTGAGGATTATTCAAATGCAATTCTTGAGGCTGAAGGGTTAACTCCAGCTATGGGCGGAGATTACTTTAGGGATGTATGCCGAGTAGTTAGTGAAGTATTTGAAATGGATTTCGACAGATGATGCCAAATATAGTTGTAATCGCCGGACCAAATTGAGCGTGAAAACCAAACGCATACGCTAAACCATTCCGTTTCCGAGGATGTTGTATCGCTTGCGGCCTTAGTATTAGGAGTTTGACGGCATAGTAGGTATGTCTGTACCGCAAAACGCTCCGTTTCCGAAGCTGCTGTTTTTATTGATGACTGAGAAAAAAGCATTATGATCCGACTGATTATCGGGATAGCTTTAATAGTTTCTGGATTGTGGATCTTGAAATATGGAAGAGATCTGCCTGTTTGGCGAAATGAAAGAAGGGATGACGATGGTGTACTCAATGAATTATTTTCGGGGCCACAGGCATTCAAGGGATCCAGAATGATCCTTACAGTTATAGCGCTGGTACTTTGCGGCATTATTGTGCTTATTTCAATACCGTTCGCACGCTAACAGAAATGGCAAGTTACACAGCAAACATTTTATGGAAGAACGATTCGGCGGAGGCGTTCACTAAAAACCAATACACTCGCGGTCATACTTGGTCGTTTGACGGTGGTGTGACGGTTCCGGCGAGTTCGTCGCCTCATGCGGTTCGGGTTCCGTATTCGGTCGAGGCGGCGGTCGATCCTGAGGAAGCTTTGGTTGCGGCTGCGGCATCGTGTCACATGCTGACGTTTTTGTATCTGGCAGCAAAGTCTGGTTTTCAGGTGGAAAGCTATACGGACGAAGCTGTCGGCGAGATGACGACGGACGCCGAAGGCAGGCAATGGATAAGCAAAATAACGCTTGTGCCAAAGATAGAATGGGGCGGAGAGTCATTGCCGACAAGCGAAGAGATCGACGTTCTGCACCACAAGGCCCACAAGGAATGCTACATCGCCAATTCGATAAAGGCGGAGATAGAGGTGAGGGCGTAGGAGACAAGAGACAAGAGACAAGAGACAAGAGACAAGAGACAAGAGACAAGAGACAAGAGATTGCTGTTAGCTGTCAGTTATAAGATGAAATTCTCAACCGTTTGCTCATCCGAAAGTTGGGGACGAATATATATTTCTACTAACAGAGTGCGGTCAAAGACCGCCTCTTAACTTAGATAACTTTTCACTTAAATAACTCTTAATTTAGATAAAATGAACACTATCCGTAAGATCGACATAAAGCTGACGGCGGCGGAATCGCATTTGCCGGGCGAGTTTGTTGTCAGGCGGGCTTTGCCGCGACGGGAACTGCGTCGTGTCGGCGGATTTGTGTTCTTTGATCATTTCAATGAAACGGAGATCTCGCCTGAGATGTTCGATGTGCCGCCGCATCCGCATATCGGGCTACAAACCGTCACCTATCTTTATGAAGGCGAGATACTGCATACAGATTCGCTGGATTATCAGCAGATAATAACGCCCGGCGATGTGAACTGGATGACCTCGGGCCGAGCGATCACCCATTCCGAACAGGTCATCACTCCGCAGCCGCGAATCCACGGACTCCAGACGTGGGTCGGACTGCCTCACAGCGACCGTAAGACCACTCCGTCGTTCGAGCATTTTGATAAAAGCCTGCTGCCGCGAATAGAGAATGACGGCCACACGATTACCGTCATTGCCGGCGAATGTGCGGGCGAGATCTCTCCGATACCGACGTTTCAGGAGCTTGTTTATCTGGACATTGACGCTGCGGCCGGTTCGCATATTGATTTGCCTGTGAATGCGTCGCACGAACTCGCGATCTATGTCTGTACCGGTTCGGTTAAAGTGGAAGGCGATGTCGTCAAGCAGCACGATCTGGCGAAATTGACATCAGGCGGCAGTGTCGTGATAAATGCAGATGAAGATTCGCGTTTTGTCATCATCGGCGGCGAGCCTCTGCCCGAACCGACCGTCATTTACTGGAATTTCATTGCCGACACCATCGGCGAGGCAAAACAGGCGATGGCAGATTGGGAAGACGGAAAATTTCCGGTCGTTTCGCTCTACAAAAAATATTCAGGAGCTGACAATACTGATAATAAAGAAGTAATGCAGTTGCTATGACCCCATTTTCCATTTCGGTCATATTCACTGATAAATAAGATGGTGTGGTAGTATCTATCACGCAGTCAATTTCATTTCAGGCGGTAATATCATTATGCCAAGAGCTTACCTTTCACGCTTTGCACCTCTTGCCCTGGCCGTTCTTCTTTCCGCGTGGGCGGTCTCGGCTCAACAGCTTATCTCGTTCAGCAAAAACGCAGTTCTAAAGGCAGATGTCGCAAACTCCCGTGTCGAAAAACATCTGAAGGACGTCGAACTGCCAAAATTTGAGCAAGACATCGACCTGTATAAGATCACATATACCTCTACCGACGAGAACGGCAAACCTGTGAACCTTACAGGCTTGGCGGCGTTTCCCAAATCCGGCGCTCCGAAAGGCCTCGTTATCTATATGCACGGCACGCAATGGAACCGAAAGGAGTCACCGTCGCGATTCAAGGCAAAGGATGACACGGTCTCGTTCTATCTGGAATTGGCGTCATTTGCCACTGGCGGTTATGCGATGGTCATGCCCGATTACATCGGCCTCGGCGATAATAAACGTATCCATCCTTACCCGCTCAATCTGGTGAACGCACAAAGCGGCGTGGATATTATCGACGCGGCAAGAGCTTTGACCAAACGAATGGCATATGATCTCGGCGATGATCTCTTTGTGACGGGATATTCCGAAGGTGGCGGCACGGCAATGGGTTTAACAAAATTCCTCGAGGAAAAGAATGACCCGAAATATCACGTAACGCGTTCTGCTCCGATGTCAGGCCCGTATGACCTTACCGGTGCGACGCGCGATTATCTGCTGGCAGAGGCAAGCGGCAAAGACCTGATCGCACGGGCATTTCTGCTCGGCTATTGCGTCAAATATTTTAAGGATAAATATGGCGTAAATGCTGATGATTATTTTTCCAAGCCGGTCGCGATAGCGGTCAATACCGCATTCAAAGACGGGCGCAGCGAGGCCGATATTTTGGTCAGGCTGGCAGTTGTTTCGACCATTTCAGGTTCGACCAAGTCGGTCGAAAAGCTTCTGACACAACGTTTTATCGAGGCGCTTGAAACATTGGACACAAGCGATCCGGTCATACGCGAACTGAGCAAGAACAATGTCTTTGATTGGAGTCCCCGAACAGAGATGCTTTTGCAAAATCTTTCGACCGATAAGATCGTAGCTCCCGAAAATACGCACAATGCCGTCAGGGCGATGCGTGAGCGCGGTGTCGGCAGCGACAGGTTAAGGCATATCGAGGTGGTGGACGAAAGTCTTGATCACGGCTCTGTCGCAAAGATAACGATCGTTAATGCCAGAAGATTCTTTGACGGCGGTTTTGCGGCTGTCCCTGATGCAAAATAAGCGGCATTAACGGATAAGCACCAGCGATCATTTGGCGGCCGGTTTCTGATCGGCCGCTATTTTTTCGACCGAGTTGGACCCGGAATTGTCTGAGGTCAAAATGTGTTTGCCGTTGGCATATTTCGTATGGGTGACGGTGTTGCCGTCTCCGTTAAAGACGACCTCTGAAACTGCCACCATGGCGATCTTATTGTCATCGCCATTGACGACCATCTGGCTGCAAACGCCGGTGACGGTTATTTCCGCGTCATCCTGATTTATCATCACGCGATTGAATTTAGTGCAATTCAGCGTCTTTTTCGTCTCAGGGCCGTTGAAGGCAAGCTGCGGGCCGGATTCCGGCGTTTCGACCGTGATGACATCAGCAGGATCTATCGGCACGGGCGTTGCGGCCGGTGACGGCGTTGGCGTCGGGGACGGAGCGTATTTTTCAACACTTTTTTTGGCAATGCCGCTCTGAACATCGCAAGCTGAGAACATCACTGCCGCAAATATGACTATAAGAACAGACATTGTTTTCATAAGCATTTCCTTTATGATCCGATGAGATACTTAAGTTTACATTAAATCTCGCTTATAGGACAGATATTTGGGTCAATGGATGCCGCGACCGCTTAACACGTATGCTATAAATAAAGAAAACCAACCAGTCAAAGCTGAAAATGTTAAGAAAAATATTGAATGCAAAGATAGTTTTGCAGTCGGCTGTGCTGCTTTTGTTCTTTACGGCGGCGTCAGCACAAAACAAGATCAGTGATCTGGATGAGACCGTCATTCTTATCTCGGTTGACGGATTTCGTGCGGATTATATCGAAAAATTTCAGCCGCCGGTCATTTCACGGCTTGCCGCAGAAGGCACGCGTGCCAAATGGATGAAACCGGCGTATCCGACCAAGACATTCCCAAATCATTACACCATCGTTACCGGTCTTTACCCTGATAACCACGGAATCATCGAAAATAATATGTGGGACGATGAGATAGCTGCGGTGTTCGGGCTTTCAGTTCGTGAACAGGTGACAAATCCTAAATGGTGGAGCGGCGAGCCAATATGGAATACCGCTCAGCGGCAAGGCAAGATCGCGGCGTCTTTTTTCTGGCCGGGTTCTGAGGCTGCAATAAAAGGTTCACATCCGCGTTACTGGAAACCTTACGAACATACGACAGCGCACAGCATAAGAGTGAGGACGGTTCTTGAATGGATCGACCTTCCGCGTGAGCAAAGGCCGCAGATGTTAACTCTTTACTTTTCTGACGTTGATGACGCAGGCCATAACTTTGGCCCGGACAGTCCAAAAACCGGCGAGGCCGTGATGAAAGTGGATGCATCTATCGGAGATCTTGTCAGCGGCCTGCGGTCGCGAGGGATCGACGAAAAAGTGAACCTGATAATTGTTTCAGACCACGGTATGGCGCCTTATCGTGTCGGCGAAAGGATCGTCCTCGACAAGCTGTTCGATGCCAACGATGCGGTACTTGTTCTTTGGAACGGCGAATTTACACAGATATTTCCCAAAGCGGGCCGTGAAGACACTATTTATAAAACCTTAAAGAAAAATCTTCCGAAAGGAGCAAAGGTCTATCGCAAAGGTGATCTGCCAAAGAGATTGAAGTTCGGAAAGAATAAAAGGATCGCTCCGATAATTGTTGCGGCACAGATAGGTTACGGACTTGCGACCACGAGATGGGCAGAGTCAGCAACAAAAGCCGGAGAAAATGACCTGATACGCGGCGGCCACGGTTATGATAATGAGGCAAAAGAAATGCGTGCTATTTTTATCGGACATGGCGGTAAGTTCAAAAAAGGATACCTG
Organism: Acidobacteriota bacterium; assembly: GCA_019639175.1. Taxonomy (GTDB): domain Bacteria; phylum Acidobacteriota; class Blastocatellia; order Pyrinomonadales; family Pyrinomonadaceae; genus OLB17. The sequence continues at coordinate 93,897 of JAHBSK010000005.1, read as the reverse complement.
GCAGAACCTATCGAATCGGTTGATGTTTACGGCCTGATGTGCCGAATATTGGAGATACAGCCTGCAAAGAATGACGGCAAGTTCAAGCGCGTCAGAAAAATGCTGAAATAGAATGCCTACTCTGTTTTTGTGCGGATGGTAAGAACGGCGATCTCAGGCGGCGACATAAAACGAAACGGCAGAATGCTGTTGCCGATGCCTGTTGTTACAAAGAGGTGCTTGCCGTTTTCCGTGATATGTCCCTGAGTGTATTTCTGGCCGAAGGATGACGGCACCATCGGCGCTCCGAGTATCGGAAAACGTATCTGCCCGCCGTGTGTGTGGCCTGAAAGCATCAGTTTATAAGGTTCGCCAAAAGTGTCGAGGGCATTGATGGCCGGAAAGATGTCAGGGCCGTGCTGAAGAACGATGATCTGGCCTTCCGCAGGAGCCGTCGCAAGAGCGCGGCGTTTCTTCAGGTTGAAATCCTTCCAGCCGCCCATGTGCAGATGATCGATCATCCCAAAAATACGGAGCTTTTTGCCGTTCTGTTCGATCACGCTTACTTCATCCTGAAGAACGCGTATCCCGGCTTTTTCAAATTCACCTGCAAGCAGATCGGTATCATAAAAGCCGTCATGATTTCCCAATACCGCAAAAACACCAAGCCTTGCGTTGAGGCCGGTAAGTCCGTCGGCGATCTCAGCAGCGGGCATCCTGACCTGCGACATCTCGCTATGATTTGATACGAAATCTCCGAGAAGGACTATTACGTCAGGCTCGGTGCTATTGACCGTTTCAACCACACGCCGCAGCATGGCGTGATCGACCGGGTGAAATCCTGCGTGAAGATCGGACACGGCTGTGATCTTGAGGCCGTCAAAAGCCGGATCCCAGCCTTCTATCCTGATCTCTGTCTCATTGACCCGAAGCCAATATGGTTCTATGAAATAGCCGTAGGCAAAACATAGAACAACGACGGCGGCAATGCCGCACGCTGTGAGCAATCTTTTTCGCGAACGCGACATTTTATCTATTCGGCGGAATTAAGAGTGACGACATTTATCTCCGGCGGAACGCGAAAACGAAACGGCAGGACGCTGGTGCCGACACCGCTGGAAACATAGACGTGTTTGCCGTCAACAACGGCGTGGCCGTCCATAAATCGCGGATCGTTAAAGATCGCAAACGGGCCGATGATCGGCCAATTAAGCTGGCCGCCATGTGAATGTCCGGCAAACATTATCGAAAAACCTTCGGGCGCCTGAAGCAGCGAATCAGGGTTATGCGTCAGAACTATGATATTGCGTTTTTCCTCGATAGCCTCAAAAGGTTCTGCCGGAACGCGGCGATTGCGGTAAAGGTCTTCAAGTCCCCAAAGACGAATTTTTTCACCATTGACATCTATCTCGGCAACTTCATTTTGCAGGACGTTTATGCCGGCAATTTCTTCAAAAAGGCGGTGTATCTTCTGCTCATTGTGATACCAGTCGTGATTGCCGATAATTGCATAAACGCCGTATTTTGCCTTGAACCCTTTCAGGCTTTCGGCAATAGTTTCAACCGGCACTTTTAGCTCAGTGCGGTCGGTTCCTTCGGGCTTATTTCGTGCCTCGCGGTCCCATTTTGACTCGCTGACGTAATCGCCTGTCAGGACGATCAGGTCGGCATCTTGAGCATTGGCCTGTTCGACCACGTAGCGGATGCGTTCAGGCGGAGCGTAGTTGGAACCGGTGTGCAGATCGGTGATGACCACGACGCGAAAGCCGTTCAGTTCTTTGTTCCAATGCGGAACGGCAAGCGTTTCCTCAACGATCACAAACTGTCGCGGTTCGATAAAATATGCATACGAAAGAAATGCCGCCGCAAGCAGTATGAGGACGCTTATTACAATGCCGATCCGCTTAAGCCATTTTTTCATAGAAATTCCAGGTTCCGTAGATATTTGTGGCTTTGCCCGCTTTTAAATTGCCTCCCGCTTTAGCTGGAGGTTAGAGATGCAAAAAACACACCGGCTTTAGCCGAATTTCTGATAGATAATTTTCCAAGAGCTTTAGCTCAAAAGGGGTAAAGCCATAGGGAAATCAAATTTTCCATATTCGGCTAAAGCCTTTATTGTCAATGTTTCAAAACACCACTAGCTAAAGAGCCTGTGGCAAAACTCTGGGTTAATGTTTTTATTAAGCCGCGATTGAACAGCATGTCGGGATGTCATTCAAAGGTTTTGCCGGCTTTGGTGCTTTGCATATATTTTTGTTCTCAGTTTAGCCAAATTCTTTGTTGACCGCGATAAATTGTTTGTTTTTTGCCTGTTACAGCCCGGTAAATGCGGTTTTGCTGGTTTTTTCAGGCATATGCGTTTTGTGTCAACCGGTTTTGTCCGTTGAGTTTTTCGATCATCGCAGGGATTCCGAAGATCGACATCACCCGCTTGATATTGTAGGTCAAAACGGTCAGTCTTATCTCCGTCCCGACTCCTTTGATCCCCTTCATCAGCAGCCGCTCGTGCCCCATTCCCACCTTTATCGTCCCGAACGGATGCTCGACAATTGCCTTTCGCTTCTTTATTATTTCGGGCTTTTCCGCCATCCTTTCACGCAGCCGGTCGACCACTTCCTGGTGCACCCAGCGTTTTACAGTTCTGCCGTACTTGCTCGTCGTGCATTGTGCCCGCAGCGGGCAGCCGGAACACGCCTTTGTCGTATATCTGTAGTACTCCTTACTGTTGGCACGTCCATTTTTTACCGGTTTCCCTGTCCTCTTCATCTGTGCTCCGGCGGGACATGCATACACGTCTTTTTCCTTGTTGTACTCGAACTGCGTCAATGGAAATATCCCCTTTGATTCGGCAGCCTTTGATTCCGGTATTGATACATATGTCTCTATGTCCTCTTCTTCGCACGCCTTTATCTCATCGCCGTCAAAATATCCGCCGTCCGCCGTTACCTTCAATTCCCCGACCCCCAATATCTCCTTCGCCCGCATTGCCATCTTTGCCAGCAATCCCTGATCGCTGACATCGTTCGTCACCTCAACATCCAGTATCAGATCGTGCTTGCTGTCAACCGATGTCTGGATGTTGTAACTGACATCCGATCCCTTCGAGGTTTTCATCATCCTGCTTTCGGGATCAGTCAGCGACACCCTGTTCTCTCCGCTTTCCGCCAGGCCTTCCCGTGCCTCTTCGTGCTTTTTCAGATGCTCCTCAAGCCCTCTGATCTTTTCCTTTATCTCCTCTGCCGTTAATTTTCTTTCTTCTCCTTCGTCAGCATTGTCCGCCTCTTCAAGCTCCGCCAGATACTTGTCAACTTCCGCCTTCTCCCGCTCTATCAGCTTTGTAAGCTGTTCCTGCGTCAACGCTCTCGACTTGCTGTTCACCGCCTTGAACTTGCTTCCGTCTATCGCTACCAGGTCCTTGCCGAACAATCCCGCCTCTTCGCACCATACCCGAAACTTCACCAATGCATTGTTTATCCCCTCGCTGTTGTCTTTGCGAAACCGGCTCAGTGTCTTGAAATCCGGCTGCAGCAGCCCGCTCAGCCACATCAACTCCACATTCCGCCCGCACTCCCGCTCCAGCCGCCTCGATGACCGAACCCCGTTCAAATGCCCCCATATATACACCGCCAGCATCATTCTCGGATCGTATCCAGGACGTCCCGTCTCCGCCGGTTCCCCTCTCACAAATCCCATCTCCCTGATCGGCAGATTCTCCACAAACGCCCCTATCACACGCACCGGATTCTCCCCTCTCACATACTCATCCAACGTCGCCGGAAACATCATCCCCTGCCCTCGCTCCACTCCCCCGATATATCCCATTTGCCTCTCTCCCTCCCCTCATTTCTTTTACGTCTCCTTCTTTGATAAAGTTTTTAAATAGTTTTGACACAGGCTCTAAAGCTAGTGGCAATTTATAGGACCATACATCAACGGAATCTAGCCGAAATATTCCGTCCACCTTTCGTCCACAAGTTTGACTATGTCCTCGCGAGGTTCGACCTCTTTCGGATACCAGGTTTTCATGCGAGCGTCGATGAACACAGGTGCCGAATATCCAATGTGGTTGTTTTGAACATTAATTTCGCGAGCGGTTATATCTCTGGCAGGATCGAACCGTGTCCATGTTGCCCACAGGAATTTTTCAACCGATGAGGCATAGCTAATGTCATCGTGGATAACAACCATTTGCCATTCGTCAAACGCATCTGAGCGCGCAAGCCTTTCGGCAAGTTCCTTGTCGTTCTCGTAAGTTGTTCCTTTCACGACCAGACAGCCGCCGCAGAACGGTTCGGCCTTAATGGCTCCGGCGGGAAGTTCGCCTTTGAACTCACGCGCCAGTTCCCTTTTGGCGTCGCCCATTCCCATCAATATCGCCTTGCTGCCATGATTTATCTTGCCGCTTGCATAATCTAGCGTATCAAAAGCGGTTTGCGAAAAAATGAACAGGTTACGGTGCCATTCCACGCGAGCAAGGATATGCTCGAAAAGAGTTTTGAAATCGCGAAGATCCTGGGGCGTGTCTGTTAAAAGTAAAAATTTCGTCAGCGAAAGCTGGCCTTCGCCAAGAATGCGGAAACCGGCGGAAAGCGCCTCGCGGGCATAGCGTTCTTTTACAACCGCCGCCGCCAGCGAATGAAATCCGGTCTCGCCATAGCTCCAAAGGTCGCGAACGGCGGGCATAACCACCGGAAAAAGCGGCGAGAGCAGTTCCTGCAAATAATCGCCGATGAAAAAATCTTCCTGACGCGGTTTGCCGACAACGGTTGCCGGATAGATGGCGTCCTTGCGGTGAAAAACGGCATCGGTGTGAAAGACCGGATAGTCGTGTGTCAGAGAATAGTAGCCGTAATGGTCGCCGAACGGGCCTTCGGGCAGCCGCTCATGCGGCGGGACGTGGCCGACAAGCGCGAACTCGGCTTCGGCGATCAATGGAACGCCGACATCCCTGTCGGCGAAGGTTTTCCCGATCTTTCCACCCGCCAACAGCGAAGCCAGCATCAGTTCAGGCACGTCTTCCGGCAGCGGCGCAATGGCGGAAAGTATCAAAGCCGGCGGCCCGCCGAGAAAAACGGTCACGGGCAGAGGTTCGTTTCGCTGTTCTGCCTCAAAATAATGAAAACCGCCGCCTTTCCCGATCTGCCAGTGCATACCGGTCGTCGTCTTGTCATATCTTTGCATTCGGTAGATGCCGAGATTGTGTTTGCCCGACGAAGGGCTTTCGGTATAGACAAGCGGCAGCGTGTTGAAATAGCCGCCGTCCTCGTGCCAAAGCTGAAGGAACGGCAGTTTTTCAAGGTCGGGTTCAGGCTGTTTTACTTCAAGGACAGGAGCATTTTTGACTCGTTTTGTGCCGAGTTTGAGGGCGGTTTTGCCCATGTCGCGGTATTCCCAGAGCTTGCCGAGCTTTGGCGGAAGCAGCACTTCCACCATTTCAACGGCCCGTCTTACAAATTCCTGAGGGCGTTTGCCAAACGCCAACTCGATACGCTTTACGGTTCCGAAAAGATTGGTGACGACCGGAAACTGCGATCCTTTTACATTCGTAAAAAGCAGAGCTTTTCCCTTTTCTTCGATCACGCGGCGATGTATCTCAGCGATCTCAAGATACGGATCGGCCTGTGCCGAGACCTCAACGATCTCGCCTTCCCGTTTTAGCGTGTCGATAAAAGAACGAAGATTCTTGTGCATAAAGATCAAGGGCGGAAACACGACCGTTAGGGAGTGTGTTATCTACATCGGCCGTGTTTTCACCCTCATTACCATTCGGGTTTCCGCCTTACTTACGCAAGCTCGGTTTTGTTATATCCAATTCCGCCGCCGGTATCACCTCCGGCTTTATATTCGGAAACCGCTTCGCCAGATCGTCCTTGAAGATCGAATAGTCACCGACGATTATAATATCGCCGCCAAGCAAATGTGCCTTTGCGATATCTCTTATTTGCTTGTCGGTCACGGCATTGACGCTCGTCATATACTTGTTCAATTCAGTCGTCGGTATATCGAACGTGTAAAGATCGGCTAAGGCGTTGACCAGCCCGCCGGTTGTTTCAATGTTGCGGCCAAAACCGCCTGTCAGAACCGATTTACGTGGAGCCAATTCGGCCTCGGGAATTTCTTCGTCTATCAGCCGCTTGATCTCGGTCAATACAAGTTCAGCAACTTCCGGCGCGGATTCGTTTTTGGTCTGGGTTCGGGTTCCAAAGTTACCAAAAGAATGACGCCAAGCAAAAGAACTTCCCGCCCCATAACTTAATCCTCGTTTTATACGGATTTCCTGATTTAATCTTGAAGAATATCCACCACCAAATACTGAATTAAGAACTGCAGAGGGGTAGTAACTTACCGATGTTTGTCCTTTTTGAGGTTCTAAATAATGTGTGCGGCCCACACTAAGTTTATTTACATAGCTAACTGAAGCCTGCCCGGAATTTGGCAAATCAATAATAAGTAGTTTTTCATTAGAATCGGTTGACGACAGATCTGTATTAACGAGGCCGCGAACCGTTTCGCCACTTCTTTGCCCTTTCCATTTGTCAAAAGATGTGGTGGCTAATTTGTTTGCCCTGTCCGCCGTGATATCGCCGGAAAATATTAATACCGCCTTGTAGGGATCAAACTGATTCTTGTAAAAGCTCAGAACATTACTTTGGGTAATAGAGGTTAGGCTTTCCGGCGTTCCACCGGCAGGATGTTCTCCGAAGCTATATTTGCTTGCAACGTAATTTGCCAAAAATCCAGGCTGGGTCAGATTGTAGGTCAGGCCGTCTATTGCCTGCGATTTCAGCAGGTCTAGTTCCGATTGCGGAAATGTCGGATTAAGCACAACGTCAGCCAATATCTCCATTGCCTGATCGAGTTTGTCTGACGTGACGGAGATCGTGACCGACGAATTGTTCCATCCGGCGCCGGAATAGATCGATCCGCCGAGAAATTCCATCTGTTCGGCTATCTGTTCTGCGGTGCGGGTTTTCGTGCCTTTGGTCAGCATCGAAGCGGTCATATCGGCAAGGCCTGCTTTTTCCATGCTTTCCGCATTTGCACCCGATCGCACCAAAAGCTGGACCGTCACAAGCGGCACGTTGCGTTTCTCAACAACGGCGACGGTCATGCCGTTCTTAAGTTTTGTTTCTTTAACAGCGGGAATATTAACCGTTCTAGCCGGGCCGGGTTTTGGTTCCTGTGCGGATAAATTGACCGCAGAGACACAGAGGGACAGAGCGAGGAAGACGAGGAGACATGGAGACAAGGAGACAAGGAGACACTTAAGTCTAAATGTCTCGCGTCCGAGATTCCGCACTCCGCATTCCGCATTCCGCATTTTATTATTTGTCATCGTCTTCGCCCTCCGCCTGTTTCGCCTGGTTGTAATAGATGACCACGCGGTTGTTGTCCTCGAAATACTTTTTCATTACGCGTTGAATATCGGCAGCCGTCACAGCCTGAAGCTTTGCGACCTCGTTATTTACCGCCTTTGCATCGCCCAGATATGCGACCGAGCGTTCGATGGCATTTGCCTTGCCGTCATTTGTTTCGCGTTGGCGAATAGCTCCGGCAACGGCGCGGTTCTTCGCTTTTTCAAGTTCCGCTGCTGTGACGCCTTCGTCCTGCATCTTTTTCAGTTCGGCTAACAGAGCCTTTTCCAGTGCTTCAGATGTAGCCTTATCAGAACCTATCGCGACAAAGCCCATCCTGCCGCCTTCGGTATTAAGCTCAAGATCAAAGCTCGCGTCCTGAGCGATCTGCTGATCGCGGACAAGAGACTGGTAAAGGCGTGAACTTTCACCACCGGACATTATTGCCGCCGCCAGGCGGAGCGCGGGAATATCAGCATCGGTGGTTCGCGGAGCACGATACAAGATCGCCGTCGCCGGGAATGGAACGATCGGGCCGGTCTCATTGTATCGGCGTTCCGTTGTCCATTCCGGTTCGACCTCGGTCACACGCGGTATCGTTCCTTCGGGTTTCTTTATGGCCCCGAAATATTTATCGACCCAGTCGTCGAACTGCTTTTGATCAAAATCACCAACGACGATCAGAACGGCATTGTCCGGCCTGTAAAAATCTTTATAGAACTTTTCGGCGTCCGCCCGCGTGGCTGCGTCAAGCTGTTCAAGGTTTCCGATAACTCCGTTCTTATACGGATGTTTTTGAAAACTCAGGTCGTCCATCAGCCAGTAAAAGCGGCCGTAAGGATTTGCAAGTATCCCTTGCCGATACTCTTCTTTCACAACGTCACGTTCGGAATTGAAACTGGCGTCATCTACGTTGAGGTTGACCATGCGGTCAGATTCCGCCCACAACAGAACCTCAAGATAATTTGACGGCACGACCTCGAAATAATTTGTAAAATCGGGCCATGTCGAGGCGTTGTTGAAACCGCCAACGTCCTCCGTCAGGCGGTCCATCTTTTCGTTCGGCATATTCTTCGTCGCCTTGAACATCATATGCTCGAACATATGAGCAAACCCCGATCTGCCGGGCGGGTCGTTCTTGCCGCCAACATCATACCAGACGTGAATGGAAACGGTCGGACTCGACGTATCGCGGTGCGAAACCACACGCAGCCCATTGGCAAGCGTCCTTTCCTTCAGCTCTATCGGCGGAACCTTGAGCTGTGCGGAAACAGCCAGTGAGGCTGCCAGACAGAATAGGGTCACAAAAAATTTCTGCATAAAATTGCTCCTCAGGGCTTGTATCAAATGTATTACGTGTTAACGGAAGATTTGGTTTAGCGTATCTTGTCAGTTCAATTTAATAGGAATATGACCGAAACTTCCGCGTTGATGCTGATAGCCCCCGGTGAAAATGTTGCCAAGCCTTCTTTTTCGACCCTGGAGACGTTGACGCCGTCAACGATCGCTATATTGGAGTTGGCGTAAACATTGCTGCTATATCTGGAATTTGTCTGATCCGCCACACGGCCTTCTTTGATAAAGATGGCCTTCCCAATTTCCTGCCCGATGGAGCGTGCCATGGCTGAGGCTTTTTCCTGTGCTGCTTTCATTGCCATATCCCGAGCCATGTCTCGATATTTCCTAAGCTCCGAGGATTCAAAACGCACGCTGCTTACTTCGGAAATACCCGTTTTCAACACCTCATCGAGAAAGCCCTGAAATTTGCCAATATCCGTGATCCGTACAGAAACGCCGGTGGACACTTCATATCCGATGAATACTCGCGTGCCTATCTCATCACCTTCTTCATCGAAAATGCGCTTTTGCGGGTCGCGGATAGAGTTATATTTCATCTCGACGGATATGTAATGCGTCTTTACATTCTCCGGTTTGATCTCAAATGATGATGTCAGGGCGAGTACTTTTGAAACGGTCGAATCTACCTGCTCTTTGGCCACCTGAAGATCCTTGTCCGTTCTGGTTACATCCAGCGAGATGGGGACTTGATCCGGTTGGACAAATATTTCAGCGGAGCCGTTCACTTCCAATGTCGGCGGCTTTTGATCATAGTTTTGCGCGGCAACACAAAATGCCGCAAGCAGAATCGATAAGGATAGAAAGACCGTTCTTTTCATGAGTTCCTCCACTGTTTAAGAGACCGCTGATGCTTATTTGCCAAGCCGCACACTGTAAAGGTCATTCGGAATAATCATAAAAACCCTTTCCGCTCTTGCGGCCGAGCCAGCCGGCATCGACGTATTTTTTGAGCAGCGGACACGGGCGGTATTTCGGATCGCCGAGGCCGTCATGAAGCACGATTAAGATCGCGAGGCAGACATCAAGGCCGATAAAATCCGCGAGCGTCAGCGGCCCCATCGGATGATTCATTCCCAGCTTCATAATGCCGTCGATGCTTTCGCGGGTTGCGACGCCTTCATAAAGAGCATAGATCGCCTCATTTATCATCGGCATCAGAATGCGGTTGGCGACAAATCCGGGAAAATCTTCACAGTCCAACGGAGTTTTGCCCATTTTTTCAGAAATATCACGGACTTTCTGATACGTTTCGTCACTGGTGGCAATGCCGCGAATGACCTCGACCAGCTTCATCAGCGGAACGGGATTCATAAAGTGCATCCCGATGACCTTGTCGGGACGTTTTGTGACGGCCGCGATCTTTGTTATCGAGATAGACGAGGTGTTTGAAGACAATATCGCGTCCGGCGAACAGATCGTATCAAGCTGTTCAAATATCTGCGTTTTCACCGCAAGATCTTCATTCGCGGCCTCAACGACCAGCGAGCAGTCTTTCAGATCCGAAAGCTCGGTCGTGGTTTTGATGCGTGACAGCACCTCCGCCTTTTGCTCTTCGGTCATCGTTTCTTTTTTAACAAAACGGTCAAGGCTTTTGCCTATCGTCGCCAGTCCGCGTTCGACGAACTCCGGTTTGATGTCGCACATTACAACGTCAAAACCCGCGTTTGCCGCGGTCTGCGCTATGCCGTTGCCCATTGTTCCCGCTCCGATCACACCAATAATTTCGCTCATAAATTTATTAGATCCGTAACCATCCTAACAGTTAATAGTTACACAGTTTACAGTTATTAGTTGTTTAACTCTTAACTAAAAACTAAACAACTATTAACTGTTAGAAAATGAAATACACTGCCGGTTATGTTGTTAGTCTCTTTCCACCGCCATTGCGACAGAATTTCCGCCGCCGAGACACAGGCCGGCAACACCGCGTTTTGCTCCGCGCCGCTTCATTTCATACAGCAGCGTTGTCAATACGCGTGAGCCGGAATTTCCGATAGCGTGGCCGAGTGCGACCGCTCCGCCGTTCACGTTGACCTTTTCCGGGTCGATGCCAAGTTCCTTCATCACACCGAGTGCCTGAACAGAAAATGCCTCGTTCAGTTCAAAGAGATCGACATCTTCCAACGACCAGCCGGCTTTCGCGACGGCCCTGCGAATGCCTTCGACAGGAGCCAGCATGATGTATTTGGGTTCGATGCCCGAAACAGCGTGTGAAACTATCCGCCCAAGCGGTTCCACGCCGAGGTCAGCGGCCTTTTCTTCTGACGTTACAACCAGAGCGGAGGCTCCGTCATTCACGCCCGGAGCGTTTCCTGCCGTAACCGTTCCGCCGTCTTTTTTGAACGCCGGACGGAGCTTGCCGAGAGCATCGATAGTGGTTTCAGGGCGAACAGGTTCGTCATAATCAAGTATGATCGGATCGCCTTTCTTCTGCGGGATCTCGATCGGCACGATCTCTTCGGCAAAGCGTCCTGCCTCTTGTGCCTCTGCCGCCTTTCGATGTGAATTGAACGCAAATTCGTCCTGCGTCTCTCTGGTGATCTGGTGTTTTTCCGCAACGACCTCACCGGTGTTTCCCATGTGCCAATTCTCGAACGGACACCACAGGCCGTCGTTTATCATAAGGTCAACGACTGTCTGATTTCCCATTCGATAACCGTCTCTGGCTCCGGGCATTGCATACGGAATGTTTGACATAGATTCCATTCCGCCCGCAACGACAAAGTCGGCATCGCCAAGCCTCACGGACTGTCCCGCAAGAGCGACCGCACGAAGCCCTGAACCGCAGACCATGTTCACCGTCAGAGCGGAAACCTCAGGCGGCAAGCCCGCCTTTAACGCCGCCTGTCTTGCAGGAGCCTGGCCGATGCCCGCCTGAACGACGCAGCCCATGATGACCTCGTCGATCTTTGCCTGATCGACACCGGCTCGCTTTATTGCTTCTTTTATGGCGACAGCTCCAAGATCGGGAGCCGAAAATCCTTTTAATAAACCCTGAAATTTGCCCGTAGGAGTTCGGGCAGCACTGATAATGACCGCATTTTTGGATGACATTGTGAAATTTATCCCCTTATAAAATAAAGTAATTCTGAACCAAGTGTAGCAAAAGTTGGAATAAACTTCATATCACGGCCAAAGTCTCGCTGACGGATAAAATTTTCTAAATTTAATTTTCGGGTAATGTAGATTTTGTTATCCTGTTAGTGCAAAAAGACGTTTAAACGTTCGTCAATACATCTCATATAGAAATTTCGCACATCATGGAGGGAAGTTGAATGCTTATTGCGCTTGAAGGAAGTTCACCTACGATCTTTGGAGAAAACAATTACAAATATTACGTCTGGCACGCCTATCGTGACACCAAACAACGGCCAAAACTCTACGTAGAAGGGCCTGCAGCAATATCCTGGGGGCCGAGTCCGGTCAATATCAGAAAAATGGCAAATAAGGCCACTGCTCTTATCCACGCTAATTCCGGCCCGATATTTCTGATCGGCTGGAGCCGCGGGGCCGCAGCGTGCATTCAGGTGGCCCATGACATCAAAAACAGCGGAAAGCAGATAGACGCAATGTTCCTTTTTGACGCGGTCGATCAGGACGGTTCAACGAACAGCGATCTTAACTTCATCCCAAACTGCGTAAAGGTCTGTTATCATGCGATAGCGATCAAAAAGAATTGGATGGACAGGCAGTTGTTTCCCACGTGCGGCCAAAATGCCGGTGCCGATGTCGAATACAAAAAGAAAACCTTCGACACATCGCATGGCGGCATCGCCGGTGCCGGTGACGAGGGCGACGACGGCTCAAGGACATGGATGTGGGGCAAACTACGGCACCACGGCGTATTGTAAGAGACCTAAAGTATGTCATTTGATCAAAGATTTTCTCCGGGCGATGTTCTCGTCTTTCAGCTTGAGAGCGGATTTGGGCTTTTAAGATTTTTGGGTGTGGATGAGAACGGACAGGATCCGGCATGGCACGTGACGGCCTATGCCGACCTGTTCCCGGATGTGGAATTAGCGGAAGCGGCGGCGGCCAACCCTCAGCGGTTGTCCGTCGCCTGTCCGTTACTGAGCATGACAACACGCGCTTTTGAAAGCACGCAAATGGCATCTATTCTCAATGTGGAACTGACAGACACCGAGATGGAGCCGCTGGAAGCCTGGCGGCGTGATCCCGAACGATCCGTGTCCGACAGGTCGGTTCGGCTTTTGTTGGGACTGAGATAGGCTCTTTTCAGATCGAAAACTGTGCCGCTCCACGGCTCTTTTTATTGGCGGCTCGCACCTATGACGGGCCGTGCAGTTGTCATATTTTTTCCCGAAGACACTGTTCATCACCACTCCGGTTACTGTGAACCGCATTCTCTTTTGACCGTTTCCTGCCCCCGTCTTTCGTTCCCATTCATTTTGGTGATCCATACTTTGTTCCCGTGTGATCAGGTTTACGCAGATCACAGGCCGCATTTGACATCACGCTCAAAAGTATTGTAACTTGCCGCCCATCGCACCTAATGAACGCATTCTGTAGTTGATCTGGAAAGTTCTTTTCAGGCGACCGACCAAAGGTTGCCGTATTCGACCTTTGATACAAGGAGGATCTGTGAAAAATATTCCCCCGATGACCCCGCCGGGCCTGCGGAAAATATCCATTCCCGGCAAACCGCTCAATAAGGCCGCAGATGGCCTGAAAAACACCGCCCAAAAGCTGCAGGGCCTCGTGGAAAACTCACCGTTGGATGACCTGATCGGTCTCAAAAAGAAGGATTCCGATCTGGCCCGGCTGCTTGAGCGTGCCGCCGGTTCGGAGATATCACGGATGCCGGGATTTGGGGCGGTCAGGAAACATATTGAAAACGAGCTTGAACACGATGGCGGCGCGGCAATGATGGAAACATTGAAACGCAAAGCGGCAGAAGCCCGGGGACGTTCGCAGCCCGCGATAAGCTTTGCTCAGGATCTGGCTCGCCGATTACAACCGGCGATACGCGTAAAAAGAGAAGTTTTGATGCCACTTCGCCTGGGGACTATCAACGGGGCAACGGCCGTGAGCCGGTTGGATAAAATATCTGGAATGTCGGTTCGCGGAGAACTTTCCAGACGGGTACCCGGTTGGACCATCGGGATCGGAGGAACTCTGGAGGGCGGATTCGTGGGGTCTGTCGGCGGAGCGCTCGGGATATGTTTTGATCGGGAGATCACCTCGTTTTTATACGGAGAGTTTGGTGTTGGTATTGGCGTGATAGCTGAGGTTGAGTTCGCCTTGCACATACAGGTCGCTCCATGCAGCCCGATCGATTTTGGAGGCCTTAGCTTCAATATGGCAGCGGGCGGAGCTTACGGGGTTTCAGGAACTCTGGAAGTAGGCTTGGCACCTTCGATCGCTCCTGACAGAAACCCGCATGACCCTCTGGTGCTATGGGAATTTGACGGGGTCACACTCCAGGTCGGTGCCGGTGTTGGGGTCGAAGTGTCTTGTTCATTTTCGGGGTGTCGCGTTTTTAAAAGAATATAAAGAGCCTGTGAAAATAGTACCGTTGAACACTATAAAGGTATTCAATGCCTATTGGATCTGCTTTCGCCTGGTCAGCTCCTTGCCTAATAGATCAAGTTCCCTGCTCATCTGTCCGGCGACCGACGTATTCTCCTGAGCGCGTCGAATAAGATACGGCACTGTGTCACGGACCGGCCCGTAGGGCAGATACTTCGAGACGTTATAGCCGTTGGCCGCCAGCACATAGGAAAGGTTGTCGCTCATTCCGTAAAGCTGAGAGAAAAAGACCTGTGGATGATCGTGAGGAATGGATCGTTCGTGCATAAGCCGCGCCAGACGCCGACAGCTTTCCTCATTGTGCGTGGCTGCGACGAATGCCGTCGTGTCCAGATGATTCAGACAGTAACGTATAGCTTCATCATAATCGGCATCGGTCGATGCCTTATCGTCATGGATCGGGGAATCATATCCCATTTCTTCCGCTCGTTCCCTTTCCTTTTCCATGTAGGCGCCGCGGACAAGCTTTACGCCCAGCATATAGCCTTCTTTTTTGGCTTGGAGCGCGGCTTCGCGCAGAAAGTTCAGCCGGTCTTTCCGATATAACTGGATGGTGTTGAAAACGATCACGCGGCCACGATTGTGAAGGGCCATCATCTCGGTCGCAAGATCGTCAATGGCGGCCTGTATCCATGAATCTTCAGCGTCGATGAAGAGAGGCTGCTCCAGTTTCGCCGCGAGGCAGCAGATCTCACGAACGCGGTCATGAAGGTTTTCAGATTTTGCCTGGCCCTTGGCATCCAGCGTTTGCCGCGCACTAAGCTTTTCAAGCGTGCCAAACGGGGCGATGCCCGAAACCTTAAAGACGGCAAAAGGGATGCTGCTGTCACCTTTTGCCCGGCGTATCGTCCGCAGTATCTCTTCTTTGGTCGCGTCAAACTCGGCTTCGGTCGTTTTCCCCTCAACGGAATAATCCAGTATCGTCCCGATGCCTGAAGCCCCAAGCCTGGCTATTGTTCCCTGACATTCCTCTATTGTCTCGCCGCCGCAGAAATGCTCGAACGCGGTTCGTTTGATTATGCCGTCAATGGGCAGGCCGATGGAAAGTGCGAATTTAGCGGCACTCGTGCCGATGGAATTCAGCAGCGGAGAATTCATCAGCTTGAACAAGCGGTATTTCTCGCGTAGTTCAGCATCAGTTTTATCAGCAAAGGCGATCTTTGTGTCTTGAAAATCTATGGAGAAATCGACCATAAAAAGGATAATTTAACATAAAGACAAGCAAGAATCTCTTTTGGCAGAATAATTTCCAGCAAATTGTTTCTTTGTCCCTCTTGCCTTATTATTCTTGTTTTATCTAAATTTTATACGGGATCATTAGAAAATCATGGCAAAGGGACTTCCTAAACGTTCGGAAAATTATTCAGAGTGGTACAACGAGATCGTCAAGCGTGCCGACCTGGCGGAAAATTCGGCCGTTCGCGGCTGTATGGTGATAAAGCCGTACGGTTTTGCGATATGGGAAAAGATGCAGCGAGCCTTGGACGATATGTTCAAGGCGACGGGCCACGTAAACGCCTATTTCCCGCTTTTTGTGCCGAAATCCTTTCTTGAAAAGGAAGAAGAACACGCAGAGGGATTTGCCAAAGAGTGTGCGGTCGTCACGCATTACCGCCTGAAAGCAAACCCTGACGGCAAAGGGCTGATGGTCGATCCTGACGCGAAATTGGAGGAAGAACTCATCATCCGCCCAACGTCCGAAGCGATCATCTGGAACACATACAAAAACTGGATACAGTCCTGGCGCGACCTGCCGCTGCTGATAAATCAGTGGGCGAACGTGGTTCGCTGGGAAATGCGGACGCGGCTTTTTTTGCGAACCGCCGAATTTCTCTGGCAGGAAGGCCACACCGCTCATGCGACCGAACAGGAAGCTGTTGAGGAAGCCGAGCGGATGCTTGGCGTATATGCCGAATTTGCTGAAAACTGGATGGCCTTGCCGGTCGTTCAGGGCGTAAAATCGCCCAATGAACGCTTTGCCGGAGCATTGGAAACATACTGCATCGAGGCAATGATGCAGGATGGAAAAGCTCTGCAGGCAGGAACGTCGCACTTCCTCGGACAGAATTTTGCCAAGTCGTTCGACGTAAAATTTGTCAATAAAGAGAACCAGCTTGAATATGCGTGGGCAACATCGTGGGGCGTTTCTACTCGTCTGATGGGAGCGCTGATAATGGCGCATTCAGATGACAACGGCCTCGTGCTGCCGCCCAAACTGGCGCCGATACAGGTCGTTATAATTCCGATCCACAAGACCGAAGAAGATCTGGCAAAGATCACAGAAAAGGTCGAGCCGATAATTTCGGAGCTGAAAGCAGCGGGTATTTCGGTAAAATTTGACGATGACGACAAACAGCGCTCAGGCTGGAAATTTGCGGAATATGAATTGAAAGGCGTTCCGGTGCGTTTGGCGATGGGAATGCGCGATCTGGAAAACGGAACCATTGAGATCGCCCGCAGAGACACGCTGACCAAGGAATCTGTTCCTGTGGATGGCGTTGCCGATACTGTAAAAGGCCTTTTGGAAGAGATGCAGGATGCCATTTACCAGAAGGCGCTGGCGTTTCGTGAAGAGAACACCTTTGTTGTCGATACATGGGATGAATTCAAGGCCCAGATCGAAAAAGGCGGCTTTGTAATGGCTCATTGGGACGGAACCGCCGAGACCGAGGAAAAGATCAAAGAGGAAACAAAAGCGACCATCAGATGCATCCCGCTTGTCGGCATAGAAGAGGCCGGAAAATGTGTCTATACCGGAGCCGAATCGCCCAGACGCGTTGTTTTCGCCAAGGCTTACTAATGTCATCGCGACAGATCCTGCCTGTTTACGGGAACCGGAAATGCTGATCTCACGGTTCCCGCCAAAGATATTGCCACCCCGGAGAGCCGATCGGTTTTGCCGCTGATCGGCCATTTGCTTGTTCCCCGCTGTAAAAAATTTTAGACTTTTTAACACATATAAGCGTCTTATTATCAATGAGAAACACGATGCGGCTTTGAGGCCGGGTCGTGTTAATGGTACCGAGAAGAAATGTTGGCTGACCTTTCGGATGAAAAATTGGTAGAGATGTGTAATGCCGGCGATACGGAAGCCTTCGGCGTTATCGTCACCCGTTGGGAGCGCAAGATATTTGCGCTCTGTTTCGGAATGCTCGGACGCGAGGACGAGGCACGTGATGCCGCGCAGGAAACATTCATCGCCGCATTTCGCAATCTCGGCAATTTTCGGGGCGACGCAAAGGTCTCTTCGTGGCTTCATCGCATTGCGGTCAACCAATGCCTGACGACGAAGCGGAGGACAAAGACACGAAGCGAGGAGTTTCTGGATGAAGAATCGAACGAGGCTGAACGCGTTTTTGTCGCTCCGGCCGGATCGACACCGTCAAGCATTTCCGAACAAGGCGAAAGGCTTTATCTTGTTCGACAGGCTGTGGGTTCGCTTCCGGTCGATCTGCGGCAGGTCGTTGTGATGAAGGAATTTGAGGAAATGACGTTTCAGGAGATCTCCGACACGCTCGATATGCCGCTCAGCACGGTAAAAAGCCGCCTTTACACGGCGTTGAAACAGCTTCGGCTCAAACTGGAGGGACTTCCGATAGAGGTTGCCTAAAATGATGAACAGCAGAGTAGAAAAATTTGACTGCATAAAAAAAGAGGATCTTGTTGCCTATCTCTATAACGAGATGCCGGGCAGAGAGCTTTCCCTTTTTGAAACGCATCTTGCCGATTGCCAGGCGTGCATTGACGAATTTGCGGAATTGTCCGCGTCGCGTTACGCGGTCTATGAGTGGCAGAAACTGGAATTTGCCCCGATGGAAACTCCTGTTTTCGATGTGCCGCGTCACGAAGTGACGGCGCAAAAGGCCGGCTGGCTGGAAGGCCTTCGCGAACTGCTCTCGTTCAGGCCGGCAATGGCAGCCGCCGGTTCGTTCGCGGCTCTCGTCATTGCCGCTCTGCTTGGTTACAGCATTTTTGTCGGGCCTGACGGAGCCAAAGACATGGCCGCGGCAGAAACAGGCGATGCGGCCGTGGCTGAAATAACGACCATTTCACCGCCGCGTCCGCAAATGGACGTTCCGACAACCGGTGCACCGGTTGATAACAGCGGATCTGACAGATCAACAGGCAGAATTTCGGAACCTGCTTTTGCGTCTTCGCCGGAGCGGCATTCCGGGACATCGTATCGGCCTGCGAAAACACGGCGTCGGGCGCCTGCACCACAAACAGCGGTTTCCGCCCGAACATCTTATCGGTTGAATGATGTGGATGACACTTCTGACGACGGATTGAGGCTGGCGGATCTTTTGGATGAGGTTTAAGTATAACGATATGCATCTTTTGAATTTATTTATCAACAGCAGATATTTAAGGAACATTATTCTGCCAACCATAATAGTTTTTGGTTCCACGGTCATTGTATTCGGACAGGGCCATCCGCCCGGTTCACGGCCTGGCGGCAATGACAAGCCTAAAGAACCCGGCGTGGTTCGTCAGTTGGGGCTGTCTGCCGATCAGATCGAACAGTTTCGTGCCGTAAAGAAAGAATGGAATGAGGCTCGACAGCAGGCACAGCGTGCCAACCGCGATGCCGTTAGACAGCTTGACGCAGCGATCTATGCAGACAATATCGACGAGGCTCTGGTCGAACAGCGTCTGCAGGCGGTACAGGACACACAGGCAGAGGTGACACGCATTCGATTTGCCGAGGAGATAGCGATCCGCCGCATCCTGACGCCTGAGCAGTTGACGAGATTTCGCGAAGCCCGCCGCCGGTTTGTAGCTGCCCGCGAGGCAATGGACAAACAGCGCAAGGAACGAGAGGCAATGCGCAAACCCGAACCTCGCCGCCATCCGTAGGCACGCATTATCAATACTTTGTGTCACCCGCAGAGGCCGATGGCTTAAATGCTGTCGGCCTCTTTATTTGGTGTTTGCGGAGGTTCGTTGTAACCTTTATCCAGCTTGATACTTGCGGGACGAACCGTTTCCCTTTTGGTTGCCGGATGCATTCCTTATTAAGATTTCTTTCCGAGCTTCAGGATGTCAGCCTGCTTTTGTGGCAGGCATTTCTTAGTCTTTGGAGCAAGCCCAGGTATTACGCCGACACGATACGCCAGATGGATTATGTCGGCGTCGGTTCGCTGCCGATCGTGCTTCTGACAGGATTTTTCACCGGTGCCGTTCTTCTTTTGCAAACGTTCGAGACGTTTCAGTATTACAGTATGCAGAACGAATCGGGCCGTCTGGTCGCCACCAGCCTGATCCGTGAACTAGGGCCTGTGCTTTCGGCACTGATGGTTTCAGGCCGGATAGGCTCTGCCATCGCCGCCGAACTTGGTTCGATGGTCGTGTCACAGCAGATAGACGCGATGCGGGCGCTCGGGACCGATCCGATACGTAAACTGGTTTTGCCGCGAATAGTCGCCCTTGTGGTGATGATGCCCCTGCTGACGGTCGCGGCGGACATCTTTGGGCTGATAGGCGGCGGAGCCGTCGCCTCGCTTATGTATAATCAGGAAACAAGCGTCTATACATATTCCGTCAGGACCGGCATCTCGACATCCGATCTGCTTGGCGGCATCATCAAACCGATATTCTTTGGCCTGATCATTGGCAGCGTAGCCTGTCACAAGGGGTTGAGCACATCGGGCGGAACGGTCGGCGTAGGGCGTTCGGTGACGAACGCTGTTGTTATTTCTTCGATCTGGGTCATCATCTTTGACTTTTTCCTGTCGAAGCTGCTGCAATACCTCCTCGACATCGGTCGTTTATAGTTCATATAATCTGGTAAACAATGCTTTCGTCAAACGAGAACGATACTTATGCCGAGAGAGGGATCGACGAGGTCGAGGCCTCGGCTCCCGAATTTGATGACGCCGTCGATGCACCTGACAGAATGCGGCCGGCGATAGAGTTTCGCGACGTACATCTCGCCTTTGATGACAAGGTCATTCTTGACGGTGTCAGTTTTTCGGTAAAAAAGGGCCAGACAAAGATAGTTCTGGGAAGAAGCGGAAGCGGAAAGTCCACAATAATTCGGATGATACTTGGCCTGCTAAAGCCTGACGCGGGACAGATCTTCATAGACGGCGAGGAAATAACGCACCATTCCGAGCCTGATATGATGTCCGTTCGTCAAAAGATCGGCATGGTGTTTCAGGAAGGAGCGTTGTTTGACTCGCTTTCCGTGTATGATAACGTAGCTTACAGGCTCCTTGAACAGGGCGTTCCCGAAGACGAGATCGACGTTGAGGTAAGGCGCATGCTCCGTTTTGTCGATCTGGAGGACGCGATAGAAAAAATGCCCAATGAACTTTCAGGCGGTATGCGCCGGCGCGTCGGTATTGCAAGGGCTTTGGTCGGCGACCCGCAGATCGTGCTTTTTGATGAACCGACGGCGGGGCTTGATCCGCCGACCGCGAGGACGATATGCGAACTTGCGATAAAGCTCCGCGACCTGCAGGATGTTTCGTCCATATTCGTCACGCACGAAATGAACAACCTGCGGTATCTGTCATCAGAATACGCAACGGTGAATGACGAGGGTCAGGTCGTTTATGAAAAAGAAGGCGAAAAGCTCTGTTTGATAAACACGGAAATAATGATGATCCGCGACGGGCAGATAATTTTCAGCGGCAAGGATGAGGAACTGCAGCGCAACGACGATCCGTATATAAGACGCTTTATTCACGGTACATGAACTTTGGTTTTTAACAATGGCGACATCCAGGAACAAATTGACGTTCAGCCAGCTTCGGGTCGGGATCTTTGTCCTGTTCGGGCTGCTCGTGCTTGCTTTTCTGATCCTCAACTCGACCGGTGATTTCAACCCGTTCGAAAAGAAATTACGGTTAAAGGCCAGATTTGCCGCCGCTGACGGGCTGCGCGAAGGTTCTGAGGTACAGCTTGCCGGTGTCCGCATCGGAAAGGTGCGTCAAGTCACACTGTTAGAACCGGGCGCGGCTGAGGACGCCAAGATCGAGGCCGTAATGGTCGTCGATCAGGAACTGGGCGGACGCCCTATCTCTGAAAGGATCAGAACGGATTCGACCGCGCAGCTTATCGCCGTATCAATTCTGGCAAACGACAAGATAATCAATATTTCTCCGGGAACCGAGGAAGGCCAGCCTGTAAAGGAAGACCACGTTCTTGATTCCAGCGAGGCCATCTCGATAAACCAGCTTACCAAGACCGGGAACGACCTGCTTCAACAGATAAACAAGCTTGCGGTGCCGACGAATGAGATACTGAATAAGGCAAACAGGGGCGACGGGACGTTGGGGCGTATCGTCAATGATGAGTCGCTTTATCAAAATCTGGACGCCACTGTCGCGGAGACAAAACTTACGATGGTCAAGCTCCAAACGACTATCGACAAACTGAATAAGGGCGACGGCACTGCCGGACAGTTCATAAACAACCCTGAGCTTTACAACAATCTGAATCGCACCGTTGCGCAGCTTGAATCGATCTCAACCGACATTAAAGAAGGCCGTGGGACGGCAGGCAAGTTCGTCACTGATGATGCCCTCTACAACGAAACCCGTGCGGCCATTATCGACCTGCGCACGACCGCCGCAAAGGTCAACGCCATTGCCGATGACCTGAAACTTATAACCGGCGACCTTGCGGGCGGGAGCGGTTCGCTCGGCAAATTTCTAAAAGATGAACAGCTTTACGAAAATGCCCGCGACACTCTGGCACGTTTTAATTCCACGGCAACTCGTATAGAGAATATCCTAGCCGATGCACAGGCCGGCAAAGGCACGCTTGGACGATTGGTGACTGACGAGACGCTCTATAACAACATAAATCAGACGGCATCGAACATAAATCAGCTTTCGAGCGAAGGCAGCAAGCTGATCTACGATTTTCGTCAAAATCCGAGAAAATATCTCCGCATCCGCGTGTCGATCTTTTAGAGGTATCTTCGCCGGCACTTCATATCCACCTTCCTTTACAATCGCAGTTATTATGTATAATATTCAAATATGCATTGAATATGCATATTTGAATGGAGGAACATACACGATTGCGAAAGAACGAACGTCAGCAGCATGTCCTCAACATAGTTTCGGCAGGTAATGTCGGCAGCCAGGACCAGATCGTCGAGATGCTGGCAAAACACGGGTTTGCGGCAACGCAGGCAAGCGTTTCGCGCGACCTGGACGAGCTTGAGATAACAAAGGTCAACGGGCGATACGTGCGGGTTGCCAACGCCGCAGCGGGAATGCCTTATGGAAATATTTTCATCGGCACGGCCGGTGACAGCCTGACAGTGGTGAAATGCGGTGCCGGGCTTGCTTCTGCTCTGGCCGTAAAGATCGACGCCGCAAATCTTGACGGAATAGTCGGGACCATCGCCGGCGATGACACGATCTTCATCGCCGTCACGGGAAAGAGTGTGCAGAAGCGGGTAAACCGGGGTTTGAGGGAATTATTTGATGTCTAACGAAAAGGAAATAAAGATCGCTATATTTGGCGGTTCCGGTTATGGCGGGAGCGAATTGCTTCGCATTCTGTTGTTTCATCCAAATGCGGAGATCGTGCTGGTCACGGCGAACGAACATGCGGGCAAGGCGGTGGGTGAAGTTCATAAAAATCTGAACGGACTGACCGACCTCAGGTTTGGATCAGCTCCGGAAGATCTTTCCGAATTAGGCGACATCGATCTGGCATTTTTCGGGCTGCCGCACGGTCAGGCAATAGATCTGATACCGCGACTTCCCTCTCATGTAAATGCGATCGATCTTTCCGGTGATTTTCGGATCGACGACGCGGAAACTTTTAAGAAATTTTACAAGCTCGACCATGCCGGCCCGATACAGAAGAAATTCGTTTACGGGCTGACAGAAACGAACCGCGAGACAATAAAGGACGCCCAATACATTGCAAATCCGGGCTGTTTTGCAACCGCGACGCTGCTTGCACTGGCTCCGGCTGTCGCCAATGGCCTTCTTACGGGCCGCGTTGTTGTTGACGCGAAAACAGGCTCTTCGGGTTCGGGCGCAAAGCCTGCTGCCAATACGCATCATCCGCAGCGAATGAACTCTTTTTACGCATACAAGCCATTTACGCACCAGCACGTGCCGGAGATAGAACAGCATCTGCACTCGGTCGGTGAATTTGGGAACGAGCTGGTCTTTATGACCCACAGCCTGCCCGTCTCGCGCGGTATTTTTGCCTCTTGCTATATTGAATTGCCAAAGCCGATGACGTCAGATGAACTGGCACAAATATACAGGGATTTCTACTTTGAAGATTTCTTTGTTCGCTTTTCTGAGGGTTCACCGGACATAAATTGGGTCAAAAATACGAACTTCTGTGACATCGCTGTTCATGCAAGCGGTAAAAATGCCGTGATCTTTTCAGCGATAGATAATCTTGTAAAAGGAGCCGCAGGACAGGCTGTTCAAAACATGAATCTGATGTTTGGGCTGGAGGAAGAAACCGGACTGGTCTTTCCGGGAAGCAATCCGTAATGGTCAAAACCGCCTGCGGCAGCGGTAGCCGGATCGAAAAGCCGGGTTTGATGTTATATCGGGATCATGGAGCCGAGAAAATTCAAGTTGTTTGTATTTCTAACAGTTAATAGTTGGTTAGTTTTTGGTTGGCAGTTAAAAAACAAATAACTGTAAATTGTGTAGCTATTAACTGTTAGGTTGGTTCCGATGGACTTATAATAAGCAATGCAGTTTTCTGAAATAAAAACACTGGAAGACACCTTTCAGCTTGCCACATACAAAAAAATGGACATCGCCGTTGAGCGGGGCGAAGGCTCATGGGTTTGGACGAGCGACGGTGAAAAATACCTTGACCTTTACGGCGGCCATGCGGTCTGTGCGACAGGACATTCGCATCCGCATGTGGTGAAGGCAATAATGGAACAGGCAGAAAAGGTGCTGTTCTATTCGAACCTTGTGTATTCGGAAATTCGCGGGAAAGCTGCCGAAAAAATGGTATCGGTCGCACCTTCATCACTAACGCAAGCTTTTTTCTGCAATTCAGGAACAGAAGCAAACGAGAATGCAATGCGGATGGCGCGGATGGCGACCGGCCGCGAAAAGATAGTCTCATTTACCGGCGGGTTTCACGGACGGACGGCTGATTCTATTTCGGCAACATTCCTGGGCAAATATCGCGAGATAGGCAGGCCGAATGTGCCGCATCATGTAGAAGCGGAGTTTGGCAGCATCGAAAGCTTAAAAGCTATCATCGACGATGAAACCGCTGGTGTAATTATCGAGCCGATACAATCAATGGCAGGTGTGCGCGAAGCCAAACCGGATTTTTTTCAGGAGCTTCGCAATGTGTGCGACAAACACGGAGCGGTTTTGATATTTGATGAAGTGCAGACCGGAATAGGTCGCACCGGCAACTGGTTCTTTGCGGGCAGCGAGCTTGCCGGAGGCACGGAACCGGACATTATCACGCTTGCAAAATCGCTCGGCAGCGGCGCTCCGGTCGGGGCTTGTATCGTAAATGAAAGAGTATCCTCAAAAATAAAATTGAATGATCTCGGCACAACATTCGGCGGCGGAATGCTGGCGATGGCCGCCGTTCTGGCAACGCTGGAAGCGATAGAACAGGACGGAATGATCGAAAATGCGAGGGCCGTGGAACAGCACCTGCGGGATGTTTTGATTGATGTTGACGGTGTTGTTTCGGTGCGGGGAAAAGGCTGTCTGCTCGGTATTGAATTTGCCGGGCATTGTGGGCCGATGCACGCAAAACTGCTTGAAAATAAGATAATTACAGGCACGTCAAGCGATGCAAAAGTGCTGCGGCTGCTGCCGCCTCTTTGCGTCGCGAAAAGCGAGATCGACATGTTTGCTGCTATCTTATAGGACAAATAGGACCTGTATGACCTATGTGTCCTATTCTTTGATCAATGAATTTTCTGACAACAAACAATTTTAACCGCGCTGAGTTGGATGCCTTGATCGCATCGGCGTTGGATCTTAAGAGCGGCGTCGCCGAAGCAAAACCGCTTGCCGGCAGATCGGTCGCGCTTGTGTTTTTCAACCCCAGTTTGCGGACGCGGGCTTCGATGCAGGTCGGGATATATGAACTTGGCGGGAACGCCGTGATACTCGAACCGGGCAGCACATCGTGGACGCTGGAACACCGAGAAGGCGCGGTTATGGATGGTGACAAGACCGAGCATCTTAAGGAATTTGTTCGCGTTTTGGAAAGGTATGTTTCGGCGATAGGCGTCAGGACATTTGCCGAGCTAAAAGATTGGGAAACGGAGCGGACAGATCCGATATTGAATGCCTTTGCAAAATACGCGAGCGTCCCTATCATCAATCTCGAATCTGCGATGCATCATCCGTGTCAGGCGATGGCGGATATGATGACGATCAAGGAGCGGTCTGACACAGAGCGCACAGAGAAAGATCAAAATAAAAGCTCCGAGTCCTCTGCGGCAAAGAAAATTTTATTGACCTGGGCGTGGCATCCCAAACCGCTGCCTATGGCCGTGCCGAACAGCTTTGCTCTGGCGGCGGCGCAATTCGGCCATAACTTAAGAATTGCTCATCCGAAAGGTTATGAACTCGATGATGAATTGATCGAGGAGATCAAAAAACATTCGGCGGATGCGGGCGGCAGCGTGGAATTTACCAACGATGTCGAAAGTGCGTTTGATGATGTCGAGGTGGTTTACGCAAAAAGCTGGGGCAGCAAATATCATTACGGCAATGCGAATCAGGACATTCGCGAACGCTCCGTCTATCGCGACAAATGGATAGTCGATGAAGCAAAAATGGCAAGGACGAACGATGCGATCTTTATGCACTGCCTGCCTGTCCGCAGAAATGTCATCGTAACGGACGGTGTCATAGATTCACCGCGTTCGGTGGTGATAGATGAAGCAGAAAATCGCCTGCACGTTCAAAAAGCGATACTGACGGAGTTGATAAAGGTATGAGATTGATAATTATCTTCGCTGTTTTCTTATTAACTTTTACGATGATCGTAAATGTGTCGGCACAGCGCTGTCCGGCATCTAAACGAACGATCAAAATTTATGTACAAAATGGACATCAAGCTGATGGCCTAAGTTACAGGCTTATTCCACTCAAAGGAAAAGTATCTAATCAAGAGCTTTTAAGCTCTGAATTTTTGGTTAGGACTTTTGGAGTAAGTGACCCTGACTGCGACAAAACAATCCTTTCAGCTGACAGGTCTGTAGAACTAAACAGTAATTATGTCGCCAAGTTTGTAAAAGATCTGGAGCCGGAGAAAGAGCAGATCGATATTCGCGGAAATAAATTGTCAGGAAAGATCAAAAACGGTGAATTGATTTTCAATGCAAGTGACCTGAATTGGGATTTTTATCTACTTGAGATCAATTCAAGCAACTATCAAACAACATATTTGCTCGGCAGAATATTGGGTGGCTGTAGTGACATTGACACCGTTATATTACGTTGGCCGGTAGATTCTTCAACTGTTAAATAAAATGAACATAGAAACACTCGACCTGTTGCGCGAGGCTCTTCCCTATATTCAGCGGTTCAAGGGGCATACGTTCGTCGTAAAATTCTCCGGCAAGGTAACAGAGGACAAGGAAAATCTTGCCTCGCTGGCGGAAGAGCTTGCATTGCTGCATCAGGTCGGCATACGTGTATGTGTGATACATGGCGGCGGCAAACAGCTTACCGAACTCGCGCAAAAACTCGGTGTTGTGCAAACCGTTATCGAAGGCCGCCGCGTGACGGACGATGACACGCTTGACCTGGCGAAGATGATATTTCGCGGCAAGATAAATACGGAAATTCTTTCGGAGCTTCGCGGACGAGGGATCGAAGCGGTCGGGCTTTCAGGAGTTGACGGCGGTGTTATCAAGGCAGTTCGCCGTCCGCCAAAGGAAGTTCTTAACCGCGAGACGGGCGTGACCGAATCTGTCGATTTTGGGCATGTCGGCGACATTGTCAGCGTTGACACGCACCTGATAGAATTGTTGCTCGGCGGCGGTTATTTGCCGATCATTTCTTCATTGGGGGCAGACGACACGGGCAAGGTATTTAATATAAATGCGGATACCATTGCCGCAGAGATCGCCGTCAGCCTGAAAGCGGAAAAGCTGATATTGCTTTCGGACGTGAATGGCATCTATCTTGATCCGAATGACAAGGCGACAAAGCTCGACAAACTGACTGCAACCGAAGCCGTTGAAATGATAGAAACTGGCAAGGCGACCGGCGGGATGATACCAAAACTGCAAAGCCTTGTTTCGCTGCTTGAACGCGGCGTGCATTCGGCTCACGTCATCAGCGGTTCCACACGAAATGCTTTGCTCTCAGAGGTTTTCACTGATGAAGGAACGGGAACGATGCTTGTTCGATAACAACACAGGGAGAAAATGAAAAAGACGGGCCGATGATCGCCCGTCTTCATTTTTTGGTGCTCAGGGCGGGACTCGAACCCGCACGGATCGCTCCACACGCCCCTCAAACGTGCGCGGCTACCAATTACGCCACCTGAGCAATACTGAAAAGATCTAGTTATTCGCCGGAGCCTGTGCAGGAGCTTCCGTGGAATTGTCCGCCGGCGGCGCGGCCGGTTGTTCTGCGGCATCAGAACCCGTATTTGTTTCGGTTGCGGGTGCGTCAGCCGGCTGCTCCGCCGTATTCGCATTTGCATCCGCTGCTTCCGTGGTCGATTCGACGGTCGGTTCTGCGACCGATTGCAGTACCGAAGTGCCGCCCTGAAGCGCGGGCAGTGAGATCAAAAATGCCGCGACCATGAACACCGTCGCCGAAACTATCGTGATCTTTGACAAGATCGAAGCGGTTCCGCGCGGGCCGAATGCCGAGCTTGAGATATTGCTTGTGAACAATGCTCCGGCGTCGGTTTTTCCCGGCTGCAGCAGCACTGTGGCAACAAGCATTATGCTGGCAACAAAAAATAAAGTGTATAGAACGTATATCAACTCTTTAGTTCACCTTTTGCGGCCCAGGTCATCTTGTGACATTCAGGCCTATTTATAATTGACAATGCGGGCAAAGCTTTCCGCTTCCAAACTGGCCCCGCCGACCAATGCTCCGTCAACGTCGTCTTGCGACATCAACTCTGCCACGTTGTCTGGTTTGACCGATCCGCCGTATAAGATCCGTGTCCTGTCGGCAATGTCTGAACCATGTGCAGATGCAATGGTTTGACGAATGAACCGGTGCATTTCTTGAGCCTGCTCCGGCGTGGCGGTTTTACCCGTACCTATCGCCCAGACAGGCTCGTAAGCGATAATGATACGTTCCATATCGGCGACTGTCAAACCTGAAAGTCCATCAATAAGCTGTGTTTTTACGACCGATTCCGCATTGCCCGCTTCCCTTTCCGCCAGGTGTTCGCCGACGCAAACTATCGGTGTCAGGCCCGCCGCCAACGCCGCTTTGGCCTTGCGATTGACCGTCTCATCCGTTTCGCCAAAAAACTGTCTTCTTTCGGAATGGCCGATAATGACGTGGCTGCATCCGGCGTCTTTTAACATTACGGGAGCCACTTCGCCCGTCAAAGCTCCGAATTCATTCTGCACCGCGCAATCCTGAGCGGCAACCCGTATGTTCGAGCCTTCCAGCCTATCCGCGACCGTTTTCAAAGCCGTGAACACCGGAGCGATCACAACTTCACAATGGCTCGCATTCGCGACAAGCGGTTTCAAAGCCAGAGCCGTCTCAACCGCCTCAGCAGTCAGCTTATACATCTTCCAATTTCCAGCAATTACGGGTTTTCTCATTTTATAGTTGTGTTTAATCCACCCAGTTCTCAACTTCAGGATTCGGAAACTGCCTGAAATGTTTGACGTTCCGAGTCACTAGCAAAGCACGATTTGCCAAACAAATGCTTGCTATCATCAGATCGTTTCTGCCGATCTTGCGATATTTGCTTTGCTGCCTGAAGTAGTCAAATTTGTCTATGGATATAAGATCAAATGTTAGCGTTTGTATCTGAGCAAGCTCATTTTCACTTTCAATCAGGAATCTTTGAGCTTTTTCAAGTGAGATCCCGTCATTTGCCTTTAATAGAAATTCTATTCGTCCACGAAGAACTTCCGCCTTTGTAACGATAGTTATTCCAAACTCATTTCCGGGAGCATTTTCCAATCTTCTGGATACATTTTCATTGCCTTTGAAATAATGTGTCAAAGTGTCAGTATCGAAAATATACATCGAAATCACTTCTCGGTTTCGGGACGGCCGCGTTCCTCATAGATTTTCTTAAGCATCTCATCGGCCATATCATCGTCCGCCCAAATACCCGCTTTACTCAGCAAAAGCGAACGGCTATCCTGCGAGCTAAGCCAGTCGTCAACTGCGGCCTTTAGAAAACGCCATGTGTCGGCGATCTTCCTGCCCGGCAGATGCCCCTGCGAAGCCTCAACAAGCACAACCTCTTCCGGCACGCGTAAATACTCCGCAACTTCCTTGATTGTTAATACCTCGGTTTGCATTTCTGATCCTTGCGAAATTATACCCCAAAAACAGACCGTCTGTTCAAGAATTATTCAACGCCGCGAAGAACGTCGCCGGCAAGAAACTCGAGCGTTGCGCCGCCGTAAATATATGAAACTTTATAGGCCACGCCTTTCTCGCCAAGCGGGTTGTACATTATTAAATCTCCTGCATTTACGGGTTTTCTCATTTATTAAAACTCCGGGATGGATAAAAATATGAAATTCTACCCGTTTAATTCGGCTGCTATACGATTTTAACAAGACCGCTTGCGATTATGTTATTGTCAGATGTCAGAAGAGGAGCATCAAGCCGACGAGCAAGCCCAACTATGATACGATCGTGCATTTCTTTTACTGACGAATCGCGGCCAAAATCAAGCACATCCTCAGGATCGAACGGCGTCAGAACAAATTGTGAGCCTGCTTCGAATTTCTGATACTCAGCTTCAAAATCAATCGGATAGGAGTGTTTGACATTAAGATAAAAAAGTTCCGCAAGGACTATTGTTGAAATGTGAATTAAGGCCGTTCCGGCTCGGGCTTCATCAAAAACAGCCTTAGAATCCACATTCAGTTTGGGAGAGGCAATGAGGTACCAATACAACGTGTGAGTATCGGTTACGTAATCATCCATAGTCAATATGAATCCTAGTCTATATCAAATTTTTTTTTCCACTCATCACGTATCCCCCGAATCTCCTGAAAGACATCAATATCTTCGGGAAACTTGCCTTTCCATGCTCCATATAGGTCGGCTGGCTTTTTTGCAGAGGTTTGCCGCTGTAATTTATGCGCAAGATGTTCGACCAGTTTCAACTGGTCTCCGGGGGCCAGGCGTTCTGCCATTTTGGTAACTTCTTCAAGTCCGTTCATAAGACCAATTCTTAACCCATAGTCGATCTGTGTCAAAAAGACCGCTGTGCAATTATAACCGAAAACTGCTGTAGTTATTCACCTATTATTCAGCGCCGCGACGCCGGGCAATGTATCACCTGAAAGAAATTCCAGTGTTGCGCCGCCGCCGGTGGAGATGTGGGAAATTTTGTCGGCGAGGCCGGCCTGATTTATAGCGGCTACGGAATCACCGCCGCCAACTATGGATGTTGCGCCTTTTTCGGTGGCTTCGGCAACGGCGTTTGCGATGGCGATGGTTCCCTCGTCAAATGGTTTTTCCTCGAACATTCCCATCGGGCCGTTCCAGACGATGGTTTTTGCTCCTTCGAGCGCCTGCTTGAAAATCTCTATGGTCTCTGGGCCGATGTCGAGGCCGACGAGGCCGGTGTTGGTAAATTCTATTTGTATGGCTTTTCGCGAATTGATGGGGTCGTAAGAATCGACGACCTGATGATCTGTCGGCAGGATAAACTCAACACCGGCATCTTTTGCCTGCTGCTCTATCTCAAGCGCTTTCGGCATCATGTCGTCCTCGACCAGTGATTTACCGACCGTAAAGCCCTGTGCCTTAAAGAACGTATATGCCATCGCTCCGCCTATCAGCAGTTTATCGACCTTTCGCTCGATCAGGGATTCTATCACCGGTATCTTGTCAGAAACCTTTGCCCCGCCGAGGATAGCGACAAATGGCCTGTCGGGGTTTTCAAGGGCCTTGCCGAGGAATTCAAGCTCTTTTTCCATCAAAAGCCCGGCAACGCACGTATCGACAAAATGCGTGATGCCCTCGGTCGAAGCATGAGAGCGGTGGGCCGTCCCGAATGCGTCATTTACATAAACGTCAATGCCGTCAGCAAGCTGCTTTGCAAAATCGGGATCGTTCTTTTCTTCGCCGGCATCAAGCCTGAGGTTTTCATGCATCACGACATCGCCGTTGTTCATTGCGGAAATCAATGATCCGATATTTCCGTCCTGTTCAAACGCCACGGCTGCACCCAGATATTCTGAAAGTTTTTCGGCGACCGGTTTTAGTGTGTATTTACCGGCATCATACGGCAAGCCCTTTTCCTCTGCCTTCTTCTTATCTTTCAGCGGCCTGCCAAGATGCGACGCAAGAATGACCTTTGCTCCCTGCTCGACAGCATATTTTATCGTCGGCAAAGCGCCTTTTATCCGCGTGTCGTCCTCGATCACACCGTTCTTTATCGGCACGTTAAAATCAACGCGGATAAAAACAGTCTTGCCCGCGATATCTACATCTTTGATCGTTTTTTTCTGCATAGAAATTTGTAAATTCACCGCCGAGACGCAGAGGCACAGAGATCTTTTAACAGAATGCTCCGTGCCTCCGTGTCGTTGCGATAAATTCTTACAGGCCCTTTTCTGCGATGAATTTCACAAGGTCGCGGACGCGGCAGGAGTAGCCCCATTCGTTGTCGTACCACGAGAGTATCTTTATCGCGTTTCCGCCGATGACCTTGGTGTTTTCGGCGTCAACGATGGACGAGTTCGGGTTGCCGCGGAAATCCATGGAGACGAGCGGTTCTTCGGAAAACGCGAGAATGCCCTTTAACTCTTCATTTGCGGCGTCTTTCAGAACCTGATTGACCTCTTCGGTCGTGGTTTCCTTTTCGACGTTGATGACAACGTCAACCAGAGAGACGTTCGGGGTCGGGACGCGGACGGAAATGCCGTCGAACTTGCCTTTGAGTTCAGGAATCACCAACGCGACGGCCTTTGCGGCGCCGGTCGAGGTCGGGATCATCGAAAGAGCAGCGGCTCTGGCTCGACGCAGGTCTTTGTGCGGCAGGTCAAGAAGCTGCTGGTCGTTGGTATAGCTGTGGATGGTGTTCATGAGGGCATTTTTGATGCCGAATTTTTCATGAATGACCTTTGCAACCGGGGCCAGACAGTTCGTGGTGCAAGAGGCGTTTGAGATGACATGATGATTTGCGGGGTCGTACATATTGTCATTTACGCCCAGAACGATGGTCACGTCCTCGCCCTTTGCCGGAGCCGAGATGATGACCTTTTTGACCGAACCGCGAAGATGTTTTGCCGCATCCTCGGCTTTTGTGAACCGGCCCGTCGATTCGATAACGACCTCGGCTCCGACCGACGCCCAATCTATCGCCGCCGGGTCTTTTTCAGAAAAGACCTTGAACGAATCGCCGTCAACCGTGATCGTGTCGCCTTCCGCCGATATTTCGTTGTCTAAATTGCCCATTACGGAATCGTATTTGAGCAGATGCGCGAGCGTTTTTGTGTCGGTCAGGTCATTGACCGCGACAAAATCTATATCCTTATCACCTATGCATGACCGAAGCACGTTGCGCCCGATCCTTCCAAACCCGTTAATAGCTACTTTTGTGCCCATTTTTGATCTGTGAAAGCCTCCTGTAAAATCAGTATGTTAAAATTCAGAAGATACTCCAATTTATGGCAAACTTCAAAGGTAGTAATGTTTCGATCGACCGCAGAACGGTCACGCGAGTATGCCAAAATTGTTGAAACTAAGACAATTACTGTGACGTAATACCAGTTTGACTTTACGGCGAAGCCACGGCCACGCCTTTTTTTTCTGGAGCATATCCTTAATGAAGATATTTCGTTCCCTATTAGCCGCTCAATTTCTTGCCGCTTTTTTTGTTGCGGCCACGGCGGAAAATGTTTTATCGCAAGAGGTACAGGTTGCCGTCAACTCCGCTCCAAGGACACAGGTGCAAGATGCGGCCACTTTCGGAGCAGATGCGACGCGCAGCAGTGCGAAATTCCCGGATGCCCGCACAGTTGAGGTTTTGGCACGTGTCGGCGTCCAGACTACGGACACGGTTCCGCTGACGCTGGATGAGGCGATACGCCGCGCTCTGGCTAATAACACAAATATTGATATTGCCCGTGATGACGTTCGCATACAGGAAACTCAGATCGATGCCTTGCGGGGATTTTACGATCCGGTCTTTTCCGTAACGCCGACATACCGCAGGAACAACACAACGGGTTCTTCCGCGACCAGCGACATCGACGTCAACGCAGGCCTGACGCAGCAGCTATCGACCGGCGGCAATTTCAGCACGTTCTTTAACAATTCGCGAACGGAGAATGCGTTCACACAGGCCCAGGTCAGTTCCGGTTCGCTTGGCTCCAGCAGCAGTGCGATATATTCATCCAGCTACGGAGTTCGCTTTACGCAGCCGCTGTTCCGTAACCGAAAGATCGATAACACAAGGCGAAATCTGACCATTGCGAGACGCAGGCTCGAACAGACCGATGCTGAATTCCGGCGTCAGACCATCGAGGTCATCACACAGGTTCAGCGAGTATATTGGGACCTTGTTTTCGCACTTCGCGATCAGCAGAACAAACAGGCAAATCTGGAACTGACGCGTGAAAACCTGCGTCAGGTCGAAGCCCGCATCGCCGCCGGTTCAGCCGCTCCGTTGGCAAAGGCAGAGGTCGAGACCGAGCTTGCCAACCGCGAAGCTGAAGTGATCGTGGCAACACAGCAGGTTGCGATAACTGACAACAGTTTGAAACAGCTTTTGCTTAGAGATGCTCTTTCGCCGGAATGGAACAGAACATATCTGCCGACCGATACACCGGCTTTCTCTACCGATCCGATAAATCTTCAGGATGCCCTCAGTGATGCGATGGCGAACCGCTATGAACTGCGAAGCCTGAAACTGAGCCAGGATATAAATAAGATCGATCTGGACTTTTTCAGAAATCAGACAAAGCCGCAGATCGACCTGAACACGAGCTTTTCTCTGAACGGCCTTGCACGCAACGGCACGACCGATCCGGTTATAACCAACATGTTCACGTCTCAGGCTGACCTGATCCTTTTTAACGGCCTGAATGAGACCAGAGCTGTAACAGGACTCGATCCGATACTGAATCCGCAGGTCGTCATACCGGGACAGCCTTCTTATGCCATTGGCGGACTTGGCCGTTCATTGGCAAATACGTTCCGGTCAGATGCACCTAATTTTTCCATCGGTGTGACTATCTCGTTCCCTTTCAGGAACAGGACCGCCAAGGCTAACCTTGCCGGAGCACAGATAACGCAGAACAGGATAGAGACCCAGTTAAGAGCACAGGAACAGACGGTCATCGTTGAGGTCCGTAACGCGGTTCAATCTGTTGAAACTGCCCGTCAGCGTGTTCTGGCGGCAAGGCGTGCACGTGAGAACGCCGAAATTCAGCTTGACGGTGAAAGAAGGCTTTTTGAATCGGGCCGTTCAACAACGTTCCTTTTGTTTCAGCGTGAGAACGCTCTGATGAGCGCCAGGAATGCGGAAATAAGAGCTGAGACGGATTATAACAAGTCTCTTGCCGATCTTCAGCGTGCTACATCGACAACGTTTCGTGTGAATAACATCGACGTCCAATCACCTGCGGACGGCCAGTAAACGGCGTCGATATTCTGTTGGCAAAAGCGTGGCAAACCCGCCACGCTTTTATTTTTGCCAAAGCAATGTAAGAATATCCCGATGAAGATCTCTGCCTGCATCATTGCCTTTAACGAAGAAAGCAACATCGCCGATGTGTGCGAAACCGTGGCATGGGCAGATGAGATAATTGTCGTTGATTCAGATTCCACCGACAGGACAGCCGAGATCGCAAGACAATATACGGACAAGGTATTTAACCGCGAGTTCAAAGGGTTCAAGGACAAACATGAGTATGCCGATTCGCTTGCGTCGGGCGATTGGCTGTTTTGGATAGACGCCGACGAACGCGTCACCGATGAACTGAAAAGGTCAATAGAAAAGCTTCGCTCAACGCCGGAAAGCGAACTTCCCGATGGTTTTCGTATCGCCCGCAGTACGAAATACCTTGGCCGCTGGATCAGGCATTCCGGCTGGTATCCCGATCATCAGATGCGGCTGTATCGAAAGGAAGGAAGCTATTGGGACGGCGTCGCTCCGCACCAGACAGCGCGTGTTGATGGCAGAGTGGAAACGCTCGAAGGCGAACTGCTGCATTACACAAAGCAGAATTTGGCGGAACATCATAGAGTGACGGAAATGTACGCGTCTTTGGCGGCGGAACATCTAAAAGAAAAAGGCAGGACGACCGGGATCTTTCATCTCTTTTTCTCGACCATCGCAGCATTTTTTAGAAGCTATATTGTAAAACAGGGCTTTCGTGACGGCATTCAGGGAATGATGATCGCGATCTTCACGGCCTACGGCGTTTTTCTGAAGTACGCAAAATTGTGGGAGTTGACCAACACTCAAGAATGAGAACAGTTGTTTTATGCGGCGGACGCGGGACAAGGCTTGATGCTCTGGGCAAGGCGGTTCCGAAAGCTCTGGTCGAGATCGGAGGAAAACCCATCATCTGGCATTTGATAAACGTCTATGCCGCTGCTGGCTTCAGGGATTTCGCGCTGTGCACAGGCTATTTGGGTGACCTGATAGAAAATTATTTTGAATCTGATGGATTTTCCAGCGATTCCCTGTTCGATGATGTCCGTGTAGATCTTTTTGAAACCGGCCAGGACACTAACACCGGCGGCAGGATCGCCGCGATAAAAGATTCGCTAGCCGAAGAAGAACGCTTCTTTGTAACGTATGGTGACGGGCTTTCTGACATTGACGTAAAGGCGCTTCTCGATTTTCATCTTTCGCACGGAAAGAAAGCGACGCTGACATCAGTAAGGCCAAATTCGACCTTTGGTGTTCTGGATATTTCTGAGGACGGTGCGGTTGAACAGTTCAGGGAAAAACCAAAACTGGATGTTTGGATCAACGGCGGCTTTTTTGTTTTTGAACGCTCGGTGCTGGAAATTCTGGAACCGGATTCGGTGCTGGAAAGAGAACCTCTGGAACAACTGGCCGCAGAAGGCGAGCTTATGGCATATCGCCATAACGGATTTTGGAAATGCATGGACACGTTCAAGGACAGCCTCGAGTTCAACGAACTCTGGGAAGCTGACGCGCCGTGGAAACGTTGGTAAAGGAAAAGCCGGTAAACGATATGAGTGAATTTTGGCGGAACAGAAGGGTTTTTGTTACAGGCGGAACAGGTTTTGTCGGTGCCAATCTGGTAAAACGGCTTGTTGATGAAGGTGCGGCAGTCACCTGTCTTCGCCGTGACGAGATAGTTCCCGATTCCCTGTCGGCTCTTGGCGTAGGCGGCCGCGTTTCATTTGTCAGCGGCAGCGTTGAGGACGGCGAACTCTTGCAAAGATCGCTGAACGAACTGGAGATCGACAGCGTGTTCCATCTGGCGGCGCAGGCGATAGTCGGGCCGGCGAACCGTTCGCCCATATCAACCTTTGAGACAAATATTCGCGGCACCTATATGCTGCTTGAGGCGTGCCGGCAGATACCGTGTGTGACGCGCGTTGTCGTCGCGTCAAGCGATAAGGCATACGGCACGCACTCCGACCTTCCGTATAACGAAACCCTGCCGCTGAATGCGGTATTCCCTTATGACGTGTCAAAGGCGTGTACCGATATGCTTTCGCGTTCGTATGCCGTGACCTACGGGCTTCCGGTCGCGGTGTCGCGCTCGGCGAACATTTACGGCCCCGGCGACCTCAATCTTTCAAGGATAATTCCGGGAACGATCCTGTCGGTTCTGCGGGGCGAAGACCCGATAGTCAGGAGCGACGGCACGCCGGTTCGTGAATTTGTTTATGTGGACGACGTGGTCGAAGGTTATTTGAAACTGGCCGAAAATATATCCGAAACAAAGGGCGAAGCCTTTAATTTCGGGACGAATGAACCGGTTCGGATAATCGACCTTGTGGAGCTTGTCATCGAAAAATGCGGAAAGACCGGTGAGGTCAAACCCAACGTGCTGCTTCAGACAAAGATAGCGAATGAGATAGACGCCCAATATCTTTCGGGTAAAAAGATGAATGAATTCACCGGCTGGAAGGCCGCCGTTCCGCTGGATGAAGGGCTTGCCCGCTCCATTGAATGGTATGCTAAACTTGAAAAACGTTGAAAACCCTGTTTTATTGAGCCGAATGCAACCGAACGGCGGGCGGGGAACATCAAACACCAACAAACGTCAGTATATCCAAAAAGCTCGTTTGATATTGAAATGAAACGCTTTACAAAACTTTCCGCTATTGTCTTTGCTGCTCTGTCGGCAACGGTTGTAGCTGCTCAAAAAGGTGTTGACACCCAAACACAAAAGATCAGGGACGATGCCGGCAAGACGACATCCAGAACCACCGACGCAACCAGGACATTTGATTGGGGAAAGGATAAAACCAAGACTCGAGAACGTCTTGCCAATCCGTATCAGTTGAACGGACGCAGGGACGGTTTGGTCATGGCCGTACAGAATGTCCTGCGCGAGAAAAAGATGGTCATTGACGAGGCCGCCTCAAGGCCGAACGAGGGCATCATCATAACCCAGCCATTCATTTTCGGACGCGGACAGGTCATCGCCACCACGGAACTGAAACGATACGGCAACCTCGCCTTTGGTGATGATGCGTGGTCACGCGGACAATACAGCCTGATAATCGAGGTTCAGCCCATCGACGGAATGAGAAACAACATATCGGTCACGGCAAAGGTCGAAGGGCGCTCCGCTCGCGGGCTTTCCACGGAGTGGGTCACGGTACCGAGTTCGGGCCTCGCTGAGGAGCAGTTTTTGGTGGCTTTGGTCGAATCCGTGACCGGAGTTTCACCGGATGATGTCCTCAAAACAGATCCGACAGATCAATAAGATAAATTCTGACATCAATGGTTATTGCGAGAGCAGCATTTATATTTTTTATCGGGCTTGTGGCAGCCGGTTCCCTTTTTGCCCAAGCGACACCGAACAACAATATCCCCACGCCGCCGCTGGACGAGAAAGAGCAAGTTGAACAGCTTCCTCGCAATATGAGGGAAATGCGTCAGCGTCAGCTCCGTGACCGTGAGAAAAAGCAGCACGAAGAAATGCTGAAACGCGGTGAGACGGCAGCCGAACTCGCCTCGGATCTTTATGAAGCCATTGAACGGAAAGAGCAGTTTTCCGCAACCGATCACAAAAAACTGGATGATCTGGAAAAGCTCGTTACCCGCATAAGGAAAGACCTTGGCGGCAACAACGACGGCCTGACGCTTGAGGAAGACGAGGATTTTGAACGGCCTTCAAACCTGACCCAGGCCGTCCTGTTCCTTAAGGAGGCAACCAACGACCTTTTGGAAGAGCTAAAAAAGACAACACGGTTCTCGATCTCTGCCGTTGCGATAAGGTCGTCGAACACGGTCATAAGGGTCGCACGATTTCTGAAACTACGGCGTTGAATAGACAACATTTTCTGTGAACAAATTAATGACAACGATCGCCCGATCATTTTTGCTTCTGACGGTGATCGCCATATGTGCAGGCGCGGTCATGGCCCAGGATGACGGCGTTATCAGCATCGATTCCGATCTGGTCGTGTTGAATGCCCTGATACGCGACACTAACGGGCGAGTCGTTTCAGGCCTGAAAAAAGAACTGTTCTCGGTTCTTGAAAATGGCGTTGAACAGCCCATTTCCCTGTTCTCACCCGAAGAAACACCTTTTGCCGCAGTGATCCTTATTGATACATCGGGAAGCATGGAGCAAAGCGTCAGCCTTGCCAGATCGGCTGCGATCAGGTTTCTTGACGGCCTTCGTCCTGACGACCACGTTGCGATATACAAATTTGACAGCAAAGTTTCGCTTGTGCAGGATTTTTCGAACAGCCGTGACATATCGGAAAGAATATTCGATATTCGCGCCTACGGGATGACCGCTCTGAATGACGCGGTTTTCAAGGCCGCCGAAGCTCTTCGTGATCGTCCCGAACAACGACGGGCGATAGTGGTTCTTTCCGACGGTGCTGATAATCAAAGCTCGCGGTCGTCGTCGAGGGCGCTTCGTGAGGCAATGGCCGCAAATGCTGTGATCTACACAGTGGATATGGCGACCCCGACCGGTTCGCAAAACCGGCGTCAGCAAAATCGAGGAGCGCTCAGGAATTTTGCAGAAAGAACGGGCGGGCAGTTCGTTGCCGCTCCCGGCGGCGTGGCAATGCGCGAGGCCTTCGAGAATATCGTCAAGGAACTTGGCGAACAATATACATTGGGTTATTCGCCGCTGAAC
This sequence comes from Acidobacteriota bacterium, assembly GCA_019639175.1. Lineage (GTDB taxonomy): Bacteria > Acidobacteriota > Blastocatellia > Pyrinomonadales > Pyrinomonadaceae > OLB17. The sequence continues at coordinate 54,213 of JAHBSK010000005.1, read as the reverse complement.
GAAAAAAAGGACGGCAAATGGCGGGAGATAGAACTCCGCGTCAGCCGTCCCGGTCTTACTATCAGGACCCGAAAAGGGTACACTGCCGAAAAACGTGATAAGAACTAATCGTCAGAAAGAACAAAGGTAACGATCATCGTCACTCTGTATTCAGATATTTTACCATCCCTTATTTCGACCTTTTGATCCTTTATCCAGGCTCCTTTGATATTGTCTATCGTGCGTGATGCCCGTTCGATCCCTGTTGAAATGGCGTCTTCAAAGCTCTTGCCTGACGCAGAAACGATCTCAATATTTTTTGCTACTGACATAATATCCCCCTTTTTGTAAAAAGAAACATAACATACGGCCTTTACGTGCCGGTACGGTTTCGTGACCGGTCAGAGTGCCGCTCAATGGCATGGCTTATCAAAAGGTCGATCACATCCGTGAACGATCTGCCGCTGCCTTCCCACATTTTCGGAAACCCGGAAGCATCCGTCAACCCGGGCATCGTGTTGATCTCATTTACCAGCAGCATTCCGTTATCGCTTCGCAAAAAATAATCGACTCTGGCAAGGCCGGAACCGTCGATAGCCTTAAAGGCTGCCACGGCCATTTCGCGTATCTTTGTTTCAAGTTCCTCAGAAACCGGCGCCGGGACGACAAACTCGTTGTTTCCCGTGCCGGAATATTTCTCGACATAATCAAGAAAAGACTTTTCCTTATTTCGGATGATATATTCGCCCGGACGGCTTGCCTCAGCATCGTCATTGCCGATGACCGCACATTCTATCTCACGCATTCTGAGTTCTTCCTCGACGATTATCTTGCGGTCGTATTCGGCGGCAAGCTTTATCGCGGCGGCCAATTCCTCGGCATTTCCTGCCCGCGAAATGCCGACAGATGAGCCGAGGTTCGACGGTTTGACGAAACACGGATAGCCGACCTTTTTTTCAATGTTGGCGATCAGTTTTTCAGGATCGGCCTCCCAATCCTTGCGCAGGAACCAGATGAATCGGCATATCGGCAGCCCGGCGTCCTTGAACAGGGTTTTCATCGTGACCTTGTCCATACCGCAGGACGAGGCAAGAACGCCGCAGCCGACATACGGGATATTCGCCAGTTCCAGCAAGCCCTGTATCGTGCCGTCCTCGCCCATCGGGCCATGCAGGACCGGAAAGATCACGTCCAGCCCGATATTAGAGTGTTCGCCGTCCATCGCCGTCAGCCCGTTGAACGCGGTGTCTGCCAACAGACCATAGCTGCCGTCCTGATCACGCACGTCCAGCAGATCAGCGACATCATCAGCCAAAAGTTTGCATGATGCGTCCGGGCTGAGCCAGTGTCCTGACGGGTCAATGGCGATAGGCACGACCGAATACTTATCCCGGTCGATGGAACGGATAACGGATACGGCTGATCTGATCGAGATCTCGTGTTCACCCGATCTGCCGCCAAAAATGAGTCCGATACGTGTTTTCATACAAGAAGTATATGCGGAAGACGTTTGATTTTACTATCGTTATGGCCGAGTCCCAAAACAGGAAGGTGAAAAAAAACGTCGGGAGATCAGGAACGATCGGTCTCAGGTGAGGAATTACCGAGGCAAAATGCCTTTAGGTTAAAGAAAAACCCCGCGAAGCGTTTCGCGGGATCTTTCCCTTTGAGAAGACCGGATGTCTGCTGGACATGTTGAAAAAGCAGAGCGCGAAGCACACACAAATAGCAACTAACAAGTTTTGTTGCAGTAACTTCTTTGCCACACCTACGAGGTTAGCTGACGGGCTAGGAACGAAAGATTATCCCCGCGGCTATTGTCGCTTCGCCCCTGTAATGATGTAATTCAACATTACTTTGGTTCCCCCGCAGCAGGAGCGTTCAGGACACGACTGCTTTCGGTGATCAACTTTTCAACGTACAGAATGTAGCACATTCTATGCCGTAAATCAACGTCTTTTATCAAAATTTCCTATTTTGCCGGAAAAAGCTGGTAGAGCATCAGATATACCGCCACACCGGTCAGCGCAACATAGAGCCATACGGGAAAAACATAGCGGGCAATGCGTTTATGGCGTTCATAATTGCCTTTTAACGCCCGCCAGAGCGTAAGGAGAACAAAAGGGCCTACAACGGCAGCGAGAACGGTGTGTGACAAAAGTATCGTGAAATAAATGGGGCGAGCCAGCCCCTCGCCTTCAAAACGGGTCGGCCCAAGCCCGAAATAGTAAGTTCTCAGCGCATGATGCGTCAAATATGACACCAGAAACAGGGCGGAAAGAGTTGATGCGGTCAGCATACAGGCCCGATGGGCCGAGATCCGCTTTGTGCGGATAAAATAAAAGCCCGTCATCAGGAAAATGGCGCTGATACCGTTCAGGGTCGCATTAAGATGGGGGAAAACAGGCAAAAACTCCATTTTGTTCTATTTCCAAAAGCCGAGAAGAAGAAAAAGGGCGATCCAAAGCAGGCCCATGAAATGCCAATACATCCCGACAGATATGGCAAGGGCTTTTCTGTAAAAGTATTCGTCCAGGTCGGCGGTCGCGTTCCAGGTTCTCAGCGTAATAGTGCCGAGGGCGATGATCCCGCCCAGCACATGAACGGCGTGAATTGCCGTAAGAATGTAGAAAAAGCCTGAATACGGGTTTCCGCTGAGGTAAAACCCGCGATTGACCAGAACGAGCCACGCCATCAACTGCGACGAAATGAACATTCCGCCAAGCGCCGAGGTTGCGATCATATACCGGCGGGTTGCGGCGGTATTCGAGGCGATGACGCCGCGTTTTGCAAATTCGTAAGTGACGCTGCTTGCTATTATCAAAGCTGTGCTTATCCAAACAGGTATAGGAAGAGAAAATGGCTGCCATTCCAAAACGTCGTTGGTGGCAATGACGACATAAGCACCGATCAACCCGCCAAAGGTCATCAACACCACAAGCAGCAGAAAAAGCGTTATGATCTTTGATTTATCGCGAAAGGCGTTCTCGTTGTCATCCATATCATCGAACGGTTCCGGTTCGCGCGGGCCTCTTTTTCCCGGGCCGGTCGTCGGATCTCCGCCTCCGGGCGAAACGATCGGCCGTTCCCGAACTGCTATGTCAATGGTATTTACGGATTCAGTGGCCATGGCTAGATCTTGTCGATAACCATCAGAAGAAAATACAGCGGCAGATATATTACAGAGACGAGCAAAAGCTTTCTTGCCGCCTTGTCCGTTTTTGACCGTGCCATTTTGACGCTTTCAAACAGGAACCATATCCCCAACAACACTGATCCGATCAGAAAATATATTCCCGCAAATCCCAAAAAGAACGGCCCGAGGCTGACCGGAACCAGCATCAGCGTGAACAATACGATCTGTCGGGCCGTCAGGCGTCCGTCCGGTTCAACGACCGGCAGCATAAGAATACCCGCTTTTGCGTATTGTTCGCGGTAAAGCCAGGCGATAGCCAGAAAATGCGGAAACTGCCACAAAAACTGAACGGCGAATAAAGCCCAGGCTCCGAGCGTTATCTCATTGGTCGCGGCCGTCCATCCCATCAGCGGCGGCATCGCTCCCGGAAAAGCTCCGATCGCGGTCGAAGCCGATGTCTTCGTTTTCAGCGGAGTATAAACAAGCACATAGCCGGCGATGACAGTAAGTCCGAGGGCCGCTGTCAAAATGTTCACAAAGAATAAAAGATACAGTTCCGCAACCAGACATTGGCTGATGCCGAAAACAAGAGCTTCGGTCGGCGTTACCTTTCCGGCCGGTATCGGCCTGCCTGCCGTTCGCTCCATCAGCGGGTCGATCGCTCGTTCATACCATTGGTTCAATGTGGCAACGCCGAAAGCAAGCAGCGTTATGCCCAGCATCGAGTGAACGAAAAGAAGCGTGTCGAAAGTTCCTATCGAACCGGCATAATATCCGGCGGCTGAGGTCAGCACCAGCAGAAATGCTATTCGCGGTTTGGTAAGCTCAATAAATGCCTCAAGGCGCCCGCGGGCGCTCAAAGCTGATGTATTCTCTTGTTCGGTTGTGACAGCCTGCATTGTCAGATAGTCCAAGAATACCTTTATCTCAGGCAATTTCCAAGTCGGTAAGGGGCAACGCCGCTTCTAATTTTGAGAAGTATGCCTAATCTATCGACGGGTGACAAACACCGCCCGCTAGGATATTATTTTTAGAGTATATCCGCATATAAAATGTCCGTGGCCGAGGAAACAATCAGAGGAAAAGACCGCGCCGAGCGCCGTTCGGTGCCGTTGATCAACCGCTTCATCAATTTTCTGAGTTCGGTTCGCTTTGGCGTGACGCTTTTATGCGTGCTTGTCGTCCTGTCGATGATCGGCATGATCGTCATCCAGCAGAACGTCACAGGTTTTGATTCCTATTATGCTTCTCTTACACCTGCCGAACGGGTCGTTTACGGCTATCTCGGGTTGTTCGATATTTATCACAGTTGGTATTTCAACGCCATCCTGCTGGTGCTGTCGCTGAACATCGTTCTTGCGTCGATAGACCGTTTTCCTTCGGCATGGAGCTATATTGCGTCGCCGAAAAAGACAGCCACACGTCCGTGGCTGCTCGGGCAGAAGGAAAATACGGTCATCTCAATAGATTCCGACGATGAGGAAGCCGTCACAAAACTGGTCGAAGACGTTTTTCGTGAGAACGGCTACGCTCCCGTCGCGACCGATGACAACATACGTTCCTACGGGGTTGATGAGGACGGAAAAAAGGATTTCTCAAAGATCGAGGAGGTTCGGGCGAGAACCGTTTTTGGCGACCGCGGAAAATGGAACCGGATCGGTGCTTATCTGGTGCACGTTGCCCTGCTCACACTCTTTCTCGGACATTTTGTCGCGAATCAATGGGGATTCGACGCCGATGTCCGCATGATACCCGGAGATATTTCGGATCAGATACAGATGATCCGCATAGACCTGGATAAACGCGAAAAGTATAACGTCCAGCTTCCCTTTACGCTTGAATGCACGGATATTCAGCAAAAGCTGATCGATCCGCGCGGTTCCATTTCGGTCACGAACACGCTTGACTGGCGGACACAGCTACGGATCACCGATCCTGAATATGGCGTTAGCGTGGCTGATGTCAGCATGAACAATCCGTTCAGCTATCGCGGTTATCGTTTTTTTCAGGCGGAAGCGTCGAGAATAGGGAGCGCCCGGAGTATAGAGTTAGAGATCGAATCGCAAACAGACGGATCAACGCAGAAAATAGAGATACCGCGGCGCGGCTCCGGGACATTGGCGGACGGCACGCTGGTCGAATATGACGAATTCCTCCCCGATTTCGCGTTCAATGCCGACGGAAATCCCGATACACGATCGGGCGACTATAACAATCCAGTCGCGGTTCTGAGCGTGGTTCCGCCGGGCGGCGAACGCATTCGCGTATATGCATTTCAGGGCAGCGTTGCCGAGAACATTCCGGTCGGCGCTCCAAAGGCGGGCTATAAATGGCGGCTGGCGGATTTTGAAAAAGTGCCTTTCGCACATGTCCTGTCGATAAAATACGATCCATACAGCGGTGCTTTCATCGCATGGTATTTCGGCGGTTTTGGGCTGATAGCGGCACTTGGATTTGTCTTTTTCTTTTCGCATCGCCGTGTGTGGGCATTGGTGGAAAAGACGCCTGACGGCAAATACGAGGTCGTTCTGGCCGGAGACACTAACCGCAATCATTCGGCATTTCAGGATAAATTTGCGAAGATGGCGGCGACGCTTCGGGACAAAGGAAAAGGCTCGGCTGACGGTCAGAATTGACCTGCGGCCTCACAGTTTTTTAGAGGTATAAAAATGGCAAAGGAGATATACGATTCTGAGATAGGCAGGCCGTGGCTTTCTTATATTCCGGCGATCGCTGCTGTCGGAGGCTCGCTGCTGATGCTCGCGGCCAAATTGCAGATGGGCGAACGGTTCATGTCGGACGGTTCGCTGATGATGATCGCTCTGGCGTGTTATATTCTCGCGGCCCTGTTTCAGATCACCAATCTCTATGCCCCTTCGGAAATGGCACGAAAGATCGGGCTTTGGGGCGCGGCATTGGGCGTCTTTTTCAACCTTTCCAGTTGGATGGTCCGATGGGTCGCGGCGTATGAACGCGAGATACAGATGCTGCGTGCCGGCGGGAGCGAAGAAACGCCTTGGATATTCAGATATGTCCCGTTCGCCAATCTTTATGACCTCAGTCTTGCATTCGCTTTTGGCGCGGGCATAGCGACATTGCTGCTTGCCAGAAAGCGGCATTTCCAGGTTCTCAGTTCATTCACGCTGCCGCTTGCCGCACTGATCCTGACGCTGGCGCGTTTTATCGGCGACGAGTTCATCGACCTGCCTCCGGTGCTTGATTCATATTGGCGCCCGATACACGTCGGTGTCGCGTCGCTCAGCTACGGTGTCGCGCTCGTGTGTTTTGCGATAGCGGTCATCTATTTGCTGAAAGATCGCGTCAAGGTTGAATCAATGGCGATATGGTCAAGCGTCTTCACTCTTTCGGTGATAGCGACGGTGAGCAAATTTTCCGTGCTGACGGAAGGAGTATATAGAGCCGGGCTGTTCCTGCCGAATGCGTCAGGAGGAAAGCCATTCTCTGCTCCGTTCAGGCTGGAACTGCCCTACACCGGGCCTGTAATGGTCGCTGCGGCGGTGCTTTCGGTTGCGGTCATAATCAGCTTTCTTTTATATATTTACAAACAGAATGAGGCCGCAAAAAAAGCGGGCCATATTCTGCTGAAACTTGCGTTGGTCGCTCAGATCGCCTGCGTGATGTTCATGGTCTCCGGGATGCGGTCGAACGACAATGTCCTGCCGCGGCTTCAGACACAGCTTGAAGCAGACAAGGATCAATACATCGTTGCCGGCAGAGCTTTAGCAGAAAAGCAAAACCTGACCGCCGCCGAATACAATGCGATCTCTCCGATACAGCTTGACCAAATGGGCAGAAGTTATATTCAGGCAAACGGAAAAGATCTGTATCTGAGCCTGAACACGAACCCGGTCGAACTTGCAGGACTGATAACCGCTCTGGCAGGGACTTTTTTCTGCCTTCTGTTCGCATTCAGAACAGATCAGCTTATAGAAAGATTGCCGAGTCTGGAATCTCTGGACGACCTGATGTATAAGACTGCCTGCCTTGCCTTTGCAGGACTGGCGATGCTGCTGATAACCGGAGCAATTTGGGCAAATGAATCGTGGGGCAGGCCGTGGGGATTTGATTCTAAGGAAACGGGAGCATTGGTCGCGTGGCTGACCTATGCGGCGTTTCTGCATACAAGAATATCTCGCGGATGGAAAGGACGCAGCTCTGCCTATTTTGCGATACTGGGATTTCTTTTGGTGATCTTTACATATCTCGGCGTCAGTTATTTGCTGCCGGGACTTCACAGCTACGCTTAGAGTATTTTTTCTGTAGGATCTGATCTATGCAAAAGCCTCTGGTTTTTGGTATCGCAGGTTTGGTCGTTGGCCTTTTCCTCGGTTTTTGGGGGGCGAACAGCATCAACCGCACATCATCTCTCTCCGCCGCTCCGGCGGGCAGCGGAACTGTGCCGTTCAATGGGATCGCCAATGGCGGGAATATGCCCGAAGCCGATATTCAGGAAGTTCTGGATCAGGCACAGAATGAACCGAAAAATTTTGCCGTACAGATGCGAACCGGCGATATGTACGCCCAGATAGGGCGCTTTGCCGAGGCCGTCGAGTTCTACAAACGCGGGCTGGCCGTTCGTCCTGAGGACAGACAGGGCAACCTTGTCCTGGCAAATGCCTATTTTGACGCGCGGATGTTCAAAGAGGCCGTCGAGCAATACCGAAAGGTTCTGTCGCTGACACCCGATGACAATAACGCTCGTGCCGACCTTGCCGGTTCGCTTATCGAGGCCGATCCGCCTGATTACGATGCCGCGATCGTCGAGGTCGAAACGGTCCTCAAGGCCGATCCTAAACACGAAGCATCGCTTTATTATCTTGGCATTGCCCTGTCACGAAAGGGCGAGAAAGAAAAGGCGTCCGAGGCACTGAAAAGGCTCGAAGAGGCAAATCCGGCAAATCCGCTGATCACAAGGCTACGGCAAAACATCGAATCCTGAACCGTTCATTCGACGGAAAACTTGGATATGTCCTTCATCTGAAACCGCCTGATGCGGCCGTTCTTTTGAACGATGACAAGCGTTCCGCTGTCCATTGAAAAACGCAGCACATCATTCATCGGCACGTCCACTTTTGCTCCGTCTCGAAAAATAACAACCAGCTTTTGCTCGGCAGGCGGTTCTTCCTTTGGCGGTGGCGGCGATTCAGGCTGTGCGGCCTCAGGTTCCGGCTTTGGCTGAGTTTCGGTACTCGTTGCCCGTCGCTGTCTGGATGCGGTGGAACGCCTCTGCGGCGGCGTAGGCCGGACAAGTTTCTCATTTTCCGCCGGTTTATCGACACTCATTTCCCTTTCCGGCGTCGCGGCGGATCGGTCATCAGTTTTAGCCGGAACTGATTCCTCGATCACAACCTCAAGTTTCGGCTCAGATGATCTTTCTACGTTTTCCGCAGTTTCAGCCGCTCTTTCCGGCACGGCAGCGGGAACCGATACCTTTGGAAGTTCCGGGATATTCTTATACTCATCCTCGGAAGCGGCGAGAAAACTTCCCGCAAATTTGATCGTGAACTTTGCCGGATCATCATCTGGTGTGCGTCCGCTTACCCGCAGCAGCAGCTTTTCCGGTTTGCGGAGGTAAATAACGCGGCCGGTTTCGGTTATGCCGTGATCTGCAAGAGCGACGATGCGTGTCATCAGACGCAGGCCGTCAACGACAAAGACATCAATATCGCCATTGAGATTTTCATAGACGACATTTATGAAAATATCGCCCTGTCTGCCTTCAAATGCGTAAAAATATTCAGTCTTGCGCGAATCGCCGATGGCACGTGCTGAAATTGATCCTGTAATTGTGTCGGTCGTGATCGGTGTCGGGTAACGCTGGTCAGTGGATTGGGCGCTCACCTGTGACAGGCCGATGAAAAGGCCGGTCAGCAAAAGAAATAATGATCTGAGGCAATTCATTTTCGATCATTAACAGGTGCGGGCGACCCGGTCAGATCTCTTTTCGCAGATGAACCAGCCGTGAGGTTTCAGCATAACCCAGGCTGCGGTGTGCGGCCAGACTGGTTTCGTTGCCGATCTCGGCGTCCGATGCCATTTCGGTCAGCCCTTTTTGTCTGGCCCAATTTTCCGCCGATGCGACCAGTTCGCGGCCAATGCCCTGATTTCTGAAATCGGCCTCGACGAACCAGCCTTCCAGATAGCCGACATTGTCGGAAACGCAGTCTTCGACAAAAGGCCTGATACTCGCCTCCAGAAAACCGACAAGGCGGCCTTCATGTTCCGCCACGAAAACCTGCTGCGAATCGGGGTGTTCGACTATGTCCACCATCTCGGCCTGGTGTTCATCCTCGGGCGTTCTGTCCCACAGTATCTTGCGGAGCCGCAACCATTCATTCAGGTCGGTCTCATTCAGGGGGCGAATATCGACAAAGTGCTGATTCATCCGAAACCGATTTTAACAGGGAAACGCGTTTTCCGACAACACTTAAATAAGAGAATGTGGTGTCAAACAAAAGAGGCCTGCTTTGAACAGGCCCCTTTGAAAAACGTATAGGTCATAAATGCTAAGCTGCCGCTTTCGCCGCTGTCGAACCGGCGTTCAGTATCTCCAACGCCTTTTTCAACTGAATGTCTTCAGCCGGAGCCTTTGGCGTCGGCGACGGAGCAGGTGTCGGCGATGGCTGAGGATTTTCGGCTTCATCCTCTTTCTGTTCGATCAATTCTTCGACCTCGATCGGTTCAGGCGTATCGGGACGCTTTACCTCGACCGAAGGTTTGACGCCCATGGAATCGCGATCATCGCCGAGGAACGGTTTACCGGTCGGGGACGACCATCTTTCAACTGTTAGAAGCAAAGCATCGCCGCCGCGAAGCGGGAACAGTTTTTGAGCCGTTCCGGCGCCAAAGCTTCTTTCACCGACAACTTCGCCGCGTTTGTTTTCAAGGATCGCCGCCGCCACTGCCTCTGCGGCTCCGGCGGTGCTGAAATCGATCAGAACAGCGACCTTGCCGTCGAAAAGATGTTTGCCGGGATCGGCCTTGAATGCTTTGGAAATTTCCTTATCGCGTCCCGTTATGCTTGCCAGGTCGCCTTCGCGAATAAAAAGATTTGCGACCTCAACGGCCTGGTCCAACGAACCGGCAGAAACTCCTCTGAGGTCGAGAACTATCTTCTCAACGCCTTTTTTGCTGAGGGTTTCAAGCTGCGATCTGATATCGTCCGCTTCACCGGCCTCAAGGCTGAAAACCTTTATGACGCCGACGTTTCCGGTTTCCATACGCGTTTCGACCTTGGGAACCGTATGCGCACCGCGCTTTACCTTTATGACTAGCGGTTTGGAATCAGACCTGAGGACGCGAAGCGTGACCTCGGTTCCCGGCTCGCCTTCTATCATCTCTTTGGCATCGTAAAGCGATATGTCGCGAGTGGCGCGGTTCTCGATATACTCAACAACATCTCCGGCTTTCAAACCGGCCTTTTCGGCATTGGATCCCTTAAGAACCGAAAGCACATAAAGATATTGTGAAACCTGAGAAAACTCCGCTCCGACACCGACATTGTTCGTGGCCTCGCGCCCGTTGAACTGCTTTACCTGATCGGCAGTAAGATAGGACGAATACGGATCGAGTCCGCCGACCAGTCCGCGCAGTGCGCCGAGGCGAACCTTGTCCAGATTCGGTTCGTCAACGTAATCATTTTGTATGTGCTGGAGGACCTCACCGAATATCCTGAGCTGGGCGCCGGAGTCGTTGATCGGCTGCTGTGCCTGTGTTTGCAGCAGGCTCCCGACGAACGGCAATCCGCCCACAAGGACATATCCGGCAATTACCGCCGAGAGCAATAGCGTCCACATCTTACCGCGAAATGACATATAATACCTCTTAAATTAAAGCGACCTCTCCGGCTAATACGGATCGTTGCCGGTAAAGGTTACACTTATCAGGTCTTTATTATCAGACATCCAAACACTTGGCGCAAGAAAAAGAAACAACTAAAACCACCGAGATTCTTGATTTGGAGAGCATTCCGGCAACGGGACGCCTGTTGGCGCTTGACCCCGGAACCGTCCGCATTGGCGTTGCCGTGTCTGATGAACTGCGGCTCATTGCCTCGCCTTTGCCCCGTATCGACAGGACATCGTGGAAAAAACTCCTTAACGCCGTCACAAAACTTATCGGTGATTATGATGCCGTCGCATTGGTCATTGGTTTGCCGCTGGAATCGGACGGCTCGGAAAGCCCTATGTCGGCAGAGGCTCGTCAAATGGCCCGCAAGTTCTCGCTTTCGCTGAAAATTCCGGTCTTTCTTCAGGATGAGCGTGTCTCAAGCTACGAAGCAAAGGCTCGTCTTTGGGAAAAAGGCGTCGGCCTGAAAGAAACGCGCGACCTCGTTGACAGCGAGGCCGCGGCCATTATTTTGTCGGACTTTTTGTCCCGTATAAAACCAAACGATCCGTAAAATGCTGTTACGGCGTGCTTACAGGCTCATATTTAACGGTTTTCACGGCTGCTTTGTTAATCGCCTCTTCTGAGAACGGAAAGACTGCCGGTGTGCCGTCCTTCCACAGGTCAAACTGGTCTTTGTAATACGGTGACTTTGGATCGCCGCTCTGACCAAGCGGAATGACAAATCTGGTCGCATCCCAGTTTCCCGGCGAGGCGATATGACGCATTGAGACCGCCGAGGCGACATTCGGTGTTTGGCCGCTGCCGGAAATGGAAACTCTCGGCGTGGCAAACTGTCCGCCTATCAAAGGAGCAACGGCCAGAGGATGCGGAAAACGAGATGTGGAAACCGCGCCCCAAACCCATTTTTCCCGATCCTTTCCGTATCGCTGTGAAAGCGAGGCATCCAGCCCGTCAGAACACGACCTCAATAACTCACCGTAATCACCGAATTCCTTTGGCAGCCACAACGCTGAATTTTCTCTGACGGCGCGATACAGAATGCGTTCGCGGATCAGATACGCCGGTATTCTTTTATCCGCTGCTGAGAGCTTTTCGGCGGCACAGTTGCGTATCTCATTCACCGCCAACGCGGCCTTTGAATCCGGCGTCATCTCTCCATTCCATTCTGAAATATCTTTAAGCAGACCGTCGTTTGCAGCCTTCAGCCGGACTATGTCATCAGCCAGCATCTTTAGCGGGATGTTGTAAACATCATGCTGTGCGGCGGAGGTTGAATCCATCGTCGCCTTTGTGTCTTTGGAAAGCAGATCGTGCAGACGGCGGGCACGCCACGGAGCGGCAAAATCCCGGACAAGCTGCTGATGTTTATAGTCCGTGCCGACTATTCGCTGATTTGCGGTCATGATAAAGCCTTCCGGCGGATTGTAAAGATTCGGAAGCTCGGCAAACGGTATGAAGCCTGTCCAGTCACCGTCATTTGTCCACGCGTCGTAAGGCAGCGATCCGTCGCCTTTGCGTCTGACGGGAATCTTCCCTGCAACGTGCCATCCGATGTTTCCCTTTGTATCGGCGTAAACAAAATTCTGGGTGGCTCCGCCGTATGAACTCAGTGCTTTTTTGAAGCCTTCCCAATCGCGGACACGATTCAAGAGATAAAATGCACCGAAGTCGCTATTTTTCGGGTCGAAAGCCGTCCATCTTAGTGAATACCACTTTCCGCCCTGTTCATTGATAACGATAGGGCCAATATCTGTTTCCAGTACCGGGAAAATGACCTCTTCTGTTTCGGGTTTTAAGGGACTTGTTCTTACGCGAATGATCTCATCTCTTTTTCTGACAACTTTATCCTCATCATCTTTTCCTCTGGCCTTTAGGCCGTGGATCACATCTATCTGCTCCCGATACAGATCCTGTACATCAGGCCCGACATTTGTCGCTCCCCATGCTATGTGTTCGTTATGGCCGAGGACAATGCCCGGCACGCCGGGAAACGTCACGCCCGCAACCCTCATACCGGGTGTCGAAAGATGCGTCAGATACCAGATGCCCGGAGCCGACGGCATAAGGTGCGGGTCATTGGCAAGGATCGGTTTGCCGTCAGCCGTTCGTTTGCCCGAGATGACCCAGTTGTTGCTCGCCGCAAGGCCTTCGGCATACAGCCCGACACGCGAAAGCGATCTTTCACGCAGAACACGGTCGTTCTCTAAAAACGAGCGAATTTCGTCACCGTTTGGGCTTTTCTCTCCGATGATTTTATCTATTTGCAATGCTGAGTTGATCGCGGTTTTTGCGGCCACATCCTTGCCGAAAAGGATCACATCATAGGGCGTCACCTTGTTCGTAAGGTCTGTGTATTTCGCGGGGTCGATGTCCTTTAGCGATTCACGAAGCAGGTCGCCTGAGTAGGTGCTGCTGAGCGCGTCGGCGAGTATTTTTCCGATGATTATCGAATCCGCGGATGTCCATTCACGCGGTTGGTACTGAAGGATGCGAAACTCGATCGGCAGCGTGTCTTTATCCAGCGTCGCGATATAGGCGTTAACACCTCTCGCATAGTCGTCAAGGGCCTGCCGCAGATCAGGTTCCAGATATTTAATGCTCTGCTCGGCTATTTTAGCGAAGCCGAATGTCCGCCAGCGTTTGTCCTCTTCAAGCGTCGTTTTGCCAAATATTTCGGCCGTTTCGCCTCTCGCAACCCGACGTAAGAGGTCCATTTGCCAAAGCCTGTCACTTGCCGTGATAAAGCCCTGGGCAAAGTATGCATCCTGGTCGCTTTTCGCTTCGATGTACGGTATCCAGCGGGCATCGCGCGTTACAGAAACTATGTCCTTAATGCCGCTTAATTTGGTTGTTTCCGTGACGGCCTGTGAATAGGCGGTGATACAGAGCGTGACGAACAGCAGGAAATGCAGGGCAAACTTTACCGAAATTTTCATGAGGAAACGATACTAGAAATAAGCCAAAATACAAAACCGCAAGGTTTCGGCCCGCCTGACTGTCAGAATAGAGAAAGCCGCTAGGGGCAATGCGACATAAAACTGTGCTAATATTTCATTAAGTTCTAATATTCTCATTGGAAATTATCTAAAGACAATGGCAGAAATAGCAGCGACAAACGGTGTGAGTGCCGGACAGCTTACGCTCCCGGCGTGGGGCATCAAACCTTTAACGATACAGCTTTTATTGATCATCGCGGCGGCGTTCATTCTCCCTGCGGCGGCTCACGCGACGGGGCTTCCGGTTCGTGTTCTGCTTCCGATGCACTGGCCGGTTCTTTTTATCGGACTTGTTTACGGATGGCGTTCGGGCGCGATAGCGGGTGTGGCCGCTCCTTTGGTCAGCTTTGCCTTTTCGGGAATGCCTCCGGCTTTTATGCTTCCGTCTATGATGTTTGAACTGGCGGCATACGGTTTTCTCGCCGGAGCATTCAGGGAAATATTCAAGCTGAATGCGTTTGTTGCGATGGCGCTTGCCTTGATCGGCGGCCGTATCATCTTTCTTGCCGTTGCGTTTTCGACCGGAGCGGTCGCTCAGGGTTTTGGAGCGTATTTTATGGCGGCAATGGTTCCGGGGCTTTATGCCGCTGCCGCACAGCTCATCATATTACCGTTTTTGGCTGCGATCATGCTCCGCGACGACAAACGCAAAAATATACACGAAACGGACGCCTAGCCGCTTATCACAATGAGCCGAGGCTCTGTCATTTCTTCCATCGCATAGCGAACGCCTTCGCGTCCAAAGCCTGAATCCTTGACGCCGCCGTAAGGCATATTGTCAACGCGAAACGTCGGCACGTCATTCACGATGACGCCGCCGTATTCCAGGCTGTCCGCCGCCGTTATCGCGCTTTGCAGATCTTGTGTAAAAACACCGGCCTGAAGTCCATATTTGCCGTGATTTGCCATTTCAACAGCGTTCTCAAGTTCCGAAAATCTCTCTACGACAACGACCGGAGCAAATGCTTCTTCGCTGACGACCTTCATTTCAGGTGTAGTGTTTGTCAGCACTGTAGGCTCAAGCGAACTGCCTGAACGGCCTCCGCCCGTAAGTTTTTTTGCTCCGTGATCGACTGCTTCGTTTATCCATTCTTCGGCACGTTTTGCGGCGGCCTCGTCGATCATCACGCTGATCTCAGTGTTTTCATCAAAAGGATCGCCGAAGTTCAGTTTGCCGGCGCCTTCAGCGAATGAATCCGTCCACCGGTCGAAAAGTTCTGAATGAACGAAGATACGCTGAACCGAAATACAGACCTGGCCTGAATAGGCAAATGCCCCGACCAGACATTTTGACACGGACCTTTCCACGTCAGCGGTTTTATCGACTATCACCGCTGCATTGCCGCCGAGTTCCAGCGTGACGAATTTCTTGGCAGCTTTGGCTTTTATCGACCAGCCGACGGGAGCGCTTCCTGTAAAAGAGATCATGTTCACGCGGTCATCGGAGTAAACACGATCCATATATTCGACCTTCATCGGCACGACCTGTAAGGCCGAAGCGGGCAAGCCGCTTTCAAGAAAAACCTCGCCAAGAAGAAGCGATGTCAGAGGCGTGCGGTCGCTTGGTTTGATGATGATGGAATTGCCGGAAGCAAGAGCCGGAGCGACCTTGTGTGCGACCAGATTCAGCGGAAAATTGAACGGCGTGATGCCGTAGATCACGCCTCTCGGAACGCGTCGCGTAAATGCGGTTTTCCCTGCCCCCGAAGGCTGCGTATCGACCGGAACCGCCTCGCCGCAAAAGCGTTCGGCCTCGCCCGCCGCCCACGCAAAGGTCGCAATGGCGCGGTCAACCTCGCCTCTGGCATATCTGGCGGGCTTTGCCGATTCTGCAATGATACAACTTGCAAACTCTTCCTTACGGCTTTCCAGTGCGGCAGTTATGTTCCTCAGTCCGCGGGCAATTTCAAACCTTGCCAGCTTTTTCATTTCAGCCGCGGCGGTGCATGCGGTGCCTATGGCCTCCATCAACTGATCCTCGTCCGCCATTGAAACGTCGGCGATCAGATCGCCGCTGTAAGGCGAATGAACGGCTGTGTTCTCATTGCCTTTTGCCCAAGTACCACCCAATAATATGTTTCGCATATCATCATTATAATCTTTCTTGAGCCTTTTATTCACCGATGATCTGAATTTGGTTCAATATATAGAATGATTATTTGCAAAATCCGTGGCCACGAATTAGGATTAAAACTGTTGTGCACCTGTAGCTCAGCTGGATAGAGTATCTGGCTTCGAACCAGAGGGTCGCAGGTTCGAATCCTGCCGGGTGTACCAAAAAAGTTTAAAAGGGCGTTAGGCGAATATGCCGGCGCCCTTTTGCTTTGGTAGAAATAGTAAGCGGTAAGCTGCGTTTCAGATATTCGGAATCCAAAAATCCCGTCCGGCGTTCGACATTTTTTTCAGGCCGAGGCCGGGCAGTTCGCTTTCCTTTGCGCCGAGGTATGTGAAATGCGGCAGATCGGACGTGACGGTTTGAAACCAGCCGTGTTCTGCCAATATCCGGCAGACATCAGCATTTTCAAACTCCGAAACATCAAGAGCCAGCAGCGAAAGATGCTGTGATGTTCCCGGCGGCGCTACCGAGTAGATGATGGATTTTGACAGGTCTTTGGCAAAAAATATGCCTTTGTCTTCCAGCGAAAGAACCTCCTTGACCTGTTCGTAGGTTGGCAGATTCCTGATCCTGTCCGCCTCTGTCTGCGTCAGGCGGCCTTTGCCGACCCAGTGAGCCAGTGCAGGATCGACACGGCTTTTCCATAGGCCAACCGTCTCGTTATAGGTGCGTTTTGCCGAATCGGCTCCGCGCGGTGTTATTTTCAAACCCTTTTTCTGGGCGTCGGCTATTGCGTCCTTCAGGGCGGCCATCGCAGCAGTTTGTAGTTCGAGGTCGAAATTGCCTATTCTTGCTGATGTTTTGCCAAGTGAGTTTTGAAATGCCGAAACGTCGGACTCGTCCCTGAACACGACTGTTTTTGGCGGAAACGCACCGCCGCGAGCGACAAAGACAGAGCCGTATTCCCGCAGCAGCTTTTTGCCCACATCATCGGTCGGATTTTGAAAGCCCGTCGGGAGATTGGCGAAAAATCCTGTTTCGGTGGTTTTGTTCATATTCGAGTTTGAAGGCTGTGTCGTGTTGCTGACATTTGCTGCGCGGTTAGAGTTGGTGTTGCTGACATTGTCGTTCCGCGTGTTCAAATTGTCCGCCGGGCGAACCGTGCGCGGGCTTTCCCAACAGCCCGAGGCGACGAGCGATATTCCCGCAACGGCAACGGCAAGAGAAGTTCTTTTCATACAGATCACCGGTCAAAATTTGGTATCCAAAATGTGAAACCATCCTTGGTTTCGGGACGCAGGCCGTATTTCGGAAGATCTTTTTCCTTTCGGCCAAGATATGTGAAATGCGGCGTGTCGTCGATAATGGTCTGAAACCAGCCGTGTTTATTCAATATCGCTCTTACCCTTTTATCGGCGAATTGGGTCACATCAAGCGCGATCATTGAAAGATGCTGTGACGTTCCCGGTGCCGCGACGGAAGAAAAGATCGAGTAGTTGAACCGCGTGCTGAACCATAACCTGTCTTTTTCCCATTCCATCACCTGTGCCACTTGATCGATGATGTCCATCCGCCGTGCTTTTTCTGCATCGGCTGCGGATATTCTTTTCTGTGCGATCCAATGCTTTAAGCCGGGTTCAAATCGCGAATTCCAAATGCGGGCTGTATCGGCAAAACTGCGTTTTGAAGCGGAACCGCCGCGCGGAGTTATATTCAGGCCGGCCTTTATCGCTTCGGCCCTCGCCTTTTCAAGGGCATTGAAAGATTCTTCCTGTAAAGTCACCGAAACGTTGTTGATAACGGCGGTTTTTGACCTTACGCCTGATTGAAATGATAAAACCTCATCTTCGGTCGCGAAAACGCATTTACTCGGATATTTTACGTCATCGACCGCAATGAACATTGCGCCGTAATCCTTAAAGACACGACGAGCGACAATGTTCGTGTCCACCGGACAAATATTTTCAAGTTTTTGCTGTTTATCCAGAAGGCGTTTTTCCACCACCTTGCGAAAATCGGCTGACGCGGTCTGTGCATTGGCAGTATCGGCACAGCTCATGAATATCATGGCCGCTATCGACACAGTGAAGGTAAATGTTTTTGAAATACTCATTTTATCTTATCTATTGTCTTGATACATTACGGGCATTTTCTGCCAGTTCCAGATATTCCTTGCGAATACCGTCAAGCTCTTTTTCGTCAAGCTCTTCCAGATCCATCAATTCACGCCTGGTTCCCTCTATCGTTCGTATCAGTTCGTCCAACTTTATGTGAATTGCCTCAGTGTCCCGGTTCTGTGTGTTTTGAATAAGAAAGACCATCAAAAAAGTGACAATGGTCGTACCTGTATTTATTACGAGTTGCCAGGTATCGCTAAAGGAGAACAGCGGCCCGGTCACTGCCCAGACCATGATAACAAATGCCGCAATAACAAAGGTTATCGGTTTGCCCGTAACGAGGGACGAAAGTTTTGCAAAACGCGTGAACAAAGACGTCTTGTGCATTTTTATCTCCTTACCCGGGATCGTATCCGCGTGCAAAGTTTTCGACGATCTTTAGCACGGAATCCATATGCGGCTTCATATAGACATCCTGTTCGATGAACGGGACGCGGTCGCGGATGGCCGCATATATCGGCGCTGTGCCTTTGCCCATAATCGTGTCTTCGCCAAGTGCCTGCCGTCTGAGATCTATGCCCTGAGCCGCACAGAACAGTTCCAGCGAGAGTATGTTTGCAAGGTTGTTCACTATACCGCGGAGCTTTAACGCGGCGGTCGCTCCCATTGAAACATGATCCTCGACGTTTGCCGAACTCGGTATCGTGTCCGCGCTGGCAGGATGAGCCAGGATCTTGTTCTCCGTGCATAGGGCCGCTGCCGTATATTGCACTATCATAAAGCCGGAATTTAGCCCCCCGTCCTTTGTCAAAAACGCAGGCAGCGTCTGCGCATTTGACGCCTCATCGGTCAGCCGCATTATCCTTCTTTCCGATATATTTCCAAGATCTGTCAATGCAATGGCGAGATAATCGAAGGCAAGGGCAAGCGGTTCACCGTGAAAATTGCCCCCGCTTATAACATGAATTTCGGATTTTGTCTCCAGTCTCTCGTCTCCTGTCTCTTGTCTCCCGTCATCCGAGTCACTGACGAAGATCAGAGGATTGTCGGTTACGGAATTAAGCTCGATTTTGAGCAGCCATTCGGAATAGGCGACGGAATCGCGGCAGGCGCCGTGAACCTGCGGCATACACCGAAGCGTATATGCATCCTGGACGTTTGTCGGGTCAAATCCGCGAACAAATTTGCTGCCTGTCAGTATCCGGCGAAGATTTGCGGCGGTGTCTATCTGACGCGGATGCGGACGAAGAGCGTGTATGCGTTCATCGAAAGCCGAGAGAGTCCCGTTCAGCGCTTCGAGGCTCATGCAGCCCGCGATGTCCGCGAGGTTGGCAAGGTTTATCGAGCGTGCTGTTTCCAGCAATCCCACGGCGGTCATAACCGTCGTGCCGTTGGTCAGCGCAAGGCCTTCCTTTGCTTTCAGGACAACCGGTTCCAAACCGGCGGCTTTTAATGCCTCAGCCCCGGAAACGATCTGGCCGTTATATTCGGCGGTGCCTTCGCCAATGAGAACACAGGCAAAATGAGCGAGAGGGGCGAGATCGCCGCTGGCACCGAGACTTCCCTTTTCAGGTATTACCGGATGAACGCCGCGGTTGATGAGTTCCAAAATAAGTTCAAGCGTCTCAGGCCTGATACCGGAAAATCCGCGGGCAAGCGTGTTCGCCCGTATGAGCATTATCGCCCGAACGGTCGCCGTATCAAATGCATCGCCGACACCGACCGCGTGACTCAGGACAATGTTTCGCTGAAGTTCCTCTACCTGTTCGCGGCTGATGATCTTGTCCTTGAACGCTCCAAAGCCCGTCGTTATTCCATAGGCGATCTCTCCGCGTTCGAGCAGAGTATCTACGGCGTTTGCCGCGCGTTCAACCTTTTTCTTTGCACATTCAGCAAGAACAACGCGGGGTTCACCGGGCTTGCCATAAGCAACCGCCAACACCTGCTCAAATGTTAGGCTCTCGCCGTCAATTATTATCTCCGTCATAATTGCCGCTAATTAAGTTGCCCCCGCAAAGCAATCTGAATAAATAAGAACCCATTTTTTATTGGGATTCTTTTCATATCGGTTATAAAAACCGGATATGTTTCCTCCTACGTAATATGATGTAAAAGTAACATCGACGAATTCGCCAGCCCTTCCCCAATCCCTAAATCCCATGTAAGAGACATTATTCTTTCGTATCTCACGTGATCCTTTGTATTGCTTTATAACTAAACCGTTGACCTTTTTAGGAAGTAATTTATAAATCTCGTCAGAGACAGCTAGGTATATCTCCCTTCCATTTTCTAGAACATGATCCTCGATATCAATTGATCTTAATTTAACACCAATAATATTCGCCATTGTTTTCGTGTCTAGATCGCTCACCAAAATATTCACCTGTCCTACATTTGCATTATCACCAAAAACCGATGGGAAAACGTTAAAACACAAAAACAATGGTGCAATAATAATCGAACAAAAAAAAGTGGGTTTTGGTTTTATCCTCATATCCCTACTCCTCCGATAAAAAGATCGCCAGCGGGAGGTTTTCCGAATTCGTAGATCATCTCCCGGTAATCCTCAAAGTCTAGAATCGTTAGATCTGCGTTTTTCCCTATTTCAATCGAGCCGTGCGTTTCTCCGAGTCCTATCGAAAATGCGGCGTTTATCGTCGCGGCGTTCAGGGCTTCGGCTGGTAAAAGTTTTTGGTACCGGCATGAGATAGCCATTGCCATTGGCATTGACGGACACGGAGCGGAGCCGGGATTGTAATCGGTCGAAAGCGCGAGGGCACAGCTCGCGTCGATCAATTTTCTCGCATTTGCGAACTGGGTTTTTCCCGCGTTGAAATTTTCGGTTGGAATGACTATGCCGACGGTTTCGCTTTGGGCCAGCATCTCGATCTCTTCGTCCGAGATAGCATCGAGGTGGTCTATCGAGGCGGCGTTCAGTTCGATGCCCAACCGCGAACCGCCAAGGTTTGTGAATTGGTCAACGTGAGATTTTAGCTTGAAGCCGATCTCTTTGGCGGTTGTTAGAAAACGTTCCGCCTGTGTCAGATCAAAGGCATTCTTCTCACAGAAAACATCGGCGTAAAAAGGAATTTGACCGGAACGCATGTGTCCCGCCTGCAATGGGTCCGAAGGACGAAAGAAATGCGAGCTTTCATACCATTCCCACGCCATAGGCAGCATTTCGTCACAGATCAGATCGACGTAACCGTCTGTATTGCCCTTGAACTCCGGCGGAACGGCATGTGCGGCAAGAAACGTCGGAACAATGCTAACCGGATGCGTTTTATCAAGCTCCTCGATTACTCGAAGCATTTTAAGTTCCGTCTCGGTATCCAACCCGTAACCCGTCTTTATCTCGCACGTTGTCGTGCCACAGGCGAGCATTTTATCCAGACGCTTGCGGCTTTCTTCTACAAGCTGCTCAAACGATGCCTCGCGCGTGTTTTTCACGGTGGAAATTATCCCGCCGCCTGCCGCCAGTATCTCCAGATAGTCCGCGCCTTTTATTTTTAGCTCAAATTCATTAAGTCTGTCGCCTGCAAAAACGATGTGCGTATGCGGATCGACAAATCCCGGAATGACAGCTTTGCCTTCCGCATCTATGACATCGGCCTCGTTACCCGCAAATTCACTCAGAATATCACTCGTTTTGCCGATACCTACTATCACGCCGTCTTTTACTGCGACCGCGCCGTTCTCGATAATGCCGACATCGCGCATCGCATCGCCACGCTTCGGTTTCCCACCCGAAGCGCAGGTCACAAGCTGTCCCGCGTTATGTATTATCAGGTCTGCGTTTTGCATTTACTGGATAGGTGTTGCCACAATTTTTTTGCTTATCGGCGTGACTTCCATCAGTGCCGCCGAACCATACCATGGTGTAAATTCCGCGATCATCATTCCGGATTTGATAACAGGGTCGGTCGCCGCCAATTTTTCCGCATCGGCGATATTATCTACGGCAAAAATGAAAAGCCCGCGAAATTGTTTGTCGTTTGCCATAAACGGCCCTGCCAAGGCGATCTTCCCTTCGTCCGCCAACCTGACAATGTTTGCCATGTGTCCCTTGAATATCTCGCTGCGCTCTTCGCCCTTGATCTCCGCGTCTTTCGGCCCGGTTTTCAAAATGCACAGAACATACCGTCGCATTCCGTACTCGTCCGCGCCGAGCTTTTTCGCCAGTTCGGCATCGAATTCAGTCTTTGGCGATGCCTCAGGCGTCTGTGCACAGAGCGAACCGCAGAAAAAAAGCGAAACGAACATTGCTGTTGCGATAATTGACAGTCTTTTCATAATCTCTCTCTTTATATCAACTATTTTCTGCGGATATTATCGCACGACCTGTGTAAATTTCAGACCTATCGCACGCAAATTTTCCACTTGCAGGAATTAACGCTATTATTTAGCCAATATGCACAAGAATATTAAAGCCCCGACGGGCAGCGAACTCACGTGTAAAAATTGGCTGATCGAGGCCGCTTACCGTATGATCCAGAACAATCTCGACCCGCAGGTTGCGTTCGATCCCGACAACCTTGTAGTTTACGGCGGTCGCGGAAAGGCCGCGCGCGATTGGGAAAGTTTTGACGCGATATTGCGTTCTTTGCTGGAGCTTGAACCGGACGAGACGCTGTTGATCCAATCAGGCAAGCCGGTCGGTGTGTTCAGGTCACACGAGGACGCGCCGCGCGTTTTGCTGGCAAACTCGAACATCGTGCCGCATTGGGCGACGCAGGAACAGTTCGATAAATACGAGCGCGACGGCTTGATGATGTACGGTCAGATGACCGCCGGTTCGTGGATATACATCGGCACACAGGGCATCTTGCAGGGGACTTATGAGACCTTTGGCTCGCTTGCGCGTCAGCATGGCTGGGGCGATCTTCGGGGTAAATTGGTGCTGACCGCCGGACTTGGTGAAATGGGCGGCGCTCAGGCTCAGGCGATCACATTTAATGGCGGTGTGGGCATTCTGGTCGATGTCGATCCGTGGCGTATTGAACGACGTTTGCAGTTAAAACAGGTCGATGTCGCGGCGAAAGATATTGAGGATGCTATTGCGTTGGCGAAGGCGGCTGTTGATGCGAAAGAAGCAAAGAGCATCGCTCTGCTCGGCAATGCCGCGGAGGTTCATTGGCAGCTCATAGAACGCGGTATAATTCCCGATGTCGTCACCGACCAGACAAGCGCACACGATGTGCTGATGGGATACATTCCGGTTGGCTATTCGGTCGAAGAAGCCGCCGAATTTCGTAAGGCAGATCAACGTGCTTACGAACAAGCCGCGATGGACAGCATGGCTCGCCACGTAGAGGCAATGCTCGAATTTCAGAAGCGCGGCTCGGTTGTTTTCGATTACGGCAACAACCTGCGGCAGCGTGCTTTTGATAACGGCGTCGCAAATGCGTTCGATTACCCCGGTTTTGTTCCCGCCTACATCCGCCCACTGTTTTGCGAGGGCAAAGGGCCGTTCCGCTGGGTGGCTCTGTCCGGCGACAAAGAGGACATTTACCGCACCGACGAAGCGATAATGAACCTTTTCCCCGACAACGATCATCTCGCACGCTGGCTGACGATGGCACAGGAACAGGTCGAATTTCAGGGACTGCCCGCACGCATCTGCTGGCTGGGTTATGGCGAACGTGCAAAGGCCGGACTGAAATTAAACGAAATGGTCGCAAGCGGTGAACTGAAAGCCCCCATCGTCATAGGCCGCGACCACTTAGACTGCGGCAGCGTCGCCTCGCCAAACCGCGAGACCGAATCAATGAAGGACGGCAGCGACGCCATCGCCGATTGGGTCTATCTCAACGCGATGATAAACGTAGCGGGCGGTGCAACCTGGGTATCGCTCCACCACGGCGGCGGCGTCGGCATCGGCTACTCGCTCCACGCCGGCCAGGTCATCGTCGCCGACGGAACCCCCGAAGCCGCCGCCCGCATCGAACGAGTCCTCACCACCGACCCCGGAATGGGCGTGATTAGACATGTTGACGCCGGATATGAAGAGGCGATTGAATTTGCAAAAACAAGTGATGTTAAAATTCCAATAAACATACATAATGTACAAAAATGAATGACGGGCAAAACCAACTGATCGTTTACGCAACCTCGACGGGAAATGTTAAGGTCGATGTCTATTTCGAGGACGATACATTTTGGCTGAGCCAGAAGCGGATGGCGGAACATTTTGGCGTAGATGTCAGAACTGTAAACGAACACCTAAAGAACATATTCTCTTCCGGCGAGCTGCTTGAAAATTCAACTATCCGGAAATTCCGGTTAGTTCAACAAGAAGGAAATCGAGAAGTTTGCGTCTAATAAATTTCAAGGCACATCTCAGACATACGAATCACCAATTAAGATAGAGCAACTGCTCTTTTATGGCATCATTGACTTTGCCTTAAGCTAATATATTTCGACCAACCCCTTTCCTAATTCGTCAAAATCATTGTTGAGCTTTTTTTAGCTTGCGAGGTTTTTTGATGATGAATAAGTATTTGCGCACCGGCCACGTATTGTTCGTTTTACTTTTGTTGCTTTTTGTGGCCGCAGTCATTGGTACGGGTGTCGATCTTTTAGCTCAGCGGCGTATCGGGCGAGGAGGCCAGATCGGAAGAAAAAGCCCGGACGATAAAACACCTAAAGGCCTAAGATCGATAAATGTAAATGGAAAAAAACGGTTTTATCTTCTTCATGAGCCGAGCAGGGCTTCGGCAATAAAGAAAAAACCGGTGGTGATAATGCTTCACGGCGGAGGTGGAAACGGCGAGATCGCACAGCGTCAGACCGGTTTTTCACAAAAGGCCGACAAGGAAGGTTTCATTGCTGTTTTTCCTTACGGAAGCGGCAGAGGCGGCGACAATTTGCTGACATGGAACGCGGAAGGCTGCTGTGCTTATGCGATGAATAACAGCATAGATGATGTCGCATTCATCAGCCGCCTTATCGACACTCTCATAAAAGATCACAATGCCGACAAGGGTCGAATCTATGCCGCAGGACATTCAAACGGAGCAATGCTGTCGCTTCATCTCGCACGCGAAATGAAGGGAAAACTCGCCGGTGTCGCCAGCGTTGCCGGAGCATTGTTTGACACATCCTCGCCGCCGGCGGCCGGTGTGCCCGTACTGCTCATACATGGCGAAGCGGATGTAATGGTCCCGATGGAAGGCGGGATGAGCGGACGTAAACAGATCGTTCAGGCACAAAGCAAGCCATATCTTCCTTTTGCGGACATGGTCAGTTTTTGGCAGCGTCATAACGGTTGTGACGAAACGCCGGATGTCATCCGCAATGGCAAGGTCACGACAAAGAGATACATGAATTGCGACGACGGCAACGGCGTTGAGGTAGTGGTGGTCAGAGACGGCGGACACGCATGGCCCGGCGGCAAAAAGGGCCATCCCGGTTCTGACACCCCCGCAAAGGAACTTTCGGCTACAGATGCCGCATGGGAGTTTTTCAGCAGACATCGTAAAAATTGAACGCCTTTATTCAGGATTATCCTTGATGAATTTCCTAAATTTCCCTGCGTCTCGGTGTTCTGGAACCTTTTCAAGAAAAAGGCGATATTCGCGGCTTGCCAGATTTTTTGCTCCTGCGAGTTGATATAGATGTGCCAGATTCAGATGGCATTCGGCCATGCCGACAGGATCGAGTTCGAGGGCTTTGTTCAGTGCCTCAGCTCCGAGCGTGCCCTGTCGGTTCTGGAGATAGGCTTCTCCGAGAAGCTGGTATGTCCATGCCGATGTCGGATCGAGTTCTGCCGCATGCATGAATACTTGTATCGCTGCTTCGTGTTGCTTTTGGGCCATCCGAAGCCGACCGACATTTACCCAGGACGGCGTGTAATCAACTTTCAGTCCCAGAGATTTTCTAAATGCAGCGTCAGATTCGGAGAGTGATCCCTGGCCAAGATAGAGTGTTGCAAGATAACCCCACGCGATAAAATCATTGGGGTCAGCCGCCACGAGTTGCTTCAGGGCAGATATTGCCCCCGAAATATCCTTACTTTTTTCTTTTTCCGCAGCTGTTTGGAAAAGGCCTGATGTCTTTTCCGTTCTCTGATAAGGCCACTTTACGGAAACGACCTCGTTGGATGATCCTAGCTCTCTGTTTCCAAATGAAAGGTCGAAATCCTCACGCTGCTGGGCGGAACCAAAGATTGAAACGTCGCGTCTGGCCATTTCTACGCCGTCCGCTTCTACAATCAGCGTCCCGCCACTGCCGCCTGAGATCTTGAAGCAATAGAATCCTGATTTACTGATCACAAGCCGCATCGGTGTCTGGGAGCGGTTGATATAGAGAACCGACACCTTTGGGATCTTTGCATTTGTATCAATGCCGCTGATCCTGATGCGTCCATATACGAAAGGCGCTGACAACCGCGGGCCGTCAAGCGTGGCAATATGTCCAAACTCACCGCAGATCTCATCCACCTGCTGGGCTGCTGCGGAACCGTAAAATACTGTGATCGCGATGGCGATCAGTAAAAAACTGGGCGGCCTGTTCATGTTTGGACATAACTCCTAGATAAAAGATCGGCGAATTAAACGCAATGTTATTTATTTTATGATCTTTTCTGCGTTTCGTAAAACAATTTTGGCGCATTTATAAGCCGTCAATGTTCTCTCAGCCTTATAACTACACAAAATATCGCAGTACAATGAATTCTGAGGAAAAACAATGGACGACACGAATATAACGGTTCTTTTTAACGGCTTTCTCCAGCTTCCCAACCTTGAAAAGCTGAAACTGGTGAATGCGATCAATGAATATTTTGACTCGAACGACCGCGAACCTATCAGAAAAGAAAATGACGAAAGGTTTTCAAAAATAGCTTTTCAGGACGGCGGTGCAAAATGCGTCGCCTGCGGCAGGTGAGCCGCTTATAATTTGTGTAAATTCGGTGTAATATTCATCTATGACAAACATTTTCGAACTGACCGGCAGACCGGATGAGGGATTGTTCTTTTCGCGTGGTGACCGTGACGACCCGAGAATGGGTGAGATAGTCCGCCGCGACCAGAAATATTATGAGACCGCCGACATAGTCATTCTCGGCTGTCCGCAGGACGAAGGCGTCCGCAGAAATAATGGCCGCATTGGCGCGGCTGCGGCCCCGACAAAGATACGGGAACAGTTCTACAAGCTGACGCCGTTCAATGTCAGAAAGCGGATCTTTGACCTTGGTGATGTTCGCGTCGGGGCGACACTTGAGGAAACACACGATACGCATCTGGCAGTTGTCAGGCAAATACTTTCTGACGGCAAACGCCTTATTGTTCTGGGCGGCGGCAATGATGTTTCATATCCTGACGGACGGGCAATGGCAGAGGTCTTTGGTGTAGAAAACTGGATCGCCGTCAATGTGGACTCTCATCTGGATGTTCGTAAGGCTGAACAGCGAAATAGCGGAACACCATATCGCCAGTTGCTCGAAGAAGAATTTCTTCGCCCCGAGGCTTTTTACGAGGTTGGATTCCAAACTCATTTTTGCTCACCGATCTATTATGACTACATCCGCGATCTGGGTGTGCATCGCGTCAGCCTTGAGCTTTTGCGGAGCCGCTTTGGCGCGGACGACGAACTGCGTGAACAGATCAAACAGAATTTTATAAATCACAGTTCAACCGTCAGCACGTTTTTCGGTTTTGATCTTGATGCCGTCCGTTCTTCCGATGCTCCCGGCGTATCGGCGCCGTCGCCGCTCGGGCTGAGGGCAGGTGAATTCATCCAACTCGTGAAATACGCGGCATCGCTGGCAAATACAAAACTTATCGAATTTTCAGAGGTAAATCCCAATTTTGACATTGACAGCCGTACGACAAAACTCGTCGCGATCGGGATGCATCGGGTCTGTACCGGAACGCAATGAGGCAGTAAATGAAAAAGGTATTACGACATCTGTTGGTCTTTTCGGCCCTCGCGGCTTTTATTATTTCCCTCACCGGCTGCGGCAGTTTGCTGCCCGTGCGAACCAAGCAGGATGTTGAGGACCTGACCGCTCTTGAAGAAATAAAAGGCCCTGAGATCGACTATGCAGCAGCGCTTAAAGACGGCGCGGCAGTGATGACCGTTGACGGTGAAAGGACGGTCAAGGTCGTAGGCATCGGTGAAATGGACATTCACAGCGGAAAGGTGATCGCCTGTGACCCTCTCGTATTCTTTGACGCAAAGCCGTTCTCTCAAAATATTATTCCCGGAACATATCCGGTAAAACTGGCGCTCATTGAGGTAAATGGGACAAGGCGAAATGCTCTGGCGGCAATCGTTTTCAGCGAAAAACCGTCTGTCCGATGGGAAAATGCCAAACCGGACGAAACGGCACAGGAAAGTGAGGAAAACGAGATTTTCGCATACGGTGTCGATTCAGGAACAGGCTCCTTTCTTGATTCCGAAAGCGGACGTGAATTTTTACAGCTTCTAGAAAAAGACACACCGGCCGCAAAAACGCTCAATGATCAGATTCTTGCAGAGTTAGACAAAAAGAGAAAAACAACGGGTGTTGATTGGGCGAAGGTCACGGTTCCGGGCATCAAGGGGAGCTTTTTTATCTTTGGTTCAGGTGAGGGCGACGGAGCTTATGCTTCTTATTTCGGTTTTGACGAATCGGGCAATGTCACGATGCTCGTCACCGATTTTGGGATCATTTCATCGCTTGTTCAGTAATGAACCGGCGATGAATCCTGACGGGCGGGATTCCTTGACAGTTCATTCGGATTTTGTCATTCTAGCTGTTCGCCTTAGAGCGGAATGTAGGCACTTAGCTCAGTGGTAGAGCACTACCTTGACACGGTAGGGGTCAGCAGTTCAACTCTGCTAGTGCCTACCATTTTTATTTTCGCCCTCTTCTATCCTGCCTTATACAGAACTTTTCACTTCAGCAATTCGTAATTTTTATATTGCATACAAAGTGTGCGAATCAAGATCATTCTGGGAGGAAATGAGATGATCGAAATATTGGAACTGTCGGATATTGTTGTTGGAATGAGGCTTTCCGGTTCGATAACGGCCGATGATGTGGAAAAAGCCTACAAGGTAACGGAAGAGGCACTCGAAAAACATGAAAGGGTGTCGCTTTATGCAGAGGTTGATGCTTCGACGGCCCTCACGTTTGAAGGAATCCTGAAAGACCTCGTGAACATTCCGGGACAGCTTGGCAAATTGTCCCGATACTATCGTGCGGCGGTCGTCACCGACCTGAAATGGATCGCAACGGCGGCCCGCTTTGAAGGCCTTGTCTTCTCGTCGATAGATGTTCGTGTCTTTGCGATGTCCGACCGCGAAAAGGCTATCACGTGGGTATCTGAAAAACCGGAGCCTTTGCCTGTTCCCGAAGAACCCGCACCTTCGGTCCGTTTTCTGGCGACGGACAACGACAATGTTTTTGCTTATGAGATCGACGGCCGATTGCGTGAAAAGGACACAAAGGAAATTGTAGCCAGATTTGCTCCGTTCCTGGAGCGCGATGGCAAGGTAAATGTCCTTGGCAGATTCAAGAACTTTAACGGTTTTGACCTGATGTCGGTATTTGACGACGATCTGATAAAGCTCAAATACAAGTCAACGGCAAAGGTCGAGCGGTATGCGGTCATCGGCGTAAAACCGTGGATGCGAAATTTTCTCGAACTTGTCGATCCGCTTATCAACACGGAGATCAGGCTGTTCGATCCTTCCGAAGAAAAGGCTGCATGGGAATGGGTCGGAGCGTCCGAGACCGGCACAGCGGATAAAGGGCCTTCGGACACAGAGACGGTCGCCGGGGCCGCTTGAGTTTTTTGCGTTTAATATATATAATTCATAGGTTTGATACTAAAGGCGGCGGATATTCTTCATTCGCCGCCGCAAATTTTCGATAAGATGCTTTCGAAGAACTTTGCTGTTTTAACAACTACTACGACCCGCCTCTAATGGCGGGACAGTTCGGAGTCCCTGCTTAAGCAGGCCGCCTAAAGGCGAACTCCAAACATTTGGCAAAGTCGCTCTTATCGGATCTGATCTTGGTTAGTAGTAGGAAATTGTTGATCGTTAATGGTTAATAGTTGACGCGGACGATAAGAGCGGTAAGGCCGTTCCTGCGGCATTGTGCGAACAGCGTGGCAATGAACCATTTACAATCAACAAATTTATGAGCGAACTTAATATAAAACTTGGAAGCGATCAACGTGCCATTCCCTCGCCCGCAACTGTTGCGGACGCCATAAAGGCATTCGATCGCGATGTGCTGAGATCGGCAATAGCCGCAAAGGTCAATGGCGAAGAGGTCGATCTCAACCGTGAACTGAAGGCTGCGGACGAGGTGTTGTCCATTGAGCCGATAGTCGCCGATTCGCGCGACGGGCTCGAGGTTATCCGCCATTCGACCGCTCATTTACTTGCTGCGGCGCTGCTCGATCTGTTTCCGGGTACGAAACTCGGAGTCGGGCCGGCGCTGATGGAAGATCCGCGATACGGATTTTATTATGACATCATTGCCCCGCGAAACCTGACGATAGATGATCTGCCGGTAATAGAAAAGCGGATGAAGGCAATGGCAAAGCAGAACCTGCCTTATCGCCGCGAAGACATAGATAAAGCACAGATCCTCGATATTTTTAAGGGCCGAGAAGAGCCGCTCAAATGCGAATTGATCGACGAAAAGGTCGAAAACACAGCCAGCATCTATTACATCGACAATTCGCCTTTTATCGATTTTTGTTTGGGTCCGCACGTCCCGCACACAGGCAAGCTGAAGGCTTTCAAGCTGCTTGCAATTTCCGGCGTTTACTGGAAGGGCGATGCTGAAAATCAGCAGATGCAGCGGATCTACGGGACCGCCTTCGCTTCTCAGGAAGAGCTGGACGCCTGGACGAAGCAGCGTGAAGAGGCCGAGAAACGCGATCATCGCAAGCTAGGCAAACAGCTTGATCTATTCTCGATCGATGAAGATTACGGTGCGGGATTGATCCTTTGGCATCCGAAGGGCGGCATCATCCGCAACGAGATGGAGCGTCTGCTCCGCGAGGAACTCGAGAAGCGCGGATACAGTTTTGTTTACACGCCGCACATCGCGAAACGTGATCTTTGGGTAACGAGCGGGCACGAAGATAACTACGCGGACGGGATGTACGCTCCGACGAGCATTGAGGACGAGGAGTATCGGTTAAAGCCGATGAACTGCCCGTTCCACATCGGTATCTACAAGTCTTCACCGAGGTCGTATCGAGATCTGCCGCAGCGTTATTCCGAGATGGGTACCGTCTATCGTGCCGAGCTCTCGGGTACGCTTCATGGGCTGATGCGCGTCCGCGGATTTTCCGTTGACGACGCACATCTTTTCGTCCGCGAGGACCAGATCCATACAGAAGTTGCGGATTGTTTAGATTTCGCGATCAAGGTTTTCGAGACGTACGGCTTCGAAAACGTCAGATTTGAATTGTCCGTTCGCGGCGAGGCGGAGAATAAACTGTACCTCGGTTCTGATGCAGAGTGGGCGACGGCTGAGGAAAAGCTCGCAAGCGCATTGAAGGAACGTGAGATTACCTACGAACGGATCGAAGGCGAGGCTGCGTTTTACGGGCCGAAGATCGATATTAAGATCGAAGACGCGATCGGGCGTGTGTGGCAGTTGGGAACGATCCAGTTGGACTTCAATCTCCCCGCGCGGTTCGAGCTAGAATATACCGGCGATGACGGTGCCAAGCATCGACCGTTTATGATCCACCGGGCGTTGTTTGGTTCGATCGAGCGATTCTTTGGCGTGCTGATCGAGCACTATGCGGGTGCATTCCCGTTATGGCTTGCTCCGGTACAGGTTGCGGTGCTTCCGATTACCGACCGCACCAACGAATATGCTTCGTCGGTTGCTGCTGAACTGAAAAAGGCGGGATTTCGTGTTGAAACGAACTTGCGGTCAGACAAGATCGGTGCCAAAATTCGTGATGCTCAACTGCAAAAGGTTCCTTTCATGCTGATCCTTGGGGACAAAGAGCTTGAAGAAGGAAAAATAGCTGTTCGCGAACGTAAACAAGGAGACATTGGACAAATGTCTTTGGAGGAGTTCAAGGAGATGCTCACACAGCAGAGAGATCTGCGGGCGCTCTGAGATCGTATATAAACCCAGGAGGTTCTTATCGCTAGAAGATTTGGTGGACGAAATTTCAGGCCGCGTCAGCGTGAACCGCTGCACCGGACAAATGAACGCATAAGGGTTCCGTCTGTGCGCGTTGTAACGGAAGACGGTGAAACGCTCGGTATTATGGATACGCGCGACGCTATACGCGAAGCCCGTGACAGAGGTGTCGATCTGGTCGAGATCGCTCCGAATGCAAAG
Organism: Acidobacteriota bacterium; assembly: GCA_019639175.1. GTDB lineage: Bacteria > Acidobacteriota > Blastocatellia > Pyrinomonadales > Pyrinomonadaceae > OLB17. The sequence goes on along the minus strand of JAHBSK010000005.1, from coordinate 21,740 downwards.
CCGCCGGTTTGCAGGCTGATCGATTACGGCAAGTTTCAATATGAGCAAAAGAAAAAAGCTCACGAGGCCAAAAAGAAACAGGTCACTGTTCAGGTAAAAGAGATCAAGTTTCGCCCCGGAACCGACGACCATGATTACGGCTATCGCATGAAACACGCCCGCGAATGGCTGGAAGGCGGCGACAAGGTCAGAGCTGCCATTGCGTTTCGCGGACGCGAGATGTCGCACCGCGAACTGGGAGCAAAAATTTTGGCAAGGCTGACCCAGGACCTGAAGGACCTTGCCGATGTGGAAGTTGCTCCGAAGATGGAAGGATATCAAATGTTTACCATTTTTATCCCCAAAAAAGCCAAGACTGCGGAAAAGAAGCCTGCGGCCAAACCTGAAACAGAAGCTGACGCGGACGGTGAATAAAACTATGAAAAGAGCCTCATTCAAACTGATCATTTTTATATTGGCCGCCGCGATAGCTGCGGGAGCGCAGAACACCTCTTATTCGGCGGATGAATATCACGCGTTCGTCAAAAAGATGTCGGCCGGCGCTGACAACGAGGCTCGGGTGAATTTTGTCAGAGACGAGCTTAAAAAGCTGAATCTGCGTGTATCCACCGAAGGTTTTTCGCAAAAGGGACGTGGCGATGCGATGATCAACGGAACGAATGTTCTGACAGAAATACCGAACAAAGATGCTAAAAAGACAATTTTGATCGGCGCTCATCTGGACAAGGTCAATGTCGGTATCGGGGCTTTGGACAATGCATCGGGAACGGCGGCGGTTTTTGCTCTGTTAAAAGCATTCAAGGTGTCACCGCTCAAAAATTACCGCCTGCAGGCAGCTTTTTGGGATGCCGAGGAAAGGGGCCTTGTCGGTTCGCGTGTTTATGTGAACGACCGCAAGGACAAAGAAGGCCGCTTGCCGGATATCTACATAAATTTTGATATTTTCGGCAAAGGCGATTCGCTGTGGCTGTGGGCGGAAAATGAAGAAAGCGATTTTGTAAAAGGCTTGAAAGCTTCTGCTGAAAAGTCCAATTTTGCTTATTTGATAAGCCCGGAATATCCGGGAAGCGACCATAGGAGTTTTGCAGGATCGGTTGAAACCTATTCGTTCAGCCTGCTGCCAAACGGCGAACCCGCAAACATCGTAAGGCTTTTGAAAGGCGATAAGCTGGATGAAAAGGATTTTCCGAACGTGATGCGGACCATTCACACACCGAATGATTCGATGGAGGCCATTGATGCAGCATCTGTTGCAAAGTCATTGCCGGTGGTTGAGGCCGCGATCAGGAGTTTGGACAAGTAAAGTTTAGGAGAGAGAGAATATGCCAAAACTAAAGACACATAAAGGCGCCGCAAAGCGGTTCCGCTCGACTGCCTCAGGCAAGTTCAAACGCGGACATTCGCACGCACGCCATATATTGACAAAGAAAACTAATAAACGTAAACGCAATCTTGATATTGACACATTGGTTTCAGAAGGCGACCAGAAACGCGTCGAAAAGATGCTGCCTTACGGAAGGGACTGATCAATTTTAGATTTAGATTTCGGATCTCGGATTGGTCGTTGGATCGTGTTGAATAGGATATTCCGCACTCCGCATTCCGAATTCCGCATTTGGAGGAATTATGCCTAGAGCAAAACGTGGTAATAAGCGCACCGAAAAGCGCAGAAAGATATTGGCCCTGGCCAAAGGCTATCGCGGCACCAAATCAAAACTTTATCGTTCGGCCAAAGAATCGGTCGAGCGCGGACTTAACTTTGCCTACACAGGCCGCAAGCTGAAAAAGCGTGATTTTCGCAAACTATGGATCGTCCGCATCAATGCTGCCTGTCGCCTGAATGACATCAAGTATTCACAGTTCGTTCACGGCCTTGACCTGGCCGGAATAGAGCTTGACCGTAAATCGCTTGCCGATATTGCTGTGAAACAGCCCGAAACCTTTGCTGCAATAGCAGGCAAGGCAAAGGAAGCGATCAGCAACAAACAACAAGCCGCTGCCTAACTTATATGGCCGCAGACGGACATCGATGACGCAGATAGGAAATTCTCTTATCGGCGTCATCCGTGTTTGTGAGCAGCTAATTTATTTCTGCTTTTGCTTCAGCAAATTTCTCAACGGCAAAGTCGAGGTCTTCTTTTGAATGGGCGGCGGAGACCTGGGTTCTTATTCTTGCTTTGCCTTTTGGGACGACCGGGAATGAGAATGGGATTACATAGACGCCTTTATCGAGGAGCAGTTCAGCCATTTTTACGGCGGGTTGAGCCTCGCCGAACATTATGGGGACTATCGGATGCTCGCCGGGCAGGACTTCGAGGCCGATGGCGGCAATTTTTTCGCGGAAATAGCGGGTGTTGTCCATCAGTCTGTCGCGGAGTTCAGTCGAGCGCGTCAAAAGGTCGATAGCGGCTATGGATGCTGCCACTATCGGCGGGGCAACCGAATTTGAGAACAGATAAGGCCGTGAACGCTGCCGCAACAGTTCAATTATCTCTTTTTTGCCGCTCGTATATCCGCCCGACGCACCGCCGAGAGCCTTGCCCAAAGTTCCTGTAATAACATCTATTTTGTCGATAACGCCGCAGTGTTCGTGAGTTCCCTTTCCGAGTTTGCCCATGAATCCGACGGCGTGCGAATCATCGACCATGACGAGTGCATCGTATTTTTCGGCGAGGTTACAAACTTCTGCGAGGTTCGCAATGTATCCATCCATGGAAAACACGCCGTCTGTGGCGATCATCTTAAAGCGTGCGGAACTTGCTTCTTGCAGTTTGGCCTCCAGATCAGCCATGTCGTTATTTTTATAACGATAACGCGAAGCCTTACTTAGTCTGACGCCGTCGATGATGCTGGCGTGGTTTAGCTCATCGGAAATGATGGCGTCTTCATTGGTCAAGAGCGTTTCAAACAAGCCGCCGTTGGCGTCAAAACACGACGTGTATAAAATGGTGTCCTCTGTACCTAAAAACTCACTGATTTTACGTTCGAGTTCTTTATGAATGGCTTGAGTTCCACAGATAAATCTGACCGAGGACAAGCCATAACCCCAATCATCAAGGCTCTTTCTCGCAGCCTCAACTATCGCCGGATGATCGCTCAACCCCAGATAGTTATTGGCGCACATATTCAAAACTTCCCTGCCGCCAACATCGATCCGCGCATCCTGCGGCCCCTCAATAACCCGTTCGTTCTTATACAAACCCGCCTCGCGGATCTCGTTAATCGTATTTTGTAGATGTTGTTTGAAATTTGAGTACATAATTATACGGCCATCCGCAGATGTTTTAGTTTCGTTAAAATCTCCGGGGATTCTTTAGCTTCGACCAATGGTTCAAGGTATCTTTGTATATAATTCCAGTCCAGATCTTGCTGGACGCCCAGAATATTCTCTACATCGGCCCAAATATCGGCTTCATTTTTTTGCGAGCTTTCGAAAAATGTTTTGCATCTCTAAAAGGCCCGAAGTCGGTTTAGGCGGATATGCGATCAAAGCAGCTTCCGAAGCGTCAGTCAACGAAAGAAATATTGCGGTTACGTCAGCTCGCTGAAACTCCTCGCGTCTGATCTCAGCAAGCCTTTTGCCAGTCACTTTCCAACGATCTGCCCAGGTTTTTATCGATGCCGTTTCCATATCTAAATTATATCATCTACGGCAACAAAGCGCGGCTCAGGCGCCAACATCTATCCGCGCATCCTGCGGCCCCTCAATAACCCGCTCAGACTTACACAACCCCGCCTCGCGGATGCCATCAATCGTGCGCTATAGATGTTCTTTAAAATTTGTGAACATTATATTTCCGCCGCCGCCAATTTCGCCTGCAAAGCCGCCATCGCTATCGACGTATTCGACGGAACATACGCCGCCCCATACCCCTCAACAAACGATATCAACGTCCCAAAATTCGCAATATTCTTAGCATGCCCTGTCTCTGCCATAATCTTTCACTCTCCAATCCGCTTTTATTCGTTAGTTTTAAATCGCAAACCTTACCAATTTCCATCACTGGTTAAAATCAATGTGTGAACCGAATATCCCTCGAAGCCTACCCTGAAATCCACCGCCACCATAATTGTTGTAATAGCTCCGTATGCGGGCAATATCGTCTTGAGACACATATATTCTTGCGTTAGCTTCGTCAAAGTTATTCTGTAAACGCTCGATCAATCCCTGAAATCCTCCCTGACCTTCGGACTTTCCTAATAGATCGCGTAGCGATTCTTTAATGCCCCGAGTTTCTGACTACTCCTTTGGAGCGTTACATTCCGGAAAAATATCTAACAAAATAATTTCCAATTTATAGAGCCTCGCCAATGTAATATACTGTTTCACCATCGGCGAGGTCGCCACCTTGATGAAACCACTTTTCCCGGCTCCTTGGTAATTGTGATTTCTCATGCAGAAATACAATTTCTTTACGCGAGAATCCAGCAACGCTTTCAAAACAACCTTGAAGAATTCTGCAAATGCGTCGGCAAGACTTATCTCGAAGGCACAACCGCTCTCAACATCTAAGATGTCGAACGCCATCAAACTTGAAGTGTCGACAATTTCTTCTAGATTTAAATCCTTGTCGATGAAGCGAAGCTGCATGTTTTCCGCAACTTTGGCCTCCAGTTTTATTCGCCGACTTCCAAACTGAAGCAAAAGTGCTTCTTGCAGTTGCTTAAGTGTCCTGGCCGTCTTTGATTCATCCGGTGAAGTGTGTGTTAATCCAATTTCCGCTAACCACTGACCTTTGTAGGATGCAAAATCAAATCCTTTCTCGTTGGTCTGGCGTTCAATCTTATCTCGGAAAAAGACTAATATTTCATCGATGATCGGTTGTTCTGACAGCATAGTTTATCGACGCTTATAAATTGCGCAAAAAAGATCGAGCGTCCACCAACCACTTTCCAACAAAGTCAGGCCGGCTTGTCGTTCACGCTTCGCCCAGTCCACGATTACTTCCTCCTCCAAATCGCCTCGGGATTTCCCATTCTCATTTGCCGATTCCCAACAATCATCAGTGAAGCCTTCGAATCGGACGATTTTATCGCCAATTACAGTTCGTCCGACGTCTGACGGCACTAGAGAGTCTAGAAAATCTGCAACTTCATCGGTAAAAAAGGATTTGTTGCCTTCCGTATTCATGCCTAATGGACTGATATCATTCGCAATACCATTTCTGCCTAGTAAGGCGGCTTCAATTACTGTCGTGCCTCTTCCACTGAAAGGATCGTAAATAAAATCTCCTGCCGAAGTCAGTCTTGAAATAAAGAAATTGGGCAACTGAGCCTTAAAACACGCTCGATAGGCTACTTCGTGGAGAGAATTCGCCTGCCTCTGTTTGGATGTCCAAAACTCTCCGACCACTCGCGTGTTCAGTCCTTCATCTATTCTGAAAGAATTGTCAGCAGCAAGTGCCTCACCGAAAAGAGAGGTCTGTTTTGATTGATTTGATAGAGTTCTAAGGATTTCTAGCATCGTACGCAGTAGTAATAATATAGATTTCTAATTCCTAAAAGCTCACCAACTATAGTAGTTGATTGTTTATAGACGATTTCAGATTTCCGTGCAAAGCCATCCGATTTACATATCCTCGAAATCTAGGACGACTTTGCCGCAGTTTCCTTGTTTGATGGCTTCGAAGCCTTTTTCGAAGTCTTTGTAGGAATAGCGGTGGGTGACGATCGCGGTGATGTCGACGCCGGCGTCGAGGAGGTTGGACATTTGGTACCAAGTTTCGTACATTTGGCGGCCGTAGATGCCTTTGATGGTTATCATGTTGAAGATGACCGTTTTCCAGTCTATCGGAAACTGTTCGGCGGGTATGCCGAGGAAGGCGATCTTGCCGCCGTGGAACATGTTGGCGAGCATGTTTTTGAACGCGGCGGGAACTCCGGACATTTCCATGCCGACATCGAAACCTTCTTTCATTCCCAGCTCTTTTTGAACGTCTTTGATCGAAGATTTACTGACATCGACGGCACGGGTGACGTGGCCCATCTTTTCGGCAAGCTCAAGGCGAAAAGGGTTAACGTCTGTAATGACGATATTTCTGGCCCCGGCGTGTTTGGCGACTGCGGCGGCCATTATACCTATCGGCCCGGCTCCGGTGATGAGAACGTCTTCGCCGAAAACTTCGAATTCGAGCGCGGTGTGAACGGCATTGCCGAACGGATCAAAGATCGCGGCGACGTCGAGGTCGATGTCGGGCTTGTGTTTCCAGATGTTGGTGTAAGGCACGGCGATGAATTCGGCAAAACCGCCGTCGGTGTTGACGCCTACGCCGCGTGTGTTAGCACACAAAGCACGTTTTCCGGCCAGACAGTTACGGCAGCGTCCGCAAACCAGATGGCCCTCGACGCTGACGATATCACCGACGGCAAAATCACTTACGTTGCTGCCGACATCAACGATCTCGCCGACAAATTCGTGGCCGATAGTAGTCGGAACTTTGATCGTGCTTTGCGCCCACGCGTCCCAATTGTAAATGTGCAGATCAGTGCCGCAGATGCCGCCGCGTTTTACGCGGATCATCACGTCGTTAATGCCCATCTGAGGTTCGGCTACGTCTTCGATCCACAGTCCCGGTTCCGCTTTGCTTTTTACTATGGCTTTCATTACTAATGGTTTATTCTGTCAGCTCTGATCCTGCAGCCTGGTCAACTATATCCTGCGGTTCGCTGGCGTTGATCATATCGGAATATCTGTTAAAGTCAGCGATGTTGAAGGTGAGGATGTTATCTATTCCATGAGTCTGCATCGCAGCCACAAGCCGCGCGTCATGTGTTGCTTTTCCGCTTACTTTATAATCTCTTACCAGTTTTTCCCAGTTATCATAGATAGTTTCATCATCAGGTTTTAACTCAAACTGCGATTTGAGCTTATCGATCTCTTTCTCCGCTTCTTCGGTCGAAAATCCATAGCCGTTAGACGTGACTGGTCTGGTAATGACCGTCCAAAGCTCATATAAATTCTGCGGCACGATATAGATGTTTCTTTTTTGCACAATCAGTTCAGAAACAGCTTTATCCGCAACCGCTCGATCTGGATCATTCCTATAAGCCATTCTTACAAGAATGTTTGAATCTAGAAGCCAATTCATAATCCGCGGTCCTCATAAATGCTTTCACGGCTCAAAGCTTCGTCAGAAAGAGGCTGCGGTGGTAAGTTACGGGGCATATTCACCCACTCTCTAAGTCGTCTCAGGCGTTCTTCTACCGAAAGATCATTCGGAGATATATCACTCTCAGATTCTGCCTCAATTAAAGCATCACTTAAAACATCGTCAAGCGATATTCCTTTTTCCCTGATCTTTTGCAGCAGTGAATATGTTTGCGGTTCGATGTCGATCGTCACTTGCATAATGAATTTATTATAAGGTCTTTGGACGCAAAATGATACATCAGTGTAAAATTTCAATTTGACGGGAAATGGTTTATTCTAGTTGTTTTATGTCCGAAGCAAAAGAAAAAGTTGAATCCGCACAAAACGCCTTTACGGCAGAGTTTGTTCGTTTTGTCGATCTGAACCTGAACGGCTCGGATCTGGCAGATGCCGAGGCTCTGATGCGTGAGCTTGGCGAACTGAAAATTCGCCATACAGGGAAAAAATCCGCCCTTGCCGAATCAAAAAAGCTGATCGGTAAGGTCGCCCCCGAAGAGCGCGGCGAATTTGGGCAATATGTCCAGTCGGTCGAAAAAGAGATCGTTTCGCAAATAGAGACAGTTGAAACGGCTTTGACTGCTTTCATTTCAAACGCAAAGATCGAGCTTGAAAGGTTGGATGTGACAATTCCGGGCAGGCGTCCGCGAACCGGACATCTGCACCCGATCACGATATTGCGGCAGAAGATCGAGGACATTTTTGTTTCGATGGGTTACGCGATAGAAGATGACCGTGAGATAGAGACGGACTATTACAATTTCGACGCGTTGAACATCCCCGAAGATCATCCGGCCCGCGAATCTCAGGACACGTTTTACACAACCGAAGGTTTTGCCCTTCGTTCGCAGACCTCGACCGTTCAGATTCGTGCTATGGAACGCCGCGGCGTGCCGATACGCATCATCGCACCGGGCAAGGTCTTTCGCCGAGACACGCCGGATATGACGCACGTGCCAATGTTCCACCAGATCGAGGGCCTCTGCGTTGATAAAGGCATTACGATGGCTCATCTGAAAGGAACCGTTACAGAATGGCTGAAGCGTTTATTCGGAGAAGATACGGTCACGCGGTTTCGCCCCAGCTACTTCCCTTTTACCGAGCCTTCGGCGGAGTTTGATTTCTCATGCTTCAAATGCGGCGGAACAGGGACAGTAGGCGGTTTGCAGGAGGCAGTTGGCAGTGGTCAAAACACATCAGGAAGTATCGTCGATGTTGACCAGCCAACAGCCAACAGCCAACAGCCAACAGGTGAGCGCTGTCGCCCGTGCAAAGGTTCCGGCTGGATAGAACTCGGCGGCTGCGGAATGGTACATCCAAACGTGCTGAAAGCCTGCAGTGTCGATCCGCAAGTCTATTCCGGCTTCGCCTTCGGCTTCGGCCTTGAACGCATGGCCGCAATGCTTTTCAACATCGACGACATCAGGCACATGTTTGAGAACGATGTCAGGTTTTTGGAGCAGTTCAGGTAAAATACCAAATAGCGAGGTAAAAATTATGACAAACCTTGAACAAAAACTTCATGAAAGGATTCGGAATTTTCCTCCGGAAAAGCAACTTAAGATGCTTGAGTATGCAGACGTGTTGGAAGAAACTGAATCGGGTGATACCGAAGAGTTCCCCACACTATGGGACATCGTAAAAGATTTTGTAGAGAAAGTGCCTGAAGATGCTTTAGATGAAATTCCTTCTGATGCTTCAATCAATGTCGATCATTATCTTTACGGGCACTCTAAGAAAGAGCAATGAGACAAATTTTTGTTGATACAAGTTACTTTGTAGCAACTCTTAATTCAAAGGACCAACTTCATACAAGAGCTTTGATAATAGGCAGCGACCTCAAAAGGTCCCGGTTGGTTACCAGCGATTTCATTCTCTTGGAAGTGATGAATTATTTTTGTGAATTTACTTCATATCGAGAAACTGTATCTTTGTCCGTAGAGGCTTTTATCTCGAACCCAAAAACGCTTGTTTTAGAATGCTCCAGGGATCATTTGTCAGAAGGAATTGGACTTTACAGATCAAGAGCGGATAAAGGCTACAGCCTGACCGACTGTATCTCCATGAACTTAATGCATACGCTTGAGATCTATGAAATACTGACAAATGACAAACACTTCACACAAGAAGGATTTCGTATCTTGCTTTAGATCGAATGCATGGCCGCAATGCTCTTCAACATCGACGACATCCGCCACATGTTCGAAAATGATGTGAGATTTCTGGAGCAGTTTAGGTAATTTGTATGAAAAAGTTTCTTGTTTTTACACTCATTCAAGTCTGCTTTTCTATAAATAGTTTTGCTCAATGTGAAGGCTCTGAATCAAGAATTATTGATGGTCTTATTGAGACTTTTGAAAAAATAGAAAAGCATAAGAGGAAAGAAACTGAGACAAAGGATAAGAAAACTCAAAATGACGTATCTGTTGGAGGTTTTACGATCAGTGGATTAACTCGCAGTGAAGGCTATATTAATCTTGATGCCTTGCTGGATTGGAATGTTGGTTTTTCAGAAGGATTAGCAAAGATCACAATTAATGGAAAATCAGGTTTTATCAATCGTGATGGTCAAATCGTGATTAAACCGCAATATAAATTGGCAAGTTGCTTTTCCAATGGTTTAGCAGCGGTGAAAATTGGTAAAAAATGGGGCTACATAGATGCGGACAATAAATTAGTGATAGCAGCAAAATTTGATGCCGCTGACAACTTTTCTGAAGGTTTGGCATTGGTAAAAGTTGGAGAACTTTGGGGTTTTATCAACCCGCTCGGCAAATTCGCAATTAGCCCAAGATATGAAAACGCTGATAGTTTTTCAGAAGGTCTTGCTGCAGTGGGCTTTTATGACAAAGAGTATGTTTGGACAACTCACAGTCGGGAAAACGGAAAGTGGGTTGGCAACTTTATCAATAAAAATGGAAAATTTGCATTCGTGAATAACTTTGATGGTGTTTACGAGAAATTTGATGGAGGCATGGCTTTAGTTGGACGTAATATTGGCTACAAGAATGACGTAATTTCTGAAACGTACGTAATAGGTAAAAATGGCGAGCAACTATGGAAACTCAATTCTTGGTATATCACTCGATTTAGTAATGACCTGATTGTTGTCGCGGTGAGCCAAGATGAAGCTACAAAAAGAAATAAATACAGCTTTCTTGATCGCAATGGAAAACGTGTAACGGATAATGTTTACGACAATCTTGATTCATTTTCTGAAGGGTTGGCAGTCGCCACAAAAGACGGCAAAGATGGTTTATAGATAAAACGGGAAAATTTATTATTGAACCTATCTTTTTTAGTGCAGGGCGTTTTTCCGAAGGTCTTGCTGCAGTTTGGAAGGATGGTGAAAGCGGATTTATTGATAAGCAAGGAAACTGGAAAATAAAGCTTAGATTTAATTCAACCGAAGGTTTTAATGAAGGATTTGCTGCGATTGAAAACAACGGAAAAATTGGTTACATCGATAAAACCGGAAAATACATTTGGAAACCGACAAAGTAGATGGGTTGGGCGACGGCTTACATTGCAAAATTGAAAGAGGGAGAGTCGGTTTCATTCAGGCCGCGGGGGCATTCGATGAAAGGCAAGATAGATTCGAGCCAATTATGCACCGTTGAGCCGATAAAGGATGTTGAGACCTTATCAAAAGGCGATATTGTGCTGTGCAAGATCAACGGGAATCACTACCTTCACCTTATCAAAGCAATCCAAGGCCAGCGTTACCAAATAGGTAAGAATCGCGGTGGCATAAACGGTTGGATAGGTTCAAACTCAATTTACGGCAAATGTGTCAGAATCGAGGACTAGGCGATGATTTATGGCAAATTTTATCGCGGAAAAGCCGTAACTGCAGGGACGTGAAGAAAAACCGGAATAAGCCGCTTCCGATCTCCTACGCATTGTTTGTTCATTTTGCCGATCTACACTGACTCTAGTTTTTCTTTCAGCTCACGCAAAAAATCCTTGTCATTGATAAACGCAGGCTTTGTTTTTTCGCCGTTCCTGTCCGCTTCCATAATCCGGCGAAGCTCGTTATTGATCTGTGTCTGATACGGAGCCGCGTCCGGTTTTGCCGCACGTTCTTTGAAATAGTCCAAAATATCGAGGTCAACCGCTATAGATATTCTAACTTTTGCGTTAAGCCGTCCTTTTGCGACGCGGTCAGGATGTACGCGGCGAAAAGTATGAACGCCGACCGACGGTATTGAATCTTCGTTATAGCCCTTAGCACGCATGGCATCAACAGCCTCCTGTGTGTATTCGATTTTGATCTCTTTACCTGTTGTTTTCATAATCTTTTTCTTCCTCTGAATCAGCTTTTCTGGCAGAAATAATGCGAATGGTTTCTTCCGGGAATTCGGCTTCGATCGTGTATGTTACACGCAGCAGCATCAAGCCTGACATGCCAATGCGTGTATAACGTTTTTCATCGACAGATGAATGATCGCCGTCGAAATCATCCAAACCAAATTCATCATAAAAGGCAACCGCGGCTTGCTTAAAAGTTATGCCGTCATGATCTTTTATGTTGCCCTCAGCTTTATTTTCATCCCAAACGAACTCCATAGTTAATTATACATATTTATATATATCAATAAAAACAAAAAATGCCTGAATCAAAATAAAACCGATGAATTTTCGTAGTGTTTTCGAATCGTCTCCGTAATATAACTTATTCATTCAGGTTACTATCGTTCATTCGACTAAATCTGCAAAATAATAGTAAACTGAATCTTTCGGGCTATATGGCAGTAGCAGCTTACAAAGGAACAGTTATTAACGGCCAGATCGTTTTAGATGAGGATGTTAAACTCTTGGAAGGCGCTTTGGTTTATGTAATTTTTCCGGACTATGAACCTCATCAACTCTCGCCTAAAAAAGATATAGATAACAGCGATGACAATGCCTAGGCATTAGTCCCTATATTTCATGAACATTAGTTATAACTGGTTAAAAGACCTTATTGATATTGACTTGTCTGCTGAGGATTTGGCGGCGGGGTTGACGCGGGTTGGGTTGGCGGTTGAGGGGATCGAGCCGCATGGGGACGACCTTGTGTTGGACATTGATCTTACGTCGAACAGGCCGGATTGCCTTTCGCATTTGGGGGTTGCGCGGGAGATCGGGGTGATATCGGGGAAACCTTTGACCGCAGAGGCGCGAAGACGCGGCGAGGCTGATGCGGATTTGTCGGAAACTGAGGTTGAGACCGATGCGGTGCCGTTCCCTGCGGTTCTTGCTCCTGAGATAGTACGTATTGAAAATCCTGAGCTATGCAATCGTTTTACTGCCCGGATGATCAGGAACGTAAAGATCGGCCCGTCGCCGGAGTGGCTTGTGAAAAGGCTTGAGGCATTGGGTGAAAGGTCCATAAATAACGTCGCCGATATTACCAACTATGTAATGATCGAGCTTGGCCAGCCGATGCATGCCTTTGATCTGGACAAGCTGAAAGAGCATCGCATTGTTGTCAGAACAGCAAAAACAGGCGAATCGGTCAAAACTCTTGATGAGGTCGAACGAAAACTTGATGAGACGATGCTCGCCATCTGTGACGGAGAAAAACCTATTGCGGTCGCCGGTGTAATGGGCGGTTTTGACAGCGGCATCACTGATGCAACTACGAACGTCCTGCTTGAGGTAGCGTATTTCAAACGTGACAGCATCCGCCGGACATCACGTAAATTAAACCTTGCGACCGAGGCAAGTTACCGCTTTGAGCGCGGCGTTGATATTGAAAATCTGATCAACGCATCAGACCGAGCCACTGAGTTGATATTGCAGCTTGCCGGAGGCGAAGCCGCCGACATAATCGACATTTACCCGAATCACTTTCCGGCAAATGTGATCAATGCCAGAGATGTATCAGGCTCTGTTAAACGTCTCACCGGGCTTGAAGTTGCGTCTGAACAATGCGATGACATACTCGACAGGCTTGGTATCTCTTCCAATACGGCTGAGGATGGATCGACCGTCTATACGTCTCCATCCTGGCGGCACGACATTGCCATCGAAGAAGACCTGGTCGAAGAGATAGCTCGTCACTACGGTTACGAAAAAATAGCCGACGAATTGCCGCCGGCGTATGGTGCAGGTGAGTATCAGCCTGCCGAAGGACGCAAAAAGGCCCTGCGAAGAGCACTTTCAGGGCTGGGTTTCGACGAGGCGATAACATACAGCTTTATTGATACCAAACATGACGACAGCTATGACAGCGTGCCGGAATTTGCCGAAGCAGGCCGCATAGAACTTCGCGATTCGGTGATAGAAGGCGCGGTCAGGATGCGGCCGACGCTTCTTCCCGGCCTGTTGGATGCTGTTAGGTTAAATCTTAATCATCAGCGTCGAAGCCTAAAACTCTTTGAACTCGGCAAGGTGTTCGCCGCGAATGAAAAAACCAGCGAGCTTCCGGTCGAAAGAGAAACGCTTGGGCTGATAGTGACCGGCGGCCAGATGAACGAGGACAGAAGCCTGCCAGCCAGACCGACCGATTTTTACGACATTAAAGGCTCGTTGGAATCCGCTCTTGCGGCTTTGGGATATGAGACTGCGGAATTTTCCGCGTTGAACGTCCGCCACATGGTTCCGGGCCAATCTGCTGCGATTGCCATAAATGACAAGGTCATTGGCAGCATCGGCAGATTATCTGAGGAAATCGCCGCCAATTATAAGTTTAAGCAACCCATATATGTTGGCGAGATCGATCTACAAGCGGTGCTTGAAAAAGAGCCGCAACCGGTATCTTACAGCGCTTTACCGAAGTATCCTTCGGTCCTACGCGACCTTACGCTTTTGGTCACGAACAAGGTGACATTCGGCCAGGTGCGTGACACCGTCATGTCTGCCGGCCAGTCCGCGTGCCGCGACGTAAAATACGTCGATCTTTATGAGGGCAAAGGCGACCAAGCCGGAGAGCGTTCGCTCACCGTCCGCATCGAATTTCGGCTTGATGACAGGACGCTTACGGACGAGGAAGTTGACGGCGCTTTTGCCAAAATACTCGAAAAACTTAAAGAAGTGCATGATATTTCGCCGAAAACATAGGAAACACCTCGAACTTACTTGAAGTTTTAATGGAAAATTTACATAATCTTTCACACGGTTTTGTTATCGCGGAAAATAATGGAGACAATCGGATGAACGGTCTGACGGGAATGGAGAAATTCTCGCATCTCGAGGATAAGATTTACCTTACCATCGAGTTTGCGAAAAAATTGCGTGAAGAGAATGAGAAGATAGAGAAGGAACTCTCTGACCTCAGGCGCAAGACTCTGTCACTTGAGGCCGAAAAAGAGCACCTTGAAGAAAAGGTGGAAGGCCTGATGACCGAGCGGGATGCGATCCAGCTAAAGGTCGAAGCCATGCTGGACGCGATGACCATAATTGATTCCGAAGTCGCCGAGGCGGTCGGGAGGCTGCAGTAAATGACCAACAGGGCAAACAGCGATCCGGGTGAACAGACCGTCCGCGTGGAGATCTATAACCAGACATATTCCATTCGTTCGGACGGCGATAATGAATACATTCACCAACTTGCCGACTATGTTGACCGCAAGATGCGTGAGATCTCTTCGGGTACGATGACCGTCGATTCGCTAAAAGTGGCGATCCTGGCGGCTCTTCATGTCGCCGATGAATATCACCAGCTTATAGGACAGCAAAAACAGGTTGACGCCCAACTGGCGTCCAGAAGCGCCGAGTGCACCGAGCTTCTCGACCGCGTTTTGAAGCACAAGGACATCACTCCTCAGGAACTGGAAACTGACCAGTCAATGTGACGGTCTGTTCTTCCTATCTTTCCGCTGTGCCGGATTCTCTTTTGCAGTATCAAATGATATAGTAAAGCCCGGTGAGAGGCTCGACTGCGGGATTCGTTGACGAGCACATAATAATTGAGCCAACACTCGAATTGAGGGAGGCTGACGCCTGATTCAGTGCGGTTCCCTACGCGGGAATTGCCGGAGATGAAGGAATGGTTCTTTTGGGAGCCGCAGGCCACCCACCTGTTGAAAACAGGTTCAATTCAGTCGTTCGAAACGGTCATTGCGGTTCCTTTCACCTATCGATCCACAACTCATTCTGCTTTCGCATCTTCGTCATTTTCTTCTTCCATCTCTTTTAATATCGTTTCGGCCATTTTTGCCTCTTCCAGAGCAAGCGGAAGCGATGCCGCCCGTTCATTCAGCCGCTTCAGGGCAAGCTCCGAATTGGCGACTCCGCCGCCCCGCAATGCAGCGGCCTCTATCATCTGCAGACGCGATTCGGCCTCTGCCAGCATCGTTTTAGCCTCTTCTCTGATGGAATTCAATTTTTGCTCGTCCTTGTCTATTTCGGCAAGGAACTTTTCGGCATTGTCGCTTTGCAGTTGACGTATCTTGTTCTTTCGCCGTTTGGTAAGCTGGACCTCCTTTCGCGTTGACCGCATGATGCGCGTCGCGGTCAGACGCGATGCCAGCGTTTCACGATAAGCGTCACCGAGCAAAAGGTCAGTTCGCTCTATTTCGCGCAAAGCCCTTTTTTCGTGATGGCTCAGTTCCTTGCGAAACCAGTCGATCTCGCCGGCCTTGATGCCGTCAACGGCGATCTTTTCACGCATTTCCTGTTTCCAGTTGGAATATTTGTACGAGAACAAAGCGGTCAAAAGCCCGCCTTTTACAAAACCCAGTGCCGTTATTATCATTCCCAGAAATAAAATGCTGGCGGCCACGGGCGGCGATGTTGCAAAAAAGAAGAAAAGGACCGCGGTAACAGCCGAGGGAACGGCTGTCAGGACGACGGGAGACCCTATTGCGGCAGCTTTCAGGTTTCGCCCGCGTGCCAGGTCACGTCGCGTGATGTCAGATTTTAAGGTCAGATCGCTCATGCTTTTGATGTTAACTTTACCGAGTGCGGAAACCTATTTCAATCTTTGAGCATCGTACTACTTACGAATTCCTCAAAATTATATTAACATTACAAAGATCGGTTCTCCTCGCGTGACATATATGAAACGCAACCTGGCAATTTTCGTGCTTGTATCCGTGCTGCTGGCCGCTTCACACGCCACTAACGCCCAAAAGCAGGACCGTGTCCGCACGGTTTCGATACCGATATCAATATACACCAAGGAGGAATTGCGTCAGGGAATGCCCGGCGAACTCCTGCAGGTGGATGCCCTTTCGGTATTGGAAAACAAAGAGGAGCAGACCATCCTCTCCATCCGCAGCATTGTCGATGCTCCGCTGGCTTTGGCGATACTTATACAGGATGACGTAACTTCCGAGTTTAACCTTCAGTTGCGGGACATCGCCGCTTTTATACGCGGTTTGCCAAAAGGCTCACGCGTGATGGTGGCATATCTTCGCGCGGGTTCGATGGACATCCGGCAAAAGTTCACTGACGACCTTGATAAAGCCGCACGCTCCTTGCGAATGGTCGCGTCAAGCAGTTCGCTGTCGCCGCGAAGCCCATATGACAGCCTTATAGACGCCCTTAACCGCTTTGACGCCCTGCCGGCGGGCAGACGGGCGGTTCTTTTGGTGTCGGACGGCGTCGATCTTTCAGAGGGAAATGAGGCGGCTTCACCGACAACCGGAACGGACATTAATCGGGCGATCCTGCGGGCACAAAGGCGAAGCGTTTCTGTTTTCAGCTTTTATAACAGCACGGTTTATACGGCGTCAGGAAACTCGAATTTTATCCTCAACGGCCAAAGTTCCCTGCTGCGACTGTCGCAGGAGACCGGAGGCCGTGCCTTTTTTCAGGGAACCCTGTCGCCGGTCAGTTTCGATCCGTTCTTTAAGGAACTGAACGTGCTTTTGACGCGTCAGTTCCTGCTGTCGTATCTGACGACCAATATGAAAAAGGGATATTACAAGGTCGAGGTGGTATCGACAAACAAGGAAGTCAGGATAGAACATCCCAAAGGATATTATTACCGATAGGTCAGGCAACCTGTCTTCGACAGACGGGACAGATCGGGACGGTTTCTTTCATCAGCAGGCCGATCCAAAAGAAAACAAACGTAAATATCAGCAAAAGAGCGAAAGTTATCCAGCCCGCCGTTGAAATTCGCCGTTCCATGACCGGAAGATATCCCGTGCCGCAATATGGACACCGGTAATTGCTTGCCATCTGTCCCGCTCCGTGAAAGCTTTGCTGCAAAGGAGCGTTCTGATGATGAGGTGTCACCAAAGGCCGGGTCTGCGGCTGCTGTTGTTCCGGTGCCTTTATCCTGGCGCCCGCTTTTGTCTGATACTCGTCAGTTTTCCATGCGTAAGGTCGCGGCGGTTGGAAATCATAATTCTGAACGGCGCGGATCTCCATTCTGTGACCGCAAAATCTACAGAAATGGCTCTCTTCCGTATTGGATCTGCCGCAGTTCTGACACTGTATCATAACGGTTGCAAGGCTTTGTCCTGTCATTTCCACACTTCCAAAGCCTTAACGCATAATACTATGGAAAAGTTCAATTTTCGACAGCCTTTGATCAAAATCTGATCTTTTCGCCGGTCTTTATCGCCTGATAGACCGATTCGACCAATTCCACCGACCTGAAACCATCATCGGCTGTTACGGGCGGTTCGCTGCCGTTCAGGATAGCGTCGATAAAGGCACGGTCTTCCTGAACGTAGCCCCAGCGTTCTTCTTTTTCCACCATGTGAAACGACTGCGTCTCAAAATTCGCATCCATTCCCCGCGAATCAAGCAATCTTTCCATTTCCTCTGTCATTATCGTTCTGTGGTGACAAAAGACCTCGATGCGTTCAAAAGGAAAGTGCCAGCTTGCATCTGAAGACGAAGCGAAAGTGCAATGAAAGCCGTTCTTGAATTTGAAGATGATGGAAAATTCATCCAATTCCGGATATTCATGCTGCGAACCGTAAGCAACAAGTTCTTCGATCTCGCCGAATTGATAGCGGATCATATCAAAAAGGTGAATTGTCGTTTCATACAGAAATCCGCCGGTGACATTGACATCGCCTGTCCAAACAGGATTTTTCAGCTCGCCGCGATTCATCTTTATATGTGCGGAGTGGGCTTTGTCTTGTTGTAAAAGTTCTTTCAGCGTTGCGTAAACAGGAGCAAAACGTCTGTTATGTCCGACCTGAAATATTCCCTTGCTGTTTTCAGCGGCTTCCTTTAATTCTCTGGCGTCATCAATTCCAATGGAAAAAGGTTTTTCGCAAAAAACGTGTTTTCCTTCCGCGATAGCGTGGAGGGCGATCTCTTTATGTGTCTTGTTTGGCGTACAGATCAGAATCGCGTCACAGTTTTCCAAAAGCTCTTCACGCGAACCGCAGACCTTTCCGCCGATGCTTTTTGCCGTTTGCTCCGCCTTTTCGGGGACTATGTCATAAAGTGCAGCGACCTCTGCCCTTTCATCACGCGAATAGATACGTCCGTGGACATTGCCGATGTAACCCGTGCCGATTATCCCTATTTTTACTTTGCTCATTTATTTATGATCTTTTTTGCCTGCTTGTCCGTGCCTGTAACGGGCTTATCCAAGCACCTTTTCCGCGTGTTCTTTTGCTTCTTTTGCCACGACATACGGGTCTTTTTCCCAATATTCAGGCCGGAATATCTCAATGCTCGCCGGGCCGTCGTAGCCGATATTGTCTAGGTGCTGCTTTATTTCCTTTATCGGCAAAATGCCGAGGCCGGGATAAAGTCTTTTAGAATCATTCAACTGATCTTTCGGCAGGTCTTCGGCGTCATTTATGTGGAAAATAAACAACTTTTTGGGGTCGAGTGCGGCCAACGCTTCAAACGAAGAGTTTCCCGCATAAAAATGATAAGTGTCTATCACATTCCCGACGCTTTCTCGCCCGACCAGATCGACTATACGGCTTCCCATATCAAGCGTCTGCACCGAGTTCCCTGCTTCACCTAAAAATTCAAAACCCAGTTTTATGCCGAACGGCTCAGCGATGTCGGCAAGTTCATTCAGCACGCGGACAGATTCTTCTATTGTCTCTTCATCGGTCTTGGGGCCTTGCCGCAAAGCTCCGGGAACCGAAAGCACATACGGGCAATCTATCGCGGCGGCAATTTCCGAAAGCTTTGCACATTCTGCCTTAATGTCGGCGTAATCTTCATCCGAACGCCATGTTATATGCTCCAGCGTGTTGATGGAAAGCACCGAAATTCCCGTTTCGGCCAGTAAATTTTTCAGATCTTCGACCGTGTGATCTTCCAGATAGTCATAGAGTTTGTTCGATCTAAGTTCGACAAGCTCAAAACCTGCCGCCGCAGCCGAACGGATGTCGGTTTCAAGGTCGGCGGTCATTGTGGTGGCACCATTGATTGCAAGCTGCATTTAATAAAATACCTCGGATAAACGTTGAGATCATTGAGATTTTACCACGCAGTAAAACGAGTGTCAGTTTCCGCAGACGGGTTTTGCAAAGATCATTGATGACAACTCCGCAGGGGCAAAAGGCGTCATAACACCGATTGTTGCCTCATAGGGTTTTACGTTAGTATCATTTAGTTATGAAATTTTTGTTCACAGCGTTCATTTTGTCATTTCTGGCGGTATTTCCGGCTTTTTCTCAGAGTTCCGACGCCGCGCTTCGGCGTGCGATCGCCTCTGACACCATTGAGCGAAAAGACGGAAAACTTCAGATACTTGCCGCCGCCGAACATCTCTCGCGGGCAGAGACCTATATGGCGAACAGGATGTTTCCGCAGGCTCGCGAACATTGGGCGATCGTGATGGAAAATTACCCTGAAGATGCGGGCATTCCTAAAGCTCTGTTCGGCACGGCGCGTTCCTATATGTGGGAACGCGAATACCTGAAGGCCGTTGACTGGTTCGACAAACTCTTGAAAGATCACGCGATGACAAAGGACGGCCGCGAAGGTCTGGCGTTCAAAGGTGCGAGCTATGTTCGTGCCGGAAAGAATATCGAAGCGGCAAAAACCTATGAGCAGTATGTCGTTATGTTCCCGGAAGGCGAAAGGATCGAATCGGCGCACCTGAACATCATCGACGCATATCGCGAGGCCGGAGAGTATGACAAGGCATCAGATTGGGTGAACAGAACGGCAATTAGATTCAGCGGCAAGTCTGCCGAAGCAAATGCCCTGCAGGCAAATGTCCGCATGGAGATATATCGCGAACGCTGGGCAAGTGCGGTTGCGGCGGCTGACAGGCTCTTGCGCGTCGGCAGCTTTCGCGGATCGATGACATCTGCTGACGAAGCGAAATACTTGAAGGCGTTAGCGTTGGAAAAACAGGGCAAGAACGCCGAGGCAAACGCGGTGTTCGATTCTATTCCGAACACCTTTACATCATTTTTTGGCGGACTTGCGGCGGAAAGAACGAAAGGTTCGGGTGTGGTAAAGACCGTCAGCGTTACGCGCAATCATTACACCGAATATCCGATAATGTTTCAGGCACCGGTTTTGAAACATGCCAGAAAGAACGGCATCGACCCGCGTTTTGTCCTCGCAATAATGAAGCAGGAAAGCAGCTTTCGGGCAAGGGCAAAATCGCCCGCCGGTGCGAGAGGACTGATCCAATTGGTCTTTGACACCGCAATAAAATATAAGGAGGAGGCCGGATATAAAAATTTACGGCCCGACGATCTTTACGATCCTGAGACAAACGTCGCCATCGGTTCTATCTACATCCGCGAACTGAAAAAGCAGTTCGACAATATGTATGAGCCGGTCGCGGCAAGCTATAACGCGGGTGAGGACAACGCCGAACGCTGGCTTAATCGTACAAAACCGCACGAAGCAGGCATTTTTGCCGCCGAGGTCGGTTTTGCCGAAACAAAGAATTATGTTTTCAAGGTAATGAACAACTATCGCGTCTATCGCGAACTTTACAATGAAGATCTGACCCGCAAATAACCAAAGGCCGGAGATGCATATCCGCGATCATTTGATCCTGATGCATTCTTCCGGCCTAATGTTTTTTTCTTTTGTGTTTACTGTACGCAGGGTGTCTTGCGCCAGCCGGCACGTCCTTCCATACACTGATACATTTTGCCAACTTCGTTCAAGGAAAAAGCAGCATCATTTTTGTGAAATTCCAGACGGTACAATTCAGCAAGAACGTCATCGTCTTCATCTATAAAATGTGATACAAAGACGACGGCGGTGTCTTTTCCGTTCTCTTCGCCGATGTTATAAACGCTGAATTCGGGTGTTTCGCCCACACTAATATCCAATTTATTCAGCATTCTGACAGCACATTCCTCCGGTTCTCCGGTGCAGTCATCCACCGCATCGAACTGGATATTTTCCCAAAGATCTGCATCAGTAACGACCTTTGAGAATTTTTCCTGTGCTGATACACTCATCGCGACAGAAAGTGTGATCAAAACGAATAAACTGAAAAAAGTGATCTGTTTCATTGATTCCTCCTATTATGTGAAGACCATTTATTGAACGCGGCCCGGCAGCATTGTGACCATAAATAACCGTGAATATGCTGTCTGTTTGGAACGTGCGACGGTTTGGTCGTTCTGAAATGGTTCTACTGAAAATGTGAATGTTGTTAGAAGATCGGACGGATCAGAGTCGAAAGGTGAGCGTCCTGTCTGCTTATTCTAATACAAACAAGCAGCATTTGTCCATAAAAATGTTCAACAAG
>JAHBSK010000004.1 GCA_019639175.1 Acidobacteriota bacterium | reverse complement strand
CACGTCGGGCACCTACTCCATCACCTTCGGCTTCGGCACCGATATCCCCATCGTTGCCTTTGCTCATAGGAACTAGAACGGTCATCCCCATGTGCCGGAGAGGCTCTCAAAACCTCTCCGGCACATCGGGCCATGACCCAAACTCTCACTATCACTCAGCCACCGCTTCGCCCTCCTTGGCCGAAGCGGTGTTTTATGTTGACAACCCGGCTGTTTGCCGTTTAACTTTGATTAAAGTCCATTTTTGCCCCGGTGTGTTCACTGCGGGATTTTACAGGCCATTATCTCAGCCAAATAGGAGAATCCAGTATGAAGTCATCAAGACTCCGGAATCGCGTCCTTAAATCAGCCGCAATTCTGGGAGCCATATTTTTCGGGATCGTCGGAGTTTCTGTTTCAACCGAATTTAACGAGCCTGCATCGGCGTCGTCATCCGGCCCGTCGCCTTCGTTTTCCGGAGCGCCGGGCGAGGGGACATGCATTGTCTGTCACGGAGATTTTGAACTCAACAGCGGTACGGGAGGCGTAGTTATCTCCGGCCTGCCGCGAAATTATGTACCCGGCCAGGAGGTCGAGGTTACGGTCACCGTAAGCCAGAGCGACGCGGTGGTCTATGGATTTCAGATGACGGCGGTGAACGGCCTTGGCGACGGAACAGGAGAATTTTCGCTTCCTGCGGGCGATCCTGCCGAGATGCTGATAGTGAACAGTTCGGTCGAGGGGCATGACCGTGAGTATATCTCGCATAATGCCAATGGCATCACACCTGTTGAGTTTGGCTCACGTTCATGGACATTTACGTGGACGGCACCGGCGTTGCGACAGGGAAAGATCGACTTTTTTACCGCCGGCAATGCCGCAAACAGCGACCTCAGCACCTCCGGCGACAATATATACACCTCTGCCGGTTCTATTTTTTCCGGGACGGCCATTTCCAATTTTTTTGATGAACAACGCAGCAATATAGCGGTTTACCGTCCTTCGACCGGAGTTATGTACGCTCTCAATTCCAACGGGTCACAGGCAACCTCGGCAGACATCGGCCAGCCGGGTGACAGGCAGGTGCCGGGCGATTATGACGGTGACGGCATTACCGATCATGCGGTGTGGCGTCCGTCCAACGGCACATGGTATGTACGGCTCAGTTCCGGCAGCGTCATCTCGGCTCCGTTCGGCATGGAGGGCGACATTCCGGTTCCGGCCGATTATGACGGCGACCTGAAGACCGACATGGCGATATGGCGGCCTTCATCAGGATATTGGTACATTTATCGGAGTTCCGACATCGGGTTGGATATCCGACACTTTGGTTTGGGTACCGATATCGTCACTCCGGGCGATTATGACGGTGACGCCAAAGCCGACATTGCTGTTTTCCGGCCCTCGACCGGCGTCTGGTACATTTGGCGGACGACCGATCAGGGATATTCGATATTTCAGTTCGGAATAGGCGAGGACAGGCCCGTTCAGGCTGATTTTGACGGTGACGGACGCACCGATGCTGCCATTTTCAGGCCATCTACCGGCACATGGTGGATCAACGGATCTTCCCGAGGTGTTTTTGCCGCTCAATTCGGTTTGTCGAGCGACGTTCCCGCTCCGGCGGACTATGACGGCGACGGCAGCACTGACATAGCCGTTTACCGAAACGGGACGTGGTACATACTCAGGAGTTCCGATCAGACGGCGCGAATATCATCGTTCGGTTCGGCGGGAGACATTCCTGTTGCATCGGCCTTTATCGCACAATAGCGGACGGCTAATATAAAAGAAAAAGCCCGTCGTGCCGGTATGGCATGACGGGCTTTTCGCTTAGTGGAGAAACATTCATCCCTTCAGGGACGATGGCCGTTACGGCCTTTCCGGAGCGGTGGGAACCTCTGCCGGTTGAGTTGCCGGAGTTACGGGCAGCATCGGGCGCGGCGTCGGATTAGGAACGGGTGTCTTATCCGAGTTCGAGCTTGGGTTGCCCATCGGTACCGGCTGGATTATCGTTGCCGAAGGCTTCGTGCCTGACGTTCCGGTCGTATTCGGGAAGTCCGGACGATATATCCTCGGGGTAATAAAGAACAGTATTTCGTTCGTGTCGCGTCTGACCGACTTTCTCTTAAAGAGATAGCCGAGCAGCGGAATGCGGGAAAGTCCCGGCGTGCGGTCCTGGCCTTCGCGTTCGTCGTCAAACAGAACGCCGCCAACTACCGTTGTGCCGCCGTCCGGCACGGTTATCTGCGACTGCATCTTCTGAACGTTGATCGCGGGCGGTGCTCCGGCAACTATCGTCGCGGTTGAGCTGTTCTCGGCGAGAACTTCCAGCACGACCGTGCCTACATCCGTTATCTGCGGCGTTATTTCCAACTTCAGCGGAACATCGACATACTCTGTCGTTGCCAGGGCCACTCCGCCCGCGCCTGCCTGGCCCGGCTGGATTGTCACAACAGGTATCTGCGTTTTGCTTTCAATGACAGCCGAACGATTGTTCAGGGCCGTGACGCGCGGTGTGGCTATTACCTTTGCCTCACCTTTCTGCTCACCGGCTGAGATCAGGGCGCTTAGCTGTGCGGTTCCGAAAAGTCCTGTGGTCAAACCGATCACCGTACTCGGAATGATCGATTTCATATCGTTGTTAGGCTGGGTCATTACACCGCCGGTCTGCTGTTCGCCGCCGCCGGTCTGCGGAACGGGCAGTGTGCCGCCCTGTGCCAAAGCACCTCGAGCGCCTGTTACCAGTCCGGCAAGCTGAACGCCGATGTCACGGCTAAAGCTGCGTGTGGCGACCACAATGCGGGCCTCGATCTCGACCTGCGGTTCGGGCTGGTCAAGAATGGCGACCAACTGGCGGACAGCGTCGATATTTTCACGAACGTCGGTGACTATCAGCGAATTGCTTCTTCCGTCAACCTCGATAGAGCCGCGGCGGGACAGACGACGCTTGATTATCGGAAGCAAACCGTCTCCCTGGCTGCCGCCGGCGGAAGAACCGCCGCCCGATCCACCCGAAGACGTGCCTGCCGTGGCTGTTCCACGCTGCAGATCTCCGCTTGCGCGTGCATAGTTCAGACGGATGAATTCCGTATAGAGCGGCGAAGAATCAAGCTGAGTGTCCATGGCCTGACGCACAATCTCGCCTTCGGTAGCAAGCGTCTTGGCATCTGCTACGCGGAGAATGTTGCCATTTACCTGCACGCCCAGTTCCTGCGAGCGAAGTATCGAATCCAGAGCGATATTCCATGGAACATCTTTCAGGTTCACCGTGACCGGTACGGCCTTGACCGATTTGTCGATCACGAAATTAATACCATACTGCTCGGTAATATGGCTGAGAATGTCGCGGACATCCATGTTGACGACAGCAAGAGCTATCGGCTCACCGCGAAAGCCCGGATCACCGTATTTGCGGCCTTCCTGTGCCGGATCGACTCTCTGCGCCATGGCGAAAGAGGTGATCAGGCCTGTCAAGATAGTTGCGATCACGGCCATTTTGCCGATACCGCATATTTTTTGAAGAGAATTCATGTTTCCTCCGTTGCAAATTTCATCCGCCGTCAACTCACTGCGTGACTCGGTATGACTTAAGTTAGATCGAGTGTCATTTTGGGTAGGGCCTTAAAAAGAAGAACAAGGCCCCGGAAAAGGTGTTGTCTAGTTCTTGCCTCGTGCGACCCTGACCGGCTTTTTCGCCGGGGGCTTGGCGGTTTCGGCAGGCTGACGGCTCATTTCATCAAGCGGCGATACTATCGGGCCGGTCGCTACCTTTGGGGCCTCGCCCTGAGCAGCTGGCTGCGAAGCAGATGCGGCGCCGTCCGGTGCCGTTCCCTGTATCATTGCCTGATTGCTGTACTGGCGAAGCGGTTTATTCTCCACCGACGAAACGAACTTGCCGTTGCTCATCTTGGTCACTTTGCGGAAAACAAGTCTGTTTTCCTCTACGGCGACAAGCTGGCCGTCAAAGAATTTCTCGCCCGGATAGATCGTGTATGAAAGCTTGATCGGCGTTGCCTCCACTATGGCTGCATAACCGCGTGGCGATTTGAATATGCCCGTCACCGCCATTTCGTTCAGGGTCAGCACGCCTGTGACCTTTGGCAGGGGATGCCCGGCGGCGGCCGCGGCCTCACGCTGCTGCATATAATATGCGATGCGCTGCTCTATCGGCGGTGCTCCGACATTGGCCGGTTCCTTTGGCCCGGATGAAGCCGTTCCCGTTCCGCCGCGCGACGCTTCACGCGTTCGCGCCCAGCCGGGTTTGGCAAAAGGGTCACGCGATTGGGCCGAGGCTGATGTCAGTTCGCCTGACAAAAGGACGAATCCCACGGTCGCAAGGGTCAGTGTCAGAGTTTTTAGGATCGTAGATTTGTTGATCATGGCTTTTTCTCTCAAGGGTGCCGGTCATTCGGGATGGCCGAGCGGTTCATCTTATTTTGCTGCCGGTGCGGCCGGAGCAGGCGCTCCCGGCTTAGCAGGCTGTCCGGGCTTTGCGGGTTCCGGTTTTGGCTGCAACGCTTCAGGATCGGCGTAGTATGCCGTCAGCAAAAATCTGGCGTGAATGGTCTTTTGTGCGGTCTGTTTGTCCAACTGGTTCAGCTTAAAGTCAGAGATGGACACTATTCTGGGCAGCTTTGCCATCTTCTCAAAAAATTCGCGGAGATTGGCAAAATTGCTGTCAACTTCAACCTCGACCGGCTTTGCCATTATTGCTTCTTCCTGCGTGTCCTCACGCGGTGAGAACCGCATGACGATCAGCTTTGATTCTCTGGCGTTGTCGTGAAGCCCCTGAAGGACGTTGGTGATCTCACGCTGTTCCGGCAGAAGGACCTTCAGTTCTTCATATTCCACGGCCTTGCTTGCATACAGCGCCCGAAACTCATTGATCCGCTGTGTCGCCAGGCGGGCAGCCTCGTTCTTGGCCGTCAGTTGTGCGATCTCGTCGTTCAGCGTCTGCACTTCCGCACGGGTCTCGCTCGTCACGAAATACCATACCGTCAGGTAGAGCAGCGTGGCGATGGTAAGAAGGATCAGAAGTTGAAAATACCACTCTAGGTTTTTAAGTTTCTCTGTCATTGTAGTGTCCTTCGCTTGCGGTCAAACCCAAGCGTGTCTGAGGATCGTCTCAATATTGTTTAGTTCTGTGCGACCTGTGTCGGTGCGGATGCCGGTTTTGCCTGTCCGCCGTCTGCGGCGGCTGTGCTCACGCCGTCATTTGCGTTTGCCGCCTTTGATGGCGTATAGGCCGTCTTGATCGTGAAATCAACCACATTGACCTTCGGAGCCTCGGCTCCTGACGCGGGTACGACCGACTGGTTCACCATTTCCTGGCGTTGCGTCTCGATATTCAGGTTTGAAAACAGTCCGTTCGAGAATTCCAGGCTGCGGCCAAACTGCACGACCGAATCTTCGCTCGGCGAGTTTCCTTTTATAACGACCTCGTTGCCGGTCTGTTCTATGGCCTGCAGATAAAGTCCCGGAACCATCGCTATCCTTTCGCGGACGGCGTCAAGCACAGCGCTCGGCCCTGCCTGATTTGCACGGAGCGTCTTTATCGCTTCGATACGCATGTCGATCTGCTGGATCTTTTGCTCAAGCTCGCGCTGTTCCTTCATCACCACCTCAAGCTCGGCGGCGATCTGCTTTTGTTCGACCAGCCGTCTCTCGGCGTCAGATTTTGCCATCTGTGTGCTGATAACGTCCCAGCCGATAACAGCGAAAAGAAGGAATCCGACCGCGAGCGTTAACAGCAAAAGCCGTGTTCCGGGGCTGCCGACCTTGCGTTCGACCGCCGTAACGGTTCCGCCCTGACGTTCGGTCACTGAATGTAATAGGTTTACTTTGATCATTGTTATGCCACTCCCCTCATTGCCAAACCAACGGCCACGGCCATTTCGGGCATGATCTCGCTCATATAGTCAGGGTCAAACTTTCGGCTGTCCACTTTTATATTGCGGAAAGGGTCAAGTACTTCCACCGGCAGTTCCAGACGGGCCGACAGGTCCTGTGCCAGGCCCTGCAGCTTCGATCCGCCGCCGGAAATAAGGATCTTTTGAACGACCGTCTGCGTGTCTTCGGTCGTTGCACGGTAAAAGTCGAATGTTTTCTGTATCTCCATTGCGACTATTTCCGTGACGTTGTTGATAAGCGGTTCGATGGCGGTTTCCTCAACGCCTTCGACGGCGTTGTTGACGCCGCGTTTCAGGGCTTCGGCCTGCTGAAATGAAACGCCGAGGCTTCGCTGAAGCACATCGGTGAACTGGCTTCCGCCGACAGTGATGTCGCGGGTGAAGAGCGAACGCGTTCCTTTTACGATGTTCACGTTCATTGTCGAGGCGCCTATATTAAGGAGCGTCACGACCTGTGATTCATCCGGCTGATAGTTCAGCTCATAGCAGTTTTGCAGGGCAAATGTGTCAACGTCGATGACAAAAGGCTCTTTGCCGGCCATCTGTACGGCCTGGCGGATGTTGTCAATGCGTTCGCGTTTGCAGGCGGCTATAAGGACGTTGGTCTGATCCGAATTGGTTGCCGTGATCTGATAATCAAGGCTTACGTCAGAAAGATCGTAAGGAATATGCTCTTCTGCGTGCCAGTCTATTGACTCTTCCAGTTCTTCCTGGCTCATCGCGGGCAGAACGATGTTCTTTATAATGACCGAATGTCCGCTGACGCCGGTGACGACCTGGTCGGCATCGACATTGTTATTGCTGCATACATTCTGGATAACGTTCGAGACCGTGTTCATCTCCATTATCTGGCCGTCAATGATGGTCTCATCGGGAAGGTTCTCAAAACCCAGGCTTACCAGATTCAGATTGTTTGCCTTGCCGTCGAGTTCGACCATCTTGATCGAGCTTGAACCGATGTCCAGACCGGCGACGCTTTTCTTTTTACCGAACAGCATTTTGTTTTAGCTCCTATAAGGCGTTCTTTCCAATTTGTGTTTTGGGATTCTTTTAATCTATTCGAAACGGAACGTTTTCCAGCACCTTTGCAGAAAACTTTGCCACCTTTTGTTCTACATACATCGGAAGGACGATCTTTGACAGGCCAACTGAGGGCAGTGACAAGTTCACGTTCCGTTTCGAATGATCCGGCCGTTTCCAAACAAACGGCGTGATCAGATGATGAATTGTAGAAAAAGTATTCGCATCGGGTGGCGAAGGGGAACGGTTACTAATAACCGTCAAGGAATAAAATTACAGGAAAGATAAACACTTGTCAACACTTTTTTGCAATGTTGAACGATTTATGAAAGAAAAATATTCATATTGAATGATTTGGCCGATAAGAGCAGGCTCTTAATATGGCAAATAAAGGAGAAAGATTGAGCAAACTGACCGATTTTTCGCCAAAAATGCCTTTTATTCACCTGTGAACGATCTGTTCTGCCCTTTTTGGGCATGTTGATGTTAAACACGGCATTGAATTGCATTTCCGCCTTGGAGTTCTTTCAGAGTTGGGGAATAATTACCTTAAATCCCGATGGGCGTTAGCGAAACTAAAGTTTGTTTGTGTTGTCTTTCTCTTGGCGGTTCTTTGCGAACTTTGCGGCTTTGCGTTAAAAAGATCACGCAAAGACGCCAAGGCCGTGAAGAAAAAACAACAAGGAAACCCGTCTAATGCGGAATCCGGTTAAAATTTCTTTGGGCCGCATCCGGCCCGGCTGCTTTTCGTCATTCAGACACGGATCTTAATTACCTTTTGGAGCATTTTTTTGATATGACCGGTTCGACAAGGTTTTTTATAAACGCATTTGTTCTTATCATTTTGCTGGCAGCTTCCGGCATCGCTCAGGAGGCTCATATCCGTATCAATCAGGCAGGATATCTTCCGGGCGATGAGAAAGTGGCAATTGCTTTCGGCAATAACGCCATCGACGGGACCTTTTCCGTCGTCGATGCCGCAACCGGAAAGGCCCTGATAAAAGAGCGTGAAGTGAACGCCGCCACGGTGGGATCATTTGGCGAAAACTTCAAATACTATTTTCGGCTCGACCTCAGCGACCTGCGAACTCCGGGAAGATACGTGATAAAGCTGGACGGAACGGATGCGGCATCGCGTGAATTTACCATCGGCAGCTATCCCGGATATCACGAAGATCTGCTTTACTTTATGCGGCAGCAGCGGTGCGGTTTCAATCCGTTCCTCAACATGGCGTGTCATCGAAACGATGGCCGTTCGTTCTACGGGCCGTTTCCGGATGAGACCTGGGTTGACGCGAGCGGCGGCTGGCACGATGCCGGCGACCAGCTCAAATATCTGATAACGGCAAGCAACGCCACCGCCAGAATGATGCTTGCCTATGAACTGCAAAAAGAGAAGTTCGGCGACTTTACCGACGCACTTGGCCGTGAAGGCAGGCCGAACGGCATTCCTGACATCTTGGATGAAGCCAAGTGGGGGCTTGACTGGATACACAAACTGCATTTTCGCTCCGATGTTCTGATCCATCAGGTCGCGGACGACCGCGATCACCGCGGCTTCAAAATGCCGAACAACGACAATGCCGATTACGGCTGGGGGCCGAACAGCTATCGCCCCGCGTATTTCGCCGACGGCAAGCCGCAGGGTTTGAGCGAATTCAAAAGCCGTTCGACCGGCGTTGCGAACCTCGCAGGGCGTTCTGCCGCAGCGATGGCGATGGCTTACCGCATCTGGAAGGACGATCTTAAAGACACAGAGTTTGCCGAAAAATGCCTCCGCGCCGCAAGGACGCTTTATGCGATGGGCAAGCGTCAGGAAGGATTTCAGCAGGGAAACTCATTTGGCGCGCCGTATCGCTATAACGAGGACACCTGGGCCGACGATATGGAATACGGCGCCGCCGAACTTTACAAGGCGACAAAAGACAAGGCGTTTTTGAACGACGCCGTCCGCTATGCCAAGATCGCCGGCACGACATCGTGGATGGAATTTGAGGACGACAACATGGGCCACGAGATGTCCCGCCATTATCAAATGTATCCGTTCACCAACGTCGGCCATTTTGCTCTTTATCCGCACGTTGATAAAAAGACGCAGGCTGAACTTGCCGGTTATTACCGCAGCGGCATTGAGAAAATAGTAGAAAGAGCTAAAACGAACACGTACGGCGTCGGCGTTCCTTTTATATGGTGCTCGAACAATCTGGTCGTGGCCTTTATAACACAAGTGCATCTGTATGAACTGATGACCGGTGACAGGCAGTTTCAAAAATATGCTATCGAGCATCGCGACTGGCTTTTTGGGCGCAATCCGTGGGGAACGTCGATGTTCGAGGGGCTGCCCGAAGGCGGTGAATTTCCCGAGGACACGCATCTGCCGACCGTGCAGCTTTTAAAGGTGCAGGTTCGCGGCGGTTTGGTCGATGGCCCGATAGCCGCCACAACCCACAAGGGATTGATAGGACTGCATCTGACACAGCCGGACGAATTTGCCATATTCCAACCGCGTGACGTTCTTTATCACGACGATGTCGGCGATTACGCAACCAACGAACCGACCATGGACGGAACGGCGGACGCCATTCTGGTAATGGCCCTGTACAGTCAGAAACGCACGCCTAAGCGGGCAGTATCTGCCGTTTCTGATAATCGCTTTACCTATGTCCAAGGCGGCATCACTCGCGGCGATACAGCATCCAAAAAGATCACGCTGGTCTTTACCGGCGACGAATATGCCGAAGGCGGAACCGTCATCGCAGATGCACTGCAAAAACACGAGATAAAAGCGACGTTCTTTCTTACCGGACGTTTCTATAGAACACGTGCCAATCGCCAGATCATCGAACGGCTTGTAAAGGACGGCCATTATCTAGGCGCACATTCTGACGCACATCTCCTTTACGCTGATTGGGACGACCGCAGTAAAACACTTGTCACAAGGCCCGAATTTGAGAAGGATCTGAACGACAACCTCGCCGCGATGCGCCCGTTTGGCATCGACCGCCGTAAGGTGCCTTTCTTTATGCCGCCATACGAATGGTACAACAACGAGATAAGCGAATGGACAAACGGAATGGGCTACCAGATCGTGAATTTCACGCCGGGGACAAGTTCTAACGCCGATTACACAACGCCCGAGGACAAGAACTACCGCACAAGCGAAGAGATAATGTCACGCATAAAAGAATACGAGGCAAAAGACCCGCACGGCTTGAACGGCTTTATCCTGCTGACGCACATCGGAGCCGGCCCGAAACGCCCCGACCCGTTCCACAACCGCATCGACGAACTCATAACCTGGCTCAAGGAAAAAGGCTACGAACCCGTGCGGATAGACGAGCTTCTTCGGTAAATGTCGTGTTAAACGTGCTTAATGTTCGGAAGCAACTAGATCATAATCGGTTTCAGTGATATTCCAGCCGCGTTAATGAGTTAGTGTGGGAAATTGATCGCCTTACGTCGCTTATGTCCTTTGTGTCCCTATTAAACCTTGCTGTCATTGTTCCTTCAAGAACGTCCGCTTGACTATCTTGAAAATTAGAATTATTATAAATGTAACTCAGCGGCTTACTCAGGTAACACTCTACGCCGCCGAGCCTGACAGATGAATACAGCAGTAATAGAAAATCTGGGATTAACAAAACAGCGAGAGGTCGTTTTGCGCGTGATCCGCGATGCGGAAGAACACCTAACGGCAAATGAGGTATTTGCTGCGGCTAAAGGCCTGCTGCCCAGTATAAGTTTTGCAACGGTTTACAACAGCCTGCGTTTTCTCAAAGACGCAGGACACATCGCCGAGATACAGTTCGGCAACGGAGCCAGCCGGTTTGACCGGATGACGCACCGCCACGATCACGCCATCTGCACTGATTGCGGAAGGCTTGTCGATATAGAAATGGAACATCCGGCCGAATTGATGAAAAAAGCGGCCCGTTTGTCCAAATTCAAACCCGAATCATTGGAATTCACACTTCGCGGCAAATGTATTGCCTGTGCCGCAAAAACATAACCAAAGGCAATTTATAAAGCGTTGAGGTTTTGGATACGCATTCATACATACCGATCAAACCTCTACTTGATTTTGTGAAAAAAAGCACAAGGAGATAAATAGAACATGTCAACAGCAACTGCAACAGCATTGGAAACAGCGGTAACGATCGCAAAGGTCGGCCAGGCCGCACCGGATTTTGATCTGCCGTCAACAAAGAATATCGAAACATTGGCAGAGAATGTAAAGCTCTCTGATTACAAGGGCAAATGGCTCATTCTGCTCTTCTACCCGTTGGACTTCACGTTCGTTTGCCCGACCGAGCTGATCCATTTCTCTGACCGCCTGGAAGAATTTCAGGGCGTCGGGGCAGAAGTGCTTGGCATCTCGACCGACTCGGTACATTCGCACCGCGCCTGGTTAAAGACGCCGCAGGACAAGAACGGCATCGAAGGCGTGAAGTATCCGCTGGCATCGGACGTAGGCGGCAAACTCGCCAAGGCTTACAACATCCTTGTCGAGGACGCTAACATCGCTCTTCGCGGCCTGTTCGTCATCAACCCCGAAGGCGTTCTGCAGTATTCGGTCGTTCACGATCTGAACATCGGACGCTCGGTCGATGAAACGCTTCGCGTTCTGCAGGGACTCCAGACCGGCGGCCTGTGTGGAGCCGACTGGACACCGGGACAGGAGAATCTGAAAGTATAAATGCGGATCTCGGAACGCGGAATGCGGAATTGCGATCATGTAAATCCGCACTCCGCGTTCCGCAATGGGAGTGAAACGATCATGCCGATGAGAATTGGAGATGCGATACCGTCATTCGAAGGGGCCACTACATGGTTCAACGGGTCGCTTGAAGATACAATAGAAGACACGAAAGGACAGCCGGTGCTTGTTCATTTCTGGGCTGTTTCGTGCGGCATCTGCAAGGACAAAATGCCGCAGTTGAACGAGATCAAAGCAAAGTATGGAGAGCGAGGCCTCAAGACCATTGCCATCCACATGCCGCGATACGAGGCGGACACCGACCTCGACACCGTCAATGAAGCGATGACCGCACACGCTATCAAAGAACCGACTGCGGTCGATAGCCTGCACAAATTGAAGGACGCTTTTCAGAATGAACAGGGCTGGGTTCCGGTATATTTTCTTTTTGATGCAGAAGGGAAACTGAAAACGCGTGCCGCCGGTGAATTTGGCGTCACCGTGCTGCAGACCGCGTTGGACAAGATGTTTCCGGCAGAAGCTCAGGCGGCAGCCGCAGCGTAGTTGTTTTTGCCGGACAGTATAAAAAGGCGTTCGTTCTGTAAAAGGGTCGGACGCCTTTTTTGTGTTTATCTCTGATCAAGCGACAGCGGATCTTTCCCATTTTTTCTTTCCTGGCGGCCTTTGCGGCTTGGCGTGAAACTGTTTTCACACGCAAAGACGCAAGGTTCGCGAAGAAGGAAGAAGGACGCTCATATCAGATGTTTATGGGAATGGCTCAGGCCGGAATGCCGTGTTTGTATTTACAGGAGCATCATATTGAAAAGTTCAGATAAAGGTCAGAGTTTTTCATTCCAAACCGCATCGGGGCGAGCGGGTTCGGCCTGATCTGAACTCAGATTTGCGGTATCTATTTCGGCAAAGATAAAATTTTCCGGCGGGACCGGCGAACCGTGAATGCGGCGAAGCATAGCCAGTTGCCCGGCGTGTGTCATGGCGTCGGACAGAGGGCCTTGCAGCATCCGCTCCTCATTCATTATATCGAGCATCGCGTCCCCGTTTTTGATATGTTCGGCCAACGATTCGAGCTTGGAATGGAACCGCTCTATTTCATCGTTCAGTGTCGGCAGCGGTTCGGGCCAAAACGTTCCTCCGGTAAAGAACGTCGCCGCATATCCGATGACGCTTGTCATGTGGCAAACCAGATCTTTTGGGGAACGCACCTTGTTGCCGATCGTCATAGTGCCGAAATCTTCGGGCGCTCCGCGAACCGCTTTTTGGGTGCGATAGGCAAGCGCAGCGATGAAATGCAAAAGCATTGCCCTTTTATCGTTCATTTATTTTCTTCCAGTTCACGCCACGTTCGGGAATTCGTGCCGTCGTCACGCCGCTGCATGGTGATGGCTCCGGGCGAAGGACAGATAAGCGAACACAGATTGCATCCGACACATTCTTCTTCTATCACACGCGGATAGCGTTTGCCGTTAGATTCGACAAACTCAAAGCTCTGATGAGCGCCGTCCTCACAGGCAACGTAGCACAGGTTGCATTGGACACATTTTTCTTCATCAACATTTGCGACGACCTTGTAATTGAGGTCCAGATCGCTCCAGTCAACAACACGCGGAACCGACAGGCCGATGATGTCATTCACCGATGCAAAACCTTTTTCGTCGAGGTAATTATTCAGGCCGTCTATCATGTCCTCGACGATGCGATAGCCGTAATGCATCACTGCCGTGCAGACCTGAACGCTGCCTGCTCCGAGCAGCATGAACTCTACCGCGTCACGCCATGTCGCTATGCCGCCGATGCCGCTGATCGGCACGTTGATCGTCTCATTCCGTGCGATCTCCGCGACCATGTTCAGGGCGATGGGTTTAACGGCCGGGCCGCAGTAACCGCCGTGTGCGGCTTTGCCGTTCACGTTCGGATGCGGGATGAACGTGTCTATATCCACGCCCATCAGTGAATTGATGGTGTTGATGAGCGAGATGGCATTCGTGCCGCCGCGAAACGCCGCCAACGCCGGCGGGATGATGTCCGTCACGTTCGGCGTCAGCTTTACGATAACGGGAATTTCGGCGGCCTCCATCACCCATTCCGTCACCATGCGGGTGTATTCGGGAACCTGTCCCATCGCCGAACCCATGCCGCGTTCGCTCATGCCGTGCGGACAGCCGAAATTCAGTTCAAGGCCGTCAGCACCTGAGTCCTGCGTTCGCTTTACGATGTCGTGCCACGCCTCGCGATTCGATTCGACCATCAATGACACGATCACCGCGTTGTCAGGATATTTCTTTTTGCAGGCGTATATCTCTTTCAGGTTCACCTCGACCGAACGGTCGCTGATAAGCTCGATATTGTTCAGCCCCGCCATCCGCAAAGCTCCGCTGTCTATCGAAGCCAGCCGCGACGAAACATTAACCGCCGGCGCGCCTATCGTCTTCCAGACCGCTCCGCCCCAACCCGCATCAAACGCACGCTCCACCATCGAACCCAGATTCGTCGGCGGCGCACTCGCCAGCCAAAACGGATTCGGCGACCTTATCCCTGCGAAGTTTATTGACAGATCAGCCATGTTTTTAATAGGACTTATAGGACTGATATGACCTATATGACAACAGACTTAAATTTATTTGTCCTATATGTCATATCAGTCCTATCATGTCCTATCAACTTTACTTTCTCTTTCTTGCCTCCAGACGAGCTTTCATCATATTTTCCCGCAGGCCACCGTTTTCCAGAAACTCCTGTTCCAACTTTTGTATCTGCCTGTCGAGCAAAAAATTTGCTTGATGTATCAAACAAACGATTATATTCGCTACAACCTCTGGCGAGCGGGTTTCAATAAATGTCCTGTACGATTCGTAAGATTCATCTTTGGTTTTACCTAAATTTCTGACAAAAACGGCCTCTCTGGAATCTTTTGTCCACAAAAAAGCGTTGTTTGTTCTTATAAAATCCCTGTAATCCTCAAGCAGTTCTTCCAGACTCGCCCGTGCAACATTTGTCAGCTTGATCTCCGTTCCTTTTGAAGTGCCGCTTGCCTGACTGCCTTCAATGATGTTCTGCTTGCCTGACCTTGCCGCCTGCACCATCTGATCGTGCGTGCGTGAACGCCTGTCTATGAACTTATCGCAAAAATAAACGGTAGCATCGTAAATTATCTTTGCTTTTTTGTATGAAAGTAAATTCTCATATCCGCCGTGTTTTGGGATAAAGCCTTTCATAATTTTTGTGTTATACATGGCGAACAGGACATATAAGCGCTGATGTCAACAGATCTCTGTTCCCTGCCAGGCGACAAACTCCTTTTTCTTCTTCACATTAAAGTTTCATATCTATTATACCGACATATATGGATATATAAATATACTTCTAGTTCTTCATCATCTTCCAGTTCTTGTAGAAGATGCCGTTAAAGCGTTCGAATATGAAGCGGATGAGGGCGACGGCGGCGTCCATTGTGAAGGGCAGGTATGACGGGCGGATGATGTCCACGAACAGCACATAACGCGGATCGTCCGATTCGTTAACGGACTGGTGCTCGAGCGTGTCGTCAAAGATAAATAGCTTTTCGTTCTTCCATTTATGGTGAACGGGGCCGACCTCGATATAGACGTTCTCGTCCGTGATGTCGTTCAGGCAATAGAGAACGCGGAGCGTGGGACGAAACGGCCCGAAATGCCTGGAGGTCGATTCGCGTTCTTTGAACATAGAAACGCCTACCGTCCTCACATATTTGAAATCGCCCTGAAACTCGGGAATATCGACCGTGGTCTCATAGTTCTTTCCGTACCATTTGAAAAAGAACATCGCACGTTTAAGTCCCTCGCAATGGCGGTCAAGCATTTCCGGTATCTCTTTGCTTTCGGCCAAGGCGATCAGGCCGCTTATCTCTTCCTGATAGTTTTGCGGCAGGTCGTTGAGCTTATAGACGCCTTTGTTTATGTAGGGAAGCGAGAGCAGATCGAGCAGCGTGTTAAATGGCGACACCAGCCATGTCAGCAGGCCATTGACGAAAAAATACTGCTTGAAAACCGCGACCCTCCGCGGTTTGTTGCGCAAAACGTCATATAGCCCTAACAGCAGGTATGCCCCGATAAAGATCGGGAAAAAATAAAAAGCCACAACCAAAACAGCTACGGCCAGAGTGCGCTTGATGATCTTTTTCATCGTGGTTTGCAGTGGGCTGAATTGGCTACAGAATAGCAGAAATACAGGAAAAGTTCAGTAAAGGCCGGGCAGGTCCACGTAAACGCCCGCCAGATGGTTGTGTATGCCCGCAGCGGCTTTTTTGCCAAGCTGCGCTGCATCAACCGCGTCGGCGCCGCCGCTGACGCAGTCACCTGCCGCAAAAACTTCGGGCCGCGTGGTCATCATCATTTCGTCAACGATGACGCGGCCGTGTTCGTCCGTATTTACGCCGCAGGTTTCGGTGAAAAATTCGGTCATCCTGCTTTGCCCGATTGCCTTTATCACCTGATCGCAGGCGATGTCTAACGATTCGCCCGAACCATCCGTTTTCACGCACCGCAGCAGGCTGACACTGCCGTTGCCGATTATCTCTGCCGGAGCCGCCTGCCAGACGAACTCGACACCGTCCAGACGTGCGATCTCCATCTCGTAATCATACGCCGGAGCGTCCTTTTCCGTGCGGCGATAAATAAGCGTCACCTTTTCGGCTCCGAGCCGTTTCGCCTGTGTCGCGGCGTCTATCGCCGTATTTCCGGCGCCGATAACGACGACGTTCTTTCCTACACTGATCGAATCCCATTCTCTGGTTTTGATCTGTTCTATAAAAGCCAGAGCATCGTTGACACCCTTTAGCGATTCACCGGGAATATTCAAACGGTTCGTTTGACCAAGACCGACGGCTATCAGCACAGTGTTGTGATCCTGCAAAAGCCTGTCAAAAACGATGCCTTCCTTCGCCTCGTCGCTTTCAGCGTCAGGCCTGATGATCTCGGTATTGACGCGTATGTTCACGCCAAGCGCTTCGACCAACCCGACCTCTTCCAGCGATGTCTGCTGGCGGATCTTGTATTCGGCCATCGCGTATGTGTTCAGCCCGCCGGCCATTTCCTTGCGTTCATAGATCGTTACGTCATAGCCTAATTGCGCCAGATACGCTGCGCCCGAAAGCCCCGCCGGACCTGAGCCGATAATGCCGACAGACATTCCGTTCGGTTCGCCTCGTTTCAAAACGCTGATGTTGTTTTTGAAAACGTGGTCGGTCGCGTGACGCTGAAGCCGGCCTATCTCAATGGGACGCTGAAGCAGAGTTTTTTCAACGCAGGCACCTTCGCAAAGAACCTCGACCGGACACACCCGCGCGCAGGTCGCCCCGATAGGATTTGCCTCAAATATCACGCGGGCAGAACCTTTCAGATTTTCGGTCGCTATTTTTCGGATGAACGATGGAACGTCGATATGCGTCGGGCAAGCCTGCATACACGGCGCGTCATAGCAATAAAGACATCGGTGAGCCTCCGCCGCCGCTTCGGCGAACGTCATTGCCGGATTGATCTCGGCAAAGTTTTCTTCGATGGTCGCTGTATCCAGATGGTTGCGGTCTGTGCCTGACATCTTTTAATACTCACCGCACGTTAACAAATTCTTTACCGTTAAAACGATATTTTATGAACCTTTTCGTCACTTCGCCCTGAATGAATTTGTCGCTTTCTATCACGACCGGAAATCGAAACTCCTTGCGTTTTTCGTCAAATTGGAACAGCTTAACCGGGCGTTCGGGCCGGTCAACAACCGAGAAGAAATCGAATTCAAAACCGACGGTATTTGTCAGGCCTTCTTTTGTTCTTATCACGTTAGCCCGTTTTTCCAGTTGGCTGCCGTTTATACGCATCGCCTTTATCGATTGGGTATTGAGCGATGTTGAGAGAATGGCGTTCGATATCAACAGATAGATCGGCCCCGAAGTGGTTT
Source organism: Acidobacteriota bacterium (assembly GCA_019639175.1). Classification (GTDB taxonomy): domain Bacteria; phylum Acidobacteriota; class Blastocatellia; order Pyrinomonadales; family Pyrinomonadaceae; genus OLB17. The sequence continues at coordinate 336,160 of JAHBSK010000004.1, read as the reverse complement.
TCATCTCAAACATCTCCGACACAAAAGACCCGCCCGAATTGTCATCGTCATCCGGTGTCAGAACACGGGCCTTTCCGTCCTTTCCTCTGTATTGATACACAACATAAAAATTATGCATCGTGCCGCCGTCCGAAGCGTCCCAGGAATATGTCCGCAGATTCCCGTCCTTTGAAGTGGCTATAAAAATGGCGTCGCTTGCTTTGGGTAATTTGTGGCCGAGGACATCTTCGCGCCCGCCGTATTTTTTTAGGGCATTTATCATCGCCGCATTTCCCGCAGCCAGCTTTTCTTCGTCATATTCACCGCCGTAACTTCCGTATCTATCTATCGTCAGATAGATGTTTGAAAGTTCGGTATCTATTTCTTCCAAAGTCTGGGCGCTGACACTTAAAACTACTGCCGAAACCAGAACCAATAGAACCAATATATTGTGTATTCTGTGTGTCATCTGTATTTTGCAAGGGTCTTTCCTCATCGTGCATGATGAACAAATTCGACCTCATCAAGAATGTGATAAACGTAGCTATCTATCGATAACGCCATATTCGATCTCCGCTAATATATTCGGTCCGATGTGCCTGCTAAGTGATTCGCGGGTCACTATATCGACCTTTCTTCCCAGGATCTCTTCAAGGAAAAAGGACAGATTCATAAAGTTGTCAAAAGTTTTTGCGTCAGGTCTGAATTCGACCAGAATATCGACATCGCTGTCCAGATTTTGCTCAGAGCGAACAAAAGAGCCGAACAGGCCGTAGCGTTCAACACCGTAAGAACCAAGCCGTGAGGAATGCTCGGCCATTCGTGCGAAAATATCTTCTTTATTTTGAACATTCATAAGCATCAATCTTCAACGATCTCGCCATAGGTTTCCGGCCTGCGGTCTCTGAAAAATTGCCACGTGTTTCGCACTTCGCGGATCATGTCCATATCCAGATCGGCGACGACGAGTTCGTCTTTGTCACGCGAGGCTTCGGCTATGATCTGACCGCGCGGATCGCAGAAATAGCTTGTGCCGTAAAATTCGCCTATGTTCCACGGAGCCTCGGTGCCGACGCGGTTAATGGCCCCGACAAAATAGCCGTTCGCCACGGCATGAGCGGGTTGTTCCAACTTCCACAGATATTCGCTCAGGCCTGCGACCGTTGCCGAAGGATTGAACACGATCTCGGCGCCGTTCAGGCCCAAAACGCGCGCGCCTTCCGGGAAATGCCGGTCATAACAAATATAAATACCGATCTTGCCGACCGCCGTTTCAAAAACAGGATAGCCCAGATTGCCCGGCCTGAAATAGAATTTCTCCCAAAAACCCGGATAGAGATGCGGTATGTGGCTCTTGCGGTATTTGCCGAGGTATTTTCCGTCGGCGTCGATGATCGCCGCCGTGTTGTAATAAAAACCGGTCTGTTCTTCTTCATATACCGGAACGATCAGCACCATTCCGTACTGTTTCGCAATATCCTGCATCATCGTGACCGTCGGGCCGTCCGGTATTTTTTCGACGGCCTCGTACCACCGCACGTCCTGTTCCGCCATAAAATACGGCGTTGTGAACATTTCCTGAAAACACAGCACCTGAACGCCCTGCCGTGCGGCATCTTCGACAAACTTCATCTGGTTATCGATATTTGCCTTCTTTATCTCTTCTATCGGAGCATCTGCCGGGGCAACATTATGTGCCTGCAAAACGCCTGCTTTTAATATTCTTGACATCTAAAAAACCTCATTGTGACGCGGTTCACCGAGTGTAGGTCGTCCGTTCTTCTTAACCAGATTATAGCGTAATAACCTGCGAAAAGCCTTATCTTCTCCGATGCCGGTCGCGGCACACCGCATCACCCGTTTCAGATTTTTCTTGATTACCGCCGGTCAAAGAGGCACAATAAAGGTCTGAAACATTATTGTTATTGATCGCGGAAAGCGGTCTTGCCGAACCTGGCGGTGTCGGGCGAGGCTCCATTTATTGGGCTTTCCGCTGAATATTGCTTAGGAGGGATTATGACTTTTTTTGACACAATTATCGATTCGGTCTCGGAACGCTACGGACTCGGGCGCGGAACTGTCAGCAGGCTGCTTTCCGAGCTTCTGGGGTTAATATCAAATAAGGAATACGGCGGTTTTACCGGATTTCTTACGGCTTTTCAAAGCAATGGCCTGGGCGATGCCGTCGATTCGTGGGTCGGCGAAGGCGACAATACGGCTGTCACTGAGGGCGAGGTAGAGAATGCTCTCGGCAACGACATTCTCACATCGCTGGCGTCCGGTGTCGGCATAGGCCGCGAAACGATCCTGCCCGCTCTGGCCGGAATGATACCGCTTGTCGTCGATAGACTGACGCCGGACGGCATTTTGCCGAGCGAGGAAAGTCTGGCGGCAACTGTCGCGAGTTTCAGCAGAGCAGATGCTCCGACACCCGAACCGGCTTCGCGTCCGCATCAGGTTCATGAACCCGAACCGATCGATCCTGCGGATGGTTCCAACAGCCTTTTGTCGTGGCTCTTGCCGCTGATATTGCTTGGCATTCTCATCGTGCTCGGATATTGGTTCTGCGGCAGGGGAACAACCCCAGTGACCAATACGAACACGGCTAATACAAATGCCAACCGCTCTGCGGTCAATGCAAATGCAAATACCACAGCACCTGTGGTCGAATCCAGCTTTAAGCTCGAGGCAAAAGACGGAAAATATGTGGTCACTGGTGTCGTGCCGGACCAAAAGACGTTTGACGACATCAAGACGGCCCTTGACGCACAGTTCGGTGCGGGCAATGTCGATCTTTCCGGCCTGAAAATAGATGCCAACGCGAAACCATTCCCTGACGGTTGGTGGGCAAACTTCACCAAACTGCTTCCAAACCTCAAGGATTGGAAAACAGGCGTTCTTGCATTTGCAGGCAATGTCATCACAGAGGCGAACGGCCTTCCCGCCGCCGCGGTCGATCAGATAAAGACGCTCTTTACCGGCTGGAAGCTGCCGGATGTTTTCGGTAATGCTGCGGAAACGGTGAGGTCGCTGGCTGAGGTCTCTCTGCCGGACGGCTCAAAGCTGCAGGCGTATCCGGGCGGCATAGAGGACGAACTGGTCAAATTCATCCAGTCAGATGAATACAAGAGCGGAACAAATGACAGCCTGAAAGACAGATGGTTCAATTTTGACGATCTCAATTTCGAGTTCGGAACGACGAACCTGACGCCTGAATCAAAACGCCAGTTGGACAACATCGTCGCGATCCTTAAGGCATTTCCCGATGTCAAGATAAAGGTCGGCGGCTACACCGACAAAAAAGGCGATGATGCCGCAAACCTGAAACTTTCTGACAGCAGGGCAAAAGCGGTTCAGGCAGCCCTGCAAAAAGCCGGTGTTGGCGACCAGGTTCCCGAGGCAGAAGGCTACGGCGAACAGTTTGCCACCGTTGACGAGAATGCCAGCGACAAGGAACGCGAGATCGACCGAAAAACGGCGGTTCGCCTTCTGAAATAACGGAACGCGGGCATTCTTGCCCGCATCTTGCAAAAACCCGGTTGCAGAAGCCCGCACGAAGTAAGGGCATTTTTACAAAAGCCCGGTTGCAGAAGCCCGCATGGAGTAAGGGCATTTTCTATCAGCCGCGACCGGCCGATCTATCCCGATACTTGAAAAGTGAACTCCCACTCACTTTTCAGACATCCTTAAAAAGAGAATTACCATGGCAGAAACAGCAACAAAACAGATAGCTTTGGGGTATGAAGCCCCTGATTTTACATTGCCCGACACGGTGTCGGGCAGGGAACTTTCCTTGCAGGAACTGAAAGGCGAACAGGCGACGGTCGTGATGTTCATTTGCAATCATTGCCCGTTCGTCAAGCACGTCAACAAAGAGCTTGTCCGTCTGGCGAACGATTATTCGCCGAAAGGCGTGTCGTTCATCGCGATCAATTCCAATGATGTCGAAAATTATCCCGACGATTCACCGGAGAATATGAAAAGAACGGCAGAAGAACTCGGTTATCCGTTCCCGTATCTTTACGATGAAACGCAGGACGTTGCAAGGGCATATTCGGCAGCCTGCACGCCGGATCTCAGCATTTTTGACAAGGATCTCAAATGCGTTTATCGTGGCCAGTTGGACGATTCGCGTCCGGGCAACGACATTCCGCCCAGCGGAAAGGACATTCGCGCCGCTTTGGACAATATCCTTGCCGGCGAACCCGTCAGCGCCGACCAGCGTCCCAGCATCGGCTGCAACATAAAGTGGAAATAATAGGGTCGCCAAGCGTCGTCGGTAATGCTCCGGCAGAACTGCTGTCGGAGCATTCTGTTGTTATGATTATTTCCGCACCTTCACCGTCTTAAGCTCGGCTTCTATTTCCTCGATGGTCGGAAGATTTCCGCGCAGATTTTCGGGCAAGATCTTTGTCAGTTCGTAGCTTGAGATGCCGATCGGTTTTGTCATATCGCGCAGGGCGTATTCCGCGACCGTTTTGCTTTCGCCTCGGCATAATATCAGCCCGACGCTCAGGTTGTCGCCTTCCTCTCTCAGCAGGTCATCTATCGCGGAAAGATAAAAATTCAGCTTGCCCAGATATTCGGGCTTAAATTTGCCCGCTTTCAATTCCAGGACGAAGTAGCGGCGAAGCTTTAGATGATAGAAAAGCTGGTCGATGAAAAATTCCTCGCCGTCAACTTCGAGCCGGTATTGGCTGCGGACAAACGCAAAACCGACGCCGAGTTCCAGAAGATAATCGCGGATGTGCCGCATCATCGCGGCCTCAATGTCACGTTCATGAGCCTCGTCGCCCAGGCCGAGAAAGTCAAAATTATAAGGACTTTTCAAAAGCTGCTGTGCAAGGTCGGACTGCGGTTTTGGCAATGTCAGGTCAAAATTCGTGATCGCGTTGCCCTGCCTCAGGTGCAGCCCGCTCTCGATCTGTATCTCCAGAACGTTCCGGCTCCATCCGTTTTCGATGGTTTTACGGATGTAAAATTCGCGTGTCGGGGCGTCTTTTACTTTGTCCAAAATGACGCAATTGTGGAACCAAGGAATTTGTCCAGCAGCCTGCTGGACAAATTCATAATCGGGATAGTTTTCAGCAAAACTCCGCATATACAGCAAATTCGTGCGCGAAAATCCTTTCATCTCAGGAAACTCCAGCCGCAGGTCGAGCGATATTTGCTGGACGACCTTTGCTCCCCAGCCGAAGTCTTTTTGTTTTGCCAAAATGCCGTTGCCGATCCGCCAATATAGCAGGACAAGCTCACGGTTGACCGCAAGGGCCGCCCGAACTCGTGTCCGCCCAATGTCGGCCTTAAGCTCTGAGATAAACTCAGCGTATTCGTTTGTGATGATCGATTTGGAACCCATATTCTCGCCCGCGCGTCGGTCTTCGTTTCACATTAAAGGCTTGGATAGAATTGATTTCATCTGGATATTTGCACAATTTTGCCGGATTGAAAAGTGCCGTTCGCAGGCTCGCAGAGCTTGCTATCTGATTTTCAGAAGTTTGAACCACGCAGGGATTGCATGAAGGTGGTCGCCGTGGTCGGGACCTGTGTTGCCTGCGTAACCGATGATGTTCAGCCCGCCTTTTTTTACGGTGCTAAGTTGCTGCATCCCGAGCGGGCCGGTTTTGAGAACAGGTTTTCGCTTTAGTCCCAGCTTTGCTATCAGGTGATCCGCGGCCTCGGTCGTGCTGACAAACGTGCCGGGAAATATCTCTGAATGTGTGAAGACAAAATTCTTTTTACCGTCGGCGGCATCACGCGCAAGAGTGACGTAAATGTCCAGATCATCTTCTTTTATCACGCCGCCGTTCGCGAACGGAGTGTTTTCAGGGACATAGCTTGCGTGCAAACCGTCAAGCAGCAGCACGTTGTCCACTCGGGCATAGTGTTTAGGATGACGCATTATCGCGCGGATCGAACCATAACCGGCGGAAAATCCGGTTAGCGTCACGGATGACCAGCCTTTCTTCAGACCGAGTTCGCGTTCGGCCTCAGCGAGAATTTCGGTGAATGTTTCCTCACGCAGGAACGGCTCGCCGTACACCCGCGAACCCGACCCAAGCTGAACGGTTATCAATGCCGCCTTCGGTTTGCTTTTTGCGATGTGATGTTCGATCAGCCACGGAGCGCCGTGGAAATGAATTATTAACGGAACCGCCTTGTCAGCACGAAAACGCGGCGTTACAAAAAGCCTTGCACCTTTTAGCGAGGTGAGTTCCACTCTGCGTCCGGCAACTTCTGTTTGTTCAATGCGCGGATGCGGCCTCGTCGTCTCGGTCATCGGCGACGGATTCTGCGGAGTTTGGGCAAAGACATCTACACAAAATGAACCGGCCAGGATAACCAGCATTCCGCATAAAGGTATGAAAGATTTTATGATCATACAGTTGGCGCAGATCGTATTTAGTACTTTAATGCAATGCTGTGAAACTATCATATCTTCACACACTCGGCGCGTTTCAGAAATTGTCCGTCGCCCTGTTTGCCGGTGTGCTCGCCGTTCTCGATTATTACGCGGCCGCGATAGATCATTCACCAAAACTGCCGATCATCTCGCTGAAAAACTCGCCCGGCGAAGCGATCCTGATCCCGATCTTTCTCGCTACTTCGTTGGTAAAATGGTCTCTGTTTTTGGTTATGATCCAATCTGCCTGCGAGTCTATTGCAGCCAAAACTACGGGAACATCGGCAAAATGCCGGATCAAACTTCGATTTTGGATAACTCTTGTTTCATCCGGCAAAGGGACTTTCATCGGCCGGGCCAGTTTAAGGAAATCGTGGTAATCTTCGATAAGCAATTCAATATCTTCATCGGTCAGGACGTCCGACTTTTTCAAAATATTTCTTTCAACCTCGATCTTTACCCATTCGGCAAGGACCATTCTACATGTCCTTGCGGCGCACAGCGCGAGTACCGCTTTGCTCAATCCAAAACGGCTGAATAAACCATCGGTCAAGACGTTGCTGTCCAGCAGCAATTTAGGTTGCTTCGACATCTAGCCTTTTCTTGTCCGCCTTTTTTTAGCGGCGTTCGGATAGATCTCTTCAAAAAGCTCGTTGCGGGTATCTTCCAAAGTGTCCAAAAAATCATCACCGGTCAGATCATTTTTTAACAGAGATTTCTCTATAGAACTGCACAATGCATTAAATTTCTCCATCTCAGGCAGCAGCAGCAATCCATTCCCGAGTCTCAAAGCCGCAATCGGGCTTCCGGCATTCAAACGCATCTCATCCCGATATTCCTTCGGCAAAACCATCTGCCCTTTTTCTGACAAGCGTATCGTGCTGTAGTAATTTACCAATTTGTTTTCTTTAACTTTCATACGCGATAGATGTAAGAAATGCTTACAATAAGAAAATACGCCCACGACTGTTAATTGTCAATTAAATGAAGTTTTCCGAGAGCCTATATCTTCCCACACTCACCGCGTTTCAGAAATTGTCCGTCGCCCTGTTTGCCGGTGTGCTCGCCGTTCTCGATGATGACACGGCCGCGTGAGAGGACGGTTTCGACCTTGCCTTTGACGGTCCAGCCTTCGTATGAGGAATAATCGACATTCATATGTTCGTGTTCGACGCCGAAACGCGTTTCGCCATCGGGGTCGAAAATGACGATGTCTGCATCGGAGCCGACGGCGATGGTGCCTTTTTTCGGGAACATCCCGAACATCTTCGCGGCTGCGGTTGATGTCAGTTCGACAAATCTGTTCAGCGATATTCTGTTCTCGACAACGCCGCCGTTGTAGATCAAAGCCATGCGATTTTCGACGCCCGGAGCGCCGTTCGGTATCTTTGAAAAATCACCGCGTCCGAGTTCCTTTTGCTCCTTCATACAGAACGGGCAATGATCGGTCGAGATCACCTGCAGGTCGTCCATTTTCAGGCCTTTCCACAGTTCGCCGCAGTTATGCTTTTCGCGCAGCGGCGGTGTGAAAACGTATTTCGCCCCTTCCCAATCATCGCCGTGATCTTCTATCGAATGAAACAGATATTGCGGGCAGGTTTCGGCAAAAGCAGCAATGCCGCGGTCGCGTGCTTCGCGAACTTTGTTGAGAGCGTCCGCCGAAGAAAGATGCACGATGTAAACAGGTGATTCTGCCATTTCGGCAATGGCGATGGCTCGGTGAACGCCTTCGGCTTCGGCAATTGTAGGCCGCGAAAGGGCGTGATATTTCGGAGCGGTGCGTCCGTCCTTCAAAAATCGCTTGATTATCTCATCAATGACGATGCCGTTCTCGGCGTGCATACAGACAAGACCGCCCCGCTGGCCTGCCGCCGACATCGCCCGAAATATCGTCGCGTCGTCAGCCAAAAACACACCGGGATAAGCCATGAACAATTTAAAGCTCGTGACACCAGCACCCATCAGGCGGTACATCTCCGCATCGTCGCCGTCCTCAAATTTTGTTGTTATCAGATGAAATCCGTAGTCGATGCACGTTTTGCCGTCGGCCTTTGCGTGCCAGTTGTCAACGCCCTGCGTCAGCGTTTCGCCCTTGCCCTGAATGGCAAAATCAATGATGGTCGTCGTCCCGCCAAATGCCGCCGCCCGCGTCCCGGTAAAAAAATCGTCCGCGCTCTGCGTCCCGCCAAACGGCATTTCCATATGCGTATGCGGATCGATCCCGCCGGGTATCACCAGTTTTCCAGCCGCGTCAATGATCCGATCAGCTTCGATATCCAGCGTCCGCCCAATGACCGAAACCACACCATCCTCGATCAAAACATCCGCGACGTAATCATCAACCGCCGTCACAACCCGGCCAGATTTTATAAGTGTTTTCATAGAAATTATTACTTCTAGGGTTATAACCGCTTTTCTTTATCTGCCCGGTCAATGTCCTGCATACTGCGTTTATATCGAAGTCTTGTTGCTTCCACCAAAGCCAGATGTCGGCTGCTAACCGGTTCAGTTATTATCAAGTGCTTCCGAAACGCAGAAGGCAGTATCTCGTTACCCGGCAGTTCCGATTCGACATGCGGAACAAATGGAAGAAGAATAGCCTGCGTGACAGGATTTGGAGCATTTTTGAGTGCCTTTTCAATATTTGTTTGATTCGTCGTAAGCTCTTTTTTTACAGCTAATTCCAGACCCTTTAGGCTGCGCAAAGCTGAGAGTGCCGCGACTGCCTCTCTATCATCTCCTGCATTTGCAAGATTCCGTTGATCCAGTATCTCTTCCAGAAACGATATGTCCTGCCAATCGTTCTCTCTTTCCGTCTCTTTGCTTCGGATCAGATCAGGCAGCGAAAGGAAAGTGACCGTTTTGCCGCCATACAAACCTTCTTCACGGCGCTGATAAAGAATATCGAAATCTTCCAGTAAATGATTATGGATCCAGAATTCAAGCAGCTCTTCCTTTCCATCCGGCAAAGTGCCTATAACATACCGTTTAAAATCATCGGCACCTCTCCATGTAACAGATTCGGTTGGCGGATCGGATGCAAAAACAGATGTGTGGATCAAGAGATCGGAAAGCTTCCTGCCTGCATCGGCTGGAATGTGCAGGTCGTGGTCAGTGGTCTCGCGATTAAAGCCGTAGTAGCGGACGGCGTGACCGCCCATTACCAAATAAGGAATTTTAAGCTCCTCAAGAGCAACGGTTATTTGGCTAAGATGTTCAACGATCTTCATGCTAGTGAATCTTCCCAGCGCCGGCTGCCGTGGCCTCGCAAAAGCATTATCAGAGGATGTCTGGCAAAGGCTTCGTCGGACAGGTCGCTTTGCACAAGCTCTAAAACCTTTGAGCATACCGCCTCGACATTCCCATTCAGGAATTTCTCCTCTGCCTCGTGTACAGTTTTTGCTTCACCGGACAGCAAAAGAGCCGTTACAGGATCGTTTATCACAAGCTCCCTAAGCTCAGGATCATTCGCCAGATCAAATAGCGAATCCTTCGGCAAAGAACTTATCGGCCAGGTAGTCAAGACTGTCATCATTTCCTATTGTAATCCGAAACCGGCTGTATCCCAATAACATTAACTTGCATATCGTCGATCAATGCTCTTCGCTGCTTCGCCATCGATAGAGATCTCGGCTAAACATGGTCAGCCGCTGCAACAAACCAGACGTTTCAAAGCTGCTGCGTTCCTATGCCGATGTTCCTTTGTATGGAATAACCTTGGCAAACGGAACTCTTCTGTGAGCCAAACGTATGGTTTCCCGTCGCTTTGCCAACGAAAGGTAAGATCTGATTCGTCTTCGAAACTCGGTGACACTAATGATGATCGTCTTGGATCCTTGCTCAACGAAATCAATTTTTTATTTCCTAGCCCGTTCAAACCACATATCCCGCATTCGCGAGCCGCCGACGTGGAGTTTGTCTATCTTGCCCGCTGCGTCGCGAGTTACCCAGACGACGTAGCCGGGCGTGGAGAAGTGGTCTTTGTAGAGCGGCTGCAAGGGAAGTTTCAATGATGGCCGCTGAGTGATAAAAGCCTTATCGCCTTCAATTGCGATGGTGAATGCTGCCTGTGCCTCTTCGCTGTGCCAGTCGCCCGCAAATTCTTTCAGATCGGCGGCGGCCGGCGACCACTGGCTTTGCGCGGTGAAGTGCGTGATGTCGCCGTTGTTGTCTCTCTTGCCGGAAACGGGCTTTCCGTCATTGTCCAGAGTGAACTTGATCCGCGTGTTGCCGAGGAGGAAGGTATCGTCCGGAAGGGTCAGCATCGGCTGGCCGTTGAATCGGAGCGAGCGATCTGTGACCGTGAGCCGGGCCGGGAAACGGGTCTTCTCATTCCGCCACAGCCCGGCAAATTTCTCCAGATACCCAGGCCTGACCGGAATAGATATCAGGGCGGGCCGAGGCGGAGGAAGCGGGCTGAACACCTCATCGGTAATGCTTGCCGCCAATCCGCCGGCGCTTGGACTCGTGCCGTTGCACAGCACTGCGACGGACACTTTCTCATTGGGATAGCGGGCAAGAAATGTCTGATAACCTGCGGTCGAACCGCCATGCGAAACATCTCTCATTTCCCGATATTCATCCACGACCAGCCCAAGCGCGTAGCTGATCTTGCGTCCGTCATTTAATACGCCTTGTGTTTCAAGTGCAGCCACGAACGGTTCACCAAAGGTATTTGCATCGAGCGCCGCGTTCCACTTGAGCCAGTCGCCGACCGTCGTCAGCATCCCGCCGTTGCCGACCACGTTCATGAACGGCATGTTCAATACCCACGGAGCGTTCGCACCTGCCCGCGAATAGCCCTGAGCACGTCCCGGAATCAGCCGCTGGTAATTATCGCGCCAAGAACTGTTGTTCATCCCGAGCGGTTTGAAGATGCGTTCGTGTGTGAACTCGCCAAACTTTTTGCCGGAAACCCGCTCGACAATGATCGCCGCAAGCTGATAGCCGCTGTTCGAATACGAATACTCCGCACCCGGCGCAAAATCAAGATGCTTTTGCCGTATGATGACGTCGAACGCAAGCTCCTGTGTAATGACCCGATCGCCTCGGCCCGCCCCTGTTAGTTGCATCACCGAACCCCAATCACGCAGGCCCGCCGTATGCGTCAGCAGATGCCGGATCGTGATCGGCTTTTCGTATTCGGGCAGTTCGGGAATGTATTTGCGAACGTCGTCGTCGAGCTTCAGCTTGCCGTCCTGTTCCAGCAGGACCAAAGCCGCTGCCGTGAACTGCTTTGCGACCGAACCGGATTCAAAGATCGTCTGCGGCGTATTGGGATTGTTATGTTCCATTTCCGCCAGCCCGAACGCCTTTTCAAATACAGGCCTGCCGTCCAAAGACACGCCGACAGCACAGCCCGGAGCCGGCATGGAAACGGCAGCGGCAGCTTTTTGAAACGCGCGTTCGGCCCCGGCAATGACCTTTTCATAGTTCGTAGCCTGAGCTGCCAAGCCGTGCGAACAGATTGCGATCAATAGAATTACAAATGCGATCCTGGCTTTCATAGATGTCATTTCCTTTTATTTTATCGCGAATTACCCGCTAGAGTTTTTATTCTAAGGCCTTGGAACACAGAACATACAGGCGAAGACACTGAAATGATCCGAATGCGTAGTTTCGGCCTATTTAACTCGCACGAACGGCATGTCACGCATCCTTGACCCGCCGATGTGTATTCCCACGGGCTTGCCCGACGCATCGCGGTCAAACCAGATGAGCTGTCCCGACTGGTCGGCAAAATAGTCTTTGTACAACGGCCGGAGCGTTACGCGTGTAGAAGGCTTAAAAATTAGGATAGCATCAGAACCTTCCGCAATGAACCTGACCTTCGCTTCGGCATCGTCGCTGTACCATTCGCCCGCAAACGCGGCGAGGTCGGCCGCCGTCGGCTGCCATTCGGCCTCGGCTGTATATCGCGAGGAATCGCCGTTGGCATTTCGGGCCTCAAAGAAAACCGGCTTTCCCGATTCGTCATATTTGAACGTGAGCTTTGCCGCGCCGATCATCAGCGAGCCGTCCGGAATTGCACTGACCGGCATGTTGTTGAACCGCAGTTCGCCGTCAGTCATAGTAAACCGGTTGGGTGCCTTTGTTCTTTCGTTCTTCCACAGTCCGACGTATCTCTCGGGCTGTTCGACAGGCAGCTTTTCTGCATTTGCTTCAGCCGATGGCGGATCGGGAAAAGGGCCGAGTATCTCGTCGGCGATGCTGTTTGCAAGGTCGTTCACATTTGGCGATGTCCCGTTGCAAAGCACTGCTATTGAGATCTTTTTGTCCGGAAATCGCGAGAGAACCGTTCGGTATCCGGCTGTCGCTCCGCCGTGGCTGATGTTCCTGTTGCCTTTGTAACTGCCGACTGACAGACCGAGCGCGTATGCGAGTTTTCGCCCGTCATTCAAGACGGCCTGAGTCTCCAAAGCTTCTACCAGCGGAGTGCCCATCGACCGCGAATCGAGCATCGCATTCCACTTGAGCCAGTCACCGACCGTCGTCAGCATTCCGCCGCCGCCGTGAGCATTCATCATCGGCATCGTCAACCGCCACGGGCCGTCGCCTTCGCGGGAATATGCGTTCGCACGTCCCGGAACGATCCGCCGGTGATCGTCACGCCATGCGCTGTTTTTCATTCCCACCGGTTTGAAGAGCCGTTCGGCAACAAAATCAGAGAATTTTTGTTTGGATACGCGTTCGACGACCATCGCCGCGAGTTGGTATCCGCTGTTCGAATATGAATACTCGGAACCCGGCGTGAAATCAAGCCCTTTCTGGCGGACGATCGTGTCGAATATCATCTGCTGAGTAATGATGTGTTCTCCCGCGCCTTCACCGCTCAGCGCCCGCACCGAAAACCAATCACGCAATCCCGCTGTGTGATTGAGCATGTGTCTGATCGTCAGCGGCGAGCCGTAATCGGGCAGTTCGGGAATGTATTTCTTTACCGGATCATCCAGATTTAGCTTCCCGTCCTGCTGCAGTAACACAAGAGCCGCTGCCGTGAACTGCTTTGCGACCGAACCCGATTCAAACACGGTCTGCGGCGTGTTCGGAACATTATGCTCCATTTCCGCAAGCCCGAACGCCTTTTCAAAAACGCTTTCGCCATTCAGCGAAACCCCGACCGCACAGCCCGGAGCAGGCATGGCCACCGCCTTTGCCGCTTTTTCAAACGCCCGCTCCGCCCCGGCCACCACCTTTTCGCGGTCCGGAGCCTGTGAAATGAGATTACCGGCCAATAAACAAATGGCTGCCGCCGACAAAGCGATTTTTCTCGCAACACTTCTCATGATATTAAACCTCTCCTTAGAGACCTGTCAGTAGGGTAAATACAATATGAAGTTACGTCAGCGCATCCAAATAAGTTTTACTTTAACGCAAAGTGCAAAACTTCCGCAGAAGATTCTTGTTCGCTTCTACGTCCGACGCAGTCACAACCCGGCAGTTCTCTATCAGAACCTTCATGAATGTTTCAATTTCTCCAATTTCTGTACGCTTTCGCAAAGACCGCAACGAAAACCATCGAAAATCCTATCAGGTAGAATCCCAAGCTCACTATCTTTACCAGTGTTGCATTTGTTACAAAGTTTTCACGAAGAGATACTCAGGTAGTTCCTTAATTATAAAGATTCACTGAGTTTGACGCACCGCTTCATTGTTTATTCTGATGTGGTTAAACTGCCTATAATACTGTAAGATTATCCATTTTATGGCCAAGCGTAAATTAGGCATTGCTGTGGTTGGTTTAGGCGGAGCGGTCGGGACGACGATGGCTGCCGGTGTGGAATTGCTCAAAAAAGGGCTGATCGGCATGGACGGGCTGCCATTGGCGGAATTGTCCGTTGAAGGTTTGGCGGATTACACAGACATCATTTTTGCCGGATGGGATCTTTTTGGCGACGATCTGGCGAAAGCCGCCGAAGGCCATGAGGTTCTGACCTACAAACAGCATGTCGCCATTGAGGACGAACTTCGCGGGATAAAACCGTGGCCCGCCATAGGCGATCCTAAGTTTCTTTCTTTGATAGATGGCGAAAATAAGCTGGGTTCCTCATCGCATCGAGCCATTGTTGAAAAACTCAAAAGCGACCTTGCGGAGTTTGGCTCCCGATGCGATTCCGTTGTCGTCATCAACCTTGCCTCGACCGAAAAGCTCGCCGCTGAGGGCAACGAGATCTTCAATTCGCTTGCCGGTTTTGAACATGCATTGGATGAAAATTCACCTGACATCTCGCCCGCTATGCTCTATGCCTACGCGGCTATTGCAGAGGGCGTGCCGTACGGAAATTTCACGCCGTCGCTTGCTGCCGATATTCCCGCATTGATCGAATTTGCCGAAAAGCAAAATGTCCCCATTGCCGGAAAGGACGGCAAGACCGGTCAGACATTCATCAAGACGGTGCTTGCTCCGGCTTTGAAAAGCAGAGCTTTGCATGTGGATGGTTGGTATTCGACGAACATCCTCGGCAACCGCGACGGCCTCGCTCTCTCGAATGAAGATTCGCTTGCCTCAAAGATAAAGACAAAGAGCAGTGTGCTTGATGATATTTTGGGTTACGACGTTGAAGATCACATCGTTGACATCCGCTATTACCGCCCTCGCGGCGACAGCAAAGAGGCCTGGGACAATATCGACATCCGCGGTTTTCTCGGCCAGCCGATGCAGATAAAGGTCAATTTCTTGTGCAAGGATTCGATCCTCGCCGCTCCGCTCGCCATCGAGATCGCACGCTGCCTCGACCTCGCCAAACAACGCGGCCAATCAGGCATTCAGGAACAGCTTTCCGTCTTCTTCAAACTCCCAATGACAAACGGCGAAACGCCCGAACACGCGTTTCATAAACAGGAAGAAGCTCTGCTCAATTGGTTCTGAACATAAGATCAATTGAGGGTGTCCGAAAAGTGATTTTCTGTGTCTTTCTTCTGTGCATTTTGTGGTTTAAATCCTGAAAACACAGGAAATACCACAGAATATCCACAGATATAAAACCGAAAGACACAGACGTAGATCCGTCTTTTCAGACATCTTCAACCACTTCGTTGCATATATAGGCAATATTTAATGTAATGCCTAATGCCGCAATTTCAGGAATTATAGAAGTCTTTATTGGAATTCTCTTTCCGCGGCTATATAGCCAAAGCTTGCCCATTGGTTTCCTTCGGTGATCTTTTTGAAGACGGTCAACGCCTTTTCCGTGTCTCCGTTGTAGAGAAAATAGTTGCCGATGCCGTAGCCGAGCGATGCCGAACCGAGCGTGTTCGCTTCGCCCTGTATAGTTTTGAGCAGGTCTTCGGCTTTTACCTCGCCCTTATTGAGCTTTAACAGATTCAGATAATCCGTATTCTCAATGACCTCAATATCGGTCTTAAAGCGGTTCAGGACCTTCACGGCATCGCCTCTTCGCCCTGCTCGACGTAGGGTCATATATTGCCAGTAGGTCGTTGCGGCTTTCATATCATTGTTTTTTGAGACTAGCTGACATTCGTTATAGGCTTTTTGGGCGTTTTTATAATCGCCTTTCAAATAATATGCCAGCCCGAGGTGATACCAGATGTTTGATTGCAGCGTGCTGGTCGGTATGTTCTTTGCATTGGGCAGGCCGTCCGGTTCCACCTCATCAGGCTTGCCTTTTATTAATTTTGCCGCCTTTTCAAAATCTTTTATCGCATCGTCAAAACACCGCAGCGTTATATAGCGATGTCCGCGATGGCGATACATCCTTGCATCGTTCGGAAACTTTTCGATACTGATGGTCAAGGCTTCTATCGCATCTTTATAATGACCCAGATAACCCTTTCGCCGTGCGTACCAAATAGCATTGTCAGCAGTCGGACTAATGACGAAATCTCTTCCCGCCAACTCGAGTTTTAACGAATACTCATGCCGAACATCAGCCGGCAGATCAGGTTTGACCTCTTTCGCCTGTTCATAACAGCTTTGAGCAGCAGTGTGAGAAGCGAGCAATAAACAAATGGCGACCAGAGCGAACGCAGCAGTTTTCATGCCCGCGATTTTACCAGAGAAATATGCTTTACTGCCACTTTTTACGGCGATGCCATTTTGTTCTAGGCGACTTTGCGGGAGATATTTACTGATGTCTAAAGTTGTTCGTTTAATGAAAAGACATTTCACGGTAAGAGAGCAAAGAAAAGAAGTTTCACGCCAAGACAGCAAAGACCGCAAAGAGTGGAGCGGAAAGTTAGGCCTCAGACAAGAAAAACCGCTCACAGTTATTATCTTATGTAAACCGAAATTGTCTTTGCGTACTTAGCGGCTTAGCGTGAAATATACTGTGAGGCATTAGAAATGCCTGTTAAATATAAAAACGGCTAACAAGGATGTCTTTGCGTTCCAGGCCTATTTGCGTAAAAATGCATCCATGCATGAGAACCAAATAGCCACTATTATTGTGGACTGTGCTTTTAAGGTGCATTCCACGCTTGGCCCGGGGCTTTTGGAACACGTCTATCAGGCGGCGCTTGTTTATGAGTTGCAGAAACGTGGTTTGCGCATCTCCGTCGAACGCGGCATACCGGCAATATATGAGGATGTTAGGTTGGAACTCGGATTTCGAGCAGATATTGTTGTTGAAAACAAGGTTGTAATCGAATGTAAATCCATCGATGCTCTTGCACCGGTTCACGGAAAGATCCTCCTAACATATCTTAGATTGGCCGATATGAGGCTCGGTTTGTTGATAAACTTTAATGTGAATCTTATTAAGGACGGCATTCGCCGGGTTGTGAACGGCCTGAGTGAGTAGGTTTATTGAAAAGCAAAAACCATATTTCACGCAAAGACAGCAAAGGCCGCAAAGAGTCGAGCGAAAAGGAAAAGGTATGTATTTAGTTAGAGTTTTCTTTTAGAAGAGCGAACTGAACACGGAAGAAAGGCTTTAATTTGTTCGATCTAACCGAAGAACTCCTGACCGGAGATGTTTTGGAAAAGTGAGAACTTTTTCACGCCAAGCCGCAAAGCCCGCAAAGACAGGAGCGGAAAATGGTAAGTTCAGAAAGACTAAAGCAGTACCAGTTCAAATTTCCCTTATACAGGAACTCTCTTTGCGTTCTTAGCGGCTTTGCGTGAGATATTTGCGATAGACAGGAGACGTTTGAAAAAAGTGAGACCTTTTTCCCGCTAAGACGACAAAGCCCACAAATAATGATCTGAGAATTTCTTGTAATATCGCGGTAATGAACGATCTTTCAAAGAATGGTATATTTGGGCATCAACATCTTTGCGTAAAGTCGAAAAATACAAACTATATGTCCGAAAATTCTTTCTCATATTCTCTTCCTGAGCCTGTCGAACGGGCGCTGGACACCGAATTGGCCGCATGGCAAACCACCGATAAGATCGGCCGCATCTGGCAAAAAGATGCGTCCGTATGGACCGGTTCCGATGAGGATAAATGGCTCGGCTGGCTGGGCATTGTAGAGTGGGAACTTGGCGGCCTGCAAAAATACCGCGACCTGCGGGCTGACATCGAAGCATCAGGCTTTACAGACATTCTTTTGATGGGAATGGGCGGTTCGTCGCTCTGCCCTGAGGTGCTTGCGATCACGTTTGGCGTAAAGAATTTTCACATTCTTGATTCGACCGTTCCGGCACAGGTAAAGGCCGTTGAGGAAAAACTCGATCTTGCGAAAACGCTCTTTATCGTAGCCAGCAAATCCGGTTCGACGCTGGAGCCAAATTGCTTCAAACAGTATTTCTTTGAACGCGTTTCCGAACTGGTTGGAAAGGAAAATGCCGGACGGCAGTTCGCTGCTATAACCGATCCCGGATCAAAGATGGAACAGGTTGCCCGTGCGGACGGTTTTCGCCACATTCTTTTTGGTGATCCGACCGTCGGCGGGCGTTTTTCGGCGTTGTCACCGTTTGGAATGACAGCCGCCGCCGCGATGGGGCTGGATGTCGAGCGGCTTTTGCAGGGAGCAAAAGCGATGGCGGATGAATGCAAGAATAGCGATCCGTCTGCAAATCCCGGAGCCTTGCTCGGCCTGATCCTCGGCGTTTGCCACGCGGCCGGCCGCGACAAACTGACGATCTTTACATCGCCGGAAATTTACGACCTCGGCGCGTGGCTTGAACAACTCATCGCCGAATCCACCGGCAAGAACAGTGTAGCGATCATTCCCGTTGACCGCGAACCGCTCCAACCGGCCGTCAGCTATGGCAGCGACCGTGTGTTCGTTTATATAAAGCTTGCCGGAACGCCGAACGATCCGGTCGATCTGGCATCGCTTTTCGCTTCGGGACATCCGGTGATCCGCATTGAACTGGACGAAATTTACGATCTCGGTGCCGAGTTTTTCCGTTGGGAATTTGCAACCGCCGCTGCCGGTGCGGTAATGGGCATAAACCCTTTCGATCAGCCAGATGTCGAATCTGCCAAGATCGAGGCGCGAAAGCTCACCGAGGAATACGAATCGACGGGTGCATTGCCCGCAGAAGAACCTTTTTTTGAGGCTGACGGCATAAAGCTTTTCACTTCGCCGGAATATGCTGACAAACTGCTCGGCAGGATCGATGAAGAGAGTCTATCAGAACTGCTTTCGGCGCATTTTTCGACCATAGAGGACGGCGATTATTTTGCCGTACTGGGTTATGTAGAAATGGACGGGGAAACGGAAAAAGCTCTTCAAACCATCAGAACATACGTGCTTGAAAAACGTCTTTCGGCAACCTGTTTGGGCTTCGGGCCGCGTTTTCTTCATTCCACCGGACAGGCTTACAAAGGCGGCCCGAACACCGGCGTCTTTTTGCAGATAACATCGGATGACGCGGTCGATCTGCCTGTGCCGGGACAGAAATACACGTTTGGCATCGTAAAGGCAGCACAGGCACGCGGTGATTTTCAGGTTCTGTTGGACCGCGGCCGCCGAGCATTGCGTGTCCATTTGGGCAGCGATGTCAGCGTCGGCCTCAACCGGATGATCGACGCACTTCAGTAATTTGTCTGCGGCCTGAATGGTGTTGATGCCGCCGCAATAAATACGATCTCTGCCATATCACCGTCTGCCAGGATGAACCGCGAGGCCGGATCGAAGCTGTTCCGCTTTGCTGAGACCTCCAGAACATACGAACCGCTGACGGGCAGGCCGTCAAAACGAAAATACCCGAAAGGATTGGTCAGCGTTCGTCTGACGACACCTTCGGCGTCTGTCAGCGTCAGCGTTGCCCGGTTGATCCCGTGACCGTCCGCTGTGATGACGCGTCCGGTTATCGAGGTCGTTGCGGCTGTCGGCACAACGCGGGCAATGCCGCTTGCTACCAGGGCAAAATCTGCGTCAATGATGTCAGGCGTCTCGACCCTCGCGTCCTGATTTAACGCCGTCGCCGTCACCTCTATTCGCCAAACGCCTGTCATCGGGTTTTCAATAAACACATTCTCGACGGTATCGACCGTGTTCGGTTCGCCGCCCGGCAGCGACCACATTCCTTCGCCGATGCCAAGCCCGACATTGCCCCAATAGACCGTGCCGTCCGGAGCGGTCGCTTTCAGGTCAAGGTCATTGACCGTTGCTGTCTGCGACGCGGGATTTCCCATCGGGTCGGCATATACCATCGTTATCTTCAGCGGATCGGTCATTCCGGTGACGACCGGAGCAAAATATGTTCGTGTTTCAAACTCCGTCAGCACGTCCGACTCATCAACTATGAGCATCTTTTCGCTCATGGCGTTCAGGTTCGTCAGGCTCACGCGTCCAAACCCCTGATGTTCGCGACGGATGTCCGTGCCGGGCAATGTCATGTCCCATTGCTCGGCGGTGTTTATCATCATCGCCTTGGCGGTCGTCATGTGCGGACGGCTTTCAAAAACGGTTCGGCTCACCGGATTGTCAAAAAGACCGTTGTGCCACATCTGGTAAAAGATGCCGAAATGTCCGGCGGTTATGGGAACTGCGGCGCTCGTTCCTTTAAATTCCGTGTAGCTCGAATCACTGTCTCTGCTTGTGGTAAATATGCCGTCATTAAAATGGGCGAGATCGGGTTTTATTCTGCCATCCGAAGCCGGGCCGTGACTTGCACTGACGTCCCAGCGATCATCGTCAAAACCCGGCGTTCCGTAATGATAAATGCCGCCGACCGAAACGACATTTTTCGCCCACGCCTCCGGCCTGGACATTCTTGTCCCGGTGTTGCTCTGCGATTGGACGATCAGGATGTCGTGTAAAAACGCTATATCGTCAAGTTCTGCTGACACGATCCTATAATACTGGCTCAGGCTTGTTCCCCAACTGTTCGACTGAAAGACCGCATTGTATGGTTCGCCTACCAGCCGTGCCGTGTGGGCATAGCGGTCAGATAGAAAATCGTAGTCGGCAAAAATACCCTGAGCTTCGGGCAGCATTCCACGGGCCAGCATATTGGCCGAACCGCGTCCGAAAATTATGCCGTAGCTGGATGTGCCATGGTTTGTAGATTCATTCGTATTCGGCGAACTATGTATCAGCGGCAGATTGCCGGAGCGAAGATCGTTATGCGTTTGCCGCAGGCCATTGTCCATCACCTCGCCGCGAACGCCTTCGCCGCGATAGCCGAACGTGTTTTCAATATAGTTTGCTCCGCCCGAATCGCGGACGATATCCATGTCCATTTCATGCGCGGCCCAGCGATCTATGAAAAGCACGTCCGGGTCATTTGCCATCGCCAAAAGAACTTCCGGCGTAAGCGTTGCCTCAAGCCGAAAGCCAGCCGGATTCGTTTTGTGAACCGTTCCGCCAAGTTCCGCGATGCGTTTCGCCAAACGCCTCTGTGCCTTTTCGCCGCGTTCGGTCAGCATTATATTGAACCGGCCTTCGCTTTCGGTTCCGGCGGTCAAGCCGCTCAGTATCTCGTCCTCCAGCTTGAACGCGGGTTCATATTGTCCTAACCATCTGACAAACGGCAACGCGGAAACTGTCGCGGCCGTTCCTTCATCCATCCTGGCCAGATACGCATTGTCATGAACATAAAAGCTGACAACGCCGCCGAGCCGTGCCAGTTCATCACGATATGCCTGTATCGGCTGCGACACGAACTGAACGATGTATGTTTCATATCCGTTATCATTTGCCGATGCAGAGATCAGATCAGGAGTTCGAGGCCATTTGACAAGCGGATCGAATTGAGCGTGCCTGAGCCTGATGACGTTGGACGATGCGGCAATGCGGCGAACGCTCCCGTCCTGAAGAGCGATGGCGTAAAGATCGCGTTCGTGTCCGCCGCTGTCCCGCTCTTTCCAAAGCAGAATGCGTTCCGATGAATGTGGCAGCCGAACTTCCCGAATATTGCTGATCTTATCATCGGACCTTTGTCGTTCGTTCAGATCTTTGATCAGCGAATCAATATGCCGCTGATGGCCAGAAGTCTCGGACGGCGTTCGGCTTTCAACATTGGCGAAGGATATATTCCAGCAAAAGGAGACGGCCATAAAGACAGCCGCTGTCAGGAAGGCAAGGCACGAGCGTACCGGCACAGTCATTTCATTCGACCCCAAGTAGAGCTTCGCCCGGTAAATTGCTGCCCGGACGAGCAGGTGTACTGCACAAACGAAAAACTATATGTTTGATATGTGAGAAGAATATATACCAGATATTGTGGTTTTTACAAGCTCGCCTAAAGAGGAAAAGAAAAAACGGGATTGAATTGACCCTAATCGGACAATATAATCGCATTATTTTTATGGGTTTGGATATAAACGGAATAAAATTTTTGCTTTACGCACGGCAGCGTGGAGTGTCATTTGCCGAAACCGCCACTATCGGGCGGCAGAGTATGCTTATCGACGAGGATGCTCTTGCCGGCGTTCTTGCCAAAGCGGGCGAGGGTGAGGCAACTTCGCGTGCATCGGAATTTACCGCGTCGAATGGTTATGCAGAACCATTCCTGCAATTCTTAGGCGCCGAGGAAATAGTGTCATACGATGCCTCGGACTATGAAGACGCATCGGTCGTTCACGACCTGAATCTGCCCATCGGTGACGAGCATAAAGAGCGGTTTTCGGTCGTCCTTGACGGCGGAACGCTCGAACATGTCTTCAATTATCCCCAGGCGATAAGGAACTGTATGGATATGGTTCGTCCGGGCGGACATTTTCTCGGTATAACGCCGACGAACAACCATCTAGGCCACGGATTCTATCAGTTCAGCCCTGAGCTTTTTTTCCGCATTTTTTCCGAACTGAACGGCTTTGAGCTTGAGCAGCTTTTGATATTTGAGGAGGTGCAGGATTGCGACTGGTATGAGATCTCCGACCCTGATACTGTCCGCGAACGCGTTACGCTGGTAAATGAGGAGCCGACAATGCTGCTGATCATTGCCCGACGCACCGAAGTAAAGCCTGTCTTTGCAAATCCGCCACAGCAGAGCGATTATTTTGCCATCTGGAACTCCCACCAACGAAGCGAGGTCGCCGGGATCGCCGGTATGGACAATTTCCGAAGAACGGGTTTATCCCGGCTGACGTACGGAGCGTGGAAAAAAATTCAGCGCGGTGTAAATCGGCGATTCGGCATCCTTGGCAACCGCGATAAGCATTTCAAAAAGATCGATCCATTTTCTTCCTGAACACCGTCATTTTTCCAAAAGCGGCAAAAGGGCATTGTATATGTTATCGGCCATCATCCTGGTTCCCTCGGCATTTGGGTGAATGCCGTCGCCCTGATTCAGCTCCGGTTTCATCGCGATGTTCTCAAGCGGGAACGGCAGAAATGCCGTTTTGTATTGGTCCGCCAGATCGGGGAACGCGGTGTTGAATTCCTGCTGATACTCAGTGCCGAGCGTCGGGGCGGCGAACATTCCGCACAGCAGTATCTTCATATTCAGTTCCTGTGCTTTTTTGATGATGCTTTCAAGGTTGGCCTTCATGCGGGCGGGCGGCATTCCGCGAAGCATGTCGTTGGCACCAAGTTCGAGGATCAAGATCTTTGCGCCTTGCTGTTCCAGTGTCCATTCGGCACGTTCGCTCCCGCCCAGGCTTGTGTCGCCGGAAACACCTGCATTTACGACCTCATAATCATAGCCTTCGGCATTTAGCCGCTGCTGGAGCAGATACGGATATGACTCAGTTTCAGACAACCCGAAACCGGCGGTCAGGCTGTCGCCAAAGGCGATTATCTTTGGCCTTGCGGCAACGGTTTGCGGATAGACCAGCGGGCGCTCGACATTTCCCTGGCCGCCGGTAAAGCGGTCCTGCTCGCCGCAGCCGAAGGAAAGAACGGCCAGTCCAAGGCAAATTAAAAATTTAATTCGTAACAAGGAACTCATTTCAGGTCAGATACGTTTACTAATACGTTCAAACGGTTTTGATGCAATTTAATTGGAACTTGTTTGACGGATTTTGGCAAGCTATGATGAAACTGACCTTATAAAATATATGATCGTTATCAAAGACGTGACCAAGACCGTTCGCTCAGGAACGGAAGACCTGACAATATTATCAAACGTTTCAGCGGAGATACCTGACGGCCAGTTCGTTGCACTGACCGGTGCGTCGGGCAGCGGAAAATCGACATTGCTCGGCTTGCTTGCCGGCCTGGACGCGCCATCGGAAGGAAGCATCACCATCGACGGCGACGAGATAACGACAATGAGCGAAGACGGCCTTGCTGAGCTTCGCAGCCGGAAGATCGGCTTTATCTTTCAATCTTTTCACCTTATCCCAAGCCTGACCGCGCTCGAGAACATCATGATCCCGATGGAGATACGCGGGGCAAATGATGCAAAGCAGCGTGCAGGGGAACTTCTTGACGATGTCGGGCTGTCCGACCGCGGACACCATTATCCCTCCGAGCTTTCCGGCGGCGAACAGCAGCGTGTTGCCATAGCCCGCGCGTTTGCGAACAGGCCAAAGATACTCTTTGCCGATGAACCTACAGGAAACCTCGATTCGCGAAACGGACAGCATATCTTTGAGCTGATGACCGACCTGCATAAACAGAACAACGTCACGCTTGTCATGGTCACACACGATCAGGCCCTTGCAGCAAAGGCCCAGCGCCAGATCGTCCTCAGGGACGGAAAGGTCGTTTCCGATGAAATATCTTGAAAAACCCAAGCGGATTAGGTTAATATAACTATGCCCACAGTTTTGAGAGAAAGAGGTTTCAGATTTGTGATCAATACAGACGATCACACGCCGGCACATGTTCATGTGTTTGGCGGCGGTCACGAGATGGTCATCGAATTTGAAGAAGATGTCAGGATCAGGAACAACTGGGGATTTAACAGAAGGGAGCAGGCGATTGCCAAGCTGATAGTGATAGATAACCAGGAATACCTGATGCTGGAATGGAGAAGGATCCATGGATGAAAAGAGAATACAGGCATTGTTGGACGACTCCGAGTTTGAAAGGGAATTTCAACTTGCTAATAAACGCGGTGCCGAGAGGATGGAGCGTCTTCCAAAAGCCAGGACCGCGCGGATAGACCTCAGATCGCGCCGATTGGTACTGGATATGGAAAGCGGCGTGACGCTGCTTGTGCCAATAGATATGATCCAGGGGCTTCAGACCGATGATCCTGAGGCACTGAACGACGTTGAACTTATCTTGAACGGAACGCAGATACACTGGGAAACGCTGGACGTGTATTTCACGGTCGAAAGTTTTCTCAAAGGCATTTTCGGCAGTCAGAGATGGATGTCAGGCCTTAAGGAGCATCTTGCCGAGATCGGGCGCAAGGGCGGACGGGCAAAGACTCCAGCTAAAAGGGCGGCAAGCGTGGAAAATGGCAAAAAAGGCGGCAGGCCCCGCAGGCAGCGAACTGCATAGAGGCGAGAGCATCGGAAGACTTTCTCGAAATAACTGAGAACTGACAGCTAAGAACTTATAACGGTTTTGGCGGCATTATCAGTTATTCGTTATTAGCTTTCACTTATTTCGGATGTGTAAGACAGCCTTTCAAAGTATCCTATTGGTCAAATGAGAACAGTTGATATTTCGCTCGAAACCGATGAGATCAAAGACTGGGGTTCTTTCCACGAAGGCTGTAAAACTACTTTTGGCTTTCCGAATTTCTATGGTCAAAATATGAACGCCTGGATCGATTGCCTAACGTATCTTGATGAGGAAGATGGGATGTCACGTTTTCATTTGAAGCACGATGAAATGCTGAACATAAGTGTTGTCGAAAGCGTTTCTTTCAAGCAGCGGGTTCCCGAGATTTTCGAGGCATTGATCGAATGTGCGGCCTTTGTGAATCAGCGATATATTGAACGTGGTTCATCCATCAGGATCGCACTGACCTTTTTGTAAAAAATTCCCGATGCAATTCATCCTCAACCTCACTTTTAGAGAGATACGGTCGTCGTGGCGGCGGCTGTTGTTCTTTTTTCTTTGCATTGCGCTTGGCGTCGGGTCGATCGTTGCTCTGCGGTCGCTGATACAGAACCTGACGGCTGCTGTCGGCACCGATGCACGGGCGCTGATGACGGCTGACATCGAGGTCAGTTCATCCACAGAGTTTTCACCCGCTCAGCTTGCAAAGATAGAGGAGGTCATCTCGGCCTATGGCACAGTTGACGGCCGCGACGAGGCATTGACCACGACGGCGATGGCCGTTCCCGCCGATCCGCAGAAACCGGGTTTGCGGATGGTCGAGCTAAAGGGAATCGGCGCAGCGTTTCCGCTCGTCGGCGAATTCGTTCTGGATGACGGCAAGCGATTCGATCTTTCAACGCTTGATGATGATGGCGCTCTCGTCGCCCGCATTTTGCTCGAAGACCTGAACGTCGCGGTCGGCGAAAAGATCAAGATCGGCGACGGAGAGTTTCGCATTACCGGTTCGTTCGATCAGGAACCGGGCGGGACGAGCGGCTTTCGGCTCGGAGCGCGTGTGTTCATCACAAAACAGGCTTTCTACACCTCAGGCATTTCGCAAAATGCCAGCCGCGTCCGTCACCGGCTGCTTTACCGCACGACCGACAACCCGACGGCTTTGGTAAAAAGCCTTCGCGATGCCCTGAAAGGCACGACGCTGCGGGTGCAGTCTTACCGCGAGACACAGGAACGCCTCGGCGAACAGTTTGCCCGGACGGAGAATTATCTTGCCCTCACCGGTTTGCTTATTCTCGTGCTGGGCGGCGTCGGTGTGTGGAATGTTTCAAGGGCTTTTGTTGAGCAAAAACGAAAAGCGGTCGCGGTTCTAAAATGCCTCGGCGCTTCCGGCAATCGCATCATCACCGTCTATCTGCTTCAAATATTGACGCTTGGGCTTATGGGCAGCCTTTTCGGTGTTCTGCTTGCACAGGGCGGATTGCTGCTTGCTCGGTCGGCGCTTTCCGCCGATCTGCCGGAGAATATGTCATACACGGTCGGTTTTTCGACCGCCTTGCAGGGCATCGTGCTGGGGCTTTTAATATCGGCTTTATTCTCCGGGCTTCCGCTGCTGCAGGTGCGCAATATCAAACCTCGTTTGCTGCTTCGTGATGAGAACAATGCCAGCTTTCGCCGTCTGGACACGACAAAATGGCTGGTTGCGGGTGTTATTATTGCGGGGCTTTTGGCGTTGGCCGTGTGGCAGGCCGGTTCGCTGCTTGTCGGTACATTTTTCCTTGTCGGCCTGGCGTTGACCTCGGCGGTTCTTTACGCGGCGGCGGCAGTGCTTACATATTTTCTTCGCGGCCTCGGTTCGGTCGGGCCGTTTGCCTTGAAACAGGCGGTAAATTCGCTGTATCGTCCGGGCAATCAGACACGCATCATCCTGCTTGCGGTCGGCCTCGGAGCGTTTGTTGTTCTTGCGGTCCAATCGTTACAGGTCAATCTGGTGCGCGAATTTGATTTTTCACGCAACCAGCGGCTGCCGACGCTTTTCTTTGTCGATATTCAAAAAAGCCAGATCGACGGCCTTGCCGCGATGATAGAGCGCGGCCTTGGCGAAAAGCCCGAAACGACGCCGACGGTCCGCGCCCGCGTTGCTTTTATCAACGGCAAGGCGCCGGATTTCAGCGACCCCGAAGTAAGGCAGATGCAGGGACAGATCGGCCGCGAGTTTGCCGTGACCTATCGGCCCGAACTCGACCTCAACGAAAAGATCATCGCGGGCCGATGGTGGCCGGACGGCGGATCTGATGTGCCGGAGGTCTCGGTTCAGGATGAGATGGCAGAAAGGCTGAAGGTCGTTCCGGGAGATTCGATAACGTTCGACATTTCGGGCCGCCACGTCACGGCGCGTGTGGCAAGCGTCCGCAAACTCGACCTGCGGAACACGCGAACCGCGTTCATTTTTGTGTTCAGCCCCGGCGTTCTTGACAAGGCGCCGCAGACCTTTGCCGCGACCGTGCTGAAACCCGCCGGAGCAACCGAACGACAGCGGCTGCAGCGTGCGGTCGTGGACGCATATCCGAATGTGCAGGTGTTCGATGTTGCCGACATCATCACAACGGTCAAGGCACTTGTCGATAATTTCGTCCTGGCAATTTCGTTCGTTGGCGGGTTTGTAATTTTAAGCGGTGTTCTTATCCTGATAGGTTCGGTCGCCCTGACCAAATCTCAGCGCGTCTATGAGAACGCTATCCTGAAAACGCTCGGCGCCGGACGCGCAAAACTGGCGATGATGCTTGTCGCCGAATACGGCCTTTTGGGAATGCTGGCGGGCATGATCGGCGCGGTGTTCGCCGCGGTTCTGTCCTTTGCGGTCAGCCGGTTCATTTTGAATATCGAATGGGAATTCGATCCTGTTCTGCTTGCCGCCGGCACACTGATAACGGCGCTGGTCGTTCTTATCGTCGGCACTGTTTCCAGCTTTGACGTTCTTTTCCGAAAACCGCTCGGCACACTCCGATCGCAGTAGGCAGTTTGGGGAGTTAACAGAGTTTTGGTGGGGTGTCGGGCTTACGGGTCTATAACGCAGTTCAACAGACAGAGGAAGTAGGCGAACCTATTTGGTTTCTTTGCGAACTTAGCGGCTTTGCGTGAAGTATTCGCGAATGCTTGAGAATGTCCGGTAAATATAAAGACAGTTTCACGCCAAGACGGCAAAGCCCGCAAAGAGATAAGCGGAAAATAAGGCATCAACCGCGAAAAACGGATCACAGTCCATACTTTGCTATAACCGAAAATGTCTTTGCGAACTTAGCGACTTTGCGTGATATAAGCATAGTTTCACGCTAAGCCGCAAAGAATGCAGCAGCAAAGAGCAGGAAGATCTGATCGTATATTCGGATTTGAAGACTTAGAACCGAACTCTACCTTTGTACTTCAAACGGATGGTTGCTCAGGACGGCGCGCATGTTCACCTGACGGAGGAGCGTTTCCAGATAGGCGGTGAAGCGGTGCAGTATCGGAACCAGGTCCTTTGTTTCGCCGGTGCCGTAAACCTCTTCGCAAAAACGCTCGAACGATTCGCGATCCTTATAGAATAGAAATTCGACCGGCTCTTCCTGAAATGATCTTAAAAGTTCCTTGAGTTCTTTTATCTGTTCGTCGCTCGGGTCTTTTTCAGCCGCCTGCACGGCGTTCAGGGCGTCTGACAGATGCGAACGCAGAAGCAGCGATTCTGCCAGCTTGTGCTGAAATTCCGGAAACAGGTCGGCGGTGCCGATGTTCGGCTGGAGCATCTTTGCAAAGCTTGCCAATATCTCTTGAAAACTGTCATTTAACAGCGCGTATGCCGATTCCACACGGGCAAAGACCGCCGGAGCGGAACGCAGCCCGATGATCCCTGCCAGTTCCTGATCGTATGCCTTGCGCAGCTCCAGCGACGCCATATACGCTGCTCCGTCCATCAGCCCGAACATCATGTCTTCCTCATTCGGCGAACGCGAAAGTGTTCGGTTCAGATGATCCGTCAGCGAGCGTATCTGTTCATAAACGCCGCTGAACAGCAGCAGCGACGGCTTTAATGGTTCGTCATTTCTCAGCATTCGGCTGATCAGACGCAGGATGCGCAGAATGCAGCTCAGGCGGTCGGACACGGTTTGCAGGTTGTCGCGATCTTCGGCCTTCAGGCGTGCGAGCAGCGTTTCATTGCGAAAACTTTCCGGCAGGAAGCGTTCTGCTATCGCCGCCGAAGCGTCCTCGAGCTTTTCAAACGCGCTCAGTTGGACGATCGCTTCCGCAAGCCTGTCCTTCCATGCCTTCCATTCGGCAAAGCCGAGTTTCGGGCTTTCGGCCAAAGCTCCGTTCAATATCGACATGTCGTGTACGAACGACACAAACCCGTTCATATCCTTTTCGCCAAGATCGACTATCGCTGATATTTCCTGTTCGGGGATGCGGTCAAGTTCCGCCAAAAGTCCGGCCAGCCGCGAAAGCGCGGCGTTCGTAAGCTGAAACTCGGGCGATCTGCTCCGCGTGACCGCCGCCGGTTTATCGCTTTCGCCCATCGACCGGTCATAAGCCCGCAAAAAGCTCCGCAGGCCGGCGGTCCATGCCCACAGGTCAAAGATGACCTCAATGGGTTCACGCGCCGGTTTTAACAGGCTTGATACAAGGGCCTCGCCCGTATGGATGGTCTCTCCGAAAGGGACAGACTTTTCTGTTTCAACTGCTTGCAAAAGAGATCTCCTTCAAGGAATATGAGGATGGAAGGGCAGGCGAAAACAGGGCCGCCAGATATTGTTATACATTTTAAACACCGTTGTTTGCAACGAAAATCGTTAAATATCGGGGTTTTGCATATAAATTTAGCCATATACCGCTCCGGGAAAAGATAAATGGACATATTGGTTGCAACACGAAACACGGGCAAGCTGATCGAGCTTCGCGAACTGCTTGGCGATTCGGGAGTAAGGCTGCTTTCACCGGACGAGGCCGGCATAACCGATGACGTTGACGAGACCGGAGCCACATTTGAGGAGAACGCGCGGCTAAAGGCGTCGGGTTATGCGCGGGCCGCCGGGATGTATGCGGTCGCGGATGATTCGGGCCTTGAGGTCGATGCTCTTAATGGCGCACCTGGTGTTTTTTCTGCCAGATATGCCGGAGCGGAAACGGGTTTCCGGCAAAAGATGGAAACGCTGCTTGCCGAGATAAAATCGTCGGGTTCCGCATCGCGTTCCGCGCGGTTCGTGTGCGTTATGGCGTTTTCAGGCCCTGACGGAAACATCGCTTTTACCGCCGAAGGCATTTGCTCCGGCAGCATCGCTGAAAGGCCTGCCGGAACCGGCGGATTCGGTTACGATCCTATCTTTGTCCCGGACGGATATGACCGGACTTTCGGCGAATTGCCGCCCGATGTCAAGAACGAAGTCGGGCACCGTTCAAAGGCCGCGAGAGCATTTGTTCGATATTTACGCGATTTTATTGGCGTTTGACTTGACCAACTAAATTTCGGCCTGTAAAATTCGACACTTGGTATCGCTTCCCAATTTGAAAAGCGGGGCGTAGCACAGCCTGGTAGTGCGCACGGTTTGGGACCGTGAGGTCGCAAGTTCGAATCTTGCCGCCCCGACCACAATGCGGCACGAATACTATTTGCCCGTTGTTGCGACACTCTCGCAGGCAAAGAAATTTTAGACGAATTTTTGAATTTACTATTACCTTGGAGGTTAACTAACACTATGGCTAGATTGACACAAACGGAGATCATCAACAGCTTGGCCGAGACATCCGGACTTGCAAAGAAGGATGTAAAAGGCATTTTTGACGCGCTTTCAGCGCTTGCGGTAAGCGAGGTCAAAAAGAACGGCGAATTCACGATACCGGGCTTCGGCAAGCTTGTAAAAGCTACCCGTAAGGCCCGCGAAGGCCGTAACCCTGCAACAGGAGCTGTTATCAAGATCCCGGCAAAGACGACCGTCAAATTCCGCCTCGGCAAAGCCATCAAAGACGCTGTCAGCTAAACAGATCGACCGATAATATCGGTAATGGACAGGCCGTTTCGCCCTCGTGCGGAACGGTCTTTTTCATTGCAGGGCGGAATTTGCGAAAAATCTCACAAGCGGTGAAAAAAAGTCGTGACATTCACGTTTTAATTTGTTACGATTTCATTACATAAGGTGAGACCGGATAGATTTCAATTTACATCTTGAAAAGGAGTTCTTTTGATGTGAAGCCCTTTGTAAAAGGAATTTTAAGTGAAAACACTTAAAAGTCTCCGGGGAAGTTCGTTTTCGGCCCGCTTATGTTCTTTTAAATTATATTACCCAGTGGGAGGGAAAATAGAAGAAGTGGCAGCAGCAGCTAAACCAATGACACTGCAGGATAGGATCTTGCAGATCGATCATATACAGGCACGACGTTTCTCGAAACTGTCGGGAGACGCGATGGACATCGCAGCCGAGGGAATTGTCAGACATTTACGGGCGTGTGTCCGTATGGATGTCAACCCCGACGCCTCCGCGGTTCGTGAGATAATTGACGACGCTCTCAATGGCAGACGCGTCTTTGCGGAAACTTCGAACGACCTATTGGCCGCCTAACAACGCATTAGTTTTACTTTAATAGCAATACATATTGACCGCCGCTTCGCCGGCGGTTTTTTTCATTACATCTAAAGGCGGATCTCTTATGGTATGCGAAGTTTGCTCAAGTGCAGAACGCAGCACAGTGCCTTTTCCCTAACAGTTCTCAGTTTTTAGTTTCAAATTTTTAGTTGTTTCGGAGGCAGGGCGAGTGGTTCATCACAGAAAACTGTTAACTAAAAACCGGAAACTGTTAGAAAGGAGCGGCGGCACTGTTTATCGATCTCTCAGGCTTGCTCGATACAGGATAAATTTCCCTATCACCTCGCCTCTGTCCAGTTCGTACCATTTTTCAAGATTTGTCATATCCGGCTGATGGCCGCTATCGACGACGACGTATGAGATAAGCGGGTTGGCGGCGTTGCTGCGGTCAAAATCGCGGACATACCGGCCGTATCGGGCGGACTCTTCGGCGATCTCGCCAAAGGTCAGCGGCTTTGCGTCGAAGCTCAGGCGGTCTGTGTGGCGTCCCCAGCCGAAAAGGGCGATCTGCGATACAAAATCACGTTTCAGCATCGCATCCAGTTGGTCTTCGCCGATGTTCGAATAGTAAAGATACTGGTAATAACGCTCCTTGCTCTCTTCCCACGAAAGCCCGGCGAAAACGTGCTGGTGCCGTGCCCAAAGAATATTTTGCGGAGCGACCGACGGCATATCGTCGGCAAAAATACCGTCGTAAGAGAAGACGGTCTCGCGGTGAGGGTCATTCGAGGACTTGGCTAATTCTTCCAGCCTCTCTGCGACAGGAAGGGCCGAATCTCTATGCTCATTTGCCCAATCCAGAACCCGCACGGTGTAATGGCACTCCACAAAACCCCATGCAATTGCCGCCACAGCGACAACCGCGCACACAGGACGAACCGCTTTGCCCTGACCCGCAAGGCCTTTTCGCCATAAAAGGCCGACCGCCGCCATCAACGCCAGCATAGCAACATAGTTGCCGATGAAAACCTGATAATGTATCGGCTGCAGCGAGCGTCCCGTTATCACCTGCTGATTAAATATCGCAAAGGGAACCAATGTCAGCGCAACGGCAAAAAGCACGCTGCGGTCTTTTAGTTCGATCAATTTCAGAGCGAGTCCGCCGATGATAATAAGCAGCACCGCAAAGGAGACGTATTCCGGAAAGCGGAAAAGGTCAAGCTGCCGGGTGTGGACAAGCAGTTGGACGTTGTCCATCGTATCGGCCCTTTGCGACAGCAGATAGGCATACGGGATCATTGCCGCACCGCAGCCGAGTGCGGTCATGCCCAGGGCCTTCATATCGCGGAGCCAGCCATCGGGGCGTTCGACGAGCCAGACCAGAACGACACACGCCAAAAAAGCCGCGGCGGTCGTCCAGACATAAAAATAGCTGTAAACCGTATATGAATAAAAGAGAACGGCGAGAACAATGGAAAGCACAGGCATTCGCTGTGTTGGCTGCTCCGCATCAGTGTTCGGACGGCCCGCCGCCAGCATTTTCCATATCATGTAACAGAACATGAAGAACGCCGGGAACGCGAGCGCCGGTATGTATCGCCTGAACCCCGGAAAATACGGATAGGAAAAGCCTTCGAAAAATATCTCGGAGACGGCTCCTTCGCCTGCCGCCAGCGTTCCAAAGCAGAAAACGGCCAGTGCCGATGCCATCGCGTACCAATTATTTCCGGTCAGCCGTCCGATAAGAAGAAACACCGCCAATGCTGCAAACAGGCCTGCGAACGCTCCGCCCAGCGTCATCGCCCACGGTGTTCCGATGCCGAGCAATCGGGCAGGTATCGCAAGCGTATAAGGAGCGGCAAATTGTATTGAGAAAAGCGATTCGGGCTGCGGAGTTTCCGCCGTATGATCGCGGCCTGAATACGGATCGTTCTTTCTCGGCCTGCCGTCTATCAGCGCGTTCACATAAGAGGCATAGGCGACCTCGTCAATGTCGTTGTAGGCGTAATGGCCGTTCCACGCGTCGCCGTGAACGTACCACGCCTTCAGTTGCGGATACAGGCAGAATATTGCGAGAAATATGGCGGCAATTACACCTAATCTCCAGCGAAGTTTCATATCGAGATCAATTACGAGAAAATCGTTACGCGCCTTTTGATCAAAAGCTTCGTTTCGTGAATGGTTATTGTCTATGTTTATAAAGCGTCTGTCCAATTATTACTGAATGTTTGCCTGTTCACCCGGCCCTAAACAAGTTCTCTTGATACGTTTGCGTCTCCATATAATTGTAAAAGCGCAGGTCATTCTTTGTGGTATCATTTTACCTATGAAGATTCTTTTTTCTGTTTTTTTTTGTTGTGTTTGTCGGGTTGCCGGTGTTTTCTCAAACGCAGGATTCTGATGTAAAGATCATGAGCATCCCGGATATCGTCCTGACGCCTGAAATGGAACAAGCTAGGATAGACGGCCGCATAACCGTTTCGTTATCAATAGATGAAAAGGGAACCGTTACCTCGGCAGAACTGACCTCAGGTCCGTTGTGGCCATGCGGAAAGAATCCGCGAAAAGAGCTGAATGATTTTCGAACCTTGGCAGAAACCGCTCTGCGGGCAGCCCGGTTCTCTCCGAAGGTCGAGAACGGCAAGCCTGTTTCAACCAGGATAGCGGCCACTCTGCTTATAGGAAATGTTCTTAAGTCCGAAAAAAGAAAGGATGCCGTCAGCAAAGGAGAAGCCATTGATCCTGAGATTCACGGACCTGACGTCGAATATCACATATCTGTCGCGATCGGGCGGGCCAAACCGGTTGATATTCCCAAGCCGCCGTATCCGGTCGGAGCAAGGGTCAACCGGGTGGAGGGAGTGACGCAGATAGACTTTATTACTGATGAGAAAGGCAAAGTGATACTTGCCGGTCATGTAGCGGGCGACCCTCTTCTTCTCCCTGCCTCACGCGATACGGCCTGTAAGGCCAAGTTTTCCGCGCCGCTCGTCAACGGAAAACCCATCAGAACCATGGCGCGTATGACCTATACGTTTATAGCTCCGCGTTGAGTTCATAATTACGGGGCAACATCTCAACACAGGGCTGAACGGCAACGCTTTTTACGGGTGGACGGCACTAAAGCAGCCCTAATATTGTGAATAGAGTGAAATTTTCACAAAATAGGCAACCGGGAATTAAAAAAATGCTTCCAATCTGCCGCAACCTGTGATATTCTCGCCGCATAGTCACAAGCCTATAAACGAACCGGTTGGCGTCCGATCAGACGCCAGGGAAGTCAATTAAAGCTGTTCCGACGATCCGGGCTTTTCCTTGTTTAAGAAAGCCGGATGTTTTGGCGACGCCTTTTCACGATGATGATGAGGGCATTTGCCCTAGGCTGACGCCGTTCCGACCAGGAGATGTAATGGTGACTCGAAAATTTGTTTTTTTGTTTGTTGGGCTGCTGATCTTTTGCCCGGCGGTGTATGGACAGACGCCGGAGGACGACGAACTGAGCCTTATAGAAGGCCGCGTCGTGCTTATTCCTGATGGCGACCAGGTCGCAATAAGAACCAAAGAAGGGAAAGGCTACACGGTCCGCATTCAGGGCATTGACGCGCCCGAGGGCGACCAGTCTTTCGGCAAAAAGGCACGCGGTAAGCTGTCAGATATGGTGTTGAACAAGGACGTCAAGGTCATCGTCCTCAGACGCGACCGAAACGACCGATATGTCGGCAGCGTTTATCACAACGGCCAGGATGTCGGCCTGAAAATGCTGGAATCCGGCATGGCATGGCATTACCGAAGTTCGAGCAGCGAACAGGCCGCCGATGTCAGGGCAAGATATGCTCGGGCCGAACTGAAGGCGCGGAATGATCGTAAGGGGCTTTGGTCAGAAAATGCGCCGATACCGCCGTGGGAATTTGCCGAAGAGGGGTTTGAGGGCGACGGCGATACGTCGGCACAGGCGACGGTCGTTGAGAGTGTCGGCCAGCCTGTCGGTTCTGATACCGGTACGCCGCCGTCAGCACCGCCGTCCGGCACGGCCGAAACAAAGCCTGCGGGAAACACAAAGGACGGACGGACATACTATCTCGGGCCGCGCGGCGGCTGTTATTACCTGAGCAAGAGCGGCGCAAAGGTTTACGTCAAGGACAAAAGCCTCTGCGGCGGCCAATAGGCGGATGAAATGAGATCCAATATAACGACCATTCCATGTCCGAAATGCAAACGCCCGAATCCGGTCGAGGCGCGCATCTGCGGTTGCGGATATTGGTTCATGAAGGAACCGGGAGCATCCGAACAGGGAAATTTTCCTGCCCTGCACGTGCTGATGCCGGACATTCAGGCAAATTTGGCACGGAAAGCCTCCATAAAAACACCTCCCCGGCAGGAAACGGTTCAGGATGCACCGGAAATGCCGGTTCGCGAAACTCCGGCTATAAAACCGGAGCCGGTCGCGGCGGTCAATGTTCCGCCGATAGTTCCGGTAAAACTCGACAACCGCACCGCCGAAGAGCGCGGCCTGCCGGTTTTCAGGGAAATATCCGCTCCACGAAACGGAGCGTCGCGCGGACGGCGTTTGCGGATGGTCGTTTCGGCAGGCACCGTCGTTCTGCTTCTTATCGCGGCAGGCGTTTGGGGCGGAGCCTTTGACAGGTTCCGCACACAGCAGCCGGCCAGCAGTTTTGTCGCTCTGCCACCGGCTGATGAACACGCCG
This sequence comes from Acidobacteriota bacterium, assembly GCA_019639175.1. GTDB lineage: Bacteria > Acidobacteriota > Blastocatellia > Pyrinomonadales > Pyrinomonadaceae > OLB17. Next base: position 299,762 of record JAHBSK010000004.1, on the reverse strand, counting down.
AAAAGGAAAATAACGAAAAAGAGGCCGACCGCAATGCGGAGCCGGAAATGTCGGCTGTAAATACGTCACAGCCGGAAGAAGCATCGGAACAAAACACCGTTGCCGCCGAAGAAGGAGCAAGACAGCCCGCCACGACGGAAAGGAACGTGACACCGACCGGCAGAACGGAACAGCGTCAGACGACGGCAATTCCCGCTGAAAACACCTCCGCCTCGGCCATCGATAATGACGTTGTCGAGCTGGTTCCGGTTCCTGTGACGCCAAAGCCCGCCGAAGCGCAGCCGCCAAAAGCCGCCAATAAAGCGGTTCCTGTCGCCCGCTGTAATGACGGCACATACAGCTATCGTTCGTCACGCGGAGAGGTCTGCGGCCAACGCGGCGGCGTGGCAGAGATGCTGGGTTCGGGCGGCGGAACGAAAAACACCGCGCCGGTGGAAAATCGCACGTATATCCTCGGGCCGCGCGGCGGGTGTTATTACCTCAGCAAGTCAGGCGCCAAGGTTTACGTTGATAAGAAATTCTGTAATTGAACACGTTGATCTTCCCCCAAAAAAAATGCTCCGGGATAGTTGCCGGAGCTTTTTTGTTTCTCGCCGGACTTCTTATGGAATGTTTCTTTCCCGTTTGCCCTCAAAGTGAGATGAGGGAAAGAAATATCTGGTATTACCAGAGACATTTTGGCCCTGACAAAAGTATCGTTAAATACAGGTCTTTCTTAACCAAAATGGTCTTTGCGGACTTAGCGGCTTTGCGTGAGATATTTACGGAGAATCGGAGGTGTTCACAAAAGAGAAAATTTTTCACGCCAAGCCGCAAAGCCCGCCAAGAGAAGATCAGAAACAGACCCGCATTATTTCCCCAAAACCTGATTTGGGTTAGAATCTTATATATGAGTTTGCAGGATAAAATAGTTTCGGACATCACACAGGCGATGAAGGACAAGGACGCCGAGCGTCTGTCCACACTCAGAATGGTCAAGGCAAATCTGATGAACCGAAAGATCGAAAAAGGTTCCGACCTTACCGATGAAGAGATCGTAAAAGCGCTTCAATCGCTGGTCAAGCAGCGTCGCGATTCGGTAGAGCAGTACGAGGCCGCCGGCCGCGCCGAACTCGCCGAAAAGGAAAAGAAGGAGATCGGCCATATCGAGGTCTATCTGCCGCGTGCCGCCTCCGCCGAAGAGATCGCCGCCGCCATCGAGGCAGTCGTGGCCGAAACCGGAGCATCGTCAATGAAGGAAATGGGCGTCGTGATGAAAGGCGTCAATGCAAAACTCGCCGGAATGACCGTTGACGGCAAAGCCGTCTCCGACGCCGTAAAAGCACGCCTCGGATAGCCTCTTCAGATCATAAAGCAAGTATAAAAAGGCAAAGATCCTTTTCGGTGTTTTCTGTGTCTTCGTTCTGTGAACTCTGTGTTCAAATCCTGAAAATTCAGGGAATACCACAGAATCCACAGACAAAAAAAACCGAAACACACAGATCAGATTCGTCTTGCTCTTTACTTTTTAGACGATCGATCTCCCGGCATCATAAAATCCAAAAACCGGGTGATCGACTGTTTCATTTCGCGGCGGTCAACGACCTTGTCGATCATGCCGTGTTCCAGCAGAAATTCGCTGCGTTGAAATCCTTTGGGGAGTTTTTGGCGGATGGTCTGTTCTATGACGCGAGGGCCGGCGAAACCGATCAGGGCTTTTGGTTCGGCAATTATCACATCGCCCAGCATTGCAAAGCTGGCGGTGACGCCGCCGGTCGTCGGATCGGTCAGCACCGAGATGAACGGCAGTTTTTCTTCGTGAAGCATTGCCAGAGCTGCGGAGATCTTGCCCATCTGCATCAGCGACAGCGTTCCTTCCTGCATACGGGCGCCGCCCGAAGCGGAGAAGACTATCACCGCGCCGCGTTCCTTTATCGCGTGTTCTATCAGGCGTGTTATCTTTTCGCCGACTGCGGAACCCATCGAACCGCCGATGAACGACATATCCATCGCTCCCGCAAATACGAGGTGGCCGCCGACCTTTCCGGTGCCGGAGATTATCGCTTCCGGCAATCCCGAAGCGGCCTTTGCCGCCTCTATGCGGTCTTTATACGGTTTTGTATCGACAAATTCGAGCGGGTCGGCGGAGGTCACTTCGTCGTCTATCCGCTGATATTTTCCGTCGTCAAACAGCGCGTCCAGACGTTCTATCGCCGTCCAGCGAAAATGATGGCCGCAGTGTGTGCAAACCTGCAGCGATTCGATCAGCTCGCGTTTATACAGAGCGTTCTCGCATTCGGGGCATTTTACAAAAATGCCTTCCGTTTTGACGTTGCGCTCCTCGTCAGCATCCTGACCTTCTATTTTTGGCTTGTCTCTTCTAAACCAGGACATATATCAGTTGGCGGTGGCAGTGAAATACTTGCAGATGGCTGTTTTGGTTGGCGGAAAGCGGCTTTGCCGCTCTATGTGCGGAAAAGCTATGCTTTTCCGTTCCGCTTGATAAATAAACCTCTGCGGCTTTGCCGCCGTAACCTCACAAAATACGAAGAATCAGATTACCACACGCGGCCGTCCTTTGTCGCAGCCGCTCTAACGAAGAACCTCAAGCATTTCTGCGTGGATCAGCCCGTTGCTGGCAGCTATCGGCGGAGAATAAATGCTGAATTTTGAACCGTCATAATAGCTGAGCATTCCGCCTGCTTCCTCTATCAGCAATTTTCCGGCAGCAACGTCCCACGGATTAAGGCCTTCTTCCCAAAACCCGTCAAATCGTCCGCAGGCGACATAAGCCATGTCTATCGCCGCCGAACCATCACGCCTGACGCCGCGTGACCTGAGCAAAAGCTCCGTCAAATGCCGTGCAAATTCTTCGCGGTGTTTGATGTCGTATGGAAAACCTGTCACCAGCAGGGCATTGCCAAGCTCATCGGTCGCCGAAACACGGATCGGCTTGCCGTTGAGCGTCGCACCGCCGCCTTTTTCCGCAGCGAAAAGCTCATCACGCGTCGGGTCATAGGTCACGCCGACAACGATCTCGCCCTTGTGTTCCAGTGCGATGTTCACGCAAAAACACGGATAGCCGTGAGCATAATTCGTCGTGCCGTCCAGCGGATCGATCACCCATTTATGTTCGCCGTCGCCGCCGGTTATCACCGCCTCGCCCGATTCTTCGGCCAATATCGCATGACGCGGATAATGCGACCTTATCCGTTCGATTATCAGCGCTTCCGACGCCAGATCGGCCTCGGTCACAAGATTGATGTCGCCTTTTTTCGTAACGGCATTGATGCGACCAAACTTTTCAAGTAAAACACGCCCGGCATCGCGGGCGGTCTCTATAGCAAAATTGAGCATAAAAAAGATTTTATCGCAGATCGACGGAAAGATTTAGCCCGCCCGATATATCTGCCTATACCGAACATGGCAGATATAAAGACGGTGCCGCCCTAACAGTTCATAGTTGCAGAGTTTTCAGTTATCAGTTCTTTAACTGGCAACTAAAAACTCAGAAACTTTTACCTATTAGAATTGTAAGAGGCTTCCAATCCATAGAATTGTTCATTAATATCTTGGATTGGACGTCTATGGCCGCGGCGGCAAAGCCTTTATCTCTTCTATTGAGATCGGCCGGCCCAATGTTGTTTCGCCGCCGCCACAAAAATGAGCGGGATTGTCCGCACAGGCAAGTTCTTTACCGTTACTCAGTTTCTGTGAAGCGACCCGGAAAAATTCTTTCACCTGGCTGTCCCAGTATTGCCAGTTGTGAGTTCCGGGAAGCTGGCGATATTCATGCGGTATCTTTTTCTCGGTCAGCAGCGAGATAAAGTCGCGGTTGGTTTGGAACAGAAAATCCTCGGTGCCGCAATCAATGTAAAAATAGGGAAGTGTCTTTATCTTTTCCGGCGTGGTTTTGCGTACGATGTCAAAGATGTCGTTTGCCCTGCGGGTGTCACTGTCCGCCGGGCCAAAGATCGCGTCTATCGACTTGCCGATACTTCCCGGAAAATTCTTTTCCGTTATCTCCGCCGCTCCCAGCGCACCGCTGAAGCTGCCCGCTATGACAAACATATCGGGATATTTCAGCCCGAACTTGAGAGATCCGTAACCGCCCATTGAAAGTCCGGCAATTGCTCTGGCCTCGCGGCGTTTATCAACTCGGTAATTCTTTTCTATTTCCGGGATCAGCTCTTTGATAATGTAACTTTCGTATTTTTCCTTTTCGTTCGAAACGCTGTCCGTGTACCAACCGTCACCGCCTTCGGGAAATACCAATATCACACGATATTTTTCTGCATACTCGATTACTTTGGTCTTATCTGTCCAGTTATTGAAATGTCCGGTCAGTCCGTGGAGCAAGTAGATCACAGGAAATTTAATGTCTTCGTCTGATGACTTAGTATAGCCGGACGGCAAAACCACCTGATAGGGCATGTTTCTGCCCATTAGTTTACTGTCTAAAGTTTTATCCTGTGGTAAATAATCGGCGAAACTCCACTCGGCTTTTCGCAAAGTGCTGCCGTCACTGACCGTGAATATAGAAGTGGCTCCGCCTTTCGGAGCGGCGTCTTTCGTTTCTTGTCCGAAAAGAGGAAGCGAGAGGACAACTAATGCGACTAAAATTCGATAGATCTTCATAGGTTTTATTACCCCTCGGTCTTATGAATCGACCGCATTCGCTGACGGGCTTTTTTGGATCTTCTTATTGTGGGCCTGCGTTTCAGGCTGTCACCGGCCCAATCAGATACCTGTTTGAACGGATGCCATTCAAAGCTTTCGAGCGGCAGGACTTCGCTGGAGGAATCGCGGAGTTTGAGCGTGCTGAACGCAACGAAAAATATTGCCAGATTGAACAAGGCTCCCGCCGTGATCACAAGCCAGCCCGGAGCCAGCCCGACCTGTGCGCGTTCCAAAAAGAGTTCCCAGAAACGTGCCCGATCCTGCGGCGATGTTGTCGGTATCGGCGAAGGATGGACGTAAACTTTTAATGCCCACGAAAGCGCAAGCAGCACGAATATCCACAGATAATTTGCACGCAGCCGCCGCCCGATGGCTTCCCATTCGCTGATCGTAAAATGCGGCGATATGAGATCGGCTGATACGTGGTCGGCCCATTCCTTGTCCGGCGGTATCGTTCGGTGCGACAGCATCGGGGCTAGATAGCCGGTTTCCAAAATGCGGACGCGGTTTGCCCACACCTCGTAATAGCGATAGCGGCGAGCTTCCATAAAAAGGAAGATCGACACCAATATCGTATTGATGGGTATCGCAAAATGCGGATTGTCCGGCGAACTGAAAACGAACGAAAGCGTGGCGCCCGCCGTGATGACGGCCCAGTTGGTGGTTGCGTCCAGCCGGTTGCGCCAGACGTTAGAGCGCGAGATCTCGCCCCGATAAAAATGGACTATGGCGGTATTGAATTCCGAGGGCGAAAGCTTTTGCGGAATGTTCAGCGGGGTCGTACGTTTCTGAAGGTTACGCTTTCGTACCTCGTCGGCAAAGGCCTTGAAGGAATCGGGGACGGATGTTGTATGAATATCTTCTTCGGCTGAGGGTGTCTCAGGCCGAACTTGCTGGTTCATAGTACCTTCGCGGTCCGGTGGTTTTTCGTTGAACGCGGCTGACGCTCACGCGTCCCTAACAGAATAGTCCTTTCGCCCCGCCGATGCAAGAAAATCCGTCTCTCCCTACTTTCCGTTTCCCCTTTTCTCCTTTTCCCTCTATCTCCCGTCTCCTGTCTCTTGTCTCCAGTCTTCCGTCTCCTGTCTCCTGTCTCCCCGTCTTCCTTGTCTTCTTCCCAAATCACCACCGTGTCGCTAAAATGCCTTTGATGGAAAGAACTGACGAACATTGGATGAACGTCGCCCTCGAAGCGGCACGCGAAGCCGCCGCCATCGGCGAAGTCCCGGTCGGAGCGTGCATCGTTTCCGCCGAAGGCACGCTGCTCGCTGCGGCGTCTAACCGCACCATCACCGACAGCGATCCGACGGCCCACGCCGAAGTTCTCGCGATCCGAGCCGCCGGTATCGCCCTGAGCAATTATCGCCTGATCGGCACGACGCTCTACACAACCGTCGAACCCTGCGTAATGTGCGCCGGAGCCATCGTCAACGCCCGCGTTGCCCGCCTTGTTTACGGCGCCGCCGACCCGCGCTTCGGCGCCGTCGATACCCATTTCAACCTCTGCTCCAGCCCGCTCCTCAACCACCGCCTCACCATAACCCCCAACATCCTCGCCGACCACTCCCGCAACCTGATGCAAAATTTTTTTAGATCGCGGCGCTCATAATGCACGCAAGGCTTTATTTTCTTGCTCTTCTTCAAGCCAATTTACGCCGCTGACGCGTATCCGCGTCATTTTGATGCCGATACGCTTGATATTTTTGGGGATTAAACCTTATCATTAGAAATTCGCGGAGAGGTGCGAGAGTGGTTGAATCGGGCAGTCTCGAAAATTGTTGTGCCTTAACGGGTACCGTGGGTTCGAATCCCACCCTCTCCGCCACACATTTTATTCACTGAATAATGAGGTCTTTGTATCGTGTCCGGCAAAACGGGCAATGATCTGCCTGATCGCTTATACAGGATCCGGTTGTTTGAGAAGTTAATAAGAGACGGGTTCAGGAACGTCTTTCCAACCTTTTTTTGAACGAAACGGGAGAAAAATATCATGCCTTTGAGTAAAAAACTGACGGCGGAATTTATCGGAACGTTGTGGCTTGTGTTGGGCGGCTGTGGAGCCGCGGTGCTGGCGGCGGGTTTTCCCAATACGGGGATCGGCTTTGCCGGCGTATCGCTGGCGTTCGGCCTGACGGTGCTGACCGGAGTTTATGCTCTGGGCCACATTTCGGGCGGCCATTTCAACCCGGCGGTGTCATTCGGCCTGTGGGCGGGAAAGCGTTTCCCGACCAATGAGCTTTTGCCGTATATCGCCGCGCAGGTTTTGGGAGCCATTGCCGCCGGCGGCATCCTGTACGTCATTGCCAGCGGAAAGACCGGCCTGACCGGCGACCAGTTGATGGCGGGCGGCTTCGCGGCGAACGGTTACGGGGCTGATTCTGACGGTTCTCCCGGCGGATATTCCGCTCTGGCGGCTTTTGTCTGCGAGGTCGTGATGACGTTCTTCTTCCTCGTCGTCATTCTAGGTTCTACGCATCGGCTTGCACCAAAAGGCTTTGCCCCGCTTGCCATCGGCCTTTGCCTGACGCTGATCCACCTGATCTCGATACCGGTGACGAACACATCGGTCAACCCGGCACGCAGCACCGGCCCGGCGGTCATCCTCGCCATCGAAGGCGTCAGTTGGGGCATGTCACAGCTTTGGCTTTTCTGGGTTGCGCCAATACTGGGAGCATTGCTTGCGGGATTTTTCTACCTCTGGCTTTCGGGCGATGACGAACCCGCCGCCAAGACAGCGGCTCCGCCTCCGCCCGACGAGGCCGTGGTCGAAGACGCTGACTGACAGGAGTAAAGGCAATGGCGAAGATGCGTTTGCCGAATTTTGAAGACCTTGTTCCGAATTATCCTGTTGACAGCGATCCGGCGGCCGTCCGTGCGGCTATCGGTGGAGCGGTCAACCGCGATTGGTACAAAAACACATGCATCATTCGCGTCAGCAAGGCCCTTAATTACGCCAGACAGCCCATTCCGCCCGATTCCGGCAGCTTTAAAACGCGAAAAGGAGCGGACGGAAAATGGTACGGCCTCGGTGTTCAGCAGTTTTGGGACTATATGACCAAAACTTACGGAAAGCCGGATGTTTCCGCCGACAGCGTTCATGGACGCATTCCTTTTGAGAAGTTTGCCGGCGGTTCGGGCATAATCGGTTTTCGCGTCAAAGGCTGGAAGGATGCATCGGGCCATTTCACGCTTTTTGACGGCTGTCATCTGCTTTACGTCGGAGACGGAAGCACGGATTACTGGACCCGCTCCTACAAGGCGGCTCTCTGGGTGACAAACGGACGGCGCGTTTTGTGTGCTCCCGTTTAGGTTTTGGTCTTTTACAATTTGTTGCCGCCGGGTCGTGCGGCAAAATAGCGGAAAGGTGCAGGAGTGGTTGAACTGGCAGCACTGGAAATGCTGTGTACCTCAAAAGGGTACCGTGGGTTCGAATCCCACCCTTTCCGCCATCTGATCTAAAAGGCCTCGGCAAATACGCCGGGGCTTTTTACATTTCTTTACAAAAATTGTGTTTATCCTTACATAATTTGCGGTTATACTGGCCTCGTTCCCGTCCTCTGCATAAGTTAAAAGAAAACAGAATTTTTTTGTAAGGAGAGTTACCTCATGCCCAAGATCGCTCTGGCCGCTTTCACACTTTTATCAGTGCTTTTTACCTTTGCTGCATTTCCCGCCGTCAATCTGGCCCAGGGCGGCCCGCTTTCTGAAGAAAAGGCTCCTGTTGTTGCCGAGGAAAAGCCTTCCGCACGTCCCGATATGAAAAAGGCGGTCGAGGAACAGACCAAAAAGATAGCGGACGAATCAGCGGTCTTTGATCCCGTCAAGGCCGATGCCATCAACCGCAAACGCGACGACCCCAACAAGAAAAAAGGCTGGTCAACCAAAAAGACGCTGCTTGTTGTGGCTCTTGCGGTCGGAGCCGCCGTCGGGCTTTATTTTCTTATCAAATACGCAAAGGATTGCGCCCGAACCGAGCCGCCTAACTGTGATTGGATAAACGACGAGTATTGCCGCTGCGTCGAATACGTCCCGCGAAATCCGTAAACCGTCAGCGGCGGCTTTGCAGAAGCCCGCACGAAGTAAGGGCACTGTTGCAATAAAGAATGATCGCATTTGAAAAGGACGTCAGAAAAGCAATTTTCTGTGTCTTTATTCTGTGAATTCTGTGGTTTATATCCTGGAAAATAAGGAAATACCACAGATCACGCAGAATAGAACCCGAAAGACACAGCTCAGCCCCAACTTCTCAGACAACCTCCAAATTAGCCGCAGGTGTTTTCACGATGGACTCCGAATCTTTTTAACAAGGTTTCGCTTTGTGAACTTTATATTTCCGCTGCCTTTCGCTATTCTATGATCTGGCTTCAGGCTTCGCACAAGGTTTGAGTTGTGAACTCCGCTAGGCGAGGAATCGAGCAACGGCAGCAATTTCAGCCTGTGTTGCGGTTAAGTCTGAAGCCTTTTCCTTTCTCACCAACTGACCTTTTCCAACTATAAACGGAACTTTTGTATGTTCTTCGCGTGAAACTCATAGCATTCACTCGCAGAAACATGAAAATCATAAAGAACACTTTAAACGCGTTCGCCCTGATCGCGATATTTGCCTTCTTCGTAGCGGCACAAAACACCGGTGAGGCTGTACTCGTGACCGAATTTGGCAGGACTCCCTGCGGCGATATGATCGCCCGGCAAGATTACCTGTTTCACGAATTAAGTAAAGACCCGAAAGCCATCGGATATGCCATTATCTTTTCCGATGCCGACAGCCTGGAAAATGCCCGGCGTGTCGAACTCACCCTGAACGGCCAAACCGAATTTCGTAAGTTCGATGATTCAAAATTTCGCGTTGTCCATGCTGTCGGGCAATTCGGCTTGAATGTTCAATTCTGGATCGTTCCTGAAGGTGCTGATCTTCCGCCGTATGAACCCGTAAACTGGCCGTTAGGTACATCGCGAAAGCCTTTCATATTCAACAGATCAGATGGGGATGTGGGGCCCTGTCCTTCTGGGCATCAATTCAAGGTCTATGCTGATATATTGAACAGCTACCCCGGATCGAAAGGCCATGTGGTTCTCTGGACACGAACGAAGAGGCAGTTTGAAAAGGAGAAAGAACGGGTCGAGCGCGATCTGGTACGGAAATATAGTTTAGGTGCCGGCAAAATAAGATATTTTTACTTTAGACAGCGCGATAATTGTCCGCGATGGGAGTATTGGGTTGTGCCAAAGAGATCAAAAGGTCAAAGAAAATAAACTGCATATTATGAAAAAGATCTCATTACCGTTATTCTGCGTGGCCGTTTTCTTAACCTTTTCGGCGGTGTCGGCGCAAGAGATTTCCAAGCCTGTTCTGGTTGACGAAACAGGGTATGACATTCACGGTGAGGGCCTGTTAGCAAGGCTCGATCATTTCGCCGTCAGGCTTCAGAATAATAATGAACGAGGCACGATACTTCTTTTCATGAATGAAGACAGCATAAAGAACGTCTTTATTTATCGCTTTCTTCAAAGTTACCCAGCAACTCGGAGAATAGGCAATCTCTTTAAGATAATTTCGGTTTACCGTCCGACAAACCCCGGAATCGAGTTTTGGGCAGGAGAAGCGGAACTCGATCCTGCTCTTACAGTTGCTCCGCCTAAGCTAGATCTGCGAAAACAGCATTCAGACGGCCCTGTTTATTTCACAGGCGACCTTTATCAGCGAATGAAGATAGACGGCAAATGGACAATGTTCAGTCATTCTTGTCCTTCCACTTGTATCGAGGTCTTTTCGTTAGGCCTGCTTAGCGAATTAGTTGAAGCCAATTCGGGTTCAAAAGCATATTTTATTCTGAGAGGGCAAAAGTCCCGGATAAAAGATGTCATTTCCGATCTGCAAAAAGAGGCGGCTGAGGCCGGACTTGCTCCTGACAAAATGAGGTTCATAAATGCCGGTTCAAAAAGGGTGAATGACAACAAGAATTTTGTTGAGGTCGAGGCGTTCATTTACAACAAAGAAACGCGGTCAGCAAAAGATTTTCCGTATAAACTCGCTGAATTTTGAGAAACCGCAGCGGACACGCCTCGGTCATTTCTGCTCCTGACACTATCGTATCAAAATATTTAGAATATATCTGAAAAGTCGGGACTGATCTGTGTATTTCGGTTTTTTGTCTGTGTATTCTGTGGTATTTCCTGTATTTACAGGATTTCGAACACAGAACGCACAGAATGAAGACACAGAAAGAGACCTTTTCAGAGATTCGGTTCTGACTTTGGCAATTCCGGCGTTCCGATTTACAATTTACATTCATGTCTTATCAGGTCATTGCCCGAAAATGGCGGCCGCAGGCTTTTGACGAGGTCACCGGCCAGGAACACGTTACGCAGACGCTGCGCAACGCGATAGAGCATGACCGTCTGCATCACGCATATTTGTTTTCCGGGGCACGCGGCGTGGGCAAAACTACGTCCGCAAGGCTTTTGGCAAAGGCTCTGAATTGTCACAAGGCCGAAAAGCCGACCGCGTTTCCGTGCAAAACGACCGACACGGATCAGTGTCCGTCGTGTCTGGAAATATCCGAGAGCCGTTCCATCGACGTGCTGGAATTTGACGCCGCGTCGAACACACAGGTCGATAAGATCCGCGACATCATCCTCGACGGTATCAACGTAAAACCGGCCCGCGACCGCAACAAGGTCTTTATCATCGACGAGGTTCACATGCTTTCCACCTCGTCCTTCAACGCGTTGCTGAAAACGCTCGAAGAACCGCCGCCAAATGTCGTTTTCATCATGGCGACGACCGAACTGCACAAGGTTCCCGAAACGATAACCTCGCGCTGTCAGGAATTTCTTTTCCGTACGATCTCTAGGCAGAAGATTTTTGACCGCTTGCGGCTGATAGCCGATGCCGAAGGTGTAAACGTCACTGATGCGGCTTTGAACGAAGTCGCGCGTTCGGGCGAAGGTTCGATGCGTGACGCCCAGTCAAATTTCGATCAGGTGATCAGTTTTTCCGGCGAGGCGATCGACGTTCAGGACGTTATCAATGCTCTCGGCATGACCTCGTCCGACACGCTTGTCGCGGTCGTTCGGTCGATGATCGACAACGAACCGAAAGCGGCACTCAGGATAGTTGACGAGATGGTCGCCACGGGCCGCGACCTGCGCAATTTTTGCCGCGATCTGCTCTCGCTTATTCGCGATCTGACGGTTTTCAAGGTCGCCGGTGACGATGACGAACTTCTCGGTTCGGCAGCGGTTTCCAAAGATGACCTCGCCGCTCTGGCAGAACCGCTTTCCGGTTCCGATCTGGTCAGGTTTTTTAACGCCATTGCCGAGACCGAATCAAAACTGAAGGATTCCACACAGCCGCGTATCACGCTCGAACTCGGCCTTGTAAAAATGGCGGAAATGCGTCGCCTTGTTGCGGTCGAGGAACTGCTCGAACGCCTGAACGCGCTTGTCGGCGGCGAACAGCCGTCGGTAAAAACAGAGGCCGCCGTCCGAGCCGCCGCACCTGCCATCGCGGAAAAAAAAACTTTAAATTCTGAGTCTGCACCGCGTCCGGCCGATCCCGCTGAACCGGAGCCAAAAAAAGATCTGCCGCCGGCAAAACCGCCTTTGCCGAAACCGCCCGAACCGCCCGAAGAACCGTCATTGCCCGAACCGCCGCCGTGGGAAGAACCGCCGCCATGGGAAGACGTTCCTCCGGTCGAAGAACCGCCTTTGCCGGACGGTCAGCCGCCATCGGTCGATCTTTCGTTCGTGGGCGAAATGCCGTCAAAGCTGATCCCTCGAACTGCCGCCGAACTGGAACATTACGACGACGCCCGGCTTGACGACGCCTATGAGGCAAAGCTGGAAGAAACCGGCGATGTGATCGCCCCGATCCGCGGAATTAAACAAATTGTCAGCCCGCTTTTGAGCGACCGTCCGAACGGCAATGAACGCCATATTGATGCCGAGGCTCGCGCCCGCGACCTGGCCGCTTTCGCTCCGCCTGTTTTTGATGACGAAGGCCCGGCGGAACCCGTAATTTTGCCGCCCGACCCGACGCCGGAACAGCTTGCCGAATATGCCCGTTCGCTGCCCGAAGTTCGTAAAGTGCTGCGGCTTTTTCGTGCGGAAATAGTCGAGGTAAAAAAGGCGGAGCCACGGAACTTCAGCATTTAAACTTTCGTATTTCATACATATCTGACACAATTATTGCCAAAGGTTTTTTTGATGAGACACCGTTTCCGAACAATATCATTGTATGCTCTGCTCGCGGCGGTCGTGTTTATGGGCGCGAGCGAGCCGGTTTTCGGGCAAACGTCCGGCAGTGGATCGCCACTGCCCAAACCGGCCGGCCATGTCAATGATTACGCCGGTGTTATCGACTCCGCGACCAAGGCAAAGCTCGAAGACCGTCTGCGCAATTTCAAAACGGATTCGGGCGTTGAAATAGCCGTTGCCGTTGTCAGGACGACCGGCAGCCGCGATATTTTTGATTATTCGCTGGCGGTCGCGCGCGGCTGGGGCATTGGTTCCACAGCGGATGACAATCCGGCGGCCTTGCTTTTTATTGCCATTGACGACCGCAAATATTTCACCCACGTCAGCAAAGACCTCGAGGACGAACTGCCCGACGGCGTTGTCGGCAGTCTTCAGCGGAGCTATCTGGTTCCCGAATTCAAAAAAGGAAATTATTCAAAAGGCATAAACGATACGGTCGAGGCGTATATCCAGACGTATCAATCGCACCACGACGGGACCGCTCCGCCGCCTGTTTCGACCGCGACCGACAGTGACGGGGTTTCCTGGTTCTCAGTTTTCTGCTGTCTGGCGATCATACTCTTCGTTGTTCTGCTCATCTCGGCAAGCAACAGGCAGAATCGCGGAAAGAGCAAGGACGATCATGACCGCTGGGGCGGCGGCGGATTTGGCGGTGGCGGCGGCAGCGTTCTGCCGTGGATAATCCTCGGCGGATCGGGCAGTTCATCCGGCAGTTCATCATGGGACAGCGGATGGGGCGGCGGTGGTTCCGATTGGGGCGGATTTGGCGGCGGCGGCGATTTTGGCGGCGGCGGAGCAGGCGGCGGCTGGTAAGGGCATTTATCATTTCCGGCCCTTTTTTGTGTCGGAGGTTATCTTAAGATGAGAGAACATTTTCAACCATTCATTGACGACCTAAAGGCGACGCACGGCAAAAATCTTGTGTCCGTTGTCCTTTACGGTTCGGCGGCGGCGGGCGATTTTATCCTGCAAAAATCGGACTACAACATCCTTATCGTATTGGAACGCATCACACCCGCCGACCTGCGCGAGGCGAACGCATGCGTCCGCGAATGGCACAAGCTCGGCCATCCGGTACCGGTCTATTTCACGGTCGAGGAGATACGCGGAGGAGCCGATGTTTTTCCGATAGAGTTTCATCAGATGCAAAAGGCGCACAAGGTGCTTTACGGGCCTGACGTGCTTGAGGGCGTTGAGGTTCATGACGATTTTCTTCGACATCAGATAGAGTATGAGCTTCGCAGCAAACTGCTGCTCATTCGGCGACAGTATATTCCGGCGTCCGAATCCGCCGACGGCCTGAAACGTCTGATGGGAGAGAGCCTGACCAGTTTTTCGGCGTTGTTTGCCGCGTCGCTGCTGCTTTTCGGCATCGAACCGCCCGTGACCAAACCTGAGATATTGGCCCTTGCCGAAAAGCATTTTGGCCTTGACGCAGAGCCTTTCGACCGCATTTTGAAACTGCGAAAGACCGACTATGCAGATAATTTGGATGAGGCCGAAGCCAACAGGCTCTTTGGCGATTATCTGGAACAGATCGAAAAGGTGATAAAAGCCATAGATAATGCAAAGATGACGGAACAGTGACTTTTTTAGGAAAATTAGTGGTAAGATAGCAGATATTTTATATGTATATCAGCCTCTGACAGGACAGAAGGAGAAGAATATGAAAAGAGCGATATTATTGAGCATTGCGTTGTTCGCGGCCATCGGGCTTAGCGGATGCAGCTATAACGAACTGACCGCCAAACAGCAGAACGTAAAGGGCAAGTGGGCAAACGTTGAAAGCGCCATGCAGCGTCGCGCCGACCTGATACCGAATCTGGTCGAAACGGCCAAAATGTCAGGCGTTCAGGAACAGGAAGTTTTCGGGCAGATCGCAGATGCGCGTTCGCGTCTGTTGAATGCCGCACAGGCTCCGGGACAGGCCGAAGGCGGCGACAAAACACCAGAACAGCGTCAGGCCGTCATAGACGCCAACAACAGTTTTGGCGGGACGATAGGCCGTTTGCTGAGTTTGCAGGAAAATTACCCGCAATTGCGTTCGAGCGAGGCATTTCTGAAGGTTCAGGATGAGCTTTCCGGTACGGAGAACCGCATAAACACCACCCGTATCGACTTTAACGACGCGGTAACAGACTACAATACGACGCGTAATTCTTTTCCGGCAGTGCTGACAGCGGGTTTGCTTGGATTTAAGGAAGAACCGTTCTTTCAGGCGGATGAAGGTGCGAGACAGGCTCCGACGGTTGGCGATGCAAATTCGCTGAGGCGTCCGACGAATTAGGTCAGAACCCTCGGGAACTGCACATCGAACAATGATCGCAAGGCTTGTCGTTCGGCTCGAACGTACAGGCCTTTTCTTTGCCCTGGGCGGCAAAGACCTCATCCGCAATCGCCTCGGCAATGGCGAATTTTTCCAGCGAAGGGTGCTGAAACTGTTGCTTTGACGGCATTGCCTGTGAGGCCTCAAGCCGGTCAAGCCGGGCGGCAATGTCGTCAAGCGCTGTTTTTATCGCTGAAAGTTCAGTCATTGTCTCTCGATGTTTTTGCTATACGTGAGGTTATTTTGATCATCTCGACGCAATCTTCGTTGACCGATCGGTAATAGTCGTCTTCAAGCCATTCGCCCTCATTTAAAAGAAACAGCCAAAGCTCCGCATCCGATGCCATCTGCATCCCCTTAAACATATTAGAGCTGAAAGCAGCACGATTTTCGGCAACCGTTGCTGCTTTCACATATTTCGCCACATGCGTCCCTGACAACAGCAATTGCTTGCTTAAGATAAACTCTTTCTTTTCCTCGGTAAGGTATTTATAGAGTTTGATTATCCTGAGTGCGAACTTAATGGCTTTTTCCAGAGCGATACTTTTTGTCATAATTTTATCTAACAGTTAGCAGTTATATAGTTTCAAGTTGTCAGTTTGTCTCAAAAGAACTAAAAACTGAAAACTATTGAACTGACAACTGTTAGGAAGAAAATAAAACTGCGGTTTTCTTCCATAATTCAATTTTCTAACAGTTAATAGTTGTGTAGTTAAAAGTTATCAGTTCGTCTCAGAAAAAACTAAAAACTATTAACTTAAACACTGACAACTGTTAGATATATAAATGCTCTAAAGCAATTCGATCTTGTCCACTACGCCGACGATCGCCGAGTCTATCGCGGCTCCGGGTTTGCCGGTGGCGGCGGTCGAGGCCGACCAGCCTTCCTGTGCTATCACGACGATGTCGCCTTCACCAGCGTTGACGGAATCAAGAGCGAGGCAGGTGTAATCCATGTCATCGCCTTCGGGAGTGATCTGTCGGCAGAGCATTATCCGCGAACCCTCGTAACGCTGGTTCTTTTGCGTTGCCACCACATTGCCTATTACACGTGCGATCAGCATATATTCGATCTGGTATATGAGACATATAGGACGTATATGACCTATATAAACCCGGAGACTGTCAAGACTCCCCGGACTGTCAAGACTTCCTAGACTTTCCTCACATGTTCCTCTGAATCAATTATCCCGACAATCGTGCAATCTGTCGGCGTTTCGTCGCGTTTGAAAGGGAACGATGCCTCTTTGCCGCGACACCAGAACACGAGTTCGCCTACACCCGCACCGACCGCGTCGAGAGCGATCATCGGTTTGCCCTTGTCGTTCAGATCGGCGTCCAGCGTTTGGACGATAAGCATCTTTCGGCCGTGAAGAGCTTCGTTCTTTACGGTCGAGACGACGTTTCCGATTACGCGTGCTATCTGCATTATTTTCCGGGACGTTTATATGTCGAATAAGCGATGGCGAGAAGCGAAACTATCAGTACTAAGCTGAATTCCATACCGTTACGTCCCGCTCCGACCACGAACCAGCCCTCTTTCCAATGGACCATATAAACACCGACGATAAGCTGCAGGGCAAACACCAGAGCGACGATCCATGCATAAAAACCGACTGCCAGCATCACGCTGCCCACCAATTCAAAAAGCGTTATCGCCCACGCGATATAGAACCCGAGCGGAAAACCCTGTGACCCAAGATATTCACCAAAACCGCCGACCGTCCCGTTCGATATCCTCGCCGCTCCGTGAATGAACATCACCGCCGCGAGCAAAACCCGGATGACGGTCAAAGCAGCCTGATCTTTGTTACCGGAAAACATCGTGATGAAGGAATGTGTGACACTCAGCGGCCTTTTTCGGATGTAAGGTCGATGGTGTCTATTACGCCGATTATCGCCGAATCGACGGGGCAATCCTTGTTGCCTTCGGCAAGGCGGGCCGACGAGCCGCCAACGACTATCACTTTTTCGTGAAAACCGGCGCCGACCGTATCGACCGCAACGACATAGCCGCTCTGATCCGTGCCGTCAAGGTTGACGGGCCGGACAATGAGCAGCTTTTTGCCCTGCAGGCGCTCGTCCTTTTGGGTCGATACGACCGTGCCTAAAATGCGTCCTATTATCATAGAGGGTTAGCGGTTGGCAGTTTGCAGTTGGCAGAAAAGGCGGACTGACCGCCTGCTGCCTACAGCCGACCGCCTACTTGATCACGACCGGCAAACGCTCGTCAACGCTCGAGTGCGGACGCGGGATGACGTGAACGCTGACCAGTTCGCCAACGCGGCGCGCGGCGGCGGCTCCTGCATCGGTCGCGGCCTTTACTGCCGCAACGTCGCCGCGGACTATCGCTGTCACAAACCCTGCGCCGATCTTTTCATAACCGACCAGTTGGACGTTGGCGGCCTTTACCATTGCGTCTGCCGCTTCTATCATTGCCACGAGACCCTTTGTCTCGACCATTCCCAATGCTTCCTGCATTTAGTTTGCTCCTTGGTTTTGGGCGGAAACGCGACCGTTAGGAAGCGTGCGTCAAGCGTGTACTCTATTGCACGCTCGTTAACACTCGCGTTTCTGCCCGTAATCGGTTTAGTTTACCCTATATTTGCCGCTCGGCTCAAAAGCTCGATCAAATCTATTGTTCGATCTCGGGGCCTTCTATTATTGAATTAAAGACCTCAGATTGATCGCGTGCCGAATGAAGCACCCTAAAAATTTCAATTCCATGAGGAGCTTTAAAATAGTAGATATTATATTTTTTATATGGAAACATTCTCATTCCAACCATGAACTCATCTTTAGCAGAACCGATAGAGCTGTTCTGTGCAGCCAGATCGAACTGTTTTATCATGTCATTCATTAGTTTTTGGGCGGCATTTAAGTTCCTTTCGGCTATGTACAGAAAGATCTGCTCAAGATCGTCATAGGCAAGCGGCGATATCCTGTACTTATTCATTTACTTTGTCTTGAGCTTTTTCATTCCGTTTTTTATCACAGAATCGGCCAGTTCTTCAGCCGAGTCGAACTCGAGATACTGGCCGTTTCTTAATTGTTCAATCCCGAGCCTTACTTCTTTGCGAAGTTCTTCCTGTCGTATTCTGCGCAGCTCGTCATGATCTCGGAGCAGACGCAAGCCTTCGCGCACTACCTCGCTTGCCGAGTTGTAAAGCCCTGATTCAACCTTGTCGTTTACAAGTTTTTCGAGTTCGGGTGTCAATGAAATATTCATAATCTGCCTCAAGCAAATAATAACACAAAATGTCAATCTTTGTTATTGCAGGCTTGAGGCGCGGCTCAAAAGCTCGATCAACTCCTCGCGTGAAAGCGAGATCTTTTGTCCGTTCGGGGCAGCCGTGTTTGGATAACTGATGTCCATATCGCACGTAATACCGACGTCATGTAGATAACCGCACGACTGGCAACGGGCGTTTTCACGAAGATAACCCGCCTTTTCCCTTATATTTATGAGTTTTTCGATGGCGTCCTTGGGCAGGTCGTTCGCACCGCCGAGCGCCTTTGCCAAAATTGCGATCTTCGCCGTGTGTTCCAGCGTTTCCAAACGGTCAAACGCCTGCCACAGATCGTCGCCATACGCCACGGCTCCGTGGTTTGCCATCAGCAGGGCGTTGTGATGTGCCACATAGGGCTTCATCGCCTCGGTCAGTTCGTTGGTCGAGGGCGTTCCGTAATCGGTCAGCGGCACACAGCCGAGCGTCAATATCACCTCGGACAATATCGGCTGGTCAATGGCGAGGCCCGCGACCGCGAAGGCCGTTCCGTGCGGCGGATGCGCGTGGCAGACCGCTTTTACGTCCGGCCGCATCTTGTATATCAGCAGGTGCATTGCCAGTTCGGACGACGCCCGTTTGTCCGAAAGCGGTTTGCCGTCCATGTCCGTCAGGGCAAGGCAATCTTCGGTCATACGGCCCTTGCAGGTCATTGTCGGCGTCGCCAGGACCGTGTTCTCGTCCAGGCGAATGCTCACGTTGCCGTCAGACGCAACTACGTAGCTGCGTTCATACAGCAGTTTGCCGATCTCAACTATAAGTTTTCGGGCTGAACTTTCGTCCATAAAAGTGAAAAAAGGAAACCACAGATTAACACAAACTGCTGTTGGCGTTAACCTGTGGTCGTAAAGATCTTATTGCTTCCGTCCTATTCGAAGTGTTTGTGTTTCGGGTGTCTTGGATGCCGCGGTTTGCGATCCTTTCTTTTTCCCTGAACTTCCGGGACGCTGTCCATCGGTATCGACGGCAGTTCATTGTAACGGACATAGCCTCTGCCCGATTCCATTTCGGCGATGCGTTCCCTTAACCGCAGTACCTCATTTCTCAATTCACGGTTCTCGCGCATTACCTCATATCTGGCGTGTCTCATTCGTTCGGACTTTGCCTTGCGGTGTTCTATACGGCTCTTTAGGCCGCTAAAGCTCGGTGCGGAGAGCGGAACAAAGAGACTTGCCACAAGCAAACCGACGGCAAAGGTCAGAAAAAATGGAACCACTCGCTTTATTATTCCCGTGTACTGCATATTTTTTACCTCATAGATCATTATTGCGCGGATTTGCGGGCTTTTCCGGCGGGTTTCGGCTTATCTCCGGGTTGCGGACGTTCCGTCAGAAAGTAGGAAAGGCTTTCCAGCCCGGAATTAACATCCAGCGACCTCACCCTCATTTCATCGTCCGCGTTAAGCCGAACCGGTGCAAAATTCAGCACCGCTCTGATGCCCGCTTTCTTTATTTTTTCAAATACGTCCGGCGCCGCATTTGCCGGAACAGCGATGACCGCTACATCTATATTAGCTTTTTTTACGACAGACTGAAAGTTTTTTAGGTCAGTTATTGTGATGCCGCCGACTTTTTTCCCGATCTTCTTTGGATCAACGTCAAAAAGCGCCTTTACATGAAAGCTCGAACGCAGAAGCCCTTCGTAATCGACCAGTGCCGAACCAAGCCGCCCGGCGCCGATTATCGCCAGATTGTAGCTGCGGTCCAGCCCCAATATCCTGATAATGTGATCGCGAAGCAAGGCTATGTCATACCCCACGCCGCGAACGCCGAATTCGCCAAAATAGGCAAGGTCTTTTCTGATCTGAGCAGAATTTAGGTGAAAGCGGTCGGCAAGCGAATCTGAAGAAACTGATGTCAGCCCCTCGCTCGCAAGCTCTTTCAGGCATCTTAGATAGATGCTCAGCCGGTTGGTCGTTAGTTGTGAGATCTTTTCAGATTTCATCAATTAGTAAAATTTTATAGCATCACTGGCAAAGTTTCTAAATGGACATTGCGATTACTTGATGACCAATATGGCCGTGAGCGTTGCCCAGGGGCGTGGTCTGGACTACAATTTCCCTTGACGATAACGCTAAACGGAAGATTCCTTTGCGTGCTTAGCGTCTTTGCGTGAGATATTTGTTACAGATCGGATACATTCGTAAAACGTGAGGTTTTTTTCACGCCAAGACAGCAAAGGCCGCAAAGAGACTAGCGGAAAAGAGGGTTCGTAAGGTAATAGAAAACTCTAGCTGATGAAGACGATAGATCGTGTTGCGGGCGAGCTGTTGTCACCAAGAATGTCTTTGCGTACTTAGCGGCTTTGCGTGAGACGTCCGGCCGGACGTCAAATTTACATAGTAAACGCACGTAAAACAACTTTTCATACAAACTGATCTGGCAAATGATAGGATTTCTTTCCGGAAAACTCCTCGAAAAACATACTAATTCCGTCATCATAGATGTCGGCGGTGTAGGCTATGAGGTGTCGATACCGCTGACCACTTTTTACGAGATCGGCGAGGTCGGGTCGGACGTTCAGCTTCGCATCTACACACACGTCCGCGAAGACGCGATACAGCTTTTCGGGTTCAAGACCGTCCGCGAACGCGAACTTTACCTGAAACTTATATCGGTGCAGGGCGTCGGGGCAAAATCCGGCATAACAATGCTGTCGGGCATGAGCGCGGATGAGATGATCGCCGCCGTCAGGTCTGAGAATCTGGCAAAGCTGACGGCCATTCCCGGCGTCGGCAAAAAAACGGCAGAGCGATTGGTGATCGAACTTCGCGATAAGCTCAGCGATCTTTCATCAGGTGCCGCGGCAGGTATCGCCGCAGCGTCGGGTAAAACCGGTGCCGGTGCCGACGAGGCTTTTGACGATGCTCTTTCCGCTCTCGTCAACCTCGGCTACAAAAAAGACGCCGCCGAAAAAGCCCTGCAGCAGGCAGCCAAAGACGGCACCGAACAAAGCGTCCAAAAACTGCTCCGCGCCGCCCTGCAACGCCTCGCGAAATAAAGGCGGAAACACGACCGGTAGGGAGTGTGCCTTCGGTCAGAACCGCCTGCGTGAATGGTTGAGCGGTTAGAACCACCACATGCTCGAAATTCTCGACCATATCAAAGGCGACATCGCCAAGCTCGACCGCAAGGCTGTTTTGGCGTTGGTCTATACGGCGTTTGGGCTGACGTGTATCTTTTATTTCAAGGATCAGGCGGCGGTCGCGGCGTTGCTGAAAGGGACGCAGCTCGAGTGGTTTGGCGACGCGATAACGATGTCGCCGCACAGCAATCTGCCCGGCCTTGTGTGGTGGGTCGCGGTCGTTACGGTTTTTTATTTTGTTGTTCCGGCGTTTGTCATCAAATTTGTCTGGCGTGGGCGATTGCGTGATTTTGGATTGCGGCCTGCAATAGAACCCGGATTTTGGAAGCTGCTTGCCGTCTGCATCGCTGTCATGCTGCCGCTGGTGTGGGCGATGTCGCAGACGACGGGCTTTGCGGCAAAATATCCTTTCCTGAAGATCTACGACGGCAGCCCATACCTTGGCCGGACGCTTTTATTATGGGAACTGATATACTTTTTGCAGTTTTTCGGGCTGGAATTTTTCTTTCGCGGCTTTTTGGTTCACAGCCTCAAACCGTCGCTCGGGCTGTATTCGATCTTTGTAATGACCGTGCCGTATTGCATGATACATTTCGGCAAACCGATGCCCGAAACATTTGCCGCCATCGCCGCAGGCATCTTTCTCGGCTGGCTAAGCTACAAAAATAACAGCATCTGGCTCGGCCTCGTCCTCCATTGCACTGTCGCCCTCGCAATGGACACAATGGCGTTATATAACAAAGGGCTTTTGCTTTAGAGAAGATCTTTTACCGCAAAGACGCTGAGACACAGAGTTTTTCTTATATCTTCTCTGCGCTCTTGGCGTTCTCTGCGATAAGATATACTTTTAACGCAGAGAGCGCAGTGAATGCAGAGAGAAGGAGCATTGGCCGAAAGCGGACGGGAATAAACGCCGGTAAGAGAAAGGTCGGATGAAAGATTATTATATCCGTGTCATCCGCGTATATCTGAGGCAAATTTGACTCTGTGAACTCTGTGGCAAAATTTAAATGACAAACGCAGCGGTAATAAATATCAGAGAAGAGCTTTCGCCCGAGGAGTCGAAATTCGAGGCGTCGCTGCGGCCTGCTCAGTTGGCGGAGTATATCGGCCAGAAAAAGGTCAAGGACAACCTGCGCGTTTTTATGAAGGCGGCGCTTAAGCGGCGAGAGGCGTTGGATCATATTCTGCTGACCGGCCCGCCCGGTGTCGGCAAAACTACGCTGTCGAACATCGTTGCGACGGAAATGGGTTCGACATTAAAGACGACCGCCGGCCCGATCATAGAAAAGGCGGGCGACCTCGCCGCCATTCTCACCAATCTCGAAGAAGGCGACGTGCTTTTCATCGACGAGATACACCGGCTAAATCCGGCCATCGAGGAAATTCTCTATCCTGCGATGGAAGATTACAGCCTTGACATAATGATAGGGCAGGGAACCGCGGCACGTTCGATAAAGCTCGAATTGCCAAAATTCACCCTTGTCGGCGCGACGACGCGGCCCGGTCTGATAACTGCTCCTTTGCGGGGCCGTTTCGGCATCATTTTTCATCTGGATTTTTACGGCGTCAGCGAATTGCAGCAGATAGCCGAGCGTTCGGCAAAGATACTTGAGGTCGAGATAGAACCGGCCGGTTCAAATGAGATCGCCCGTCGTTCGCGCGGAACGCCGCGCATCTGCAACCGCCTGCTCCGCCGTGTCCGCGATTACGCCGAGGTCGATCACGACGGGAAAATCACCGAACACGTTGCCAACGACGCGCTCAACCGCATGGAGGTCGATGCCTTTGGCCTGGACGAAATGGACCGCAAACTGCTGCTGACCATCATCGAAAAATTTGACGGCGGCCCGGTCGGTTTGGGAACGCTCTGCGCCGCCCTGCACGAAGAAAAAGATTCCATCGAGGAAATAATCGAACCGTATCTGCTCCAGATCGGCTTTCTCAACCGCACACCTCGCGGCCGCATGGCAACCCGCCTCGCCTACGACCACTTCGCCATCGACCTGCCCTCAAAAAACGCCGCTCCAACGCTTTTTGGCGAATAGCAGCCGGGCGGTTTTAAACACGGAGACACGGAGACAGGGAGACAGGGAGACAGGGAGAAGGGGAGACGCGGCGATGAGAGACCTCCTTTTCATGTTCTTTCTCTCCAAGTCTCCAGGTCTCACAAGTCTCACAAGTCTCCAGGTCTCCAAGTCTCACAAGTCTTCCAATCCTCAGCCATTTACCGTTGTGGCGGGTTCCTGTAATAATAGAAACCATGAAAAAGCTCATTCCGGTCGTTGCCGTGCTGTGTTTTGGCATGGTTTCCGCTTTTGCCCAGAACAGATTTGAAGGCTACAACATCGTCGTCAGCGCCCCCAAGGATCATAAGCAGGCGACTTGTGCCGTCAGGTATGCGACACCGGCGACGCGGATCACCGTAACCGATCTTGACCGCTCGACCCCGATGAAGTTGACGCCTTGTTCCGGTTCGGGGACCAATCTTGCGCCGGGAGCTTCGGGAACGGCGACGCTTCAGGCAAATGCCTCAAATTACAAATGGTGTTTTACCGGCGAGGATAAAAACTATCGCGTGGAATTTACCGGCGACGGCCACGCCGGGCCGACGACCTATATCTGGCCCGCGATCTCCTCCGCGAACGAACGCGGTTTTTACAACATCCGCGATTTTGGCGCAAAAGGCGACGGCAAAACCGATGACACTATCGCCTTCAAAAGCGCGATGGCCGTTATTGCCTCGAACAACGGCGGAACATTGACGGTTCCTGATGGCGAATATATCGTCACGTCGCCGATCTCGCTGCCTTCGGGCATAACCATCGCGGGGACGAACGGCCTTCAGTCACAGGCGGCGACCAGCCATCTTTCCAGACAAAACCCGTCGCGAATAACCCTTTCGGGAGCGAACCGTTCGCTGTTCACCATCGGCGAATGTGTAGAAAAGGTGGTCATTCGCGATATAGAACTCTATGCCCAAAGCAATGACCGGACGAACGGTATCGAAGCATACGGGGCCTTTCATTCCAGCCAGGGTTTCGATTTTGACCGAGTGGTCTTTCACAACTTTTATCGCGGGATAAATGCCTACGGGCTGCCCCAGACCAACCTGCAATGGCAGTTCGATTATATAAATCTGAACTCCTGCCGTTTTATCTTTAACCGTGATGCGGGCATTTATGTGAACACCAGGAACACCGACTGGAAGATCTCCGCCGGGTTGTTCATCAACCCCAAAATGCAGCCCGGCCAGAATGCCGATTCGATGCATTTTGAACGTGCCGGAGCCGTAATGATCCAGAACACATTTGGCGGAGGCTTTCCGCAAGCTCCGGGCGGAACATATCTCAAGATACTCGATAGCGGAAACATCACGATAATCGGTTCACAGACCGAAGCGATGACAAATTCCATCGTATATAATGAATCGAACAACCCGATGGCGGGCGATTACACTTATCCGATAACGATCATAAATTCGACCTTTGGGCATCCGATCATTTTCAATGCCCGCCGGACGCTCGTATCGACAGGCAATCTTTACGGCGGCGGCACGTTCAAGGCGGATGATCGGCTTCGGGTCTATTCCACCGGCGACCGTTTTTGCTATGACGGCCATATTATGGGATGCGTCGGTTCGGACGAAGGCAATTTTGACAAAGCCACGATCATCTTTATGACCGGACAGCCGGGTGAGGGAAAGTTAACAGGCCGTCCGACGTTTTTCGGCACTGATGTTGAATTCGGAACGCCTGTCAAAATGCCTTCGCTGATGCAGAACGCTTTGCCAGCCGGACGCGCGAACGGTTCGCTGGTCTATTGCCAGAACTGCCGGCGTTCGACAACGCCGTGTCAGGCCGGCGGCAGCGGCGCTCCGGCAATGGTCGTCAACGGCCAGTGGAGCTGCTTGTAAAAGGAGACGCTGTGATGACGCCGTCCGAAAATATCTACGCGATAACCGAAGATGACTGCCATGCCTTTTGGCGAGACGGCCATATTCTGCTGCGTTCGGTGGCCGAGCCGGAAGCGGCCGCCAAATATCGCGACGACATCGCTGATGCTGCGCGGCGTTATTCCACCGAAACGCGAGGACTTGACGAACGCGACACCTACGGCAAGGCGTTTCTGCAAATAACAAACCTCTGGCAGCACGACGAAAGCGTTCGCGAATTCGTTTTCCACCGGCGGTTCGCACGCATCGCAGCCGATCTGCTCGGTGTTGAGAACGTCAGACTTTATCACGATCAGGCACTGATAAAAGAACCCGGCGGCGGCCCGACGCCGTGGCATCAGGATATGTATTACTGGCCGCTCGATTCCGAAAAAACCGTTACGATGTGGATGCCGCTTGTCGATATCGACGAGCAGATGGGAATGCTCACTTTCGCTTCCGGGTCGCACAAGGACAAGGCCGCGGGCAATGTCGGCATATCGGATGAAAGCGAGGAGTTTTATGGCCAATACATCAGCGAAAAAGGTTTTCCGGTCGTCAGGGCAAACGCAATGCGGGCAGGTGATGCGACCTTTCACCTCGGATGGACAGTTCATAGCGCCGGGGCAAATCTTTCGCCCGATAAGCCACGCCACGTGATGACCGTTATCTATTTCGCCGACGGAACGCGAATCACTCCGCCCGCGAACAGGCATCAGCAGGCCGATCTGGACACGTGGCTTGGCGGCCTGCCGCATGGCGAACCGGCGAACGGCCCGCTTAATCCTCTTTTAACATGAACTCCCGCCGCCTATCAGGTAAACTCTTATAATAGATGGATATATCGAACCGAAGGACGTATTTTCGGATCATCATCACGCTTGGTTTTCTTATCGGGCTGAATCCGTTCAGCATTGATATGTATCTGCCTGGGTTTTCGTCGATAGCGGCGTCGCTCGGCACCGACGTGGCAACGGTCGGCCTTTCTCTGGCAAGCTTTTTTGCGGGCATTTGTTTGGGCCAGTTGTTTTACGGCCCGATCCTTGACCGTTTTGGACGCAAAAAGCCACTGCTCATCGGCCTTTCAATTTATTTGCTGGCATCGGTCGGCTGTGCATTTGTGACCAGCGTTGAACAGCTTATAGCTCTCCGCTTTGTCCAGGCGCTTGGCGGATGCTCTGGCATGGTTGCCAGCCGTGCCATGGTTCGCGACATTTTTCCGCCGCAGGACAACGCGCGCGTATTTTCGATGCTGATACTGGTGATGGGCGTCGCTCCGATAATCGCTCCCAGCGTCGGCGGAGCGCTTGTTACGTTCTTTGACTGGCACGCCATCTTTATCGTGCTGGCTGTCATTACGGCGATGGTAATGGCCGCCGTTATTTTATTTTTGCCGGAAAGCAAAGGGCCAGACGCTTCGGTCTCGCTCGATCCGGTTAAGGTCGCGGCGGGATATTTTCGCGTGATGCTGAACCGCCGCTTTGTGCTTTATACGCTGGCGATGGCGTTTTGCTCCGCCGCCCTGTTCGGATATATTACGAGTTCGCCGCTCCTTTTTATGGAGGTTTACGGCCTTGGCGAATTTCAATACAGCATGGCGTTCAGCTTTTGCGCCTTTTGTCTGATAATGGGCAGCCAGGTCAATCGGGCATTGCTCAACCGAATGACCGAAGAGCGTGCGGCATTGCTGACCGGCGGTGTTCTGATCGCGGTCACGCTGATCCTGCTTTTGCTGATGCTCGGTCCCGTGCCTCATCTTGCGGTGGTTTTGACATGCATGGCGGTGTTTATGTTCTCGATCGGGATATTCAACCCGAACACGTCCGCTTTGGCAATGACCAGCGTTTCGCATAATATCGGTATGGCGTCGGCAATGACCGGATTTGTCCAGATGGGCCTCAGCGCCGTCATCGCCGGAATGGTGAGCGTTTTTGCGAACGGCACGACGATCCCGATGGTCCTGACGATGTTTGGCTGTTCACTGATACTGCTTGCATGTGTCCTTTTTGCAAAAGGAACACCGGGCGAACTGAGCGAAACCGAGGAAGTTCCTGCGGCTCACTAAAATGATCCCATTATGCTAAAGATCGACGTTCATACACACATTCTTCCAAAAGACATTCCGTCGTGGAAGGATCGTTTCGGCTACGGCGGATTCATCACGCTCGACCATTACGAACCGTGGTGCGCTCATATGAAGCGTGACGACGGCAAACAGTTTCGCGACATCGAATCGAACTGTTGGGATCCCATAAAACGCATCGAGGAAATGGACGCTCACGGCGTTGGCATACAAGTGCTTTCGACCGTTCCGGTGATGTTCTGTTACTGGACAAAACCGAACGACGGCGCCGAGATCGCAAAATTTTTGAACGACGGCATCGCTGAGATCGTCAGCGAATTTCCGCTGCGATTTATCGGCCTCGGAACCATGCCGATGCAGGACACAACGCTTGCGATAAAGGAACTCGAACGCTGCAAACAGATCGGCATGGCAGGCGTTCAGATAGGCACGAACGTCAATCAGCTAAACCTCGGCGAACCGCAATTCTTTGATTTTTTCGCCGCTTGCGAAGAACTTGGCATGGCTGTTTTCGTCCACCCGTGGGAAATGATGGGCCGCGACGATATGCAGAAATACTGGCTGCCGTGGCTCGTCGGGATGCCCGCCGAAACCTCGCGTGCCATCTGCTCGCTTATATTTTCCGGCGTTCTCGAAAAGCTGCCAAATTTGCGAATTTGCTTCGCCCACGGCGGCGGCGCTTTCCCCGCAACCATCGGCCGCATAGAACACGGCTTTGACGTTCGCCCCGATCTGGTCGCCGTCGATAATCCGCACAATCCGCGAAAATACCTCAGCCGTATGTACTTCGATTCGCTCGTGCATGACGCCGCCGCTCTCGATTATCTCATCAACCTCGCCGGAGCAAACCGCATAATGCTCGGCACAGATTACCCGTTCCCGCTAGGCGAACTCGAACCCGGAAAGCTGATCGAATCAATGGACTATGACCAAAAAACCGCCAAAACGCTCCTCCGCGGCGCCGCTTTGAACTGGCTGGATCTTGATAACAGGACTTTCAGAATTTAGCGTAATGGCAAACGAATTGTTTCGTATGAAGCTTTTCTACAAACCTGGGCTTTGGTGATTCGCAACAAAACCAGTGCTATAATGCCACCACAAACAACAAGCAAGATCGGTTGTGAAATACTTTAATGCTGAAATAGTAGCTGATATAAAATCATATGAACGAAATTATTTGCCCAAATTGTAAAAAAGCTTTCAAAGTAGATGAAGCTAGTTTTGCTGACATATTGAAACAAGTCCGTGATCATCAGTTCGAAGAAGAATTACAAGCACGATTAAATCTTGCAGATAAAGAAAAAGAGAGTGCTGTAAAATTAGCTGAAGCTAATATCCGAAACTCTTTGCAGGAACAACTTAACAAGAATGAGAATGAACTCATAGAACTTAAAGCAGAGATTAAAAATGCCGAAGTTGAGAAAAAACTCTCTGTTACAGAGGCTATACAAAAAATCGAAAAAGAGCGTGATGAATTGGCTAATACCGTAAAGAATAAAGAAACAGAAAAACAATTACTCGAAAACTCTTTAAAAGAAAAATATACTGCTGAACTTAAAACAAAAGACGACATCATTAAATTAAAAGATGAAGAAATTGCCTTACGCAAGGACATGAAGTTGAAACTCTCAACCAAAATGTTGGGTGAGACTCTTGAACAACATTGCGAAACAGAATTCAACAAACTCCGTGCAACAGCATTTCAAAATGCTTATTTTGAAAAAGATAACGATTCAAGTTCGGGAAGCAAAGGTGACTTTGTTTATAGAGAAAATGATGCTGCGGGCAACGAAATCATTTCAATAATGTTTGAAATGAAAAATGAAGGAGACGAAACAGCTACAAAAAAAAGAAACGAGGATTTTTTCAAAGAATTGGACAAAGACCGCACCGAGAAAAAATGTGAATACGCTGTGCTTGTTTCTCTTTTAGAAGTAGATAGCGAATTTTACAATACAGGCATTGTAGATGTGTCTCATAAATACAACAAAATGTATGTTGTGCGTCCTCAATTTTTCATCCCTATTATTACCTTGCTTCGCAATGCGGCAATGAACGCTGTGCAATACAAAGCAGAACTTGCTTTGGCAAGAAATCAGAATATAGACATTACTAATTTTGAAGAAAAGATAAATAAATTCAGAGAGGGTTTTGCACGAAATTATGATTTGGCAAGTCGAAAATTTAAAGATGCCATTGACGGGATAGATAAAACCATAAAAGAATTGGAAAAAACTAAAGCAGCTCTATTGTCATCCGAAAACAATCTTCGACTTGCAAACGAAAAAACAGAAGACCTAACAATTAAAAAATTAACACGCGGCAACCCGACCATGAAAGCGAAATTCGAGGAACTTAAATAAATCATCAGGACAAAAAGCGTTGCATAAGAGGGGCATTAAGTTAGGTGGGTTGACATTGTTAGAGGGGAGGTACCGCTGAACTTTCCTGCCGGATGCAGGCCAGATAGGGGTCGCTCTTTCAAAAGGGTATGGCAGATAATACACCGGACAGCACATCGGACTTCATTTTGTTCAAAACCGAAGATGAACGAATTTCGGTGGACGTTCGATTTGAGGACGAAACGGTTTGGCTTACGCAGGCTCAAATGGCGATGCTGTTTGACAAGGACAAGCGCACCATTTCTGAGCATATTGGAAACATTTTCAAGGAAGGCGAATTGGACAAAAAAGTGGCTGTCCGGAAATTCCGGATAACCACTCAACATGGTGCTATTGCAGGCAAAACGCAGGAAGTCGAGGTTAATGGCTACAACCTCGATGTGATCATCTCTGTCGGTTATCGCGTAAGATCGCTGCGAGGCACGCAATTTCGGCAATGGGCGACAAAACGCCTGAACGAATATATCCGCAAAGGCTTTACAATGGACGACGAACGCCTGAAGAATCTGGGCGGCGGCGGTTATTGGAAAGAACTCCTGAAACGCATCCGCGACATTCGTTCTTCCGAAAAAGTGTTCTATCGTCAGGTTTTGGACATTTACGCGACAAGCATTGATTACGAACCGAAAGCCGAAGTTTCCATAGCGTTTTTCAAAAAAGTGCAGAACAAAATTCATTATGCCGTTCACGGACAAACGGCGGCTGAGGTTATCTATGACCGTGCAGATGCCGAAAAGGAATTTATGGGCCTGATGACCTTTCCGGGCGACCGTCCGTATCTGAAAGACGCGGTTATTGCAAAGAACTATTTGGACGAAAAAGAGCTTCGCTCGCTTGGGCAAATTGTTTCAGGATATTTGGACTTTGCCGAGCGGCAGGCCGAACGCGAACAGGCAATGACAATGAAAGACTGGGCGGAACATCTGGACAGGATCCTGACAATGAGCGGAGAAAAGCTATTACTTGATGCTGGTTCTGTCAGCCACGAGCAAGCGGTCGAAAAGGCTGCGACGGAATACAAAAAATATCAGCAAAAAACATTGAGCGAAGTTGAAAAGAACTATTTGGAAAGTTTGAAAACGATCGAAAACACGATGAAAGGCGAGAAGTAGAGTGTGATATACAAATAGAAACAATGACCGGACTTGAATCAAACAAATTATCACATGTTGAAATGGACGCTGCCGATCCGCTTCGGCGGTTTCGTGTTGAGTTTCACATTCCGAAACACACAGACGGTTCCGAGGTGCTTTATTTCACGGGAAATTCGTTGGGGCTACAGCCAAAGCGGACGAGCGAGTATATCCAGCAGGAACTGAAGGATTGGGCGGAGCTTGGCGTTGAGGGGCATTTTCATGCAAAGCATCCGTGGCTGCCGTATCACGAATTTGTGACGGAGCCGCTCGCCCGCATTGTCGGAGCAAAACCGCTCGAGGTCGTGGCGATGAATTCGCTGACGGTCAACCTGCATCTGCTGATGGTGTCGTTCTATCGTCCGACCGCCGAACGATACAAGATCATCATCGAAAAAGGCGCGTTCCCCAGCGACCAATACGCGGTCGAGTCGCAGATCAAGGTTTGGAGTACCGGCTTTAGCCGGCCTTTACCAACGCAGCCGCCTAAAGGCGGGACTCCAAACGCGCTTATCGAACTCACGCCCCGCGAAGGCGAAACCACGCTGCGGACCGAGGACATTCTTGAGACCATCGACCGCGAAGGCGACAGCGTCGCGCTCATTCTGCTCGGCGGTGTAAATTATTACACCGGTCAGGCTTTTGATATGCGGGCGATAACCGAAGCGGGCCATAAAAAAGGCTGCGTCGTCGGGTTCGATCTGGCACATGCCGCCGGAAATCTCGAATTAAAGCTGCACGATTGGGACGTTGATTTTGCCGCGTGGTGTTCCTATAAATATCTCAATTCCGGGCCGGGCGGCATCGCAGGCATTTTTGTTCACGAACGCCACGCTCGTTCATTTGATCTGCCGCGTTTCGCCGGCTGGTGGGGACACGACAAAAAGACTCGGTTTTTGATGGGGCCTGATTTCGTGCCGCTCGCCGGTGCCGAAGGCTGGCAGCTTTCCAACCCGCCGATATTTCAGCTTGCCGCCCTGCGTGCATCGCTCGAAATTTTTGACGAAGCGACAATGCCCGCCTTGCGAGAAAAATCGGTGAAACTGACAGCGTATCTCGAAAAACTGCTTGCCGAGATCAACGACGCCCGCATCGAGATCATTACGCCGAGCGACCCCGAACAACGCGGCTGCCAGCTTTCCATCCGCGTAAAGGCGGAAACACGGGCCGCTGGGAGTGTATCGGAACCTGCGGCATCGAACAAAACACTATTCAACGCGCTCACCGAACGCGGCGTCATCGCCGACTGGCGCGAACCCGACGTCATCCGCGTCGCACCGGTTCCGTTGTATAATTCGTTTGAGGATGTGCATAAATTTGCTGAAATCTTGAAAGAATGCCTTGTTTGAATTACCACATAGAAACATAGGGAACATAGAAAAAACTATGTGAACTATGTTCCTATGTGGTCAAATGCTCTATGCCAAAGGTCGCTATTATCGGTGCGGGACTCGCGGGTTCGCTTTTGTCAATTTATCTGGCGAAGCGCGGGTTTGCGGTGGATGTTTTTGAGGCGCGCGGCGATATGCGAAAGGAGCGGATGTCCGCCGGGCGTTCGATAAACATGGCGTTGTCTGATCGCGGCATCGCCGCTCTTCGCGAGGTCGGCATGGACGAATACATGCTCCGCGAGGCGATACCGATGCACGGCCGCATGATCCATTCACCGGCCGGCGAGACAAAGCTGCTGCCATACAGCGGGCGTCAGGGCGAATTCATCAATTCCATCTCACGCGGCGGGCTGAACGTCGCTCTGATGAACGAGGCCGAGAAATACGAAGGCGTCAGGTTTCATTTTAATATGCGGTGCGTCGATATTGACGCTGATTCGGGCGAGGTGTTTTTTGAAAACTCCGGGGCGTCCGCACCGCCCGATCTTTCGTCGATTGTGCCGCTTTCGTCCTTTGGCGAATACGACACCGTCATTGCTACCGACGGGGCCGGTTCGGCCGTCCGCCAGGCGATGGAACGGCAGATGCCTGAGTTTCAGAGTTCCTCGGTCTTTCTCGATCACGGCTACAAAGAGCTGTATATGCCGTTTCGGGCTGTTGAAAAACCGGGCATTTACGAGGATAAATTCGCGATAGAAGAGAATGCCCTGCACATCTGGCCGCGGCATCAATTTATGATGATCGCCCTGCCCAATCTGGACGGCAGCTTTACATGCACGCTGTTCCTCGCACACAAAGGCGGAAACGCGAGTGTGAACGAGCGTGCGGGTGAAACCCCTGCCGCCGATCGCGCCTCTGCCATCGAACCGGCGTTCGATCTATTGACAGATGAAGCCTCTGTCATCGAATTTTTCCGACGCGAATTTGCTGACGCCCTTGAACTGATGCCGACGCTCGGGCAGCATTTTTTTGAAAATCCTATCGGCCAACTCGGCACGGTAAAATGCTTTCCGTGGAACATCGGCGGAAAGTTCCTGTTGCTTGGCGACGCCGCCCACGCGGTCGTGCCTTTTTACGGACAGGGAATGAACTGCGCCTTTGAGGACGTCCGCGTACTTGCCGGATTGATCGATGAAGAATTGTCAGAACCGGGAGCGATAGCGACTGGGTCGCCGGTCGATTGGAAGGCCGTTTATGAACGATACAGCAGCCTGCGTAAACCAAACACCGACGCCATCGCCGACATGGCAGAGGATAATTTTTACGAGATGCGCGACCGCGTCGCCGACCCCGTGTTCCAACGCAAACGCGAACTGGAAACAAAACTCGAACAAACCTATCCCGACTATTTTTCAAAATACTCAATGGTCACATTCCGCGAAGACCTGCCCTACTCCGAGGCAAAACACCGCGGCGAAGCACAGGATAAATTATTGATGGATATTTGCTATCGTATCGAATCGACCGCAGATATAGATCTCGACGACATAATGCGACAGATCGCTGGCCTGTAAGGCATGGTCGAAAAAGACTGAAGGCTGTCAGCTGATAGCTCTAAGCTGTTTGTTAAGAATGAAAAGTAACGATATTAACGGCAATGCGATAGACATATCGATCCCGCTGCGGTTCAACGGCCCGCAGCCGAACGCCTATGGCGTCGAGCCGGCGCGGGCAGAGGCGTGTGAATACGGCGACCTCGTCGGCGACACGCGGCGCGGCGGCAGCGTCAATTTTGAACGCTATACGGTCATCTCACATTGCAACGGCACGCACACCGAATGCGTCGGCCACATCACCCACGAACGCATCTCCATCCGCGAATGCCTGAAAGATGTGCTGATGAACGCCGTGCTGGTCTCGGTCGAACCGGTTGCGATAAGTGAAACTGACGAGGCATATCCACTGAACCACGAGCAACAGGACACTCTCATTACCAAAAAATCTCTCGCGGAAAAACTGACATCTCTCCAACAAGAAGTTCCGCACTCCGCATTCCGCGTTCCGCAATCGGAAATTCCGCAATCAAATATTCCGCATTCCGCATTCCGCGTTCCGCAATCGGAAATTCCGCATTCAAAAGCTCTGATCGTCCGCACACTGCCGAATGACGACGGCAAACTCACCCGCGAATACGGCACTGATGCCGCGAATGCAGTAAAGATACCGCCGTATTTCACACTCGAAGCGATGCACTACATCGTCGAAAGCGGCTTCACGCATCTGCTCTGCGATCTGCCGTCCATCGACCGCATCTACGACGACGGCAAGCTGCTCAACCACCGCATCTTCTGGAACGTCGAAGAGGGAAGCCGAGCTACCAACGCCGCCACGCGCATCAACAACACCATCACCGAACTGATATATGTGTCAAACGAAATAGAGGACGGCGAATATCTGCTAAATCTCCAGATCGCCCCGTTCGATGCAGACTGCTCTCCAAGCCGGCCAATACTGATCACAACGTCTTAGATTCCGCCCCTTCATAAACTGCACAATAGAATCTTAGAAACTCCAAAGCTGCCCCTGGCAGACATTTTCTAAACTCTCTGCTTTCACCTCGAACGGCTTGAAGAGTTCGTTTCAGGTCGATACATAAGGGATGGGCAAATAGAAGGCCCTTGCCAGTTTTCAAATCCTCGTTAATAGCTTGTTTTAATTCCAAAACTTCTTTTTCATTCAGGTTTTCCAGATATCTGAAGCCAACTTGGATTGTTGGATTCTGCAACATTTGTCTGTATTGTTCTTCAAAAAATGGCAATCCATATTTTTTCAGATCGGTAAATATCTGGTTTGCTGTGTTTACACAGGTTTCCAGCATTCCATTGTGATAATAATAAGCTTCTTCAATCGGAATAATACCAGTCCTCTTTTTAATCGTTATAATGTCCCTGTGCGGGTTAAGGAGGCCCACATTGTACCATCTGTCATGAATAAGATTTGGGTTTAAGCGTGACGCAACAGAACAGGAAAATGCTCTGCCCTTCAAGCTAAAGCCGATATGGAATAACTCTGAAACCGAATATTTTCCCAGATTACGAATTCGTTGGAAATTGTAAAAGGTGTTGCGATAATCCAGGAATTCAAAACCAGGCATTTCCTTTTCCGCAAGTGAGATCAGAACCCCTTTGATCTCGCCGCGTTTCAGAGGGCGCGTATCAGCCGGCGTATTCTTCTCCGCCTTAAATTGTTTCAACCAGTTCAACATTGATCTCACTTTACAGCATGTTCGGGCGCGGATTTCAGATCAGTAAACCCGAGATCATACAGTGAATTTCTCTGTCTAAAACCGCTCTTTAATTTACAAGGTCATCATCTTCGGTAGCAATAAAGCGGTCAAAGGATTGCCAATATTTGTCTTTATATATGTCTATATCGATCTCGACATTACCAGCGTATTGATCACGAATTTTATTAAGCACTTTAGACGGCTTTCTAAATTCCTTGCATGCAAAATAGACTGATCTTACGTCTTTGGCTGTTTCTCTGCCAATATTCAAATAGCCGTCAGCATCATGCAATTCGGCAAGTATTTCGTCTTCGATCTTACCCAGAAGCTGATAGGTATCATCATCCGGCATTCCGTTCTCATTACCATTAAATGTGAATTCGACGACAGCTATCCATGGATGTGACGGTTTTCTGTCCCATGTTAAAAGGGCGGTGTTGACCACTGCGATCAAGGGGAAGCCGTTTTTCAGTTCGGCTTCCAGTAAAGAATATGAGTCTTCATCAGTATTTTTACGGAACCCATCATATTTTTCAACGAATTCATTGTGTCTTTTTTGAAGGTAAGGCTTTAGTTCGCTAAGCGGTCTCAACTCTTTTTCCGCCTCAGATCTACCTATTATCGAAAGGCTATCTATTGTGGTTGCAAAAGCCAACTCGCCCAGATAATTGTCTAAGAAGATGAACGTAGCGTGTCTGACTGCTTCAGCATCATCTTCGTTAAGATCGTCATGCACGATGACTATGTCGATCTCATCAGGTTGTTCCCATGCCTCATTTGAATAAAAGTGGAGATTGTCATCGCCAGCCTTATAACCTTGCATTGTGATGTAAAAGCCCTCATCTGCTTCCGGTTTAAGAGCGGTAAATCTCCAGCCATCTAGCTTCGGAGCAGCATCAACAACCTCTTCTGCAAAGACTATATTCTTGATATTGCCGTCGGTCGTTATGATCAGTTCGACGGTGTTATCGTCATACATACCGCACAAGAGAAAAAGCCCATCATGCAGCCGAGCAAGATTAAGAATGATCTTGTCGAGTACTTCGGGTTCGACGTTGTCCTTGCTTTTTACGACGTTGTAAAAATGCTTCTCGTTATTCGCGAACCATGCCCAAAAATCTTCATAGCTGCCGATCGGTTCTTTACTGTCAACAGCTTCTTCTTTTCCGAAAAGATTACTTAAAAATCCCATAAGATATTTATTATGACGGCGTTTTCCTTAAGGAACCCCCGCCAATTATATTGAGGAATTTTATCATAAAAAAGCGAGATCGAATTCAACCTGAACCGTACGCATTAAGGACGGCGTTTTCATTCCTGGCCGGAACACATTTGGCGACGATATCCGCTACCTGAAACACATGGAAAGGGAGAGAACGAGCTGCCAGTTTATTTTTTAAAGGATTATGTCATCGACCGGACGCTCTGTTCCGGTTGGTTGTGCTATATAAACACGTCTATCGGCAGGTGAAACCGGGCAGATAGTTTACGGGCCTGGGCTTTGCTTATTTCACGCTTGCCGTTGAGAACCTGCGAAACAGTTCCCTGTGATCCGAAAATATCCACCATATCAACCTGTTTCAGGCCGTGTTCGCGCATCAGTTCACGCAAAGCCACCGACGGGTTCGAAGTAGTGTCGATCGGATAATGACGCGATTCGTAATCTTCGACAAGCACAGCGAGCAAACGAATAAGTCTGTCCTCTTCGGGCGAAAGAGAGTCTTCGTCTTTTTTCATCAGACGGTCGATCATTTTCAGCATCTGCTCATAATCGTTCTCCGTCTCTATTTCTCCCGGCGA
Source organism: Acidobacteriota bacterium (assembly GCA_019639175.1). Lineage (GTDB taxonomy): Bacteria > Acidobacteriota > Blastocatellia > Pyrinomonadales > Pyrinomonadaceae > OLB17. Next base: position 262,178 of record JAHBSK010000004.1, on the reverse strand, counting down.
AACACTAACCAACAGTTTATTGTAAGCTTTCGGGTCGTATTGAGCTGTCATGTTTTTCACCTCTTAAACGTCTTTAGCAATCGGACTTCCATTTGTCCTTGTCATACTCCTTGTGAGTTAAAACGAACCGAATAAAAACCATCTGCCTGTTGAAATGAATGCGGGAGATCACACGATATTTATTGCCGCCGACGTTGAACACATAACATTTGCCAACAAGATCGACCGCCGGGAAAGACATCTTTAACTCTGGCAGGTTTTGCGGTTCAATTCCCGAAAGCTTTTTGTAAAAGTCGCGGAGAACATCTTCCGAACCGGGGTTCTCTTCCCAAAACTCGCGCAACGCACCAAGAGACAATATCCTCATTAAGTAAAGCATCCTTTATTGCGTTTACTCCACTCCACACATCAGTTTCGAGAATATTACAAAATGCAATATCTGTCAATAAAAATATTGCATTATGCAATATTATTTACCCGGTCTCTGTCGCTCTCACCTGACTTGAACGCAGGCATCCTGCCTGCTCTTAAACTTTCCTCCTTACCAAGGAGGAGTACGGCAGTCTCGACCGCCTCTTTAGTACTGTTTGGTACTTGCGGGTAATGCGGATATAGTGTTGGATACTGCTGGTTGGCCGACCACTGAAATATCTTTATGCAAGATGGTTTTATCCCAAAACACGGCGGCTATGAGGATCTGTTGTCGTTCAAGAAATCGCGGATCGTTTATGATGCGACGGTTTTGTTTTGCGAGAAATTTATAGACCGGCGTTCACGGACGGTTGATCAGATGGTGCAGGCCGCACGATCAGGAAAGCAGAATATTTTAGAAGGCAGTCAGGCAAGCGGAACCTCGCGTGAAACTGAGATCAAACTTACAAACGTAGCAAGAGCCAGCCTCGAAGAATTGCTTGAGGATTATCGAGATTATTTGCGAGTGCGAGGCCATGACCTTTGGGACAAAGATTCCAAGCAGGCATTGTTTGTGAGAAAGCTTGGCAGACGTGAGGATGAGTCGTATGAGTCCTATAGGACATATTTTGAAACGAGGCCGCCGGAGACGGTTGCCAATATCATCATTTGCCTGATACACCAGACGAATTATTTGCTTGATCAGCAGTTGCGTCGTTTGGAGAAAGACTTTTTAGAGCACGGCGGCCTGAAGGAAAATATGTTTAAGGCTCGGCTAACCTACCGCGACAGGCAACGGCAGAGTAAAGACTAAGTAAAGAAGGCCAAATAGGACTTATAGGACTCGATAAGACCTATAAAACTAAATATGACATATACGTTCTATTGGTCATATCTGTCCTATCAACTCCAGCAAAAAAGCCCCGTCGGGTGACGAGGCTTTTGGTTTGTGACGGTCGGAGACCATCGATTAAAGGTGCGGGCTGTTGCAGGAGGCGGGCAGGGATGCCCGCGTTCCATTACTCAGCGACGGCCATTGTTTTGTCTTTCTTTTCGCGTTTGATGCCGCCGATCTGGACGAGTTTTTCGCCTTTGATCTGGTTTTTCTCCATGACCATTTGGTTATAGAGTTTGCGCATCATCTGCATTTCCTCGGCGGCGGTTTTGGGGCCTTCCATTTCCGGTTTGTTCGGACGTGCAAGGTCGATCTCGTTCAGCACAAGGCTGTGCGATTTGTCGCCAAGCTCGACCTCTTTACCGCGAGCGAAAACTTCGTGGCGGCCATGCTCTTTGTACCACTGTGCGACGGTCGCGTTCTGGTGCATGTGCTCGATGATGTTGCGCCAGCCGATGCCGGTGTTGTAAGCACAGAAGCTGATCTCGCCTTCCTGCGTACCGTAGGGAATGATGCACATTTCCGTGCGGCGGAAATCGTAGTTGAAAAGATCCTGGAACCACATTCCGGCGATAAACAGGAAGTTCCACGGGTCCTGACGACGTTTCTCGATGTCCTCGAGAGTGCGGTCCGGGCCGACCTTTCCGTAATCCTTGCCCGACAGTCCGAATGACTTGTCAAATTTTTTCAAGATACCGCCAAGCGTCAGGCTGTCCGGCGAACCGTACGGGTTGTAGTTCTTCAAAAGGGCGAGACCCATCATTATATTGGAGAACCATTTGCCGCGGTTTGTGTCGGTGATGTGCTGCATGTCCGACACCAGTCCCTGAATGTTCAGGAATTGCGGAACCGGTGCCATCTCCTTCGTTTCCTTGTTGATCATAACGGCCGTGCCGACGCCGCAGTTCGGGTGGCAGCCGCACGATACCTGTCCCCAATCTGATTCGGGGCCGTGGACAACGTCAGCAAAATCGGCGAAGGCTCCCATTAAGCTGAGCGGGAACCAGTCACGCGTCGGTTCGGTGATGCCGACCTGCTTTTTAACGTCCAGTGCCAGATGCGACAGCGTGTATCGCTGCTGCAGGCGGCGCTGTTCGGTGATCAGTTCGTCGCGGCCCGTGAACGACACCGGCTGAAACGCGATGAACGAAATTTTCTTCGGATTTTCCAAAGCAAAGCGGATGATCGAACCGACCTGGTCGTTATTGATGTTGTTGACCAGCGTCGTCACAAGAATGATGTCAACACCGGCTTCGTGCAGGTTGTTGATCGCACGGAGCTTTACGTCGAACAGGTTGCCGATCTGGCGGTGCGAGTTGGCGTCGTTGCCGATGCCGTCAAACTGCAAATAAACGAAACGCAGGCCGGCTTCGGCCGCTTCTTTACAAAATTCTTTTGATTTGGCGAACTCGATGCCGTTGGTCGCGGCCTGAACCGAGTTGTAACCGACCTTTCGGGCATAACGCACCGCGTCAAGAAAGAACGGCGAAAGCGTCGGCTCTCCGCCCGAATACTGCACCGACATCTGGCGTCGCGGTTTGATCTGGATGGCGTTGTCGAGAATTTCCTGAACGTCTTCCATGCTCAGTTCGTGGACAAAACCGACCTGGTTCGCGTCCATGAAGCACGGGTCGCACATCATGTTGCAGCGGTTGGTCAGATCGACCGTAAGCACCGCGCCTCGGCCATACTTTACCGACGACGTGCCGTGATTGTGCAGCTTCTCGTCGTTATGAGCTTCCATGTCGCGACCCGGAAAGAGCGATTCGATATGCTGGAGAAACTCGGAGTCGATCGCCATCATATCCTCAAAATGGCCGTGCTGCGGGCAATCCTTTATCATCCATATCTGGCCGTCACGCTCGATGATCTGGGCCTTGATCTCGCCGACCTTTTCGTTGATCAGCGTCGCAACCTCACGGTCGCCATTGATGATCGCCTCGCGGGCCTCGATCACGCAGTTAGGACAGAGCGAATCCGTCTGACGCGGAAAACCAAGCGTCGGCTTCGACTTTTCCCAGGATTTGAGGATCGGCTTGTCAGCCCATTTCGGCGTGAATGACGGATTTGGCTTGAACTGATTCACCGAACGGACAGCGTTGAACAAACCGCCGGCGATGTATGTCAGGCCCTTTTCAAAATGCTTTACAGGTCTCATAATGTTGTTCTCTCTCCACTGATATTGCCGGCGCTTCAAATACCGCTATTATAACGGGCGGTTCCCATGTATTGCGTGAATTCTATGTAATTTATATGTTCCTTTGAAGCGCGTGTATATCGTAAATTCCTGACAATTCATAAAGCAAATTTCATTCCGCTCGACCATAGTCGGTGTTATCGGCGTAAGTCTTTTGTTTGCAGGGAATTGCGACGACTCTCGCGGCAAGTCATAGTGTGTCGCATTGGCGCGAAAGGTTGAATGATGTGTATGCAGTGTCGTTTCGACACAGATTTTGGGCAAAAGGCTTCCTTTGAAACATAGCAATTTCACCGCTGCGGCCCGGAGTAAATGCCACTTGCAAACAGCGCTTAATGAAAGTGTTTAAGGTGAAATTTTGCCAGAAGCGGGCTGAGCCTTTGAGTAAATTGGAATGAACTCGATGATCATTGATCTCTACGCATTTGGGAGTCAGTTTCGGTCAGTTTGACTGCATAAAGCGCATCTATGAGTCGATACTTTAGGCTCTGTCTAGTAAGTGATAGAAATACACGCTTTATAAAATTTTTACTGCGAGCAAAAAAATGTGCTTTAGCGCTTTACATAAAAAAAATCTTGTGATACATTTTCAAACACTCCAGGCTATATCGGAGCCGCTTTTTTAGGAATTACCCCCGCTGAGTATGGACATAAGGTTTGGAACGTCAGGTTGGAGGGCGGTCATCGCCGAGGACTTTACGTTCGATAATGTAAAGCGGGTCGTTAATTCAATATGTGGATATTTGAAAACCGGAAGGCCAAATGAGAAAAGCCTTCTGATTGTCGGACACGATTCCCGTTTTATGGGAGAAAGATTTGCCGCTTTGGCGGCGGACATCGCCGCTTCTCATGGGTTCGATGTTCTGAAATGTTCGGGGCCGACGCCTACGCCGACAATGTCGCACGCCATTCGCAATAACAGTGCGGCCGGAGGCATCAATTTTACGGCGTCGCACAACCCACCTGAGTATCAGGGAATAAAATTTTCTACCTCTGACGGAGCACCGGCTCTGCCGGAGATAACGAAGGCCATTGAGAAAGGCATCGCTGACGGCGTTCCCGCAGGCAATGGCGAAAAGGGAAACATAAGCGACCTTGATCCATGTGAGGCTTATTTAGAGGACCTTGCCTCAAAGGTCGATCTGGACGCGATAGCCGAAGCAAAAGGTAGATATGCTTACGACCCGCTTTGGGGAGCCGGACGCGGCTATCTTGACCGCCTGTTAAAAGAACACGGAGTTGAGGTCGAGACGATCCACGACTGGCGTGATGTGACATTCGGCGGAAGATCGCCGGAACCCGGAGAAGATCACCTTGATGAACTAAGGTCATTGGTAGTCGAAAAAGGATTGGCTCTTGGGCTTGCGACGGATGGTGACGGAGACCGTTTCGGCATTATCGATTCAAATGGGCAATTTATTTCGCCTAACCATTTTGTGGCACTTTTGGCCGATTATCTGGTCGAGAGCCGAGGCTGGCGGGAAGGCGTTGCAAGAAGCGTTGCCACCACGCATCTGGTCGATCGCGTTGCTGATGACCGCGGCATAAATCTTTATGAAACACCGGTCGGCTTTAAATTCATCGGTGAATTGATAAATAAGGACGAGATAGTGCTTGGCGGCGAGGAGTCTGCCGGGCTGTCCATAAAAGGGCATTTTCCTGAAAAGGACGGCATCATCGCCTGTTTGCTGGCTGCCGAAGCGGTTGCCGTTCGCGGTACGAGCCTGACCGAACAACTCGAAGAATTATACAGCCGTGTCGGGCGGCTTGAATCAGGAAGGATCGGCGTCAAACTGACGGACGAAGTTGCCGCCAATTTGAAAGAAAGATTGGAGCAGGAGCCTTCGGCGATAGACGGCAGAAAGGTGGCGTCCATCAACAGGCTCGACGGTGTGAAATTTCTGTTTGAAGACGGAAACTGGATGCTCATGAGGCCATCAGGGACCGAACCTCTTGTCAGGGTCTATGCCGAAAGCCCTTCGACAAAAGAGACTGAGCAAATATTGGAAAGCGGTCGCAAATATTTGTTGGGAGACCAGAGCAAAGGATGAGAAAGCCTCAGGCAAAAGTGATAGTAAGGCGCAAAGCGGAGAAAAAGGCTGCAAGAAAGTTTCCCGCATGGACGCCGTATGCTGCGGCAATATCGCTGACGCTGATGGTGATGCTCACGATCAACTTTAGGGCATTCACAAAATATAGCGAGGAGCAGTCGGCCAACGAGGAATTGACCCGCAAGGTCGAAGATCTGAACGACGAGAATCTGGGACTTCAGGAAGATATTTATTATTTGAGAACAGATCCGAAAAAGATCGAGGGCGAAGCCAAAAAGCTTGGGTTAAAGCCTCGAAAGGAGAAAATTGCCGAGTCAGCGAAATAGATAAAGCGGAAAAGTCTATCAGTTGACAAATACCAACCACTAAACAAAACCGCCTTTTGCCTATCTTTTTCCGCATCGCCTACAGGAAAACCTTCCGAATTTCGCAGCCTGTGTTTCCCGAAAACACAGGCTGTTCTTCTTTTTACATGACGGCAAGCCGTGTCCGGCCTCATATCAGGACGCGGCGGCATGTTATTCTTAAAAAGCGAAATGGAACAAAGGATGACTTCAGAAATGCGGATCGCGTTGACAGGCTTCATGGGAGTCGGGAAAACGAGTGTCTCACGGCATCTCGCGAAAGCGCTCGGTTGCCGCCGCCTTGACCTGGACGATCACATCGAAAAGAGAACAGGCCGGAAAATACCCGATATCATCAGACAGGACGGCGAACCGGCGTATCGCCTGATAGAAACGGCGGCTCTTGAAGAGGTTTTGGCAAAGCCCGATGTGCGGATACTCTCGCTGGGCGGCGGTGTGTGGACAGTGGAAACGAACAGGGAACTTATTCATTCGGGCGGTTTTACAAGCGTCTGGCTGGAATCGACATTTGAACACTGCTGGCAGAATATAAGAAAGTCCCGTAAGGAACGGCCGCTGGCGAACAACAGGGGAGAGGCCCTGAGGCTTTTTGAATCGAGACAGGCCGTTTATTGCCTTGCGGACTGGCATTTTATAGTCAGGCCGGAGCTTAGCTCTTATGAGGTGGCGGCGCAGATCGCTGAAGAGATGTTCTAGCTTTTATTTTGATTTTTTTGTTGAAAAAAAAGTTCTAATCAATCAAGATAGGTTTAACGGATCAGTCTGAATAACCATTGCCCGATAAAAAGGGAAGTTTTATTTTGTGTGTCCGTTCACATTTCAACTGAGCGTTCGAGAAAGCCTACAGCGGCCTCGAATGTAAAAATTCTGGAGGGAAGATGAAAGTCAAATTTTTAACAGTATTAACTATCGCTGCGGTCGCATTTTTAGCCGCCTGCGGCAAAAGTGATGCCGACCTTAAGACGGCTGTCGAGAGCAAACTGACGGCTGACGGTGTCTCAGGTGTTACGGTTGCCGTTAACGGCGGCGTTGCAACTCTTACGGGTGAGATCGAAGACATTACTATCAAGAACAAGGCTGAAGCTTCGGCAAAAACGGTCGAAGGCATTAAATCAGTTACAAACAACATTACCGTAAAGGCTCCGCCGCCGGCTCCGGTCGCTGACGACAAGATGATCGAAGGCACGGTAAACGAAGCCATTAAGAAGACCGGCGTTACGGGAATCACCGTGGCCGTTTCAGATGGTGTAGTAACTTTGACCGGAGACGTTAAAAAAGACGATCTTGCTAAGGTCATGCAGGCGGCTAACGAATCCAAGCCGAAGAAAGTTGAGAACAAGCTGACCGTCAAGTAGGCGGATCCGGAGGGCAATTATGTCATTACAAGAGAAATATCAAACACTACTTGATCTTGCCAATCAGAACGGCACGACCTATGAACTGAATGAGAGCGACACCGTGCTTTATGTCACGGGTACAGCTCCTGATGATGAAGCCAAGAACGCTTTGTGGGCAGAATACGAACGTCTTGATCCTGAATTTCGTTCAGGTGATCTCGTTCTTAACATACAGACGTCCGCGGCTGCTGCCGGTGGCGGCGGCCATACTTACACCGTCGTTTCAGGCGATAACCTGACCAAGATCGCCAACAAATACGGCATCCAGTGGAAGGCCATCTGGGACCACAACCGCGACATCCTCAATCACCCGGACAAGATCTATCCGGGACAGGAATTGAAGATCCCGCAATAGCATCAGTTCATGCAAATGAACAAATGAGGGTGTCTGAAAGGTCATATTCTGTGTCTTCGTTTTGTGAATTCTGTGGTAAAGATCCTGTAAATACAGGAAATACCACAGAATGCACAGACACAAAACCGAAATACACAGAACTGATCTGACCTTTCAGACATCCTCTTTTTATTTTCGCTCAAGATCGCGTTTCAGCTTTGTCAGCATTGTAACCGAGGGTGAAGCGTATTGATTTATCCAGCGGTCGTAAATTTCGCGTATCGGGACGGCGTTCAGGTAATTCCATTTGTTTCGTCCCTTTTTTTGGGTTATCACCAGTCCGGCTTTTTCCAGTACACCTAGGTGCTGCATGACCGTACAGCGGTCTAGCTTCTTAAAATAGGAGCAGATGTCGCCGGTCGTTCTCGGTTCATCCTTCAAAATGTCCAGTATCTCGCGCCGTCGGCTGTCCGCAAGCGCCTTATATATCAGATCATCATTTTTTTTCCTTGACATGTTATAAAATTATAACATATACTCAGCGCTCTTAAAAAGTTCAAAGTTTTGAGTCCCGCCTTTAGGCGGCCCTTTGTGTAAAGAATACTGCCCAACGCAGGACTCGGAACAAAAGGAGGAAGTTATGGAATTGAAATTCAAGGTGCAGACAAAGATACAGAAACCGGTCGCGGAGGTTTTCGACGCTGTTTACAAGCCGGAAAAGCTCAGCGGATATTTCACCAATGGCGGCGCGAGCGCTCCGCTTGACGAAGGAACGACCGTTGAATGGGCATTTGCGGACAATCCGGGCGATGAGGAGTTCAGATTTCCGGTAGTGGTCAAACGGCTCGTGCGAAATGAATTGATCGTCCTTGAATGGGAAGGTGCAAAGGGCTTGCAGACCATCGTCGAGATCGAGTTCGTGGCTGACGATGACGACACAATAGTACGCATTCGCGAAAGCGGCTGGCGCGAAACGCAGGACGACCTGAACAGTTCTTATCTAAACTGCATGGGCTGGTCTCAGATGGTGTCGGCATTAAAAGCGTATGTCGAATACGGCATCAACCTTCGCAAAGGTGCATACTCAGGTTTATACAAGACAGAAGAGTTTCTCGATACGATAAAGGAATGAGATATGGAATTAAAATTTCGTGTGCAGGCAAAAATTCAGAAACCCGTCGCTGAAGTGTTCGATGCCGTTTACAACCCGCGGAAGCTGGAAAAATATTTCGCGACAAAAAGCGCCAGCGGCCCGTTGGATGCCGGAACCACCGTTATATGGGAGTGGGATTACTGGCCCAAGCCTTATGAGGTGCATGTAAAGGAAACGGTAAAGAACGAGCTTATCGCATTCGAATGGCTTGCCCATGACGGCGATGTGATGACGCGGGTCGAGATCAGATTCGAGGCATTGGGCGATGAGGAAACGATGGTCTCGATAAGCGAATCCGGCTGGAGCCGCGACGAAACCGGGCTCAAGCATTCATACGACAACTGCGCCGGATGGATGCACGTCTGCTGTGCCTTGAAAGCCTATCTTGAATATGACATAAACCTGACGAAGGGTTTCTTTTGAAAGCCGGGCGAGATGGCGGCGGCATCCTTAATCTGTTACATTTTGGTTAATGGCCAAGGTCACGGATTTCATCGTTATCGGCAGCGGTGTCGCGGGGTTGCGGGCATCCGTCGCTTTGGCGGAAAGCGGCGCCGACGTAACGGTTCTGACCAAGGACAAGGCAAGCGAATCAAATACCGAATATGCTCAGGGCGGCGTCGCGGTCGTTCTTTCGGATGACGACACGGCGGAACTGCACGAGGGCGACACACTGGTTGCCGGAGCCGGTTTGTGCGACGAAGCCGCTGTCGAGGTGCTTGTCACAGAAGGCACGCGTTACATAAAGCAGTTGATAGATTGGGGAACCGAATTTGACCGCGAAGGCAGCGATCTGATCTTCACACAGGAGGCAGCCCATTCGCGGCGAAGGATCTTGCACGCTCACGGCGATTCCACCGGAAAGGAGATCGTCCGCTCGCTTATTGCCCGAGCCGGCGTTGAGCCTAACATCAATTTGCTGCCATTCTCAGCGACAGAGAGCCTTATCATCAAAGACGGGCGATGCGTCGGCGTTCGTTATCTCGATCCCATCCTGCGCGCTCCGCGTGAGGTATTTGCCAAAGCGGTAATTCTCTGTACGGGCGGAGCCGGCCAGCTTTACCAGCACACGACAAATCCTCCGGTTGCCACCGGCGACGGCATGGCTATGGCATATCGCGTCGGCGCGGACATGGCGGATATGGAGTTCATACAGTTTCACCCAACCGCGTTGAGCGTTGAAGGAGCACCGAGATTTTTGCTGTCCGAGGCAATGCGCGGCGAAGGCGGCATCTTGCGGAATGTGCTGGGCGAAAGGTTCATGGAACGATATGATGAACGCCTCGAACTTGCTCCGCGTGACATAGTTTCCCGTTCCATCGTGGCCGAAATGCGCCGGACGGGTTCGCGGTTCGTTTATCTGGACATGACGGCGCTTGACGGCAAATTCCTGCGCGAACGTTTCCCCAAGATCGACGAGACGTGCCGTTATTTCGGCCTTGATATATCTCAGCAGATGCTGCCTGTTTCGCCCGCTTCGCATTATTGCATGGGCGGCGTCAGGACCGACCTCTGGGGGCGAACGACCGTGCCGGGGCTTTACGCGGCGGGCGAGGTCGCCTGTACCGGTGTTCACGGTGCCAATCGGCTTGCGTCAAATTCGCTGCTCGAAGGCCTTGTTTTCGGCGCTCGGGCAGGCGAGGCAGCGCTTGAAAACGCATCATTCCAGATGTCCGGCATCAGTGAACCTGACCTCGCGGCCAATGCCTCCGGCCCGGCATCACAGACGGGAATAGCGACCGCTGTTCGCAAGCGCGTCAAACGCCTGATGTGGGAACGCGTCGGCATCTTGCGTGACAAGGCATCGCTGCGGCGGGCCATCACCGAATTTGAGCAGATAGCGTCGTCAGGACTCAGTACATCGTCCGCAAATTTTGTGATGCTGGCGTTGCTGGTTTCGCGAGCGGCCCTTTGGCGTGAGGAATCGCGCGGCGGACATTTCAGAAGCGATTTTCCGGAATCCGACCCGTCATGGCGTGTGCATTCCGTTCAAAAGATGAGCGAGGAGATAACCGGAGCGGAGACAGTGGATTTTGACCAAAATAGGTTATAATGTCTGCATATAACGCATACATCAGCTCATCAAACAAATAAGGCGAACATACTGTAAACCTATGGAATATTCGGCTACGACACTGAACCTGGCTTCCATCGTCACTCATCATGCCCGTTTGGCTCCGCAAAAGGAGGCGATAGTGTGGAATGACGTGCGGATGACGTACGGAGAACTGGAAGCAATGACCAACAAGGTGGCAAATGCCCTGGTCGAAATGGGCATCAAACCCGGCGACAAAGTCGCTTTGAATTGCCCGAACCTGCCTTATTTCCCGATCGTCTATTATGGGATATTGAAGGCCGGAGCGGTGGTGGTTCCGATCTGCGTCCTTTTTACGCCCAGAGAGATCGAATATCACCTGCGCGATTCTGACGCCAAAGCCGTATTTGTTTTTGAAGGGACGCCGGAACTGCCGATGGGAGCATCGACCAAAACGGCGTTCGACGAAGTTGAGACATGCGAGCATCTGATCGTGATGACGAAGGACATGATGGGAGCATCGCCGATAGAAGGCCATAAAACGCTGACGCAGCTGATCGGCATGCAGCCGTCAGAGTTTGAGATACATCCGACATCGCCAAACGATACCTGCGCGATACTTTACACCTCAGGCACCACGGGCCAGCCGAAAGGCGCCGAACTCACGCATTTGAATCTGTGGTCGAATATCGTAACGACATACAGCATTCATCTGCCGGTGCTTGATTTTACAGACGGCGAGCAAAAAACGGTATTGATCACGCTTCCGCTTTTTCACACAACAGGCCAAACCGTTCAGATGAATACCAATATCTATGCGGGAAACCGGGTCGTGCTTTTGCCGCGATTTGAGCCGCAGGCAACGCTCGACACAATGGCGAAGGAGAAGGTCAATTTCTGGGTCGGCGTGCCGACGATGTATTGGGCGCTTTTGAAATTTGCTGATGAGACAGGCTATGAAGTGGCTGAGATAGCCGCGAACATGAAGGTCTGGAACTCCGGCGGCGCGCCGATGCCGGTCGAGGTAATGAAAGCTTTTGAAGCTAAATTTGGCGTGAGAATATTGGAAGGCTACGGCCTTTCAGAAACATCGCCTTTGGCGTGCTTCAACCACTTTGAGAGGCCGTCAAAACCTGGAACGGTCGGCCAGGCGATCTTTGGTGTTGATGTAAAATGCTTCGATGAAAATGACAACGAAGTGCCGAGAGGTGAGCGAGGCGAGGTCGTCATTCGCGGCACCAATGTAATGAAAGGCTATTATAAACGTCCCGAAGCGACCGCCGAAGCATTCAAGAACGGATGGTTCCACAGCGGCGACATCGGCATCATGGATGAAGAGGGCTATCTCGCCATAGTTGACCGCAAAAAGGATATGATCCTTCGCGGAGGATACAATATCTATCCGCGCGAACTTGAAGAGGTCATTCTAACTCATCCGGCGGTTTCGCTGTGTGCGGTCATCGGCGTGCCTGACGAGAAAATGGGCGAGGAAGTAAAGGCTTTCGTCGTGCTGAAAGAAGGGCATCAACTGTCCGACGCGGATTTTATCGATTGGTGCAAGGGGCAGTTTGCGGCAAATAAATATCCGCGTTATGTGGAATTTCGGGACAGCCTGCCGATAGGCGGAACCGGCAAGATATTCAAACGGGCATTAAAGGAAGAGGCTAAATAAAAGGCAGATGTATCGCCTGAAGATCGTTCTGATATTTTTATTCGCGGTGTTTGGGCTTGCCGCCTGTTTTGTGGGCGGTGACGGGCAATACTCCATCGCGAACAGCCGTGCCTACGAGGCATCATTGTTTCGTCAGAATTGCGCCATTTGCCACGGCCCTGAGGGCGAAGGGAAAACGATAGATGACGGCACGGTCGTTCCAAGTCTTCGTCACGGCGATTTTAAGGCCGTCTCCGAAGCTCAGATATACTCACAGATAGCGGACGGCGGCAACGGGATGACACCCTTCCGCACCCAACTGACCGAACGCGAGATGAGGCTTTTGGTCAAGCTGATCCGTGAAGACCTTCGCAAAGGGAAATGAAATTGGCGATTTTGCGGAGATTGTTGATATGAAGATATTGATCACAGGAGCGGGCGGTCTAATAGGGACCGAATTGCAGACGGTCTATCGCGGCCACGACCTTTTGCTGGCTACCCGCGGCGAAGCCCGAAAGCCTGAGCAGATCACATGGAGTGCCGAGGATGGTTTTAAGCCGGAAGACCTTGAGCGTCTTGAAGGGCTTGACGCGGTGATACATCTTGCCGGTGAGGGCATCAGCGGTTTGCGATGGACCGATGATAAAAAGGCGGCTATTCGCGACAGCCGTGTTAAAGGGACAAAGGCTCTGGTCAATGACCTGTTTAAGTTGGAAAAACGTCCGACGGTTCTGGTCTCAATGTCCGGTATAGATTTTTACGGTGACACCGACGACGAGGTAAAGACCGAGACGGACAAAGCCGGCGACACATTTTTGGCTGAGGTCTGTAAGGGCTGGGAGGCGGAGGCGCGACGTGCCGAGGACGCCGGTATCCGCACGGTGATACTGCGTACCGCAATGGTGCTTTCCTCAAAGGGCGGCGCGTTGGCAACAATGCTGACGCCGTTCAAATTCGGTGTCGGCGGCGTGGTCGGCAGCGGAAAACAGTGGATGTGCTGGATAACGCTGGATGATATCGTTCGTGTGATCGCATTTGCGGTCGATAATAATGAGCTTCGCGGTGCGGTCAACGCAACGTCGCCAAATCCGGTCACAAATGAGGAGTTCACCAAGACCCTCGGTGAGGTTATATATCGTCCTACGTTCTTGCCTTTGCCTGAATTTGCCGTAAACCTCGCGTTGGGTGAAATGGGGCAAACGCTTCTGCTGGAAAGCCGCCGAGCTATTCCAAAACGTCTGACAGACATCGGATTTGAATTCAAATTGCCAACCCTCAAAGAAGCGCTCGAACACGTTACAAAATAGACCGGCCGCCGACCATGAATTTCAGCGAAGCAACACAATATCTTCTGTCGCTTGGCAATGAGGTCGAGGCGATGAAGCTGGGGCTGGAAAATATCACCACATTGCTGGCCGCTCTCGGCGAACCGCAAAAGAATTATGTAAAGGTGCAGGTCGCCGGAACCAACGGGAAAGGCTCCGTGTGTGCGTTTCTCGATTCGATATGCAGGGAAGCGGGCATCAAAACGGGGCTTTATACATCGCCGCACCTGGTTTCGATAACCGAGCGCGTAAGGCTCAACGGAGAGGATATAAGCGAACAGGAATTTGCACGGCTCGGCACTGTTGTAAGGCAAACCTCAGAAAAGCTGGTTGCCGACGGTCAGCTTGGATATATTCCTACTTTCTTTGAACAAATGACCGCCATCGGACTGCTTGCCTTTGCCGAAGCGAGCGTCGAACTCGCCATCCTCGAAACCGGCCTCGGCGGACGCTACGACGCCGTCACCGCCGCCAATGCCGAGATCGCAGCGATAACACAGATCGCTCTCGACCATCAGGAATATCTCGGCGAAACCATCGAAGAGATCGCAGCGGAAAAGGCGGCGATAATCAACGTGAACACCAGATCGGTCATTGTCGGCGAACAGAAACACGAGCAAGCCATGCAGGTTATCCTTGATAGATGCCAAGCATTCGGGATAGTTCCGTCTGTTTTTGATATGACGGTTTTATCCGAACTTATATCTGAACCTGGATTGTCCGGAAGACATCAAAGATCCAATTCCGAGACTGCCGTCCTTGTCATCCAGTCGCTTAAAGATAATTATTTCAATATATTGCCAGAGAATATTGGCGTTGGACTCAAGAAAGCCAAACATCCGGGGCGTTTGGAGTTTCAAGGTAAATTCCTCTTCGACGGAGCACACAACACCGCCGGTGCAGAAGCTCTTCGTGAATATCTGGACGAGTTTGCCGTCGGGCCAATAACGCTCATTTTCGGTGCGATGAAAGAGAAAGATGTCGCTCAGATAGCGGACATATTGTTTCCAAAGGCAGAGAATATAATTTTCACGCAACCGAAAAATTCGCGTGCGATGAGCGTCGAAAAGCTCGCCGATTTTTTGCCCGAGAAATTTGACCGCGATAAGGCATATATGTCCGAGGATGCAGCGTCCGCGATCAACACCGCGCGAAGGATCGTTAGCGAAAATGGAATAATTCTCGTTACCGGATCGCTTTACCTTGTTGGCGAAGTAAAGAAATTATTGAATAATCAAAACAGAGACCGCTGAATAATGTATTCTTAATTTATCACTTTTCACCTGTCACTTATCACTTATTCCGAAATAAGGTAAAAGTGATAAGTTAGAACGGATAAGGATAAAAACGAACGAGAAACTATGTACAAAATAGTATTGATACGCCACGGCGAGAGCGAATGGAACAAGGAAAATCGGTTTACGGGTTGGAAGGATGTTGATCTTTCCGAAAAGGGCCGTGAAGAGGCAAAGGCCGCCGGTGAGTTGCTGAAAAATGAAGGTTTTGTTTTCGACGAAGCATATACTTCCGTCCTGAAACGAGCCATCCGCACGCTTTGGGCCATCTTGGACGAAATGGACCTGATGTGGATACCGGTTACAAAATCGTGGCTGCTCAATGAACGCCATTACGGCGGATTGCAAGGCCTGGACAAGGCGGAAACTGCCGCTCAATACGGTGACGAGCAGGTGCTGATATGGCGTAGAAGCTATGACGTGCCGCCGCCGGTGCTTGATGTTTCAGACGAGCGTTATCTGGGCAACGATCCGCGTTATGCCGGCATAGAAGATTTTCCGGCGACAGAATGCCTGAAGGACACCGTTGCCCGCGTTGTTCCATATTGGGAAAATGAGATCGCGCCAAAGATAAAAGCGGGGAAACGGCTTATAATTGCCGCACACGGCAACAGCCTGCGGGCGCTGGTCAAGCACCTTGACGGCATTTCTGATGAGGAGATATTAAAGCTCAACATTCCGACCGGTGTGCCGCTTGTTTATGAGCTTGATGCCGATCTGAAACCTGTCAAGAGTTATTATCTAGGTGACGCCGAGGCGATCCAGGCCGCTCAGGACGCGGTGGCAAATCAGGGAAAGGCAAAATAAATGTGGCAAAAAGCAGTTTTCTTTCTGCTGATAATATTTTCACTTTCGCCTTGGGGATCGCCGCCGATAGCTCTGGCTCTCGGCCTTGTTCTTGCGTTTACCATCGGCAACCCGTTTCCTCAGCTTTCCGGCAAACCTGTGAAATATCTTTTGCAGGCGTCGGTCGTGCTGCTCGGTTTTGGGATGAACCTCACGGCTGTTTACAAGGCCGGAAGGGACGGCATTCTGTTTACGATAGCCACGATATTCGGGACGCTTATTCTCGGATATTTCGTCGGTAAACTGCTGCTGGTCGAGGACAAAACATCAACGCTCATATCATCCGGGACTGCCATTTGCGGCGGAAGCGCGATAGCAGCGGTAGCTCCGGCGATAGATGCCGAAGGCGACCAGATAACGGTTTCGTTGGGAACCGTTTTTGTTCTGAACTCGGTGGCCCTTTTTATTTTTCCGGTGGCGGGACATTGGCTTGGCCTTACGGAAGGCCAATTTGGCGTCTGGGCCGCCATCGCCATTCACGATACCAGTTCTGTTGTCGGAGCGGCGGCCGCATACGGACAGGATTCGCTGATAGTCGGGACGACCGTAAAGCTTGCGCGGGCGTTATGGATCGCACCGGTCGCGCTCCTTTTTGCATATATCTATCGCAGAAAAGATTCTGACAGCAAGACAAAGATCGCGATCCCGTGGTTCATCGTCCTGTTCCTGGCGGCGACCGTAGTCAGAAGCTATGCTCCTGCCACGGTGCCGCCGAGCATCTTTGACGCTATCGTAAACCTTGCAAAAGCAGGGCTTACCGTCACACTTTTTCTCATTGGGGCGAGCCTTTCACACGCCACGCTCAAAAAATTCGGCTATATGGCGCTGTTACAGGGCGTGATCCTATGGATCGTGATTTCCATTGTATCGCTTTGGGCGGTATTTTATTTACTCTAGACGGAATTTTGACATGGAAGACAACGGCGAGATCATCGCAGACAAAGAAAAGAAACACCGCGAGATGAAAGGCATTGTCGAACCGAAACTGGTTCGCGTTATTTCGTTTATCGTTATCACTGTCTCGCTGGTTGCCTGCACGGTCCTTTGCATCCTTGCCATCTGGCAATTCACCGAATCCGACGCCGTATGGCGTGCCATCGCAACGTTCATCGTTGTCAGCATTGCCACAGCTATTTTCACGTTCGTGAATGAGAAGCTAGGATAGCTCCGCATTCCTCACTGACCGCTCCTTTGAGCGACTTTGACAATTTGCTAAAATACTCGTTTCGGCATTGGTCCGGGATCAAAACTGTAATGAGTATCAAGCAGATAACAGTTCGCGGGGCGCGTCAGCATAATCTAAAGAACATTGATGTGGATATTCCACGTGACACGTTCACGGTCATCACCGGCCTGTCAGGTTCGGGAAAATCCTCGCTTGCTTTTGACACGATCTATGCCGAAGGCCAGCGTCGTTATGTCGAATCGCTTTCCGCATACGCCCGTCAGTTCCTCGATCAGTTGGAAAAGCCGGATGTCGATTCCATCGAAGGCCTTTCACCGGCTATCTCGATAGAGCAAAAGACCGTTTCCCGTTCGTCACGATCAACAGTCGGAACAGTGACCGAGATATACGATTATTTGCGTCTGCTCTTTTCATCCATCGGACAACCACACTGCTACCAGTGCGGCGAGGCGATCACTCGGCAATCAGTCGATCAGATCGTTTCGGGCATTTTGGAACTGCCTGCGGGCGAGCGTGTGATGATACTGGCTCCGGTCGTTCGCAGCCGCAAAGGGGAATTCAAAAAAGAACTTGAGAGATTTCACAAAGAGGGATTTGTCCGCGCCAGAATTGACGGCGAACTCCGCCAGTTGGATGAAGAGATCATTCTGGACAAGCGTCGGAATCATACCATCGAGGTCGTGGTCGATCGCCTGCTCATCAAGGAAGATGTAAAAGAGCGTTTGACCGAATCGGTGCGCTCGGCGCTGAAACTTACCAACGGCGCGGTTCTTGTGTCCGTTATCGACGGAGACGAGAAGCTTTATTCAGAGAGAATGGCGTGCGTAAATTGCGGGATAAATATCGCAACGCTCGAACCTCGTTCCTTTTCGTTCAATTCTCCGTTCGGCGCCTGTAAGCGATGCAATGGCATCGGGACCGTGATGGAGATAGATGCCAATATGATCGTGCCGGATCAGACGGCGCCTGCGTCGAAACTCGATCTTCTGGGCGGAACTGACAGGCTCGGAGCATCGTTCCTTCGGTCGGCGCTTCATGCCCTGATCGAAAAATATGCCGAAGGCGGAAAGCTCGAACCGCTAAAGGCGAATGCCGCAAATTCCGCGACGCGTCGGACAAAAAAAAGAAAAACGCGAACCCGGCAGGCGGGAGAAGCCGAGACGGAATTGATGCAGACGCCGTATGCGGAGCTTCCGCAAGAGATCCGCGATGCCTTTATGCACGGCACCCGTGGAAAGATCACATTTCGGCAGGGCGATTACAAATACGAAAGCGAATGGAAAGGCGCTCTGCGGGCGATGAAAGAGCGTCTGGCAAATCCCCCTTCTGAAAAGATAAGGGAAGCGTTGAACGAACTTGTATCACCGGTCGCGTGTCCGACATGCGGCGGTGCCAGATTACAGCCGGAAAGCATGGCGGTGACGGTTCACGGATTTGGAATAGCGGATTATGCGGCAATGCCGATAGAGCGTTCGGCACAGAAATTCGCCGAGGTCACATTGACCCCGCGTGAGGAAAAGATCGCCGGACTTGTTCTGCGTGAGATCAGAGGCCGTCTCGGGTTTCTGAACGCGGTCGGCCTTGGCTACCTGACGCTTGATCGAGCTTCGGCAACGCTTTCCGGCGGCGAAGGCCAGCGCATCAGGCTGGCAACTCAGATCGGTTCTCAGCTTCGCGGCGTTCTTTACGTGCTGGACGAGCCGAGCATAGGGCTGCATCCGCGTGACAACAGTCGGCTTATCGACACGCTTCATCACCTTCGCGATCTGGGCAACACCGTTCTTGTCGTCGAACACGACGAGGAAACCATTGAAAAGGCCGATCATGTGATCGATCTGGGGCCGCTTGCGGGAACTCACGGGGGCGAGGTGATAGCCGTCGGCAAACCGGATGAGATAAAGCGATCATCAACCTCCCTGACCGGCAGATACCTTAAAGGCGACATCAAAATGGATGTGCCTCAGCAGCGGCGAACCGCAAATGGGCGTTCGATAAAGGTTGTCGGAGCAAAGGCCCATAACCTGAAGAATATTGACGCGGAGTTTCCGCTTGGATTATTCACTGTGGTGACAGGTGTGTCAGGCTCGGGCAAATCCACGCTTGTCGAGGAGATCCTTTATCCGGCGCTTTACCGGCATATCTACCGTTCAAACACACAGCCGCTTGAACACGACAGCATCGAGGGCGTTGAACTGGTTGACAAGATAATCGAGATAGATCAGTCGCCCATTGGCCGGACGCCCCGTTCCAATCCGGCGACCTACACCGGACTTTTCACGCCGATACGCGACCTTTATGCGATGCTGCCCGAATCGCGGCAGCGTGGATACAAGGCCGGACGATTTTCATTTAACGTAAAGGGCGGCCGCTGTGAAGCCTGCGAGGGCGATGGCATGAAACGGATAGAGATGAATTTTCTGCCGGACGTTTATGTTACCTGCGACGTTTGCAGAGGAAAGCGTTACAACCGCGAAACACTTGCCGTCAAATACAAGGGCCTGTCGATAGCCGACCTTCTTGACACGACCATAGAGGACGCTCTGCCGCTGCTGGAAAATATCCCGCAGATAAGATCAAAGCTGGAAACGCTGCTCGATGTTGGGCTGGGTTACATAAAGATAGGCCAGTCATCCACCACGCTTTCCGGCGGCGAGGCGCAGCGAATAAAACTTGCAAAGGAACTCTCAAAACGCGCTACCGGAAAGACCATCTACATTCTGGACGAACCTACGACCGGCCTGCATTTTGCGGACGTGCATAAACTTCTGGACGTTCTGCAAAAGCTTGTGGACACAGGCAATACGGTCATCGTCATAGAACACAACCTGGACGTGATAAAATCCGCGGATCACGTCATCGACCTCGGCCCCGAAGGTGGCTCGGGCGGCGGAAAAGTAGTCGCCACCGGCACACCCGAACAGGTGGCAAAAATAAAACGCTCATACACGGGCCAGGCGCTGAAGGCCGTGCTTCGTTCATGACACAGAAGGATTGACTGTTGCAGGCGGATCAACGGACATTGATCGCTTCTATCATCTCTGTGACTGCATTTTCCAGGCCGATGAAAATTGACCGCGAGATTATATGATGGCCGATGTTGAACTCTGATATTTCCGGCATTGAGGCCAGTGCGCCGACATTTTTGGTGGTCAGTCCGTGTCCGGCGGCGACGACAATGCCTTTTTCTTTGGCATATTTTGCGGCGGCGGCGATCCTTGCGATCTCAGCGGCGACCTTTTCGGGATCGGAACTCTGATCCTCACGGTCGAGCGTCATTTCTGCGTATTCCGCCGTGCATATCTCTATCTGATCGGCCCCGGCTTCGGCGGCGGCATCTATTTGGCCTATCGAGGGATCGATAAAAATGCTTACGTGAATACCGACAGCTTTAAGCCGCCGCACAGCATCGGCGATGGCCGGGACATTGCCTGCAACGTCAAGTCCGCCCTCGGTTGTGATCTCGTTCGGGCTTTCCGGCACAAGCGACACCGCATCGGGCCTCACCCTTTCCGCGATCAGCAGCATTTCATCAGTGACGGCGTGTTCTAGATTGAGATAGGTCGAGACAACTGAGCGAAGCTGTTCCAGATCGCGATCCTGAATGTGGCGGCGATCCTGCCTCAGATGAATGGTAATGCCGTCCGCTCCCGCCTTTTCACAAAGGTTTGCGGCCTCCACGACACTCGGTTCGATGGTTTTACGCGCCTCGCGAACCGTTGCCACATGATCGATGTTTACGTTGAGTCGTGCGGTCATTATTTATAATGCGAATTACAGGAAATGATAATAAGTTGTTCTTCCGTTACTTTATAAACCAACCTGTGTTCGTCATTTATTCTTCTTGACCAATAACCGCGAAGGCCGCCTTTCAAAGGCTCCGGCTTTCCTATCCCGGTAAAAGGGTTTCTGGATGTTTCGGCGATCAGCCTTTGGATCCGTTCAAAGAGTTTAATATTCGTCCGAGACCATTCATTATATTGGTCAAAGGCATCGATGTGAAACGAGATCGTTCTCACCTGAACTGCTCCTGATCCGGCGTGACAATATTCCGTCCGGCCTCAACATCAGCAACGGCACGAAGCAATGCCTCACGATTTGCGGATGGCCCAAGCAAATATTCGGTCTCGTCTCGTTCGAGAACGTGAATTTCGATCTCCTTGTTCTTGAACTGTGCCTTTATGCTGTTCAAAATGTTGAGGTCAAGGTCGTCTGCATTCAAATGATAAACAGTCTGCATAATGTGAAATTATAAACGGTTTTCACTTTATTTCATAGATGCCTTTTTTTGCATTTCCTCGTATCTGACGAACCTCGTCGAACATACGGATGCTGTCGCGGATCACGCTGACCTTGCTGCGTTCATCGTTGTCCCAACGGACAGGTATCTCTTTTAATTTCAATCCGCGAAGATTGGCAACATAGAGAAATTCCACGTCAAAACCAAAACGGTCTATTTTCATTACGTCCAGCAGCGGGCGAAATTTCGTCAGGTCAAATGCCTTGAAGCCGCATTGTGTGTCCCAGAACGGCATTCCGGTCATCAGCCGCACCACAAGGTTGAAAACCTTCCCGCCCTGTTCGCGGCGCCACGGTTGATGCGTCCCGATCAGGCTTCTGTCCAACGCCCGCGAACCAAATGTGACATCATATTCGCCATTGCGGATCGGAGCTATCAGCTTTTCCGCCTCTTCTATCGGCGTGGAAAGATCGGCGTCAGAAAAGAGTGCAATATCGGCAGTCGCGGCCATCAGGCCGGTCTTTACCGCAAAGCCTTTGCCGCGATTTTCCTCATACCGTATCACTCGCGACGGTATCTCAGGCGATCTGGAGCAAATATCTTCCGCAACGGCGGCGGTCTTGTCGGACGAGCCGTCATCTACGACGATCAGTTCCGCATTTAAGCCTGTTTTGCTCAGATAATTCAATATTGTCGAAAGTGAGTTTTCTATGCGTTCGTCTTCGTTATAGGCGGGAATGATGATACTGAGTTCAAGGCTCATATTGATACTTTGAGGCGACAGATCGCAACTAGAACAATAATAAGAAGTTGCGAAGCCAAAGTAAATTCGATCTCAGCCCAAAATCGTCAATAGACATGTTTTACAGCAACTTTTTAACGCTGACCGATCACTATATGGTACCGTCAGGGCGAGGATATGAAGACCCGAATGCGATGACCTGGCGGTTGTTATGGTATATTTATTATTTGGACGGATAAAGCCGATGAATAGAGGATTTGCTCTCTGCGCATTAATAGTTATTGGATTAGGGGCACTTATAGGCGGTGTCTGGGGGCGTTTTCCGGCGGGGATATCCGCTGATAACAGCCTCTCGATGGAAAAGATATCCTCCGATTACAGTGAGGCTCTGGATGTCGTCAGCAAAAATTATGTGGTCCCGATCCAGCATGAGAAACTTCTGGACTCCTCGATCCAGGGAATGCTCTGGTCGCTTGATCCGCATTCACAGTTCTTTACCCGCGAAGAGTTCAGAAAACTGTCCGAGGAACAGGCGTCACAGTTCTACGGTATCGGCGTCTCGATCCTTCAGCACAGGGACGGTGTTTATGTCCAATCCGTGATACCCGGAACACCTGCCGACAAGGCGGGCATTCGATACGGAGACCGATTCCTCGAGATCGACGGAAAGAATGCCAAAGAATGGACCGCGTCGGAGGTTTCGCGGAACGTCCGCGGAGAACGAGGCACTCCGGTCAAGGTAAAGATCGAGCGTGTTCAATCTGCTGCACCTCTTGATTTTGAGATCGTTCGCGGAGGAGTTCCTCTGCCGTCCATCCGTAATTATTTCATGCTTCCTAACGGAACGGGTTATGTCGGCCTGACCGGCGGATTTCAGGAAACGACCGCAGCCGAATTGGATCAGGCAGTAGCAGCTCTGCAAAAGCAGGGCATGACAAATCTCATACTTGACCTTCGCGGAAATCCGGGCGGACTGTTGCCGCAGGCGATAGAGGTGGTGAGCCGATTCATCCCAAGCGGAAAAGCGGTGGTTTCGGTCAAAGGCCGTTCACGTTACGCTTCCAGTCAGGAACTGCGTTCCCGAGGCGGGTTGCGTGACAGGTCTCCGCTGGTGGTGCTTATCAATGGCGGATCGGCGTCCGCATCAGAGATAGTTGCCGGAGCTGTGCAGGATTACGGCCGTGGTTTGGTGGTTGGGACGGAAAGTTTCGGTAAGGGCCTTGTGCAAAGGGTGTTCTATCTTCCGTACGGCACCGGCCTGACGCTGACAACAGCGCGTTATTACACGCCCTTTGGAAGGTCACTTCAAAAAGATTATTCAAACGGGTCGATCTATGAGTATTTCACCGGTGCGAACGGAAATGACGGCGAAGACGACGGAGCAGCGAAACCCAAACCCGCCGGTTCTCCGACAACCCTGCCGGACGGCAGGGTGCTGATGGGCGGACGCGGAATAGAACCTGACATACGTGTTGCGGCATTGGAATTTACACCGCTGAGGTTCAGGCTTAATGAAAGCGCGTTCTTTTTTGTGCGTCAGCTGGTGGCCGGAAAGGTAAAAGGCTTTGAAAGCTATAAGGTGGACAAACAGAATCAGCAATGGTCGATCCCCTCAGACGCTTTTCAGGTAACGGACAAGCTTTTCGACGCATACAAAGCATACGCTCTGGCGGACAAGGACAGTGGATTGACTGCTCAATCTCTGGTATCTCAGGCCGACTATGCCAGAATGAGGATCAGGGTCGAACTTGCGACGGCGAATTATTCGAGCGAGGCGGGAACGCAGGTTCTTTTAGAGAACGACCCTCAGGTGCTGAAGGCCGTTGAGGCCGTCTTGACCGCAAAACCGATGGCGGAGCATAATCTGGCCATGAACTAAAACGAGGCATTTGATCTTCTTCTTAGACGAACTGTGAAGTTAGGGTTCGTCTTTTTATTTTTGCCGGTCAGCTTTGCGTCGGGAACTTCTGCCGAACGACGTGATGAGTTAAAATGGCAGGACAAGCAACATTTCTTTATTATGTACAAACAGATAGGAATCTTGACCGGCGGCGGTGACGCTCCGGGGCTGAATGCGGTGATCAGGGCCGTCGTACGAACCGCCATAGGCGAGTACGGCATGAGCGTGATCGGCATTGAAGACAGTTTTGAAGGCATTCTTGGCGAAACTCAAACCACCAGGCTTACCAAAAGATCGGTTAGCGGCATACTGCCGCGCGGCGGCACGATCCTCGGCACAAGGAACAAAGGCAGCTTTGCACAGGTCGTTGACGGAGTTCCGCATTTTCCCGAAATGCCTATTTCCGAGGCTCTGGCAAACCTTGACATCCTCGGCATCGAGGCTCTGATAGTTCTTGGCGGCGAAGGGACACTGGCAATCGCGGAACAATTCCATAAACGGGGTTTTCCTGTAATAGGCGTGCCAAAGACCATTGACAACGACCTGGCAGCTACCGAACTAACGTTCGGTTTCATGACGGCCATCGACATCGCGACCGAAGCCCTTGACAGGCTTCATACGACGGCGGAATCGCACGACCGCGTGATGATCCTGGAAGTGATGGGACGCAACACCGGTTGGATCGCCCTTCACGCGGGGCTTGCCGGAAGCGCGGATATAATTCTCATCCCTGAAATACCGTTTTCAATTGATTCAGTATTACGAAAGGTTCGTGAACGGGAAGAAGATGGATCGAGATTTACAATAATCGTTGTTGCCGAAGGAGCGAGAGAAGTAGGCGGCTCGGCTCTGTACGCGGATAAGGAGCAGTTAAGGCTTGGCGGCGTGGGAGAATACCTCAGAAGGGAGATCGAGGAAAGAAGCGGCAAAGAGTCCCGCTGTGTCGTTCTGGGGCATTTACAGCGTGGCGGCAGCCCGAATGCATTTGACCGGATGCTCGGCACAAATCTGGGGGCATGTGCCGTCAGAGCGTTGTGCAGCGGTGAGGTCGGCAAAATGGTGGCTCTCCAGGCAGGCACCATCGTAAACGTGCCGCTTTCCGAAGCATGTGTGCAGATCAAGACCGTTCCAACGGACGGCCAGCTTGTGCGCACCGCTCGTGACATCGGCATTTCATTTGCCGCCCCGAAAGAGTCTGATATGTAGAACAATGGCCCGTCCCGAAGTATAATCCGGGAGCGGTGTAGATCGTGGTTATTTATGGAAGAGATCATAAACAAATTAAAGTCCGAACTTGATACTCTGGAAGAGGAACTGCACTTTGCCTTGCCGAGAGAGATCCAAAAAGCCAGGGAATTTGGCGATCTTAGGGAGAATGCCGAATACAAGGCAGCCCTGGAAAGACAGTCGATCGTGCAGGCCCGGATAATGCAGGTGCGTCAACGGCTTGGCGAGATCGAATCGATAGATCTTTCCAAGATACCTGCCGACCGCGCCGCTTATGGGTCGGTGGTTGTGCTGTTTGAGATAGAAAAGGAAGAAAAAGTGACCTATCGGCTGGTGACATCCGAAGAAAGCGATCCAGAGAATGGGCTGATCTCGACCGTCTCGCCTATCGGCCAGGCCCTCATGGGCAAGGAAGAGGGTGAGGAGATACGCGTAAAAACACCGAACGGCTGGCGTGTTTTCGAAATAAGCAGCCTGACAACCATACACGACCTGGATCAGGTCTAAGGAACGAGGCCTTCAAGAAGATGCTGGGAGAGACAATAGGACGGATCCCGATCCGGATCATTCAGGCGATGGTCCGGGGTTTGGCATCTCTGGGTGTGCCGCCGAACATACTTACGCTGGTCGGCGTAACGATAAATGTACTTTGCGGCGTCCTGTTTGGCATGGGCGAGTTCTTTTGGGCCGGCATCGTCCTGCTGATAGCCAACATTTTTGACATGTTGGACGGAAATGTCGCCCGTCTGACAGGCAGCGTTACCAGATTCGGAAGCTTTCTTGACTCATCGCTGGATCGCTTGTCCGACATGGTAGCGTTTCTCGGGATAATGGTCTTTTATGCAGGGAACACGCCGCAGCATTCGATAGTAAATGTCATTTTGGCGGGAACCGCCATGATCGGTTCCGTAATGGTCAGCTATACGACTGCACGTTCCGAATCACTCGGGGTGAAAGCTAACGTCGGATTTCTTCAACGGCCCGAGCGGATCGTTCTATTGATCATAGGTGCTCTTTCGACATGGGACTGGTCATCGGATTTCGTGCTTTTCAACCGTATGCCGCAGGTCCTATGGGTGTTGGCTATCGGTTCAATATGGACGATGATCCATCGAATGTATTTTATCTGGGCGGAGCTTCGCAGGTTGGAAGAGGCCCCGACTGAAAAATGACGGAATTTCTTCTGGGAATTTGGGAAACGTTCACGTGGCAGCGCCTGTTTGTCGGGGCGGGTCTGTTCGTGCTTTCGTTTTTTCTGAGCATTCTTATCGTTGCTGTTGTCATAGTAAAGATACCGGCAAATTATTTCAGCTCTCATTATCAAAAAGATTTTCTGCCCGGCAGCTCTTGGTTGACACGGTGGGGAGCCACTATTATAAAGAATATCATCGGAGCGATCCTTGTGCTGGCGGGCATTGTGATGCTGATCGGGCCTGGACAGGGAATATTGACGATCCTGATCGGTCTGATAATGATGGATATTCCCGGAAAACGGCCATTGGAGGCAAAGCTGATCAAGCGACCGGCAGTGCTGTCGGCGGTAAACTCTCTTAGGAGCAGGTACAACAAACCTCCTTTAATAATTGACTAAGGCATGGGACTTTTTGATCTTTTCAGGAAAAGAAGCGACGCGGATCCGGAGACGGAACGGCGGGAAAGACTTCGTGAGATCGGCAGGATAACGGATGGACGCATACTCGAAAATGAGGCGGCGGCTGGCGGTGAGATCGTTTTTTACATTTATTCTCTTAACGGTGTAGATTTTGAATCGTCAGAACTGGTAAGTGAAGATCGGCTGAAGGACCCGTTGAAATATGCTCCCGGAGCAAAGATCGGTGTGCGATATGACCCAAAAAATCAGGGAAATTCGATGTTGGAGTGACGAGACCATGCCTTTATCCCCGTCTGCAAATGATCCAATCATTTGAGTTCTCGGGAAATGGAACATGGGTTACAGGAACAAAGATGGCGGCCAGATCGGGCCGCCGTTCGTTTTTCCCCTGGAGAATATTTCTACTCCAACCGATCAGGAGCCTAATAACTCCTGACCGGTCCGTGTGGGCAAACTTACCAACTTGAACTGACAAAATCGAGTCCAGTCAGGTCTGAATCCAGCGTGAAGGTCCGATGGCTCTCGATAAACTGATGCCGTTTGTGCGAGATGGAAATCTGATAAAGCTCGGCGACATCAAGCTGCTGGAAAGTATAGTATCCAAACGGATTGGTGTTGACTATACGCGTCTGTCCAGTAGCAAGATTGATCAACTGAATGCGGGCACCAGATATGCCGGCTCCGGTCATTGTCAAAGCACGCCCTGTAATGGTCGCATCCGCTGATGAAGGAACGCTGAATGGTTCCATACAGAGAACAACGTTCTCAATGGTCGCTCCGCCCGGTGCAATAAGCGGTTCGTTGTCGCCGATGGCAAGGTTCGGATATGTATAAACGTTCAATCCATTGCCGCCGCGAATGACGATAGCAGAAACCGCCCTGTCTGTTTGATTAAGCGGCCCAAGTGCCCAAGAGTCCAACACGTTTCCGGCTACTGAAGTATTCAGCGTTACAGACAGTTCCGGTTTGGCAGGCATACCGCCGTCCAACTCGACTATGGAGCCATTATTAGCTATAGGAAATGAGGATGCGGGAACAGGTTGATTTACTCTCATTTCCCACTCACCTGACATGTGGTCGTACTGAGTTTCCCAGCCCCATGCTCCCCAGTCCCACAGTTGTTTACATGTGATCGCCGGTGTCTGGTAATACCATGGACCCTGAGCATTTGCTACCGATTGGGTATTTATGCGTTTGGTGTCAAGTTGAGCGGATGTGCCTGTGTCTCTGGTCTTGATCTCGCCGGATCGTGTTTGTGCAAAAGAGATGTTAACTAAGGCTATTATACAAAGGGCGAAAGTCATTACGCGGAGCGTATGACTCAAACTATTTTCTCGGGGGAACTTCATTTTTTATACTCCTTTTTATCTAAGACTCCGTTGTCATGCTTACTGACGGCAAACGCGTGGCCTAAGCACAGCGATGCGGCCGTTGTGAGCAGTCCTAAAACTAAAATATAACTCTTTGTTTAACAAATATTTATTACTAAGTCAACACAATTTGTTAAACACTTTGACCGCAGACCGGTTATCCGGGCCGTTTGGAATATCGGCAGTTCACGGCATTTCGTCCGCTATATCACTGCATTTCCTAAAGCGGTCATCCTTTATGTTTCATATTAAAGGACGGTGACTTTACGTCTGTTTGCACAATAATACGGGGAATTGCCGGTTAATTCCACAAAAATAAAACTTTTTTTGTAATTTAGATCAGAAATGAAAAAAGCCGCCCTTTTCAGGCGGCGTAATGACAGGAATTATTTGTGTATCGGCGGGAATGGTATCTGGTAAGGATCATTGCATCTGAAAATCCATACCGGTAATATTGTCGTAAAGATTGAAGGTGTAGCTCGAAACGACAAAGGGCTGGCGCCGTGCGGCTTTTGCTGAAACGGTGTACAGATGGGTAGTGGGCAATTCATTGAATGAATAAAATCCGAATGCGTTTGTCATAACAGCCCGCGATTGGCCTGTGACCATATCCTCTATCCTGACCCGCACATTTTTGACGCCATATCCCATATTGTTGGTAACGCGTCCGCTTACGCTGGCAGGGGCTGATGTCGGAGCAAGCTGCTGGCTGCGGAAAATGCACGTTACGGCCTCACCTTCCTCTACAATAATGTTTGCCTGGCGATCCTGGATCGACGCGTAGGTGTTATTTGAATGAGGCAGTCCGTTAGGCGAAGTTTCAGTGCATTCTATTTCGGTGAGCGCCCAGCCGTGTTTCTGGTCTTCCATGACCGAAATGGCGTTCTGCTCGTTGAAAAGGAAGATGCCGGAATTCACAAGCCTGTCTGCCGGTTCCTCATCGTTGTCGATCAATGAAAAATTATCAACGCCCAGATTTGAGGTAGTGTAAGTAAAAGCCTCAGTTGAAGCGGTCGATCCGTCCAGTGCCTGAACTTCCTTGATGATCGTGACCGATCCCGGCACAGGCGGTTCGGTGTCGCCGAGCCATGTGTAAAGAAGCCTGTTTGGCGATACCGTATCGATGTTGGTGATGCGTCCCGGCGTTGCGTCAAGTTTGAGCCTATTGGCGACGGTTGATGGGCCGGCGTACGGGTTGGCTTCAAGGAACAGTGCTGCGGCTCCGGTCACCATCGGGGCGGCCATGGACGTTCCGCTCATTACCCTCGTCCCCGAGTCGTTTTGGTGGCTGAGAGATCTGATGGCGTTTCCCGGAGCGAAAATATCCACACACGATCCATAGTTGGAATACGGCATCCTGACATCATTGTCCCCGATGGCCCCGACAACTATCGCGCTCGGCGTTGCCGCGGGCGAATAGTTACAGGCGTCGGCGCCATAGTTTCCGGCGGATGTCACGACCGTGATCCCGGAGTTTACCGCGTTTTCAATTGCGTTGTTGAGCGATTGGGAGATGTTCGTTACGGTGATGCTGATATTCATCACGGCCGGAGAATTATGATTGGATGTCACCCAATTTATGCCCGCGATCATTCTTGATACCAATCCGGGGCCGCTGCACGGCAGAACGCGGACGCCATAAAGGTTTGCGTTTTTCGCAACGCCGTAAGTTGAACTCCCTATTGTTCCCGCAACGTGGGTCCCGTGGCCTGTACAGTCCATTCCATTCTGGCCGTCGGAAAGAGCATCAAATGCTATCGAGGCTCGTCCGCCAAAATCCTCGTGTGTCGGACGGATCCCTGAATCCACCACATAAACGCTGACTCCTGCCCCGGTGTGCGAATACATAAAAGCTCCGTTCAGCGGCAGCTCTCTTTGGTCAATGCGGTCCAGGCCCCAGTCTGAACTGGACTGAACGCCTGTCGGATACGTGTATGAATCTTCCTCGACAAAAAGCACCCGTTCATCCTGACTTAGTGCCAGTGCCTGCTGTTCGGTCATTTCAGCGGAGAAACCGCGAATGGCTGAAGTAAAGACGTCGTCAACCGATGTGCCGTATTCTCCCGCCATCTGATAGACTGTTGATACGGTTTCCCACTCTGATGACGGCCGCAAGGAAGTCTCCGGGGCGAATGTGACGATGTACCGACCAGGAACCGGATCGCCAGAGCGAAGGAATTTGTTTCTTGAGGTTCTTTTTGAATCGGAAGTGTCCCGCTGTGACCTGATAGTTTCCTGTGCGGAAGCTGTGTCAGGGCGATGACTGAGGCCGAAAACAATGACGCTAAGAAATAAAGAGAGTATTACCGGATATTTCATCTTGAACAATATTCCTTCTAATTTAATGGTCGTCGGAGCGGTGGTATGGGCTTTTGGCGGAGAGGCGAAAAACTCGCCAAGTATTAACAAAGTAAAACACTGTTATAATAGTGTCAACATTTTATTTTTCTGCGATGCCATACATCGGTCAGAATGACGTATAATCAGTCAATTTGGCAGGATTTTTGGCTAAAGGTCGATAATGTGAGTTCCGCAGTTGAGGGAAGAAAATTTGGATCAGAGAGGCAGGTCAGCAATATGGAAGAGATACTGAAAGGGCTTTTGGGAAAACAGGTAAATATCGGTTGCGGAAACGCTTCCGGATTCAAAGGCGAGGTTGTAAGCGTTGATCAGGGAGTTCTTTCCCTAAAAGATGAGGATGAGACTGTCACTTACATAGCCGTTGACAAGATAGTTTTTGCGAGCGAGGCAAATGCCAGTCACTCAAGGCCGGGGTTTGTCGTTTAAAGAGCAAAAGCCTCGAATTACATGATCCGAGGCTTTGCAGATGTTTTTGAACACGGACTTATTTTTCCGTGTCTGCCGGAGGAGCGACCGGATCGGTTATTTTCACCGAAATGTCCAAACGGCGAAAACCGACGATCCTTTTTTCCCAATAACCCTTGAATGGCGAATATGTTATTCCTTTGCTGCTGGAGGCGTGATAGAACCCATTCTCATCCGCCACAATTCCCATATGGCCGAGTTTGTTCATAAACACCAGTGTGCCAAAAACATATCTGTCGTCGCCTTCGACAGGTGTTGACATTGCCCACAGGCTGCGAGCGCTTGTGCGTTCAAAGCCAAGCCCCGCGTCCTTGAACACGCTCCAGACAAAACCGGAACAGTCGTATCTGTTCGGGCCGCTGGAACCGTATTTGTAAGGGATGCCGAGGCGGGATTGAATGCCGAGGAGAATGTTATTCGTAACTGACGAACTGTAAACCGAGCGTCTGGCGGCGGCTTTGTTCATTGCCGTCAGCGGGCTTGATTCACCGGTCTTTTTTACCAATGAGGGTTCCGGTGTTACTACTATTTTGTTTGTCAGCGGCTGTGGTTGGCGGGTTGTGTTGCCCTGGGTTGGCTGAGCTGGCTGTTCTGGGGCTGCTTCTGCAGGCGGTTGATTTATCGGACGGCTTGAAACTGACCTGATGACACGAGGACGATCCTGTGCGGCGGCCTCAACCGTGAAGCAAACTATGGCCGCAGCAAAAAACACCAGTGCGGCAACTGAACCTTTATAAACTCCCAAAACTTATTTCTCCTTTAGTACCGGACGAACGCGAGCAGGGCAGCAACTGCCGTAAACAAAGCGAGGTGAGGATCGGATAAAATACCCGAAAAGTCCGTAAGGGACAAGATAAGCGTTCGATTGTTTTTAATTTTTAAAGAACCGAAAGACTCTTGGGGATCCAACCGCGATCCATCAAACGACACGGCTGTGTCTTTCAGCTAAAAAAGAGGATAGCATTTTCAAAAGGAAGAGCGCAAACGGTTTTCGACGAATGACCTGATGATGTATGGCGGGCGGTTCCACTTTGTGTGAAACCGCCCAACCTTCCGTTATGGCCGCCTGTCCTTACTTTTAGTTGTCGTGTATGTTTTTTAGAAAGCCCCAATGACTCGGAGATTCCCAAAAATGGCGACCGTGGACAGAACCTATTGGCAGTTTAAGCCGAAAAAGATGTTCCGCAGCCGCATCCGCCTGATGCGTTCGGGTTTTCAAATGTAAATCCCGAACCCATCATATTCGATGTGTAATCTATCGTGATGCCGTTCAGGTACTGTGCCGAGAACATATCAACGAACAATTTGACATTCGCCTTGTCCAGGATGAAGTCGCCTGTTTTGGATTCTTCCTCGATGTTGAGGCTGTACTGGAAACCCGAACAACCGCCCGGCACAACACGAACGCGAAGCCCGGCCGTTTCCGGCAGATCGTCCTCGCCGGCCAGAAAACCCTTAATTTCCGTCAAAGCGGATTCCGTTACGTTAATATCAAGACTTGGAGCTGCAACAGCTGACATATTTTAGTTCGATAACTCCTATTAAGATCAGGACACACAAAGTGAATCCTTACATTAAAATAAATATTACCCGAAAATGCTGAAATTCTCAACTTTTAGAGGCCAATTTTGTTACCGGCACAGTACGGCGAAGGAAAAGTCGGATCAATTTTCCTTTTCTCCTTTTCCACCTTTCCACTCTAATAGGCTTCGAAATTGCCGGTCGCGTTTACGGCGACGAATTGGCCGCCGCCGATATAGATCAGTTCGATGGTCGAGAATTTCTCACCTGTCAGATAGCCGGCGGTCCCGGCGGTCGTCGCCGGCAGAGCTGACACACTCATTTCCGAGGTGTATATCTGGCGGTTATAGACAACAGCCGCAAATTTTGCGCCGTCTGCGGATGATGTGATCGATTGCCAATTGCGGTTGCTTTCTCTTGCCGTCCATGTAACACCCGAATCCGTTGAGGTATAAATTTGGCCGTTAAGGACAACAGCAGCCAGCTTTGTCCCATCCGCAGACGAGCTGATCGAACGCCAAAAGCGGTTAGCATCCGTCATTCTCGCCGTCCATGTAATCCCCGAATCCGTTGAGGTATAAATTTGGCCGCTAAGGACAACAGCTGCCAGCTTTGTTCCGTCGGCGGACGATGTGATCGAAGTCCAATTGCGATTGCTTTCTCTCGCCGTCCATGTAACACCCGAATCCGTTGAGGTATATATCTGGCCGTTTTCGACAACAGCAGCCAGCTTTGTTCCGTCTGCGGACGATGTGATCGAAACCCATCTGCGATTGCTTTCTCTTGCCGTCCATGTAACACCCGAATCCGTTGAGGTATAAATTTGGCCGCTAAGGACAACAGCAGCCAGCTTGCTGCCGTCCGCGGACGATGTGATCGACTGCCACTCGCGGCTGGCTGCTCTCGCCGTCCATGTAACACCCGCATCCGTTGAAGTATATATCTGGCCACCACCGATAACCGTAGCCAGCTTTGTACCGTCAGCGGACGATGTGATCGACCACCATTCTTGGTCACTTTCCCGTGCTGTCCAGGTAACACCCGCGTCCGTTGAGGTATAGATCTGGCCGCCCCAGCTAACAGCAGCCAGCTTTGTTCCGTCGGCGGACGATGTGATCGAGGTCCAACCGCGATTGCTTTCTCTCGGAGTAAATACTAATGAGTTTTTCGGGATATTCGACGCCAGTATTTGCTGGCCGGCCTGTTGAGATATCCGAAAACCTCCGTCGCCCTGTGCCCGTATCTTTATAACGTCACCCGGATTCGCCGATGCCGGAAGCGTAATTACGGTCTGGCCCGCATTGGTCGCCACATAAGCGTTGTTCGGCGACGCCGTAACAGATGTTCCCGTAACCACATTCCACCTCAGCGTTCCCGACACATTGGTCAGCCCCGATCCGTCACCGGCAAAGCCGCCGTCGCTTGATATGCTGCCGGTAAATCTTTTGTCTCCGCCGACGGTCTGATCGGAGGTAAGATCGACCGCGTTGAGGGCATTCTGGGCTGTGACTGCGTTTGTAGCATTCGTGGCATTAACGGCATTGGTTGCGTTTGCGACCGGGCCGCTGATCTTTGATCCGCTGATGCCGGATGCGATATGGCTGTTAGTGATGCAGTTCGAGCAGTTGAGAAGGTCGGCCTCTCTGGCGCTGTCGGCGATCTTGGCGTATGGTGTCGAGCCGATCTGCTGGCGGGGAAACAGCCGCGTAAAATCGCCTTCTCGCTCCGGCCTGACCTGAATGTCCAGATACGCGGTCTCAAATCTCTGAAAAAGTCCGGTCTCAACCTCCAAATTGACGGTAAAAATGCCGTTCACCACCTGAACGCCCTCTATTGTTTGCGGCTCGCCAAGCAGGCTGCCGTCTTCCGGCTCGCTGTAGATCGCGATAATAAAGTCATACGTGCCATTCGCCGCCGTGCCGCC
Organism: Acidobacteriota bacterium; assembly: GCA_019639175.1. Lineage (GTDB taxonomy): Bacteria > Acidobacteriota > Blastocatellia > Pyrinomonadales > Pyrinomonadaceae > OLB17. Next base: position 227,678 of record JAHBSK010000004.1, on the reverse strand, counting down.
GACTGTCAACTTGCCCTGATAGGTAAACGGCGCCGCCGGAGCCGCGATCACGGTCTCTTTTTCACGATCCTGTGCAAAGCTCGTAATTGTTAGGGCCATTGATATTATCGTCAGAGTTAAAAATGTTCTTTTTATGCTTTTCATGTTTTTCATTGTCGAAACTTCGCAAGTTTGTAGATGACGGGTTGACAGGCGGATAAGGCCTTCAGACCACTACGCGAGGGAAATGCAGAAACAGGCTCAAAACATAAAGGAAAAACACCTGTCGTAAACATTTCTGCCCGAATAAATGGTCACGGCTGCTTTTTGGGGCGGCAATGGGTCAGATTCCAATCCCATTTGATGGTCGCTCCGTCTGAGTCCATATAGCTTGTTTCGCCGATAAGGTGCTCGCCGCCTGCATCGACGTATCTGGTCGGGTAATGTCCGTCCGTGAGAGTGGCAGACAGCGTGACAGAGCCGTCGCCGGTCTTGTCATAGCCGTCGTCATTGTCATAAGGACACGCAGTTGAGAGAACCTTCAGATAGCTTCGGTCCTTTGATCTGATCGAGGGCGTGCCGAACGAAAAGCCGAGACTGAACACATTATCCGAGCCTCGGAAACTGATATTGAAAGGTGCGGTGAACGACCCCTCAAACTCACGTTTCGAACCGCTTTGTGAGGTATGTGTTCCGGTGCAGCAATCGTCCGTTTGCGATCGGATAGGATTGTCAACGGTGCGATAACCGAACACGTCGTAATACGCGTTCGGTTTGTCGCTTTTCGGTTCGCCTTCGGCCCTTGCGAGGAGCCGGACGGTTACTTCCTCGTGAATATTTACCGTCGGCGTCCATTTATCGCGTGTGTAGGTTACGGTTCCGCCCCAATTATCGTCGTCGGTGCATGGTATCCAATCTTTTGCCGGCAGCGTGGCGATGACCTTTTTGAGCTGCATTTTGCCCATCATATCGGGAACCACATCAATTATCATTTCGACGATGCCCAGAACACCGGCACCTTTCAGGCCGAGAGAGGTAAAGAAAAGTTTTTGGATATCCTTTTCGCCGTCCATTCTTTCGGTGGCGATGCTTATTCTGAGCCTGAGCTTTTTCGGGTCCTCGAAAACGGCCATTTTCGTCAGGTCTTTGCTTTGCTTCCACCCGTAAACTTTTACCTTGGTCTCGCCGTTCTGGTCCGTCCTCTGCTTGTTGATGCCGTTAACATGATCGTTCGGCTCGGGATCTACCATGAACGCAGCATTGCCGTGCCTGTTAAATCCGCCTTTTTCCTCTATCGGTTCCCAACTGACCGGAAGGTCGATCAACGGCCCGTCATCAGCCGCCTGAATATCAAGCCCGGAAAGGATCTTCAATGCCTTGCTGGCGCAGTTGACCATCTTCGATCCCGGAACCGATCTTTTGAATGAAGCGGTAAGTATCTTTTCGCCCTCGCCGTTTCGGGTGTTGGATTTTGTCCTGACATAAGGGAGCGGTTCGGGAACCTTTACATCGACCTTGATGCTGATATTTGCCAGGATCAGATTTACATACGACCAGATCGTGTTTATCAATTCGATCCTGCCGGCCGCTTCCTTAAAAATATCCTTTGGCAAAGGTATCCCCCTTCCATCAACCAAAAATTTTTTTACCTTATTGCCTTTTCCAATATGCCCGATTATCTTGTCAATTTCTTCGAGGGTTTTGCACGGATCGGCATCCTGAGCAAATGATGCTTTTACAAAGACGTTCTCAGGCTGTTTTTGAAACAGCCTTTTGCCGGGATATCCAAACTGTCTGAATTGTGCTGATTCCTCATAGGCGTCGATCAGGTCGCCCAAAAATCTGCGTTCTATCAGCAGAAATTGGAGTGCGCTGATCGGCGTTTCGGCGGAAACGAGCGGCTTGTTTCGTGATAATTCAAAGATCAGGTTTGCGAGGAACCTGTTCTCGTGATCGCCTTTTGTCCGAGCGTCTTTTAGAGCGTCGAAAATCTTATTCGGAAGGCCCAGGCCTTTCATCTGCGGAATTCCATCTGCCAAAGCGTTCCCGAATTTTGCCACTGAGGATGCCATTCCCAACTGTGACGCGCGGAGCATTCCGGCCACCTCAAAATTGTAGAACGCCATTCCGTTGTAGCCCCAGCGTGGAGCGAAGAGTATCTTTTGATCTTTGTCGATGATATGAAAACCGGCGAACTGCAGCGAGCCGATCAATGCCGGGAGCGAATTCTCATCATTTTCAAGGATCATTTCGGCCGCGCGGCCCGCGCTGTCAACGGCGGCAAAGACATGCTCCTTGGGAAGCGTTTCCTTCTCGGCAAATGCGCCAAGCGGATCGTCAATGGTTTTTGTTTCCGGTTTCGGGGCCGGCGGCGGGCCTTTTACGGTGCGCGGCCCCGTGCGTCGCTGCTGAGCGTGGGCAGTCAAAGAACCAAAGACAAGCAGCAGAATCAGCAATATAGTAGTTTCTTTCATGGTTTTAAGGACTCAAACGACCTAAGGGACTTAAGCGGCCCTTAGGGACTAAAGAACTGCCTTCCAAGACTTCCCGTGGCGTTACTTAATTTTGGTGATCAGGCTCTCGATCACCTGGTCGATCGCGGCTTTTACGGCGTCGGTGGAGCTGCCGCTTACCTCAACATTTGCCGGAGATCTGGCAACGACCGTTTTTCCGTCACCCGCATAAAGCGTGACGACGATCTCCGCCTGCGATTTTCCGGCTTTTGCAAGGGCGTCACTGCCCGTCACTTTTCCGAAAAGCCCGCCGACCTTTGAAGCTCCAGATTCCTTTATTTTTTTGATCTCAACGCCGATGACGTTTGCAAAAGTTCCGGTTTTCAGGTCAGCCGCCGAGCCGATGACCGTTCCGTTATAGCCTGCGGATCTGACCTTGTCCGCGATAAAATTTCTCAGCGATTCCTGATCGAGTTTTGATGCCGAGCCGGAAAAATAATCTATTGCGATGCGTCGCTTTTCGTCCGGCCTTGTGCCGTCCTTGTAGAGAATGGTGTTGCCCGCGGCATCGACACCGGCGCGTGCCGTCATCAGGTCGGCGAACGAATCGACCTCGTAATAATCCTTCGGTATCTCGAACAATGCCTGATCGAGCGTTGCCTTTGAAAGATCGACGGTTTCCACATGGTTGCTTCCCGTCAGCTTGCCGCCAATATAACTGGTGGTCGTGCCGGTGAGCATAAAGCCCGGGCTTGCGGCGCGTTTGACGACGAGCCTCGGAAAACAGCCTCCTTCATCGGGCTGAGGCCTTATCGGACAGCTTTCAGATTCAAGCCACAGATGCACGAACCAGCCTTCCTGCACCATTTTCATATTCGGTGTTTCAAGGCAGGAATCCGCCGAAGAGGTCATTTCGGTGGTGAATTTCAGCCACCTCGCCTGCAGCCCGAACATCGTCTGCCGCTTGCCCGAATCCTCTACGAACGCATCTATTGTCAGCGTTCCTTTTCGCACGATCGGCACTTTTTTGCGCCGTGTGAGTTTATCGGCGGGGATGTCGTCCGGGTCCAGATAGTCGATATAGAACGTGCGGTTCGGGTCGCTCAGTATAAAGTTCTGCTTCACATCACAGGCGGTGATCGTGGTCGGCATCGAATTTGCCATGCCGGGGAGATTTACGCCCATCGCCTTTGCTTCTTCCATGGCCTTTGCGGTTTCGGGGTCGATGTCCGGCCTTACCTCCATGCGTTGGCGGACGCCTTTGACGTAGATGGTCTGTATCATTCCCGGCGTTCCTTTCGGGCCGTGCTTTTGCGAGAGTTTCCAGTCGGCAAATGCCGGTGCGGCCAGCATGAGTAAAATAAAAAGTGCGGTCAGTTTGATTTTCATGGCGTTTTATTTCCTTACAAATTTTCAAGAATAAAGGAGGCGGAGCGGCATTGCTTTTGCTCCTTTCTCCACTACGCGAGGGAAATGCAAAAACCGGCTCATTTGTGATATGAAAAATTTTTCGCGGAGAGGTTATTTTTTCAGGAAATAAAAAAAGCGGAGTCTCTAACCAAAGAAACTCCGCCGCCGATGTGGGCAATGTTCAGGAATGCATCAGGGGAGAGCCGTCAGTTCCAGGCCGGTCATTTCATCGTTTACCAGAACGGCACGCGTTACAAAAAGGTGCTGTCTGTGCGTGGCAGAGAACAGATAAACCTGTCCGACCTCAACGGAATCAAACCGGAAATACCCGAATCCGTTCGAGATGACCCTACGTGTAGCTCCGTTTGCGTCCGTGAGCGTGACCCAGGCTTGTGCGATCGGCCTGCCGTTATTGGTAAGCACCTTGCCGCTGAGCGAAATATGCGCCGCTGTCGGTGCAAATTCGGGATGCCAGAACCCGCCGAAGACACGATACGTTCCTCCCGACGAGATGGTCCCGGCGGCAGTCTGGCCTATCGTTCCGGTCAACTGATATTCGTTTCCGGAACTTGTTCCGCCGCCGCCCGCGATCACTGAACTCTCGATCTGATATTCCCCGTTTGACTGGGAATGTGCCGCCGCGGCCGAAAAGGCCGCCAATATCAATATTGCTGCAATTTGTTTTTTCATAGCATACTCCTGTATTTTCTTGAACCCTAGCGGTTTATTTTCTGAATTTGTACGCCGTCTTTATATTCACATAAGTGACGCCGTAAAGAAAATTTGCGATTTTAAGGTAATCACCCTGGCCGTCTTTTCCTACTTCGTATTCATATACAGCATCGGGGTATCGCTTTTCCCATTGCTTTCCTTTTTCGTAAACAATATTGCTGAAGTACATTTTACCATTGGATACGGTGAACCTTCCTTCGACCTGGCTTTGGGTGCTGAAATGATTGAATCTTCCGTCAGCATGCAGAACATAAATCTCAGCGGAAGAAGCCTGCCAACTCCCGATCAGTTTCGGGTCGATCTTTCCTCCTGAAGGCGGTGCGGTCGCCTTTCCACCCGGTGCAGGAACATTCTTTGCAGGGCTGATCTCGACCAGTCCGTTGTCATCGAACCGATATTTGGTCACGTCCAGTTTCAGATATTGCTCGCATAACGATGCTGATTCTTTTTTTAACGTCGCCAGTGTGTCAGCGTCGGCATTTTCGGCCAATACGCCCATGAACATCCCAAGCGTTAGCAGCGTTTCATATGTTTGCTGCTTGTCTCTGTTCGAAACATTGATCAATTTATCTCCTAATGCTTCTCTCAGTGCGATCGTCAGAGCATCGGCTCCAGGTTGGTTAATGGTTGTTCCGGTGTCCTGTAAATGGATGGCCACCGACGCAAAGAACGCCATCGCGGCGGCAACGTCATCGCCAAATCCGCGAGGCCGCTGTTTCTTTTCGTACATATCCATTGCGGAACCTATGATATTTATCAGGTTTTGCTGCTGGGTCTTATCGTCGGTGATCGAGGCAACAAGCTGCGGCATTACTATTCGTGTACCTGTTGGTTTGAAAGTTGTTGAATAACCGGCTGTGGATGGCGTTGCCGGCCTTGCCGGAGTTTTGGGTTTTGCGGTTGATGCAGAAGTAGTTTTTCCGCCCGTCTGTGCATTTTGTGCTGTTCCGTTTCCCGGTGTGCATGTCTTTTTTGCAAGGGCAATTTGTGCCTGCGACAAGTTCATTTTATTTATCTGTGCCTGTGTGCAGCCCATTTTTCGTAAAGACGGGGCAAGGATGCTTTTCTGGTTTATCCTGTCCCACATTGCCCGGTTGAGCTGTGCGCTTACCGGATTGTTCCAAGTGCTGCCCATCCCGCCAATAAATTGTGCGTTGGAGCCAGCCGCAAACGCGGTCAGTATCAATGCGAATATGATCGTAAATTTCTTCATCTTTCCTCCATATTTCCCGGAGCCTCGACAGTAAGCCGGAAATTTTTTCTTATCCTCTGACGGCTTTGCCGTTCTATTTGCGGCGAAGCTGCGCTTCGCCGAGTTTGAGCTAACTTCTTATGCGGCTTTGCCGCCGATCATCGCGGGCAAGCCTGCTTCCTTTTTATTACCGGCATCGGAAAAATAAATTTTTCCGCACAACACAAGCGGCATAGCCGCAAGACAGTTTTTCAATGCTATTGGAAAAGCACAGCTTTTCCACAAAAGGACGGGCAAAGCCCATCACGGTTCGGGGAATGCCGGAGCGAGGCGGGTTACGGTTCCGCCTAATCTATTTGCAACCCATATATTAGTTCCGTCAAAAGCAATGCCCTGTGGGGTGGCGCCAACCGGATATGTGCCAACAAGGGAACCGTCGTTTGCTCTCAGTTTGGTAACATTGTGGCCTTGTAAGTTCGTGACCCAGATATTTGTGCCGTCAAAAGCAATACCCCACGGGCCGCCGCTAACCGGATATGCGCCGACGAGAGAGCCATCGCTTGCCCTCAGCTTTGTAACATTGCTGCTGCCGTTGTTCGCGGTCCAGATATTCGTGCCGTCAAATGCAATACCATTTGGGGTGTTGCCAACCGGATATGTGCCGACAACAGATCCGTCGCTTGCCCTCAGTTTTATAGCATTGTTGTTGCCAGCATTCGTGACCCAGATATTTGTGCCGTCAAATGCAATGGCTCGTGGGAAGTGGCCTACCGGATAGGTACCGACAAGAGAGCCGTCGCTTGCACGCAGTTTGGTAACAGTGCCGGGACTGCCGTTATTCGCAGTCCAGATATTCGTGCCGTCAAAAGCAACGCCCCACGGATTCGAGCCAACCGGATAAGTGTCGACAAGAGAGCCGTCGCTTGCCCTCAGCTTTGTAACATTGCTGCTGCCGTTGTTAACGACCCAGATGTGCGTGCCGTCAAAAGCAATACCATTTGGGTTGGTGCCAACCGGATATGCGCCGACAAGAGAGCCGTCGCTTGCCAGCAGTTTTGTGACGTTGTTGTTGCCGCCGTTCGTGACCCAGATGGGCGTGCCGTCAAAAGCAACGCCAGTTGGGCCGGAGCCAACAGCAAAAGTACTTTCGGGTTTTAGAACATCCCAGCGGAGCATCCCGAGCAGCTTTGCCTGCGAACTGTTCGGCAGGGTTTCGGGGGCAAGCTGTGTGGTGTTTATCGTCCCGGTGATGCTCGACGCCGGAAGATCGGTCAGCCCGGAGCCATTTCCGCTAAAGACGCCGCCGCTTGAGACGTTTCCCGTAAAGGCCTTGTTGCCCGCGACGGACTGATCGGTCGAAAGATCGACGAAATTCTTTTCGCTGCTTCCCGTGCCGCCTTTTTCTATCGGGATCACGCCGCTCAACTTGACGGGCGAAATGCTGTTGTTGACGATGTGGAAGCTCGTAATGCAGTTCGAGCAGGTGAGAAAGTCGGCCTCTCTGGCGCTGTCGGCGATCTTTGAATAAGGTGTCGAGCCGATCTGCTGGCGAGGTGTCAACCGCGTAAAATCGCCTTCTCTGGCAGGGCTGACCTGTATGTCCAGATACGCGGTCTCAAATCTCTGAAAAAGTCCTGTCTCAACCGCCAAACTGACGGTGAAAATGCCGTTCACGACCTGAACGCCCTCTATTGTCTGCTCGTCAAGCATACTGTCACCGTCCGGCTCGCTGTAAACCCCGATAATAAAGTCATAGCTGCCGTTTGCCGCTGTTCCGCCGACCGTCAGCTTGCCCTGATAGGTGAACGGCGCCGCCGGAGCCGCGATCACGGTCTCTTTTTCACGATCCTGTGCAAAGCCCGTAATTGTTAGGGCCATTGATATTATCGTCAGAGTTAAAAATGTTCTTTTTATGCTTTTCATGTTTTTCATTGTCGAAACTTCGCAAGTTTGTAGATGACGGGTTGACAGGCGGATAAGGGCCTTCAGACCACTACGCGGAGAAATAGGGAAAACAGGCTCAAAAAAACATAGAAAAAAATACATGTGGTAAAATATCCCTGCGATGGCGACAGAGGTCACTCTTTTACTCAACGAACTCGGGAAGGACAGTAAAAGCAGCGATAGGGAAGCGCTTGACCGCCTGCTGCCGCTTGTTTACAACGAGCTTCGGCGGCTTGCGGGCAGTTTTCTGAACCGCGAACATGCAGTGTCTATCCAGACGACCGAACTCGTTCACGAAGCGTATTTCAAGCTCACGAACCAGCGTTCGGTCGATTGGGAAAATCGCGGCCAGTTCTTTGCCATCGCGGCGCAGGCAATGCGGCGGATATTGCTCGATGCCGCACGCTCCCGCAAAACCGATAAACGCAATGCAGAAAAGGTTTCGCTTGATGATACGCCGTCCATTCCTATCTCAATGGACACGCAGCTCCTTGACCTTGATGAGGCGCTGACCGAACTGGAATCCTTTGACCCCGATCAGGCCCGTGTCGTCGAACTCCGTTATTTCGGCGGCCTTACGATAGAAGAGACCGCTGAGGTGCTGAAGATCTCGCCCGCCACGGTCAAACGCGAATGGGCCACGGCCCGGGCATGGCTTTATGACCGAATAAAAAATAACGGTTGAGCCGATCCTGATAAAAAACTCGCGTAGTGTACCGAGGCAACATGGATCCTGCGAAATGGAAACTCATCAAAAATGATCTTGCCGCGGCACTGGAATTAAGCGGAGCCGAGCGGTTCAGGTATGTCGAGGGCTTGGATGATTCGATCAGGCCGGATGTTGAGCGCCTGCTTGAGGCGGATTCTTCGGCGGCGGATTTTATCGAAGAACCGGCCATATTCGGCAGGGCGGAAATTACGCACGAAACTGACTGCACGCCGGATCAGATAGACGGCTATCGCCTTTTGAAAACGCTTGGCTCCGGCGGCATGGGCACGGTTTATCTGGCCGAACGGTCAGACCGCGGCTTCAACCGGCAAGTTGCGCTCAAGATAATAAAACGCGGTATGGACACAAACTCCATACTCAAGCGTTTTTTGATGGAACGCCAGATCCTTGCCGACCTCGAACACCCTAACATCGCCCGAATGCTTGACGGCGGTTCCACCGAGGACGGTTTGCCGTATTTCGTGATGGAATATGTTGACGGGCTGGAGCTGCGTCGATTCTGCAATGAGAACGGATATGGCCTGTCACAGCGTTTGGAGCTTTTTAAAAAGATATGCGGCGCCGTTTCCGAAGCTCACAGAAACCTCGTCGTTCACCGCGACCTGAAACCGACAAATATTCTTGTGACAAAGGACGGCGAGCCAAAACTGCTGGATTTCGGCATCGCAAAACTTCTTCTGCCTGACTGGAACGCAGACACAAACGAAGCGACGCTGACGCAGTTTCGCGTCATGACGCCGGAATACGCATCGCCCGAACAGCTTGCCGGAAAGGCGACCTCGACCTCGACGGACGTTTACAGCCTCGGCGTTATCCTCTATGAACTGCTGACCGGCGAACGCCCCTTTAAAACTCAGGGCAAGGCGCCACAGGAACTGATCGACAGCATCCTTTCAAAGGAACCGCAGCGTCCTTCCGTGGCGGCCTTCACAAGAAATGCACAGGCCGGTGATGAGACCCGCGTTGACACCGCCAGAAGAACTGACGAGCAGGCGGGCCTGCCTGTGCCGTCCGCCGCTTTGGTCGATTCAGAGCTGCTTCAGGGCGATCTTGACAATGTTGTTCTGAAAGCTCTGCACTCAGAGACGGAAAGGCGATACCGTTCCGTTGAGGAATTTGCCGAGGACATACGCAGGTATCAGGCCGGTTTACCGGTAACGGCGACAGCCGATTCGCGAACCTATCGCTTTGCAAAGTTTTTCAAGCGTCACAGGGCCGGAGTTCTTGCAGTTGCCGCAGCCACAGTTTTTCTTATCGGAGCGACAGGCATTACGGGCTGGCAGTATTCTGTTGCGCAAAAGGAACGAGCAAAGGCCGAAAGGCGTTTTAACGATGTTCGCAGGCTGGCGAACACGATCCTTTTCGATCACTATGACCGCATCAAGGAACTGCCCGGAGCGACCGAGGCACGGGCAAAACTTGTTTCGGATGCCCTCCAATATCTGGATTCACTGGTGCTTGATGAAGAGAACGATCTGGAACTTTTGCGTGAGGTCGCTGATGCGTATAAGCGTCTCGCAGAGGTGCAGAATCAGAATATGGCGGGCGGCAACCTCGGCGACGCAGAGGCATCAAAGGAGAACTACCTCAAAGCTCATACGATCAGGGAACGCATTGTGTTGCTGAGCAAAGGAGATCCGACCGACAAGGCCGCGCTCGCCAGATCGTTTGGCACCATCTCATATCTTTACGAAGACGACCGTGAGAAAATGCGGGAATACAGCCGCAGATCCCTCGATATATACAGAGAACTCCTCGAAGTTTTTCCGGATAGGGCAAAGATACGCGCTGATTATTCCACGGCCTTGTGGGATTGGGCCAACGTTGTTCGGCTCGACGAAGGCAATCGGGCCGCGATCAGCGTATTTGAGGAATCGGTTGCGGTCCGTGAAGAACTGATGAGCGAAGACCCGGATAATAAGGGCCATGTTGCAAATGCATCTCTGACCTATAAGAACCTCGGAACATTGCTCTCATTGGAACAAGACCATCAGGGATCGCTGAAGTATTATAGAAGATCTTTTGAAATGGACGAGCGGCTGCTGAGCGCGGAGCCGGACAATACTCGTCTTCGGCTTGCCTTGACATTCAGCCGCAAAGGCCTGGGAGACGCTTATTTAAATCTGGGTGAGGCCGAAAAGGCCATCGAAGAGTACGAAAAGGCGATAGCTATACAGCAGCGGATAATTGACATGGACCCGGCCAATAATTTTGCTGCGAACGCTCTGGTCAGGTCGTTGGGACACATAGCCGTCGCGTATCAAAAGGCAGGCCGTTTTCACGATGCCGATGTGTTCTTTAGACGAGCTATCGCGCGTTTGGATGGACTGAGATCCGGTGCCGCGCAGGATAAACTGCAAAAAGCGGTTCTGCTTCTCAATTACGGCAGATTTCTCCTGGATCGTCCCGAAACAAAAGTTCGCGGATTTGAGGAGCTTCGCAAGGCCGAATCGATCTTTGCCGAGGTCAAGAACGCGAACGCCTTCGATCCGGCATTTCAGGAACAGTATGATGAGACGCTGAAACTTCTTGGCGGATAAATGAGATGTCCCGTCATTTTGCCCGCGTCAATATGACGAGTTCCGGCTTCATCGCCTCAATGGAAACCTGTCGGGCAACTTCTTCCGCCGCTTTTTTTAATGCCTGCGTCTGCGGTGAATCGGGAGCGGACACAACGACCGGTTTTCCCTGATCGCCGCCCTCGCGAACCTCAAGGCCGAGCGGTATCTGTCCGAGCATATTCAGGCCGTATTCGGCCGCCAGCTTTTCACCGCCGCCTTTGCCGAATATCTCGTAACGCGTTCCGGTGTCAGGGGCGATGAAATATGACATATTTTCAACCACACCGAGGACAGGGACATTGACCGTTTCAAACATCTTCACGGCACGGCGGACATCCGCAAGCGAAACTTCCTGCGGCGTCGTCACCAGCACCGCGCCCTGAACCGGCACAAGCTGTGCCAGCGAAAGCTGCACATCACCGGTTCCCGGCGGCATATCGACGATCAGGTAATCAAGCTCGCCCCAATTTACATCGGTCAAAAACTGCCTGATAACGCCGTGCAGCATCGGGCCGCGAAGGATCATCGGTTTGTCCGGCGGCACAAGCACTGCCATCGAGATCATCTTTACGCCATAGGCCTCGATCGGTTTCAGTTGGCCGTTCTCGATCTCCGGCTGGTCATAACCCGTGCCGAGCATCAGCGGAATGTTCGGGCCGTAAACGTCGGCGTCCATTATGCCGACCTTTGCGCCGTCCTGTGCCAGAGCGACCGCAAGATTTACCGCCACGGTCGATTTGCCGACGCCGCCTTTGCCGCTTGAAACGGCGATGATGTTCTTGACCCCCGGAATGGCGACGTTATTTGCAATGCCGCGTCCCTGCGGAACCTCAGAATCCATTGTGACGTTCACCGACGACACGCCCTCAAGGCCTGAGACGATCTGCTGTGCCTGTTCTTGCATCTGATCCTTTACCGGACACGCGGGCGTGGTCAAAACAATGCGGAACGATACGTCACCGTCATTGATAACGACATCGCGAACAAACCCCAGCGTGACAATGTCCTTTCGCAGATCGGGGTCGATGATCTGTTTTAAGGAATCAAGGATAATTACTTCTGATAATTGACTCATTAAATTATGCTGCCCTAAGCGGCCAGTCTTTCTTTTATTCTCGTTATCTCTCTTTGGACGCTAGGCAGTTTTTTACCGTGATTTTTTGCTGTTTCTATCCAAAGTTCGGTTACGACAGAGAGTTCGTCCAATGTTTCCTGCAAAGTTTCACCTTGTGCAAGACAGCCTTTCAATGCCGGCACCTCCGCAACATAACCACCTTCTTTGGATGGATAGATGACAAATGGATACTTAACACGTTTCATCATTCTGTTTCCTCTTCCAATGTCTCGATCACTCGTTTGACATAGACCGATTTGACCTGCTTTCCATGTTTGGGGATCACAAAGGTCACGTTTTCGCGTGTGAAAACATGATGGCTTCCTGTTATGCGGTCAAGTGAAAATCCTTCTCGTAACAATAATCTTTCAATTTGAGCAAACGTAACATTGTTCGGATTATTTTTGATCTTCTCGAACAGTTTTGTTCGTTGTGCCATATTAGGTAGTGTATGCCACTCAATTTCAAATGTCACCCGACAACCCGTCGAGAGTGGTTTGAATTGCTCTTATCTCATAGAATCTAAATAAATGGATATTGAAACATACAACCATATTCGATCCGGCGGAGCAGGCTATATAGAGATGCCGCGAGGGCTGATTGCCGTTTGGGGAAAAGAGGCCGTGCAGTTCCTTGACGGCATGATAACCAACGACATGAAAACCCTCGAGGACGGACAGCAGATGCTTGCGGCTTTTCCAAACGCTCAAGGCCGCCTGCTGGCGGTTGTCCGCGTGTTGCGGCAGGGCGACCGGTTTCTTTTTGAGACCGAGGAAGCGACACGGGAAAAATTATTCCAAAATCTTTTCAGGTTCACATTTGCGGGAGATTTTTTTGTCGAGGACTTGTCTGAAACATGCCGTTTTTCTCAGGTATGGAATTTTGATATAGGGACTCCGGAAAGTGTTTTGCGGTTCAAAGACTTTCAATGCACCACTTGGGCTATACCCAATGATGAGTGGAGGAGCTTTATATATAATATCTATGATACGGGCGGGATTAAACTAGACAACGAGACATGGGAAACACTCCGCATCGAATCGGGCATTCCTCTATACGGCGTCGATATGGACGAGACGACCATCGTTCCCGAACTCGGCCTCGATGGCCTTATTTCATACAACAAGGGCTGTTATATCGGTCAGGAGATCATCGCCCGCATCTATTTTCGCGGCCACGTCGCCAAACGCCTTACCGGATTGATGTCAGAACCGGGAGCGATAGCGACCGGGTTCTCAGCCGGTGCCGAACTTACAACATCTGAAGGAAAAAACGCCGGACGCATAACATCGGTGACATATTCACCTAAACTCGACAAGACAATTGCGCTGGCCTATGTCCGCTACGACCATCTGGCGGAAGGAACGGAGTTAAAGGTTGGGGAAAGTGATGCAGTGGTAAGAAATTTACCTTTTGTTGAATAGCCAAATAAGCTAGAATAAAGATCATGCAAGTAGTTTCAGACCGAAAAGCCGAGCAGATATTCTTGATGCCAAAGGACGATTTCAGGCTCGTTTTTCCCGAGCCGTTCTTTTATGTCGTGAAGACGTTCGGACGGAAGTTTACCGATCAGGAACTCAATGAGATCGACGCCGCCAATGAAGATCTGCGGATAGAAACAAATGCTGACGGAGACTTTGAGATAATGCCGCCACCTTTTCCGGAAACAAGCCGACAGAATGCAGATATTGGCCTGCATCTTGGGAAATGGGCAAAAAAGAATGAGCTAGGAGTTTGCTTTGAATCTTCTGCCAAATTCACGCTGCCGAACGGTGCAAAACGAATGCCGGATGCCTCATGGATACTGAAAGAGCGGTATTATGCTTTTTCTGAGGCAGAACGTGCCGAGAGCTTTACGCGGATCGCCCCCGATTTTGTTATCGAGCTAAGGTCAGTATCCGACCGTCTGCCCGTCCTGAAACGGAAAATGAAAGAGTATATCGACAACGGCGTCCGTCTGGGCTGGCTGATCGATCCGCTCGAAAAACGTGTCCATATCTATCGCAGCAACGGCACGGTCGAGGTGCTTGAAGAACCGGAAAAAGTTTCGGGCGAGGATGTGCTGCCCGGCTTTGAACTCGATCTTTCCGAGATATTTTAAAAGTGGCGGACACTTATTTAGTAAATTAAAAGGTTCACCGCGTTGTGAGCCTTTTTTCATTTTCAGATAGAATAGCGTGAGATGAACGTAGCTCAGATAGACAAAAACGAACTGGACATCGACCTGCCGAATGCAAAGCTGGCATATACGATAATTCGATCGCTGTTGGACGGACATGAGGCATTAAGCGACCTTTTGGTCGTGATGGCGCATGCCCTTGATGAGGACACAACAAAGGCCCTGACCATGACCGGCGAATGGCAGAAGTATCTGGAATCGAAACGCGAGCTTGAGAACACAAAAGCTCAGATAGAACGTTTGGTCGAGGTGCTAAGGAGCTTGGAAGGCGACGCTCCAGCAGAATAAATTATGGGGCATTGAGTTTAGTAGCTGTTCTAAATGTTTCTAGCCCGTGTCTATCAGAACTGGAGGAACTATTAATATCATGAAACCTTTTTTGATCTTTATTGTGGTGTCTGTTCTGTTTATGGGGTTATTTATGTATCAGGAGAACACAGAGCGTGAATTCTATAATTCACAAAGACTGAAACGACATGAAATGTGTCTGGAAAGCTCACAGACCCTTGATTTTCCGACATCTATTTGCACCCTCATAGATGGAGCCGCAAGTCCCAATTCTACTTCTGGATCGGGTTCATCGATCTTCATTGCCCTTATAATTGGAGGGTTCTGCTCATTTTCATTTCGGACCAAACAGGAATTAAAGAAATTGAAGGAACAGTTAGATGCTTGATCTGGTAATAATCGGTGCGGGGCCGGCGGGCATATCAGCGGCGTATGAAGCTCAAAAGGCGGGGCTGAATTATGTTGTTCTGGAAAAAGGGCTGATAGGGAACACGATCTATAACTATCCTGTCGGCCTGACGGTTTTTTCTACGACCAATGAACTGGAGTTTCGCGAGGGCGATCTGAAGCCCGCCCGCGAAAAGCCGACGCGCGAGGAATTACTTTCGTATTACGTCAGGTTTGTTTTGGATAATGAGCTTAATGTTCACACAGAAGAAAAGGTTCATTCGGTCGATCTTGTCCCTTTTGTCCATGAGGTCGTTTCCGGTCCTGATGATCGAATATTTCTTGTCAAAACAGAAAAGGCGGAATACCAGGCCCGTGCCGTTCTCTTTGCCATCGGTGCGATGGATCATCCGCGAAAGCTGAATGTTCCGGGCGAGGATCTGCCAAAGGTTTACGATCAATTTCGCGAAACATATCCGTGGGTAAAGAAAAATGCGTTGATCGTCGGCGGAGGCAATTCGGCGGGCGAGGCGGCGTTGTTTCTCGCTCAGGAAGGGGCCGAAACGACGCTGGCGATCTTTCGGGCGGATTGGGAAAACAATGACCCAAAACAGGGCTGCATAAAATATTGGGTAAAACAGCCGCTTGAGGAAGAGCTAAAAGAGCATTGCCTCAAACTTTTCTTTCTTGGCAAGGTCATCGAGATACGCGAAAAAGAGGTCGAGCTTGAAAGCGAATCAGGCGAACGTGTTGTGCTTGAGAATGATGTCGTATTTGTCCTTATCGGCTCCGACGCCGATCTGACGATGATAAGGTCGCTCGGTGTGGAGACACGGTCAGGCAAATACGGCGACGTGCCGGTTTATGATCCTGAAACCTTCGCTACGAATGTTCCCGGCGTTTATGTCGCCGGACATTTTACCGAACACCGCCACATAAAAGGAGCGATAGACGCCGGGCCGGTCGTTGTTCGGCACATTGCGGGGCAAACCGCCGCCGCTTCTCATGCCCATAAGATCGGCGGCATAGCCGCGAGAAAATTGGGACACAAGACCGGCGAAGCCGAGCTTCGCCGCAAATAGAACGGCAAAGCCGTCATTGTTTTGAGTTTTACCACAGGCTCTGAAGCTGGTGGCAATTTAGGCCAGCAAAAAAGAGGCTGCTATGAACGACAGCCTCCTTTTGAATTATTAGTGACTTTGCACCCCTATTTTTGCTTTTCTACCTTGAACATTCTGCCCTTTACAACTGCCGTTTCCGGCGGGTTTACCTCATAGGACGAAACGGTGAAAGCATCCACGACCGCGTCATTTGAATACGTCGTCCACTCATGCGGGAGCAGGACGCCGTTCACGCTTCTGAAATCAGAAAGCCTTACCTGACGGTCTGTTCCTTTTGCCGTGTCGGGTACGCCTGTAAATACCGCTTTGCCTTTTACGTCAACGTTCTCGATGTCGATCTCACGGCCGTCAACCTTGCGGGCGATGATGGTCATTACTGCCGCTTCGCTGTAATTGATCGCGACCGGCAGGTTAGTGTAGCGGTCAAGATGCAGCCTGAAACTCGAACCTCCAAGCTCGGCATCTATCGTGTTTACGTCAATACCGCCGATGTTTCCTTCACCGGCAAATGTATAAGCCGCATCCATGCCATTCGGCGGCGTCAAAAGCAGCATCAGGGCAAGCCGTGCCAGTTCATTGCCTTTGTTCGGCCTGGCGGCAACAGCGACGGGGCTGACCTTTACGGTCTTTCCGTCAACATTCATGGTGCCGTCTTCGCTGACCGTGTATGTCGCGTCGCTGCCGTCCTTTTTGACGACGATGACATTCCTTGTCTGAACCGGGCTGCCGTCGGCAGGAGCGATCTTGATGACATTTCCTGCTTCATCGACGAATTTTCCGTCAACGACCTTTATCGGTGTTGCGGTCGTTTCGCCGTTCTCGTTCGATCTGCGCACCAACACACGCGTCTGGCGGGTTTCCGTCCCTTCCGCGCTTTCGGCGTCCTTTTGGGCAAACTCGATGATCTGCTTGCCGTCGGCAACTACCGCTCTGCGTGTTGCCGTCGGAAGTTCTGTTCCGGCCACCGCTTCCAACTGTTTGTCGCCTATCGAAACGCGGCGCGAAAGCATTCCCGAAAGCTGCATGACTATCTCGCTTTCGCCGTTTTCCGTTCTTGCGACACCGTCGATATCAAATGTATGGGTTGACGAACCTTTTATTGACAGTCCTTTGATCTCCGCAAGGGCGGCGTCACCGCCGATGGCGATGCGGGCCTGCTTTATCAGGGCAAGGGCCTTCTCATCCGATTTGAACTTTGCGCCGATGCTGTCCACGACGACACCCAGCCCGATAAAGAGCAGGGCCGCGCCAAATGCCGTTAATAGAAATTTTTTCATAGCTTCTCTCCAAATGAGTAAAATAAGATCGCCGAACCGGTACGTCACAACTATATCAGGAGGATTTTAAAGATCTTAGTCAAAAGAACCGGTTCGGCACGTTTATAATATTGCGGCAACACAGAGGGGAAGTGGTTAAGAAGACGCAAAGAATTTGTAAAGAATGTAAAATCCTGCAAAAAGCTATGGACAACCGACAAAATAGATAGAAAAATCAGAGTGAAGGTGACTTTTGCAATGAAACGGTCCTGGACAACCATAGCTATCACGATCTGCCTGTTGGGGCTGCTTACCGTTTTTGCGGGAACGCAGTATTATCTTTTGAACCAGAACGGCGAGGCCAGACGCGATCAGCTTCAGAGGCGTGTCGAAAGCGATACGGCCAGAATGGCGGATGAACTTGACCGCGACCTGCAATCGCTGTCGGTCTCGCTTCAGGGTTACGGCGATCTTAGAGATGCGAGCGAATCCGCACAGTTTACTGAACGATTCTTTTCCTGGCGCGAAAGGTCGCCGTTTCCGCAGATCATAGAAAAAACCGTTTTCGTCCCGGTTGGTCAGGCGGAAAAAGCACTGGTCTATGACACTGATTCACGAAAGTTCACCGAGGTCGAATCAGACGACTCATTGAAAAACGCGCTGCTCTTATTTAAAAAGGAAGATCCCGCAACACATTTCAATGCCGAAAATCTGGTCATAAGAGCAAAGACGATCAATCGCCAGGGCCGTCCGGCTCCGACGACCATAACCCGGACGCCCGAAGGCGTGTCAACCTTCACGATATTGCCAAAGGACCAGTTCAGCGGCGACCTGCTCGTTTTTCTTGACAGAAAAGAGCTGACCGCAGGAATATTTCCCGCACTTAGCGAAAGATACTTTCCCGACCATGATTTCAACGTCGTTGTTTCGACAAAGGATAACAAGGAACTGTTCTCGCTTAACGAGCCTGTGACCGAACCCGATGCCGAGTCACCGATCTTTGGCGTCATCCCGGCCGGTATCGCTTTCCTGTCAGCACAGTCAAATGAGAGCAGCGGCCAGACAAGGCGTTCAATACACGTCTCGACATCAAAGAACGTGGCCGTTACCAAACCTTTGATCGCTCAGGGAGTGCCGTATCAGACCGAACCTGATAAGGAAAGCGGAGAAAGGGAGTTTTCGGGCATTATGGAACTCCAAACCGGCGATATGAAGGTTCGCAGCACACAGGTGCTATCGGCCTCCAGAATCACGACGACGATGGAGGAGCATTGGCAATTAAAGGTGCAGCACAAAAAAGGATCCATTGCCGCTTTTGTCGGCGGCGACACGAACAAGAGCCTTTTGTTTGGGCTGGCGATCTATCTGCTTATCGGGGCCAGTATTCTTGCCATTGTTTTGTCAGCCGTCAGGTCAAAAAGATACGCACAGCGTCAGGTGGATTTTGTTTCCAGCGTGTCGCATGAATTCAGAACGCCGCTTTCGGTCATCTATTCAGCAGGAGAGAATCTGGCGGACGGCGTCGCCGCCGATGCTGAACAGGTTCGGCGTTACGGCGATCTGGTCAAGAACGAAGGGCGGAAGCTTTCCGGCATGGTTGAACAGATACTTGCTTTTGCCGGAGCGCGGAGCGGTGCCAGAAAATACAATTTTGCTTCGTGCAATATATCCGATGTTGTCGATGACGCGGTCAGTGAATGTTCTGCGCTTTTGCGTGACAGCGGTTTTGTTTTTGAATCAAAGGTCGAGCCGGGACTTCCGCCGATCACTGCCGACCGTGACGCTCTTTCGGGAGCTATACAAAACCTGATCGCGAACGCCGTTAAATACAGCAACGGCAACCGCAGCATCGAGCTTTCGGCTGAGCAAAAGGGCGATTCACTGATGATCGCGGTCGCAGATCGCGGCATCGGCATCTCTTCAAAAGATATGAAGCATATCTTTGAACCTTTTTTCCGTTCGCGGCAGGTCGTTGACGCACAGATACACGGCAACGGTCTCGGCCTGGCGCTTGTCCGCGATGTGGTCAAGGCACACAAAGGTTCTGTCGATGCCGAAAGCGAACTCGGCAAGGGAAGTAAGTTCACTATAAGGCTGCCGTTATGAGAATTCTTATCATCGAGGATGAAGAGGGCCTGATCATAACGCTGACCGACAGGCTGCGAAACGAAGGCTTTGACACCGTCTCAGCATCAGACGGCGAGGCGGGATACAGGCTCGCATGCGAGCAGAATTTCGATCTTATTCTTCTGGACGTGATGCTCCCGAAAAAGAACGGTTATGACGTTTGCCGCGATCTAAGAAAAGCAGGAAATTCGACGCCGATACTGATGCTGACGGCCAAGGGCGAAACGGTCGATAAGGTCGTCGGGTTAAAGCTGGGAGCGGACGATTACCTTACAAAGCCTTTTGAGGTAATTGAACTGCTGGCAAGGGTTGAAGCATTGCTGAGGCGTTCGCCCGTTAATTCCGGCGGAGTTCTTCCCGAAAGATTTGCGTTCGGCGCGGTCAATGTTGATAACCGGCGTGCCGAGGTCCTAAAGGACGGAAAACCTGTTGAGCTTTCCGCGATGGAATTCAAACTGCTGCAATTCCTTATCGCGAATCAGGGCGAGGTGCATTCACGCGACAGGCTTCTGGACGAGGTTTGGGGCTATGACGCAATGCCTTCGACCAGAACGGTTGACGTCCACATTGCGTGGCTTCGGCAAAAGCTGGAGGAAAATCCGCGTCATCCGGTTTTTATCAGAACCGTCCACGGCATCGGGTATATGTTTCAGGATATTTGATCCCGCGACAAAGCAAAATGTGCCGCTTTACACGGCAGTGCCTTCGATCTCAAGCCTTTCCCGCCTGGCAACGTGTGTCGCATAAGCCGCTTCTTCGACCTCGGCCGCGACCGCTTCACCGACACGCCTGTCAAAGACCGACGGGATGATGTAATCAGGGTGAAGTTCGTCATCACCGATTATTCCGGCAATGGCGTTTGCCGCCGCCAGTTTCATTTCCTCGTTTATCTGCGAAGCCCGGCAGTTCAAAGCACCCCGGAAAATACCGGGAAAACACAACACGTTGTTGATCTGGTTAGGATAATCGGAACGTCCCGTCGCCATAACGGCCACAAGGTCCATCGCCTCTTCGGGCATGATCTCCGGCACCGGATTCGCCATTGCGAAAACTATCGGATCTTTCGCCATCGCCTTCAGGTCATCGCGGGTTATGACGCCGGGAGCAGAAAGGCCAAAGAAAACATCTGCTCCTTTTATCACATCGTGAATATTGCCTTTTTCCTTTTGGGGATTTGTATTTCGCGCGTACCAATCCTTGACCCAGTTCATCTTCTCGGTGCGGCCTTCATACAAAGCGCCGGTCTGGTCACAGCCGACTATGTTTTTGACACCGGCGGCCATTACGATCTTTGAACACGCCACACCGGCAGCCCCGACGCCGTTCACCACGACCTTGATGTCTTCCATCTTTTTGTTGACTATCTTTAAGGCATTGATGAGCGCCGCCAAAACGACCACAGCCGTGCCGTGCTGGTCGTCGTGAAAAACAGGAATGTCGAGTTCTTCTTTCAGCCGTTCCTCTATCTCAAAACATCGCGGGGCGGAAATGTCCTCAAGATTTATCCCGCCGAATGCCGCCGAAATATTCTTGATCGTCTGCACTATTTCGTGAGGATCTTTTGTGTCCAGACAGATCGGGAAGGCGTCAACTCCGCCAAATTCCTTAAAAAGCTGCGCCTTTCCTTCCATAACAGGCATTGCCGCGGCCGGCCCGATGTCGCCCAGGCCAAGAACGGCGGTGCCGTCAGAAACCACGGCGACCATATTCTTTTTGATGGTCAGATTGAACGCTTTTTCGGGGTCTTTAGCTATCGCTTCGCATACACGGGCAACACCAGGTGTGTATGCCATCGAAAGGTCAGAGCGTGTTTTTAGCTGCATCTTTGACGCGATCTCGATCTTGCCGCCAAGATGCATCAAAAACGTCCTGTCAGAGACGTTGACAACCTCAACGTCGTCAATGTCCCTGACCGCCTGCACTATTTCATCGTCATGATGTTCTGACGCGGCGTTGACGGTTATGTCGCGGATAAGAAAATCCTTTCCGACACTGACGATGTCTATGCCTTCAATGTCGCCGCCGGCCTGGCCGATCGCGGTCGTTATCTGGCCTAATTTTCCCGGCTTGTTGTGTATCTTAATGCGCAGCGTGAGGCTGTAACTGGCATTGGGTGTTGATGTAGTTGACATAAAACCTAAAAACGTAAGGTTAACTTTCTGACCTGCGAATGGCAAACGCCGACGCTTCTGTTTGGCTGACGGCTAGATAAAAATCACTCGTGACTCGCCTATCGCGTCAGACGCGTGGGTAGAGGAAAGCATTTGTTCGACCTCCTTCCAGACCGTCTCGGTCGGAATACCGGCCATACACGGATGATCCGGCAGCGGGCAATCAAGAAGGCGACAGCCGGCGCAATCGACCCTATGGGAAATGATGGTGTGGCCGCTGCCGAAAGGATACCAATGTCCGGGATTGTTGCGTTCGCCGTAAATGCCGAGGCAGGGTGTTCCCACCGCAGCCGCGAGATGGGTCGTGCCGGTGTCCAAACCGATGATGAGAGAGCATTTTGACAGCAGAATGGCCGATCCTCTTACAGAGAACTCACCTGCGGCGTTGGCTCCGCTGCCGCATTCGGCAATTATCCGCTCACCTAATTCCCGCTCGCCCTTTCCGCCGACAATTAATATTTTTCTGCCGGTATCACGGACAATACGTTTTGATATTTCAATGAATCTTTCCGGCGGCCATTGATTCGCTCTGGTCTTACATCCCGGAGCGACAGCTATCGGCCCCTCATTAAGATCGCCCAAATTTTCAGCAAGCCACGTTTCGACCGGATATGTTTCCTCAGGCGAAAATGTCATCCACGGCAGACTAAGGTCTCCGTCACGGTCAGCGGATATACCGTCCTTTTCGATCCGTTCGAGCTTTCTTACAGCCTCGTGATCTGTGATCGCAGGATGGCCGCTCTCGTCCGTCGGATAAAGTTCGGCATTTGTGAAAGCCCGAAACCCGTAAAGCCTGGAAATGCCGCACAGCCGAAAAAAGATCTTGTCTCTCAAGACCGAACGTGAGGGCCGTTCGCTTATGACAAGGTAAACCGCCGCGTCGAACTTCTCCTTTCGGACCAGCGGCAGCAGGTAGCGAAAGATCGAGAATTTTCCGGAGCCGCCAATGCGGCTCGTGTATTCGAGATGACGATCCACAAGCCCTTCGGGTATTACCTCGGAGGCTCTTACAATATTTCCGCCCTGCGTGTCCTGAAGCAGGACTATCTCGCCGTCGGGAAACCGGCGTCGTATCGCCCTCAGCGAGGGAATGGCGACGATGGAGTCACCCAGCGAGCCGAAAAGATACGCTAAGATTTTAGGTCTTGTCTTCAAAACGGGTCGTGATCCGCCATTGCCCGACAGTCCCGGTCAATATATGCGTCCAAGGAGTTCATAGTAGTAAATTAGCGGAAAAACTCCAATCTGAAAGAGTTCCTTTTTCAGACAGAACGGTTCAAAAAAATGAACGCTGCGTACAGCAGGCGTTCTGTTGCTGACGCGTTTACAGCGTCCTTATTGCAGATTTGCTATAATATTGCTTTCACTGAATGGAGGCATTGGCAGTATTCGCGAGATACACGGCTTTACTCAGGGCCTGAAACATAATCAGATCCGCCGGATAGAACGTCTGGGAACGCGGCGGGTACCGCAGCGGGATATAGTATCGCCCGAACTGGCACGGCAGATGTGCGAACTTTCGCACGAAACGCGCCGCCAGATCGGTGTTCTTGTAAATCGTAAGGGCCAGGTCGAATATGTGATGGTCGGCACGGCGACCGGGATCGAGATGCCCGATTTTGGCCGCGCTCGTGTGTCAACCGACCGCTTCCGCGGACTTCGCTGCATTCATACTCAGTTCAATGATGAAAAACTCACGCGCGACGACCTGACCGACCTCGCGCTTCTCAGGCTTGATCTGATGTCAGTGGTGCAGGTTGACCGCTCAACAGGACTTCCGGGACTTGTTTACTCGGCGCATCTGCTGCCGACCGCCGCACAGGAGATCGCCGAAAACAGCGATGCCGCGCCTTACGAATTTCTCGAACCCGCGCTTCCTTCACAGCTTGATGTGGATTTTCCTGAGCTGATCTCATCGCTTGAGGACGAGATGGCAAGGATACGCCTGTCCGCCCGCTCAAGACAGGAAGGACGTGACCGTGCCATACTCGTCGGCGTAACAACCGGGCCCGGCGGCGATGCCGAAGAGTCAATGGCCGAGCTTGCCGAACTGGCATTGTCGGCTGATGTGGTCGTTTTGGACAAGCTGATCCAGCGGCGTTCAAAAATAGATCCTAAGACCGTTCTTGGCCGGGGTAAACTGGACGAACTGCTTATCCGTTCAATGCAGGTCGGCGCCGACATCATAGTTTTCGACCAGGAATTGTCGCCGACGCAGGTGCGGTCTCTGTCTGTCGCGACCGACCTCAAGGTGATAGACCGCCCGCAGTTGATACTCGACATATTTGCACAGCGGGCGCAATCGCGCGAAGGGAAATTGCAGGTCGAACTGGCACAGTTAAAATATCTTTTGCCGAGGCTGGTGATGGGCCAGAACTCGGCGTTCTCACGGCTTGCGGGCGGCATAGGCGGACGCGGACCCGGCGAAACTAAGCTTGAGACTGACCGCCGCCGCGTTCGCGACCGCATCACACAGCTTGAGAAACAGGTTGCGGCGCTCAGCCGTCAGCGTCACGAACGGCGAAAGAACAGAGTGCAAAGATCGCTCCCGACGATTTCGCTGGTAGGCTATACCAACGCCGGAAAATCCACGCTGCTCAACACGCTGACCAGTTCGGACGTTTACGCTGAAAAGAAAATGTTCGCTACGCTTGACCCGACATCGCGACGCCTTCGGCTGCCCTTTGAACAGGAGGTCATTGTCAATGACACGGTCGGATTCATTCGCGACCTGCCCGAAGACCTCGTCGCGGCCTTTCGCGCGACGCTTGAGGAGATTTCGGGCAGCGACCTGCTTGTGCATGTGGTCGATGCCTCAAGCCCGCAAGCCCGTCAGCATGTGCTGTCGGTAACGAAAATACTTGAGGATCTGAAGCTAACGGACATACCCGAGATCATCGCCCTGAACAAGGCTGATCTGATGAACGAAGAGGAGATAGAGATGTTAAGCAAGCATATCTCGCTTGACAAGTCGGTGGAGTGCGTGGCAATTTCAGCTATTCGCCGCTCGTCCCTGCTTCCGCTGGTCGAAGCTATGGCGGAGCGTGTGGCGGCCATAAGTTCCGTACAGGGATCTGTGGCGGCATAGGAGCAATATGAGCAATCGCAGCGATCAGGGAAGGACACCCGTCAGCAAATGGTTTGACGGACTGTTGAAGCGGATCAGCGGGCCGCTCGATAAACTGTCCGACAATCACCGGTTTTGGATCGGGTTCGCGCTTGTCAGCCTTATCACGACGCTTCTCATATACAACCCGTTCTGGAGATCGGCTGACGATGTCGCATATAAAGAGGGTGACATCGCCCACGAGACGATAATCTCGCCCGCCGACATCTATTTTGTTGACGAGGCGGAGACCGAAAGGCGGCGACAGGCGGCACGCGAAAAGGTCATGCCGATATTCGTTTCCGAACCGCGACGCGCGGCAGAGGCGGTTCAGGGCTTCACATCGGCGTGGGAAGATCTGCAGCGAAAAACTTCGGCGTCCCGGAGCAATTCCAACGCGGAACCGGACGTTCAATGGACAGGGGCAGGCGGGGCCGAACTCGGTACAATTTTCTCCGCCAGAAGGTTCAGTTCCAATGAACTGGATGCCGTTCAACGCATCCTGAGTGAACACGCCAGCGGCGACATCTACGGCGATCAGGATAAACCATATCTCGAAAAAGAGGTCACGATAGTTGACCGTCAGCGTCCGACCGACAGACGGCAGGCGTCACAGCCGGTTCTGACCATGACCGCTCTTTCCGAAGCAAGGTCGCGGCTGCAAACTGCTCTGACACAGATACGCAGCCTTTCAGAAGAGGAATCTCAGGCGTTTTATACCGCTCTTTCGCCGCTGATACAGCCAAGCGTGATATATGACAGCGCCGCAACCGAAAGCGCGAGGGCGACCGCTGCCGAGGCGATACCTGATGCCGCCATATCGCTAAAACGCGGGCAAAAAGTTGCTGACACGGGCGACATCATTACACCGTCCGTCCTTTCACAGGTCGCCGCCATCAGGAATTACAGCGGTTCATCGCGTCAGGTCAACCGCTTTCTCGGGCTTTTTGCGCTGATAACGGCTTTATTCTGGATCGGCTGGAAATTCATCGAACACAGAGGCATTGTCCCGCGTCTGGCGTTGACTGAAACAAAGACCTTTGCCCTGTTCGGATTCATTATTCTGGTACAGACGGCGTTGCTGTCAGTCTTTTTCCGGCTGGCTGAATTTACCGCTTCGCAAAACGTCAGGGCGCCGATGAACGACCCCAATCTCTGGTCGTTCGCGATGCCTTTTGCTTTTGCAAGCCTTTTGATGGCTCTTCTTGCCGACAGGCGGACGGCACTTTTCACCGGCATATTTTCGGCGATCCTGGCCGGACTTATGGCACCGAAGGGTGTGGATTTCATCATCTACGCGATCATCGCTTCGTCCGTCGCGGCTTATGGCATCGGGCGTTACCGCAACCGCCAGACGGTCACGGTTGCCGGAGCGCTTGTCGGCGTTTTCAGCGCTCTTGTCTCTATTGCTCTTATTGCTTTTTCACAGCAGCCGTTCATCCTGAACACCATTCTTCTGGCGGTGGCGTGCGGCCTTGCAAGCGGCGTGATAACCGCTGCCGTAACGGCGGTGTTTTTGCCGATATGCGAATCGTTGTTCGGCGTTTTGACCGATGTAAAACTGCTTGAGCTTTCAAATGCCGATCTGCCGATACTCGGACAACTGGCGTTGAGGGCGCCCGGAACAAACCAGCATTCTCACGCCGTCGGGCAGCTTGCCGAAGAGGCCTGCCGTGTGGTCGGCGGCAACGGCCTGCTGGCAAGGATAGGAGCTCTTTATCACGACATAGGCAAAACTGCCGCCCCGGAACATTTTGTCGAGAATCAGCACGGACGAAATCCGCACGACCGCTTAAAACCTGCACAGAGTGCGAAGATAATCATCAGCCATGTGACCTACGGTGTGAAGCTGGCAAAGGAAATGGGGCTTCCGCAAAGGATAATCGATTTTATTCCGCAGCATCACGGAACGCGAACGCTCCACTATTTCCTGAAAAGGGCGCAGGCTGAGGCCCGTGACGATCAGGAAATATCCGAAAATGATTTCCGTTATCCGGGGCCGAAGCCACAGTTTCGCGAGGCGGCGATCATGATGATAGCCGACAGTTGCGAGGCCGCCGCAAGGTCGCTTGCGGAGCCTAGTCCTGAGAACATCCGCTTTATCGTGACCAAGATAATCGATGCGATATTGAGCGATGACCAGTTGGACGAATGCGACCTGACGCTGAGGGAACTGACGCAGATCCGCGAATCGATGATCCGCTCGCTTGTCGCGATATATCATTCGCGGGTTGATTATCCGGGCTACACGCCGCCGCCTTCAGGACAGTTCAAGATAGCCGACGGCGTCATCAGCAATGATCCGCACGGAACAAAATATCTCAACCCCGCCGACATTCCTATCAGCAAGGGTGGCGAGATAGAGGACGAGGCGGTTGACCGCTCGGTGCCGCCGAACCGCGTTGGCAAGAGCGTATAGCATTGAAGGGCCTTTTAGGATCTTGAGTTCAAAGGCGGAAACACGACCGTTAGGGAGTGTGCAAAAAAGATCATAGGCGGAAACACGACCGTTAGGGAGTGTGCAAAAAAGATTCAAAAGATCATATTTTCGATAAACGAAAAAAGCGAGCCGCTGTAATTCGGCTCGCTTCCTTTTATGTTTTATGTTTTGGCTTAGGCGTTAATGAGTTCCTTAAGCTCCTTTCCGGGTTTGAAGTAGGCAACGCGTTTGGCCGGAATATCGACCGCTTCTCCTGTTTTAGGATTGCGTCCTTTTCGGGAATTTCTTTCACGCACCCGAAAACTTCCAAACCCGCGCAGTTCTATCTTCTCACCGGCGTTGAGCGAATCAACTATGCTCTCCAGAACTATCTCAACCAGTTGTTCTGCGTCCTTTTTGGTCATGTCCGCTTCGGCGGCGACCTTTTCAACCAGATCAGCTTTTGTCATTTTTCACGTTTCTCCCGTAAAAATGCGACCGGAAATGTCAGGCAGACGTCTGTTCCGATTCTTCCTCTGCTGCTTCAGGAGCCGTTTCGTCTAAAGCCTCAGCAGCTTCTTCCGTGACAGCCTCGGCTGCCGGTTCCTCAGCAGGTGCTTCGGCCTCAGCGGCTTCTTCAACAGCAGGAGCTTCTTCGGTTTCCTCAGCGGCTTCCTCAACAGCAGGAGCTTCTTCGGTTTCCTCAACGGCGGCTTCCGGCTCTTCGGCCTTTGCTTCCGCAGGTTCTTCCTTTTCCGGTTCCTCAGGCTGGGCCTCTTCGGAGGTCATGCTGCTGAATTTCAGGTTCGCAAGTTCTCCCAGAGACGCCATGCCGCCCTTAGCCACGCTTGTGTACTGACGCGTGTCAATGATCGGTTCGTCATCCTTTCCGACCGCCCTGAATGAAAGGCCGATCTTCTGGTCTTCATTCTCTATCCTCAGTATCTTGAAGTCCATCTCCTGACCGATCTGGACCACATCATCGGGTTTCTCAACCCTTTCTTCCGCAAGTTCCGAAATATGGCAAAGCCCTTCAAGGCCCTCGCCGAGTTCCACGAAAACGCCAAAGCTGGTGAACCGCGAAACCTTTCCGCGAACCGTGTCACCCGGTTTGTGGGTGGCGATAAAGCTTTCCCAGGCGCTCGGGGTCAGGTCTTTCATCGAAAGCGAAAGCCTTTGTCCGTTGGTGTCGATATGCGTGATTATCGCTTCGACCTCCTGATCTTTCTTGAGCAGTTCCTTGGGATGCTTCAGTTTCTTTGCCCATGTGATGTCAGAGACGTGGACAAGGCCGTCAATGCCGTCCTCGATCTCAACAAAGGCTCCGAAATCGGTAAGGTTTCTGATCTTGCCCCTGATCTTCGATCCGACAGGAAAGCGTGCGGCGACGGTGTCCCACGGATTGTCCTGTAGCTGCTTCATGCCGAGGCTGATGCGTTTTTCCTCGGTATCGACGCCGAGGACCTGAACATCCACATCCTCACCGCGATGAAACAGTTTTTTCGGACTGGTCGAGCGTTTTGACCAGCTTATCTCAGAAACGTGCACAAGGCCTTCGACGCCGGGTTCAAGCTCAACAAAGATGCCATAATCAGTGACCGACGACACCTTGCCCTTGATATGCGATCCGACATCGTAAACTTCGACGACCGTTGACCACGGATCGGGCTGAAGCTGTTTGTAACCAAGCGAGATCTTTTCCTTGTCGCGGTCCAGCTTTAATACCTTGACCTGAACCGTGTCGCCCGGTTTGAAAAGTTCGCCCGGGTTCTGGATGCGGCCCCACGACATATCCGTGACGTGCAGCAGGCCGTCTATTCCGCCGAGATCGACGAATGCTCCGTATTCGGTCAGGTTCTTTACGGTTCCTTCCACAACGTAGCCGACATCCAGCCGTGACATGGTCTCGGCTTTCTGAGCGTTGATCTCCACGTCCGTGATGATCTTTCTGGAAAGGACAATATTGTTCCGCCGGCGGCTGAACTTGATGATCCTGGCCTCGATGTCCTGTCCGATGTATGTATCAAGGCTTCGTATCGGCCGCGAATCGATCTGCGATCCGGGAAGGAAGGCCTCGACACCGTTGATGTCAACTTTCAGGCCGCCTTTTGTCTTGTCAACTATTTTGCCGACGATCGCGGCCTCGCTGTTATAAGCGGCCTCGATGTCATTCCATACCTTGCGGCTAAGCGCGTCCGACCGCGACAGCAGAGGCGGGGCATCGCCCGAATGGATGGTCTTGATGATGGCCTCGATGGTGTCGCCCACAGTGACCTGATCTTCAAGATTGCCGGGAAATTCTTCAGCCGGGATCACGCCTTCGCTCTTGTAGCCAAAATCCACAAGTACGCCTCTGTCAGAGACGCCTACGACCTTGCCTTCGACCAGTTCGCCCGCATGATACACGGTCTGTTCCTGTTCGAACTGTTCAAGGATCGCTCCAAAGTCGATCTCGCCCGAGCTTTGCGTGTCTTCAGATGGTGCTGATTCCGCAGCCGACTGTACCGGTGACGTATTCACGTCATTCTGTTCGTTTTGCTTTGAGTCCGAAGTAACGCCGGTTTTCGTTTCTTCGGTCTCGTTGTTAACCTCTGTTGTCATTAAGTGTGCGCCGTTTTCCTAAGTTATTATTTGATTCGAATGATCGACCGCAGAACCGAACGGCAACTGCCGTCGGGAAGATGGCCGATCTTTTTTATTTTAGCCGGAAAAGGTGTTGGATACTGAGCGGGCGGCCTGGCTGAAAGCATGAGGAAGGTTTAACCGCCTCAAAAAATACACTAGCTTTGTCACAGCCGTTCTGCCTGCTCACTTCACCGGATAAAACTAAAATTTACACGTCATACGCCCGTAATGTCAAGACTTACACGCCGAAAACCGTTTGTTTTATCACATTTGCGGACGCTTTCCGCCTTCTTTCGGTCAGGATGACGTGATCAAACGGCAACACCGCCGATATTGGCCTTTTTCGCGTTGCA
Source organism: Acidobacteriota bacterium (assembly GCA_019639175.1). GTDB lineage: Bacteria > Acidobacteriota > Blastocatellia > Pyrinomonadales > Pyrinomonadaceae > OLB17. The sequence goes on along the minus strand of JAHBSK010000004.1, from coordinate 197,531 downwards.
AGACGCCCGCAAAAAGCGGAAAGCCCCGCGTCGGAAAAACTCCTGCGGGGGCCGCTGATCATTTTTGCCGTTCGGCCCTAAGTTCTCGTGAACAGATTTTCAAGCGTGGTGACAACGCCGCTGTTCTTTTCCATCTGCTCTTTTGCGATGGCGGTCGTGTTTTGAATGCCCGCCAGCCGGAGCCTGAATTCGTCGGGGTTCGTCGAACCGCGAAGAGCTTCCTCAAGGCTTATCAGGCCAGATGAATACAGATAGAACAATGACTGGTCGAACGTCTGCATACCGTATTGCGACGTTCCGGCCGAGATGGCGTCGCGTATCGACGCGGTCTTTTCCTCGTGCAATATGTAATCACGGATAAGCGGTGTCGAGATCAGCACCTCGACCGCCGGAACACGTGCCTTGCCGTCCGCCGACTTCATCAAACGCTGCGAAATAACTGATCGCAGCAGCCCTGCAAGCTGTATTCTGATGGATTTTTGCTGATAAGGCGGAAATGCCGAGATGATCCTTGTCAGGGTTTCCTGTGCGTCCAGCGTGTGCAGCGTGGAAAGCACAAGATGGCCCGTTTCGGCGGCAACGAGGGCCGTTTCTATCGTTTCAAGGTCGCGCATTTCGCCGACGAGGATCACATCCGGATCCTGACGCAGCGAACCACGCAACGCCTCGGCAAAGCTTCTTGTGTCAACATCAACCTCACGCTGGGTTATGAAAGAACGCTTGTCGCGGTGCAGAAATTCTATCGGGTCCTCGATCGTCACAACGTGACAGTTGCGCGTGTCGTTTATATGATCGACTATCGCCGAAAGCGTGGTGGATTTGCCCGAACCGGTCGTTCCCGTGACCAATATCAGGCCGCGAAGTTCGTCGGAGACCGCGTTGAGGATCGGCGGAAGGCCGAGTTCGGCAAAATTTTTGACGGTGTCTGCGATGACGCGGGCGACAATGCCGATGGAGTTTCGCTGCTGAAAGATATTCACGCGAAATCTGCCCAATCCGGCAACACCGTAACCGATGTCAACCTCAAAAGCATCGCGAAAATGCTGTTTTTGCCGGTTTGACATCATCGAAAAAGCCATTTCCAGCGTTTCTTCCTGCGTCAGTTTTCCGGCGCCCGAAAGCGGGCTTAGCTCGCCGTTTACACGAATGACCGGCACCGAACCCGCTCTCAGATGCAGGTCGGAGGCACCAAAGCTCATTGCCATGCGCAAAAGGTCATCGATTCGTGTATGCATAGTTACGGAAAGCAAAAGCCTGATCGGCGTGCGAGCCTTTTAACGGCCGCTCATTTGCTGTTTTTGAATTTTCCCGGTGTTTCCGGGTACGGTCTGTGTGAAATGTGTCTGCAAACAGCGTAAAACTGTTTCAACTAAGTTTAACGCTCTTGCCCTGAAAACGTCAATCTTTTTTTCACTTTCATCCCGAATCACGCGATAGACGTTTTTCTTATTTCTTTCTTTGTGTAACTTAGTGCCTTCGCGTCTTAGCGGTAAAATTTCAATAGAACAGCCACAAAGTCACATAGTCGCAAAGAACCGCTAAGAGAAAACTTTGTGCAGCTTAGCGTCTTTGCGTCTTCGCGGCAGTATCTCAAATCGAACAGCCACAAAGTCACAAAGCCGCAAAGAGATCGCAAAGAAGAACAACATCCATATCACTTCCCTAATGCTTTATTCGAGTTTATCCGGGACGGCACAAAAAAATCCGCATTACGGATCATATTCGACACTTTTGCCGTATGGTCGTAGAATTAGATTTTTCACCGCTGCTTGATGATGGACGAAGACAATAACAAATTGATATGGCCCCGTTTTGCGCTGGCCGGAGGAACCGTCGAGGTTTCAGTGGAGCATTTTGACCCGCGTCGCGGGCGTGATCTGTTGGAGATCGGCGGTGTCCGCACCGTTCTGACAGCGGCTTCGGCAAAGCGGCTGATGGCGGTGATGCCTTCCGGCCCCGAAGGAACCTGCACGGTTGACATCATTTCCGAAGGCAGAAAAGCTCCGCACAGCGAGGTGATCGCAGGCACGGCGATAGCAACGGGAATGCACAACGTCGCAAATCCGGCGATAGACCCAAGCGACGGTGCTGTGATCGTGACGCGTTCGGGGTCGCGAGGACAGCAGCTTCCAAATACGCTTTACCGCATTGAAAAGGACGGATACGTTGACGAACTGCCCGTTTCGGTGATGAACCCGACCGGCATCGCCTTTTCGCCGGAAGGGAAGATGTTCGTATCAAACCGGGCGGCGGGCGAGATATATATTATCGAACGCGGCGAGGAGGCATTTTTTTTCGCGGGCGGATTGGGAATTGTGACCGGCATCGTTTTTGACACTGACGGTTTTCTTTTTGCCGGAGACAGAACGGGCCGCATCTATCGCATTGACGAGTTTGGATCGGCGGAAACATTTGCCGTTATCGAACCATCGGTTGCGGCGTATCATCTGGCGTTCGGCCCGGACGGACGGCTTTATGTGACCGCTCCGGGAATGACGAGTAGCGATGTGATCTGGGTGATCGACAGCGACGGCAGAGCGGAGATACATTTTCGCGGATTTGGCCGTCCGCAGGGCCTGGCGTTCGGGCCGGAAGGCGATCTTTATGTGGCGGCAAGCCACAAGGGGCGTCGCGGGATATTCAAGCTGGGCGGCGACGGCAATGCGGAATGGATAGTTTCGGGACAGGGCGTTGTCGGGCTTTGCTTCGGTCCTGACGGTGAGATGATCGTATCGACGCGCGACACGGTGTATTCGCTGCCTGTCGGCGTGGCCTGATGTTTTAACGGAGATATTGGAACAAATGAAAAAGGCTTTATTTATTTTTGTGGCATTTGCGTTGATGCTTGGCTGCGGCGGAACTCAGGAAACTTCGGAAAATGCCGGGAACACATCTTCAAACATTTCTCCGTCAAAACCGGAAACAGGCCCGACACCCGACGCGGTACTTGGCCGCCATATCCGCGAAGCGGCAGAGAAAGGGAAGGGACGCATAGGTGTTCATGCGGCGATAGTTGAGACCGGACAGGTCGTCGGCATCAGGCAGAACGAGCGTTTTGCGATGCAGAGCGTCGTCAAGGTGCCTATTGCCATGGCCGTTCTGAAAATGGTCGATGACGGCAAACTAAAGCTGGACGACAAGATAAAGATAGAAAAAAGCGAACTTGTTCCGGATTCCATGCACTCGCCCATAAAGGACAAAAATCCCGAAGGCACCGAGATGACCGTCGATGAACTTATCAAGGCGGCGGTTTCTGTTAGCGACGGCACAGCGGCGGATGTTTTGCAGCGTGTTGCGGGTAACGCCGCAGGTGTGCAGAAATACATCGACGATCTTGGAATTGTCGAAATGGAGGTCAAATATACTCACAAGGAGTTTTCCGATAATTCTGAGAGGCAGGCGGCAAACTGGGCGTCGCCGGAAGCTGTGTCAGCGCTTCTCAATATCCTTTTTGATGCAGCGAGCGGAAGAAGCGGCGGAGAGAATGCTCCGTCTGCTGATATATCCAGGCAGAGTGCCGAACTCCTGATCAAATACATGACCGAGACGGAAAATCCCGCCGCCAGAATAAAGGCCGGTGTCCCCGAAGGAACCGTCGTTGCCCACAAAACAGGCTCATCCGGCACACGCAACGGCATAACTGCCGCCACCAACGACGCCGCAATAATAACTCTGCCGAACGGCAATCACCTGATCCTGACCGTGCTGCTGGCCGATTCGCCCGATGACCAGGACACCCGCAACGCCACCATCGCAGCAGTGACAAAAGCCATCTGGAACAAATGGACAACAACTGAATAAGGCTATCCTGAGCTGTCAGAGTTCTTATTTTTTATTCTTTTTTGGGCTTTGCCCAAATGCACTGCGGTCGGGTTGAACCCGACTGTTAGCCTTTTTCCATACTTCTTGGGCTTTGCCCAAATGCACTGCGGTCTGGCTGCGCCAGACCGTAACATTTCGCCCCAAAAAAAGGAGGCTGTGCCTCCGAAAGATCAAACGGAGGCACAGCCTCAAGAGATTTTTAGAGAGACCTGCACGGTTTGGCACAGCCAAACCGCAGTGCACAGGGGCACAGCCCAAGATGAACAGCCTCATAGATTTATTTTGTAACCTGGAAAGCAGGCACAGCCTAAAATCACTATCTCTTTCCATAAATAATGATAAAAGTGGGAGATGTTCTTTTAACGGCCAGGCCACCGGTTATTCCAGCTTATTCATCGTCATCATGCGCTCGTACGCGGCCGGCGGCGACGGCTTCGTCGATGACCTTTTGCGCAAGGTTATGCGGCAGCGGGTCATAGTGAGAGAACTGCATATGATATGAACCGCGGGCCTGCGTTACGCTGTTTAGCTTTGACTGATAATCCAGCATTTCGCTCAGCGGTACTTTTGCCTTGATTACCTGCTGTTTGCCGCGCATTTCCATGCCGCCGACGCGGCCCCGGCGTGAGTTGAGGTCGCCCATGATGTCGCCGGAAACTTCCTGCGGTGTGAAAACCTCAACGTCCATTATCGGTTCCAGCAGCGTCGGTTTTGCCTTTTCCATCGCGGCGCGAAAAGCCTTGCGGCCCGCCGCCCTGAACGAATGCTCGTCCGAATCGACCGTGTGATAGCTGCCGTCCACCAGCGTCACGCGAAAATCTACCATCGGATAACCGGCGACCGCTCCGCTCTGTGCGGCTTCGAGAATGCCTTTCTCGACCGCCGGGCGGAAGTTCTGCGGTATCGATCCGCCGAATATCTTATCGACCCATTCAAAGCCGGCACCACGATCAAGCGGTTCGAACACGCATTTGCAATCGCCGAACTGACCGCGTCCGCCAGATTGTTTTTTGTGGCGTCCCTGAACCTCGGCCGACTGCGTGATGGTTTCCTTGTAGGGAACCTTTGGCGGATGAAGCGCGACCTCGACGTTGTAGCGGTTCTTCAGTTTATCGACGACCGTTTCGATATGAAGCTGGCCGCTGCCTGAAAGGATGAACTCCTTTGTCTGCGGGTCGCGGTCAAAGCGAAGCGACGGGTCTTCCTCAAGTATCTTGTGCAGGGCGACGGATATTTTGTCCTCATCGGCACGCGATTTCGGTTCGATGGCAAAAGCTATTGCCGCCTCAGGATACTGCACCGGCGGATAGACTATCGCCGATGCCTTGTCGCAAAGCGTATCGCCCGTTTGGGTCTCTTTCAGCTTTACAACAGCGATGATGTCGCCCGTCTGGGCCTCATTGACCTTGTCAAGCGTCTTGCCCGATATGACGTGAAGGGCGCCGAGGCGTTCCGCCGCTTCACGGGTCGAATTATAGACCGTTGCGTCCGCCGCGACCTTGCCGCTGACCACTTTCATCACATTGATGCGTCCGGCAAACGGATCGGCGATGGTGCGAAAAACGTATGCCGAGAAAGGCTCGTCATTGCTGTATTTGCGGCTGAGCCTGTCGCCTGACAGATCGGCCTCAGCAAAGCCGTATTCGGCCTCGTGCGTCGCGGGATTCGGCGCAAATTCGGCAATGTGATCGAGCAGTATCTTCATACCGGCCAGCGTCGTCGAAGAAACGGCATAGACCGGACAGAGCTTGCTGTTCGCAATGGCCTTTGCAAGGTTCGGGTAAATATCCTCTTCGGGCAGCGTGCCTTCTGAAAAATATTTTTCCATCAAAGCGTCGTCCGATTCCGCAACGAGTTCTATAAGCCTCTCACGCGTTCGTTCAAAGACGTCGCGGCCCGCTTCCGGCAGCGGTATCTCCTTCGCTTTTCCGTTCTCGTCAAATTCGTATGCTTTTTGATGAACTACATCGACAACGCCCTTGAAATCCGCCTCGGTTCCTATTGGCAGAGTGAACGGGACTATCGAACGTGCAAAACTTGACGTAGCGGTTTCCAGAGCGTGGCCGAAATCGGCGTTTTCCTTGTCGAGCTTGTTTATGACCATGAAACGCGGCAGCAGAAATTCGTTGGCATAGCTCCATGTCTTTTCCGTCTGAACCTCGATGCCGTGAACGCCGTCAACGACCACCAGCGCACAGTCCGCCACGCGAAGCGCAGGCCTGGCATGAGCAACGAACGCAGCGTAACCGGGCGTATCTATCAGATTTACCTTTGTATCGTTAAATTCCAGGTGTGCAAAGCCGTTATTAAGCGAGATCTTTCTTTCTATCGAATCGTCGTCATAGTCCGTTACGGTGGTTCCCTCATCGACCTTTCCCCAGCGCGGCGTGGTTCCGGCAATATAAAGCAGCGACGAGACTAATTGGGTTTTACCCGCGTCGCCGTGTCCAATGACAGCCAGGTTTCTGATATTCTCAGTAGTGAATGCTTTCATTTTCGGCAAGATCTCCTTTTATAAAAGAATTTGGAACAAATGCCGGCCAGCAGGATCTTGGAAAGGCATGTGGACGGTTGTGACCGTCCGAGAAAAACAGCCGAACCCCGAACCGGCAAAAAATAAGACTGTTGGTAAGAAATAAATGTAACGAACATCTTAACTTATGGCAAGCATCCTGCCGCCGCGGCAAAGCATCCGACCTCTTGGGAAAACCCTCCGCACGTCCGCTGACGACACGGGATTTTGCCGTTTTTGTAACGTTCCACAACATTTTGTCGTTCATGATCTTATTGCATTATTTCAGGATATGTCATACTTTTTTCGTTGCGGAGTTTCCGTCCCGGCAGTGTTCCAAACGCAAAACAGCCGGTTTTTGAACGTCTTGTGTCTGTATTGTGTGGCCTGAACGTTTTGTGCATATGTGCCTAATGTTCGGCCAGAAGAAGCAATAAGGGGATCAAATGGAAAGAATAGCGGGTCTTTTTAGAGGAAAGTTTACGTTAAGCATCGTATTGTCGGTGATAGTAGGTGTTACGCTTGTCGCAGCACAGAGCGAGATCGTTCCGGTTCGCGATATCCTTCGCGGTACGAACGTGTTCGTTTTCCCGAGCGGTACACGGACGGTGTCGAAAAAATACGTCACTCAGGCAAAGGCTAAACGAACCCAGCAGCAGCGGTCGGCTACGGCACAGCGCGTCAATCGGCAATATACGACCATTGCTAAAACCGCGCCCCGGCGCAAGCGGACGGACTCTCTTAACCCGGACAGCGTAACCAAGATCGATCTGAAGATCATACCGCCGGCCGAAGCATCAAGGATATTTGCCGGTGTCGGCGAATATCACATGGATAGAGGTGAATATGACAACGCGATAGACATTTTCCGCGATGCCCTTAACCTCGACGCCAAGAACGAAGCCGCTCGCGGCGGCCTTAGCGAAGCTCTCGCCCTAAAGGGAAATGAGCTTTTGGCAAACAATACGGACACGACCTCACCGCACAGATTTGCGGTCGCCCAGACATTTTTTGAAGAAGCGGTGAAGATAAATCCGCTGAACGCACCGGCGCTGTTCGGGTTGGCGGAAATATTGTCAGACACGGGCCGTGAGACCGACGCCATCGGCTATTATGAGAACGCTCTGAAGGCCGACAAGGACCTGACAGAAATATATGTGCCGCTGGGAATTCTTTACTATCAGCAGGGCAATATAGCCAAGGCCGATGAGGTTCTTTCAAAAGCCGGCGGCATCTCAAAAGATGATCCGCAGGGACAATATTTCCTCGGACTGGTACGGCTTCAGCAGGATCGTATAAATGACGCGGCGACACATTTTGACGCCGCCAGAAGGGCCGATCCGACCATGGAAGAGGCGTTCTATTATCACGGCGAGATGCAGATGAGAATGGGCAACCTCTCTGCGGCGGTGAACGACTTCAAAAAGGCGATACAGCTAAGAGATAATTATTTTGAAGCGTGGTATGGCCTCGGCACCGCATATTTTGAACAGGCCGGATCCGCCGGGAACGATAAGAGATCTCAGGAACTATATAACGAGGCCGCAAAGGCTTTTGAACGTGCAAAAACGCTCCGCAACACGAACGCAGAAGTAACGGCGAACCTTGGTGACGTTTACCGTCAGCTAGGCGATTTCAACAAGGCTGAGAGCAACTACAATCTCGCCACTTTGTTCTTTGAAAGGCAGCCTGATTTCGCCACTAACAAAGAGGTGCGCGACTTAGTGGCAGACATCAATGTCCGCCTTGCATTCGTTGTCGGACGCCAATGCGAGATCAATATGCGGAACGCCGTCGCCTGCAAATGGGACAGGGCCATAAGAGCATTGGAACGGTCGTTTGAACTGAAGAACGACAATATGACCTACGCCAATCTCGGCTGGGCATACTATAATTCCGGCCGGTCTGACATCAATGACAAACGCGATGCGCAAGGCAGAGAAAAGATCGCCAAGGCCCGCGACATCCTTATCAAAGCGACGTCGTCGGGGTCAGGATACGATCAGGGCGTGCTGCTGAACCTCGGTATGGTCTATACCGACTTGGGTGATCATCAGGGCGCGGTCAGGGCATTGGAGCAGGTGGTCGAACGAGAGCCTAAATGGACATTTGCCATAAATGAACTCGGCCTGGCGCATTTCAATGCCGGGGACTTCAAAGAGGCGGCCTCTCAGTTCAAAAAGGCGATCAGGGAAGACGACAAGTTTGCCGAGGCCCATTACAACCTCGGGCAGGCCGAATTCAGAAGCGGCAATGTCAAAGAGGCCCAAAAGGCCTATGACAAGCTGAAGTCGCTAAAACGAAACGACCTGGCCGACCGTCTGAGGATATTTACGCGCGGGGCCGTAAAAGGCTGACAACTGAATGATTTTCTGTGGAAAATGGAATTTCCTGATCTTGTCTTCTTGGGCGTAGTTTCTATGCACTTTGCTTTGGGCTTTGCCCTTTTGCACTGTGGTTTGGCTGTGCCAAACCATGCAGGTTTCTCTAAAAAGCTCTTTTGAGGCTGTGTCTCTGTTTGATCTTTCGGAGGCACAGCCTCCTTTATTTTTTAGAGGAAATGTTACGGTCGGGTATAACCCGACCGCAGTGCGATAGGGCATAGCCCAGAAAAAAGAGGAAAGGTGAAAGAAAAAGGAGATTATCCGCATCATACTCCTTTTCACCTTTTTACTTTTAACCCCAACAAAAAACATCACGGACATCTTCAAAATATTTAACAAAACCGAGTCGCGGGAACTATCTTTTCAGGAATAATGTTTTGCTTTTTCCGCTGATTTTGTTCAAATTGCTTCATTGACTCAGGAATTAAAGATACAGGAAAACGTTGAACTCGCCCCTTTTACCACGCTTGGGGTCGGCGGCCCGGCGCGCCTTTTTGTGAGGGTCAAATATGAGGCTGAGCTTATTGAGGCGTTCAGGTTTGCTCACGAAAGGCGGATGGAAGTGCTGGTGATCGGCGGAGGCAGCAATCTCGTCATTTCTGACAAAGGTTTTGACGGCATCGTTATACAAGTTGGGATGCAGGGGACCTATTTCTCTCCGGCATCGGCGGAAGGGTATGTTGAACTGACGGCTGCGGCAGGCGAGATGTGGGACGATGTGGTGCGAGACACCGTCGAAGGCCATCTTGCCGGCTTGGAGTGTTTGAGCGGAATTCCGGGACTTGTCGGCGGAACTCCGGTGCAGAACGTCGGAGCCTATGGGCAGGAGGTTTCCGAGACCATAGCGTCGGTCAGGTGTTACGACCGTCACGAAGGCAAGATCGTCGACCTGTCGAACGAGCAGTGCGGATTTGCCTATCGCTCAAGCATCTTTAATAGTTCGGCGGCCGGGCGATATGTCGTGACAAGCGTTACCTACCGCCTGAGAGAGGGCGGAGAACCGAAGATTATTTATCCTGAACTCATCAGGGAACTCGATGCCGGGAAAACCGGCGTGACAAGCCCCTCCGTGAGCGACGTCAGAGAAGCGGTTCTGAGAATACGGCGGAAAAAGTCGATGGTGATCGATCCTGATGACCCAAACTCGCGGAGCGCCGGATCATTCTTCAAAAATCCTGTTGTTACCGAGGAAGTTTTAAATTCAGTGGCGTCGGTCACGCCCGATCCGCCATTTTTCAGGATGCCTGACGGCCGTGTCAAAGTGCCTGCCGCTTGGCTGATAGAACAGTCCGGATTTCATAAAGGCTACACGGCAGGCAACGTCGGTATTTCCGAAAAACACTCTCTTGCCATCATCAACAAAGGCGGCGCAACGGCCGATGAGGTGATCGGCCTGATGACCGCGATCAGTAATGCCGTAAAGGAAAAATTCGGGATCGATCTGCATCCCGAACCGGTGCTGGTCGGATTTTAACTCACCCTAACTGCTCAAAAAATGGCAAAATAGATGTTTGCAGAACGTCGGGTTATTACCCCGTTGTCTGACTCGGGGTGTTTTTTGCGCTCTTAAAATATTGAGGTTTTATATTTATGTACGGAGTTTATTCAGTCGCCAAGATCTTTCTCTCCTGTGTTTTACTGCTTAGCGTGATCGCTGCGTCCGTGGTGTTCAATGTCAACGACATTGTCCCCTCCAGCGACATCACCGGTGCGGCCAGTGTTTTCGTCTTTCGCGGTTCCAGCAAAAAGCCGCAATCAGGTACCGCCCGGACAAAGGCTTACAGAGCCGAGGCTGCGGCAAGGGCCGATAATCGGCAGAGGATCGGCAGGCAGGCAAACGCCGGCAGAAACAAAAAAGCACAGGCAGCACGCTCCAGGTCGGCGATGCTGGCAAGACAGAGAGCACGTGAACGCAACGCAAAGATCAGACAGTCAAATATCCTGACGGCACGTGCCGAAACACAGCTCGGGAACGGGGAATTGGAGCAGGCGATCTCCAATTTCCGCGAAGCTCTGAGGCTCAATTCCAAGAACACCGAAGCATCCAACGGACTCAGCGACGCTTTGACCGCAAAAGGCATTGACGCAGGCGACAGCGCCGATGAAGGCACTCTTGCCATTTTTGCCGAAGCTGTTCAGTTTGACCCCAGAAACGAGATCGCCTATATGAAAATGGGCGAGATCTATGATGAACTCGGGCGCAATGCCGAAGCTCTGGAAAACTATGAAAAGGCATTGTCTTTGGATCCGTCGCTCGACGCGATCTACCTGCCGATAGGCATGGCTTACGCTGAGGCGGGCAGCGATCAGAAAGCGGAAGAATTTCTTGTAAAAGCAGAGGAAAATGGTTCGGCAACGGGTGAATCCCGCGTGACCCGGGCATTGATCCTTGAAAGGAACGGCCGCGACGGTGAAGCCCTGGCGATCCTTGATCGGGCGATAAATTCTGATGCTGCTTACGGGGCATGTTACGTCGAAAAAGCCCGTCTTCTTGTAAAACTCAACCGGCTTGATGAAGCCGCCGCAGCTTTGCGTCAGGGCACGTCCGCTGCGTCAGGCTATGCTCCCGTTTGGTTTGAAACGGGCGTGATCGCATATAACCGTGGTGACTATGCGGCCGCCATGGAAGCGTATCTTAAAGTGCTTGAGCTTGATACTGACAATGCTCAGGCACATGCCAATCTCGCCAGCGTTTACCGGCAGATGGAACGCTATGCCGACGCGAATGTTCAATACCGGGCAGCTCACGACAAAGGGATCGACAAAGATCCCGACCTTTACAGCGAATGGGGGTTTTGCCTTGGCAAGACCGAAGAATGGGACAAGGCAGTTGCCCGTCTTTCCTCTGCTGAGGCACTTGGCTCCACGGCTGTGGATCACAACAATCTAGGCTGGGCACATTACAATTCCGCCCGGCAGGAAGCCGCAAAGGGAAATGAAGAGGCGGCCAAAAAGGCATATGAGGCTGCCGGAGAAGCTCTTAAAAAAGCTGTCGAAATGGACGGAAACCTTGCTTCCGCATTTCTGAACCTCGGAGCGGTTCAGAATGCTCTGGGAAACACCGATGAAGCCATCAATGCTCTAAATAAAGCATTGACCCTCGAACCGGATTGGGTCATCTCATTGAACCAGCTTGGCTCTGCTCTGAGAAAAGGCGGCGATTATCCTGCGGCGATAGAACGCTTTAAGCGATCCACAACGCTCGCTCCAGACGATCTTTTCGGGCTGTATAATCTGGGCGAACTTTATCACATCACCGGAAATAAAGCGGAGGCAAAGCGAATATCAGACCGCCTTCGCAAACTCGATCCGACGCTTGCCCGCCGGCTCGACGATGTTCGCTCCGGCAAGATCGTCCTGGACGAGGCAAAGCGGCAAATGCGCAGAAATGTCCCCACGCTTCGGCGGATCCCATTTTGACCCTATAAGAATGTGTCCTGACCGGCAAACCGATAAAAAAAACGGGGCTGCTCTTGCTCAGGCAGCCCCGCGGACCAAGGAGTAGGCCCGGCAACGTGGGAGGAAGTATCTTCGATCAATGAGGAGAGAAAAAATTCAGGTCCGAAAAACTGTCGGTCAAATGGATCACCTGCGGGGCGAAGCTGTGTGCTTTTGCCGTTGCGGCGGCAACATAAGTCTGACCGCTCTCCACACCTGAGAATTGAAAATACCCAAAACCGTTGGTGTTGACCGCTTGCTGACTTCCGTCCTGCGCGGTCAGTATGACGCGGACATTCGCAATGCCGCCGCGCGGCGAGGTGACACGGCCCGATACCACAACGTTTGCGGCAGTCGGGACGAGTGCCGGAAAGACGATGACACGGTTCTCATCAGGAATACCGAAAATAATCCGGTAGTTTGCAGTGTCAAAACCGAAATTCAGTCTTGATCCGCCGCCAGCCGTATTTCCCAAAATGCTGTTAGCCGAACTGATCTCGCCCGTCAGTCCCAAATAACCGTCTCCTATGGTCAGCGCTCCGGCGTTTGTGATCGGGCCGTTGTCCCACAAAGGGCTTCGGACGATAAATTTCGCGTGCGGAAGGACTGTGACGCCGGTGGATGCGACCCTATCTTCCGGACTCGTTCCGACCAATGAGTTTTCGGGAGTGACCGGCCCCGTACAGCCTGTTACGCCGTCGCAGAGAGTAACCGCCCCGGCATTTACGACCGCACCGTTGTCCCAGTTTGGGCTGCGAACAACATAATTGCCGTTTGTCAGGGCCACGGCTCCCATGCCGACGTTGTCATTTGCGGTCGTGCCGACCAGAGAGTTTTCGGGTGTGACGGTCGCCGGGCATCCGGTCGTGCCGCTGCAAAGTGTCGATGCCCCGGCATCAACTATCGGGCCGTTGTTCCAATAGCGGCTGTAAACGACAAAATTGCCGTTCGTGAGTACTGTAAGCGACAACTCGCCCACATTGTCAGATGTCTGTGTTCCGGTCATGCTGTTTGCCGTAGAGACCACGGTGCCTGTGCATGCGGCCGGAGTTCCGCAGAATGTAACCGCTCCGACATCAGAAAATGTTCCGTCCCAGATAGGGCTGAAGACAACATATCCGCCATTGTGCAATGCCCTTATCCCACCGGTGAACGCACCGGAGCCGCCGCCGACAAAATCATTCGCCGTCACGCCTGTGAGGGAATTTGCCGCCGTTACCGTGCCTGTACAGCCCGTATCGCCATTACACCAGGTCACGGCTCCGCGATTGCCGTTCCATCTGCTGCTGCTGACGACATAGCTGCCGTCGCTGAGTACGATAAGGCCCGAAGAGGAAATGGCGGGGTTGGTGCCGGTGCCGATAAGTGAGTTTGCCGCTGAAATGGTTCCCATGCAGCCGGTTGTTCCGTTACAGAAGGTCACAGCCCCAAGTTTGTTGAATGTCCCTGACTGCTGCCAGTTAGCGCTTGCAACCACATAATTTCCGTTCGGCAGCGCGTGTATGCCCTGACTTCCGACATAATCAAACCAGTCAGAACCGATCAGCGAGTTCTCGGGCGTTACCGGTCCCGTACAGCCGGTTGTGCCGTTGCAAAAGGTCGCTGCTCCCAGTTCGGCTGCAAAAATTTCCCCTCCGGCCCAAAACTGGCTCATCACAACATAGTTGCCGTTTGCAAGCGGCACCGTTGTGTAAAAACCGACCCGATCGGCTTGCTGTGTGCCGTGGAGGCTGTTTGTTGTCGAAACCTCGCCGGTACAACCTCCGACCGGACACAATGTCACCGCGCCGCGCTCGCTGTTCCAATTGTAGCTGGTTACAATGTAGCGTCCGTCCGGAAATGGAACGACTCCGCCTATTCCAACCTGATCGAGCGCATTTGTCCCGACAAGCGAGTTTTCGGGAGTGATCGTTTCCGGACATCCCGTGACGGCACTGCACAGCGTCACCGCACCGGCGGATTCAACGTCGCCGTTGCTCCAATACGGTGACACCACGACAATGTCACCGGTCGAAAGAATATAATTCGTGTAATAGCCTACGCGGTCATTTGCCGAGGTTCCCGTCATTGTGCTGATAAGTTCAAGCGTGGAACCGTCAAACAGGTGTAGCCTGCCGACATTTTCCACCGGGCCGGGAGCGTCGTATTCAGGATCTGTGACAATAAAATTGCCGTTTGGAAGAGTAATGATCTCAGCACCAAATGTCTGACTCCCCGCAGGCCCGATGATATCGACCGGATCGTTCAGTTGATCTGCCGCAGGCTTTGAACCTCGTTCATTGGCGGAGTTCCTTTGATGTGACGGCAATTGAGGAGCGCGCATCTCCGGCCTTATCTGGGCCATAGCGGTGGAGAATATAATAATAGCAACGAGACAGGCTGCCGGAATATTTTTTGATATCGGGTCTCTCATTGTGTTTCCAGACGCGGTGAAAGGCATTTGTGATGCCGAGGGCCGCCGTTTGCCAAAAAAAATGGTTTTACACGGGCTGCTTTGTCCTGATATGCGGAATATCGGGCGGTATCAGGACAAATTTTTCTGATGCCGGGAAAGACAGGGTTTGCCAGGCGTATTGAAAATTATATTTGCATAAGCCATTAGTAAGCAGATCGATTTCTTGTATAATCTTTCGTTTACACATATGCCGAAACGGACAGATATTAAAAAGATCCTGATAGTCGGCTCAGGGCCGATAGTCATAGGACAGGCCTGTGAGTTCGATTATTCGGGGACGCAGGCGTGCAGAGCCTTGATGCAGGAAGGTTTTGAGGTCGTTCTGGTCAATTCAAACCCCGCAACGATCATGACCGATCCTGAGATAGCGGACCGAACATACATAGAACCGCTGACGGTCGAGGCCGTTTCGGCAATAATCGAAAAAGAACGTCCTGACGCGCTTTTGCCTACCGTCGGCGGACAGACCGGCCTGAATCTTTCCGTTGAACTGTATGAAAAAGGCGTTTTGGATAAATTTGGCGTAAAGATGATCGGTGCGAACATCGACGCCATCAAGGTCGGCGAAGACCGCGAGCTTTTCAAAAAAGCGATGGACGAGATCGGCGTTCCTTCTGCCAAAGGCGGATTTGCCCACACGTGGGAAGAGGCCCGCGAAATAGTTGAGGGAACAGGTTATCCGGCCATCGTTCGTCCTGCGTTCACGCTTGGCGGAACGGGCGGCGGAACGGCATACAACCCCGAGGAATTTGAGGAAATAGCAAAAGGAGGCCTTGCAGCGTCGCCGGTCTCACAGATTCTGGTCGAAGAATCGATCCTCGGCTGGAAAGAATTTGAGCTTGAGGTGATGCGCGACCTCAACGACAACGTCGTCATCATCTGTTCCATTGAGAATTTTGACCCGATGGGCGTGCATACGGGCGATTCGATCACGGTCGCTCCCGCTCAAACTCTCACCGATGTTGAATATCAGCGGCTGCGTGATATGTCGATAGCCTGCATCCGCAAGGTCGGTGTTGAGACCGGCGGATCGAACATCCAGTTTGCCGTAAATCCTGAGAACGGCGAGGTTCGCATTATCGAAATGAACCCGCGCGTATCGCGTTCGTCGGCTCTGGCTTCAAAGGCGACGGGGTTTCCGATAGCAAAGATCGCCGCCAAACTCGCCGTCGGCTACACTCTGGACGAGATACCGAACGACATCACGCAAAAGACGCCCGCTTCGTTTGAACCGACTATAGATTATGTCGTTACAAAGATACCGAAGTGGGCATTCGAGAAGTTTCCCGGAGCCGAGGATGTGCTCGGCACGCAGATGCGGTCGGTCGGCGAGGTGATGGCGATAGGCCGCACATTCAAGGAATCATTATTTAAAGGACTGCGTTCACTTGAGGCTGTTAAACCATTGCGTTTACAGGATGTTCCTGACGAAGAGCTTCAGCGAAAACTTGCCCGGCCAAATTCACAGCGGTTCTCATACATAACCTACGCTTTGCAAAACGGTTATTCGATAGACGAGGTCCACCGCCTGACAATGATAGACCGGTGGTTCCTGGACCAGCTTTTACAGGTCATGGAACTTCAGGAACGTCTTGACGCCAAGCCGTTAAAGGAATATTCGGTTGAGGAACTTCGCTCTGCAAAGGAATACGGACTGTCCGACCGACGTATCTCATTTCTTACAGGATCACCTGAATCGGACGTGCGTAAACATAGGCAGGCATTACAGATAAGCCCTGTTTATAAACGGGTTGACACCTGTGCGGCGGAGTTTGAATCGCGGACGCCGTATCTCTATTCCACATACGAAGAAGAATGTGAGGCAGAACCGACCGGACGACGGAAGATAATGATCCTCGGCAGCGGGCCGAACCGCATCGGGCAGGGCATCGAGTTCGATTATTGCTGCTGTCACGCCTCGTTCGCGCTTAGCGACGCCGATTTTGAGACGATCATGGTCAACTGCAATCCTGAGACGGTCTCGACCGATTACGACACCTCGGACAGGCTTTATTTTGAGCCGCTGACGTTTGAGGACGTGATGAACATCGTCGAAAAAGAGCGGCCTGACGGCGTGATCGTGCAGTTCGGCGGACAAACGCCGCTCAATCTGGCGGACAGGCTGCATGATGCCGGAGTCCCGATCATCGGCACGTCGCCGGATTCCATCGACCTGGCCGAAGACCGCAAGAGATTTTCGGCTCTGCTGAACGAACTCAATATTCCGCAGCCGCCTAACGGCACCGCTGTTTCACCCGAAGAAGCCAAAGAGATCGCGGCGGAGATAGGCTATCCGGTCGTTGTCAGGCCAAGTTTTGTACTCGGCGGCAGGGCGATGGCGATAGTCTATGATGAGGCGACGCTTGATGAATATATGCGGACTGCGGTCGATGCGTCACCCGAAAAGCCGATCCTGATAGACAAATTCCTTGAACGCGCGGGCGAGATAGACGTTGACGCTCTGGCCGACTGGAACGACGGCATCTCGCCGGCGTCTTCAGATCCTGCAACTGTGGTCATCGCCGGGATTCAAGAACATATCGAGGAAGCCGGGATACATTCGGGCGATTCTTCGAGCGTTCTGCCGGCTCAAAAGATCGCTACCGAGCATCTTGAAACGATACAGCATTACACCACGCTGCTCGCCAAAGCATTGAAAGTAAAGGGCCTGATGAACATTCAATACGCGATACAGGATAACCGCGTTTATGTTCTGGAGGTCAACCCGCGTGCATCGCGCACCGTGCCTTTTGTGGCGAAGGCAACAGGTGTTCCCATTGCAAAGATCGCGTCGCTGGTGATGGCCGGAACTGTCAGAACCCCGAGCGATAGCGAGCGGGTAATAACTCTTAAAGACTTCAACCTGCCTGACGTTCTGCCTGTGCCGCAGGTTTTTGTAAAATCCCCGGTTTTTCCGTTCAAGAAATTTGCCGGTGTCGATCCCATTCTCGGGCCGGAGATGCACTCGACCGGCGAGGTGATGGGCGTCGGTGCGACATTTGGCGAGGCTTACGGCAAGGCAATGGAAGGAGCCGGACTCGATCTTCCGATGAGCGGCAAAGCATTCATCTCCGTCAATAACACCGATAAAGGCCAGGCCGTTGTCTTGGCACGGCGGCTGAAAAAGCTCGGTTTTGATCTGGTCGCAACCTACGGCACGGCCAACCGCCTCCGCGAGGTCGGCCTGGAATGCGAAAGCGTTTTCAAAGTAAACGAAGGCCGTCCGAACATCGCCGACCTCATCCGCCAGGGCGACATCGCCCTTATCATCAACACACCGCTGGGCAAAGCCTCTTTCTACGACGAAAAAGCCATCCGCAAAGCCGCCCTCCAGTTCAACGTCCCCTGCGTAACCACCATCACCGGCGCCGAAGCCCTCATCGAAGCAATATCAACCAAACGATCCCAGTCGAACGTGACAGTGCGCAGTTTGCAGGAGATACATATTGACGGTGAGGACAGAGTGGGCTTTGTGGACAGCGTGACAGGTGCGTTATGAATAGGTCAGATAAGCCTGAAAAACTCATTCCTGCTCACGGAGGCTATCGAAAGTTAAAGAGTTTTCAGGTGGCTCAGCTTGTCTATGATGTTACGGTGCGTTTTTGTGACAGGTACGTTGAGAAAAACAGCAGGACGCACGATCAGATGGTTCAGGCGGCACGAAGCGGCGTTCAAAACATTGCCGAAGGAAGCCAGGACAGCGGAACTTCAAAAAAGATCGAACTGAAATTGACCAATATCGCCCGAGGCAGCCTTGAAGAACTGAAACTCGACTACGAAGATTTTTTGCGCCACAGAAATTTGCCGTTGTGGCCGCGTGCGGATCAACGCCGACAAGGACTGATCGACCGCAGGCCCCAAACAGCAGATGATTTTGCGGATTGGGTTCGTGCGGTTAAAGGCGGTTTCGGTGGACAGAGTGGACGCGGTGAACAAAGTAAAAAGCAATACGGTGAAAAAAGAAGGCCTGCTGTAAACGACGATCTTTCTTTTACAGAGTCCACTCAGCCCACATCGTCCACAATAAGCTACCAGGAGATCGCCGCCAACGGCGCGTTGGTTTTGATCACCGTCGCCTGCAGCCTCCTTGACCGGCAGCTTGCCGCGTTGGAGAAAGCATTTGTCGAGCAGGGCGGTTTTACAGAGAGGTTATACAGGGTCAGAAAAAATAATCGCAAGTATTAGGTGGCCGCAACAAACTTGTTGTTTACAATAACTTAACGTAAACTCTTTCTAAAAAAAACAGTTCTTAAAATACAAATAATGAATGAATCGCATGACCGCGAGATCATTGGCGGGCATTTGCTGGTGATCGGCGGGGCAGAGGACAAGTATAACGAGCGGCGGATACTGCGCAGGTTTCTGGAACTTGCCGGCGGCGAGAACGCAGAGGTGCTGATAGTGCCTGTGGCATCTGATTATCCGGAATTTGCCGCAGACGTTTATACACAGGCTTTTCGTAATCTTGGCGTCGCAAATCCGCGTGTGCTGAGGTCAACCTCACGGCAGGACGTTTTTCAGGCCGATCCGGACGAGCTTCTGGACGGCGTGACCGGCGTGTTCATCACCGGCGGCGATCAGATGCGGCTTGTCTCGATGCTTGGCGGCACCGAATTCGCGGCAAAACTGCGCAAACTTGTTCGTGAAACGCCGATAGTACTGGCAGGCACGAGCGCCGGAGCGGCGGGAATGAGCACGTCCATGATCGTTCGCGGCGAGGCCGCATCGCATCCTAAAAAGGACTCCGTACGGCTCTCGCCGGGGCTTGGATTTCTCAAAAACATCATTATTGACCAGCATTTCACCGAGCGCGGGCGCATCAGCCGCCTGATAACGGCCGTTTCATATAATCCGTATAATCTTGGGATCGGCATTGATGAAAATACGGCGATCATTCTTGACGGAAAAGGCGTTCTTGAGGTTTTCGGCGCCGGATCGGCCACCATCGTTGACGGTTCGCAGATAACCTATAACGAAATAGCCGAGGTCGATGAACACGATGCCTTCAGCGTCTGCGGCGTCCAGCTTCACATTTTGGGCGATGGCCTGGTCTATCAGTACCTTGACCGCCACCCGCTCCAGCCGCCGCAGGAATTTCTGCTCCCGGACCTCGGATGATTTTGGATTCCAGATTTCAAATTCCAGATTCCAGATTTTGAACGGAATCTGCAATACATTCAATTTGATGAATAACAAGGATCATGAGCTAGATCCGGAAAACATAGGAGGAGAAAATATGGCAAAGATCGAATGTTTTGAAGACCTGGAGGTTTGGCAACTGGCGTTTGACGCAGCCAACCTGATATATGACCTGACTTCGGTCGGTGAATTCAGCAGAGATTTTGTTCTTCGCGATCAGATCAGAAGATCGGGCGTATCGGTCTTTTCCAACATCGCGGAAGGATACGAAAGAGACGGCAACAAAGAGTTCGCCAACTTTTTGTCCATAGCTAAGGGGTCTTGCGGAGAGGCACGCTCACAAGCTATATTTGCTCATCATCGAAAATATATCTCTGACGATGAATTTGGACTTCTTTCGGACAAACTGATTCTTACAAGCCGGCAAATCTCCGGTTTTAGAAATTATCTTCAGCGGGCCGATCTTAGAGGTCGCAAGTTCAATTGAATTCAGATTTGGAATCTGGAATCTGGAATCTGGAATGTAGAGTTATGGAAATCCTGGAAATCCGAACACTTCGCGGGCCGAACTATTGGAGCGGCTATTGGAAAAAGTTGATCATAATGCGTCTTGACATAGGCGATTATGAAGAGCGTCCGACAGACAAGATCGAAGGTTTCTATGGCCGCATGAACGAAGTGCTTCCGTCTTTGCTCACACATGGTTGCAGTTACGGCGAAGAGGGCGGTTTTCTGCGGCGTGTTCAGGAAGGAACATGGGCCGGGCATGTGATCGAGCATTTCGCTCTGGAACTGCAAACGCTCGCCGGAATGGACACCGGTTACGGCCGAACGCGCGAGACCGGCGAACACGGCATCTACAATGTCGTTTTCAGCTATCACGAAGAAGAGGTCGGGCGTTATGCCGCCCGTGCTGCGGTCAGGTTGTTTCGCGCTTTGGCGGGCGACACACCGGTCGAAGATATAAAGACGGAACTGGCGGATGACATCCGAACAATGCGCGAGATACGTCAGGACGTGCGTTTCGGCCCTTCCACCGGTTCGCTGGTCGAGGAAGCGTTGGGCCGCGACATTCCTTACATACGCCTTAATGACCAGTCGCTGGTTCAGCTTGGTTACGGCGTTCATCAAAAACGTATTCAGGCGACGACCACCGCCAACACGAACATGATCGCCGTGGACATTGCCGGCAACAAGCACGCGACCAAGGAACTGCTCGGCGACATGGGCGTTCCGGTTCCGAAAGGCTACCGCATCCGCCTGGAGGAAGACCTTGAGGACACGCTGGAAAGGGTCGGCTATCCGGTGGTCATAAAACCGCTGGACGGCAATCATGGCAAAGGCGCGACCATCGGCGTAAATTCGCTGGAAGAGGCAAAGGTCGCCTGGGAAAAAGCAAAAGAATACTCACGCTGGGTCATTGTCGAACAGATGCTCGTCGGTTCTGACTTTCGCGCTCTGGTCGTCAATAATCGCCTGATCGCCGTCGCCAAAAGGCTTCCGGCGCACGTCGTAGGCGACGGAAAGCTGTCGATACAGGAACTGATCGAAAAGGAAAATGAGGATCCGCGTCGCGGCTACGGCCACGAAAATGTCCTGACCGAAATAGAGGTTGACAGCCAGACCATGCGATGCGTTGCCAAGGCAGGATACGATCTCGAAACCGTTTTACCGAAAGGCGAAACGCTGTTCCTGAAAACCACCGCCAATATCTCAACAGGCGGCACCGCGATAGATGTTACGGACGAAGTGCATCCCGAGAACGTATTTCTTTTTGAACGGATCGCAAAGATCATCGGCCTTGACGTTGCGGGCATCGACATAATGGCCCCGAACGTCAGCGAACCGATCAGAGAGAACGGCGGCGGCATAATCGAGGTCAACGCCGCTCCGGGCTTCAGGATGCACCTTGCGCCAAGTGAAGGCATCGGGCGCAACGTCGCCGAACACGTTATCGATATGCTCTTCCCAACCGGAACTCCGGCGAGAATACCCATCTTTGCCATCACCGGAACGAACGGCAAAACGACTACAACGCGGCTGATCGCGCATATTCTGCGCAATTCTGGCCGCACGGTCGGTTTTACCACTACGGACGGCACGTATATCGGCAACCAGCGGATAGTGCAGGGCGACAACACCGGGCCGGTTTCGGCACAGCTTGTGCTGAAAGATCCGACCGTCGATGTTGCCGTTCTTGAAACGGCTCGCGGCGGCATCATACGTTCCGGGCTGGGCTTTGACCACGCCGACATCGGCGTTGTGCTGAATGTCGCCTCAGACCATCTTGGGCTTAAGGACGTGAATACGCTTGAAGACCTTGCCCGCGTGAAATCGGTCGTTCCGCGAGCCGTCGGCAAGAACGGCTGGGCAGTGCTGAACGCCGAGGACGAACTTGTTTACAAAATGCGTGATCTGGTTGACGGAAGGGTCGTGTGTTTTTCGATGGACGAGGATCATCCGAATATCAGGAGACGGGCGGAACGCGGGCGCGTTTCGTGCGTGTTCGAGAACGGCTATGTGACCATTCTTAAGGGCAAGTGGAAGGTTCGCGTCGAAAAGGTCGTGAATATTCCGCTGACCTACGGCGGACGTGCCGAGTTCATGATCCAGAACGTGCTTGCGGCGACGCTCGCCTGTTTTGTTCACGGCGTGACGATCGAGGACATCCGCGTCGGCCTGACAACGTTCAATGCCGGCACGGCACAGACACCGGGAAGGTTGAATTTCATTGAGGTAGGCCAAGTGACCGTACTGATGGATTATGCGCATAATCCTGCCGGATTCCGTGGTCTCTCATCATTTGTCGGCAAGCTGCCGAACAAATATCGCACCGTTGTCATCAACGTTCCCGGCGACCGCCGTGATGAGGACATCCGCGAAATGGGCCTGATCGCCGGAGAGAATTTTGACCGGATCGTTATTCGCACCGGGCATTACCTTCGCGGCCGCGATCCCAAGGAAATATCCGATCTGATACAGGAGGGCATTGCCGCCAGCGGCAGAGAACCGCAGGTGCGCGTCATTCCCGAAAGCCGCGACGCCATCCAGCACGCGATAAAATACGGCCGCAAAGGCGAACTCGTTGTCACGCTTGCGGACGTCGTCCCTGAGGACATCGGCTATGTGCAGGAGATACGCGACAGGCTGTTGGAAGAGGCTCGTCAGGCGGAAGCAGGTTAAAGTAGTTCTTTACCGAATTTTGGAGCGGCACATCATTGATAGCCGCTCCATTCCTATAAGTTTTCTCGAAAATCGCGTCAACACTATCCAACCTCTCTCTACTGAGCAGACAATTTCGATCTGCTGACGGGCATAAACATTTAGTAAGTGATACAATTTCAGGTTTTTGAAGTGTTCGCATCAACGGCAAATGCCTGATGTATGCGAACTTGGTCGAACGAACGGTGGAAGGAAGACCGGTGAAATTCCGGCGCTGCCCACGCAACCGTGAGATCGGAAAAAGATGTCCATG
Source organism: Acidobacteriota bacterium (assembly GCA_019639175.1). Lineage (GTDB taxonomy): Bacteria > Acidobacteriota > Blastocatellia > Pyrinomonadales > Pyrinomonadaceae > OLB17. Next base: position 174,306 of record JAHBSK010000004.1, on the reverse strand, counting down.
GCATCTTTTTCCGTGAAGTCGGGAACTTGCCCGTTTTGTTCTGGTTAAGAACCATTCCGCGTGTGGGCGGAAAAGGTAGGAAAAATGAGAACAATAAATTTACTGGCAGCGTTATTGCTGCTGAGCTTAACGGTATTTGCCCAGGCCGATCCGCAAACGATAAGCGGAAAGGTTTCAGAGGCTTCCGGCCCGGTTTCGGGAGCCGAGGTCACATTGACATCTTCACGCGATGCTTCGTTTTCGCGAACGGCGGTAACTGATGCCGGCGGTCTTTACACGTTTCAGAATATTCTTCCCGGAAATTATCAGATCAGAGTTTCATATCCGGGCCAAACAGATGTCGTTCAGGCCGTATCGCATGTTTTGGGCCGCGAAACTACGGCAAACATCACATTTGGCACACCTAACGCAATAAGCGAAACCGTCACTATATCGGCTGACACCGAACAGACATTGGACGAGGTTGCAAAAACGGTCAATGTCATCACGGGACGCGAGATGCGCGACCGCGGCGACTACACGTTGGCAGACAGCCTGCGGACGATACCCGGCTTTCGCATACAGCAGCTTGGCGGTTTTGGCAGGTTTGCGTCGGTAAAGGCTCGCGGGCTTCGCAATCAGGACACGGCGCTTCTTATCGACGGTGTGCGTTTTCGCGACGCGGCGGCGATAAACGGTGATGCCTCCAGCTTTTTGGGCGATTTTACGCTGTCGAGCGTCAGCCGCGTCGAGGTGCTTCGCGGAACCGGATCGTCGCTGTACGGCACGAACGCGGTCGGCGGAACGGTCAATTTCATTACGCCGACGGCACGAAAAGGCTGGCACGGACAGCTTTCCGGAAACGTAGGCGAACTCGGCTTCGGACGTTTTCGCAGTGTCACGAGCTATGGTTCTGATGACGGAAAATACGGCCTGAACATTGGCTTTTCGCGAACTGCTTTCACCAAGGGAATCGACGGCGAGGACAATGCGAACAACACATCTTTCCAGCCGCGATTTGACCTGAAACCGACCAACCGCACGAACATTTCCGCACGGTTTTATTTTTCCGATGCGTTCGTCAGGCTGAATTCCAGCCCCGACACGCTCGGAACGCTTCCGCCTGACAACACGACGATCATCAATGCTGTCGAAGGCGTGAATTTCGTCGCGGACGTAAATGACCCCGATAATTTTCAGAAGGCGCGTTTCTTTAGCGGTGTGTTTTCAGTGTCGCAATCGCTGACGAACGACCTGACCCTGAACGGTTATTACTCCGGCCTTGCATCACGCCGACGTGACGAAGCGGGGCCGCTTGGCGTCGGCTGGCAATCGGAATCAACGACGTTCAATCGCGGCGCGATACACACGGCAAACGCCGGTCTGCTCTGGACGCCGAAGTATCATACTGTTCGCATCGGGTATGAATTTGAACACGAAAGATATGAGAACGAAGGACTGACACCGGGCGGTTTTGAGGATTTTCTCGCCCGTGCGTTCCAGTCAAGCCATTCGTTCTTTGCACAGGACCTGATCGGGCTTTTAGGTGGAAGACTGCAGCTTTCGGGAGGCTTCAGGGTTCAGTGGTTCGATCTGAAACGGCCGGAATTCAGCGATGTAAATGCACCATACACAAGCTTTACGCTGAACAGCCCGCCTGCCGCTTCGACATTGGACGGAGCCGTGTCATATCTTTTCGAGACCGGCACAAAACTTCGTTTTCATATCGGCACGGGCTATCGCGTGCCTTCGCTGTACGAGCGTTTCGGATCGTATTATTCGACGTGGCCTCTTCCGGGATTTGTAGCTCTTGGCGATCCTGAACTTGAGCCGGAGCGTTCCCTCGTTTTTGATGCGGGTGTGGAACAGAGCCTTTTTGAAGGCCGGGCGCGTCTTTCGGCGACGTATTTTTATTCGCATCTGAGAGACATTATCGGTTACGGAAATTTTGATTCACCGGACGAACACGGCCGTTGGAGCGGGTATTTGAATACAGAAGGCGGCAAGGCGCGCGGCGGGGAATTCAGCGCCGATATTCGTCCGACATCTTCTACCGACATCTTTGCCTCTTACACCTACACAGACAGCAAACAGCGTGAGCCGCAGGTCGCGGGAAGCGGCGTTTTCCGTTTACTGGCGATCCCCGAACATCAGTTCACGCTGACGGCAACACAGAGGTATAAACAATTTTGGATCAATGCCGATGTCCTGCTTGCGAGTGATTATCTCGGTGCCATTTTCAGCAACGCAACATTCAGTTCGTATCTCTATCGCTTTGACGGCAATCGCCGTGTCGATCTGACCGCAGGCTATACGTTCAATTTTGCTTCTGAACGTTATTCGCTTCGGCTTTACGGCACGGTGGAAAATCTGTTCGATAACGAGTATTTCGAGAACGGATTTCGCACACCGGGACGTAATTCCCGAATCGGGCTGAATTTCAGTTTCTGAAAGATTCTAAAAAAAATAGAATATCTCAGACACAAATATTGAGTCGAATGACAGGTAAAGAGTCTGCGGAGCAGACGGCGATAGTAATAGCTACAGGTGGAACAGAGCGAAACCTGTAGCTAACGCTATGTCATCTGCTCCGCAGACTCGAAAACCAAGCTAATCATCGGCCGGGTTTTCACAAAACTCTTCTGACTTTTGTTTCAACTAAAATTTTGCGGCCGGGACTTTGTTCGCATCGTTCCGGCCTGTTTTTTCATCAAAATATGTGAATGCCGAATGTATTCGGCGTGTTATAATAATGACTATCGAGGTGAATATTATGAGAAATGCGGTGTTTTTATTGATCGCTGTCGGCTTTTTGGCCGTTAATGCATCGGCCCAGAGTACAAAGACCATCACCAACCTCGATCTGGAAAAATATCGCCAGGCGCGGCTCGCCGCCGAAAAAGACCTGCGTGAAAATTACGAAAGGCTCGGTTTTCCGTCGCCTGAGGAAATGGAAAAACAGCAGGAAAAAGAACGGCTCGACCGTGAACGCCTGTCCGAAAGACTGCGTGCGGAAAGGCTCTATCGTGAACAGACAGAAGCTGCTAACAACTCAGCTCCGGTTCAGGATCAGGTCGTGATCGCACCTGTTCCGCAGTATTCCAACGGTGGTGCATCCGTTTTCTACACCGGGCCTTATAACCGGCGATACGGACGCGGCTATTATCCGCGTTACAACTATCCGATACAGGGTTACAGGGCAACACCTGTCGGCGTTTATCCTGTTCCTTTGCCGCAGCCGCCGCCAAGGCCGGCCTTTCGTCCTCATCGGCCACGGCGTTAAGCGTCGGAAATAAGCAAAATTGAGTTTTTGACACGCGCGGACTATGATTGAACATCATACGCTCCGCGCATTTTTTGTTTTTGAAATTGGATACTTATGAAAGAAGGTTGGGAAGCCGTTATCGGCATGGAAATACACACACAGCTTGCGACCGAGACAAAGATCTTTTGCGGCTGTCGGGCAGAATTTGGCAGCGAACCGAATTCCAACACTTGTCCCGTTTGTCTGGGCCTGCCGGGAGCGTTGCCGGTTCTGAATCGCCGCGTCGTCGAACTCGGCGCCCGTGCCGCTCTCGCGCTCGGGCTGGAATTGCAGGAAACGTCCATCTTTGCCCGCAAAAATTATTTCTATCCCGACCTGCCAAAAGGCTATCAGATCTCGCAATACGACAGGCCGTTTTCGGCAAACGGAAAGCTGACCATTATGACCGCCGACCGTGACGAACACGGACACGCCCGCGAATGGAAGCCGATGACCATTCATATCGAGCGGATGCATCTGGAGGAAGACGCCGGAAAGAATGTTCACGAAGGCCTGCCCGAAACCGATAAATATTCTTACGTTGACCTTAACCGTGCCGGAACGCCACTGGGCGAGATCGTGACCGGGCCTGATTTTCGCACATCGTGGCAGGCGTATGATTATGTCAATCACGTTCGCCGCGTTCTGCAATGGGTCGGTGCCAGCGACGCCGATATGGAAAAGGGAAATCTGCGTTGCGAGGCAAACGTTTCCGTCCGCCGCGTCGGCGACGAGAAATTCAACAACAAGGTCGAACTGAAAAATCTCAACTCCGTCCGCTTTATGCAAAAGGCGATCGAGTATGAGATGGAAAGGCAGGTCGCGGCACACGAAAGCGGCGAGGGTGTTCAGCAGGAAACGCGGCTCTGGGATGAACAGAAACAGGAAACGCGTGTGATGCGTTCAAAGGAAGATGCTCACGATTACCGCTATTTCCCCGAACCCGACCTGCAGCCGCTTGTGCTGTCCGCCGAGTTCATTGAATCGGTGAAAATGCAGATGCCTGAACTGCCGGACAATATGCGCGAGCGCTTTATCGAGGTCTATGGGCTGAATTTCGCTGACGCCTCGCAGATCGTGTCTGATAAAGACCTTGCCGCGTTCTATGAAACGACGGCGCGGATAACTGCCGATCCGCGTCTTTCGGCAAACTGGGTTCTGGGCGAATTTACGAAGGAACTCAAAAATGCGGGCAAGACCGCCGCTGAAAGCCTGATGTCTGCCGAAGACCTGGCCGAACTTCTGAACACTCTGGAAAGCGGCAGCATCAACAACAATCAGGCAAAAGAGGTGTTGGCTGAGATGTTCGCAAGCGGAAAGCCCGCCGCACAGGTTATCAGCGAAAAGGGCTTTGAGCAGATCTCTGACAGCTCCGCCATCGAAAAGATAGTTGATGAGGTAATTGCGAACAACGCCGCTCAGGTCGAAAGATATCGCGGCGGCAATGATAAACTCTTCGGCTTTTTTGTCGGCCAGGTGATGAAAGCGTCGCAAGGCAAAGCCAACCCGAAGGTGGTAAATGAGATACTAAAAGACAAACTGTGATGCGTCAGAAGCATTAGGCAAAAAGGGAGGAGATAAAATGTCAAAATGGCTGATCCTGTTGCTGTTGATCTTTTCGGCAGGCGTTAATGCTCAAACCGCGCCAAGCGCGACCCCGACGCCTCAGCCAACGCCGAACCAGGACGTGGAACGGCAAAGGCAGATGATGGAAAGGCGCGAGATGGACAACGCCTTTGGCCGCCTGGACGCGGTTCGCCGCAGCACCGCCAGGGCCAGGCCGATACCGCGAGCGGTTCTTTTGAATATCAAGGACATTTACCGTAACGCAACGACGGACGAAAAGGCCTCGCTTCAGCCGGAAAAGCAGGATCTAAACGACCTGAAAGACTTTCTCAGACAAAAGGACACGGGCATTGTCCGCCTTGTCGATAACAGTGACTGCGGCAGTTCTGCGTATGTTATTTCGGCCGATCCCAAATGCCTCAAATACACAATGCCCGGCAGCGGCTCGCTTTTTTCATTCAGAAAAGGAGACTATTCGATAGACCGCGTTGCTGATATTCGCTTCAGGGACGGCGGGTTCGAGGTCGCCGGCGTTATGCAGCACGGCATACTGACGGGGCTTGGCGACATAGAGATTGATAAGGTCAGCATCTCAACGCCCGGAATGAAATTCCTGACCGATTTTGTCCCTTCGCGCGATATTGTTTCTGCCAGAGAGGCCGGACGTGAATTGCAGGCCGGAATTGACCGCGGCGGGTTTTATTATCGCCAGGAACTGAATGCGGTGGAGAAAATGACCTATGCTCTCAGGGCCGTGGCATATCAGGGTACTGTGCTGCGTTCATTTAACGGGGTTGTTTATGACGAACTGGATTTTGATAAACGTCTTGATATCATTGTCGCGTTCAGGGTCATCAGGCTGCACGACGACGGATCGGTGACGATCGCCTGGAAACGGCTTGCCAAAAAAAGCTCTCCGACATTAAAACGCGGGGACACGCCTGACGGCACGGTTAATGACAATCGTTTCGTTGCGCGGAAAAGGCCCGGAGCGGAATCTGACCAATAGCAGTTTATGAATGGATCGATCAAAGAAAGAATCACTGTGATAACCGGCGGGACAAAGGGCATCGGGTTTGCCATTGCGGAAAGGCTGGCCGAAGCCGGTGCAAAAGTGTTCATCTGTGCCAGAGATAAAGTGGAGCTGAAGTCGGCGCTTGAGCGTTTGTCCCAAAAAGGCACCGTTGACGGCGAGGTTTGCGACGTTCGCAGCGAGGAACAGGTCAAGATGATGTTTGCCGAATGTGAACGCGTCTTTGGCGGGCCGGACATTCTGATCAACAACGCCGGAATGGGATATTTTGGCAAGACGGTCGAGGAGATGTCTGGCAATGAATTTCGGCAGACGCTTGAGACAAATCTTTTCGGCGTCTTTTACACATGCCACTACGCGATACCGATGATGAAAGCACGCGGAGGTGGTTATATCATCAACATCTCGTCGCTGGCGGGCCAGAACGCGCATCCGAAAATGGCCGCTTACAATGCTTCAAAATTTGGGCTGAACGGCTTCAGCGAGGCGCTGATGCAGGAAGTTCGGCAGGACGACATAAAGGTCAGCTATGTCTGTCCCGGCAGCGTGAACACATATTTCGGCGGCGACACGCCGAGCGAAGAAAAGATGTGGCAGCTTCAGCCGGCAGACATCGCTCAGGTAGTTATGGACCTGCTTTCAATGCCCGCAAATGCATTGCCGAGCAAGGTCGAGCTTCGTCCGAGCAAACCGCCGGTGAAGTGAATCTACGTTAGGTTCTGTTGTTATTTTAATGTTCCGGCGGCAGTTTTTCGAACGCGGATCAGGAGGATGCAGCGGATGACATCTGATAAAAAACTATGTGTTCTATCTTTCTATGTGTTTGGTGCTGCTTTTTAAAACCACATAGGAACAGAGAACACATAGAGTTTGCCGCCATCTCAAAATTTTCTAATTCGGTTATTCCGCGTTCTCATCGGACAGGCGTTTTATCTTTTGAATAAGTTCCCATTCGCTGTAAGGTTTGACGAGATACTCGGCAACACCGGCGTCAAAAGCCTTGTCGCGGTGTTTGTCACCGGCGCGGGAACTGATGACGATGACCGGAATGTTTTTCAGCGTATCGTCCTCTTTCAGCGAGCCTACCAGTTCAAATCCGCCCATTCTGGGCATTTCAATATCGCTTAATATCACTGCGGGAAGTTCGTTTGATGCCCTTAGTATTTCCAGCGCGTCAACACCGTCCTTTGCAGTGACGACATTCCATCCGGCGCCCTTTATGACTTTTGACGTCATCAGCCTGACGCTTGGGCTGTCGTCCACCACCATGATGCTCAATTCGGCGGAGCGCTCCTTTGGCGGTTCTTCTATTTGCTTTGGCTTAGGCGAACGTGCCAGCAGATACGGCAGATCGAGGATGGTCACAAGCTGTCCGTTGCCGAGTATCGAAGCTCCGAGCAGGCCGTTTATCTTGTCGAGCGGTCGGCCCAAAGGTTTTATCACGATCTCTTCCGAACGGATAACGCTGTCAACCGCAATGGCGCATTGTCCGTCGGGCGAATCGACGACGAATGCCGTGATCGATGCGTTCTTCTGAACGCGGCCTTCCATTTCGGCCAGTTCCTCTATATGCCGCAGGGCGATCTCTTCCTTGCCCGTTTTGCAAAACGCCGAACCCTGACGCCACGTTATCTCGTCCGGCGACAGTTCGATGACATGGTTCACCAGCTTGAACGGAACCGCAAATGTGTTCATCCCTGAACGCACCAACAGGGCTGTCGTCACCGCCAGCGGCAAAGGCAGCCGCACCGTGAAGGTAGTTCCCCTGTGCGGCACCGAACTGAGCGAGATGGTTCCTTTATGAGATTCGACGCTTTCCTTGATGATGTTCATCCCGACGCCGCGGCCGGCGTTCAGGTTCAGTTTTTGCGCCGTCGTCAGGCCCGGCAAAAATATCAGTTCGTTCGCGTCATCGTCGGACATTGTCTCCGCGATCTGCGGCGAGATTATTCCGGCCGTTACGGCCTTGTCCTTTAACGAGCCGGTAGCGATGCCGCCGCCGTCGTCCGACACGGTCAGGACGACATGCGTTTCCTCGCTTGTGAGCTTTACGCCTATGCGGCCCGTTTCCGATTTTCCGAGCAGACGCCGCATTTCAGGCGATTCTATGCCGTGAACAACTGCGTTCTTCAAAAGATGCAGCAGCGGTTCTATCAGCGAATCAAGTATCTGCGTGTCAACCTCAAGCTGTTCGTTCTCAACAAATATTTCAGCCTTTTTGCCTTCTTCGTCACAAGTGACGCGAACCGACCGGTCAAGCCGCGTTTTAAGCGTTCCAAAGGCGACCAGCCTGATACGCATCACTTTTTCCTGAACGGCATCTATCAGCCTTCGCTGCTGGTCAAAAAGCGATCCGAGATCTTCCTTCAACGCCTCAAGCGAGGTGTTTATGGCAAATGTATCGCTGGAGGTTTCGCTCAATTCACGAATTGCCTGATGAAACTCTGTGTAACGGTCAAATTCCAGGCTGTCGAACTGTTCGACCGATGGGTCTAGCAGGCTGTCACGCGTCGTTCCCGGAACCGAAAGGTTCGTGCCTGTTCCGCGGTCGGTCTCAAGCAGTGCGGCCTCAAAATCGACCTCAAGGCGGCTGTTCGTGGACTGAAGCCTGCGGGTCGCGTTGTGCAGATCGTCTATCTGATGGTCAAATTCGGAAAGCTTCTGTTCAAAGACCGACCGGCTGACCACCAGATCGCGGATTATGTTGACAAGGTCGTCCAGTTTGTCCAGAGAAACGCGAACGATGGAGCGCGTTTCCGCCGCTTTGCGCGGTTTTTCCGTTTCGGGTTCTGTTGCGGCAGCCGATGCGGGCTGTGCGGCAGTCGTCGCGGCGGCGGCCTGAACCAAAGCCTCTTTCGGCTGCGGATTTTCGATCTCCTCAATTACCTTGTCGATGTCCTGATACAGCGTCGAGATAGTTGCCGAAAGCGTGGATGTATTCTCACCGGCGGCCAGCGACCGCAGGCATTCTGTTGCGGTGAACAGCAGCGGGATTATGCCCTCGTGCGAATCCTGTTCGGTTTCGACAAGGCGATCCAGAAGGTCTTCGACGCGATGGGCCATCTCGCTCGGGCGTTTCAGGCCGACGATGCCCGCCGAACCTTTGAAAGTATGCGCGTTGCGGCGAATTTCCCAAAGTGCTTCCTTGTCGTCCGGTGTTGAAACAAGCCGTGCCAGATTGGTCTCGATATTCTTCAAAAGGTCTTCCGCTTCTTCGGCAAAAACCTCAAGCAACTCGGCATCGACCTCAAAATTATCGTCGTCATCGACGCTCTGGTCGGGTTCTGCAAATTCCGGCGTTTCAGCGGCGGTTTCCTCACGCGGAGAAAGCGTCTCGAACGAGGAATCGACCAGTTCGGACAGGCCGACAGTGAAATCTTCCTGGCTCATTCGGATGCCTGCCAGAAGAGCTTCGATGCCGGATATCTGATCCAGAATATTTCTGATGTATTCGCCCGGAAGGTCGCCGTTGTGCTTTGCCGCAAAAACTATCAGTTCGCTTAACAGTATGGACTGTCCCTCGATGTCTTTCTGGTCGAGAGCGGCGGCAGATTGCGACAGCGTCCTTACACGCCGAAAGGGTATCTCAAGTGCCGAACGCTCCGCCGTGTTCTGGGCAAACATAAGAATGCCGCCGCGAACGCCGTTGAGAACGATCTCGGATTCATCCAGAAATGTTTGCAGGTTTTCGTTGTCCATTTTTAGTTGATGAAGTTGGCGGGAATGCCTGCTTCGGGTTCGCGGGTTATCGGAGGCATTTCAGCCGGCAGTTTGAAGGGCGAGACGGAGTTGCGAAGGTCGCCCGAAAGCTGGACAAGCGACTTGACGGCATCTGCCGCGCGTTTTGAACTCAGTTGGATCAGTTCCGTTACCTGAGAGATGTCGGACATCGCACCGGAAAGGTCTTCGGAAACCTTTGCGTGCGACCGTGTTGAATCGGAGATCGTGCGGATCAGTCCGGCGAGTTCGCTGGTCACGCGCTCTATTTCAACCAGCGAGCGTCCGGCCTTTTCCGCCGAGGCAGAACCAAGCGTCACTTCGCGGATGGTCTCTTCCATCGAGGTGACGGCTTCCTGCGTTTCGACGCTGATCGTGTGCGTAAGCGTGGCTATCTGTTTCGTCAGCTTTGTTGAACGTTCGGCAAGGCGTTCGACCTCTTTGGCGACGGATGTGAATTCCGAACCGCGTCCGCCCGCCGATGCCTGAAGCGAGGCGTTAAGAGCCAAAACGCTTGTCCTGTCCGAAAGATCTTCGATAAGCGAGACGATCTGGCTGATCTCCTGCGAACGTTCGCCAAGACGCTTTATCCGCTTGGCCGTTTCCTGCACCTGTTTGCGGATCGCGTTCATTGCGCTGATGTTCTCGCGAGCGGCCTGAACGCCAACCTGCGCCGTTTTGAGCGAATCGCCCGCAACACGCGACGAAACGGTCGCATTTTCAGAAACGGCAAGTATCTGTTCGGACATATTCGCGATGGATGCCTTTGTCCGGGCGATCTGTGAAGACTGTGCCGAACTGCCGCGAGCAAGCTGTTCGGTAGTATCGTTAATTGCCTCGGCGGATGTTCCGACGCGTTGTGTGACGTCCTTGACCTGTTTGATAAGCGAGCGGAGGTTTCGCGTCATCAGGTTGAACGCGACGGCTATCTCGCCCGTAACGTCGCCGGAAACCTCTGCGGAAACCGTCAGGTCGCCTTTTGAAACGTCCGAGACCTCGTTCAAAAGCTTCATTACCGAAAGCTCCAGGCGGTCGCGTATCTCCTGTGTCTGGAGCGAATCGCCGAGCTTTACGACGACGTTCTTATACGCTTTTCCCAGCACATCGTTGTCAGAGAACAGCGTGTTGCCGGAGTTAAGGTCGCCCTCGGCGATCTTGTTGACCAGCCGCGCGTTGTGTTCGATGTACTTTGATACGGAGCGGAGCTGATCCTTTAGTTCGTCGTCCGGTTCGTCGGTATATAGCTGTCCGCGCGCCAGTTTTGCGGCAATGGAATGAGCATCCTCAAGCCGCCGCGTCACGCGGGAGTTATTGAAAAGCAAAGCGGCAAGCGACAGTATCGACAACGCAACGCCGATGCCAAGAGCAAGCGAGGCGGCAGCCGATTCTTCCATCATCTCCGCTTGATGGCCCAGGAAAAGAGCCGAGCCGATGACAAGCAGAACCAGGCCGGTAACGGCACAGGTTTTTACCATCATGTTCAACAGGGCATTTTCCATCAGTTCTCTCCGGCAAGGTCCATCGCGGCGGTGTGCGGCTCATTGCCCGGCGGCGGGCGAAATTCGTCATTTTCCAAAAGCTGAGGAAGCTCAGGCACAGGATCGCTGACGCGTGGCGGATCGTTCGTCCGCCTCAGTTCATCAAGGTGTTCGCGGGCGGAACGCAAAAGATTTTCGGCTTCGGCCAGATCCTCGGCCGATCTGTTCTTGTCAAAATAGAGCGTTGTCAGTTGCCGCATCAGTTCTTCCTTTTCGGCTTCGCCTGCGGCCGCGGCCTGAGATATCTTTTGCGAAAGCCCTGACGTTGCGGTGATCAGCGGTTCAAGCGCCGATGTCATTTCTCCCGCAGAGGTCGAATGCAGCAGTGCATCGGCGGCATCGCTCAAAATGCTCTGAATTAACGCTTCCACTTCGGACAGTTCATCCAGAATTGTCTTGTCTATGCCGGCAAGGTCGCGTTGGAGCTTTACAGCGCGGTCGGAAAGCTGTGAGAACTCTTCGGAAAGAGTTGCGGCGGCGCCCGCATCTGCGGACGACGATTTGATCGAGGCGTTCAAAGCGACCATTTTGGAACGCCGCGAAAGGTCTTCGGCAATCTTTGACGCCTGCGGTATCTGGTGTATCTTTTCCCTTACGTTGCGGATGCGGCGGTTCAATTCATTGCCCGAACCTCTGACGTTATTGAGCTTTTTGCCCAATATTTGCAGTTCTCTGGAACCCGCTTCGGCAAGGCTTGCTTCTTCAGGCCGGGAGCGCAGCACCGAAAGTTCGTCTTTGAGCAAGGCCAGCTTGTCAGGAGACCGTTTCAGTGACGATATGAGCGAACTGAGCGGTTCTGACGACGCTGTTTCCTGCCCGCGAAGGCTTTGCAGACGGTCCATAGCCGCCGAAAGCGCCCGTTTCGACGCCATTGTCTCTGACCGAACTTTCTGATCAAAGGCTGACGAATCAGCCAGCAATCTGCTGAATGCCTCGGCTATCTGGCCGGTCTTTTCCGCTCCGCCGCGTATCTCTGTGTGTGCGCCGCCGCTTGCCGCCTCGATGTCGCTTGCCAGACGGTTCAGCGATGTTCTGAGTTCCTCAAGTTCGTTCTTTGCGTCGATAGAGCCTGTGACCTTTGACACCAGTTTCTGAAACGCCGAACTCAGGCGGTCGGCATTTTCCAGCGGCATCGCGGCCATTTCGGTCTTGCCTGCGGCAACCGATTCCATCAGCATCATCAGATTGCTGAACTGTTTTGCGTTTCTGTGAAGGCTCTGAAGAAGTCCGTCCGTTTCCGATGATCCGGTCGTTGTCGGCAGCGGAGCCTCGGCGTTCCTTTCCAGGCTGCGGGCAGCAAGGTTTACCTTTTCCACCGGCCTCAGCACCTCGCCCGCCAGCCATTTGCCATAGGCAACTGTAATGACCGTTGAAAGGGCAAAAGCGGCAACGAACGGAACGGTCGGTGAGGAAAACAGGAACGAAACGGCCAAAAATGCCGCAATGCCGCAGACGCCGTTGATCACAGCCAATGCGCAAACGGCAAGCCAAACTCTTGCTCTGAGGGAGGACAATAAACTTTCTTTTTGGTCTTTTCGCATTTGCCGGGGGCTTACAAAAGCGTCGGGGATCGCAGTATTCAGGCCGTACAGCGTGTGACGGTATTTCTAAGCTCGCCAATGTCCACGACGCCGGCATTGATGCCGTCCATAGAGATCGAGCCTTTGATAAAAGGGCTGTTGGGCGTTTCCGCCGAAAGATCGGCAGGCTGTGCCGAGATCATGTCCCGCATTCCGTCAACGGGCATCGCGACCGGACACTCTCCGCCAGGCGACATCACCACGACGAATTTTGGCTTTGATGAAAAGGCGGGAGGCTTTTCGTTCAACATCGTTCTGAGGTCGATGACCGCCACGATCTCGCCCCGCAGAGAGGCTATTCCCATCAGCGGAGCAGCTCCGCCCGGCAATTTTGTGACCGCAAGCGGGTGAGCGACCTCGGCAACGTCATCCGCCGGGACGCAGTATGAACCGGAACCAAGCTGAAAGCAGACGAAACGCGGCTGTGATGCCATGTGGTGGCCGTTAGTGCTGTTAACAGCATCGGCCTTGGTGTATTCCAGTTCCAGCATACCTTCGCCTGCCGTCATCATCATACTTCCGCCATGGCGGAATTGCCGTTCTGGAGGAATCCATCGACAACTTTCATCAGCGTCTCAGGGCCAAAAGGTTTTGTGATATAACCCGAACTGCCTGCCATTCGTCCGCGCACCTTGTCAAAGAAGCCGTCCTTGCCGGAGATCATTACGACCGGAACGTCCTTTGTCACATCATTGCCGCGGATCATTTTGCAGACCTGATAGCCGTCCATTCGCGGCATGGTTATATCCAAAAGGATAAGGTCGGGCTTCATTCCCTGAAGCATTTCCATCGCCTCGACACCGTCTGACGAGCAGACAACGTCGTGGCCGCATTTTTCCAGCTTTCCTGAGATCAGTTTTCTGATCGTCGGGCTGTCGTCAACGACCAGTATCTTTTTGCCGCTGACCAGTTGTTCGTGGGTTTTTTGCTGGGCCAGTATCTCGTTTATGCGGATATGAAGGGCGTTGACCTGTCCTGTCAGGAAAACGTTGTTCGGATTTAGCCTGGAAGCCTCTGCCAGCACGCTGTGAGCTGTTTCGAGGTTGTTAAGGTTCAGATGTCCTATCCCAAGCATCGTCATTTCGTTTTCGCTGAGTCCTTCTTTGGAGCGAATGTCTTCCATTGCCTCCACAGCCGAGCGTATGACAACCCTGTCGGCGTTGGTGTTGGCAAGCAGCATTTCGATGTCCGAGAGCGTCAGAACCGCCATGCAGTTTCCGCACGAGACCGCAAAAGCGTCATTGGCGTGGCCGCAGAATGCACACTGTGCGGTTTGCGGTTGGGTGACGACATTCGTCTGATAAGCGTTGACCGGTGCTTCGGGCACACTTGTCTCAGCCGCAAGATCAGCCTCAGGCATCGGGATGGCGTCGGCGGCATACGGAGCTTCGGCGGTGAACGGGTCGGCAGTTTCCTGCACCATGCCCTCTTCGGCAAAGCCGTTCGTCAATGCTTCCTGAACCGGAACTTCATCAGCGGCAGCACCGTTTTCCTGATGGCCGTTCTGCTCATCGAACCGCAGATTTGCCTCTTCAAATATCGAGCTGACCGACGGCAGAGAAAAGACCGTCTTGTACGGGTCGTCCTGCGAACCGTCAAATCCGAACAACCCTTCGGACGGCATTGTCACTTCATCCGTTGCTGCCTCGACCGCGTGTTCGAACATTTCCAACGAATCTGTCGCATCAGGCACGGCATCTTCAAAAGCGGTTTCGCCGGTGAATTCCTCAACCTGCTCGGAAACCTCTTCAAATACAACACTTTCCGCAGTTGAAAGGTCTTCCGCATGGCCGTTCGTGAACTGCTCTTCCACCGATGCATCATCCGTTGAAAACACCGTTTCTATGGTTTCGTCAACCGTTTCCGCAAACGGATCCGCCGTTAACGGATATTCAAATTCCTCTCCAAGATCTGTTTCAGTCTCAGCCGTTTCATCAAACGAAGCCCCCTGCTGAACTTCTTCCTGTTGAGTTTCGTCCTGAAATTCCACAGCTTCCGGCTGCTCCTCGCCAGAACGGGCCTCAAGGTCAAGGTCAACGGTCGTTTCATCCGAAACCTTGACAGCGGTTTCCGTAGAATGTTCTTCGACGTCAAGGGCAGCTACTTCCAGCGGATCGTCTTCAGGTTCGAATGCCGGAGTTTCCGCTTCCACGGCCATTTCTTCAACGCCTTCCGCCTGATAAGGCTCAGCCGTTTCCGGCATTGCTGTATCAGCCATAAACTCTGCATCCGCGTGATTTAGCTCTAGTGCCCCGTCTGTTTCTGCTGCCGCCGCTTCCGTTTCAAGGACGGCTTCTGTCTCAGAGGATTCCGTGACGATCTCTTCGACGACAGGTGTTTCAGGCTCACCGATAAGCGAACGAAGCGACGCCAAACTTGCCGCCGCAGCCGCGTTTCCGGGATTTATCTCCAGAACGCGTTCAAACGAACGTATCTTTTCATCAAACGTTTCCGAGAAATGGGACCGAAGCATCCATGCGTCCTCGGAATCAGGCATTTCCTCCAGAACCGCGTTCAAAAGGTCATGAGCGTCAGCCGTTCTGCCTTCGACCGCAGCCGCTTTTGCTTCGGCCAGATGCATTGCGGTCAGGTCGTGGCGAGCGTCGCGGTACGCGGCAAGAGCTTTTTCATTTTCAGGCTCGATCGCAAGTGCGCTCTCAAGATAATTGAGCTTTCCTTCGCTCGAATCTGAAAGGGAAGCCAGCCACATCCACGCCATTGCGTTCTGCTGGTCGTATTCAAGCGATTTTGAGAAATATTCCGCAGCCTTTTCGTTCTGGCCTTCCTCGACGGCGTCGGCGCCGCGTTGGATCAGCGTCCGGGCAAGCAGGGAATTCGTCGCCGCTCTCCATTCCAAAGCTCGTGCGTTCTCAGGGCTTATTTCAAGCACGTTATTGAGAAATACGAGCAGTTCTTCAGGATATTCGCTGATGGAAGCAAGCCAAAGCCATGCATTCTCGCACCTTGGATCGAGTTCCGTCGCGCGAAGCAAAGCGGTGCGGGCCTCGGCACGGTTGCCGGCCTGAGCGGCCCTGATGCCGCTTTTCAGAAATTCCTGGGCTTGGGCGGTGTTGTTCTCTTCATGGCTCGTTGCGGCCATCTGTTCAGCCATCGGGGGGGCGGCCGTGATTGATTCGATCTCTAATCTCATAGCTTTTACGGTTGGTCTAGCGTTTGATCTTGGTGCGGAATTGGCGTCGGGAGCGCGGGCGAAAAATAGAATGCGCCCACTGACATCCGTAGGAACACAGCAATAACAGTGCCAATAATGGCGCTCGGCCCGCCTGATTGAAATTTATACTGAGGTCGCCTAAAATTGGGATTTTGAGAGAGTTACGGTATTTTTAACGTCTTTTGGGCATCGTGGAAATTCTCTATAAGGTGACAAAAATTGGTAGTCCGCGTGGACAAAAAAATGCCACTTTCAGGGGATCTCCGAGCCACAGGGCAACCACAAAAATATGCCGAACAAAGTTCATGATGTCGCGGTCATAGGAGCAGGCCCCGGAGGCCTCACGGCCGCCGCGTGGTGTTCCGAACTCGGGCTGGAAACGATCTTGATCGAGCGAAGTTCAGCTTGCGGAGGACAGCTTCATTCTGTCTTTAATCCGATAAATAATTATCCCGGCGTCTCAGCGTCAAACGGAGCGGAACTCGCGTCGCTGATGGGGCGATCGTTTTCAGGGCATTCGTTCGAGCGTCGTTTTGACTCTACTGTCACAGGCGTTGACCCCGGCGAGGTCATCGGCCTTCGGTTCGATGAAAACAGCAAGTTATATGCCCGCTTTGTGATATTTGCCGCAGGGCTTTCGCGAAAAACGCTGAACATTCCGGGCGAGGCAGAATTCATCGGCAAAGGCGTTCTGCGTTCGGGAGTTGGAGAAAAACATCTTGTTGAGGGAAAGCGGCTGGTCATCATTGGCGGCGGTGACGCGGCCCTGGAAAACGCAATGATCCTGAGCAAAGCGGCTGATTCCGTGGTGATAGTTCATCGTCGCGGCCATTTCACGGCGCAGGAGCGATTCATCAGCGGCGTACGGAACGCAGGCAATGTTGAACTCATGATGAACAGCATCGTTCGGCGTATTGAAGGCGACGGCAAGGTTCAGGGTGTTGCGGTTGTCGATGCGGATGGACATTCGAGGACGATCCCGGCTGATCTGGTACTTATCCGCATCGGTTTCAAACCAAATTCGGAACTGCTTGCCGGAATATGCGATCTTGATGCGAAAGGCTATGTCGTCGTTGACCGAAATGCCCAAAGCAGCGTGCCGAACATTTATGCGGTTGGCGACGTTGCCAATCCGGTCAGCCCGACCATTGTCACAGCGGCGGGAATGGGAGCCGCTGCCGCGAGATCGATATTTGGCGGCCTTCGTCGATAAAATTCGTGAAAGGTACCGATAAAACCTAAAAAGCGTGGAAGATCACCGCTCACCGATTCCTCAAATTTTTGAATTTTATCCGAAATATTCAACACAGCGTAACATTCATCGCCGGCTGCCAGATCCAAATACCCCATTTTTACCCGTCTATTGTTGAATTTACCCGTTTTATTCGCGCAGTTTCGCGTTTGCGGCGTTTGGAACCGAAATTGCATAAAACACCTGTGACGAAAAAGCTATAAAGCGTATTTGTTTTTAGACTTAAAATGGAGGAGCTATGAAATTTAGCATGTTAAGGAAAAAGGTTTTTGTCCTTGCGGCGACTTTGGCAGCGTTCAGCATGTTCGCGGTCGGAGCTTTCGCGCAGGCTGGAACCTCAGGCGTTTCCGGAACTGTCACCGACCCGCAGGGCCAGTCAGTTGTCGGCGCGACCGTTACTTTGGTCAGCGTCGGTCAGGGAGGACGCCGTTCTGTTATTTCCGACAATAACGGTAATTATTCATTCACCGCACTGCAGCCGGGAGCCTATACCCTTGAGGTCGAGGCCGGCGGTTTTAATAAGGCGGTCACAACGCAATTCAGCGCATTGGTCGATTCTGTGACGACGATGAACATTCGCCTTGAGATAGGTGATGTTAACGTCAGCGTTACGGTTGATGCCGGCAGCATCGAGAGCATCAAGAACGTTTCTGACGGCAGCTTGGGCAACGCCTTCGTTTCCGAGCAGATCGTCAACCTTCCGCTCGAAGGCCGCAACGTGACCAACCTGCTCAGCTTGCAGGCCGGTGTTACACCTGGCGGCGCAGTGGCCGGCGGACGTTCAGATCAGGCGAACATCACGCTTGACGGTATTGATGTCAACAACCAGCAGGACGCCGGTGCTTTCTCGCCGGTGCTTCGTGTCACACCAGACTCGATCGAAGAGTTTCGTGTCACCACATCAAACCCGGACGCGACCCGCGGACGTTCTTCGGGAGCACAGGTCTCGCTGATCACAAAGAGTGGTTCAAATGATTTTCACGGCAATTTGTTCTGGTATCATCGCAATGATTATTTCAACGCAAATGAATGGATGAACAACGCCAACGGCATTGACCGCCCGAAACTTCTTCGCAACCTTTTCGGCGGCAGCTTTGAAGGGCCGATCGTCAAGGACCGTTTCTTTTTCTTCTATAACTATGAGGGAATGAGAGAAGCGAAGAGCCAGGGCGTCACAAATCTGGTGCCGCTTGCAAGTCTTGGTCAGGGCTTCATAAACGTCTTTGACAATACAGGCGTGCTTCGCACACTTGACCTTGCCACGATAAACGCCCTTACTTTGGACGGCGTTCCTGTCGTTGACGTGAACCCGGCGGTACTGAGCCTTTTTGCCGGTGCTGCATCCCGTTATCCGGCTAACTCATCATTGGCCGGTGATGGACTGAATACCGGCGGTTTCCGTTTCAATACGCCGCTGCCGGTCACGGAAAACACCCATACGGCAAAATTTGACTGGAACATTACACGCGAACAGACGCATACGGCCAATGTTCGCCTTAATTACCAGCAGGACCTTTACGGAAGGGTCAGGGCATTTCCCGACACTCCCGCAACTGACCAGTGGAGCCACCCGAGCGGCCTTGCGGCCAACTATACGTGGCTTATCAATAACAATCTGACGAACCGTCTGAGTTTTGGCATCACCCGCATGGCGTTCAGCAATCAGGGTGATTCGGCGGACAATGCCATCACTTTCCGTGATATATTTTCGCCTGTCAACTTTAGCCGTACGTTCAGCCGTGTGAACCCCACATACAACATCACGGATGACATGACGTGGATCAAAGGCAATCACACCATTCAGTTCGGCACGAACATTCGCTTCGTCAGGAATAAGAGGGTCAACTGGGGATCAGCCTACGACAGCGCGGTCACGAACTATGGTTTCTACCAGAGTTCCGGCCTCGAGGTCCTAACCCCGATCAACCAGTATCTTAACGCTACCTATGGCACTTCCGTTGGCAGCGCGTGGATACGGTCTGCCCAGTCCAGTCTTTCGGCTTTGATCGGACGTCTGAACCAGTACACCGCCAGATTCAACTTTGACGGTGACGGCAATCCGATGGCAAACTCTCCGACCGAGCGTGAGTTCGCGACAGAAGAGTATGACTTCTATGTACAGGATTCGTGGAAGATCCACCCGAGCTTTACCCTTAACCTGGGACTTCGTTATGGCATCAGCACACCGGTCTATGAAATGAACGGTCTGGAAGCGGCTCCGAATATCGCTCTTGACGAGTATTTCGCCCGGAGAAAAGCTTATGCAGATATGGGGCTGAACTACACAGAACCGATCATCATCAACAAGTCCGGTAAAAAGAACGGCGCCGACCCGATGTATAATTGGGACAAGAACAACTGGCAGCCGAGAGTCTCGTTCGCCTGGTCACCTAATTACGAAGGCGGACTTGGAGCATTTATTTTCGGCAAGAACCGTGCCGGCGTTCTTCGCGGCGGATTCTCCGTCACCAATGACTACTATGGTCAGCAGTTGGCGGTATCGTTCGACGCGTCAAACACGCTCGGCTTCCTGTCGAACTACACCACACCGGCGAACACGTTCAATATCACGACCAATCCGGCCCCGCTTTGGGACGGAACCGGTATGAATATTCAGGGTTTCCCGGGCGTTGTTCCTCCCGCGCAGCTTGTTTTCCCGCTGCAGCAGCCGGAGGATCTGGGAATGAGGATCGAATCCTCGATCGACCGTGGTGTTCAGGCTCCTGTTCACTATTCGACCAACCTGACGTTTGGCCGTGAACTGCCGTCGAAGCTTTACTTCGAAGCCTCCTACATCAGCCGCAGGGCACGCAAACTTCTGGCAACACGCGACGTCATGTCGCCTAACAACCTTCGCGACCCGATATCCGGAATGACATATTATGAAGCTGCAAGGATACTTGCCGAACATAACTATGCCGGCGGATCGCTCGGTACGGTTCCGACCGTTTCTTTCTTTGAGAATATGTGGCCTGCTCTGCACGGCTCGTTGACGAACTCACAGTTGTTCTTTGCCTATGCGCAGGGATCGACGGATTTCACGTGGCCGCAGTACGTCTTTGACGCTATCGGGCCGGAGCCGATGTTCTATCAGCCGCAGTACGGTGCTCTCAGCTCGTTCGGTTCTATCTCAAACTCTGACTATCATGCCGGTACTCTGTCGGTCAGACAGCGTCTCAGCAACTTCACGTGGGATCTTAACTACACGTTCTCACACTCGATGGATGATACGTCAGGTGTACAGACAAGTGCGGCGTTTGGAGCGGCGTTCATTCTGAACCCGATTCGACAGGAAGATAACTATGCTTCTTCAGATTTTGATATGAGGCATATCGTTAACTTCAACAGTATCTGGCAGGTACCCATCGGCCGCGGCCGTCAGTTCCTGTCTGATGCAAATCCGTTTGTGGATGCAGTGCTTGGCGGATGGCAGCTTACATCCATCTTCCGCTACAATTCCGGTCAGCCGATCGGTACCGGCGGCAAGATCTTCGATAACTCCGGCTGGGTAACCAACTGGAACTTGAAGAGTGCGATGGTTCAGACACGGCCCGTTCAGACCGGTGTTTACTACAACGGTGAGGATGGACTTCCGTCGATGTTTGCTGACAGGCTTGCAGCTTATCAGAGCTTCCGCAGCCCTTATCCGGGTGAGACCGGTGACCGCAACCAGATCCGTTATCCTTCATTCTGGACAATGGACCTCGGCTTGCAGAAATCGTTCACAATGCCTTGGAGGGAAGGCCACAAGGTCAGCCTGCGTTGGGACGTTTTCAACGTGACCAACACGCCGATCTTTGCCGGTAACAACAACACCGCGATGGGCTTCCGCCCGTCACTGGCGACCGAAGCACCGACAGGATTTGGTGTTTTCTCGGGTACGCGCAGTGATGCTCGCGTTATGCAGTTTGCTTTCCGATATGACTTCTAGTCATTTCGGCGGCTTACGCTGAAACAAAAAGGGTTGGGAGAATTTTTCTCCCAACCCTTTTTTTGCCTCCTAAAATGAGGGTTATTTCAGATTCTCTTTGATGTATTTCTCAAGTTTGGATTTCTCCGGGTGATCGGGCTTCTTTTCAAGGAATGACCTATATTCCATAGCAGCCCGGTCTTTCAGGTTTGCGGCGTTGTAAAGTGCCGCAAGCCGAAGGTGTACCTCAGCCTTGCCTGCCGGATCGAGCTTTATTGCCTCATTAAGGACACCGACGGCCTTTGAACCCTGCCTTGATCCCAGATATGCCTCGCCGAGGTAATGGTTGGCATCGGCCGATGCCGGGTCAGTCTCCACAGCTTTTTCAAGGACCGGAACAGCCTCAGCGAACTTATTATCCGCGATGTAAAGCTTTCCAAGATTCATCAGAGCGGGCATAAAATCAGGCTTCAGTTCAAGCGCTTTCTTGTATGCTTTTTCCGCATCTGAATACTTTGAATTTCCGAAGTGGAGCGAACCAAGCTCCGTCCACGCGACAAAATCCTTTGAGTCTGATTTGGTTATCTGTTCGAATATCTTTATAGCTTCCGAATTCTTTTTTGCCTTTGCCGCTTCAGATGCCCGCGTAAATAACTTATCATTCTCAGCACTGCGTCCGGTATATGCGTCCTTGACCGAGATCACTCCGGGCGGCCTTCTCGAACGCAGCGAATTCCAATCGATCGTCATATCATAACGGTCGCCTCCGGCGGATGTGATGACCACGCTCCCGACATCCTGGCCGCCCACTGTTACCAGAAGCGTGGCACCGTCTCTTGCCCTTTCCCTGAAGACGAAATATCCCTTGTCATTGGCTACCACGCGATTAAGTTGTGCTCCGCCCATCATCAGCGAAACATAGATCGTCGGCCGCGTTTCGTCCGGCGCCAGGCCTTTCAGTTCGACCTGTCCCCAGATAACCGATTCTCCTATAGGAATGGGCAGGCCTGTCGCTGTTCTTACGTCCTGCGCCGAGGTATTTAGAGAGAAAATTACCGCAATGATGACCGCTGTGGCCAAAACAGAAAAACGTTTCATATAGATCTCCTACAATTAAATGAGTATCTAATTGTTAGATGAAATTGGGCGATAAGTCAATGAAATTTCGGTTTTAACGGGCGCCGAAAGAGTCATTGCCGGTGATGTCGGTCAGGTGGCGGGTGTCGTTCAGGGCAAGAACGCGGATGTTGCGGCGGCTTCGTATCTCGAACCGGTTGATGCCGCAGTTTGATGTGATAAGCCACGGTGTTGACCTTGAACTGCCGCGAACGGCCCCCATCAGGTGGAGTGTCATAAAGCAGATGGCTCCGGTGTGAGAAAATATAGCTATACGCTGTCCGGCGTGTTTGCGGGCAATGTTCCAGAGTGCATTCGATGTTCGCTGCAAAAGCTGTTTATAGCTCTCGCCGTTTGTGATGACGTGCTGAACATCCCTGTTTATAAGGGCAAAATAGTCTTCGGGATACTGCTTTTTCGATTCGTCAAATGTCAGCCCCTCCAAAACGCCGACGTGTCTTTCTCTAAATGCAGATGTCGAATGTATCTCTGAACCTGTCAGTTCTGCAAGCGGTTCCGCCGTCTGGATGGCACGCGCGAGATCGCTGGAATAAATGACCGACACGCCTTCATCCGCCAGAAGCCTGGCCGTGACATCGGCCTGTGCTTTTCCAAGCTCAGAAAGCGGCGTCGGGCCATGCCCGCCAAAACGCCCCTGTGCGTTTCCGTCGGACTGGCCGTGTCTTACCAGATATATGCGTGTTATCGCCACGTGTGGATAGGTCGAGAGCGTCATCTTGTGCCGCCCGAGTTGAGAAAGAGTTTATCAGCTTCCGGCCGTTTCCGCCTTTAGCTTTTCCGTCTGAAAATGTGTCCGAAGCCCTTCGATGAACTCATCCAACTGGCCTTCCATGACGAGGTCAAGCTGATAGACCGTCATGCCGATGCGGTGATCGGTGACGCGGTTTTCCTTAAAATTATATGTCCTTATTTTTTCCGAGCGGTCGCCGCTGCCGACCATCGATTTGCGTTCGCTGGCAAGTGCGTCGTGTTGTTTTTGTTCCTCGATCTCCTGAAGCCTTGCGCGAAGCACCCGCATCGCTTTTTCGCGATTTTTGATCTGCGATTTTTCGTCCTGCATCGAAACGACAAGGCCTGTCGGCATATGCGTTATGCGCACCGCCGAATAGGTCGTGTTTACAGATTGCCCGCCGGGGCCGGACGAGCAGAAGGTGTCCACGCGAAGGTCGTTCTGATTTATCTGGATGTCGACCTCTTCAGCCTCGGGCAGAACCGCCACCGTTATCGCGGACGTGTGTATCCTGCCGCTCGCCTCCGTTTGCGGGACGCGCTGGACACGATGAACGCCCGATTCGTAACGCAGGCTCGAATAAACATTGTCGCCCTCGATCATCGCAATGGCTTCCTTGATACCGCCGACACCTGTGTCAGCCGCTTCCATCACTTCCATTTTCCAGCCGCGGCGTTCGGCATAGCGGGCATACATACGCAGTATTTCTGCGGCAAAAAGCGTTGCCTCATCGCCGCCCGTTCCGGCCCTGATCTCGAGAATGACGTTCTTTTCGTCATTCGGATCTTTTGGCAAAAGCAGAAATTTCAGCTCTTCTTCTATGACCGGCAGCTTAGCTTCGATCTCATCTATTTCCGCCTTTGCCATTTGTGCCATCTCATCTTCGGCATCGGCCATTTCAACCAGTTCTTTCGCACCGGTAAGGTCCTCGCGGAGCTTTTTTACCTCGCGATATTTCTCGACGATCTCGCCAAGGCTCCGGTGCTGTTTCATCAGCTTTGCATACGCCGTCATATCGGACATGAACTCCGGCGAGGAGATCTGTTCCGTCAGTTCTTCGTAGCTTTTTTCTATTTGTGCGAGTTTCTCGAACATAAAGGTTTTTTAGCCACAGAGGGCACAGAGTTAATGTTTGACAATTTTCGAAGGTTCAATATATTTTTCGTTCGATGATCTGCAGAAGCTGCTCTGTGTCCTCTGTGGCTTATTCTTAATTTGCCGCAGGTTCCAACTTCAGCGATTCGTTCAGGGCCTCTATTGCGACCTCAAGCTGGTCGCCGTCCGGTTCCTGCGTGGTTATGTTCTGAAGCCAGATGCCCGGCAGCGTCATCAGCTTAAATATCGCGCTTGATTCTTTTTTTGCGGCGTAGCGGATGACCTCATACGAAAGCCCCGCGACCAGCGGCATCAGTGCGATGCGAACCGCAAGGTTCATCCACATTGCGTCAAATTTAATGACCGAAAAGAGGACTATCGCCACCAGCATCACCACCATCAGGAACGACGTTCCGCATCGCGGATGCTGACGCTTTTGCGGCAGGGCATTGTTCACCGTCAGGTCCAGCCCTTTCTCCCAAGTGAAAACTGTCTTGTGTTCGGCTCCGTGGTATTCAAAGACGCGGCGGATGTCCTTAAGGAAAGACATCGAATAGATCATGATCACAAAAAAGATCATTCTGATGACGCCGTCAACCAGATTGAACGCGACCCATGAGTGCGGCTTGGTCTCCATTATGTAGGCTTTGGAAAGCTCCCACCAACCGGCGTTTTGCGCCAGAACCGGAGCCTCTGCCCAGCCCATTGCGATGAACCAGACGTTAGTCAGCAAAAGCGGCGCAACCACGAACAAAGCTATATTGAATGCAAGGGCGAAGATGATGGAGCCGACCGCTCCGGCGGACTGTTTTGCCGAATCTTTCTTTTTGTCTTCGGGCATTACGACCTTGACCGGAGCCTTTGTGAAATTCTCATCGGTTGTGCCTTCGACAAGTACCATTTCTGTTTCAGCTTTGGCGGCCTTGACGGCTTCTTTCTGAGCATTTTGATCGTCTTCAAATATCTTTGCCGAAAAATTCAGAGCTTTGACACCCAATGCCATTGTCTGTATCAGCGTCGCACCGCCGCGAAGAACCGGTATGTTCAGCCACTTGTATTTATCGCTCCATTTTGGGAGTTTTTCGGCTGTGGTGACGATGCTGCCGTCAGACTTTCGGCACGCGATGGCATAGGCAGATGGCGTCCGCATCATCACGCCTTCCATAACGGCCTGTCCGCCGACTATCAGGTCACGCTCCATGGCAAAGACCGTGTGCAGGAACCGCAGCTTTCGCGAATATTTTCTCTGTTTCATAAGCGGGCCTCCTAAAAACAGCCAAAATGGCAATGTCCGTCCAAAAAGGAAAACACCGACCCTTTTTTACCTTAGACGGTGCGAATTTTCGCACACCCATATCTAACGGCGCAAAGGCGTCGGCGTCAATTTTTACAGCTAATAACGGTCTATCGTCACTATTTGGCTGCCTGTGCTCCTCTGGCATAACGGCGGTTGAAGCGATCAACGCGTCCTGCTGTGTCAACCAGTTTCTGCTTGCCCGTAAAGAACGGGTGGCATTCCGAACAAATTTCAACGTGCAGGTCCTCGCCCATCGTCGAACGGGTCTTGAATGAGGCTCCGCAAGCACACGCAACATTTATTTCTTGATAATTAGGATGTATTTCCGGTTTCATTTTATTAAACAGCCCTCAGGCCTTCTCCTGAATATAGAGGCAAACTCATATAATACCCGAAATATCAGTCAGGAATCAAGCATACATCGTATGACTTTGCGTCAGACACCATGTTTTGTTGATATTTTCAATTTTTAGCAATATTTTTGAACGCGGATCAAACTGATTCGGCGGATCTACGCGGGTACAGAACCTCAGATCGGATATTATCAGCTTGATCCGCGTTCTAAAAGGTCTCCGGTGAAACATTTTCTATAAAATGCCAGCGGATGTAATTTTCTCGGTGTTATCTTTCAGCAGTTCTCCAAGATGCTGTTCTCTGATGCCGTATGCCGCCATTAAATCCTGTATGTCGGCATTGTCCTTTTTCCGGCCGGAGGTTCTCACTGCCGCTATCATATTGTTCTTTGGCGTGTGTTCTGTCGGGACAAACTCAAATATCTTTGTCGAATAGCCGTTTTGTTCGAGGATCATCGCGCGGATGCCGTCGGTTATCATCTCAGCAGTCCTTTCGAGCATTACGGGGTGTTTCAGGATGCTTTTGAGTTCGGCGGGCGGCTGCATCTGTTTTTTCAGCTCACGATGACAGCAGGGAGCCGCCAATATGATCTCGGCTTTTTGGGAAATTCCCTTAAAAAGAGCGTCATCGGTCGCGGTGTCACACGCGTGCAGGGCTATCAGTATGTCCACATCTTCAGCATCGGCATTGGCGATAAGGCCTTCTTCAAATCTTAAACCGGTAAAGCCGCCCGCTTTTGCTATGTCGTTGCACAGACGGACGGTTTCCGTCTTTGTGTCCACGCCGACCATTTCAACGTCCTTTTTCAGCGTGTTGGTGAAATAGTCATACGCCGCAAATGTCAGATAGCCTTTGCCGGAACCCATGTCCGCGATGCGGAGCTTCTGTTTTTCCTTCAGCCCGGAGCGTTCATACAGGTCGCGAATGACCTCAACAAATTTGTTTATTTGCCGCCATTTTGACTGCTGCTGGGCCTTGACCTCGCCGTGTTCCGTCGTTATGCCGAGGGCTTTCAGATAATAGGCGTCTTTGCCGATCAGGTCGTTCTTGGCCCGATCGTGGCCGGTCGAAGGCCGCGTCGTAAAGGTCGGCTTGCCGCGATGAAGCCGAGCAGACTTCTTACCGACCTCCAATTGATGATCGCTTTCCGTTGTAAACAAATGGGCGTTCCTAAAGCCCTTTGCCAAATTGTTCTTCACGATCTCAACGCCCTCATCCAAAGAATGATTTTTGACAACGTCGCGAGTCGCAAATTTGTACTGAACAAAAAACCTCGTTCCTTTTTTGGTATCAATCAGCCGTGCCAGAATGCGTTGCGGTTCGTCCGCCGAGCCTTTATAATTGGCAAGGGTCAGCTTTACGAAGGTCTGCCCTTGCAGGCTCTCCTGCAGCAGGTCAATGAATTGGGCGGTCTTGTCGTCTTTCATCTGTTGGTATTTTAGCGTATTGACGGAAGTAAACAATCACCGGTGGTCTGACAATGGATAACCTAAAGAAAGAAGACTTTCTGAGGAATCTGCTTATTATATTCCGCGAGACGTTTGAAGGCTCGCCGGAAGGGCAGGGAAGCGCGTATCTTGACCGCGGCGTGGGCATCTTCAACACGCTTGATGCGGTGTCCGCCGAAGCCGCTTCGCAAACGCTCGGCGGAGCAACCATCGCCGCTCATACCGAACACGCAAAATTTTATCTGGACAGGCTGTGCGAATTCATTAACGGCCGCACCGAACCTGTCAACTGGGAACAGAGCTGGCTTATCGAAACAGTGAACGACACTGAATGGGCAGCTCTTCGCGACAGCGTCCGCAGAACCTATGAATCAACTTTGCGGTGCTTTGCCTCGGTGGAAGAATGGGACGACGACGCGACCGGAAATGCCATCGCCATGATAGCCCACACGGCATATCACCTCGGTTCGATCAGGCAGATTGCAAAGGCCGTTTAGTTGATAGGACACTTAGGACAAATAGGTCGTATAGGTCCTTTAAGTCCCTTGAGTCCTTGTTCTGTGATCTGAATACTTTATGATGAATAACCTGTTCCATCTTGCTTTTCCGGTTGACGACCTTGATAAGGCGCGCGAGTTTTACGGCGGTGTTCTGGAGTGTGAGGAAGGTCGCAGTTCCGAATGCTGGATAGATTTCAGCCTTTACGGCCACCAGATCGTCACGCATTTAGCGCCCGAGTTTACACGGCAAAATGTAACGAATGGTGTTGAAGCCGATGCCGTTCCGATACCGCATTTCGGCATCCTGCTCGGCATGGACGAATGGAAGGAGCTTGCCGAAAAACTAAAATCAAAAGGCGTCGAATTTGTCATCGAGCCAAAGATACGCTTTGCCGGCGAGGTCGGCGAACAGGCGACGATGTTCTTCCTCGACCCGAGCGGAAATGCTCTTGAATTCAAAGGCTTTCGTGACTTCTCAACCGTTTTTAGCAAGTAGTTTTCAGATAATTTTAACCAAATGCTGATCCAAACAAAATCCGCTCCCGTCGGCTGGCTGGCTTTTGAACTGAACGTTCTGCGGCGGCTCAAGTTCGGTTCGGTCGCCTCGCCGTTTACGCCCGAACCGCTTTTGGGCATGTATCTGAAACGGCATGACATACGTGTTATCGCGAACGATCCCTTGCAGTCCTCGTGGACGCGGTCGCTTGCCTTTATACAGAACAATTCTGAAAAGCTCACCGACGCCGATGTCGAAACGATCCTTGAGGACGTTTACGTGCCGGGCTATAAACTCCGAAATCCGGCGCTCAGAACGTGGTTCAGCGAAACCGACGCGTGGTGGTTTGACAATATCCGTGCAAATCTTGACCGCCTTTCGTCGCCGCTGGCATTTGCCGTCGGGACATCATTGGTGATTTCTGTCGGCGATTACGCACTGTCGTTCACCGAGGAAACGCGAGAGATACGCCAGCCGCTTTCAAAAGCATTTCAGCGGTTCCGTTCCATCCTGCCCGAACCTGTCAATAACGGCGAAAGCAACAGTTGCCGGAACCAGACCATAAAGGAATTCATCGCGGAAAGCCATTGCGACCTGATGTTCCTGCGGCTGCCGCCCTCGCGGACGACCAATCGCCTTGCGGTCTCGGACAAGTCGGTCTGGCGTGAGGAATGGCTTCGCGGCGGCAACGAATTTTGGCCTGCTTTTGAAGCGTCCCGCAACGGAATGCTCGGTATGGCCGTAGAGATGAAATCGCAGTATCTGCGGCTGGTCGAAGAAACGCTGGACATCGCCCGTCATATAAAACAATGGGCGATAGCTCACGTCGAAACGGGCCTTATTTCCACTCAGGAAATGGTAGATACAGTAGCCCGTGTAAAAAATGTCAAGGCGGTCTATACAAAGGATTTTTCCGAACTGACCGGAACAAAAGGCGTGATAATCACCGCCTGAGAAAACATCATGCAGGGTTTGTTCCTGATGCTCCCTGTTCGTCCGGCTTAAAGTCCGAATCGGTATGCCTCAAGAACCAGACAATTCCCGCCAGTGCCGAAATTATTCCTGAAATGATCGTCAGCGTCATCGGCGAGATCAGATACATCATTGCCGCCGCGACATAGCTGGAAATGCCAAACATCGTCAGTTCGGCGCCGCGGTCTATTGTCGAAATGCGTCCGCGTATCTGATCCGGCAGGCTGCGTTGAAACAGCGTTTCCTGTATCGCGTATTCGACCCCGATAAGCAGCCGCGAGAGAAAAACAAAGACCGAAAAAAGCAGAAGCGTCGGCATCAGCCCCGCAATCGCGAACAGTATTCCGTGCAGCACCAGCGTCACCCAGATAAATGTGCTGTGGCGGTTTCTCAGGTCAAGATACAGCGACGTTCTGTGTGCTATCAGCATTCCCGCCGCCAACCCGATGCCTGATGCGGTCCAGAGCATCGCGACCGCGCGGTCAGGATCGCGTGCCTCAAGCCCGGCGAAATAAACACCGCCGCCGCGTTCAAATATTATGTTCACCGCACCGCCGCCTATTGCCCAGATGACGTTCATCATCAATATCGTCAGCGCAAAATGATTGCGAAAGGCGTAATGTATGCCTTCACGCATCTCTGTCAGAAACGAAGAGCGGTTCTCCTTATCGGACATTCGCTTTGCGGTCTCGTCGTCGCGTGTCGCCTCTTCCGGTATCATCCAAATCAGATAGGCAGAGACGAGGAACGACATTGCGTTGATGACGAACGCCGCCTGATAGCCGAATATCGACGCCGCCCAGCCGCCAAGAGCCGAGCCTATTGCCATCAGCAAAAATCTGGTGGAAAAGATCAGCGCCGTTCCCGCCAAAAGCCCTTCTTTACCGGTCAGGTTTGGTGTTGTCGCGTTTTTCGCCCCTTCAAAAAAAGCACCGAAAAGCGAAAGCATCACCGTCGCAGCGTAGGCGATCCACAGATTTTCGGGCGATGTGACCAGCAGAAAGGCAAGAGCGATGCCGACGCGTGCCAGATCGGCGGCGATCATCACCGTCCGCCGTGAAAAACGGTCAACGAAAGTCCCCGCAAAGGGCGAGGCAAAAGCAAACGGAAGTATCCGGCAAATAAAGAACGTTCCCGCCGCCAAAGCGGACGCTCCGCTGATGGTCCTGATAAGCCCAAGCACCGCGATAAAGTTGAACCACGCTCCCAATTCGGCAACCACCTGTCCGCCAAGCAGATTGCGGAAATTTCGGTTCGTCCTAATCAGTTCGGTGTAGGTCAGCGAACGCATATCAGCAAAGAATACGTCGCCGAAACAAAAAAGCCAAGTCCTTTGGCATCACTTCAATATCAGCTTTAAAAAGGCGGGGGCACTCCGTTGCCGAAGTGCCTGATAATTTGATTTTTTGTTTACAGTTTTACGTTTTATACAGGCTAGGCGGGTAAGATCTTAGCGAGAGAGAACCTTGCGGATCCAATGTCCGCGAAACTTTTTTTGAGATAGCCGCAGTGCAGTTCTTTGAACCACGGTCAATGTATCTCGGAACTTGTCAGGACCGCCCGGCGAATGTCGATGCCCTCGCCCAATGTGCGGTCTATCTCAATGCCGTCGCCAAATCCTTCGTAGCAGTAGATCCGCAGGACGGATTCGGTAAAGCGGCGAAATTCTTCATGGTCAAGATTGACCCCGACTCCGCCAAGCGACAGATGCACGACACCGCAGCCGCGACAGTTCCAGATATTCAGGGGCGGTTTTGTTTGATCAGCTATTGTCATATCAAGCATTTGTTGGTTGGTTTTCGATATCACAGGGCCGAGACGCGGCCCGAAATTTTTTTGGTGACATTTTCGGATCGTCCAAAGTTTCAAACCGACCGATAAGCCGAGAGAATTTTCGCGTTACTTTTTCTGTCCCTCAATGTCACTTGAAACACTATATTGCAAATGAAATTCATTTGCAATAAGCGAAATGCATTTTTTTGCTTTAGGAGGGAAATTAACGAAAATTTAATTTCCTATATGAATAACTGAACTAAAGAGAGCAAGAAAAAAAAGGAGGCTGTCCGATCTTTCAGACAACCTCCTTCGCAAAAAATGGATGTGGAACTGACTTACGATCCCTGAAAACGCGGGGCGCGTTTTTCAAAGAAAGCGGCGACGCCTTCCCTAAAATCATTGCCTTTGCCTGATTCCAACTGGCATTCGGCCTCAAGCGCAAGCTGCTGCGACAGGTCGTTTGACGAACTGGCATTCAGCATTCGCTTGATGCGGCCGATGGCGGCTGTCGGCCCGTCGGCAAGCTTTTTCGCCAGGGCTTCGGCTTCCTGTGTGAGTTCAAGTGTCGGCACGACGCGGTTTATCATGCCCATTTCGGCGGCACGCTGCGCCGTGATCGAATCGCCGGTCATCAGCATTTCGGCGGCAAGTTTTTCTCCGATAGCACGCGGAAGAAAGAACGTTCCGCCGCAATCGGGAGTCAGGCCGATGCGGACAAAAGCCTCGCGAAATGCGGCATCTTCAGCGGCAAGGACAATGTCGCAGGCCAGGGCGAAATTGACGCCGGCTCCGGCACAGATGCCGTTTACCGCCGCAACGAACGGTATCGGCGTTTCGCGTATCAGGCGGACGATGTTGTGCAGATCTTTCAGCGGTTCGTCCAGAAACGCTTCCATGCGTCCTTCGAGCTGTCCCATTGCCTGCATTTCCCTCAGGTCGCCGCCCGCGCAAAACGCGCGGCCAGAACCGGTCAGAATAACGGCCCTTGCTTTATCTGCAACAGCCTGGTTTATGGCAATGCTCAGGTCTTTTCCCAGTTGGAGAGATAGAGCGTTGAGAGCGTCCGGGCGATTCATGCGGATGGTCGCGACCGTGCCGCTCAGTTCGTAGATAACTGTGTCAAGATTCATAAGAGTTTCCGAAATAAGGTTATAAGGATCGGCCGCGTTGCCTTTCGGGCGGCGGCTCGTTATTTGATTTTAGCAGAGACCGGGCGATCTTTGCCCGGAAATTTTTGGTATTCCACGGTCAATTGGCATAGCGTGCCCGCGAACGGCTTGCCTCGTGACATTCACGGCACAGAACAGTTCGTCCGGTCTTTGGCTGAAACGGGACCTGATCGTGTTTTCCGCAGTTGTCGCAAACTATCTCGAACCGCTTGGGGGCATCTTCACCGGCGGCAGCTTTTTTCGAGCGGCATTTCAGACACCTTTGCGGCGCCATCATGTTTCGCTGGTAAAACTGCTCCTGTTCTTTTTCTGAAAAGAAAAAGACCTCTTTACATTGAACGCAGACTATTTCTACATCCGGCATGGGCAAACTCCGTGATCTATTCGTATTTAACTGGAAATAATATCACATATTATTAAACACGCAGAAATTCGCTTTATTCAGACAGTGCTTTTACATGTGTCCGAACCGTGTCACCAAGAGTTTCCAGGTTGTAACCGCCCTCGAGACACGATACAAGCCGTCCGCCGCAGGCATCGTCTGCAAGCTGCATCACGGTTTTTGTCCACGCGGAAAAATCCCTGTCCTCCAACTGAAGCTGGCCGAGCGGGTCGTCGATGTGAGCATCAAATCCGGCCGAGATAAATATCATGTCAGGCTTTATCTTTGAAAGCATTTCTTCCAACGCGGCCTCAAACGCCGACGTCTGATCTTTTGCCTTGGTGAAAGCCTTTACCGGCACATTCAGCGTTGAGCCAATGCCTTTGCCGTGTCCGGTCTCACCGCGAGAGCCTGTTCCCGGATACCACGGATATTGATGCATCGAAAAAAAGAAAACGCTCGGGTCTGTGTAAAAAATGCCCTGTGTTCCGTTGCCGTGGTGCACGTCCCAGTCGATAATTGCGACGCGTTCGATCTCTTTGTATTTGTTTTGGGCATAACGAGCGGCGACAGCCACGTTGTTGAACAGGCAAAAGCCCATCGCACTTTCCGCGGTTGCGTGATGCCCCGGCGGACGAGCGGCGACAAATGCATTTTTTGCCTCGCCCTGCATTACGGCATCGACAGCGGCAACGGCTCCGCCGGCGGCGAGCATTGCCGCGTCAAATGACTTCATCGAAACCACCGTGTCGGCATCAAGCCGCTCAAGGCCATTGGCAAATGCACCTTCGACCCGCTTGAAATGTTCTTTTGTATGAGCCGCCTGAACCAAACCCTGCGACGCTTTTTCAGGCGTTATTTCTTTCAAAGCCGTCCACAGCTTTTCATCACCCTGCAAAGCGTCCATTACAACGCGGTAACGCTTTGCCGTTTCGGGATGGCCGAGGCCGGTATCGTGCTTTTCGTAGATCGGGTGATGAATGATCGCGGTGGTCATATAAGTATCTTACCGCAGAGAAGCAAAGACGCAGAGTTTTTAATACAGTTCTGCGTCTTATTTGCAATAATTTCCTCCGCGTCTCTGTTTCTTTGCGGTGAAATTCAAATAAAAGCTGTTTCGTGCAGCAGTTTGCCGGTTGAGAACCGCTCGATGCTCAGGCACGAAACATCCAAAAAACTTGCCTTGCCATCGAGAATTATCTCAGATAAGGCACGGCCGGTCGCGGGCGAATGCATTACGCCGTGGCCGGAAAATCCGTTTGCGAAATACAATCCCTTAACATCACAACCGCCAAGTATCGCATGATGATCGGGCGAGTTCTCATAAAGCCCGGCCCGGCATTTTTCACGGACGAGTTCGGTTTCATAAAGATACGGAGCGCGAAGTTTTGCCCGCTGATATACCTTGTCGATAAAGCTGTCATCAAAGGCCGTATTTGTGGAACTTGGTTCGTCAGGATCGGGAAAGGCAAAAATGATCTCGTAGTTTTCATTGTTTGAAAACGACGAATGCCTTGCATTCGTGCGGGCAGGGATGCCTGAGTTCCAGTCTTTTGCAGGACGAAAGTGAAATCCCGTGCCGATGTCGATCACCATCGGCAATCCCGTCGGCAAAGGCTCAGCCGCTCTGGCCCAAACTATCTGTCTCCGCTGCGGCGAAACAGGCAGATCGATGTCAACCGTCGCCGCAAGCTGTTTTGCCCACGCACCGGTGCAAAGCACGACGTTCTCGCATTCGATGACGCCCTTGTTGGTCTCGACAGAAACGATCTTTTCTTTTTTTGTATTGATCGCAACGGCCTGCGTCTCGAATTGTATCTCGGCTCCGTTTCTCAGGGCTGCGTCAGTGAACCCGTTCATCACCGCCAGCGGATTGATAAAGCCGTCATGCTTGCCAAAACTGCCGCCTGCTATGTCGTCACAATTCAAAAAGGGAACAATGCGCTTAATGTCATCGGCGTCGATGATCTCGACATCGCGAACGCCAAGTTCACGCTGGCGTGCCGAACTTTGCTTCAGATACTCAAGCTGCGCATCCGTGGCCGCAAAGAAAAGATAACCCGCCGGATCGTATTCACAGTCGTATTCCCAATTATTAAAAAAATCGAGCGAATACAGCGACAGTTTTATATTGATCTCCGTCTCAAACTGTGAGCGGACGCCGCCCGTGGCCGCTCCGGTCGAACCTCGTCCCTGCACCGCCTCGCGTTCCAATATCAGAACATCCTTGGCACCGCGTTCGGTCAGATGATACGCAACGCTCGCACCGACAACCCCGCCGCCGATTATTACCGTTTCCGTTCTTTGCATTTTTTACGCCGCTGGCTCCAGATAAAACTAACCCATTGAATGTGTTGAGGCAAATTCAGGTTTTATTCTTTCTTTCGGTTCTGAATGCTTCTTTACAACAGCCGGTTTCTGATAGAATTGGGACATGAACTTCGTTGATCTGTTATCGCTTGCGCTTCATCGGGCTGTGGCAGAAAAGATGCTGGCCGATGAAAAACGTGTGCTTAAGATAGCTCGCGATAATATTGACCGATGGCTGAGCAGCCCCGAACGAAAGGGACAGCGTAATCTGGCTTTGATGGAGTGGAAAGAGATACTCGAAACCAGATCGGCTGACGAAATAAGAAAGATCATATCCACTAACGATGATGAAGGCCAACGGCTTCGGTCTTCCTCGCCCTTTACGGGCATCATAACTCAAGAAGAACGTACGGAGATATACGACGCTTGTGCAAAAATCGTACCTGTTTGAGCTGATCTCCCTGGTAAGTGAAGTCATCGGTGACGAGCTTCCGATCATAGTAGGCTCACAATCTTTCTTTGCTCAAACCGATGATCCGCCGCTTTCTGTAAAGGAGTCCGAAGAATGTGATTTTTTATTATTTGGCGGCAAAGCTGCTGAGAGAGACACGATAAATAGGGAATACGGAGTATTTAGCGAGTTTGCAACTGAGAAGAGTTTTTTTGCTGATGCTCTGGGGTTGGCTTCGGTGACGCTTCCGACCGGATGGGAAGACCGATTAAAGCCGCTTTACGATCCTGACGGGAAAATAGTCGCAAAATGTTTAGATCCCTACGACCTTGCCGCTTGCAAGATCGCTGCCGGTCGTCCAAAAGACCTTAAATTTCTCGAAGCGGCTTTGACTTCCGAGTTGTTGACGGTTGAAGAGTTTCTTGAAAGGACGTTGCTTGTAAGGTCGAAACTGGAAAATGACGCTCTTAAAGATCGGTTTGAGCGATTTATTGATCATCTGCAATCAAAACACATCCACTCTCGGATAGCTGATAAGATCAGGCAGTTTATCAAGGAAAGATTTTAATGCACTATCACTTAATTGGAATTTGCGGGACGGCGATGGCGAGCCTTGCGGGGATGCTGCAGGCGCGTGGGCACAAGGTCACCGGTTCGGACCAGAATGTTTATCCGCCGATGTCAACACAGCTTGAGGAACTTGGCATTGAGATAATGCAGGGTTACAAGGCGGAGAATACCGACCTGCCGCGTGATGTCACCATTGTCGGCAACACGATAATGCGCGGCAACCCGGAGCTGGAAGAGGTTCTTAACCGCAGGCTGCTTTACCGTTCACAGGCTGAGACGGTGCGGGATGTGTTCATCAGGACGACGGCGGAAACACGACCGTTAGGGAGTGTGCCGTCATCGGAGGGCATAGACACGCTTGCTGCCGGTCGTGTTTCCGCCAAACACTCGCTGGTAGTTGCCGGAACTCACGGCAAAACGACGACCACCAGCATCGCGACGTGGATCGCCGAGGTCGGCGGACTTGATCCGACGTTCCTTGTCGGCGGAGTGGTGCAGAATTTCGGCCAGAGCTTTCGCGTGACCGACAGCGATTATTTCATCATTGAGGGCGACGAATACGACACGGCATTTTTTGATAAAAAGCCAAAATTCATGTCCTATCTGCCGGAGATCGCCATCATCAACAACATCGAATTTGACCACGCCGACATCTACAAAGACCTCGACGCCATCAAATGGCAGTTCTCGCGTCTGATGAATCTTGTGCCGGGCAATGGCCGCCTGATCTGCGGCATTGATTCGCCTGCGGCCGAGGAAGTGCTGGAGCAGATGAAAGGAAAGCTGCATACGAACATTGAGACCTTTGGCCTCGGCGGCAATGCAAAATGGCAGGCGCGCAACATAGATTTCGGCAGCGACAAGATGCGGTTCACCGTTTTTCACGAGGGCGAAAAGTGGGGCGAATTTTCGACCGCGATGGCTGGTGAATTCAACGTCCGCAACTGTCTGGCAGTCATAATTGCGGCCGATGCGTGGGGAATTACAAAGGAGAAAATTCAGGAAGCGCTCGACACTTTCAAATCAGTCAAACGCCGTATGGAAGTTCGCGGCGTCGAAAAAGGCGTGACCGTGATAGATGATTTTGCGCATCATCCGACCGCCGTTGACGAAACGCTGAAAGCCCTGCGGCAAAAATACAGCGAAGGCCGCCTTATCGCGGTGTTCGAACCGCGTTCGCGCTCATCGCGTTTATCGGTTTTCGAAGACGCCTACAAAAAAGCGTTCTCACATGCCGATTCGGTCATTATCGCCGGGGTTTTCAATCCTGAGGATGCTAAAACATACGGCGAAGTGCTGGATGTCCCGAAACTTGTCTCTGATATCAACGACGGCGGTAAACCCGCCATCACCTTGCCGGATGCCGACGCGATAGTAGAACATCTCACGCCGCAGCTTGCCGAAGGCGATGTCGTCGCGATAATGTCCAACGGCGGCTTCGGCGGCATTCACGACAAACTTCTAAACGCTCTTACGTAAAATCTTACGAATTATTTTCTTGAATTCTGGAGGCTTTCTTATCTAAAAATGAAAAAAAGCGGTTTTCTTGGACTTATATTTTTAGCCCTTGCGGGCATTTCGTGCAGTCTGTTTGATGAACAAGGCGAAAGCGGTTCAAACAGTAATGTCACCCCGACGCCTGAAAGCACGGCAACGCCTGTTAAAGAAGAGGCGGGTACATCAACTATTACCGACACCAATTATCTTTCGTTCGCATCAGGGGCCGCATTGTTAAAATTTCCGGTACCCGCCTCTATGCAATTTTCCTCACACAACATCCTTGACGGCGGCGAGGCGTTTTGGATATCCAGGGAAGGCGAAGGAACCGATCAGGAATTTGTGATCTCTCTGCCGGGAGAGACAATATTCAAAAAATTCTCCTTTATAAACGGCAACGACTATTATGGAGAAGGTTCAAATGCTAAAGATATTCTGATCGAAGTGTCGAATATATCCGCTGATTCCGGTTTCCAAAAAATATTAGAAACTTCATTACCGAGCGATATTGACCCGGATAAGCTCTTTGTCGTAGAGGCCGAACTTCCTGCCCGTTACCTTAAGCTGACGGTTAAGAACAGCGTCGGCAATCCACAGCGTGTAAGTCTGGGAGAGATCAAGGGGTATGGAACCCAAAAAACCTCTGACTCATTGAGCGGCCTGACCGGCACATACAGAGCAGTGGATCAGGATGAAACAACTCTTAAATGGACAGCTTTGACACCCGAGGAAATGAAGGCGCAGGGTTTATACAGCGACATCTATTTACGACAGAAGGGAACCAGTCTTACGGGTTGTGAAGAACAAGGGGACTTTGACTATTTTACCGGCGGTATAGATGGTAATGTGGCACAGCTTCTCTGGCATTACGTTCCCGAAGATCCTGTTAGGCATGTCGTTACGAGTTTTGGTGAGAATGGCAAATATATGTTTGTCGTGCATCTGAACGAAGAAGGTAATGCATCAATTTTCAAAGCTTTTCAAAAGGTCGGTGAAACTCCGGGCCGATGCCCGAATATCAAAGGATTTGACCAAAGCGAAGCAGGCGATTCTAAACTTAAAGAAAGCCTGGAGAAAACCGGCAGGGCTATAGTTTACGGCATTAACTTTGACTTTAATTCGGACAAACTCAGAGATGAATCCAAAACTGTACTGCAGGAGATAATAAAAATTCTCAAAGAAAATCCTGAATGGAAAATGGTCATCGAAGGCCATACTGACAATGTTGGCGGTGAGAATTTCAACCAGGGGCTTTCGGAAAGACGGGCTGCGTCCGTTGTCGAATTTTTGACGTCCGCCGGGATAGATGCGTCCAGGCTTTCTTCGGACGGATATGGTTATTCAAAGCCCGTCGCAAGCAATGATACCGAATTGGGAAGAGCAAGAAATCGTCGTGTAGAACTTCTAAAACAATAGGAAGTACCTCAAACCAGAGAGTTGCCGTTCTCTTTTTAGGGAACGGCTTCATTTATATAAAAAAACTTGCCTAAATCAGCGAAAACAGGCATACTTCATCTGATTTGCTCTCAACAGTGTCTC
Source organism: Acidobacteriota bacterium (assembly GCA_019639175.1). Lineage (GTDB taxonomy): Bacteria > Acidobacteriota > Blastocatellia > Pyrinomonadales > Pyrinomonadaceae > OLB17. The sequence goes on along the minus strand of JAHBSK010000004.1, from coordinate 135,532 downwards.
GTCAGATGCGGATCGTCCGGTTAATGTGAGCGGCGCTTTTCGGTTCGGTTAGAGAGTTCGGTTAGTTGACAGGTTTGAAGCATTTGGTTTTTGATGGTCGGGACGCGCCGCCGCATTAGGAGGAACCCCAAGCTATATCTTCCGGTTTACCTGCCTCTTTTGCTTCGATTAGGATCAAAAAATAAATAGAGGAAAATGAGCAGCAAACTTTACGTAGGAAATCTGTCTTTTCGCGTGACCAGCGAAGACCTTCACGAACATTTTGCAACGGCGGGAGCGGTAGAGTCCGCCAATGTCGTTTTTGACCGCGAGACCGGCCGTTCACGCGGATTCGGTTTTGTGGAAATGGCAACAGATGACGATGCAAACAACGCCATCGCTCAGTTTAACGGAACTGATTACGATGGCCGCAACATCGTTGTGAATGAGGCGCGTCCGCGTGATGATCGCGGCGGTGGCGGCGGACGACGCGGCGGTGGCGGCGGTCGTTGGTAAGAGCTTGCCAACCTATCATTTAAAAGGATCAGGCGGGAAACAGGATATTTCACCTGTCCCCGCCTTTTTCTTTAACCCCGATCTACACATTAGAAACACCTTGGTGAAAGGCTGAACCGATCTGACAGTTAATAGTTCCACAGTTTACGGTTATCAGTTTTTCAACTGACAACTAAAAACTGACCCGCAGTTAACTGTTAGAAACTATAATAGATCCGCCTGATCTGCCGCATTTTGGACTTTGGGGTTCTCTATTGCGGAATCTGGGCTAAATAAGAATATCAATGCTTATTGTCCGTCTGTCTTTCCGTCAAAATTTGCCAGCAGAACGACCAGTTCATCTATCATGGCAACTCTTTCGCTGGTTGCAGGTATTCCGTTCACCAGAGCGGAAAACACAAGTTCTTCTCCGGCCGCGGTCTTGACATAGCCTGACAGGGCAGAGACCTGTGCGATGGTTCCGGTCTTGCCGCGAACGTTATTCTCGCCGCGTGTTCCTTTGAACCGGTTGCGGAGCGTTCCGTCAACGCCGCCGATGGTCAGGCTTTCATACCACGCCTTTGAGTATTTGCCTTCCTTTGCCATATATGTGTATAGGCGTGTCACTGCTGATGGCGTTACCTGATTTGCCCGCGCCAGGCCGCTGCCGTCCTGTTGGATTATCGCATCCTCGCCCGCGCCGATGTCCTTTAGAAATTCACGCACCACGCGTTTGCCCAATGCGTGGCTTTCCATATTTTGCATTTGCGAAGCACCATTCGCCGGCGCGGGCATTTTTCGTCCCACTTCCTCGCCAAGCGTCCAGAGCAGCGTTTCGGTGTACATGTTCTGGCTGGGCTTCATCGTGTTCGCCGCGATGACGGAGAGCGGCGGCGATTCCACCCACGCCACTTCATGGTCAATGCCGCCGGGCAAAAGATTTTTTGAGTTTATTGCGTAGGCTTTGCCGGTGATGCTGACGCCTTTTTCCGTCAGCCGCTGACGCAGCAGCGAGACAAAAAGCTCAGCGGGACGCGAAACCGTGACGTAGCCCTGATAACCGGCGTTCTTCAGCGGCAGGTCGCCGGATATCTCGAGGATGTTGCGATCCAGTTTTTTCTCGATACGCAAAGTGCGGCGTCCGCCCTCGGCAACCGTGGTGCATGAATTTACAACACGATAAATAATATTTTGCGGAGCGAGTTCGACGCTGCAGCCGTAACCGAGCGGGCCGGGCTTCACGCTCAGACGGACAGCGTTGTCGTTCACGGGCAGGGCGGAAACCTCGGCGCCGTAATACCATTGCAGATCGTCCCATTCCCAGCCTGTCGGTGTCGCGCTTCCGCTGAAATAGGTTTCGTCGCCGATGATGTCGCCTTCTATGCTTTTTACACCGGCGGCGATAAGAGCGTCCGCGACGCGGTCGATGCCCTTGAGCATATCGCCGCTTTCAAACGTGTATGACAGCGATATGTCGCCGCGTCCGTAAACGCGGAGCGGCCCGCGAACGACACCGTTCTCGACCGGCCCGGCGGCATACATACTCGTTCGGAAGCGGAAATCCGGCGACAGTTTTTCGAGCGCCGTCGCGACGGTAAAATTCTTCATGTTCGATGCCGGCATGAAATATTTTTCAGCATCCTGTTCAAAAATGACTTTCCCGCTCGCCAGCGAAACGACCTTGAACCCGACGCGGGCGCGCCTGTATTCGGGACGCGCCAGAATAGTGCCGAGATCGGCGGTCAGTTGATCGACCGTCCGACTTACCGGAGCCGCTGATTGCGCCGGGACGATGCCGTGTCCGCCAAAAACAAAAATGACGAAAAGTATGAGCGAAAGCTGTTTGGGAAACGATATGCGTGGTTTCATCGGAACAATTCTATATCAGAACACAGCATCAGTAAAAGCCGCCGAAAAAAGGCCGCTGACAGGCCGGGAAATATGGAAAACGGGGCATATTCCGCATTTTCGATACTGTGATATAATCTGGCGGCTAAAATTTTTACAGAGGTTTTCGGCATATCTTTAACTTGATGTCCGTCGAATACTGCCTGACACAGCACAGGAACCCCCAGGACTGATGCAAAGATTAAAATTATTCGTTCTTTTTTTGTTCGCGTGTTTCGCGGCCGTTTTTTATGGGATTATTCCCGAAACGAACGCCCGTGCCGGAACTCTTACGGCTCCGACCGGCGTGCAGGCATCGGACGGCGATTACGCCGACAAGATAGGCGTTCATTGGGACACTGTCCGCGATGCGGCCGTTTACAGGGTTTACAGGAACACGGTCAACGACCCCGCAACGGCTGTCGATGTCGGCACGTCACCGCGCAATTATCTTTTTGACGCTTCGGGACAGCAGGACACGCTCTACTTTTACTGGGTTCGTGCCGAACGGCCCGGAACTGCAAGCCCTTTGAGCGAGCCTGCTCAGGGAAGAATTGCCGTGGGCCAGGTGTCTCCGGGAACGTTCCCGCCGTTGGAGCCGCCGCTTGAGTCGCCCGAAAATCCCGTCACTGCCGCAAAGGCGTCGTTGGGAAAAGCACTTTTTTGGGATGAGCAGCTTTCCTCAACGCGCACCGTCGCCTGCGGAACGTGTCACCGGCCAGCCGAAGGCGGTTCCGATCCGCGAACCAATGTCGGCAGTCAGGCGACGACAAATCCCGGTTTCGATCAGATCTACGGCACTGAAGACGATGTGTTCGGCTCGCCGGGCGTTCCGCGAAATCATCTGGACGGCACTTATGAGGCCTCGCCGCAGTTCGGGTTCGCACCGCAAGTCACCAACCGACGTGCGCTCTCATATCTGAACGCCGGTTATTCTGAGAACGGGCTGTTCTGGGACGGCAGAGCGACGGACGCCTTTCGCGACCCGCTGAGCGATATTATTCTCATCCCCGAAAGGGCAAGCCTCGAAAGCCAGATCCTCGCGCCTCCTGTTTCCGATGTGGAAATGGCCCACATCGGGCGCGGCTGGACGCAGGTCGTCGAACGCATAGCCGGGTCAAAGCCGCTGGCAGTTGCCGTGGATATTCCCGCTTCGCTGACGAACTGGATAGACGGGCGAACTTATCCGCAGCTTTTCGAGGAGGCTTTCGGAACGCCTGAGGTGACACCGGCGCGCGTGGCAATGGCGATATCATCACATGAGCGCCAGCTTTTTTCGGACAGGACGCCGCTTGACCGCCGGTCATCGATGATAGAGCCGTTAACCCAACAGGAACAGGATGGAATGGACCTGTTCATCAGCATGCGGTGCAACGTCTGTCACGAGGGTTCGCTGCTTACCGACGATCTTTATCACAATATCGCCGTGCGTCCGCAGAATGAGGATCGTGGACGCGGTGCAATAACCAACGATCCCGATGACGACGCAAAATTCAGGACGCCTTCGCTCAGAAATGTCGAACTGCGCGGGCCGTATATGCATAACGGAGCATTTGAGACGCTGGAAGATGTCATCGAATTTTACAATCGCGGCGGCGACCACGACGCGGCCAATGTCGATCACACGCTGATCAGGCAAATGGGGATGTGGCCGGAAGATGTCGAAGCCCTCGCGGCTTTCCTCAAACGCCCTTTGACCGATCCGCGCGTCCGCGACGAACTGCCGCCGTTCGACCGGCCAAAACTCTTCACGGAATCGGGCAATGTCCCGACGATCACCGGTTCGGGCCGTGCGGGCGGCAGCGGTGTCGTTCCGCGAGCCATCGCAATAGAACCGCCGCTTGCAGGTAATCCGAGTTTCACGGTGGCCGTGGAGGACGGGCTTGGTTCGGCGGAAGCCGTTCTGGTTATAGACGATGTCGATCCCGGTGTCGGGTTGAATATTCCGGCGTCCGGGAGTTTTGCCAGACGGACGATCACTCTGACGGCAAGCGGACACGGTTCTGTCAGCCTGGAGATACCGAACGCTCCCGACGTGGTCGGCAAGACCTTTTATGGCCGCTGGTATGTAAGGGGGCCGATGGCACGCGGACGGCTTTCCGTCTCACAGCTTATTACCTTCACCGTTTTTGGCGATGCCGGGCCTGAGCCGCCGAGACAGCGGTATGTTCATGCCGACTTTGACGGCGACGGAAGCACCGACCTGTCCGTTTTTCGTGAACATTCGGGCCAATGGTTCTATCAGAGAAGTTCCAATGAACAGAATACGGCATTTCAATTCGGAACAACCGGCGACAAGATAGTGCCGGCGGATTACACCGGTGACGGCAAGGCCGACATAGCGGTCTATCGTCCGTCTTCGGGCATGTGGTATATCCTGCGGAGCGAGGACAACACATTTTACGGCCTGCCGTGGGGATTGCCGGACGATATTCCGGCACCGGGCGATTTTGACGGAGACGGAAAGGCGGAACCGACAGTTTATCGCCCGTCTTCAGGAACCTGGTATATTCACCGTTCGGCCGAAGCATTTGACGCGATCAGATTTGGCGGCTCGAATGACATTCCGCAGGTCGGCGATTATGACGGTGACGGCAAAGCGGACATCGCCATTTTCCGCCCGAGCGGAGCAGGCGGCCTGTCAGAGTGGTGGATAAGCGCATCTTCAGAAGGTGTTTGGGCAGCGGCGTTCGGTTCGCCGGGAGACAAGCCGGTCGCGGCCGATTACACCGGCGACGGCAAAACCGATCTGGCTGTCTGGAGGCCGTCAGAAGGGAACTGGTACGTCCTTCGCAGCGAATCGCCGACCTACTATGGACTGACGCTCGGACTTGGGAGCGATGTTCCCGCTCCGGGCGATTATGACGGCGACGGTAAAACCGATCCGACCGTCTTTCGGCCCGCGACAGGTGTTTGGTACATCCTGCAAAGCGGAAGCGGCCTCGGCATTTTCAACTATGGCGACCCGAATGATGTTCCGGTTCCGGGAGCTTATGTTCCTTAGCTGAGTTGATCTTCGATGAAAATGAAAGAGGCTTTCTGAAAAGTCCGCCTGTTTCTGTGTCTTTCGGTTTTTTGTCTGTGGTTTCTGTGGTATTTCCTGCATTTTACAGGTTTTTTGAACACAGAACTCACAGAACGAAGACACAGAAAATGACTTTTCGGAAAGCCTCTTTTTTCTACTTAATGCAGCATTACCACCGCACCGGACGCAGATCCGGCCCGATGACGTGTTTGCCTGCAAGAACATTGTTTCTCCATTCCGTCAGACTGGTGTCATCTATACGGAACTGATGAGCGCTGTACCAGATGACAACGTCCTCGCCGTCTAGGCTCTCATTATTGACCCACGGTGCCAGGCAGGCGGCCGGATAGGACGGACAGCCTGTTCCGCTTGACGGATCATCAAGTTCACCGGGGCTGTTTGCCGTTCCCTGAAACTTCAGCAGCCAGAAATCGCCGGCTCCGAACGTTTCGACCTGTCCGTTGGGATTGGTGAAATACGCCTCGCCGTCGTTCATTCCCGGAATGACCTGATATGCCTCGTTGCCGTCCGCGTTCTGGATCAGGTATCCGCGATTCAACTGATAGCTGCGGAACGAAGCAAGTTCGGTCGTGACCGGCGTCCGGAATTTGCGTCCGCGCTCTATCTGGAACACCTTGTTCTGCGGCTGAACAACGTCGAAATCAAGCCGCCAGTAAACGTGATGATTACGCGGAGAGCATACACAGGTCGAGGTGATGGAGCCAAAACCGTAACGCGGACGAATGGTGCCGTCCGTGCCGAACCGCCACTCCATGATGTATCGGTACCAGCCCGCGTTCATTTCGCTGACAAGGACGACCTCGGGGCCGGTCGGATTGCCCGTGTCTTCCTGATAGATAGCCACGCCGTTAAAGTTTCCGCCATCGTTATAGTTTTCAACTATCGTTGTCGCCTTTTGTCCGGGAGCAAGTATTCTTATGCCCGGAGCCGGGTCTTGTGCTCCGGCGCTCGGCGCCTGAAAGTTGCCTTCGGAATACTGCCAGTCGCGATAGGCGTTGCACGATGCTCCGGGCAGGTATTTGACGTTCAGCACCGGAGCGTGTCCGCGTTTCAGCACAGATTTGCCCTTGTATTTAACGTCGCGCACCTCTATGCCTGATCGCTCAAACTGAGCACCGGACGAGGCTGAAGGCCTTACGACAAGCATTTCCCACATCGGGACGTCAGACGTTCCGCGAGGCTCGTTAATGGTCAGCACCGCTTGTCCGGCTATTCCGGGGCCTGTTCCGCCGCCGCCAGAAGGAACGCCGCAGGTTCCCGCTGTCATCCGGTTTGTTTCGGGGATCCCGTTCTCATATCTGACGACAGTGTTGTTCTTGAAACTTACGCCGACGATCTCGTTTAGGGACAGGTCGGCATTTCTGATGCCGATATTTACCAGCCTTTCGCCGTTGACCTTTGATATAGGCGGCATCGGTTCATACATTTCCACCGGGCCTTTTCGGCTGGCGGCAATGTATGCGGCGTCCTTTTCGATCACTTGATAGGCTGCCTTTATTTCCTCAGGGGTTGTCCATGGGTCGATCATGTCACGCCTTACAGTTACCGGTTCCTTTTCGTCAAAACCGGCTTCGGCGATAACGGTCACGTCTTCGGTATAGTTATAAAAAACAACGCGAAAGCGTGTCGGTTCGGGTGTCGGGGCATTTTTCTCCGCCGGCTGGTCTTCGATGTACTCGAACGACAGCATCATGTATCGTGAGCCGCGCAGTTCCGCCTGAACGTTCGGATGTTTTTCTATTCGCTGCCTGGCTCTGTCAACAGCCTTGTTGTCCGGCCCCCACGCGACGGCCCTGATGACAAGCGGCTGTGAGGAACGCGTTGACCCGGTTTCCTCGCCACGGGCGAGAAGTGAACCGGCGGCTATGATAAGAACGGCGGCGGTACCAAAAAGACGTTTGAATGAAGTGTTCATAAGTTTCCCCTAGTCGTCGAAAGCAAAACGGCTTTCCACATAATGCGGGCCGACAGCAGATGCGGCCCTGCGGCAAGTTATCGTCGGGCTTCGTTTGTTAGACAGTGAAGCGATATTGGCCGTCCCGATCCGGGAAAATGCCGAAAAAAGAGCAGCGAACAATATCAATGCAACAGATTATCACCGCAAACGGTTTAGGGTCAACTTTTATGGGGTTTGGCGTTGTGCCTGCAAGATGATTTGACTTGGCCTGACCATATCCACCAAACTCAAAATATGGACAAAATGATTCACGGCATCGCCGCCGAAGGCACCGTCCGCGTCCTTGCGGCAACGACGACCGGCATGGTCGCGGAGGCAATACGGCGGCACGGAACGTCGCCGACGGTTTCCGCCGCACTGGGCAGAATGCTGACCGGAACGCTGCTGTTGGGTTCGACGATAAAGGATTTTGACCGCCTGACGGTAAAGGTCGAATGTGACGGGCCGGTCGGGGCGATAACCGCCGAGGCGACCAAGGAGGGAACCGTCAGAGGTTTTGTAAAGGACGCCGTCGCCGAACCGCCGCTAAAGGAAAACGGCAAATTTGACGTTGCGGGCATTGTCGGCAGCGGCACGTTCTATGTTATCCGCGAGGCGGGTTTTGACATCGGGTTTCGCCCGGAACCGTATGTCGGTTCGGTGCCGATAGTTTCCGGCGAGATAGCCGAAGATTTCGCATATTACCTGGCGAACTCCGAACAGATACCTTCGGCGGTGATGCTTGGTGTCCTGCTGGGGAACACGGCGCCTTTTGTCACGGCGGCGGGCGGCATAATGATCCAGATGATGCCCGGAGCCAACGAACACATCATAACGATGATCGAGGACACGGTGCGCCATGCGCCGCACGTCACAGAAATGATACGCGAAGGCGCAACACCGGCCGACCTCGCAAAAATGGCTTTGGGCATTATAGATTTTGAGGTGCTTGAGGAACGCGAGGTTTCTTTTGCCTGCACCTGCTCATTCGAAAAGGCCGTCGCGATGGTCGCCGGACTCGGCCGCAAAGAGGTCGAAGCCATACTCGCCGAAGACAAACAGGCCGTCATGACCTGCGGCTTTTGCAACGAAACCTATCGCCTCAACGAAAATGACCTGAGGCAGATCCTTGAGAATTACGGAAAGGATTCGGTATAAGAGTTGAGTGATTCAGAATAAGTAAAAAGGCCCATGCCAAAGCCAAAGGCGGAAACACGACCGGTAGGGAGTGTGTTCTTTTTGCCTCTACCCTGAAGCTCTGTTTATCGGGCTTTGCCCAATAGCACTGCGGTCGGGTTAGACCCGACCGTCACATTGCCATAGAAAATAAAGGAGGCTATGCCTCCGAAAAATCAGACAGAGGCACAGCCTCTAAATATTTCAAAGGCCGCTCATGGTTTGGCACAGCCAAACCACAGTGCAACGCGGCACAGCCACACTTTTTGCCAAATACCACTGCGGTCGTGTTTCTGCCCTTTGCCAAAAACCGGCTGTGTATAGAGGTGTCACTGAATCAATAGCGCTGATAAATATGAACCGACAAGAACTCAGAAAAAAACTTGATGAATTGGGAGTAGATCGTGCCCATTACTCTCTTGATGGGGATAGATCGGTGGTGGGCATTGTGCTCTATGATTCCTATGGCACTTGGACGATCTTCGATGTTGATGAAAGAGGAAATAGCAACGGGGAAACAACATTTACCTCAGAAGAAGAAGCATGTCATTACATCTATAAGATCTTTGAAGAAGAAGTAAGGACTTTTGGCCCAACTGCCTAGCCGAGTTATAGATATCTATGGCCCCTTAAAAAACACCGGCTGTGTCCATGCCAGTTTTCCGTTTGATTCGTATATTTTTGCGCGGACGTAGCCTTCATTGCCGTTGAATTTATAGGTTGCGGGATTGTCGAAGGTTTCGCCCAAGACGCGGCCGCCGCTGCCGATGAACTGGACGCGGTATTTGCTCCATGTCTGTTGCTTTATCTTGATGGAAATGCCGGAGCCGTCCGCCGTATATTCTTCCAGTTCGACACCCGTTGAGGCGTAAAAATCGCCGTTGTCCAGAGCGGCCATTATCGCGGCTGGTGTAAGCTCTGCCGCACGCACCATCACCCATCCGTGGCCCGGCGTTGCGGCGGTCTTGTCGCCGATGCGTTTAAAATGGTGCACATCATCGTCGGCGATAGCGTAGATCACCATTCCGCCGGTCAAAAGTTCATCCCATATCTGCTCGGCAGACGGCGAACCGCCTCCGCCGAGGTTGTTCACCAGCGGATGCCCGTTGTGTATCTCCATCAGGCGGACGTTTTTCAATTGTTTTATCTCATCGGCGGTCAGCGCCCAGCCGAAATTGGGGTGATTCAACTGCGGTACGCCGCCGCCGGCCCTGATGTCGTCAATGTTCTTTTGCAGCGTTGCGACCGAACCCTGCAAGCGGTTTGGCATCACAACCTTTTCCAGCCCGAGGCCGTTCAGATGCAAAGGCTTTCTGTCGTACGAATCAGTGATCTCCTGTCCGCTGATGACGAGGAACGAACCGCTTTTGCCCAAAATATGATTGAGCGGCCCGACGTTCGTGATGTATTCATGATCGGTTATAAAGACGAAATTATATCCGTTCTCGCGATACCATTTCGCCGCTTCGAGCGGTATCGAATCGCCGTCGCTGTTCAGCGTATGCGTGTGCGTGTTGCCCTTATACCAGCGGAATGACGGAGTTTCCTGCTGTGCCAAAAGGCCGTTTGCCGTCATTATGACAATGCAAACAAGTGAAACGGAATGCGACAAGAGTCTTTTTATCCTCATATCTTTTCCTCATTCTGCGACAGCCTCTAATATCCGCCCGAGCTTTTTGTCAAAACATTCCGCCGCCGCGATGCTTTTCTCAAACCATTCGTTTTTAGGGCTGCCGCTGCTTGGTTCCATATCAAAACGGGCGGAGATCCTGAGAAGCGCCACCTCGACCGGTTCGCTGCCTTTGCGGTCAGACGCATAGCCGCTGCGGATCTCAAAATGCCCTCTGACACGTCCCGCGTCAAAACATTCGCCAAGCGCCGATCCGACTGCCGCCTTAAACATGTTCCACTTTTCAACGACCTGCCCGATGTGTGCCTCGCGCAGCCGCAGGTTTATATGCGGAAGCCGTCGCGGATGTCCTATCGGTTCTTCTTCATGCCCTTCGCAAATGCTTATCAGGTCAAACAGTGTCAGTTCGTTCAGCCTTTCCAGCCATTCGTCCTTCAGGCCCTTGTCCACGCATCGGTTACGCCATTTGCGTTCATGCCCGCGGCACGGCGCTCCCAAAGGCTCTTCTCCCTCAAAATTTCCCTCAAGATACATTTCCTTTTAAGTTCATTCAAGGCCTCGGTAATCACTGCGAAAATATATCAGCGGATCGCCGTCAAAAATATAAGCGTGGGCAACCTCGCCGACAAATATCGAATGATCGCCCGCGTCGATGATCCGGCTTATCGTGCATTCCAGATTTGCAAGGCAGCCGTTAACCATCGGCAGGCCGAGTTCGCCCATGGTCATGTCCAGGCCGTCAAATTTTTCCAAATTCCACGAAGCAAATTTCTGTGATATGTCCTGCTGGTCGCTGCTCAGCACATTGACTGTGAAATGCTCGGTTTCGGCCAAAGCCGCGTGGCTGCCCGTGGTCTTTTCGACGCAGATCAGGACAAGCGGCGGCGACAGCGACACCGACGAGAACGCCGACACGGTGATGCCGTGAAGCCTTTCCTCGGCGTCTTTGGACACAACAACGGTCACGCCGCTGGCAAATCGTGACATGGCGTTCCTGAATTCGTTTTCGGTGACTGGCATAGGTTATACAGAATTTACAGTAAAGGCGTTATTGATTCAACGCCGAACGCGAATTGAATTTACATTTGCGATAACGGATAATGCGAACAAAATGCATCGGACACATAAGTTTTTTGAGGAAGCCGCGTCACTGGTCAATGCGGAACTGGACAGGCTGGTGCCTGAGAGCGGCCAATCGTCTGCCGGATTGGAAAATGCCATGCGGTGGAGCCTGTTCGGCGGCGGCAAACGGCTCAGGCCCGCTCTGACGCTTGCCGCAGGCCGTGCGTTCGGCTCCGATGACCGGCGTTTACTTGGCACTGCCGCCGCGATAGAGATGATCCATACCTATTCGCTTATCCATGACGATCTGCCGTCAATGGACGACGACGACCTCCGACGCGGACGGGCGACGTGTCATGTGAAATTCGGTGAAGCGACCGCCATTCTGGCAGGCGACGCGCTTCAGGCCCTGGCGTTTCAGACCATTGCCGAAGACGAGACGCTTGAACCCGCCGAAAGGATAATGCTCATCTCCGGCCTCGGACAGGCCGCTTCAAAAATGGTCGTCGGCCAGCACCTCGACCTCGAAGCCGAGGGAAAGGCCGTGACGCTGGCGGAGATCGAGAACATCCATCGCAACAAAACCGGAGCATTGATAGCCTTCGCCGCCGAAGCCGGTGCTGTTATCGGAAAGGCATCTGATGAGCAGACGGCTGCCGTTCGCGAGATGGGAAAAAAGATCGGCCTGCTATTCCAGATCGTTGACGACGTGTTGGACATCACGCAGACGACCGACCTGCTGGGCAAAACCGCCGGAAAGGACACGGCAAGCCAAAAGGCGACATATCCGTCAGCCATCGGGCTTGATGCCGCGCGGCGATTGAGCGCGGAGATCGAGGCAGAGCTTATGAACGACCTCGGCGGCCTCGGCGGCGAAGCGGAAATGCTTGCCGGAATTATCCGTTTTATCGCTCATCGAAATAACTGACCGTGCCGCAAATATTTTTTCTTCTCTGAGAATGATTTCGTTGTATCATTGACCAATGAACGATACATTTCCTTTGCGCATTTATCTGATGCCTGTCAGGGTCGTATTCGCGGTTCTGATCGTGTTTCTGGCCGCGTCCGCCGCAATGTCCCAGACTGCGGCCGGGGCCGCGGGCGCGTCCGCATCCGGTTACGGCAGGGCCTATGAAGCGGCTGGCGGTTCGGCGGCGGCAAAACAGGTCCAGAAAAAGATCGGCTCTGTTCTTAAAGGGGCAGTCGGCGGCGGCAGTGCGGCAAAACCGCGAAACGCACCGAAGGGAAGTGCCTCTCGCGGACGGCAGATGGCAAGGCCCGCTCCGCGTACGCCCTCGGCAACGACCACATATCGCCCCGATCCGTCGATCGACGTGGCGAGCACGCTTGCCGATTCGATAGGATCGAACGCTCAGGAAAAAGAGATACTGCATGCGCTCTTTGTCACCACAAAAACTGCCTTTGACGAAGAAGTGGCGAAAAAAGGCAGACGCAACAGCGTGTCCGCCGCGTTCACGTTCTTTATCGCGTCCGCCTCAATGGTCTATCACAATTCGCCTGAACCTTCGGATGAGGCCGTTGACGCCTTGTGGAACGCACTCGATGCATCATTTCAGGAAATGCCCGAGTTCGCCGAGATGTCCGACATGGACAAACAGCAGATATCCGACACGCTGGTTGCACTGTCAGGACTGATGATACTAGGGCATCCGCAATACAATCCTTCGCTCAATGCCGAAACACAAAGGGGCTATCGCGAAGTTGCCGGAAACCTGATCAGGACGGTGCTGCAGACCGACCCTGAAAAGCTCAGGTTCGGCAAGGACGGACTGTTGGTTGATTAGCCGCCCGAAGAATGTATCTGACGATCACGGCGTCAACTTGACAGCGGGCCATTGATTTTCGTAGCATTTGAGTTCGCCCGCTTGTCAGGACAAGCGGCCGGTTTTTTGAAAATGCCGGGCATGACAGCTTGTAAAACGTTGTCACAAAAGCTTTTAGGGCATGTATGTCAATTGGTAGACAGCCTCTCTTACAAGGAGGAAGTTAGGGGTTCGAGTCCCTTCGTGCCCACCAGTTTGTCAGTCGTGAGTCTGGAGTCACCAGTCTTGAGCCGGAAGTTCTGAAATGAACCAAATTTCCTGCTCCAGACTCAGGACTTACGACTCAAGACTAATTTCGCGGAGCCGTAGTTCAGTTGGTTAGAACGCCAGCCTGTCACGTTGGAGGTCGCGGGTTCGAGCCCCGTCGGCTCCGCCACATAAAATAAAAAAGCCGTTCCTTTTTTTGCGAGGAGCGGCTTTTTTGTATTCTGTTTCGATCAGGTCATCGCGCCGGGTCGTTTCTGGTAAAAAGCACTGCATCCGTCAACAGCGTGCCGCGAATGACCGCTATCCGCGAACCGTCCGGCGAGATCGCGGCCGTCACAAAAGCATCAGGCTCGGCTGAGAGAAATTTCGACTTGTTTCCTGTCGCGATATCCACCGCCCACAGTGTCGAAGGATGGCCTTCTAACTGATCGCGTTCCCGATAGATCAGTGACCGGCTGTCCGCCGACCATAGAAAAACATAGAACGGATCGATGTCCAGTATCTTTTCCTTTATTCCGGCTTTGAGCGGTTTCAGCCGCACTTTGGCCCTCTGCTCCGCTTCATCATAAAACACGGCAGCGATCATCGAACCGTCAGGCGAGAGCCGCCAGTACGAATTTGAATGGTCCTCGACCGGCGTCATGTCGCCTGTTGCCAGGTCCAGTTCGGCAAGGCCGGTCGTGTTGTCGCGGTTCCATCTGAATATGACGCTACTGCTGTCATTCAAAAAACGCGGAGCCAGTCCGGTTCCTTCAGCCGGCCCGAGCATCGACGGTGAACTGCCGTCGGGATTCATCCGCCATATCTTGCGTTCGCCGCTGCGGTCAGAGGTGAAGATAAGATGTTTCCCGTCGGGCGACACAGCCGGTTCGGTGTTTGTCCGATCGCCAAAGGTCATCTGAGTCAGGTCTCCGCCTTCGGGATCGGTGATGAAGATATGCGGGACATTGTTCTCGATGCCTTCAAAAACGATCTTGTTGTCCGGCGTCCATGTGACATAACGGTAGGCGATGGGTTCCGCTGTGATCTTTTCCAGTTTCGAAGTTTCCGTAAGCCTTCCGGCCCACAGGTCGTTTCTGGTCTGCCGCCTGGCGGTCATCATCGAACGCCCGTCCGCGCTTACGCTCAATCCAAAATATGAATTAAGGTCATTTGTTACTTTTGTCAGTTTATTGCCTGTCGGCGACAGATGGAATATCTGATTAAGATTTGAGTTGGCGTCTATTTGATTTATCAGCAGGCCGCTGCCGTCGTTCAGGGCGACGACCTCGTTTATCCGTGACCGCTGTGCGGGCATGATGGTTCGCGGGGTGCCGCCGGTTGCCGGGATCTCGGCCAGCGACCACATTTCCCGTCCGCCGACATTCTCGACCAGGCTGTAGTATATCCGGCTGCCGTCCGCTGAAAATGCCGGATCGCGAAAAATGTCGCCCGGTTCGCCCGAAAGGATAACCTGTTCGTCACCGCCATCCATTGCGTTGACGCTGATAAGTTGGGCGACATCGCCGTATCTGACCAGTAGCACGCGGCTGCCGTCGGGCGAAAGCGAGCCGAGGTCATTGACCGTATCGGCAAGTTTTCGCGGCTGTCCGCCCAGCGACGAGATGCGGTACAGCGACCCGTGACGTGCCGTGCGTTCGGCGGTCACGTAATATATATGCGAATTGTCCGGCGAAACCGCAAGCCCTCCCCAAAACCATACGTCCTGCGGCTCAAGGAGCCGGAGCGAGTTGCGGTCATCTATGCGTCTGATCCACATTGCACGCCGTTCGTTTTCCTCGATCGTGTTATAGACCATCGAATTTCCGTCCGGCGTTATGTGGGCATATACGATGTTGTTCGTTTGCGAAAGCTGTCGCGGAGTGATGTTCGACGTGCTGAATGAGCTGTCTTCCTTCGACACACGAAAAAGAAAACTTGCCGCTACCGCAGCCAGCAGAACGAAAACGCCCGCCGCGATCAGCCACGACGGCGACCCGGTCCGAAATTCCCGATAGAACCTTCTCAGCGAACTGCTTGTCGAAAGGTCGCCGCCAAGACGGGCTTTGACGCCGGCAAGCGTTTTGTTTACCTCGGCCATTGAAGCAGGCCGCGAACGCCTCGATTTGGACAGGCACTTTTCTGTCAGGCGGACAATATCGGACGGCACATCGGGCCGCGACCGGTTTATCGGTTCGGGATCGGACCGCAAAAGATTGCTGACGACCTGGGCGTTATTGTCACCGGGAAACGGACGTTTGCCCGTCAGGGCCTGATACATCACCACACCGAGGCTGAAAATGTCAGTTGTCTGGTCAAGCTCGTTTCCTTCGGCCTGTTCGGGCGACATATACGCCGGTGTGCCCAGTATCTGCCCCGAATGCGTCAGGCCGGTGTCGTGAACGTCGCCGGAAATGTCCCTTTGCTCGAACCGGGCAAGGCCGAAATCTAGTATCTTCGGCGTGCCGGTCCGCGTGATCATGATGTTGCCGGGTTTGATGTCGCGGTGGATGATGCCGGATTCGTGAGCGCGGCTTAATGCGTCCGTGATCGGCACGAACCATTCCAGAAAGAGGCGTACGCCGACGCCGTTCTCCGGTATCAATTCGTCGAGCGTCGTGCCGTCCACGAATTCCATCGTTATCAGCGGCCGGTCGTCGATCTTTTCAACGGTGAAGATAGTGGCAACATTTGGATGATTGATCGCCGCAGCGGCCTTTGCCTCGTTCTCAAAACGTTTTATCAGGCCGGCATCGTCCAGCATGTCAGGCGGCAGGCTCTTGACGGCGACATCGCGGTTCAGCCGCGTGTCGGTCGCCAGATAGACGTTTCCCATGCCGCCGGAACCGATGCTGCGTTTCACCTGGTACGGGCCGATGGAAGCGCCTGAAAGCGATGCCGGTTTGTTTTCGGATGAAACTCCTGCCAGCGGATCGACAGCCGGTTCTTTGATGAAATCACCTGCTTCGTCATTTGCCGCCAGCAGCGAAAGCACCTCGGTTCGCAGCTCTTTGTCGCGGCCGCATGCTTTGTCGAGAAAATCGTTCAGCTCGGCTGCGGGTTTCTCCACGGCGGCATGAAAGATCTCACTGACCTTGTCCCATTTTTCGGGTGTCATTACGTGTTCGTATCGTTAAGTTCGCGATAAAGCCAGGCTCGGGCAAGGCTCCATTCGCGGCGGACCGTTCGCGACGAAATGCCGAGCACTTCTGCCGTCTGCTCTTCGGTCAGGCCGGCGAAATAACGCATCTCCACTATTTTCGCCTGCCGAACGCTCAGTCGGGCAAGCCGTTCCAGAGCTTCGTCCAGCTTGACCATATCGGTCTGTTTTTCCACGGCAAGTTCGGCCTTTTCGTCCAGCGTTATCAGGACGCGGTCGCCGCCCCGCTTGAGGCTGTTGCGACGCCGGGCAGAATCGACCAGTATCCGCCGCATCAACTGTGCCGCCACCGCAAAAAAATGTCCTCTGTCCTGCCAGTTGACGCGGTTCGAATCAACCAGCCGCATATATGCCTCGTTGATCAGCGCCGTGGTTTGAAGCGTATGGCCGGGCCTCTGCCGCCGCATGAAATTTGCCGCCATCTTGCGCAATTCGGCATAGACCAGCGGTATCAGGTCAGCGAGGGCATGTTCATCACCCTTTTGCCACTTCAGGAGCAATTGAGTGATCTCAGGCGAATTTCTTTCGTTCATCGCGCCGGTCATTGCTTTCTCCACAGAGGGTTATACGACAGGATTTGCCGTGAGTTTAGCATATTTTGAACCGCCGGACTATTTTTTGCCGGGAGCGTGTCCGCATCCGCCCGCGAATGGCGTCTTATATCAGGGAAGGGCATGTAATGCAATTCCGACAGATACATACAGGAGCAGCAATTATGTTTACAAATGAAGCGATACACGACGCCATAACCGAAGAACGGATCGAGATCCCGCCGGATTCAGCAGGACAGGTGTTTCCGGTTCCGATATCAGGATCGGCCGCTGCGGTCAATACCATTCTTCTGGGTTTCAGCACCGATCCGGTCGCTCGATGGGCTTACCCGACCCCGGTCGCCTATATGGCATGGTTCCCGGCTTTCATTCGCGGATTTGGGGGCAAGGCATTTGAACACGGTTCCGCTTACGGCACGGCGGACCTTTGCGGAGCGGCACTCTGGCTTCCGCCTGATGCTCAACCCGATGAAGACGCGCTGATGGAGCTTTTCCAAAATTCCACAACAGAAGACGTGCGGAAAGATCTTTTTCCGGTCTTTGAGGCGATGGGTTCATATCACCCGGAGGAGCCGCACTGGTATCTGCCGATGATCGGGGTTGACACGCCGATGCAGGGAAAAGGGCTTGGATCACAGTTGATGCAATACGCGCTTGAGCTCGTGGATGCGGACGGGCTGGCCGCTTATCTGGAATCGTCCAATCCGCGAAATATCCCGTTGTATGAACGGTTCGGTTTTGAGGTCATCGGCGAGATCGCGATAGGCAGCGCGCCGCCGCTCTTCCCGATGTTGAGGCAGCCCGTTTTGCGGACGGTCTCATAAGGAACAGCCGCCGGGAAGGTATGAGAACCAAAGTCATAAATATTTATTTACAGGCAATTTATATACGAAAGGAGAGATAGCAATGTTGGATGCGATCACAAATGGAACAAGTACAAGATCATCCCACGGATATGATTATCGCGAAGCGCTGGACGCTTCGCAAAAAGTGAATTGGGTCATTGACGACGTTATCGGCGGTGACAAAAAACTGGATTTTTCAAAGCGGTTCATGCCCGAATCGCTGGCAAGGGTTGACGAACTGCCGTTCCTGATAGAGGGCGAGCGGACGGTGCTGAATCAGATACGCGCACACGCATATCTGACGATCTTCGGACTGGTAGAGGAGTTCATTCTGCCTTTCGTTCTCGATCACGTCAGGCCGTCGCTCGATCAGGCCGATGACCGGGTCAGGGCGTTCCTGCAATTTGCCGGAGAGGAGGCAAAGCATATTCAGCTTTTCAAACGGTTCAGTGAAGAGTTTTGCAAAGGCTTCGGCACAGAATGCCGGGTTATCGGCCCGCCGTCGGAAGTGGCAAAGTTCATTCTCTCACACGAACCGCTTTCAGTCGCCCTCACCATTTTGCATATCGAATGGATGACCCAGCGGCATTATATCGAGAGCGTGCGCGACGATCACAGCATAGACCCGCAGTTCAAGGGCCTGCTCAGATACCATTGGCTCGAAGAAGCTCAGCACGCAAAGCTCGATACGCTGTTGGTCGAGGCCCTTGCCGACGGAATGTCGAAGGCCGAGATCGAAAAAGCTGTCGATGGGTATCTGGAGATCGGCGGTTTTCTGGATAACGGCGTCCGACAGCAGACAATGTTCGACCTGGAAGCTTTTGAGGAAGCAACGGGACACACTTTGCCCGATGCGGAAAGGGAAGTCTTTCTGGAAAAACAGCATCAGGCCAACCGTTGGACATACCTCGGCACGGGGATGACGCATCCGAAATTCCTCGAAACCCTGGGGACGCTCGATATGTCCCAGCGGCGGAGGATCGAAGGCATCAGCAGCGTTTTTTGCTGATCTTGGGGCCGGATGGCCGCTGCCGTCCGGTAAGTATTCAGTTCATAATAAATAAAGGAGCATTAGCTATGCAGCAAGCAGTACATAAAGAACAAAATTTCGTTAACGGTGTAAATGTCACCGAACTTTTCAACACCATCGACGCCATCAAGGCCGACTCCAGGATCGCCGATTTCAATTTTCGGGCGAAGAATAAATGGGTCAACGGCAGCATGAACGTTACGACCGTCGATGATTATGACGGAGCGCTCCAACAGTTCTCGCGCGAAACGCCGTTCGTTCTTCAAAAGGATGAACCGGAGGTTTTGTTCGGGACTGACAAGAGCGCAAGCCCGGTCGAATATCTCCTCGCGGCCCTGGCCGGATGCATGACCACCAGCCTTGTATGTCATGCGGCGGCTCGCGGCATCCAGATCACCGAGGTCGAATCAAGCTATGAAGGAAATGTCGATCTTCGCGGCTTTCTCGGACTTGATGAAAAGATCCGCAACGGTTATCGCAGCATCAAGGTCGCTTTTAAGGTAAAGGGAAATGCGACCGAAGAGCAGCTTCGCGAACTGGTAGAGATCGCCCAGCAAAGATCGCCGATGTTTGATGTCATATCGAACGGCGTGCCGATAACGATCGTCGCAAGCGTTTAGCGGCGGCTTCCCCCAAGCAAAAAAGTGAAAGAGTGGAAGGGTGAAAAAGTGAAAAAGGAGAATATCAGCATCATACTCCTTTTTACTTTTAAACCTTTTCACCTTCTCACTTTTTTCCGGCTATGCCCTAGCGCTTACTCCTAACTCTTCTTGGGCTTTGCCCTAACGCACTGCGGTCGGGTTGTACCAGACCGTGAGCCTTTCGATATTTTCCCTCTTGGGCTTTGCCCGCTCGCACTGCGGTCTGGCTGTGCCAGACCGTAACATTTCTCCTAAAACATAGAGGAGGCTATGCCTCCGAAAGATAAAAACATTTCACAAAATAAAAAAACACCGGTATGGTTTGGCACAGCCAAACCACAGTGCATGAGGGCATAGCCCAAAAGAACACGGTCGGGTCAGATCCGACTGTGTTCCCGCTGAGATCTAAGATAAATTATCTTTCCAGATCGGGACCACTATTCGTTAACGGCTATGCACTTGTAAAAATACCCGATCTCGTAGTGAATATAAGGGTTGTCGCCTATACCCGGTTTGTCCCATTTGATCTTGACCTGCCGCACGCCGGTAGGTTCATAGACACTGTGTGAGACGATGGTGCCGGTATTTTCCCGTTGTGAGGTAATGCAGGTGTCAGTTACGTTTTTGCCCATCAGAGATTCCGCTTCAGAGTATGTAAATCCTTTATTCAGGCTTAGGTCGAACGAATAGTTTCCTGTAACGGCATTGACACCGACGGCCAGTGCAAACGCAGAGGCAAAAACTAACATAGCTTGTAAATATCTGAACATCATAGACCCTATCAACCTAAATTATTCTTCAACTACCCGCATACATCCTTGAAAATAATCTTTCGGGTAGCCTGTGATCGCGCCATTTTCGCTTAAAATCAGCAAACGGGTAAAAAAGACGCCTTCGCGACGATGGCCGACAACTTTTCCGGAGATATTCAGTTCACGCGTATTCTGCACACAAACATCCGTTACGCGTTTGCCCATCAATTCCTTTACGTCCTCGGCCGCAAAGCTTTTTACAAGGCCATATCTCAGCGAATAGCCGTCAAACGCTCCGCCGCACCATGAACCTAACAAAAGAGCAGCCGCAAAGATGCCGGCCGCTCCGATATTTGTTCTACTCATACAGGTGATGTTCGCCATCATAGCTAACTCTTTCTCAATTCGGTCAATACCTGCTTTGCCACGGCCTTGAGCGTGTCAAAAACGCCGGTGCCGTTAGTGGCGACGGCTTCAAATATAGGCTCGCCCTTTTTCTGGAGTTCGTATGTCAGGTCTTCCATCGGGATGACGTTCGGCAGGTCGCGTTTGTTCATTTGCAGAACGTACGGCAGTTTGTTCAGTTCATAGCCCTGCGATTCGAGGTTCTCTTCCAGGTTGTAAAGAGATTCGATGTTGGCGTCCATGCGTTCTTCCTGGCTGTCCGCGACAAAGACCACGCCGTCAACGCCCTTTAGTATGAGCTTGCGCGAGGCGTCGTAATAAACCTGTCCCGGAACTGTATAGAGATGAAACCGCGTCTTGAATCCGCGAACGGTTCCCAGTTCCAGCGGCATGAAATCAAAGAACAGCGTGCGGTCTGTCTCTGTTGCCAGGCTGATAAGTTTTCCCTTTGCCTGCGGCGCGGTCGAATCGTAAATATACTGAAGATTCGTCGTCTTTCCGCAAAGTCCGGGGCCGTAGTAAACGATCTTGCAATTGATCTCTCTGGATGCGTAGTTGATAAAGGTCATGGTTGTGCTTGGGAATTTTATATCAGAACTTTGGCTAACTGAAAAGGCTGTCGATGTCCTCATCGGTGATCTCGGCAAAAACTGAGTTGTTCATCGAAAAAGCGGACTGCTTTGACGCTTCCTCAAGAATGTCGGCTACTTCAAAACTTGCCCGTTTTGTCCTCAGCTTAACAAGGCCGAGAGTTGAGCGTTCGTCAAAGACCACCACCAAAAGGCTGCGGCCTATAACGCTGATGAAAATGCTTTCCCGCTCGCCTTCGTGAAAGACCGCCGGAAAAACGTCCTCGCCGATAAGCTTTGCCATGCTGCTGGTTGCCGCGACATTGCCCGCCGCCAGCGAGGAAAAACTTGTGGTGTCCATATCGCCGATGTCACCGTGGAACGCTATTGTCTGGCCATCCCGGTCAACAAGAAAAACGACACGGCCCGCACATTCGACACACAGCCGGGCAAGTATCGTTTTCAGCTTTTGAAAGTGCTGTTCCTGGATAATAAAAGTGGAATGGGACATTTTGATTATCTCAATAGATCAAAGAAAAATGCGTAAAATGAAATTATTCTGCGGGTTTGACGATGCAACATCCGGAAGGACAAGGCAATATTGCCCAAAAAAGAAAATAACATATTTTAACACTCTGTCTCAAGTATTTTTTGCTAAAATCTCTCGTTATGCTAATATCCAGTTTTTTTAATGGATATCTCGAGCCCATTTACGAGGATAAATGCTGAAATTGGACCTGAACATTGATGACCGCAAAGGCCTGAATATCGTCGCCGTCGGCGGCGGAACCGGCCTCGCCACGCTGTTGAGCGGGCTGAAGGCCTATGTCGGCGGCCATCCTGACAGTGCAGCGACAATTCGCGACCTGTCCGCCATCGTCGCCGTGACCGATGACGGCGGCAGTTCGGGCCGGCTTCGCGATGAACTGCAAATGCCGCCGCCCGGCGACATCCGCAACTGCATGGTCGCGCTGTCAGAGGATTCGCATCTGCTCTCACGGCTTTTTCAGTATCGGTTCGAAGGCGACGGCGACCTTGGCGGCCACAGCTTCGGAAATCTTTTTCTTGCCGCGTTGTCAGAAGTGACGGGCGATTTTGCCGAGGCCGTTCGCCTTTCGTCGGAGATCCTTGCCAGCAAAGGACACATTTTTCCGGCGACAATGGCAGATGTCCGCGTTGCCGCACGTCTGGTGAATGGCGAGGTCGTTCGCGGAGAGACGAATGTTTCCCGCGTTGGGCCGCGTATCGAGCGTTTATTCCTGGAACCGGATGACTGTTCGCCGCTGCCTCAGGTGATCGAGGCGATAAACAGGGCCGATGTCATAACCATCGGGCCGGGATCGCTATATACAAGCCTTTTGCCGCCGCTGCTGGTAAACAGTGTTGCTGATCTGATGGCAGGTTCGCCCGCTGTCAAGATATTCATCTGCAACCTGATGACACAGCCGGGCGAGACCGAAGGGATGTCCGCCAGGCGGCATCTTGAGATAGTGCGTGGATATGCAAAAGACCTGAATTTTGACTACGTTCTGGTGAACGACCGCCCGATCTCTCCGCTCCAGCAGGAACGGTATATGCAGGACGGCGCCGAGCAGATAGGTGTTCACGGTTCGCTGGACTCTGTTAACATTGAAGGTGCAAAAGTTGTGCATTGCGATCTTTTGGACACCGGCGAAAAGGTTCGGCACGATCCGGCAAAATTGGCGCGGGCCGTGCTTTCATGTGTGCCGGAGCGAAAAATGACGGAATCAGCAGCGGATTGAGTCTTTAGTGGACTGGAATCCGTAATTCTGCAAAAGTTTTATATGTCAAACGGAAATAGCGAAGAACGTCCGATAGACGTGCTGATAATGGCCGCCGGCCTCGGAACCCGTATGCGGTCAGGCCTTGCAAAGGTGCTGCATCGACTTGATGGCAGGCCGCTTATCAATCATGTGTGTTCGACGGCGGCGGTTCTCGGCCCTGAAAAGATATACGTCGTTATCGGGCATCAGGGCGAAGACGTAAAAACGGCCATCCTCAGCGAAATGGACGCCGACGCAGTAGAATTTGCCCTTCAGAAAGAGCAACTGGGAACCGGCGACGCGGTAAATTCCGCTCGCGGTTTTTTGGAGAACCGCGAATCGACCGTCGTGGTCCTTTCGGGCGACGTTCCGCTTATCCGGCACGAAACGCTCTCGGAAATGATCGGACAGCATCATAAAAGCGGCGCTGCCTGTACAGTTCTGACCGTCAAACTGGATGACCCGGCAGGCTACGGACGCGTGATCCGTTCTGAGGACGGAAATTTTGACCGTATCGTTGAGCAAAAGGACGCAAGCGACGCTGAACGGGCCGTGAATGAGATAAACTCCGGCATTTATTGTTTTGACACGAAAAAGCTTTTCGCGGCCCTGGCAGGTGTAAAGAACAACAACGCTCAGGGCGAATATTACCTGACGGACGTTCCGGCGATACTTCGCGGTGCGGGCGACACGGTCGGGCTGTTTGTCCATGATAAAAAAAGCGAGATCGAAGGAATAAACGACCGCATCCAGCTTGCCGAAATGGAACGCCTGCTCCGCGAAAATACCATCGAACGCCTGATGCGTGAAAGCGGCGTGACGTTCATCGACCCGCAAAACACATACATCAGCGAACGTGCAAAATTTGGCCGCGACACCGTCGTTTATCCGAATGTGACGATTGAGGGCGATTCCGAGATCGGCAGCGGCAGCGTTATCAGATCGGGGTCACGGATAACAAATTCGCGGATCGGTGACGGCGTTGAGATACTTGATAACTGTGTCATCATTGATTCCGAAGTGGGAAATACATGCAAGGTCGGCCCGATGGCGCATCTTCGCGGCAAAGCCGTAATGACCGAAGGCTCAAAGGTCGGTAATTTTGTAGAGCTAAAGAAAACCGTTCTTGGCAAAGGTTCAAAGGCAAGCCACCTGACATATCTGGGCGACGCCACCATCGGCGAAAAGACCAACATCGGCGCCGGAACGATAACCTGCAACTACGACGGAAAGAACAAGCATCAGACCGAAATAGGCAATAATGTAAGGATCGGCTCGGACACGATGCTCGTCGCTCCCGTAAAGGTCGGCGACGGAGCCTCGACAGGCGCCGGCAGCGTCGTCACAAAAGACATCGAACCCGGCGACCTCGTCATCGGCGTCCCGGCAAAAAAGATGAAGTGACAAGCGAATGTCAGCAGGCGGAGACACAAGCGGTAGCGAGTGTGTTTTAGCAAAAGTTGGAAGAGGAAGTCTGAAAACTCATTTTCTGTGTCTTCATTCTGTGAATTCTGTGTTCTGGATCTGGTAAATACCACAGAATCCACAGACAAAAAACCGAAACACACAGATCAGGTACGACTTTTCAGAGAACCCTTCGGCCTTTACTTATTTTTTATGAAGATCTTCTTATATTTAATGGGCGTGGTTTCATTTGTTTTTGGGATGTTGTGTATGGGACGCAGCATCGAGATGTATTCGGAAACCAGCTTTACATCGACCAAGACCGTTTTCATATTGGGTCTTGTCGGCATATTTCTTGGGATATTCTGGATCAAAAAAGCCCGGGCACTACATGCCGGATAATACTTTTATTTTAAAAACAATAATTTATGTGCGGAATAGTTGGATACGTTGGAAACAAACAGGTTGTGCCGTTGATAATAGACGGCCTGCGCAAACTGGAATATCGCGGATACGATTCGGCGGGCATCGCTGTCGTTGATGAAAAACAGGAGCTTTCGCTGCGGCGTGCCGAGGGCAAACTGCGTAATCTCGAAGACGCCATCAGGCTCGATCCGCTTGACGGAACATACGGCATCGGCCATACGCGTTGGGCGACGCACGGACGCCCGACCGAAGAAAATGCACATCCGCACCGCGATCAATCCGGCCGCGTCGTTGTCGTTCACAACGGCATCATCGAAAATTATCTGCCGCTGAAGGAAAGGCTGGCGGCGAACGGCAGCACGTTCAAGACCGAAACCGACACCGAGGTCGTCGCTCACCTGATCGGGCATTACATCGAAAAGGACGGCATTTCGCTCGAACTGGCTGTCCGCAAGGCAGTCGCCGAGCTTCGCGGTATCTTCGCACTGTCGATCATTTCCGTGGATGAACCGGACACGGTCATTGCCGTTCGCGAAGGCCCGCCGGTCGTCATCGGTTTGGGCGACGGCGAATTTTTTGTCGCGTCGGACATTCCGCCTATTTTGCAGCACACGCGTGATGTGTTTTTCCTCGGCGACCGCGAGATCGCCGTGCTGACAAAGGACAGCGTTCGCGTCACCGATTTTGACGGCAATGTCGTCGAACCCGTCCGTCAGCGCATCACGTGGGACCCGATAATGGCCGAAAAGGGCGGCTTCAAGCATTTCATGCTCAAGGAGATATACGAACAGCCGCGTGCCGTCCGCGACACGGTTCAGGGCCGCGTCTCGCTCGATACGGGCAAGGTCTATCTTGACGAAATGGACATTTCCGAAGAGGATTTTCGCTCGATAACGTCAATAAAGATCGCCGCCTGCGGCACGTCGTGGCACGCCGGCCTCGCCGGAAAATACATGCTGGAAAAACTTGCCCGCGTTCCGGTCGAGGTCGATTACGCTTCGGAATTTCGCTATCGCGATCCGGTTTTGAACGAGACCGACCTGCTCATCGTCATCTCGCAATCGGGCGAAACCGCCGACACCATCGCCGCCATGCGCGAGGCAAAACAGCAGGGCTGCAAGGTGCTGGCCGTATGCAACGTGCAGGGTTCGATGATCCACCGCGAAGCCGACGGCACGATCCTGACACACGCCGGGCCTGAGATCGGCGTCGCATCGACAAAGGCGTTTACGGCACAGATGATCGCGCTTTATCTTTTCGCTCTTTACCTGAGCGAACTGCGCGGAAGCATCTCCGCCGACGAAGGCAAAAAACTCGCTCAGGATCTGGCTGAATTGCCGCTGAAGATAGAACAGCTTTTGAACGACGCCGACCTGATAGAGGAACTGTCAAAGGATTTTTTCCGCGTACAGGATTTTCTTTACCTTGGTCGCGGCATCAATTTTCCGGTCGCGCTTGAAGGAGCGTTGAAACTGAAGGAGATCAGCTACATCCACGCCGAAGGCTATCCGGCGGGCGAAATGAAGCACGGCCCCAACGCCCTGATCGACGAAAAGCTTCCGGTCGTGGTGGTAAACACGCGCGAAACCGGCAACGCCGCAAGCGAACTGCGTTACGAAAAAACGCACTCGAACATCGTCGAGGTAAAGGCCCGCGACGGCATCGTTATTTCCGTCTTAACCGAAGGCGACGGCATGAGTTCAAAGGTCTCAGATCACGTTATCGAAATTCCCGAAACGTCCGACCTGCTCGCGCCTGTGCTGTCGGTCGTGCCGCTCCAACTGCTCTCATACCACATCGCCGTCCGCCGCGGCTGCGACGTCGATCAGCCGAGAAATCTTGCGAAATCGGTAACGGTGGAGTAACGTTAGCCTTATGAAATGGCGTGTGGTTTTAGAACAAGACGAAACTACCGGCGAATGGGCCGTTTGGTGTCCTGAATTGCCCGGATGCGCAAGCGCGGGCGTCACTGAGGAAGATGCTCTGGAAAACATTCGCGAAGCGATAGAACTTTATCTTGAACCCGATCAGTATGTGTTCGCGCCGACCGCGGTTGTTCGCGAGGTCTATGTCTGATGGGCGAAAAGATCAGAACCTTTACCGCAAAGGAACTGGAACGCTTGCTTGCCCGATATGGGTTCACACTGGTTTCCCAGAAAGGAAGTCATAAAAAGTGAAGAAACTATTCCACCGGACGACAGGTAATCGTTCCTTTCCATAGCGGTAAAAATATTCCGATAGGCACACTTCGTAACATTCTTGAAAACGCAGCAATTCCGGAATCTGAGTGGAAAAGCTGACCCAGATGAAAGCAATAGTTGTCAGAGAATTTGGCGGGCCTGAGGTGATGAAGGCGGAAGAGGTTGAAACTCCTGCGCCCAATGCGTCTCAGGTGCTTGTAAAGATCGAATCGGCTGGTGTCAATCCGGTCGATACATACATCCGTTCGGGCATTCATGCGATCAGGCCCGATCTGCCTTTTACGCCGGGAAAGGACGGTGCGGGAACGGTCGCGGCCGTCGGTGAGGCTGTGGCTAAATTCGCTCCCGGCGACCGCGTTTTCTTAACGGGAACTTTGACCGGAACCTACGCCGAATACGTTCTCTGCAATGAAGACCAACTGGAAATATTGCCGGACAATGTGAGCTTTGAGGCCGGGGCAAGCGTCTGGATACCGTATGCGACCGCCTATCGGGCGTTGTTCCAGCGCGGACGCGCCGCAAACGGCGAAATCGTTCTTATTCACGGAGCGTCGGGGGCCGTCGGCATCGCGGCTATCCAATGGGCAAAGAACGCCGGGCTGACTGTCATCGGCACAGCGAGTTCAGCGGAAGGGAAGCAACTCGCAAGCGAAAATGGAGCGGATGCCGTTTTTGACCACACGGACGAAGGCCATTTTGCCGCAATAAAGGAATTTACGGGCGGGAAAGGCGTCGATCTCGTCATCGAGATGCTCGCCAACGAAAACCTCGAACGCGATTTTGAAGCTCTGGCGATGTATGGCCGCATCATCGTCGTCGGCAACCGCGGCAGCCTGCAATTCACGCCGCGGCTCGCGATGACAAAAGACGCAGATATCCTCGGCATGACGCTTTTTAACGCTCCGCCCGACAAAATGGCAGAGATCAAAACCGCTATCTATGACGGCCTCAAACAAGGCTTTCTAAAACCCGTCGTCGGCAAAACATTCCCCCTAGCCGAAGCCGCCGCCGCACATCACGCAGTGATAAACGACAAAGCGTTTGGGAAGATCGTTCTTATCCCTGGGTAAGTAGATATGTTGAATCCAAAGGCGGAAACACGACCGTTAGGGAGTGTGTTTTGCTTGCCTCACGTTGCTATTGAGAATGCGTTACGCCCTTGCTAAAGCGCAGGCTTCCGCATTTGAGAGCTGACGCCGCAAGCGGCGTATGCAGGCAAGGATGCCTGCGCTCCAGTCAAAGACCAAAGACCAAAGACTAATCTTCCTTCAGAACCTCAAAAACCTGCAACGCATATTTCACGTTGCCGAACGGGGCTGAGACCTGAACGCCGGCGATGATGTCGCGAACCTCCAAAAGCGATTCGCGGGCGATGGCGATGCCTGCCTCGCGGGCTTCGTCCTTGCCTTTTTCCGAGGCGATGCGCATGCGTTCGAGAATGTCCTGCGTGACGTTGACGCCCGGAACTTCGTTGTGCAAAAACTCGGCGTTGCGATAGCTGACAAGCGGCCATATTCCCGCGACTATCGGTATGCGGACGTGTGCTATCTTCTTCAAAAAGGTCCTTAGCTGTTCTGTATCAAAAACCGGCTGTGTTATGGCATATTCGGCTCCGGCCTCGACCTTCCATTCAAAACGCCGTATCTCCTCATCCAGATTTACGGCTCCGGGATTTACGCCGACGCCGATCGAAAAAGCTGTCGGTTTGCCGATAGGGTTATTCCCCAGATCAAGGCCGTGGTTCAGCTTGTTCGCCATGTTGGTCAGCCCGATGGAATCGATGTCAAAAACGGCAGTGGCATCAGGATACGGCCCCATTTTCGGCGGATCACCCGTTATTATCAGCAGATTGTTCACGCCTAGCGCCGACGCTCCCAACAGGTCGGACATCATTCCCAAAAGGTTACGGTCGCGGCAGCAATAATGCAAAACCGGTTCGATGCCGATCTGTTCCTTTACCAGAACGGCAGTTGCCAGGGCCGACATCCTTGTTTGGGCACGCGGGCCGTCCGGAATATTTACCGCATCAACATCAGCGTCTTTCAGCAGACGGATCGAATCAAGCGTCGCCTGTGCATCGCGGCCCTTTGGCGGCAGCACCTCGACCGAGGTGACAAATTCGCCCCGTGCGACCTTTGCCGCCCAACGCGAACGATCTTCGGCGGGGACGACGGTCACATTTTCTGCGGTCAGGTCTCTTGCCTCTGCCGGCTGCGAGTGAATAAATGATGAAGACTGCCGCGGGCTGATCGAACGAACACCGTCGGCTATCAGTTTGATATGCGTCGGCGTTGTGCCGCAGCATCCGCCGACAAATTTTGCTCCTGCCTGAACAAAACGGCGTGAAAATTCCGCCATGTATTCCGGCGAACCCATATAGAATTGCCGTCCCTGAACGTCACGCGGCAAACCTGCATTGGGCTGAGCCGAGAGCGGTTTTTCTGTCAGCGGCCGCATCTTTTCCAACGCGTTCAGAACGTGATTCGGCCCCATTCCGCAATTCAGCCCGATCACGTCCGCGTCAAGGCGGTCAAGTTCTTTCGCTATCGCCTCCGGCGTTGTGCCGAACGTCGTGTTGCCGTCCATCTGTATCGCCATTTGGGCAATGATGGGCAGATCGCACAGTTCGCGTATCGCTCGTATCGCCTGTTCGATCACCGGCAGTTCCGAGAACGTTTCCAAAACGAAAAGATCGACGCCGCCTTCCAGCAAAGCCTCTGCCTGTTCCTTGAAAAGGTCGCGTGCCTCGTCAAACGAAGTCGGCCCGAACGGTTCTATCCTGATGCCAAGCGGCCCCATTGCTCCGGCAACATAGATGTCCTCACCTGCCGCCTCGCGGGCGATCTGCGCCGCCGCCCGATTGATCTCGGCAAGTTTGTCCTCGATGCCGTATGGCCGCAGCTTGTGCCGCGTCGCGCCAAATGAATTGGTCTCAATTATCTCGGCTCCGGCGGCGATATACTCTTCGTGAACCTCACGGACGAGCTTTGGCGAAAGAAGATTCAGCTCGTCATAGCTGCGGTTTATATACACACCTTTATCGTAGAGCCGTGTGCCGACAGCACCGTCAAATACATAAACCCTGTCGTAGCTGAGAAGTTCGCGAAAATTTTTCATATTAAAAAGGTCTCGCCGAACAGCGAGACCATCAAAAAAATCTGACCTGTCTATGCTGTTTAGCGGTTTATTTTGCGTGGCCGCAAGTCGCAATAACTCACCACGTTGATTTATCCGAATGATGCGATTTTATCATTGTGGTGTCAAGCACGGTTTTCTATACGTGATCAGTAATAAAGTAACAACACGATCAAAATTTTAAGGAATGTCCGATACTCATATGAACGGACAGATAACTTATAACTGCAAACTGTGTAACTGCAAACTGTTAGGCGATGTGAAATGCAGCAACTATTTTCGCTGGCATCTTTTACAATAAAATGTCGAACGTCCGCCCTGTGACAGTCTTATTATCGTTCCGCCGCATTTTGGGCAGGCCATTCCTTCGCGGCCATAAACGTTCCATTCGCCGTCGGCATCGTCGCCGTAGAACGAACCGCCGATATTCTCAGGATCAAGCGGGACAGAGCGGGAAATTTCCATCGACTCTGTAAGCACATCTATCACCGCCTGACGCAGGCGGATGACGCGCGGCCTTGATATTTTCGACGCCGGTGTTTCGGGATGAATGCCCGAACGAAACAGCGCTTCCGAAGCATAAATATTCCCGACGCCGCAAACCTTTGTCTGGTCAAGAAGGAAGAGTTTCACCGGCCTGTTTGACCGCCTGAGCGTCATAACAAGATACTCGGCGGAAAATTCTTCAGAGAACGGTTCGGGCGCCAGCTTTTTCAGGTCTTCTGTAAAGGGAATCTCTTCGGTCGCAACGATCTTCATCATTCCGAAATGCCTTTGATCCTGAAACACAAGCCGTTCGTCACCGTCCAGATGAAATACCGCGTGCGTAAATTTTGGGTCTTCGCGGTCAGGCCCCAACAGCATAAAACGTCCGCTCATCCGCAAATGAGTGACAAGCGTCCGTCCGTTGGCCAGGTCAAAAAGGATGAATTTTCCGCGCCGACCAACGGAATTTATGCCCGCCTCGGCTAGCATTTCCGCAAACGCCTCCGGCGGTGTCGCCGGCGAAAGCCTTTCACGCAGCAAACGTGCCGAAACGATCCTCCGCCCCGCAACGCTCTCATCAAGCTGTCGGCAAACAAGATCTACTTCTGGAAGTTCCGGCATACGGGCATTTTAATCCAAATCAAGTGTTAAAATTAGGTAAATCTTTGCGTAACTTAGCGTCTTCGCGTCTTAGTGGCAAGGCTTGAAACAGAACAGCCACAAAGCCGCAAAGTCACTAAGGATCGCTAAGAAAAAACTTTGCGTAACTTAGTGTCTTCGCGTCTTAGTGGCAATGCCTGAAACAGAACAGCCACAAAGCCGCAAAAAACCTGAATAATTCGATCTGAGTTACAGCTTCGAATAATCCGGTATCATTGCCTTGTCGCCAAGGACGGTTCCGGCGTTGACCGAAGCGTTGCGGCCGATATGACAGCTGCGGCAGATTATGGCGTCGTTCACTTC
This sequence comes from Acidobacteriota bacterium, assembly GCA_019639175.1. Lineage (GTDB taxonomy): Bacteria > Acidobacteriota > Blastocatellia > Pyrinomonadales > Pyrinomonadaceae > OLB17. The sequence continues at coordinate 103,939 of JAHBSK010000004.1, read as the reverse complement.
GGCGGCTGTTGAAATGCGGGAATGCGCCCAGACGACCGAGTTTTCGACGACGGCTTTTTCTTCGATAAGAACGCCGGGGCCGATGACGGAATTTACCACTCTTGCGTGCGGTTTGATGACCGCTCCTTCGCCGATGAGCGACAGGTTATCAATCTCGGCTGCGGTCGCTATGTCCGCCGTGTCCTGTTTGGGCCGTTCAAAACCGTTGATATTGCCGTTCAGCAGGTCGTGATGTGCCTGCAAATAGCTGTCGGTCGTTCCGATGTCGCGCCAATATGTGTTTTCCGGGATGTATGCGTTGAACCGCAGCCCTTTTTCGAGAATGGCAGGAAAGACGTTGTATTCAAATGATGAATTCTCGCCTTTTGGTATCAGGCCAAGTATCTCTTTTTCCAGAATATAGATACCGGCGTTTATAGTGTTTATCCCCAGTTCACCGACCTCTTCGGGTTTCGGTTTTTCCAGAAATCTTAATATCGAACCGTCATCGGCAGTTTCCACCAGGCCGTATCGCGACGGATCATCTACGCGGACCAGCACCAGCGTCGCCGCCGCTTCGGCCTTTTTGTGTGCATTCAGAACGGCGGAAAGGTCAAGGTCGGTCATTATGTCGCCGTTCAGGACAATATGGGTCGCACCGTCGTCATGTGCGGCATATCTGAACGCTCCGCCCGTACCGAGCGGGCTTGGTTCCGTGATAAAACTCAGCCTGACGCCGTGGTCGATGCCGTCGCCCATCACATCTTCTATCTTATTCGGCTGATAGTTCAGCGACAGCGTTACGTCTCTGACGCCGGCTTTGGCAAGCATATCCAATTGAAATGCCATAAAAGGGCGATTTGCCACCGGAACGATCGGTTTTGGCGTATAGACCGTCAGCGGCCGCAGGCGAGTGCCTTTTCCGCCAGCCAGGATGACCGAAGTGATGTCATTGCTCATAACAAAAATCTCTCTGCCTATAAATAAAGTGAATGATAGAGTTATCCCAGATAATGGATGAATTTTCCCGGCGAACAACACTAACAAAATGTGTTAAAAATTATTTGACACTTTTTTGCACCCTGTGTTATGTTTACAAATGCAGGTAGTGTCCTGATTTCGCCTGCCTTCTCCCCACGACAGGCATTGGTTTTTCAGTTCGCGAAATCCACGCGATCTCCACTCGGATTATAACAATCCTTTCTCTGAATCACATTTACAAATGGCTTTCGACAAAAAAAACGCAATGCGCAAAGCCGAGAGGCATCTTGCTCAGGGCAAGACCAAGGCCGCGATTGGCGAATACAAGGACGTTGTGCGCCACGACCCGCGCGATTTTGTAACGCTTAACATCCTTGGCGACCTGCATATAAAGGAAGGTGACGAATCTTCCGCCGTCAAATGTTTTAACGCCGTTGCCGAACATTACAGCAAGCAGGGTTTTGCCGCAAAGGCGATAGCGATCTACAAAAAGATCGACCGCATCCGCCCTTCTATACCTGAGATCGTCGAAAAGCTGGGCGAACTGTATAAGGAAAGAGGTTCCTACACCGAGGCACGCCAGCAATACGAAAAACTGGCACAGCTTTATCAGTCATCGGGCAGAAAGATCGAGGCTCTTGCCGTCTGGAAAGAGGTCGCTTTGCTCGACCCGAACAATATCGAGGTTTACCGCACCATCGGCGAGGCATACCTTGAGGAAAAGAAGCCTGACGAGGCCATTGAATCATTTGTCGCGCTTGGAGACAGGCTCCGCAAGCTTGGCCGTCCGTCTGCCGCTGTTGACGCATATAACAGAGCTTTGGACGTTGACCGCTTTACGATGGAAGCGCTTCGCGGTTTTGTTGACACCAAATTTGAGACCGGACACGCCGAAGACGCCATTGCGGCGCTGACCGAACGGCTGGAAGAACAGCCGCTGAACCATGACATCGCCCGCCTGAGGACCGAACTCCACATAAAATGCGGAAACGGCCCGGAAGCCGAAGAAGACCTTGTAAAACTGGTCGAGTCAGAACCGTCAAATTACGATCTTTTCCTCGGCCTTGCACGGATCTATCTGGACGGATCGGATGTGAACGCGGCAGCGCGCGTCCTGACAATGTCGTCCGAACATCTGCTGGCGGCGGGAAGGATAGACGAATATCGCCAGTATGTTAATGAATTGCTTGCCCTCGATCCCGATCATGTGGAATCGCTGCGACTTCTGGTCGGATTGTGTACATGGCTGCGCGACGAACCGGCATACATCGACGCGCTGAAGCGGCTGGCGGCGAGTTCACGCAATGCCGAGGATATTGAGGATGAACGCCTTGCCCTGTCACAGTTGACGATGGTCGTCCCGCACGAACAGGAGTATGTCGAACGGCTAAGAGAGCTTAATGAACTGCTTGGCATAGCCGATGATGGAGCGGGCGAAAATCTGTTCGACAAACAGTTCCTCAAACGAGATCCTAACGCTTTTGCCGAAGCCCCGAACGACTTTGCCTTTGCCGAAGCCGCAGTTGTCGAGACCCACAACGGCAGCAACGGTGTTCCGGTTCACGCCGTCGCCGAACCGGAGGCGATGGAGTTTGGCGAGGTTGAATTTGCCGATCCGACCGCCGTTCCTCTGCAGGAAAATGACGAGGACAGGCTCCGGCGAGAGATCGACAGCATCAGATTTTATGTCGATAACGGCTACATCGACCTTGCCGAAAAGGCCGCCGGCGAACTTGAGCAGGATTTCGGCGGCCGTCAGGAAATAGATGAATTAAAGAAATTCATCGCCGCGAACGGCGGGACGGCATCCGCCGATGATCAGCCAGCCGCAGCAGCAGCAGAACAGGATGCACATGTTGAGGCCGTTGCCGAACCCAAAACGGCAGATCTGCCTGAAGTTCCCGACACGGGAATGGTCAGCGGGACATTTGACCTCAGCGACCTGCGTAGTGAACTTGGCCTTGAAGAGGAAGTTGCCGAGGAAAGTTCGTCCGATTACGAGACCAACTACAACACCGCCATTGCTTATCAGGAAATGGGGTTGACAGAAGAGGCGATCAAGGAATTTCAGAACGCCGCCGCTCTCGTTGATCATAAGGACGGAACACGCCGTTTCTATCAATGCGCGAATATGCTCGGGCATTGTTTTATGGAGATCGGCAAACCGCATCTTGCGATCACGTGGTATCTGAGGATATTGGATGTCGAAGGCCTGACCGTTGATGAGAAACAGGGGCTTTGGTACGAATACGCCAACGCCTGTGAGGCGAACGGCGATCCGGCAAAGGCCGCCGAATATTTTGAACGTGTCTATGCAGAGAACATTGATTTTCGCGATGTTGCCCAGCGGCTGGAAAAACTTGCCGTGGCCGCGTGAAACAGGCGAACTTTCCCGGTTGTCTGAATATTTAAAAGAGCGTTATAATTTGACGGTATGGTTGAAAAACTGACCGTCATTTTTTTTATAGTTCTGTGCCTTCTGCTGGGATTTTATCTGATCCTGTCGCCGTGGGATGCTTTGTTCGGCAGATGGAGCGAGAACTATTTGCTGGTTTTTCTTTCTGACCGGTCAGGATTTCCTTCCATAAGGACGACCGTCGCCTCAAACTGGGTACGCGGCGCCGTGACCGGCATCGGCGTGCTCAATCTGGTCATCGCGTTTTGGGAGGCGGCCCATTTCAAACAGAGCGTTGCCATGCTTCAGGGCAAAGATCCCAACGCGGACAAAAAGTGACGGCCCGCCTAAAAAGTGACGTGATCATCTATCCGATAACCGACGGCACGGCAACAGCCGCCGGATTTTTGCGCGATAAGGAAAACATCATCGGCCTGGTGTCTGTCGCCGTCGCGGCGGGCCTTCCATATTTTCAGATACGCGAAAAACATCTGCCCGACGGCCTTTTGCTTGAGCTGACGCAGCGGGCCGCCGAGGCCGTCAGCGGCACGAAGACAAAGCTGCTTTTGAACGGCCGCATTGATATTGCCTGCAAAGGCGGAGCGGACGGCGTTCATTTGCCGTCTGACGGCGTTTCCGTCGCGGAAGCGAGAGATCTCTGTAACAGGGAAATGATCGTTGCGGTTTCGACGCATTCGCCTGAAGAGGTTCTCAGGGCAAAGGCCGACGGTGCTGACCTTGTCGTATTCGGCCCTGTTTTCGCAACACCCGGCAAGGGCGAACCGAAAGGCATCGACGGGCTTCGGGCCGCGTGTCAGATCGCGGGAGAAATGCCCGTCATTGCGCTCGGCGGCATAACCGGAGAGAATGTCGATGCGGTAATTGAAGCGGGAGCCGCCGGCTTCGCCGCCATCCGATACCTGAACGACAAAGAGAATCTGAAGAAGCTGGGAGAATGGCTGAAAAGCGATCGACGTGGTGTATTCCGAAGACAGGTGCGGAAGCCCGCGCGTAAGCAAGGGCGTAACGAATTTGCTTAGTAACAAAAGAGCGGCTTTGCCGCATCGCAGTGCGGTAAGGCTTCGCCTTACCGTCTGATTTGAAAAAAGAATATTTCCTCTCTGCCGAAGGCCGGTTTTACAGTTGATATTAACGGGCAAGCCGGAGTAAATAAACAATGCACATTGCTGAAAAAAGTCCAAAGATATGTCTGACCATTGCCGGGGTCGATCCGTCCGGCGGAGCGGGTGTCATTGCGGACATAAAGACCTTTTTTGCGTTCGGATGTTATCCGGCGGCGGTCATCGCCTCGCTTACCTTTCAAAACACGACCGCCGTTTTCGGTGTGGAAAATCAGACCGGCGATGTCGTCCGCAAACAGGCAGTGCCGGTGTTTGACGATCTGGCGGTCGATGCCGTAAAGACCGGAATGCTTCCGAACCGCGATGTGATCGAGACCGTCGCCGAACTGATCCGTGAATACAACATCCAAAAGCTCGTGGTCGATCCCGTTGTGCGTTCAACGACAGGTTTCGACCTGATAGACGACGAGGCATTGCGGGCCATGATCGAGCGGCTCTTTCCGTTGGCGTCCATCGTCACGCCGAATATCCCCGAAACGGAACGCATCTCCCAAATGACCATCACGACACTTGAGGATGTTCACGCTGCCGGAAAGAAGATACTGGAAATGGGGCCAAAAGCCGTTCTGATAAAAGGCGGGCATCTGCCCGATCTGGAATCGCCAAAAATGGCGCGCGATTATCTGTTCACAGCCGACGGCGTTTTTACTTTTGAAGCAGAATATTACGACACCGATGCCACACACGGCACGGGCTGCACATTGGCAGCGGCGATAACGGCAAATCTGGCGCTTGGAAATGACCTGAAAACTTCGGTTGAGACCGCAAAGGATTTTGTGAACGAAGCGATACGTACCGCGCCAAAAATAGGAAAGGGAAATTCGCCTCTGAACATTCAGCCTATTGGGCGACGGGGATAAAGACCGGCGTCTGGTATGTGATGCCAAATGTCACGCCGCTGCGGGGACTGTTTCGCGTCAGGCCAAGTATCGCGGCGGTGTCAAACCTGAGTCCTGATGCCTTGATCTGTGTTCCTATGCGAAACTGGCCCATGCTTTCGGTGCCGAGCGGAGCATTGTCCCGAGTGTTAGCTCTTCCGTTCACCTCACTGACAATGTTGACATGATCCGTCAGGCGATAAACTCCGGCCAGCCCGTAAAGCAGGACATCGTTTTGCGTGAAATTATTCAGCGGGGCGTTCATTATTCCCATGCCGATGTTCCCGAAAACCTTCATCTTCGGCGGTTTGCCCGGATGAATGCCGAAGCTTTTCTGCACGATCAGTTTGCTGAAAATATTTATCTGGTTGGTGCCTATGCCGCGTGCCTGGTCGGTGTTTGGCATCTGATAGCCGAACTTCATCGCCAAACCGGGCAGGCCCTTGTGTTCATTCAGCAGCTTCAACTTTGCGGAAACGGTGAAATCGTCAAAATCGCGGGTCGAGTTGCCGACAAAACTGAGCGGAATGGGCGGCGGTGTTGTTTGCGAATTGATCGCGAGATGATTTTGGATCGAGCCTTCGATCTGTATCTCGACGTTTGAAGCAAAACCCTGTCTGATGCGGATGTCAGCCACACGCGTCAGATCGCCGGTCAGTCCGGAAAGAGGGAATTTTGCGTTCTGAAAAAAATCAACACCGGCGCTTATCTCCAACGCGCCAGCGGGCGTGATGTCGATGTCATCCGTCAAAAGCGGCCGCTGCTGTGCCGAAACACACAGCCCAAACGCCAAAATGCAGAAAATTGTGAAAATGTTTTTCACGCAATAATTCTGCACGAAAATGCAGAAAAAGTCTAAGGTGATGATGGTGGATGGTGAATGGTGGATGGTGGATGGTGGATGGTTGATGGTTGATGGTTGATGGTGGATGGTTGATGGTTGATGGTGGATGGTTGATGGTGGATGGTTGATGGTTGATGGTTGATGGTTGATGGTGGATCGTTGATGGTGGATGGTGGATCGTTGATCTTTGGTGTTGGGTCTTTGGCCTTGGCCGAGCATTTCCTGTCAGAACCGGGAGCGGTAGCGACCGGGTTCCAAATTCCAAATTCCAAATTCCAGATTCCAGATGACACATTTCTAATATTTCAAATTTTAAATTTCAGATTCCAAAGCCCAAAGACCAAAGCCCAAAGCCCAAAACCCAAAGCCCAAAGACCAAAGCCCAAAGCCCAAAACCCAAAGCCCAAAACCCAAAGCCCAAAGACCAAAGCCCAAAGGACCAATGACCAACCCCCAATTTCTCAAACACCTTTTGGACAATCAAAGCGAAACTTGGCAGAATCTTTCTTGCAGTAAAGCGTGAACGGAGACGATGTTTTGCCCATTGAACTTGTAAATTCCCAAAAGGAAACGGCCGACGCCGGCGGGCTGCGGCTGGTTGAGGACGTTGCGGAACCGCGTCCGTTTCCCGTAATTGAAAGCCAATTCGTGAATTTCATGCTTTTGCGGGTCGATAAGGACTGGCGGCGGCTGGATGACGATACGAAAAGGGAATACAAGGCCGAATTTACCGAGGTGTTCGACCGTTTTCGCGGTGAAATGCTTATGTTCAGCTATTCGCTGGTCGGGTTTGATTCAAAGGCCGACCTGATGTTTTGGCGGATCAGCAACTCGCTCGACGTGATACAGGAAATGACCTCTGCGCTTTTTCACACGCGTTTCGGCAGCTATCTGGAAACCGCTGACAATTACCTTGCCTCAACCAAGAGGATGATGTTCGTTTCGGACAGCTCTGAGGACCGTTTTTACGTGAACGCGGGCGAGCGGATGTATCATTTTTTATATCCTTGCGTTAAGAACAGCCAATGGCGTGAAAAGACGATCGACGAAAGAGACGCCCTGATGGAAGAGAATTTCATGATCGGCAAAAAGTTTCCGAACATACGCATTCACCTGACCCACGCATTTGGATTTGGCGAACAGGATTATATAATCTCATTTGAAACGGACGAGCCGAGAGATTTCCTCAACCTTGCCGATGAACTCGCTCGTACCACGGCCAGTAAATTCACGATGCGCGGTACGCCGATATACACCTGCCGCCAGCGCTCGCTCAGCGAGTGTTTGGATGCTCTGGGCTGAAACGAGACCGGATGATGATCGCAAGAAGATTTTTAATACGCGGAATCGTTCAGGGCGTCGGGTTCAGGTATTTTGCGGTCCGTTCCGCCGGAACGCATCAGGTTTTTGGCTATGCAAGGAATTTGCCCGACGGCAGGGTCGAAGTTTTCGCACAGGGCGGCGAACAGGCGATGAAGCATTTTGCCGAGGATCTGGCCGCCGGGCCGAACGGCTCCAGAGTGGATCATGTGGAAGAGACAGTGCTTGACACAGATCGGGCATATTCCACGTTTCGCATAGAAAGCTGACCGATATTTATTTTGCAACAGGAGACACGATCCAAGGATCGTTACAACCGAACACAGAATGGAACAACTCAAAAAACTCATAAGAGAAGTCCCCGATTTTCCCAAGCCGGGCATAAATTTTTACGACATCACTACACTCATCAAGGATGCCGAAGGCCTGGAACAGACCATTGACGCTCTGACCGAACAGTGCCGCGGCCTCGATATAGATAAGGTCATCGGCATCGAATCACGCGGGTTCATTTTTGGAGCGCCGCTGGCATACCAACTCGGCGTCGGGTTCGTCCCGGTCAGAAAGCCGAAGAAACTGCCTTCTGAGACCATCTCGGTTTCCTATGATCTGGAATACGGCCAGGACACGGTCGAGATACACAGCGACGCCGTTTCAAAAGGCGAAAGGATACTGATAGTTGACGACCTGCTGGCAACCGGCGGAACGGCACGTGCCGTAGTCGATCTGGTGGAAAAGATGGGCGGCAGCGTCGCCGGCGTTCACGTCGTCATCGAACTGGAATTTTTGAACCCGCGTGCCAGGTTTGATGGCTACGAAGTCAAGTCTCTGCTAAAATACAATTCTTGAAATTCGTCAGCCCCGACGTGTTCCCGTAGCTCAGCCGGATAGAGCGTTCGCCTCCTAAGTGAAAGGCCGGTGGTTCGAATCCACCCGGGAACACCATTTTTATTGTATTTACGCCCTTCTGAGCATTGCCTGTAACAAAGCCCGTAAACGGGCTGCGCGATCTCTTGTACCGGCAAACACCACGCCGTAGCGGCCAAAGGCCTGATAACATTGCTATTTCAAACGTTTCGTGCCATTGTTAAGGGTATTGATCCTACTCTCGCGTTGATCTCGTTACAACGCGCTTCGCCTAAACGGTTTTCGGATAAGTTTGAGAGCAGGCCCCTTAGGGAAAAGCAGAAGTGCGCTCAACAGATCTTTGAGTATCCGAGATCAGGCCTTTCGAAGTAAAAGCAAAGCTCCTGCTCATATTCAGTTTATGTCACCTATCCGGAGGAACCCATGTCAACAAATACCATCTCTATGGCTCGGAGCCACATACTCGGTGAGATCTCAGGCCGGTGCGAACCCGTTCAGAGCGTTCCGGTCTATCTGAACGATAAATACGGCGAAATACTGGGTTACGCGGACGAAAGCCTTGGTAAATATGCCGACGCCATAACCTTTCATCTCGATGAAGGTTTTGGTAAAAAGCTTACTATGGGGCATTTCACATATTCGTTCGAATTTGATTACATTAATGCGGATCAGGCACAGATATCGCCGCAAAAGCGCCGCATCCGGTTAAACTCCATACTGCTGGTCGAACGAAAGGGCTACGCCAGGCCGGAGGCTAAACGCAAGGCGGGCGATACAGAGGCCAAGGGGGCCTGACCGTCTGAAAGCAAAACACATTTGTTCATTCTGGTATCGTGAAACTCCCGGTTGACACGCCAAGAGAGAAATGAAAATTCTGCTATACAATCCCGACAATGGTGTAACGCGCAATTTCATGCCGCATTTGTGGATGTTCCTGCTTCAATCCATTACGCCCAAAGAGCATGAAGTGATCCTCATCGACGGAAATGCCAAGGCAATGACCCGCTCAGAACTCGTTCGTTTTTGTCAGGATCAGGACATCGGATTGGTCGGCATCGGGTCAATGACGCGCATGGTGGCACGGGCGTATCAGGTCGCCGATGCCCTGCGCGAAGCCGGTATCAAGGTCGTGATGGGCGGCCCGCATGTCACGGAGTGCCCTGACGAGGCACTGGGACTGGACGGCGGCCCGCGTCATGCCGATGCGGTCGCGCTCGGCGAGGCCGATGCAACCTGGCCCCTGATAGTTGAGGATGCCGCAAATGGCAGATTAAAGGACAGATATCAGCCTGAACTTGACGCAAAAGGCAATGACATCAAACCCGGATTGCAGGATTATCCGCATATTCCGTGGGAAACGCTCGATCTTGAGCAGTTCAGCCTTGTCCCCAAGTTTCTGAGGCCGATCCTGTCCAGATTTGGAACCGGCTGGGGAAAATTTTTCGTTGTCCCCATTGAAACAGGCCGCGGCTGTCCTTACGGCTGTGAATTTTGCACCGTCACAGGATTTTTCGGCGATTCGATCCGCTTTCGCACGAACGAAAGCGTTGTTGATGAACTGCTTCGGCTCAAGGCCCGCGCTCGGGAGGAAAAAGGCCAGGTCGCCGTTTTCTTTATTGACGACAATCTTGCCATAAACAAAAAACGGCTCAAATCGCTGCTTCGCGACATTATAGCTGCGGGAGCGCAGTTGCCGTGGGTCGCACAGATCAGCGCCAACCTGTTGGCCGATGAAGAACTGGTCGATCTGATCGCAGATTCGGGCGGCCGCTGGATCTTTATCGGAATGGAGTCGATCGATCCGGCAAACATGGCGGACGTGAATAAAACATTCTCAAAACCGGCTAATTACGGAGCTGTCCTGCAAGGGCTGGCACGCCGCGATATTTACGCCATCACGTCATTTATTTTCGGAATGGACAATGACACTGTGGGGGTCGGAACCAGGACCGTGGATGAGATAGAAAGCTGGCCGCCGGGGCTTCCGGTATTCGGCCAACTGACCCCGTTTCCGGCCACGCCGCTTTACGAACGCCTGCAAAAGGCAGGCCGGCTGGAACGTCCGAAACACTGGCAGGATTTCGCCCAATTCGTAATGGCGCACAAGCCCGCTAAGATGACGATAGAAGAGGCCCGGACAGAGACCATTTCGGCGTGGTCGCGTTCATACAGCCCTGAGCGGAACATGGCGGCTATCGAGGCCATTGCCGATTCGCCGATACAGACACGCATCAGCCATCTGGTGGCGCGGATGTTTTTTCGGGGCATCTATTTTCCCCAGATGGGAGCGGCGGCATGGATAAAACTGCTGTTTCAAAATCGCCGCTGCATATCCGGCCTTGTTCGGGAAGGTTTCAGCACCTGGCGAGATCATAAAAGGACACATTCCGGCAAAGCCGTTGTCCCGGAAACGACATAAAAGGTTGCAACTCTATGTAAATTACTGTAATCTGACAGATTGAACTGCTTCCCTCGGTTTTATCGACGGTAATTTCGCACTCATTGTGAGCAGCGATAGTGAATTTTGAGAGGAAGATAATAAATAGCTGTCAGAAGCGGCCGGGGAATTATTTCCCCTGTCTTCTCGCGTTGGTCATTCGCTGCTTACCGTTACACCGAAAGTTTTACCCACCGTTAGATAACTTCTTTACCTATCACAGATGATCTGCCCGCGGCATTTTTGCCTGCGGAGGCCGCCGATCTTCGCGGCCGTGCGTGACGCATCGGGCCTATGGAACGCCATTGACGATCCTGGCCGATGCTTCTGGTCTTTCTGTTTGACCAATATAAATATAAATGACTTTTAATGAACTTGGCTTGCGCTCCGACATGGTCGAAAAGTGTAAGCGACACGGCTTTACCAAGCCGACACCCATACAGGAACAGGCGATACCTGTCATTCTTGACGGCGGCGACGTCATCGGAACCGCTGAGACGGGAACGGGAAAGACAGCGGCCTTTTTGCTTCCTGTTCTGCAGAAAATAAACAAACGGCCCGGAACTTCTGTTTTGATCCTTGCCCCGACGCGGGAACTGGCGGTCCAGATCGACGCCGAATGCCGCAAGTTCGTGCCGAAAGGCGTTACCTGTGCCGCCATTATCGGCGGAACCGGCTATGGCCGACAGACGCAGGCGATAAGGAACGGCGTCAACATTTTGATCGCCACACCGGGCCGGCTGATCGATTTCATGGATCAGGGAATGGTGAAATTCAACCACCTGACCACGCTTATTCTGGATGAGGCCGACCGAATGCTGGACATGGGCTTTTTGCCCGCGATCAGGCGAATAGCAAAGGCGTGTCCCGAGAACAGGCAGACGTTGTTCTTTTCCGCGACCATGGCCGGCGAGGTTGAACGCGTCGCCCGCCAGATAGTGAAAGACCCGACATACGTTGAGGTTGCAAGACGCGGCAACGCGGCGGCCACTATCGAGCAAAAGGCATATCCTGTGGCTCATCAGTTCAAGGTGCCGCTGCTTCTTGATCTGCTTTCCAAGGAAGATCTGGAACGCGTGCTGGTTTTCACCAGAACGAAACGCGGTGCCGACCGTATTGCTCACATTCTTGAAAAACAGGAGCATAGATCGAACCGGATACACGGCGACCGTTCGCAGTCGCAGCGTGAAGCCGCTCTTGCGGGCTTCAAATCCGGACGGACACGCATTTTGGTGGCGACGGATGTTGCGGCACGCGGGATCGACATTGACTCGGTCTCTCACGTCATCAATTATGACGTGCCGGAAGCACCGGAGGATTACGTACATCGTATCGGGCGAACCGGCCGGGCAGGGAACAAAGGCCAGGCGATAACTTTTCTTACGCTTGCCGAAGAACACTCGCTCCGTGCGATAGAAAAACTGACCGGCCAGCAGGTCGAACGCGTTTTTCTGCCCGATTTCGGCGGCGTAAAGCCGATGGAGTCAACGGCAAAGAGTCCGTCTTCAGGCCGTTCTTTTCGTTCTTCAGGCCGTCGCCGAAGAAGGTAGCATCGTTTCCTTGATCGGCGGCTCGGCATAAACAGTTCGTGCCGCCGGTTCCAACTTTATTTCTATACAATGCGGTCGGGGCATATCCGGCCGCATTTTTTCATACCGCACATTTCAAACGATCCTCGTCTCAGAAAAAGGACGGCCCGGCCGTTTGGAGCGGTTGCAAGTTGGGTGTATGACTGGCAGATCATCAGTATCTCTTTGAAAAAATTATGTCGGGGCTGTGCCATCACGCATCGCGGTCGGTGCTGAGCCCGACCGTCACGCTGCATAAATATCTTTTGAGGCTGTGCCTCCAATCTGTTAGATAGAGGCGCAGCCTCCTTCAAATAATGAGGAAAGTTTACGGTCGGGCATAGCTCCGACCGCAGTGCAATGCGGCACAGCCGAATCCGTTTTTTTCAAAAGCCTGCGACGGCTGCTCTTTTTTCCTTACACTCAATTCGTATTTGCTTTAGTTCTGTCAGCTTTTTCATATTTCTGTTTTACGTTTTAGGCCTTTTTCCCGGCCGCCATTTGACACATTTCTTGTTTTTGCTATTCTTATATACTTGTTATTGAAAATAGATGTCATTTTCAATAAGAGACCGTAATTTCAAAAGATCGGCGATCTTCAGCGGATCGGAAACAGGAGATCTTGATGCTTCAGCATTCATCACAGAGCGAGCCGAGGCTTGAGGACATAGATTGTTTTGCGTGTGAAAGCGGCTGTGTTCATTTTGAATACGGTTCGACGATGCTTTCGTTCAGCCGCGAAACTTTTATGTATGTTGCAGAGCTTTTTGCCGAAGCGCGTCAGGACATGCTTGATGAGGAGGAACTTCTCAACGACTGGTCTGAGCAGATAGAAGAAACAGAAAAGATATGAAATACATTGGCCCAAAGGTAAAACTTTCACGCAAACTCGGCATTGCTCTTACGCCAAAAGCCGTTAAGTACATGGAAAAACGGCCCTATGGCCCCGGACAGCACGGCCCCGGAAAGCGGAGCATCATCCCAAAAAGCGAATACGGACGTCAGCTTCTTGAAAAACAGCGTCTTCGCTTTCAATACAACGTTTCCGAAAGGCAGATGCGAAATTATTTCCGCAAGGCCCTTGCTGCAAAAGGCCCGACCGGTGAAGATCTGCTCCAGCGGCTGGAAACGCGGCTTGATGCCGTCGTGCTTCGTGCCGGTTTTGCCAAATCGATCTTTGCGGCGCGTCAGTATGTCGATCACGGCCACGTTGAGGTCAACGGCAAACGTGTGAACATCCCGTCCTTTCGCGTAAAGCCGGGCGATGTTGTCAGCATCAAGGAAAAAAGCCGTAAACTTCCGCCGATCCTTGACGCAATGGCCGCATCTCCTGCCGGGGTCGATTATGTCGAGCGCGACTGGCTGTCGATGTCGGCAAAGCTCACACGCATCCCTGCCGGAACGGAAATTCCGGTAATTTGCGAAATAGACAAGATCGTTGAATTTTACTCCAAGTAACTGAAAACATAGTGTTGGTATTTTCATTTGGCCGTTCTGTCTTCGGACAGGATGGCCCTTTTCTTTGCGGTAGGACATTCTTCCAGACAGTTTTCGGCTCTCAGAATCTTTCTAATAAGTCCGATAACAGATAAACAGTCTGCGGAGCAGACGGCAATAGTAATAGCTACAGGTGAAGCGAAGCGGAACCTGTAGGAAACGGGAAACATATGTAAAGCGTGTGGAACACGCGGCATATTGGCTTTTATCTCGCCTGTTTTACAGGCTTAGCGGTGTCGATTTGACCTGACTACAGGTTCCGCTCTGCTCCACCTGTAGCTACCGATATATCGTCTGCTCCGCAGACTTCATGACCAAAACGGCCCGAGTGTTGTATCATTTATACATCGTAATATGAGCTACACTAACGGCAATGGCAACGGGCATCAGCCCAAACCCAAAAATGTCCTCGGCGGCGATCTGATAAGCTGCTGCACCGACCCGATGACCGGATTTTACCGCGACGGCTATTGCCGCACGGGCGTTGACGACACGGGCCGTCACACCGTCTGCATCGAGGTGACGGACGATTTCCTGGTGTTTTCAAAAGCCGTCGGCAACGACCTCTCTACACCGATGCCGCAATACGATTTTCCCGGCCTGAAAGAAGGCGACAAATGGTGTCTTTGCATGCTGCGGTGGCGTCAGGCACTCGAAAACGGCATGGCCCCGCGTGTTTACCTTGAAGCGACGCATGAAGCGGCTCTGAGCGTCGTTTCGCTGGAAGACCTGAAACGCTTCGCCGTCGAATGAACTCATGCAGACTGTCGAACACCTCAGAAATCTTTTTGATTACAACGACTGGGCGAACCGCCGCGTCCTGATCGCCGTCAGGGAATCGGGTTCCGAGCGGTGCCGTCAGATATTGGCGCATCTGCTGACGGCACAGGCCGAATGGTACGCGCGGCTGTTTGGCAAGAACTCCACAGGAATGGATTTTTGGCCCGATCTGTCGATAGATGAATGCGGCGAACTTGCCCGCGAGGTTGCCGAAGCCTATGAGAAACTGCTTCGCCGATTCGACGAAGAAGGGCTTGATCTTTCGGTAAAATATTTTTCGAGCAGCGGGCTTCCTTACACAAATACATATCGCGAAGTTATGTCGCACGTCTTTACACATTCGGCGACACATCGCGGCAACATCATTCTGCGGCTTCGCGAAGAAGGTTTTGAACCGCCGGTCACGGACTATGTGTATTATCTCCGCGACACCAAATATCTTTAAAGCAAGTATCATTCAAACGTCTTTCCATTTTTCCGATTTCTCACGGCTAAATCTTTGGGTTAAAATGCTTTTTCTCTGATGCAGGAAGAACTCGAACAATTCACATTCGATTTTCACAACGAAACGGCCGAAATTGTTTCCGGCCCGTCCGATGAACTGAAGATAAAACTCGGCGAATTTGCCGGGCCGCTCGACCTGCTTCTTTATTTGATACGCCAGGAACAGGCGAATATCTTTGACATTCCCATCGCCAAAATAACGGACGAATATGTGAAGTACATCCGGCTGATGAAAACGCTGGACATTTCGGTCGCGGCTGATTTTTTGGTGATGGCGGCCCAGCTTATCGAGATAAAATCGAAAATGCTCCTGCCCCGTGACCCGCTGGCAGAAGACGAAGAGGAGATCGATGATCCGCGAAAGGAACTGGTTGACCGCCTCCTCGAATACGAAAGATACAGGTCTGCCGCACAGATGCTCTATGAGCGGACTACCATCGAAGGAGCGGTCTTCACACGCGGCCCTATCGAATCCGATGACAACAATGCCGAGATAAGCGCCACCGTTTTTGACCTGATCACGGTCTTTCAAAAGGTCCTTCTCCGGCAAAAGGAAGAGATCTCAATGGAGATCGAGCGCGAGGAAATATCGCTGGCGGAGATGATAGGCGACCTCAAACGAAAGATAATGGAAGCGGGCGAGGTGAGCATGCTTGCCTATTTTGAGCAGATGCGTAATAAACGCGAGCTTGTCACCGCCTTTATCGCCGTGTTGGAGATAGTAAGGACGGAGGGCGTCCGCCTGATACAAAAGCGGGTCTTCGATGATATTGTATTAAGAAAGGTTGAGGCTTAGTTGCGGTCGGCAGTCAGTGAAAGTCGGGCCGCATAGCGTATGGAAGAGGCAGTTGAACAGAAAAAGGAACTCGGCACATCAGAACTGATGGCCGCGGTCGAGGCTTTGGTCTTCGTTTCCGATGAACCGATCACGGCAAAAACGATTGCCGAGATACTGAACAATGACCGTGACAGCGTCAACGCCGCCCTTGAGGCGCTTGCGGCGGAATATGACGAGCGTGAAAGCGGCCTTCAGCTTCGTCAGATCGCGGGCGGATGGCAGATCGCAACCCGCACGGAACTGCACGAGATAATACGCACTTTCCTCAAGACCAAACCATCAGCAAAGCTGTCGCTGGCCGCGCTCGAAACGCTTGCCGTCATCGCCTACAAACAGCCCGTGACCATTCCCGAAATTCTGGAAATACGCGGCGTCCAATCGGCATCGGCGATAAAAACGCTGCTGGAAAAACGCCTCATTGTGACCAAAGGACACAAGGAAACCGTCGGACGTCCGATGCAGTACGGCACGTCAAGGGAATTTCTTCTTCAATTCGGCTTAAAGGATCTGGGCGACCTGCCGAGCATCGAGGATTTTGAAGACCTTGTTCAATGAAGATCAGCGAGCAGGATGACGTGATGGTAATTAGCCAGGCACCGGGTTTGATGTGGCTGCTTGGCGGATTTTTTATCATCGTCAGTTCGCTGTTCATTTACGGTGCGTCGGGCGGTTACAGCAACATCTCGGAAATGTCATTTTTTGCCCGCACAACGCATCTTGTTCTGGGTTTTGCGGGAGTGTCAGCGGGAATTTTTGCCCTGCACTCGGCGCCGTATGTAAGATTGAGGATAGACCGCCGCGATCAGGCCGTGTCGCTCAAAAAACACAGCATTTTCAGCCGGCATACGGCTGTTTTTGCATTTGACGATGTTTCCGGTTTGCGTGTCGGCGAAGACCGCGACAGCGACGGCGATCCGATATGGGCTTTGGTGTTGGAATTGGCGGACGGCAATGAGATCGAGGTCTCATCGCTCAAATCGCCGGATGAACAGTTCAAAAGGGATTTCGCATTTCGTGCCAACGGCTTTATGCACAAGGAACTGCCCTCGGCCGTGAACGCGGTCGAAAAAGATCTAAATGATGAAGATCCACATAGTCGGTGACGGCTCTTTCGGGAGTTTTCTCAAGAAGCTGCTGGAACAGGAATTTACGATCAGCGATGACGCGCCGAGCGTTATCATGGCGGTTCCTGTCTCTGCCTACGACAGCGTGGCGGCGCGATATTCGGACAGGCATCTGATAAATGTTTGCAGCGTACAGCGGCCCAGCATGGACATGGCTCTGCGGCATACGCGGAACGTCACCGGCATTCATCCGCTGTTCGGCAGCCGAACACCGGCGGATCACAGAAATTCGATCCTGACCTATACGTTGGCAGCGGAATCGGACGTAGAGCCTTCGTTCATACAGGCCGAAGAGGATTTTCTGGCGGCATTTGAAAAACTTTCCCGTATAATCCGCGACGACCCTGACGGCAAGAGCTTTACGCCTGATTCGCACGACCGCCTGATGGCGAAAACACACGTCGCCGCCGTTCTCGCGGCAAAGCAAATGAAGGTCTTTGTCGAAAGGGCGGAGAATATCCCGGACGAATTTCTCCCGAACAGCTTTCGGCTGATGCGGGAATTTGTAAAGACACTTGACGATATGCCGCAGGGAACCATTGAGAGCATAATGGCCAATCCCTATTTTTAGAAATGAAAGATCGAACGGGACAGCCCTTTGTTGGAATGACAGGTTTACTGCGATACTATAATGTAGTATTATTCAAATGAAAGCGAAAGATCGAAAAACGCTGGACAAAATTTTTTCAAGGCCTGTTTCGGGCAATATTCGCTGGTCGGATATTGAATCGCTTTTTAAGAGCTTAGGCGCGGAAGTTTCTGAGGCAGAAGGGTCGCGTGTAAGAGTTTATCTGTTCGGGGAGATCCGGGTTTTTCATCGTCCCCATCCAAGGCCTGTAACCGACAAAGGCGCGGTGGAGTCGATAAGAAAATGGTTGAGCGAACATCTTGACGAGGAGGATCGGAGATGAGAAATATTATGAAATTCGGCGAATATGAGGCCGTCATAAGTTTTGACCCCGAGATCTCTATGTTTCGCGGAGAGTTTGTCGGGCTTAATGGCGGTGCGGACTTCTATGCCGACAATATAAGGAAGCTTAGAAAAGAAGGTGAAACAAGTCTCCGGGTTTTTCTTGATCTTGCGAAAGAGAAAAAAATCTCTCCAAGAAAGCATTTTTCAGGACAATTTGTTCTGCGGCTGAAACCCGAAGTTCACAAAAAATATGCCCTTCTTGCGAAGGCCCATAATACAAGTCTTAATAAAATACTCTCCCAAACGCTTGAACAAGCTGCGGAAGATATAGTTTAACATTGCAGGAAAGACTACAAAAACTGATCTCGATGGCTGGAATTGCTTCGCGCCGTGCGGCCGAGGAAATGATCCGTGCCGGAGATGTTTCCGTCAACGGCAAGGTCGTGACCGAACTCGGGACAAAGGCCGATCCTGAAAAGGACCATATCAAGGTGCGCGGAAAGCTTATCAACGCAAAACTGAAACAGCGTGAGAATGTTTATATCCTGCTGAATAAACCCAAAGGCTATCTTTCCAGTGTTTCCGATCCGGAAGGCAGAAAGCTTGTGACGGATCTTGTCAAAGGCCACGGAAAACTTCATCCAGTCGGCAGGCTCGATTACAACACCGAGGGCCTCATTATTCTCACCAATGACGGCGAGTTCACCAATCACGTCGCCGGATCGAAAAAGCTGCCAAAGGTCTATTCCGTAAAGGTAAAAGGACTGCCGACGCCCGTCGCCATCCGCAAACTGACGCGCGGCGTAACGCTCGATGACGGATTCAAAACGGCCCCGGCTGAGATAAAGACGCTAAAACCCACCGACAAGAACGGCTGGTATGAGGTCACGCTCTACGAAGGCCATAACCAGCAGATACGCAAGATGTTCGATGCCATCGGGCATTCCGTCGTCAAACTTAAACGAATCCGCATCGGACGGATAGACGACGCGGGCCTGAAAACAGGCGGACATCGGAAACTGTCGCCGGATGAAGTGCGTTCGCTTACGGGAAAGGCTCCGGCGAAAAAAGCCTAACGCATCAGAAGCCGATGCACCACTAAAAGGCACATATCCTGCACGACCTTGATGCCGGCTTTGGCAAGTGTCTCTGCCGCCTCATCGTGGCGTATTCCCAACTGGAACCACACTGAATCCGGCTTCGCCGCGATAATGTCATCAATGTGCGGCGGTATGTCCTGCGGCCTGCGAAAGACATTGACCATGTCGATCTTTTCGGGAACATCGGTCAGCTTTCGATATACGGCCTGTCCCATTATTTCCGTCACTTCGGGATAATAGACCGGAACGGGAATGATCGTTTTCCCTTCGTCCGCCATATATTTGGGAACATAATAGGCGGCTTGGGCCGAATGCGATTCGGGCTTTATCCCAAGCACCGCAATGGTTTGCGTTTTTAACAAAAGCTCACGGAGCTGTTCATCGGTCGTCAGAATGTTGTCACGCCAGTCCATACAACGATTATCGGACAACGCAGCGACCCAATCAATCGTAAAACCTTGCCGGAGTGCGGAGATTATGCGATGATAATATTCAGTTATATATGAATTTTGAACTGAACGAAGAGCAGAAGCAGATAAAATACAGCATTCGCGAATTTGCCGAAAGCGAGATCCGTCCGTACGTGATGGAATGGGACGAAGCTCAGCATTTTCCTGTGGAATTGCGGCCAAAACTTGCGGAACTCGGCCTGATGGGCATTCTTTTTCCCGAAGAATACGGCGGCGCGGGCATGGGCTATATCGAATACGCGACGATCATCGAGGAACTTGGCCGCGTTTGCGGTTCGGTCGGCCTTTCTGTCGCCGCACATAACTCGCTTTGTTCCAATCATATTTACACCTTCGGCACCGAAGAGCAGAAACAGAAATATCTCGTGCCGCTTGCCCAGGGCGAAAGCTTTGGAGCGTGGGGACTGACCGAATCGCAGGCAGGCTCGGACGCTTCGGGAACGCGAACGACAGCGGTCAGAACCGGGAGCGATAGCGACAGGGTTCCGTCCGGCTGGACCGTCAACGGCTCAAAAAATTTCATCACTCACGCCATTGCGTGCAATACGCTGGTCGCGGTCGCCGTCACCGATAAGGAAAAGGGAAATCGCGGCATTTCGGCGTTCATTTTTGACAAATCAATGACGGGCTTTCGCTCTGACAAAAAAGAGAACAAGGTCGGTATGCGTGCCTCGGAAACTGCCTCGGTTGTTTTTGAGGATTGCTTTGTCCCGAAGGAAAATCTTCTCGGCAATGAAGGCGAAGGTTTTATGCAGGCGATGAAGATTTTGGACGGCGGCCGCATCTCCATAGCGGCATTGTCGGTCGGCATTGCACAGGGAGCTTATGAAGCGGCGTTGAAATATGCAAAAGAGCGGCAGCAGTTCGGCAAGCCGATAGCCGAATTTCAGGCGATCCAGTTCAAACTGGCCGAAATGGCAACGCAGATCGAATGCTCGCGTCTGCTTACACTTCAGGCCGCTGCGGCAAAGGATGCCGGCCAGCCCGTCACCGCAAAGTCCGCAATGGCAAAACTCTACGCCTCCGAAACCGCCGTCCGCGTTTCCGAAGAAGGTGTTCAGATACACGGCGGCTATGGTTATACAAAAGATTATCCGGCGGAAAAATACTGGCGCGATTCCAAACTCTGCACCATCGGCGAAGGCACATCAGAGATACAAAAGATGGTCATTGCCAAAAATCTGCTGAAGTCGTAAAAAAGAGCAGCTATAAGAAGATCAGAACACGGATAAGACGGATTTTACGGAACCTCACGGAAAAGAAAGCTATATTAAGGTTCTATAATGCAATGCTGCCGAAACAGTGGTGATTTGTCCTATCTGTCGCATCTGTCCTATTTGCTTTTAATAAATCCCCACTCGGTGTTGCATAGATGAAACGCCCTGCGCTATTATTGTCATCCATTGTTTTTACAGTTTACAGGCAAGGAGAAAAAATATGAGTACAAGCGCAGTTACTGAATCAAACACCATCGCATCGGCATTTATCGCCGAAATGCAGCAGGAAGCGGCGGTCGCACGCAAGTGTCTGGAGCGCATTCCGGCTGAGAAGTTTGACTGGAAGCCGCATGAAAAATCGATGGCGTTCGGCAGCCTCGCATCGCACGTGGCGGAGATGTTCGGATGGACCGGAGCAACGCTTCAGCACCCGGAACTTGATTTCGCCAAGATGGATTACAAACCGCTCGATCCCGCATCGAACGAAGACCTCGTGGAGTTTTTTGACAAGACCGTTGCCGAGGCAATAGACGTCCTGCGAAACACGCCCGATGAGGTGTTTATGGAGCCATGGACGCTTCGCAACGGCGAGACCGTTTATTTCACGCTGCCAAAGGTCGCCGTAATGCGTTCGATGGTGATGAATCATATAATCCATCATCGCGGACAGCTTTCGGTCTATCTGCGGCTGAACGACATTCCGGTTCCGTCGATCTACGGCCCGTCGGCTGACGAGGGGCAGATGTAGGAATGTGAAAAAGCGAAAGAGTGAAAAGGCGGGCTATGATCGGCTCGCCATTTTCTTTTTCGGCCAAAAATGACAAGATTGTAAAACGCGATCTATTGTTTGAGGTGATCATGAACGAACTTAAATTCACTGCTATCTATGAAAAAGCAGAAGAGGGCGGCTATATCGGTTATGTGGCCGAATTGCCCGGAGCCAATACGCAGGGTGAAACCATCGAAGAAACCCGTGAAAACCTGAAGGAAGCGGTTGCTCTGCTTCTTGATTGTTATCGCGAGGAGGCCGAGGACAGGGTTTCTGCCAATAGCGGGGCCAGAAAGGAGGAACTGATCCTTCGTGCCGCATGAAGCTCAAAGACCTGATAAAATATCTGGAAGCAAGCCACTGCCTCTTTGTCCGAGAAGGCGGCAGCCATACAATATACAAACATTCCCTATCCGGAAAAATGACATCCGTGCCGAGACATCGCGAGATAAAAAAGAATCTTGCAAAAAAGATATGTGACGATCTGGGCATCGAGCGGCCGAAAAATCTGGAATGAACTTTGTTGATAAAGTCCTTGCCGGCGAGCCGCGCGCTATCGCGCGGGCGATCACTCTTGTCGAGAACGGCGCGGCAAACAGCTCCGAGATAATGAAAGCGGTGTTTCCCAAAACAGGGAACGCCGTGGTCATAGGCATAACCGGCGCTCCCGGCGCGGGAAAATCTTCCCTGGTCGATAAACTTGCGCTTTATTATAAGGAAAAAGGCGAGCGGATCGGCATAATCGCGGTCGATCCTTCGAGTCCTTTTTCCGGCGGTGCGATACTAGGCGACCGCATCCGCATGGCGACGCTTGGCCTTGATAAAAACGTTTTTATCCGCTCAATGGCGACGCGCGGAAACCTCGGCGGCCTTTCACGAGCGACCGTCGATGCCGTGACGATACTTGACGCAGCGGGTTTTGACAAGGTCATTGTCGAGACGGTCGGCGTCGGCCAGGACGAGGTAGAGATCGTGAAAACCGCCGATGTTTCGGTCGTCGTGCTGGTTCCCGGCATGGGCGACGACATTCAGGCGATAAAGGCCGGGATAATGGAGATCGGCGACGTTTTTGTCATCAATAAAGCTGACCGCGACGGCGTTTTGCGAACGCAAAAAGAGCTTGAGGCATTGCTCTCGCTCGCGCATCGCCCCGATATGTGGCATCCGCCGATAGTCCAGACGGTAGCGACCGAAAGTAAAGGCATCGAAAAACTTTCAGAAGCGATAGAAAGCTATCGGGAATTTACCGCTTCAGGGCAGGAAAAAAGTATGGTCCGCAAACGGGCCATCGCCCGGTGGCGTCTGACCGAGCTTCTTCGCGAAAGGCTCCTTGCCGACCTCATGGACCGCGACGGTGCGAACGAAAAGCTCGAGGCCCTTTCCCGCGATATAGCCGACAAAATCTCCGATCCGTATTCGGCGGTGGAAAAAATGCTGTCCGTGGCGGAGTAGTAAACGGGAAATCTTATGCGTATCCTAGTTGTTTTTCGGCCTGTTTGGTATGATTTTCTGTTGAAGTAATTTTCAAATCATCAATTTCAGAAGATCTGATCTAAGTGAGGATATAGAACTTGAATAATCTAACTAAAGCCCTGATCCTTGTGGTTGCCGTTATCGGCATCGGAGCGGCGCTTGTTTATTGGAAACAGAATGTTGCGGTCCATTCGGCCGGTGATTTTAGCTCGATAACCAGGGAAGAGGTCGAATTACTGATCGCTGATGCGGCAAAGAGGGAACCGATGGCATTAAAGCAGCTTGCGGATAATCCCGATCTGCGAAAAAGACAGCTTGAAAGCATGAAACAGCTTCTTGCCTTTGCTTCGGACGCACAGCGTCACGGAGTTGCCAGCAAGCCGTTAAACCGCAATGAACTCGTGAACATCCGCAACGAGGTGATAGCGATGAACTATGACCGCAGCATCAACGCGGACAAGGGGCAAATGCCGCAGTTCGGTTTTATTTCCGAAGATCAGGTAAAGGCGTTTTGGGCCGGAGGAGACCAATCGCAGCAAGGATTTTTTGACAAGCTGAAGAACGGCATCGGCCTCGGCAAACGCGACAATGAGGTCGCGTTCACCAAATTCCTCGACACCAAGGTCGCTCTGCTTGCCGAAGCGAATCCGGCGGCAAAGGATCGCCCGCTGTCCGATTCGGACAAGGAACAGGCTCGTGAGTTTTTTGCCAAGATAATGATCTATGTCGATGAATACAACGACAAACTGGCAAAGGGCGAGATAGACGAGACACTTGCCAAAAGGATCGGCCTTCAGGTAAAGCTCCAGCAGGCACAGTTCCTGGCGCGTATATATTCCGAAGAGGTCGCAAAAAGGATAGAGGTAACTGATGAGGATGTGGCTAAGTATATTGCCGAGCATCCTGAGTTTGACACCTCGGAGAAACGTGCAAAAGCCGAAGAGATACTTGCCCGTGCCAAGGCCGGCGAGGATTTTGCCGCATTGGCAAATGAGTTCAGCGAAGATCCGGGCAACGGCCCTATGGGCGAGGGCGGCGAAAAACGCGGCGGCCTGTATGAAAAGATAACTCAGGGCCAGATGGTCAAGCCTTTTGAGGAAGCGGCACTTGCACTCGAACCCGGCCAGATCGCTCCGCAGCTTGTCGAGACAGATTACGGGTTTCACATCATCAAGTTGGAGAAAAAGAGCGAACAGCCTGCGGCAGAAGCTCCTCCGGCCGCAGAAGGCCAGCCGCCGGCACCGGCTCAGGGCGGCATCACCTACGATGCCCGTCACATCCTGATTTCGACAGGATATAAGGACGAGTCAAATCCGTTTGGCCGCGAGGTCCCGATCAAGGCCTATGTCAAGCAAAAGCTTGAAGAGGAACGTCAGAAAAAAGCCATTGACGACATCGTTGCCGCAAACAACGTTCAGGTCCCGGACGATTTCAGCGTGCCTGAGGTAACTGATGAGCAGATGAAGCAGATGCTTGACGCTCAACAGCCTGCATTTGGCGACGACGGACATTGATGATGCGGCTGTCCGCGTTCGATCTCTTTCGTAACGGACAGCCTATTTTGAATAACTATGATCTTGGGCGATCATCGGGTAGAGGTCATTCCCGATACAGAATTCAGATTGGACGGAGGGGCGATGTTCGGTGTCGTCCCTCGTGTTCTTTGGGAGCGCGTATGCCCGCCGGATGATAAGAACCGCATTCGGATGAACATGAACTGTGTGTTCATTGACACCGGAAAAGAAAAGATCCTCATAGAAACGGGCATCGGCGAAAAATGGACTGAAAAGCAGGCCGGAATATACGGCATCTTTCGTGAACGTCCGTTTGCCGATTCGTTATTTCAGATAACCGGCTGCCGTCCGGAAGACATCACCATTGTCATAAATACACACCTGCATTTTGACCATTGCGGCGGGAATACAAGACAGGGAGACAGGGAGACGGGAGACGGGAGACAGGGAGACAAGGAGACAAGGAGACAAGGAGACAGGGAGACAAGGAGACAGGGAGACAAGGAGGGTTCTACATATTCAGAGATTCCGCATTCCGCATTCCGCACTCCGCATTCGATAGTGCCTCAATTTCCAAACGCTCGTTACCTGATCTCAAAAAGCGAACTCGAACACGCCGAAAACCCGCACGAACGCGACCGTGCCAGCTATATGCCTGAAAACTGGCGGCCGATGGTTGAGACCGGCCAGCTTGAACCGATGCCCGCGATATATGAACCGATTCCCGGCCTCATGCTCGAAAACCACGCCGGACACAACCGCTCGATGCAGACATGGCGGCTGAACAGTGGCGGCAAAACGCTGTACGGCTTTGCCGACCTCATCCCGACAACGCACCACCTGTCTCTGCCGTGGGTGATGGGCTATGACCTGTTCCCGACCGAAACCGTCGATTTCAAACGCCGCATACTGCCGCAAGCAGTTGCTGAAAACTGGCTGTGTCTTTTTTATCACGATCTTGGCGCGCCGCTTTGCAAGTTGTTGGAAGAAAAAGGAAAATTAAAAGCAGTCGAAATTGATATTTAATTCAACAAGATACACAGGATAGACAAGATATCGTATTTTCTTATCATGTTTATCCTGCATATACTGTCTGATTCTCTACTATGGAACAAGTAAAAATTGGAATAATCGGCGGTTCGGGGTTGTATCAGATGCCCGAACTGCAAAACGTTAGAGAGCAAAGGGTAGAGACGCCTTTTGGTGAGCCGTCGGATGCGTTTATCATTGGCGAGCTTGAGGGCGTGACGGTCGCGTTTTTGCCGCGGCACGCACGCGGGCACAAATTTTTGCCGACGGAGGTTCCGTATCGGGCAAATATCTATGCGATGAAGCTGCTCGGTGTGGAATATATTTTGTCGGTGTCGGCGGTCGGCAGTTTACAGCAGCAATATGCACCGACCGATATGGTCATTCCCGATCAGTTCTTTGACCGCACGCGGGCAAGGGCAAAAGAATCTACATTTTTTGGCGAAGGTATAGTCGCTCACGTTACATTCGCTCATCCGGTCTGCAACGAGCTTGGCGACATTCTCGAATCTTCGTGCAAGGCCGTCGGCGTAAACGTCCATCGCGGCGGCACTTACGTCTGCATGGAAGGCCCGGCGTTCTCGACCAAAGCCGAATCGAACGTCTATCGCCAATGGGGAATGGACATTATCGGCATGACAAACCTTCAGGAAGCAAAGCTCGCCCGCGAGGCCGAAATAGCTTACGCGACGCTCGCGCTCGTTACCGACTATGACTGCTGGCACGAAGACCACGACGCCGTAACGATAGATATGGTCGTCGAATATCTGACCAAAAACGTCCGCAACGCACAGCTTATCCTGAAAGACGCCGTGCAAAAGGTCGCCGCCAAAGAAACGCCGAACCAATTCGCCGAAGCCATCAAAAATGCAATATTCACCCACAAAGAACACTGGCCCGCCGAAACCGCCAAAAAACTTGAGGCAATAATCGGCAAATACGCATCTTAGTGTAAAATGATCTTGTGAGGTGATATTTATGAGTCAAGTCTTTGATACAGGTATTGTTCGGTCTGATAAGTATTATCAGCGAGAGATCGCAAAATATTTGGAGAAAATTCGCCTTAAAAACGAGAATATGGAGCGGACTCAGAAGGAGATCGACGCTATGACAAAAGAGTCTGCTAAAATGCACCGCCGGCTTGATAAAAAGATCAAAGAAATGGAAGACATGTTAAGGTAATGTGGAAAGAGATCTTCTCAGTGATTCGGGAGATTTTTGTTTTATCCGAAAAAACCGATCAAAATAAGACTGCTTTGGCAGAACTGCGTTCCGGCCTCCGTGATACTGACTTAAAGGTCAATAAACTCACTGAGATCGTCCAGATGCTTATTCAGGATAATTCTCGTCTTCGTGATGAAATTCAAAACATCCGTCGGGAAGAATCCAAAGAGCGCGAAAAGATCACTCTAAAATTAGAGAACGAAATGCTTAAATTTGAGCGGAGATTGCCACGCTTGCCCGCGAAGAAGGGAAAGTAAAGAAAACCTTTCCCGCTTTATAAACTGTATTAGTCTGTTTACACCATTTCTATTTCTGTTAATAAGTAAACGCTGTCATCGGCCCTCAAACCTTGAGATACGTGCAATGGCTGAGACTTAGGGGAAATCTTTTCTGTTTAAGTATTACTTTCTATAAGTGGCCACCGCACTAATTCCGAGAAGCTATCAAAAACGCGATCTTCACCCACAAAGAACACTGGCCCGCTGAAACCGCCAAAAAACTTGAAGCAATAATCGGGAAATACTCGAAGAAATGATATAGTATCTGATGTATAACGGAGGTTCTTATGCAAGAGACACTTACTAACGGATTGCCAAAATTGTCAAAAACAAAAATGGCGGCGTATGAGCGTGAGCTGGATGCTCTTTTGAAACGGCTGCGTGAGAGTAATCTTGCCGCAAAACAGACTTACAAAGAAATTGACCGGTTGAGGAAGTCAAATGACCGTTCGTTTGAAAGAATGAAGCGTGCTGTTGAGAAGCTTGAATCGTATTAATTCCAATGTGGGAAAAATTATTTCAGGGCCTCAAAGATCTGGTTTTTGTTCTTGAACTTTCTCGTAGAAATTCCGAAGAGATCAAAGAACTTAAGAAGAGAAACGACGAGATAATGCTTTATGTAGAGCGTCTCGCCTTTGAGATCCAGCGTGTCCGCGAAAACGAAGCTCATGAACGTGACAAAATTCTTTTAAAGCTTGACCTCGATCCAAAACCAAAAAAGAAACTGTCGCCGAAGAAGAGAACCAAATAACGCAGATCGCCGAGCTTACATCAGCAAACCATTACCTGGTTCCAATCATCTTTATAAAAGTGAAACACTTAGTCATTTTTTCAATTTTGGCCGTGATCTTCGGTGCATCAACCGTAGTTGCTCAGCGCAATATCGAGCAGGCGATTGACCGCGATCCTATGCTGGAGGCTGACGCGAAGCATAATCTTGACGTGGCATGGCAGGCGTTCGGTCCCGCGAGAAAGGCGTATAAGCAGGTTTTGGGACGGTTTGAGGAAACGTATGCGGCCTATCCCACTTTTTCCAAGATGGACGAATTTCTCTATCTGGCCGGGATGAGCAGCTATTATCTTTCCAAAAATGAAGGTAAGCAAAAGGTCAACCTGAAGCTCGAACGCGAACGCGAAAAATACGATCCGCAAAAGCTAAAAGAAGACGCCGTAGCTTATCTGAACCTGATGATCGAACGCAGGCCGGACAGTAAATACAGGGACGACGCCGAGCGCGTCCTGAAAGAACTCGATCCTGACAAATAAATATCCGTGGACCTGAATCAGATAACCATTTACACGGAAAAGCCTGCCGAAACGGCGGGCTTTTTTCAGATGCTCGGCCTGAGGCTGATCGTCGATTCGCTGCCGCGATATGCCCGGCTCGAATGTCCTGACGGGAACTCAACCCTGTCGATCAGCCAAGCCGACGCCAAGGCGGAAACGCAACCGACGGCGAATGTGCCGCCCAGCACCATCACGCTCTATTTTGAATGCGAAGACCTTGACGGCGAATACGAACGGCTGATGTCGCTCGGCATCGAGTTTGATCAGCCGCCGACCGACCGCGAATGGCTCTGGCGCGAAGCATATCTCCGCGACCCGAACGGAAACAGGATATGCCTCTTTCACGCCGCCAAAAACCGCAAAGATCCGCCGTGGCGGGTCAGATCCCGTTGATGAATTTCTGGCCGCCTGCCAGGAAATCCTTCAGGTCGTTATCAAGGCCGCTTCCGTGTGCCGAAGGCATCAATGTTCCGACAATTTTTTCAAATCTGCTGCCTACTTCTGTCAACGGCCTTGCATAAACACTGGCCGGAGAAGGGAGTTTACCGACAACCGTCCCAAAAGACTGCAGCAGTTGTCCGTATGCTTTGGCTGCCATCTCCGGGTCTTTTGCGGTTTTCACGTTGTTCAAAACCGTGAGGGCGACATAGGCTTTTTCCATGTCCTCATAAAAGACCGTAACTTCATTGAGGCCTTTGACGAATTTTGAGGCTTCCTGGATCTTCTCTTTCACCCGATTTGGCAACAGGTTGCAAATACCAAATTCATAATTTTGATATTTTTCAACCAATTGCGCCGCCTGATGCAATGTTTCTATCAAACTTGCTTTTGTGACCTTTTTGCTCCACCACCATGCCATATTTAAATTCACTCCTTTCCCAGAAATTTTTAGAAAACCACGTTATTTTTCCGACTGCTGAATAAGGCGAAAAAAAAGCTGATAGTAGGTCAAAATTTTTAGGTATTTTGACAAGTCAGAACCGTGAGCGATAACGACCGGGTAGGCAGGTCAGAACCGGGAGCGGTAGCGACCGGGTTCTTGTAAAAGGAGATACGATCATGTTAAAAGATACCGGAACTGTAGTGATACTTTCGAATAGAAAAAACGATGATGCTCCAGACTTCTGTCCGCCATCACTTACGGTTCTGACCTATGTGGAATGATACTGACATCCCGCTGGCTGTTTTCTTTACCTTTCGGTGTTACGGCACGTGGCTTCACGGTGACGAACGCGGCAGTATAGATCGTCATAATAATGCCTACGGCTCGCCAAGGATCGCCGCGAACAGTAATTGGCGAAAACATAACGAAAAATTGCTGCTGCATCCACCGGTAACGCTGGATGCGGCGCGTAGAAGATCTGTCGAGAAAGCAATAAGAGAGCTTTGTGAAAAACGCGGCTGGACGCTGCTTGCCATAAATATTCGGACAAACCACGTTCATGTAGTTATCTGCATCGGGGCGAAGAAGTCCAAGAACGCACTGATCGCTTTGAAAGCGAATGCCACGAGGCAGATGCGTGAGGACGAGCTTTGGCCGTACGAACATTCACCTTGGGCAGACAAAGGCAGCAAGCGAAATCTTTGGAATGAAAACAGCATTTGGGAAGCGTGCAATTACGTTAATAACGAACAAGGGGACAAATTACCTGACTTTGACTGGTGGTGAAAGAACCCAGTCGCTATCGCTCCCGGTTCTGACATTTCTGATCGCAAAAATCCGCTGTGGCGTGTAAAATAAGAAGATCATGCAGACCGAGACATTGAACCAGATAAAACAGCAGATCGTCCTGCTCGATCCGGAATCGAAACGGGATCTTGCGGATTTTCTGCATGACACGCTCGAAGATAACGGCAATTCTTCGGCAGCGATATTTTCCGATGCGGATCGTCACGCCCAGACGGAATGGCTTAAAACAAACCGTGAAAAATACGCGCACAAATATGTGGCGCTCGAAGGCTCGGAATTGGCCGGCGTCGGTGCAACCTTTGCCGAGGCAAAAGATGCGGCAGCCAAAAATGGCTTCCCCAACGCATTCGTGACCTATGTTTTTTCAGAAACGGACGAAGTTTTCGGAGGTTGGTAATAGATGCCGCATCTGCTTGAATTCGACCGCCTGATCCGGTACGACCACGGCCTTACGGGCATCACGATCGAAACGACGATCGGTTTCTCCGATGTGACAACGACTTTCCCCGCGAAGATCGATACAGGCTCAAGCGTATGCGTTTTTGAAAGATCGCACGGTGAATCGCTTGGGCTTGATATTGAATCAGGCATCTTTCTGAAGATCAGTACGGCTACCGGAACATTTAACGCATTTGGCTTCCGCGTCGGGCTAGAAGTAGCTGATCTGGAATTTGATTCGCTGGCCTTTTTCGCTGAAGATGAGAATATCCGCAGAAACATTCTCGGAAGACACGGCTGGCATGAACTCATCAGAATGGGACTGGTCGATTACGAAGGCAAACTTTACCTAAGCAAATACTCGTAACCTAATCTTCACTTTGCAATCGCAAAAATCCGCAGTGACGTGTAAAATAAAAGATTGTAATTTTCACGATCATCTTTTTTCGGAGAAACTTTAATAAATGTCTTTAACAGTGGTTGGTTCTGTTGCGTTTGATGCGTTGGAGACGCCGTTTGGCAAGCGTGACAAGGTTTTGGGCGGTGCGGCTACGCACTTTGGGCTGTCGGCGAGCTTTTTTACTGAGGTAAATGCGGTCGGCGTGGTCGGCGGCGATTTTGGCAAGGCCGAATGGGATGTTTTCAAGCGTCATAATATAAACACGGACGACATCGAAGTCGTCGCTGACGGCAGGACATTCTTTTGGAAAGGCCGTTACGATTATGATATGAACACGGCTCACACGCTCGACACACAGTTGAACGTGTTTGAGACGTTCGATCCGAAGCTTTCCGATAATTCCAGATCAGCAGACTTTCTCTTTTTGGCAAACATTCTGCCGATGCTGCAAAAAGGTGTCCGCGAACAGTGTGCTGATGCCAAATTTGCGGCAATGGACACGATGAATTTCTGGATATCGTCGATGAAAGATGCAGTTATCGAGACCATCAAGGTCGTCGATTGCATCATCATCAACGATGCCGAAGCACGCCAGCTGACCGACGAGCCGAGCATCTACAAAGCCGCGAAAAAGATAATGGAATACGGCCTGAAAGCTGTCGTCATCAAACGCGGCGAATACGGAGCGACCCTCTTTACAAAAGACGGCTATTTTGCCGCCCCGGCGTATCCGCTCGAAAGCGTTTTTGATCCGACCGGTGCAGGCGATACCTTCGCGGGTGGTTTCATGGGCTATCTTTCGGCTCAAAACGAGATAAACGACGAAACGCTTCGCCGTGCGATGGTCTATGGCTCGGTCATGGCGTCGTTCAATGTCGAAAAATTCGGCACCGAACGCGTCGATGCTCTCGGATACGATGAGATAAACCGGCGCTTTCGCGACTTTAAGCAGATGACCCATTTTGACGATATTCCTTTTGAAAGAGCGGCAAATGCCTGATCCGAACACTGATGGCGGAACGAACAGAAACTTCTCCTGCCGCATTTGACGGTTCAGGACTGGGCATCAATCGCTCGTGGCCGGGTGTTGCGGTGCTGATCGTCTCGGCCGTCGGGCTGATATATTCGGCTTCAGTGTCCGCATGGCCTGCGGCGCTGATCTTTGCTGTTGCGGGCGTGTTGTCGCTTGCCTGCATTTGGACATTGCACGGACTCGGCCGAAAACTTGCCGCTCTTCGCGAAGGCGGAGCCGATTGGCGGCCCGCATTGCCTGATGTTCAGCGGCAGGATCTGAACATCGAGGTCAGAAATCTTGCAAAACTGCTGGAGGTCGAGCCTGAACAGACCGCCGATCTTCAATCAGCCTATATCGTTGCCGAAGACCTGGCGTTGCGGCAGATACAGCAGGAAGAACGCGTCCCGGTGCTGCGGCAGGTCACGGTCGAAGGCATTCCGTTTGACGCTTTGATCTATAAAGACGATCTTGTCATCTGTTGTCAGGTGTCCTTTCTCGTGATACCGGAACTTGACGACGACCGCATCGCTTCGGCGATACGCAAGGTCAGTTCGGTGAACGGCGCGGTCGAGAGTTCGGGCGGTTCACGCCGCGTCAGATTGATGCTGATCCTCGTCACTCAGTTGACGCCTGAGGATGAAGAAGCTCTCCGCTCTCGGCTAAAGGCGAACAGATTTCGCGAATGTCCCGTGGAAGTCGATATTAGGCTGCTGGATTTTGAGGCCCTGCAGCGGATCTATGTGACTGATTAAAGTGAAAAAGTGAAAAAGGGAAAGAGTGAAGAAGTTAAAAAGTGTAAAGACCAAAGACCAAAGACCAAAGACCAAAGACCAAAGCCCTATTTCACATTTACACTTTGTAAAATTTCTCTCTTCAAAAGATATGCTTGAAAATAAAGTAGGAATGATATTTGGCGTTGCCAACAAGCGCTCAATTGCTTGGGCATGTGCGGCGGCGTGCGGCGAAAAAGGGGCCAGACAGGCTTTTACGTTTCAGGGCGACCGCCTGAAAGAGAGCGTCGAAAAACTTGCCGGAGAATTGCCCGATTCGCTCGTCGTTCCGTGCGACGTGACCGATCAGGCACAGGTCGATGCGGCGTTTGCGGCGGTCGGAGCAAAATACGGACGGCTGGATTATCTTGTCCATTCCATCGCTTTTGCTCCCAGAGAAGCTCTGGAGGGCGAGTTCGTAACCACGACGCGCGACGCCTTTCGCACGGCGTTGGAGATAAGCGCTTTTTCGCTGACACAGGTTTCGCTTGCCGCCGCGCCGCTGATGACCGAAGGCGGCAGCATCGTCACGATGACCTATTACGGGGCCGAAAAGGTCGTGCCGAATTACAACGTCATGGGCGTGGCAAAGGCTGCGTTGGAATCTTCGACCAGATACCTTGCGGCTGACCTCGGCAAACAGAATATCCGCGTCAACGCCATCAGCGCCGGCCCGATCAACACGCTCTCGGCACGCGGCGTCAAGAATATGGGGTCGCTGCTCGGTTACGTTGGCGAAAAATCGCCATTAAAACGAAACGTCACCGCTGCCGAGGTGGGCAACACCGCTCTTTTCCTCGTAAGCGATCTTTCGTCGGGCATCACCGGCGAGACGATCTACGTTGATTGCGGATATAACATAATGGGGATCTGATGAATGTGGAGAGGTGAATGCGGAACGCGGAAGTATTGCCGCAATCCCGCGTTCCGCATCCCGCATTCCGAATTTGAAAAATGGCTCAAACAAAAGCAAAAAATCCTAAAGGAAAGGGAGCGGGCAAATCAGCAAAAACGACCGAACCCAAAACTGTAGCTGATGCCAGAAAAAGGGAATCGGAACCGGGTTTCTGGCAGGTGACGGATGACGAGATACTTCTCCGTTCGCCCGAACCCGCTGATGACTACACGACATCCGATTCGTGGCGCGTCTTTCGCATCATGAGCGAATTTGTTGACGGTTTCGACAGCCTCGCCACCATTACGAGAGGCGTCTCGGTCTTCGGTTCGGCACGCACACGCGAAGATGACCCGATGTATATTGCCGCACAGGAAACCTCGCGGCTGTTGGCTGAGGCGGGATTTGAGGTCATCACCGGCGGCGGCCCGGGCATTATGGAAGCGGCAAACCGCGGCGCGTACGAGGCCGGCGGCGTATCGGTCGGGTGCAATATCGAACTGCCTTTTGAACAATCTGCCAATCCGTATCAGACCAAATCGCTTTCGTTCCAGTACTTTTTTGTCCGAAAGACGATGTTCATAAAATACAGCAATGCATATGTCATCTTCCCCGGCGGTTTTGGCACAATGGACGAGCTTTTTGAGGCACTGACGCTGATCCAGACCAAAAAGATACGCAATTTTCCCGTTGTGCTTTTTGGTTCCGCTTACTGGAAGGGCCTTGTTTCATGGATATCCTCGACCATGGTTTCCGAAAGGAACATCAGCCCTGAGGACATGGGCCTGATCTATATGACCGATTCTCCGCAGGACACGGTCGATTTTGTCGTTAAATACTGTTCGAATGGAATGAGGTAGTTTCGCAGCCCTTTCATAGTTCTTATGTCCTCATCTTTTTTTGTCGGTATCTTTGAAGGCCATGCCGATCCCGCTGTCGCGATCGTCAGCAATGGCCGCGTCATCGCCTATGCCGAAGAAGAGCGCTTCATCCGCCAAAAACACGCTTTTGGCATTTATCCGATAAATGCCCTCAAATTCTGTCTTTCCACGGCGGGCATAACGCTGTCAGATGTCGAGGCAGTCGCTCTGAACTGGAACGTTGCCGCCTATACCGACGGCACGATGCAGGCGTTCTATGACACGGTGAACGAAGAATTTCCCGTGAACGATGCGACGCGTTCGTGGCAGCGAAGCCTGATCTCGCGTTTTGATGAAAACACAACACGCGAACGGCATCATTTTGAATGGCGGCGTGCTTTCGGCGACATCAAATTTCCGCCGATAGTGGCATATCCGCACCACTATGTTCATGCGTTCCAATCCGCAATGCAGTCCGGTTTGGACGCTTCGCTCTGCCTGACGATAGACGGTTCGGGCGACGAACACTGCACAGTTTTGTGGGAACATCGCGGCGACAAACTGACGCCCATCTATGAGCAAAAGATCCCGCATTCGCTCGGCTGGGTCTATGCGGCGTTTACGGAATATCTGGGCTTTGAGGCATACAGCGGCGAATATAAATTGATGGGGCTTGCCGCATACGGCCGCCCGAACGCGGAGCTTATAGAAAAGGTCGGACAGATCGTTTTACCCGACGCGGAAAACGCTCACGGCTATCGCGTCGATCCTGATTACATTCATTACGGGCCGCATACATATTCAAAACGATATACGGACAAGCTCGTTGATCTGTTTGGCAAGCCGCCGCGTGTCTCGACCGACGAATATTCCGAATGGCACGAGGATCTTGCTTTCGCCGTTCAATACCATCTGGAACAGGCCGTTACGCGGCTGATCGAATGGGGCATAAAAGAAACCGGCCTGACGAAAGTCACCATCGGCGGCGGTGTCGGGCTGAACGTAAAAATGAACAGCCGCATCTTTGGCCTGCCGTCGGTGACGGACATCTGGGCAAACCCGCTGTGCAGCGACGGCGGTGCGGCACTCGGAGCGGCGTTGGTTGCCGCTCATAAATTAAAAGGCTCGCGGCCTGAAACGCTGCGGACGCTTGCCATCGGCAATGAGGAAAACGACATCGAGGCGGTTCTTCGCGCCTCAAAAGTGGCGTACGAGCGTTCTGAGAACATCGCCCGCGATGTTGCCGCTCTTTTGGCCGAAGGAAAGATCGTCGGCTGGTTTCAGGGACGAATGGAAGCCGGGCCGCGGGCTTTGGGACAGCGCAGCATTTTGGCCGATCCGCGAAATATCGACTCACGTGACCGCGTGAACGCCATCATAAAATTTCGCGAATACTGGCGTCCGTTCTGCCCTTCTATGCTGGCAGAGCGAGCGGACGAATATCTTGTGTCGCATACGACGGCTCCTTTTATGGTCATCGCGTTTGAAGCGAGCGAGCGTTTGAAGGAGATCGCACCGGCTGTCGTCCACGTTGACGGAACCGCCCGCGTTCAACTGGTTGAAAAAGATGTGCTTCCGCTTTATCATTCGTTGATCTCAGAATTTGAGGAGATCACAGGCGTCGGAACGATACTCAACACATCTTTCAACGTCAAAGGCGAGCCGGTCGTATGCAATGTTCGTGATGCACTCAGGACATTCTGGTCAACCGGCCTCGATGTTCTTGCTGTCGGAGATCTTCTGGTCAAAAAGCCGGTCGCCTGACCAAAAAAGGAAGTTACGGTTATGAAAAATGCTCTCGTAATAGCTCCGCATCCTGACGATGAAACCCTCGGCGCCGGCGGTACGATAAAACACCTTTCGGAAAGCGGCTGGGACGTGACCGTTCTGACCGTTGCCGCGCATATGCCGCCGCTCTATTCCGAAGAGGTTCATCAGACGACCGTCCGCGAATCACGCGCAGCACATGCAGTTCTGGGCGTGAAAAATTCTGTCTATCTGGACAAACCCGCCGTATTTTTGGGCGATATTCCGGTCAGCGAACTCAATTCGCTGATACTGGCCGAGGTCGAAAAGGCCGCACCGCGAATACTTCTTATTCCATATTATGACCGCCACATCGACCATCGCCAAATATTCGACGCGTGCATGGTCGCCGCCCGACCTGTCGGAGCGGGGAAGAGTATCGGACTCGTTGCCGCTTATGAGACCATCTCGGAAACTCACTGGAACGCGCCGCACATCGAGCCAAATTTCACACCAAATTTCTGCGTCGATATAACCTCACAAATAGACACAAAGCTCGCGGCAATGGAATGCTTCAAAAGCCAGCTTCACGAATTTCCCGGCCCGCGTTCCGTCGAGGCTCTAAAGGCTCTCGCCCTGTT
Source organism: Acidobacteriota bacterium (assembly GCA_019639175.1). Lineage (GTDB taxonomy): Bacteria > Acidobacteriota > Blastocatellia > Pyrinomonadales > Pyrinomonadaceae > OLB17. Next base: position 67,056 of record JAHBSK010000004.1, on the reverse strand, counting down.
TCGCGGCAGCCAAGCCGGTTGCGGCTACGCCGAGGCGTTTCACATTATAAGAATGGGCGCGGAACTGGTCTTTTAACCTCCGATCGAGCGTTAGGAAAACTTGGCAGGTGTTTTTAATTCTTTTCTGCGGCTTCGCGGCTGTCTGATAAATTGTGTCGCTAAGACGCGAAGACGCTAAGTTACGCAAAGTAGTTCTTGGCGGTTCTTTGTGCCTTTGCGGCTTTGTGGCGGTTTTATTTTTGGATCACAGAGGTGTTTGTCTAAAGATTGATCCGGCTTTAACGAGTTTCCACATATTCGGTCAGCCATTTCAAATAGCCGTTTGAGACGGCCTCGCTTTTTATCGCAACGATCTCCGGCACATCATAGCTGTGGTTCGCATTGATGAACCGTTCAAGCTCCTCATATTTTTCCTCAAGCGTTTTTATCAGCAAAAGATGTTCGGATTCTGTCTGCACTTCGCCGTCCCAAAAATAGACCGATGTCATCGGCGGCAGTATCTGTACACACGCGGCCAGTTTGTTCTCAATTATTGTCCTTGCCAGCGAATTTGCCTCGTTGGCGTTAAGTGTTGTCGTCATTACTATCAGCATTTTATTGATCGCCGGACAATTTCTGCGTCCCGCTCCTTTCGATCAGTTTACAACATCCAGATGGTTCATAGAGCCAGGAAAGCAGCCGCTTCTTGACTGCAAACACCATATATTAGATACTTGACAAAAAGGTCAGGATTAAATCTTGACCTGATATTTACTGAAAAAGAGGAATCTTATATGCCTTATCCAGAAATAATGATCCACGGAATGCGTGCCGAACTTTCACAGCTCGGCATCGAAGAGACCAAGACCAGCGAAGCGGTCGAGGACGCGATAAAGAACACCGACGGCACGCTGATGGTCGTCGTCAACTCGGTTTGCGGATGCGCAGCGGGCGGAGTTCGCCCCGGCATCGCAATGGCTTTGGAACACTCAGCCGCAAAGCCGGACCGAGCGATCACCGTGTTTGCAGGAGCTGATATTGACGCAACCGACACTGCTCGTGAACATTTTACAGGCTACGCGCCGTCATCGCCTTCGATAGCTTTTTTGAAGAACGGCCAGCTTGTTCAGATGTTTGAGCGCCGCGACCTCGAAGGCCGTCCGCCGACGGTCATCGCCGAGGCCCTCGCACAGGCATTTAACGCTCACTGCTCACAATCCGAAGCTGCAGCGAACTAGCCCGTGCTTTAATAAATAGAATGACTGAGGATGTCTGAAAGGGCGCATCTGTTCTGTGTATTTCGGTTTTTTGTCTGTGGATTTTGTGGTATTCCTTTTGTTTTCAGGAACTTAACCACAGAATGCACAGAATGAGGACACAGAATATGCTCTTTCACATCCTTTTTATTTCACTTTCACCACACATACATTTTTCTTGCGTCGGGGCTGGCTAAAGCTATACAATCTAAGATAGCGGTGTTCGCCGCATATTCTTTTCCCCACCTCACGAAGAAATGTCGATAAATCAACGAAGACACCTCAGATTCTCGCTCGATATTCCGGCAACGCTGGTTTCCAAATACGGCGAAAGCCATCAGACGCTGCTTCAGCAGATAAGCATCGGCGGCTGTTTTACCGATTGGGAAGAAAATCTCTATCCGGGCGACGAGTTCCGCCTTGAGATCGAGCTTCCGAACAGGAACAAACTGCCGCTCCGCAGCAAGGCGATCTACCGTTTTGAGGACACGGGCATCGGCGTCAGGTTTATTGATATCACCGAGTTTGAGCAGGAACTGATCTCGACGATCATCAATGCTCACATGATAAGCGAAGGCCTGCCCGAATATCCCGATCCGTTCGATGTCCCGGCAAAATTCATAGAGGACGATCAAAGCCCGAAGATAAAAGACCGCCGCCGCGAACGCGAGGAAATGCTGGAACAGGCAATGGCCGGCGAAGACGCGGCCTAACGTGTTTAAACAGATCCAAATCTTTCAAAATCAAGTTCGCGAAACTCCGCCGCCGAACAGCCTATAAGTTCGCCTGCCTCATCTTCCGTCAGCACAGAACACTCCACAGCCTTTCTGAAAAAATTCAATATTCCGTTTGCCGACGCCGCGTCGTCAAACGTGGTGCCGGTCAATACGGCTTGTGTTGATGCGTCAATGAACCGCCGCAGTCGCGGGGCAAACTCATCTAGCTGATCGTAGAAAAATGCGTAAACGGCAGCATACCGTGCCGAAAGCTGATTAGGATGAACGTCCCAGCCCTGATAAAAGCCGTTCCTCAGGGCGTTGGTGACGTTTGCAAAATGCGTCCGCCAGCCGTCATGCACTGAGCGCCGATTTTCATTTTTTTGCACGGCAGAGAGCTTCTTTTCGCGATGAACCTCTACGGGCAAAAGCGTTGTCACCGAATCAGAAACGCGAATGCCCAGGCGTGCCGCCGCAAGCTGCATATACTGGCGGGCAAGATCGCACGCCGGATGATCCAGCCGTTGATATGCGGGTGCAATGCCGAGAGCAGAAGTAAAGTCATAAGCACCAAAATGTATTGACGTGCAGCGGCCTTTTGCGGCCTCGACAATGCTGTCTATCTCGCTGCCGCCGTTCTTCATCACCTCTGGGGTTTCCGTCAAAAGTTCGATGCCGATGCTGCCCGATCTGAGGCCGAAATCTTTTTCGGTTCTTTTTAAAAGAGACACCAGTTCCTTGACATCTTTTTTGCCCGTTACTTTTGGCAGCGTAACGACAAAGTTTTCCGGCAGGCGTCCGTTTGTCTCGTTCAGAAAAGTTTCCGTAAAAAGTTTGTATGTACTTACCGCCCGAGCGTAGGTGTTGCCTGAAAGCGGCTTTATCCTGATGCCCGAGAACGCGGTGAGCGAGCCTTCCAAAAATGCCTGTGCTATCTGCATCGCCGAGCGTTTCGCGTCTTTGTCCTCTTCTTCGTCCGGCCTGAAACCGTAACCGTCCTCAAAATCTATCCGCAGGTCTTCTACCGGTTCGGCGGCAAGCTTATCGGCAACTTTTTCATAAACCGACCACGCCAGCCACGCCGCACGATCTTCTTCTTTTGCCCTTACAGGATTCTTTGTCACCTGCTCGACCAGCTTTTCAGCCGCAGCCGGAAAACCCGGCAAGGTCTCAGTTCCGGGCAGGCGAACAGCCTGTGCAAATTCAACAAAATTCGGCGCGTATGTTTTCAGCGTTGCCAAGGCGATCTTGCCCATTTTTTCCGGCGTCGATGCCGAATATCGGTCGGCTCCGCCGTAAAGCACCTGCACAGGCGAACGTGCCGAAACATCTTTGGCTGCATTGCGCTTTTTGCGGTCGCCTTTCCGGTTCTTGATTATAAGCTGAACGCCCTCGTCGCCTTCTGTAATGATGGTTTTGCTCATTGTTTCACGTAGATCAAATGCAACTGTTTGGTCAAATCATAGTAATTCCAATGAAAAAATGCTAACCTCCGTGACGGCAGCAAAGAGCGATGGTGCGTGAGAACGACCTATGAAGAACGGGAACTCTCCAAAATACGAAATAGTTATTTATTGGGACGACGACGACCAGATATTTGTCGCTGAAGTGCCTGAGCTTCCGGGTTGCATGGCGCATGGATCAACACAAATGGATGCGGTACAAAACGTCAGGGAAGCAATTGACCTCTGGATAGCGACCGCGCGTGAATTCGGGGATGAAATTCCCAAGCCGCAGCCTCACCCCATAGCCGCATAAATATTTGCCGGCGTCCTAAAAAAGTTCGTCTATCGCCTCTTCCAGATCTTTCACGCCCACAACTCTGATGCCGAGGAGTTTCTCAAGTCCCTTTTTATTCGATTCGGGCAGGATGAGTTTTTTGAATCCGAGTGTTTGGGCTTCTCTGGCGCGTGTCTGAGCCTGAAGCACGCCGCGAACCTCGCCTGTCAGGCCGACCTCGCCGAAAACGGCGGTTTCCGGCGGTATCTGGAGGTTACGAAAGCTCGATGCTATCGCCGCAATGACACCGAGATCGGCGGCCGGTTCGTCCACCTCAAGGCCGCCCGCGATGTTGATAAAAACGTCGTCGCCGGAAAGCTGCATACCCAAACGCTTTTCCATCACGGCTATCAAAAGCGACGCGCGGTTGTGGTCAAATCCCTGACACATTCTTCGGCCGCTGCCAAATTTTGTGCCGCTGACCAGAGCCTGAACCTCAACCAGCATCGGGCGCGTGCCTTCCATACAGACGGTCACGACCGAACCGCTTGCGCCTTCGGGCCGTTCCTGCAGAAAAAGCTCGGACGGATTGCCGACCGGCACAAGCCCGCTGCCGGTCATCTCAAAAACGCCGATCTCATTTGCCGCTCCAAAGCGGTTCTTGGTCGCGCGGATGATGCGGTGATTATGATGGCGGTCGCCTTCAAAATAGATGACCGTGTCAACGATGTGTTCCAGCGTTTTCGGCCCGGCAATGGAGCCTTCTTTTGTGACGTGGCCGGTCAGGAAAACCGGCGTTCCGGTCTGTTTGGCGAACATCATAAACTGCGTCGCCACCTCGCGCACCTGCGAGACGCTGCCCGGTGCTGATTCGATCTTTTCGCTGAAAACCGTCTGGATGGAATCTACAATGACGAGATCGGCCTTCAACGATTCCGCCTCAGCCAGGATCGAATTAAGATTTGTTTCCGGCAGGATAAAAAGCCCTTCAGCGCTTACGCCAAGCCGTTCGCCGCGCATCTTTATCTGCCGTTCCGATTCTTCGCCCGAAACATACAGCACCTTTTGCCCGTTTTGGGCAAGCTGTTCGGCGATCTGCAAAACGATGGTCGATTTGCCGATGCCCGGTGCGCCGCCTATCAGCACCAGCGAGCCGGCAACGATGCCGCCGCCGAGCGTGCGGTCAAATTCCTCTATGCCTGAAGAGGTTCGCGCCTCGTCCTGTGGTTCTATCGAATCAAAAGCGACCGGCTTTGCCGAAAAACCGCCGCCGGAATAAGACCTGCTTTGTGCCTGTGCGCGAAACTTTTCTTCGACCATCGTGTTCCATTCGGAACAGTCTGGGCATTGCCCCAGCCATTTGCGTGACTGGCTGCCGCAGTTTTGACAGACGAAAATTGTTGCCGGTTGTTTTGCCATTTATGTTCGGTTGTGAAGATTCTACACGATTGTTTTGGTAAATTCATTTACACCAAATTATGCGTTAAGAAAATTTTGTCTAAACATGTGTTTCTTGCTTTTTCGCTCAACTCTTGGCGATCTTTGCGACTTGGCGTGAGAAAGTTTTTCTAACAACCGTTATTTCCATATGCATTTCACGCAAAGCCGCCAAGCCCGCAAAGACATTTCCTGTAAAAAGGATGTTTCTGTAAGATCACTGCGAATAAAAACATCTTTATCGCGGTCATATCGCTCCTCTAAAAGAAATTCTTATCTAAATTTCTGCTTCTTACTTTTTCGCTGATTTCTTGGCGTTCTTGGCGGCTTGGCGTGAAAATGGTTTTGTTTTTGCAAACATCTATATATCGCGGGCAAAGGCCGGGAACGCAAATGGAAAATCCATAGTAAATATTATATGATTAAACAATGCAATTCCGTCTCATAAGTGAAAATCAGCCTCGCGGCGATCAGCCGGAGGCAATAAAACAACTGGTCAACGGGTTGAATGAAGGAACGAAGGATCAGGTCCTGCTTGGCATAACCGGCAGCGGAAAGACATTCACCATCGCGAACGTCATACAGGAAGTTCAGCGCCCGACGCTCGTGCTGGCACATAACAAGACGCTGGCGGCACAGCTTTATCAGGAATTCAAAACTTTTTTTCCTGAGAATGCGGTCGAATATTTCGTTTCCTATTACGACTATTACCAGCCCGAAGCTTATGTTCCCGCGTCCGATCTCTACATCGAAAAAGAGGCGACGATCAATGACGAGATAGACCGCCTGCGTCTGAGCGCGACGCGGGCGCTTTTTGAACGGCATGACGTTATCGTTGTGGCGTCTGTTTCATGCATCTACGGCCTTGGCGATCCTGATGCTTATTTCGGGATGCTGATGTTCATAGAACCGGGAATGCAGCTCAAGCGTGAGGATTTCTTGAAAAAGCTGGTCGAACTGCAATACGAGCGCGTCAACGTTGATTTTGAACGCGGGACATTTCGTGTTCGCGGCGACGTGGTCGAGATATATCCGAGCTATCAGGATCAGGCATACCGCATCGAGTTTTGGGGCGACGAGATAGATTCTATCTCGACCATAGATCCGCTGCTGGGCGAAGTTTTGTATAAGCACGAATCGCGGCTGCCGATCTATCCGAAAACGCACTATGTGATGTCCAAAAGCACGATCAGATCGGCCGTAAAGACGATAAAAGAAGAACTGGACGAGCATGAAAAATTCCTAGTTTCCGAAGGCAAGGTCGTTGAGGCACAGCGTCTGCACCAGCGGACGATGTACGACCTGGAGATGATAAAGGAAATGGGATTTTGCCGCGGCATCGAAAATTATTCGCGGCATCTGACAGGCAAAATGCCGGGCGAGCCGCCGCCGACGCTGCTTGATTATCTGCCATCGGACGCGCTGATGGTGATAGACGAATCGCACCAGACCGTTCCGCAGCTTGGGGCGATGTTCAAGGGCGACCAGTCGCGAAAGGGAACGCTTGTCGAATACGGTTTTCGGCTGCCGTCGGCAAAGGACAATCGCCCGCTTAACTTTCAGGAATTTGAACAGCGTGTCGGCCAGACGATATACGTTTCGGCAACGCCGGGCGCGTATGAGCTTCAGCGGACCGAAGGCGAGGTCATTGAGCAGATAATCCGCCCGACCGGGCTGATCGATCCGCTGGTCGAGGTGCGTCCTGTCAAAGGCCAGATAGACGACCTGCTCGAAGAATGCCGCGTTCGTGCCGAACGGAACGAGCGCGTGCTGGTGACGACGCTGACAAAACGCATGGCCGAGAACCTAAGCGAATATTTTGCCGAGGTCGGCGTCAAGGTCAGTTATTTGCATAGCGATATTGAGACGCTTGACCGGATAAAGATACTTCGCGATCTGCGTCGCGGCGAATTTGACGTTTTGGTCGGGATAAATCTGCTTCGCGAAGGGCTTGACCTGCCCGAAGTCTCGCTTGTGGCGATACTCGATGCCGACAAGGAAGGTTTCTTGCGTTCGGAGCGTTCACTGATACAGACAATGGGACGCGCCGCCCGCAATGCCGACGGCAAGGCGATACTTTACGCTGACAAGATAACCGATTCGATGCGGAACGCGATGGACGAAACACAGCGTCGCCGCAAGATACAGGAAGAATACAACCGCGAACACGGCATAACGCCGACCACCATCGTAAAACCCATCGAGGCAACGCTCGTCACCGCCTACGAAGCCGATTATTTCAAGGTTCCGCTCGATCTGGACGTGCTGGAAGAATATTCGCCAAAACAGCTAAAAGAAACCATCGCCAAACTCGAGGCCGAAATGCGTGCCGCCGCCAAGGAAATGAAATTTGAACGCGCCGCCGAGCTGCGTGACAAGATGAAATACTTGCGGGAAAGGGAGTTGGAGTATAGGTGAGCCTGTCAGAACCGCCTGCAAAAACGGCAGAAGTCAGAACCTGGAGCGGTAGCGACCGGGTTCCTTATTATTGTTTTTAGCCGGTCTTTTTATGTCCGGTGGCGGTTTCAAAGACCTCTTTTCCAAATTCATTAATGCTTTTCCCTGCGCGGGCGGCGGCGGCGGCGATACGGGCATGCAGGTCATTGCTGAACCGGAAAAACAGTTTTCCTGAATAATTTGTCAGTTGTTTGCCTTCTTCTTTGCACACCTTGATATGAAGGTCAATGGCATTCTTAAAATCCTTTTTCAGTTCATCGACCGTTTTACCTTCAAAATCTATAAAGTCGTCAATTCCCAGAACATGACCGACAAATATTTCATCGTCCTGCGAATATTCGACCTTTGCCGTAAAACCTTTATATTCCATTACATTTTTCATTGCCTTACTTTACTCCCAGTTCTTCCAAGAATTTACGCACGTTCTCAACCTGATACTTTTTGGCCTCTTTTCCGGGGTGTGGCCTGTGCGTTTCCCATTTTCTGCCATTCGGCATTCTAAATACGACACGGGAACCGGCACCTTCTACGACCTGAGCATCCAAGCCGACTAGCAATTTTTCAATATCGGCGAATTTGATGGTAGCCTTGGTCGGTTTCGCAAATATCGCTTCGAGCGTGGCACGCTGCTTCTTGTTCATCGGGCCATATGATAGCACGCCGTGATAGCACGGTCAATTATTTTACTTTACCGATGCTTTTACTGAGTAACTTTTGCGGCTTGTTTAACTTACTTTTTGGTATTGTCCCAAAAGCTTTCTGGACGGGGTGTGTGCGGGTGGTTTTTTGCGTATTCGATCTGTTTTTCGCGCATGCGGAGTTCTTCTTCGCGTTTCTGCCGGCGGATCTCGCGGTCGGGCAAAGGCTTGCCTCTGTCGCCCCAATAATATTTCAGGGTGATGAAAAGAAGAGCTCCGCTGCCTAACAGTGTGAGCAGCAGCACCAAAACGATCATCCAGCCAAAAGAACTCATAGGAGAGATTATAGAAACGGGTATTCAGCCGGTCAAACCAAATGGGCAGCGTTCGTCCATATTGTCCCGGACGGATTTGTAAAGCCTGCCTTACATACGTAAGATTTTATATATGCTCGTAAAAACGCAGCCCGAAGAGTTTCAGGACTACCTGACCGACGCCAGCAATATGCCCGGCGGCAATGTCGAGAAGATATTTTTGCCGGAATCGGCCAAAGAGGTTTCCGAGATATTGGCAGAGGCGTCCGCGCTTGGCAAGGCGGTGACGATCTCCGGCGCAAGGACCGGAACCGTCGGCGGTGCGATACCGTTCGGCGGATATGTCATTTCGCTGGAACGGTTGAACAAGATCAAGAGCATCAGCAAAGATACGATGTCTGCGGTTGTTGAACCCGGCGTTATCCTCGCTGACCTGCAAAAAGCGGTCGAAGCCGAAGGCCTTTTTTATCCGCCCGACCCGACCGAATGGAGCTGCCAGATAGGCGGCACGGTCGCGACAAATGCTTCCGGTGCGAGGAGTTTCAAATACGGCGCGACACGCGATTTTGTCGAAGGCATGACGGTCGCTCTGGCTGACGGCGACGTTTTGAAACTTCGCCGTGGCGAGTTATTTGCGAACGGCGACGGTGTTATCGAATTAAAGACCGAAAGCGGTCAAAAGATCACGGCAAAGGTGCCGACATATCAGCGGCCAAACGTTCGCAAGAACGTGAGCGGTTATTTTAATGGGCAGCCGCTTGATGTCATCGACCTTTTTATCGGCAGCGAAGGCACGCTCGGCGTCGTTACCGAGGTCGAGCTAAAACTTTTGCCAAAACCGAAAGGATTTTTCTCCGGTATCGTATTTTTTGCGGATGAAAAAGACCTGATGGCTTTTGTTGAGGAAGCGAAGTACGTCTCGTTTGCGAACCGAGCCGCATTGATCACAGATCTCAGATCTGAAATTTTAAATTTTAGATCTGAAGCCGAAGATAAGTTGAATGCATCGCTGATCGAATATTTTGACGCGAACGCCCTGAAATTCATCTCCGAAAAATTTCCTGAAACGCCTGGGAATATGGCCGGTGCGATATTTTTTGAGCAGGAAACGACCGAAGAGACCGAAGACGTTTTGTTCGAAGCGTGGAACGAACTGCTGGAAAAACATAACGCCGATATCGACGGTTCGTGGTTCACGACGACCGAGCAGGACCGCGAAAAAATGCGGGCGTTTCGCCACGCATTGCCGGTTTCGGTCAATGAACGCGTTGTCCGCAACAAACGCCGAAAGATCGGGACGGACATGGCCGTTCCCGATGAGAATTTTCCCGCGTTCCTCAAATATTACAAGGATATTCTTAACGCAAGCGGCATGGAATACGTCATTTTCGGACACATCGGCGATTGCCACCTGCACGCCAACATAATGCCCAGAGACGAGGACGAAGCCGTAAAGGCAGGCCACATTTACGGCCGCTGCATCGCCCAGGCGATAATGCTCGGCGGCTGCGTTTCCGCCGAACACGGCATCGGCAAACTGAAAAGCAAATACCTCTATGTAATGATGGGCGAACGCTATATTAACGAAATGGCCGAACTAAAACGTGCGTTCGACCCGAAGGGAATTTTAGGCAGAGAGAACATCCTTGGCCCCAGATTTACAGTATAGGCCGCTAAATTTCTGACCGATTATTGGATTATGATAAAAGCAATTTTGATGGATTGGAACGGCGTGGTCATCAACGATGAACAGATACAGTGTGACGCCTATCGCGAGATATTTGCTGAACTGCACGGCATCGAACTGACCGATGAGGATTATTATTCCCGCATGGGAATGAACGACCGCGTTTTTACCGCTTCGGTTCTGGAAGCTGTCGGAAAGGCCGGAGACGCATCGACCGTCGCCGAGATCATTGAGAAAAAGACGGTCAAATGGAGCGAGATCGTTACCGAAAATGTTCCGCTGTTTGACGGGGTCGATAATTTTATTCATAAATGTGCGAATGAAATGGCCCTTGGCATTGTCAGCATGGCAAAACGCGAAGAGATAGACCTCGTTCTGGAAAAGACCGGCCTTGGCGAATGTTTTTCCGTTATCATAAGTGCTGAGGACATAAGCACTTACAAACCTGACCCGACATGTTATCGCGAAGGGTTCAGGCAAATAGACCTGCATCGTATTGCCGCGTCGCATTTGCCGATGAATCACGGTGACTGCCTTGTGATCGAAGATTCGCCTGCCGGTGTTCGAGCCGGAAAGGCAGCCGACCTCCGCGTGCTGGGCGTTGCCAACACCGTTTCGTCAGATAAGCTCAAAGCTGCCGGCGCCGATGCCGTCGCGACGCATCTTGATGACTGGATGCCGGAAACGCTGAGAAGGGTTTTTGTTTAGATCAATTTTTTAGCCACAGAGCACACAGAGATCTTTAGCTGCTTGATAGACCGGCCGATCTTGATCGATCTGTCAAGGTAATGAAAATAACATTTTCTCATTTTCTCTGTGTACTCTGTGGCTTATTCCCGAACTATGCCTGAACATATAATTTCAAAAACTGACGCCGAAGGCGATATGCTGGCGTGTGCGGCGTATCTTGCCGAAGAGATCGGCGGCAGCGATGACCGTTCGACCGCCGTTTCGGCTGTGGTCGCCGAGTATTTGCGGCGGGACAATGTCGATGTTGCCGCTGAGCTTGCCAACACGGTTGACGATCCGTTCGTCCGCGACCGTTTGTTGGTCGCGGTCGTACGCCGCTGTGCCGAATTGGACGATGACGAATATGCCGTTCAGCTTGCCGACGCTGTCGAAGAGGACGGTATGCGCTCGCAGGCATTTGCCGCCGCCGCTCTTGTAAAGGCAGGGAAGGGACAGCTTGAAGCGGCCCGCGAACTGTCCGCTTCGGTGCTTCACCCCGAAGAGGTTCTTGCCGCGATAGCTCTGAAACAAGATCAATTGGGCGATGAGGATGCGGCACAGGCGACGGTCGCGGAGATAGATTTTCCCGGAGCGGCAGTTGCGGCGTTGATATCAATGACAGTTGCCCGCCGCGAAAAAGACGATACAGACAAGGCCGTTGAATTTCTGGAAAAAGCCGGACAGCTTGCCGAAGACATCGAACACCGCGAGGAGCGCGTTCGGATGCTGGTCGATGTCGGCAACGCGCTGACCGATGCGGGAAGAAAAGACAAGGCCATCGGGACGCTCGAAAAGGCCCGCGGCCACGCCGAATCTCTTGACAACGTCCATCGCGACACGCTGCTTTCATTTGTATCGCAGGGTTTTATGCATGCGGGCAGCGTCGATCTGGCCGACCGGACACTTGATGCTGTCGCGGACAAAACGCAGATCGCGAATACGCTGCTCGGCTTTGCGCGTGACTATTGGCGTCGCGACGAAAAGGAAGACGCTTTGGAATCGCTCGATGAAGCATACGAGATCCTGCGTTCGCAAAAAGATACTGAGACGCGCGACAGCAAGGCGAAATTCGCCCTGTTCGGCAGCATCGCCGCGCAATATGCCGCTTTTGGCCGGGGCGAACGCGCCATCGAAATAGCCGAGGGCATTGAGGACGAGGAGCAGGCGACATCGGCCCTGTCGCAGGTCGCATATATAATGACGACGCAAAATGCAGACGAGACCGCTAAGGCTTCGCTCCGTTCGATCTCTGCGGACACAGACCGTTCGTTCGCCCTGATAGGCATGAGCAATGCCGCCCGTAAAAATAATGAAAATGAAAAGGCTCTGTCATTCCTGAATGAAGCCGCAGAGACGGCGGAAGGCGTTCAGCAGATCGCCGCCCGTGCAAATGCATACAGCGAAATAGCCGTCAGCCTGTTGGAGCTTGATGAAAAAGAAAAGGCTCGTGAAACGGCATCGCTGACCCTTCAAACAATTTCACACATCCGCGACGAAGGCACACGCTCCACCGCCCTCGCAAACCTAGCCTCGCTGTACAAAAAAGCCGGGTTCACGCTTAGCGATCAGGACAAACAGTTGCTCAAATCATTGCTGATACCGGACAGTTTCTAAAGTAACATTGACCATCGGTATGACCTATGGTATTACTTTTTTTATGAATGTTGATAAGGTGACAATTTCCATAGATGCGGACATTCTAAAAAAGCTTGACCGAATGGTAAGGGCAAAGGTTTTTCCAAACCGTTCGCGCGCCATCCAGGAAGCGGTCAGCGAAAAACTGAACCGCATTGATAAGAGCAGGCTGGACCGTGAACTGGATAAACTGACCAAAGCAGACATCAAGATCGAAAAAGCTCTTGCTGACGAAGGCCTGGCGTCGGAGGTTGACCAATGGCCGCCATATTGAGAGGCGACATCGTTTGGGCCGACCTTGATCCGACACGCGGCCGCGAACAAGCCGGAAAACGTCCTGTGCTTGTTTTAAGCGGCGACAGGTTCAACGCGAGATCGGGGATTGTGATCGGTGTTGCTGTAACAAGTCAGGAACCGAAGGTCGGTTTTCCGCTGACACTTAAACTTAACGACAAACGGCTGCCGAAAGAATCATGGGTAAAGATCAGCCAGATACGCACCTTGTCGGTCGAAAGGATCAGCAAAAAGATCGGCAAAGCCACGCATGAGGAACTCGACCTCATTCTCGAAGGGTTAAATGAGATATTGTCCTGATGTTCGGTTTTTGTTTGGCGAGCATCGATTCATTTGAGACAGCAGATGATAGAAAGAGGTTTCTCGATCTCTGAGTATGTTTTACCGCCTTCCGAATGCGATGGCCTGCTCGATGCTCTTTCGGCGGAAGATGTTTCCCGAAGCCGTGCTGGCATTCGTAACCTGATGTCGAATTCCGCAGTTAGTGATCTTGCGAACGATACTCGTTTGATCGAATTGACGAGGTCACTGACCGGCAAACCGCTTATCCCATTTAAGGCCACGCTTTTTGAAAAGACGGATGATGCAAACTGGCTTGTGCCATTTCATCAGGACACGGCATTACCGCTGGAACACGCCGTTGAGGCTGACGGTTGGGGGCCTTCATCGGTGAAAGAGGGCGTGACATTTGTCCACGCTCCGACGTGGGCATTGCAAAAAATACTTGCTTTGCGTATTCATCTCGACGCTTCGACATCGCTCAACGGCCCGCTCCGCGTGATTCCCGGCTCGCATCATAAACGGCTCCGCGATGATGCCGAGTTTCAAAAACAGATCGAAAACGGGTCGCACATCGAATGCACGGTCGGCAAAGGCGGCGTCATCGCCATGCGCCCGCTTCTGCTCCACGCATCGTCAAAATGCGTGAACGACGAACCCCGCCGCGTGCTGCACATTGAATATGCAGAATCAATGGAATTGGCAGACAATATTAGATTGAGTGTGGCGTGAGTTTTGATCAAATTTTCAATAACCTGTCACGCCAATAGTGCGGCTTTCTTTTATGATGGGCAATGGCAACGATAACTATTTCGTTTTCCGAAGCGTGATAAATAATGTTGTAGGGGAAATTTCTGAGTGATAGTTTTCGGACGCGATCTTCGATCAAATGACCAACGAATGGATGCTGTTCTATGATCCCAACTGAACTTGTAATATGGTCAATAAATCTGTCACCTAATCCTTGTTCAATATCTTCGTAATAAGCGGCGGCATCAGAAAATTCTGTCTCTGCAACTGATAAAAGGCGGATATTCATTTTCTGATTCTTGCTTTTACCCTTTCAACGGCATCTTCAAAAGGCGACGCTTCTATCTCACCGCGCAAGTAGGCATCAAGCCTCTCTTCGGATTCTTTTGCCCAGAGAGATTCAATGTATTTTTCATCCTCGTCCGCATCGTCAAGACCTTTCAGGAGATTGTGAGCCAAAGCCGCTCGTTCTCTGACGCTCAACAAATTTGCAGCTTCTTCAATGCTTTCCAATGTAGCGTTCATATCAATTATCCTACTTTATCACTACCATTCTAGTAAATATCATTCGCTATCAGGTCTTCGAACGTGTCGCGTTTTCTTATCAGTTCAGCTTTGCCGTTGCCTTTTGTGAGTATCACGGCGGGCAGATAGCGGGCGTTGTATTGCGAGGCTTGGGCAAGTGAATACGCGCCGCAGTTGAGCAGGGCAAGCACTTCGCCGGGCTGGATGTTTTCCGGCAGCAGGCGATGATCGGGCAGGCGTCCGTGGCCTTCGACATCAAAATAAACGTCGCCGCCGTCACACAAAGGCCCGGCAACTTTGTAAGGAAAACTGTGTTCTTCGCCCGCCCGCTCTGCCGAGATCAGATGGTAGTACCACTTGTAGGTTTCCATTGAGAGCAGGATGTTGAAACCCGCATCGGTCAGCAGCCAGTGGTCGGAGTTCTGAGTCCCGCCTTTAGGCGGCGTTGTTTCCGCCGGGAGAACCACCCCGTCAGCCGAAGCGGCTGCCACCCCTCCTTGGTAAGGAGGGGAGTTTTGAGCGAGCGGCCGGGTCTTTTGGTTGCGAACTGTGGTCAGGCAGACGGCGGTGTCTGCGATTATCGAACGGCCCGGTTCCAGCAGCAGCGTTATGCCTTCCAGCAGATCGACAACATTCTCTTTTTCCGCCAATCGACGAACCGCGTTCCACGCTTCTCTCAGAGCGTCGGCAGGTTCAAAATCCGCTTCGAACATCTCACGTTCATCAGCAGGAAAGTCATCGGCCTGCAAGCGGTCGCGAAGATAATTCACCGGAAAGCCGCCGCCGAGGTTTATGTGTTTCAGCCTTACGCCTGATTCGCGATAGATACGGAGCAGGGCGTTGAACATCTCTTCGAACGCCTGAGTGTAAACATCGGGCGAAGGGTTTTGCGAACCGACATGCAGGTGAATGCCGTTGAGGTTCAGGTGTTCGGAATCATTGTATTTAACGAACGCACCAAAAGCCTCTTCGGGCATCATTCCGAATTTTGATGTGAGCAACGCGGTTTGCAGGCCGGAATGCGTGGCGGATTCGATCTCAGGCACAAGCCGCAGGCTGACGTTCGCGCTTTTGTTCAGGCGTTTTGCGGTTTGCTCGATCAGCGAAAGCTCATACAGCGAATCGACCTGAATGGCATAGACGCCGTTCTCTATTGCAAGCTCAAGCTCCCAAACCTCTTTGCTCAGGCCGTTGAAATTCAACTGGTCGCCGGAAAAACCCGCCTTGAGGGCCTTCAGCAATTCACCGCCGGAATTGACCTCAAGGTCGCAGCCGGCATCACGCACCGCGCGGAGAACGCCAAGCGTTGACATCGCCTTTGCCGCGTAACAAAGCTTGAAACCGCAGCCGACAACGTCACCGATCTTTTTCAGACGAGCAATGTTTTGGCGTATACGAGGTTCGCTGTAAACAAAAAGCGGCGTGCCGTATTCACGGGCAAGCTCGACCGCATCAACGCCGTCGATATATAAACGTCCGTCACGGCTTTCCAAAAAGCCTTCAATTTTCCAAGTCATAAGTTCTATTCGGTCGAGGCAACATGAGTCGATTGGGTAACGATTTCATATGGAGATGTTATTGTGATTACATAAGGCAGACGTTCACAGCAGGTGTTTTCCGGTTGTGAGTCGAGTTTGAAACGATAGATAAGAAAAACTCTTTGTTCATCACGAGGTTCTCTAAGATCGAATTTAGTTTCTGTCGCTGCTTTCTGTGCCGCAGACCGCAATAGCGGATGTCCCGAAAGAACATCGGCCGTCTCAACTTCGCCAGTAGGTCCGACCTTAACTTGAATAACTACGTCGCCGGTCGTGCGCGTCGCGACAGCTGCTGGAGGATAAGGAGGCCTAGGAAGTACTTTCGGTTTAGGATAATTAACGCTAATGCCAGAACCGCGTGGATGGAGACCGGGCAGCGAGATAGGAAGTTTGCCGGTAAAATTCTGTTCACCGAGCAACCCGCGTCCGACCGCGCGTTGGAGGCTCGACATATCGCCATAGGCGACGATGTAAGTTTTCATTTCGGGGAACGAGCCTAAGATATAAGGATTGCCGAAGGCGATGCCGATCACGGTCTTGCCTGAGGCAAGAGCTTCACGAAGAATTGCCGCACCATTATCGGGAATGCCGACGCTGTTCGCCGCACCCGAACGAACACGGCCATAAAGCCCGACGATGACAACGTCGGCCTCGCTGACAGTTTTGCTTGCGGCTTGGTTTTGCTGAACGGTCGAGTTTTCCTGCAAATAAGCTTGTTCAAATCTCAGCCCGCCGCTGCGAAGTGTTCCGGCAAGCGTGCTCATTGTCGATGGCCCGTCAAAGCCATTTGAAATGCCAAGAACGGCGATCTTTTTATCGCGTGCAAGCGGCAAAACTCCCGCTTCATGACGGACAAGGGTTATCGCTTTTTCAGCGATCTCATTGCTTAGCTTTACTGTCTCTTCATTGGCGACGATGCGGTCGATCTGGTCGAGCGGCGTTATTTTTTGTTTGAAAAGTCCGAGTTCATATTTCCACGCAAGCTGTCGCCGAACAGCGTCATCCAATCTTTCCTGCGGTACGCGTCCGCTGGCAACAGCATCGCGAAGCCCCTTGAGCATATCATCGACGTTCTCCGGTTTCAGCAAAATATCCGCACCCGCAAGCAACGCGCGGACACCCGCTTCTTCCTGCGTGAAATAGATCGTCAAGCCGCTCATCGACATCGCATCGGTCACGATCAGCCCCTTAAAACCCATCTCGTTGCGGAGAATATCGGTCTGCACTTTTTTGGAAAGCGTTGCCGGAATTGTCGCCTTTTCAGAGACGATCTCGGCTCCCGGTTCGGCGTCACCGCCGCGATATTCCTTTAGCGGCGTAATCACCTCGCCGTCTATCTGCGGCAGGGCGATGTGAGCGATCATTATCGAACCGAGGCCCGCATCTATTGCTTTTTTGAACGGTATAAGCTCAAGGCTGTCCAGACGCTCTCGCGGCAGGTCGATGATCGGCAAACCGCGATGCGAATCGACATTTGTATCGCCGTGGCCGGGAAAATGCTTGCCCGTGGCGATGACCTTTTGGCTCTGCATCCCGATTGTGAACGCGATGCCGTGATCGGCAACCTCGTTCGGGTCTTCGCTAAAGCTGCGGACGTTGATGACCGGATTTGCGGCGTTGTTGTTGATGTCCAGAACCGGAGCGAATACGTGCTGAATGCCTATCGCTCTTGCCTCGCGGCCGGTGATCACGCCCATGCGGCGTGAAAGATCGGGTTCGCCGGTTGCCGCAAGAGCCATCGCCCACGGAAAATTCGTCGCGTCCGCAAAGCGCATCCCGATGCCCGTTTCAGCGTCCAGCGACATCAGAAGCGGTATCTTTGCCGCTTCCTGCATACGGTTGGCGATGTGCGTTGTTTCGTATATCGGCGCTCCGAAAAATACGATGCCGCCGAGTTTGTTGTCCGCTATGTGACGGCGTAGATCCTTAAAGAAAAAGCTGTCCTGATTGGCAAACCGCGCGTTGATGCCGATGTGGACAAGCTGGCCGATCTTTTCATCGACGGACATTTTCTTGAGCAGCTTGTCGGCGCTGTCCCATGATTTTTTTGACGGAGCAAAATCGGATCTTTGGGCCGTTTCCTGACCTGTCTTGTCTTTTGAAAGAACCACCCCGTCAGCCGAAACGGCTGCCACCCCTCCTTTGTAAGGAGGGGAGCTTTTTGCGGTCGCACCAACAGGAGCGGCAATGAAGGTCAAGGACAAGAATGCACTAATTAGAAATTTCATCATTTTTACTATTGCTGATCAAAAGAGTAGCGATAAAGGCAACTGTTACGGTGGCCATGCTGCCGATCAGGGCGTACCACGGCCACGCGATGCTTGTGCCCAACAGGACATAGAGCATCAGGCAAATGCTTGCGGCCATTCCGATAAGGGCGTGAATTTCTTTTGCTTTTTTCAGAAACGCTCCGACAAGGAAAACGCCGAGTATCGGGCCGTTGATAAGCGACGCCACGGCCAACGCCATGTTCAGGGCGGAATTGCCTGCATCTTTCAACGAGATAGCAATGACGATCTGAACGATGCCGACGATCACGGTCAAAATGCCGGCGATCCGCATCAGTTTCTTTTCCGAAACGTCCTTTGCGAATGGTTTGTAAATGTCATTGACCGCGGTCGAGGCAATGGAGTTCAGCGACGACGAAAGCGCCGCGGCAAAGATCGCAGCTATCACCAAACCGGAAAGTCCCGTCGGCATCTTTTGCGTTATAAAATCAGGAAAGACCTTATCACCGCCGGTAAACGGAAACGCTCCGGTCGCTTCGGCATAGCCGGGCATTTCATAAGGTGCGTAAAAGGCAAACAGCAGCACGCCGATGAAAAGAAATCCGATGAATTGGCCCAGCACGACCGCACCGCTTGTCATCAGCGCGGTTATGGCCGCGCTCGGTTTGTCGGTGCAAAGATAGCGTTGGACGAGGAACTGATCTGTGCCGTGCGTGGACATCGTCAGAAAACATCCGCCGATCAGGCCGCCCCAGAACGTATAGGTCTTGGCAAAATCAAGCGAGAAATCAAACAGCGTGAATTTATCAAATTGCCGCCCTATGTCTATCGCTCCGCTGAGTCCGCCGTCGATGCTGTATATCAAAACGACCGCCGCCGCGACCGCTCCGCCGATGTAGATGACAAGCTGCACGACCTCTATCCAAATGACGGCTTCGATGCCGCCGTAAAATGTGAAAACGATCATCACGATCCCTAAAATAAGGATCGAACCGACAATGACGGTGGTCGGGTCGGTGCTTGGCTGAAATGCGGTATAGACAGCCGCCAGAACGAACGCGGTCAGCAGCAGGCGGATGCCGTCGGCGATGTTTCGCATAATGACGAAAAGCCCCGATGCAAGCACCTTGACCTTGCCGCCAAAACGGTCGCCGAGCAGTTGGTAAACCGTCTGAAGCTGGCCCGAAAAATACAGCGGTATGAACACCAGCGAGATGACCACACGCCCAAGCAGATAGCCGAAAACAAGCTGCAAAAACTGAAAATCGCCACCTTTGGCAAACGCAATTCCCGGCACGGAAATGAATGTGATCGTGCTGGTTTCGGTCGCGACTATCGACATCGCTATCGCCCACCACGGCACGTTGCGGTCGCCGACGAAATAGTCCTCGGTCGTCTCCTGCTTACCCGCATACCAAATGCCAAAGGCCGTGATGCCGATCAAATAGCCGAAGATGATTATCAGGTCAAGTGTTTGCATTTTATGAAGCGTCCGATATGATTTCTTCGAAATCGGAGTATCTCAGTATTCTTGTAAAGCCAAAGGTCTTTAAGTCCAGCAGATCTTTATCTCCGCTGACCAGATAATCAGCCTGTCCGTCGCTTGCAAGCGAAAGCAGAAAATTGTCTTTAGGGTCGCGGCAGATATTAGTTTCAGATGTTACTTTGATCATTTCGCCGTAAACATCTATAAGCCCAAGCAATTCTTCGATATCTTCAAATGAAAAATAAGACCTGAACTTAGGCCGGTTAGCCACTTCAACAAATTCTTCCAACAGTTCTGCGGAAAACAATAGAACCAATTGATCGTTGTCGAACAACGAGTCGATTCTTGACAGCTTTTTTGAGATCAGATAGCTGATCCAAAGATTTGTATCGAGAACTGCCCTAATTTTCATTTTTCCGATAATAGCGCTCGCTGCGGACGGCCTCGACCTCTTTTGCTATTTCTTCGGGCGTCGGCACGCTCTCTGCCCGACGCAATTTAGCAAGAAGCTCTCGAAAACGCTCGTTAGGATCAGCCGGTGACAGCCTTATAAGGTTTTCATCGGCCATATCCTGCAACAGCTTTATCGCTCTAGGTTCGACCACTGTAATTTGATAGGTATTCATTCTTGGTTTCCTCGGCGCTATTTTAGCATAGAGATCTCCACGGCCTTTTCAACAACAAAGTTCGAATCATTCAGGGCCTGTTTCGCCTTTTCACGATCTATTTGTGCCTTTTCCATCACCAACGCAATCCGCAGGTCATCACCGGCTTCGGCCATCAGTTCCTGTGCGACGGTTTGATCGAGTCCGGTTTCCGCCATCAGGATGCGCAAGCTGCGGTCTTTCAGTTTTTCGTTTGACGATTTTACGTTCGTCATCCGGTTGCCTTTGACGTAACCGAGGCGGATCATCGCGACGGTCGAGATCATGTTCAGGATCATCTTTTGCGCTGTGCCGGATTTCATCCGTGTCGAACCTGTAACGGCTTCAGGCCCGACGACCGCGACGAGGGGAATTTCCACTGCGTCGGCAAGCGCCGAACCGGGATTACAGACGACACACGCCGTAAAGCAGCCAAGCGAACGCGCATATTCGACCGCACCGATGGTGTAAGGCGTCCGGCCCGAAGCGGCAATGCCGATGACGGCATCGTTTTCGGTCAGCCCGCGCAGTTTCAGGTCTTCGGCACCGGCCTCGCGGTTGTCCTCGCTTGCCTCGGTCGCCTTGTAAAGAGCGTCATAACCGCCCGCGATCACGCCCTGAACCAGATCATACGAAACGCCATAGGTCGGCGGAATTTCCGATGCGTCCAGAACACCGAGCCGTCCGCTTGTTCCTGTTCCGACATAAAAAAGCCGTCCGCCGTTCCTGAGCCTTTCGACAACGCGGTCGATCACAGCGGCCACATCCGGCAATATCCTTTCGACCGCTTCGGCGACCAGTTTGTCCTCGTCATTGATCAGCCGTATAGCGTCAAGCGTCGAAGCCTTGTCGATGTTCGCGGTGCGCGGATTTTCCTGTTCGGTAATGCTGACCATAGTTTCTGGATCGCGGATCATCTTCGCCCATTGGTCGCCGCCGTTCCGTTTCTTAAAGCCATCAGCGCCGCCGCATGAGCGGGCGGCATTACGGGTTCGGTCAAATAGGCTTTCGGAGCCGCCTGATGGATGGTCCCGATCATCGTTTTGGTCAAAATACTACCCGCTTTAAAAACGCTGCCGACGCAGCCTATCGGTATCTTTTGCCGCGAAAGCCCCAACTTTTTGATGACCGCTGTCGCCGCAACACCAAGTTCGTGTCCGGCGTCGTTCAGGATGTCAACGGCAATCGTGTCGCCCTCCAGAGCCGACTCGACCACAAGCCTCGCAAAACCTGCGATGCGCGAATTGTCCACCTGCGGCGAGTATATCGCCACGATCAGATTTTCCGGCCCCGACGCTCTGAAATAATCTGATGCCTGTTTGCTCAGCGCGGTTTGTTTTCCCCTGCCGTCCGAAGCCTTTGCCACGGCGTGGAGCGCGTCGCGGGCAATGCCGACGCCGCCGCCCTCGTCACCCGCCAACGGCCCCCAACCGCCTGAGATGGCGATCTCGCCTTTTGCATTTTTACCGAAACAGATCGAACCGGTTCCGGCAATGACGACGAGGCCGGGTTTTCCCAGTGTCGTTCCGTACCAGGCGATCTCGGCATCAGTTATTACCTCGATCCTTTTGACGCGGATGTGCTGGACAAAGCTGTCCCTGATGCGCTGCCGTATGTCCATGCGGCGGACACCAGCCAGCCCGAGCGTGGCAGATGTGATGTCGCCGCGTGAAAGTCCGCCGGCGTCACAGGCGTCGTTTATTGCTTTCAGGATATTTGCGACCGATGTTTCCACACCGACGCGAAGCGGATTTGCCGGCCCCGCGAAGCCTTCACTGACGATATCTCCCGCCGAGTTCATCAACGCGATATGCGTTTTTGTCCCGCCGCCATCCACCCCGAGGTGGAGCAGATGCGGCTGGGCTTTTGATCTTCGTTTCGTCGTCACGGAAGACATATGACGCAATTTTGATAGAATAACCTGAGCATAGTGTCCGCCAAACTTGACATATAATCAAATTTAACAGATTTTATGTTATCAATAAGATTACGTGATGCGCTATTATTTTTTAGCCGCCCGTTAATTTAGATCTCTTCTATCGAACTGCTATGGAGATAAGACAACTAAAAGCATTTCTGGCTATTGCTGAGGCGAAGACCTTTACAGCCGGAGCGCGCAAGGTCAATGTAACCCAGGCTGCGATCTCAATGCAGATACGCCAGCTTGAGGAAGAAGTGGGATTGCAGCTTTTTACCCGAACGCCTCGGCGCGTGATCTTGACCGAAGCGGGCGAATACCTGCTGGAACGCGCTCGAAAGATACTTCGCGAACACGATTCCGCTCTGGCGGAAATAGCCGAGGTCGCCGGGGCCGAATACGGTCGGCTGCGGATAGGTTCGGCGTCGGGGACGTTTGCCATGCACCAGCTGCCGGCAATACTCGGCCATCTGAAAGAAAAGTTTCCCAAAAGCGAACTCACCGTTTCCTCCGGCACCAGCCAGCGTCTGGTTGACCGCATAATGCACGGCGAGGTGGACATGGCGTTCGTGTCGCTGCCGGTGGACAACCTGAACATCAGCACCGAATCGCTTTTCTCCGACGAGATCGTCGCCATCGCTCACCCCGATCATCCTCACGCAAAGGAAAGGTTCATCAGCGCCGCAATGCTTGCGGGCGAGAAACTGATACTGGGTGAACGCGGCGGCAATACGCGGCGGATGATAGATGAATTTTTCAGCGCCGCAAATGTCCGCCCCAATGTGACGATGCAGCTTTCGCGGCAAGAGGCGATAAACGCAATGGTCGAAAACAATCTCGGTGTCGGAATGACCGGCGCGAAATCCGTCGCCAAAGAAATAAAAGAGGGAAGGCTGGTCTCGTGGTTCATCGAAGGCGCCGAGATCAAATGGGAACTCGGCCTCGCACGTCTTCGCGGCGGCCACTATTCGCCCATCGGCAAAGAATTTATGCGTCTCTGCAAAGAAAGCTTTGGCGAACGCGAAAAAGAACTAAAAGCCAAGAGGTGAGCTAACCGCAGAGACGCGGAGACAAGGAGACAAGAAGACAAGGAGTGAGAGCAGGTTTGGTTCTACTGACTTTCATTTAATGGCAGTGCGGTTTTGCATGAGTTTTTACCTTAGCGGCTTGGCCGCCTCGATGTGCGGTGAGGCTTTGCCTCACCGGAAGGCTATTCCCTAATCAAAGGAGGCTATGCCTCCGATGTTAATTTCAAAAATGACTAGAGTTTCAAGATCAAACCCTTTTTATTACCTGACCTCGGTGGCAAAAGATCGGCTGCCAGTCTTTCGCACAGACAAGATAAAGCAGCTTGCAGCGAATGCTTTTGATGAAGCCCGACGCTCCGGCGGCATACTGATCTTTGCATACGTGATAATGCCTGATCATTCACATATCGTAACAGACGGCGAGCGGGAAGACTCCGAAGTCCTAAGGTTTATGAACGGCATATCAGCCAAACGGATAATAGATCATCTCAAAGCTGGCGAATACAACACATCACTTTTAAAATTGAGGGAAGCGACAAAAAAGAACAACTACAAATATTCGCTTTGGGAGCATCATCCGAATTCGTTTGAAATTTACGGCGAGGATACCTTGATGCAGAAAGTGAATTATATACATCAGAACCCTGTCAGGGCCGGGCTTGTTGAAAAAGCTGAGGATTATTTGTATTCGAGTGCTCGTATATGGAATAGAAGGCCGCTGGAGAATGAGCCGCTTCTGGTTGATATTGACAAGATCGATTGGCGGTGAAGATCGGAGGCATAGCCTCCCGGGATTATTTGGGGGCTTTCCGGAAAGGCAGAGCCTTTCCGCACATCGAGGCGGCAAAGCCGCAGAATTTCTTTTACATTGAGGCTGCAAAACTGAAGAATCATTTATGAAAGTCCTATTAAAAAAGATCGCTTTATTAACTTTGTTCTCTCTGTTTCTCTGCGTCTCTGCGGTGAAAATTCCTGCGCAGGGGTTGCCTGTGGTGAAGCCCGAAGATGTCGGGATGAACTCGGCGAAGCTTGACCAGATAGAGACGGTCGTCAAAGCCGACATCGAGAAAAAGATGCTGCCCGGAGCGGTCGTCATTGTCGGCCACAAAGGAAAGATCGTTTACCGCAAGGCGTTCGGCAACCGCTCGCTTGTACCAACGGTCGAGCCGATGACAATAGATACGATCTTTGACGTTGCAAGCTTAACCAAACCGATAGCAACGGCGACCTCGATAATGATCCTGGTCGAACAAGGCAAACTGCGTTTGAACGACACTATCGGAATGTACATCCCTGATATTGATGACGAGAACGCCAAAAAAGTTACGATCCTCCAACTGTTGACGCATGTCTCAGGCTATCGGCCCGATTTTGACCTCGGCGAAAAATGGACAGGCCGCGAAGGAATGCTCGCCGCTCTAAAAGTAGAAAAACTCCGCCACGCTCCGGGAACAAGATTTGTTTATTCGGATATCAATTTTGAGATTCTCGGTGAAATAATTTATTTGGTTTCAAAAAAGAGGCTGGAGGATCTTGTAGATGAATGGTTTAAGGAGATGAACATGCCCGACAGCAGTTTCAATTCCTTCAGGCCCTCAGAAGCTCCGGCCAGTCAGTATTTCAGGATCGACAATATTAGTAGTGCCAATCTTGCCCGGCTTGCTCCAACAGAGAATATCCGAGGACAGAACTCATATTTAGGTGGAAGGTTCGAGGGCGACGATAAGGAAGGCGACAAAATGCTTCGCGGTCAGGTTCACGACCCGACGGCATTTCGCATGGGCGGCGTTGCCGGACACGCCGGACTATTTTCAACTGCGGACGATATTGCCCGGTACGCACAGATGATGATCAACGGCGGCATAGTTCCGGGGCTTCCTGCGGGCGGAAACGCGAGGGTTAACGAGCGTGCATCAACGCAGCAAAGCGGCACGCTCGTTAACACTCGCGTTTCTGCCAATAGAGTTCTTTCCGCCGCGACCGTTGCCAAAATGACCGCACCGTATGTCGTTTCGCCCGAAGGCCACACACGCGGACTCGGTTGGGATATGAACACCTCGTTCTCATCAAACAGGGGCGAGTTTTTCCCGCTTGGTTCTTTCGGCCACACCGGATTTACCGGAACGTCCGTTTGGATCGATCCGGTGTCCGAAACATTTTATGTCTTTATGTCCAATCGCGTTCACCCTGACGGCAAAGGCAACGTCACGCCGCTGCGTGCAAGGGTCGCGACCATCGTTGCATCTGCGATTGAAAACCCGCCGACAGATAAATGGAAACAGGCCGAAGCCGAGCATAACGCCGCAGTAAATGCTCAACTGCCGGCTTTTAAGACCGGAACGCAGGCATCCTTGCCTGCAACGACGCAGAGCGGAGTCCAAACCTCGCCGGCAGGGATGCCGGCGCTCCAGTCGGTCCTGAATGGCATCGACATTCTCGAACGTGACGGCTTTAAGGAACTGGCAGGCAAAAAGATCGGCCTTGTCACTAATCACACCGGCCAGAACCTTGCAGGGAAATCAACGATAGACATCTTGCACGAAGCAAAGAACGTCGAGTTTGTTTCTATCTTCGCCCCCGAACACGGCATACGCGGTGAGCTTGATACGGAAAAGATAGACGACACAAAAGATGAAAAGACCGGCCTGCCTGTTTATTCGCTTTATAAGGACGGAATGCGTCGGCCAAAGCCCGAACAGCTAAAGGGACTCGACGCGGTTGTCTATGACATTCAGGACATCGGAGCCAGGTTTTATACCTATACCGCCACATTAAAAAATGTGATGGAAGAAGCGGCGAAATTGGACATACCAATTTATGTGCTTGACCGTCCGAACCCGATCAACGGCGTCGATATCGAAGGCTCATTGGCGGATGAGGACAAACTTGCTTTCATAGCCGCACACACAATTCCTGTTCGCTACGGCCTGACCATCGGCGAATTGGGACAGATGATGAACACCGAAAGAAAGATCGGCGCCGACCTTCGCATCATCAAGATGGAAGGCTGGACACGCTCGATGTGGTTCGACGAAACAGGCCAGACGTGGGTAAATCCTTCGCCGAATATGCGGTCGCTCACACAGGCAACGCTTTATCCCGGCATCGGTTTGCTAGAAACCACAAACCTCAGTGTCGGACGCGGTACCGACACGCCTTTTGAGGTCATCGGAGCTCCGTGGCTTGACGGCCCAAAACTGGCTAAATACCTGAACGAACGCAACTTACCCGGCGTGCGGTTCATTCCTGTCCGATACAAACCAAACGCCTCGGTCTTTAAGGACGAGCAGCTTAGCGGCATCAATATAGTCATCACTGACCGCCGCACGTTCCGCTCTGTCCGAACCGGCATCGAGATCGCCGCCGCTCTGCGAAAGCTTTACACAAATGACTGGCAGGTTGACCGCTATCTGCGTCTGCTGGTCAACCAGGATGTCCTTGACCGCCTCAAGAAAGGAGAAAGCCCCGAATCCATCGAAAATTCATGGAAAACCGGCCTCGATGAATTCCGAAAAAGACAGGCATCATATTTGCTTTATAAATAATCAGGTTTGTTTGCCGTGGGAGTCGGCACTTTACGTTTTTGTAACAACTTCTTTATTTTCAATGAAATCCGAAATTTCGTCGGTCTATGTTTTAAATACATCAATAACGAAAATTTGGATAAACTTCCGAAAACGTAAAGAATACTTATGGATTAGAGGCTGTTCACGGAACTTTGGATCATAGAAAAAAAAAGGATGGAGAGCTATGAATAATAGATTTGCATGGTTAACCCGGGCATTTGCCTGCATTGCCCTTGTGGCGGGGTTTTTTGCTGTAAACGCGTTGGCTCAGACGGTCAGCGGAACCCTTCGGGGAAGCGTTACTGACGCTAACGGAGCAAGCATCCCAAATGCGACGGTTCTTGCCCGCAACACAGAAACAGGTTTGGAAAGGACCGCCGTCACCAGCGGTGAGGGCAATTACAACATGCCCTTCTTGCCTATAGGCCGATATGTTGTTGAGGTTTCACGGTCAGATTTCAACAAGGTCATTCGTGAGAACGTTTCGGTCAATCTTAATGACACAACGGTCGTAAATGTAAGGCTTGAGGCCGGCGTTACCGGTGAGGTGACGATCACGGATGAACCGCCGCCGATCAATTCGACGAACGCACAGATCGCCGGTTCGCTGACCAGCCAGCAGATCCTCGAAAGGCCGGTCGCCAACCAGACGAACTTTTTGACCCTTGCCGAAACGTTCACCGGATTTCAGGAAAATCCCACAAGCGGACAGAACAACCCGACAGCGTCGTCCGGTTCTTCGGTCAACTTTAACGGAACGGGAACACGCGGCGTGACATTTCAGATCAACGGCGTAAATAACGATGACTCTTCTGAAAACCAGAATCGCCAGGGAGCATCGCTCGCGACCATCAAGGAGTTTCAGGTCATCACCAATAACTTTACCGCCGAGTTCGGACGCGGTTACGGCGCGGTCGTGCTGGTACAGACGCTTTCGGGAACGAACAAGTTCAAGGGAAGCGCTTACTGGTTTCACAACGACCAGGCCCTGAACGCCAAATCATATTTCTCTCATGGCAACAAGGCAGTTTTCAGGAGAAATCAGATCGGCGGCGTTCTCGGGTTCCCAATATTCAAGAACAAGCTGTTCGGCTTTATCAGTGCCGATTATCTGAACGACAACGGAGGACTCATTTACACGCGTGATATTCCTCTGCCAGATGAACTTAATGAGGCCAACTGGTTCCAGGAGTCACCGGAAAATGATTCACCATCAAATCGAGAGTTCATCAGATCGGTGTTCGCACGCTTTCAGGGCCTGACCCCAAACGATCCCGCAAACCGTTCGCCGCGAACCTATGTTGGTGTGACCAATCGTGTCTGGCCTGCCCATGATTATTCAGGCCGTTTAGACTGGAACGCCTCATCGGCTGACACACTGGTTGCCCGCTGGCAATACACCCATCAGAGGTTTCAGACAAATGACGTTGTCCTCGGTGAACAAGCGGCCCAGAACAATAAACAGCAGAATTACGGAGTGACGTGGACCCGAACGTTCACACCGGCCGTTGTCGGCGAGTTCAGATACGGCCTTGGCCTGCGTAATACGCTTGTCAACATCGGAGCGGGCAATGACACGCCGATCATGCGATTCCAAAATCCTGATCCGGTCGTCAGCGGATCCATTATCGGAAACGCCGGAACGTTCCCGATCCTCCGTTATCAAACGGATCATCAGTTCGTTTACAACCTGTCAATGGTCGCCGGCAGCAACCATTTCATCAAGCTCGGCACCGACATTCGCCGACAGCAGCTTGATGACCATGCGGACAGCTTCTCTCGCGGGTTCTATTCGTTCAACGGTACCTGCAATGGCTTGCAATACCGTGATTCAAGAAATGGAAATCTTTCGGGATGGCTTGCCCTCATCAACGGATGTGTTTCTCAGTTCCAGAAAGGCTTCGGCCCGTTCTTCCTTGAGAACCGCATAGGCGAAGCCAACTTCTATGCTGAGGACAACTGGAAAATATTCCCCAACCTGACGCTGAACCTTGGCCTTCGCTATGAATTTGTCAGCGCTCCTAATGAGGTCGAGAACAGGATCGATTATGTTTTTGGCAACGACACCAATAACTGGGAGCCGCGTGTAGGCTTTGCATGGAGTCCTGACTTTAGCGAAGGATTTTTCGCACGTATTTTCGGCGATCCCGGACAGAGTTCGATCCGCGGCGGATACGGCATTTACCACGGACGTATATTCCAGTCTGTCTTCTCACAGGGCGGTGCGACGGTTCGCTTCAACCCGCCTAACGCGTTCAACTATGTCCGTTCGGGCGTGGCGTCAGCGGAGTTCAACCCGACCGATCTGCAAAACCCCACCGGCGGCTTTGTATTTACTCCCGGGGCGCCGCTTACGGCAAGGGCCGCATTGGCGATCATCGATCCCGATCTGGAAATGCCTTATACTCAGCAATGGAACCTGACGTTTGAGCGTCAGATACCGTGGAATTCGGCTGTGCGCATCAGCTATACGGGCAATCGCGGCATCGGGCTGTTGAAATACACGCTCGACAACCTGCCGGTACACAATGGCGGACCTATACAGGTGGCAAATCATCCGTTCAACGGTGCACTTGCCGGCCAGACGTTAACCCCTGCCGCCGACCTTTTCTGTGCCGGCACAACAACGGCGAATGCACTCTGTCCGGTCACACCGATCGGGCCGTTGGAATACAGCCGTGTTGTTCCGAGAACGAATGAGCGTCGTCCAAATCCGCTCTATACGTCGAACACAGAGGTCAGCAACGGAGCATGGAGCTATTACAACGCATTGCAGCTTGAATGGTCGAAACGGCTGAGCCACAACATCAATTTCCAGGCGGCATATACCTGGAGCAAGGCAATTGATACAACATCTGAAGCTTCATTTGTGGGAGCAGGTGACAGCAACATACTCGGGCCGATCGCCAGGTTGTCACGCGGTCTTTCCCGCTTTCACACACCGCATCGCTTTACGCTGTTCGGTACGCTGCGAAACCCGTTCTTTGACAAGGACCGCGGCATACTCGGACACGTTTTGGGCGGATGGGAAGCTTCCATGGTCTTCAAATGGGCACACGGAACACCGTTTACGGTAACGGGTACCGGCTTTGACCTGAACCTTGACGGTTTTGCTGAAAATAGGCCGGTTCTTCTTGATGCATCCATTCTTGGACGCAGCATTTCCAATCCTGCCACGTCACAGCAGATGCTCCCGCAGAGTGCTTTCAGAGGGCCGACGTCGGTGGATGACATGGCTAACGTTCTTGGACGCAACACATTCTATATTGACGGCGTCAAGACTGTTGACATGGCTTTCTCAAAACGGTTCTATCTGCCGTGGGAAGGGCAGAACATAGCCTTTAGGGCCGATATGTTCAATGCCTTTAACCATGTTCAGTGGGGTTTCCCTAATGCCACTTACACAAGCACGGCATTGGGAACTTTGACCGGACTGGCAACTCAATACGCTCCGCGTACCATCCAGTTGTCCCTGAAATATACTTTCTAGGAATGAACGGATGAAAATAACGGCGTCTGTGGCATAATTGTCACAGGCGCCTTTTTCATTTATATGACCGATCAGATCAAAGATGTCATTCTTTCATCGTCCGTAAACTCCGGCAATGCTGTGACCGTCGCATTCGATGGCGAGACCATTGCTTCCGTTATTTCGGGGCCTTCGACAGGCACGTCCGGCCTGCGGCTGGCCGCCGGTTACATTGATGTTCACAATCATGGTGCCGTAGGCATCGACGTGAACGAGGCAGACACCGACGGCCTGATCGAAATAGCCGCGTTCCTTGCCCGTCACGGCGTAACGGCGTGGCTGCCGACGCTCGTGCCTGATTCGGACGAGAATTACCGCCGCGTCATTGAAGCCATCGACCGTTTGATGGCGATCCAGTCAGATATGCCGATAGCACAGGCGGTCGGTGTTCATTACGAGGGCGTTTTCGCAAATGAAAAAATGTGCGGCGCATTGCGTCCGGAATTTTTCAAACGCTTTACCGGCGGTGAGGCAGCCGCTTTGCCGCGATTAAAGAGCGGCGTTCACATGACGACCTTTGCGCCGGAGGTAGAGGGCGGCATTGAGCTTGTCCGCGAACTGAAACGGCTCGGCTGGATCGCATCCATCGGCCATACACGCGCCGACATCGAAACGCTAAACGCTGCTTTTTCTGCCGGAGCTTCACACGTAACGCATTTTTTCAACGCGATGACCGGCATCCATCATCGTGACGTTGGCGTTGCCGGCTGGGCGTTGACAACTGCCGGAGTGACATTCGATATCATCGCCGACGGGCTGCATGTAAACCCGAAAATGCTCGATCTGGCGTGCAGGGCAAAATCACCTGAAAATGTTCTTCTTATCTCCGATTCGGTCGCTCCGACCGGCCTCGGCGACGGTGTATTCGAACTTTGGGGCGAAAATATCTCGGTCACGAACGGCAGGACACAGAACGAACGCGGCAGCATTGCGGGTTCGGTCATCACAATGCACGACGCCGTTCGCCGGATGCTCTCGCTCGGTTTCAGCACAAGTGAGGTAGAGCAGATGGCTTCGGCAAATCCTGCAAAACTTCTTTCGCTTGACGCCCAAATGGGTGCGGTCGAGGCCAGCAAACGTGCCGACCTTGTTATCCGTGATGAAAACAACGACATCGTTCGTGTGCTTGTCGGCGGCCGGGAGGTCGATCTCGGATAACATCGCTTTTTTCTCCGTTCTTTTCCCCCAACGTAAAGAATTGTAAAACCCTGTGCGCGTCCTCGCGATTTAACGTAAAATGCAACAGGTATGGATAAGGTTCTCATCATTGATGACGACGAGGAATTGTGCGAACTGGTCTCAGAATATCTGACGGTCGAGGGGTTTGAAACCGAGGCTGTGCATGACGGGCAATCGGGTCTGACAAGAGCGCGTTCCGGCGATTATAATCTTGCGATCCTGGATGTGATGCTGCCAAAGATGAATGGATTCGAGGTTTTGCGAGATCTGCGAAAGGATTCAACCCTTCCGGTTCTGATGCTTACTGCCCGCGGTGACGATACCGAACGGATCGTAGGGCTTGAAACGGGAGCAGATGATTATCTGCCAAAGCCCTTTAATCCGCGCGAACTTGTCGCACGGCTTCGCGCCATTCTGCGTCGGGTAAATTCCGAGGACGGCGAAAGCGTTTCGGCGGATAAACTGGTGATCGGCGATGTCGAGATCTCTGCCTCGGGGCGTTCGGTTAAACTCAACGATGAAGAGCTGCCGCTCACATCGGTAGAATTTGACCTGTTGGCGATGCTTCTGAGACATGCAGGGAACATCGTTAAAAAAGACGACCTGAGCGAAACCGTTCTGGAACGTGAACTTTCGCCCTACGATCGCAGCCTGGACATGCACATCAGCAATCTGCGAAAAAAGTTGGGGCCGAGGCCCGACGGAACTGACCGGATCAAGACCGTCCGCAGCGTCGGCTATATCTACACCGTTGTATGAATCTGTTTCTAAAGATATTTCTGTGGTTCCTTGCGGCCGTTACGCTGATCGTGGCGGTCGTGTTCTTTCTGAACTGGACGGTTCAGACCGAGCCGGTCGTCAGCCGCTGGCGCGTTTCAATAAAAAATCAGACCACCATCTATTCTACCGCTGCGGCACAAATATACGGATCGCAGGGCGAACGGGGAATGGAGCAGTTCCTTGAACAGATCCGCAATGTTGAAGGGATCATCGGCGAGGCTGATGTTGTACGGAATGACGGCAAGGTTTGGGCATCGCCGGGTGTGGATGTCGAGTCATATCAGGAACTTATCGCCGCTGCCTTCAATTCCGGCGAGGTCGAGATGGACCTTCGCGAACCCGAATCGGCGCTTTCAGCCAAGGAGTTCACAACATCGGACGGCGGCCGTTACGTGATGATAATACGCTGGGATCGTCCGCGAATGATACCATTTCTCGGCGACGCCCCGATGCGGTATCTGCGATACGGCGTTCTGTTTTTAACGGCGCTTCTGCTCTGTTGGGCGCTGGCTCGTTATCTGTCATCGCCGATAGGAAAACTCAGAGAAGCGACCCACCGCCTGGCGGACGGAGAACTGAGCGCCCGCGTTGCCGATGAGGTCGGCCGCCGTCGCGACGAACTGTCGGCGCTTGCCGAGGATTTTGACCTTATGGCGGAACGCATCGAATCGCTGATAACCTCGCAAAAGCGTCTTTCGATGGATATTTCGCACGAGCTTCGTTCGCCGCTTGCGCGTATGAACGTCGCTCTTGAAATAGCGAAGCAGAAATCCGCGCCGGAAACGCTTCCGCTGCTCAAACGGATCGAATCGGAATCGAACCGGCTAAATGAGATGATCGGCAGCCTGCTCACGCTCTCGCGGCTGGAAACGGGACAACACTCAGTTGAAAAAGCGCGGGTGAATCTGAAAAAGCTGTTGGAACAGATAGTTGCAGACGCTGATTTTGAGGCAAATCCGAAAGATCGCGGCGTCCGGCTGCAAGAGGCTGATGAATGTGAGATCCACGGAAACGAAGCGTTGCTGAGAAGCGCCATCGAGAATGTGCTGAGGAACGCCGCCAGATACACGGCAAAAGACACGACC
Source organism: Acidobacteriota bacterium (assembly GCA_019639175.1). Classification (GTDB taxonomy): domain Bacteria; phylum Acidobacteriota; class Blastocatellia; order Pyrinomonadales; family Pyrinomonadaceae; genus OLB17. The sequence goes on along the minus strand of JAHBSK010000004.1, from coordinate 33,660 downwards.
GTGAACGTTACGCTCAACGCCTCCGGCGGCAAGGCCGTCATAAGCGTTGAGGATCACGGTTCCGGTGTTCCCGAAAACGAACTCAAGAACCTGTTCAAGCCGTTCTATCGCGTCAGCGAAGCGCGTGATCGCGGCAGCGGCGGCATCGGGCTTGGGCTGGCAATTGCCGAACAGGCCGTGCTTGCCCACGGCGGAACCATCGGCGCCGCCAATACGGGCAACGGCCTTCTCGTTCGCATTGAACTCAAAACCGGCTGAGTGTCATTCGCCGCTTCGCAGAACGCGGGCCTGAATGAACGACCTGACGGCCAGTATCACGAACAGCAGGCACAGAACACACATCGCCACCTGTGCCATGACTGCCGCCGAAAAGGCCAGATTTCCCAAATTCGGCACCAGACGCCATGCCGTGGCGAGGAATCCCAACAGGGCGACTGCCGCCGCAGCGTGCATCATGTGCTTGCGCAAATTCTCATTTGACCTGCCGACAAACCCAAAAATGACAAGCAAAATGCCGAAGAATGCCGGTATCAATGCCGTCACGCTCGCGTTGCCGCTCGAAACGGCGTAACCATACCCGATAATGCCGACAATTATCAGCAAAACTCCAAACAGTATAGAAGTAGATGGCATATTTTTCCTTTGGTAAACAGATAAAGTTTTTACGGATATGACTAAATCTATCAGATAGGGGAAATAAATACCATCAGGCCGCAAATTATCGGTTCGCGGTCATATTATTTTTGGAGAGGCCTGCTTTAAATTGCCTGCGGCTTTAGAGTCTGAGATTGCCTCCGGCTTCAGAGTCCGAGTCAAGACGCGGCATTTTGTCCCGAAGGGACTTGTCGAAAATAGCCCACCGATTAATCGGTGGGTGAAGGAAATAAATATTTGTGAGTCCCGCAGGGACGACTGCAATGACGGTGTTTGCAACGTTCCAGCCGTCCCTGCCGGGACTGGTCGGGAATGATCGATGCGTTCCCACCTTTCCCACCGATTAATCGGTGGGTGAAGAAAATAAATATTTGCGAGTCCCGCAGGGACGACTGCGATGCCGATGTTTGCAACGTTCCAGCCGTCCCCGCCGGGACTGGTCGGATATGATCGATGCTTTCCCACCTTTCCCACCGATTAATCGGCGGGCTATTTTCACAGATCCCTACGGGATTAATTTCCATTATCTACAGGATTTTGAACACAGAAGGCACAGAATAAAGACACAGAAAAAGAACTTCCGGACAGCTCTTATTGAAAAGATCAAATGCAGCCGGAGCCTAAGATGTTTTTCTCATCTCGGCGATCATTTTTCTGATGCTGTCTTTCAGCGTGTCGGTCAGTTCAGTGTATTGAGCTTCGCGGGAAATTATCTGATCTATCCGCCCCGTTTCCGGTTCTGTTTTGGACGGCAGCGGTTCGCCGAATCTGATCTTCACCTTTGCGGGCCTTATTCGCCATGAGCCGCGTGGCCAGACCTTGTATGCGCCGTCAAGGGCGACGGGCAGAATAGGCACACCGAGTTCGGTGGAGAGAATGGCGGCGCCTTTTTTGAAATCGTGGAGCGTTCCGTCATAAGAGCGTTCGCCTTCGGGATAGATGTTCAAGATCTTTCCCGCCTTTAGCCCGATGGCTCCTGCCCTCATCGCCCGCATCAGTTGCGTATCAGGATCGACCGGGACGACATACAGCAACCGTCCGATAAATTCCATAATGCGTCCGCGAAAGATGCCGCTTGTCCCGACAAAAAATATGTCGCGAAAGACGCGATACGGATATGTTGATGCCACGACAAAAGCGTCGATATAGCTCTGATGATTTGGGCAGATCAGAAATCCCAGATTGTTCTCTTTGCTTTCATCGGCCAGTCTGTCCAGATGTTCGCGGCCTTCTACCTCAAGCCGCATGAACACGCGACAGAATAAATAAAAACAGCAAAAGACAGTAAATGCGAAAACTCCAAACACAGCGGTTCGCTTTAATATCGGGCGAACCTCCGGCACATCGCCGTCGGCATTTTTTACGATGTCCGCCCAGCTAAACTCCGTGGCCGCGTCGGCATTTGCGGCTGTCGCCTGCTCGCTGACCAGTTCGGCGACCGCACGGACGGTCAGGGCGTTCGCCACTTTTTCGGCGGTGAAATCGGTCGAAAAAGCGTGTTCCAATGCGGCGAAAGCTTCCGCCCGCGTCAGTGAATCAAGTCCGAGGTCGATCTCCAGATTCATGTCGGGATGTATCTCGCCAACGTCGCGGGCGTTGTTCCGTATCGCTCTGATGACGGCTTTTGTTACAGGCCTGTCAAGAAATTCGCGGTCAGTGTCGGTAAATTCCCACGTTTTCTTTTCGTCAAAACCGCCGTTCAGTTCGCCGCTTTCAAACTGCTTTTTCAGCTCAAATCGTTTGATCTTGCGTGTGGCGGTGCGCGGCAGCGGTTCCGAACGGACGACGAATTCGCGAACGCGCTGATATTCCGGCAGTTCACGGCCAAGGTCATCCAGCGTGTAGCGGATCGTCTCTCTGGAATTTGCGATGTTCGCCTGTTTCAGGTATTCAAAATCGGGAACGACGACCGCGATCAGTTTTTCTGCTCCGGCTCGCGACTGGCTCGGGTCATTTACGCCAATTATCGCCATCTCTTCCACGAAAGGCGTTTTCAGATAATGCACTTCAAGGTCTTCCGGGTGAACGTTTTTGCCCGAAGGCAGAACTATTACGTCCTTTGCCCTGCCGACTATGTAGAGATGGCCGTCGCTGTCAAATTTTCCCAGATCGCCGGAGCGAAACCAGCCGTCCGCCGTAAAGGAATCGGCGGTGGCTTCGGGGTTTTGATAATAACCTTTGAAGACCATGCCGCCGCGAATAAGCACCTCGCCGACACCTTCGGCGTTCGGGTCGGCTATCTTTACCTCGGCGCCTTTCAGCGGTTTTCCGACCGACCCGACGCGGTTGTCGTCCTCGTGCGTTCCGGTTGCTGCACCGCTGGTCTCAGACAAACCGTAACCCTGAAGAATCGTAAATCCAAGGTTATGAAAATCGACCGCGACATCTTCATCAAACCGGCTGCCCGCCGAAACGGCAAGCCTCAGTTTGCCGCCGAAAGATTCGTGTACCGTCCCGAAAAGTTTGCCGCCGAGATTTATGCCGAGAACATTTCTTGAAAACCTGTTTGCCGCAAGCATTGTCCTAAAAAGCACTTTCACCACAGCCGGTTTTGCTTCCACCGCGTCGAATATCTTTTTATGGAACAGATACCAGAGCCTCGGCACGGTCGTCAGTATCGTCGGTTTGAACTCCTTCATCGCATTGCCGAGTTCGGCGGGCGAGAGTTCCTTCAGATAGCCGACCTCACAGGCAAACGTCGTCGCCACCCACAGATTGACGATCTGCAAATATGCGTGAAACAGCGGCAAAAGGCTGAGTATGCGTTCCTCTTTTGAAAATGAGAGTATCAGGTCTATGCCGTCAAGCTCGGCAAGGATGTTGCCGTGTGTCAGCGGAACGCCTTTTGGCGTTCCGGTCGTGCCGCTGGTGTAGATCAGCAGAGCAACGTCGTCACACGAAGAAGCGGGCACACGTTTTGCATATTCATCAGGAAAATCTGTGACAGACCATTCATCAAATGAACGAAAGCCGTTCGATGAAACAGCGTCGGTTCCGCTCGCCTGCCACATTACGGCAGGAACTTTTCTGCCAAGGCGTTCTTCGACGCGGTGAAACCTTTCGGCCTGTCCACTGTCGATAAAAGCGAGTTTTGCCTCGGAATTTTCAAAGAAATTGGAGATGGTCTCTATCTCGCCCTGCGGGTCAAGCGGAACACAGACCGCACCGCGATACAGCGCGGCCAGATAGGCAAGCGCCCACGACGGATGATTTTCGCCCATGACGATGATGCGGTCGCCCGAAGCGATGCCTTCCCGCTCCATCCGAAAGGAGAGCGAACGTATCCTTTCAAGCGATTCGCCGAATGTCAGCACCTGCGAATCGTCGCCGACTATCCGCATCGCAACTTTTTCGGAGTTTTCCTCAAAAGCCGATGTCAATCTTTTAAGATAAGAATCCGTCATCAGTTTTCAGAAGCTGTCAGCATCTTGCCAAGTTCCTTTGCCTGTAACCTTATTTCCGGTATCGCCGTGGTTTCCCAAAGTATGCCTTTCAGCGCGGATCCGAGCGTGAATATCGTATCACTTGTATTTCCTTCGGCGTCAATGATCGCACCGTTCGGCAAAGCGTCAAGCCCCAGGCACAGAGCATCACAGCGGATAGTGCCGGATGCCATCATATTTTTTACCAGCGGGCTTTCTATCTTACTGAAATTTGCCTGTGCGGCTATGCAGTTCATTATAGCATCGACCTCAAGGTAATTCTGCTTGCCGTTGACGGTGTAATTTACGAGGAACTTTCCGGTTTCAGTGACCGAGATGTGCTTTAATCTGCCGCTTAGCAGCTCAAAACCTTCTTCCGTCTTCATTTTTTTCCAGACGTTCGGCAACCTGCGGCGGCATCCTGTGTCGTGCGGAGTTCCAATGGCGGCTAAGGTGCTGCATAAAATATCTTTTCTCTGCTATCGGAAGCCCGATCCATAATTGCTGTGTCGCGGGGCGAATGCTGTCAATAACGGCCCGCCAGTCGCTGTCCTGATCGGACGAAGCGACCGAGTGTTTTCTCACTTCTTTCAATACGTCGGTTATCCGTTCAAATTTCAGAAGCGTGTCATTGAACTGCTCATAATTAAAACCGAGTTTGTGAACCGAAGGAACGAGGCCGCGGGTTGAAATGACATAGATCGGCCCTTTGTGGCCGCTGTCATTCAGACGCAGGGCGACATCTACCATCGACAGGCCTGTTCCTATTACGAGGACGGCGTCGTCTTTGTCAGTTACGGACAGGACATCTTTTTCCCAGACGTTGCGGATATATTTCGGCTGTTCGGTAAACCGCAGATCGGGAACGCTCGGGTGCGGCGGCGGAAAATTGCCAAAGGCAAGCACGACCTTGTCCGAAGCGATCTTTTCGCCTGAACGCAAGATCACATTTGCGGTGTCGCCCTCAAAAACAATGTTCTCCGGCTCGTCATTGATAATGTTTATGACGGCATTTGGCGATGCGTTGGCAAAGGCATCATCAAGAAGTTCACGCAAATACCTGCCGTAAAGTTTTCGCGGGACAAAATCAGATGCGGCGTAGTCAAAACCATTTGATAAAAGCCATTGATGAAAATTATCAGGATCGTCAGGGAACGCACTCATTTTTCCTGCCGGAACATTCAGAAAATGAAGGTCGTGGTCGGTCGAATAGGCAACGCCACGCCCGATCTCGGTCCGTTTTTCGATCAGAGATATCGTTAACGGCCCTTCGCCGCTGTTCCTAAGCAAATTTACAGCGGTCAAAGTGCCGCTGGCGCCGCCGCCGATTATGGTGATCCTTTTCATAACGGTTCTACTCCTTTCTGCTCTTCTGCATTTCCCGGGCTGTCAGATCTGCCCTTTTGTCATTTCAAATATCTTCGGAGACAAAAATAGGCTGTGAAGTACACACATTCACAACCTTGCGGAATATTCCGTGTCCTCCTTCGATAATGCCTACGAGGTTAGCTGACGGGCTGGAAGCGAAGAAGTCTTCTCCTGAGTGACAGATGCGCCCCTGTTTTGCGAACACCGCAAAACCCTGGTTCCCCCGTGTTACCTCCCAATCGTCGCGAGATAACTTCGGCAATTTTTATTTGGTCAAGAATACAAAAAACCGTAACACAAATGCAAGAAAATTCTTACAGACTGTAGTTAGCACATAATATGTCCGGTAAGAAGCGCAAGTTAGATGTCCGGTAAGCGAGCGGTAGTAGAGAATCGGAGAATGACGAGACTCTACAGAAAGGCCGCGGTGGAGCGGGCGATGAAACGACAGGAAATAATATTGAGGGCGTATGCGAAGAAGATCAGTTGGATCGAGGCAGCGGAGATATTGGGGTATAGTGCGAGGCACTTGAGGCGGTTGCGGGAGAAATATGAGGAGTATGGGTTTGAGGGGCTGTTTGACGGGCGGATGGGGGAAGGTGGGAGTCCGAGACGGATAGCGGTGGAGGTGGTGGAGGAAGTGCTGCGGCTGTATCGGGAGCAGTATTATGACTCTTCAACGCGGCATTTTCACGAGAAGCTAGGAGGAAGAGCATCTATGACGATCAGCTACACGTGGGTAAGGAATCTGCTGCAGGAGTCGGGGGCTGGTGGCGAAAAGCGGCCGCGAAAGAAGCACCGAAGAGGCGGAGCGCGAAGGCAGTGAGGGATGATATGCATATCGATGGATCGAGCATAGCGATGGCTGGCCGGGGACGGGCGGCGGTATGATTCGATCGTGGTGATGGACGACGCGACGAGCGAGATCTATTACGCACAGCTTGTGGATGAGGAATCGACGGCAACGTGCATGGCGGCGATACGGAAGTGATAGAAAAGCAGGAGTGTTCTGCACCCTGTATTCTGATCGCGGAGTCATTTTTGGACAACGCCAAAGGCGGAGAGCCTGTGGATAAGCAGGCTTTGACGCAAAGTGCCCGGGCGAGCTTTGAGAGAACTGGGCATAAGGATGATCGCGGCATATTCTCCGCAGGCCAGAGGAAGAAGCGAGAGTGCTGGACATGGCAGGAGACTGCCGCAGGACGCTGCGGCTTAAAGGGGATAACGACGGTCGAAGAAGCGAACCGAGTTTTGAAACAGAGCTATATCGGGGAGTTCAACCGAAGATTTACCGTGAGTGCGTCCGAGCCGGAAGTGTCGGCGTTTGTGCCGTGCACGAGAGACGACCTCGACCGGTCTTCGATCCATACGGAGCGGACCGCCAACCGCGACAACACGGTCAGCCAATAAGGGAATGATCCTGAGATCGAAAGCAGTCGAAGCGGCTCGATGGGAAGGCTGCCAGGTGACGGTGCATCGACACCTCGACGACACGATAAGCATCGGCTTCGGGCCGCATGAGATCGGACGCTTTGCCCCCGACGGCCAGACACTGAAAACAGAAAATGAAAATAGCGAAAGAGAAAGCTGAGAAAGTTAAGAAAGCTGTGGAAATGCCGCTCATGAGGAAATGTGGAAAATCAAAAAACGATTTCCCACATTCCCTCAATCGCTTGGAAAAGTCGCAAAGCCGACTTTCCCACATTCCCACAGCTTCTGCGGCTATCTAACTTAAGAAAATATAAAAAGAAAAAAACCAAAAGCGGACATCTAATGTGCTAATAAAACCGGACATCTTCATTTGCGCTTAACAGAAAATTCTTACAGACTGTAGTTAGCACATAATATGTCCGGTGAGAAGCGCAAGTTAGATGTCCGGTAAGCGAGCGGTGGTAGAGAATCGGAGAATGACGAGACTCTACAAAAAGGCCGCGGTGGAGCGGGCGATGAAACGACAGGAAATAATATTGAGGGCGTATGCGAAGAAGATCAGTTGGATCGAGGCAGCGGAGATATTGGGGTATAGTGCGAGGCACTTGAGGCGGTTGCGGGAGAAATATGAGGAGTATGGGTTTGAGGGGCTGTTTGACGGGCGGATGGGGAAGGTGAGTCCGAGACGGATAGCGGTGGAGGTGGTGGAGGAAGTGCTGCGGCTGTATCGGGAGCAGTATTATGACTTCAACGTGCGGCATTTTCACGAGAAGCTAGAGGAAGAGCATTCGATGACGATCAGCTACACGTGGGTAAGGAATCTGCTGCAGGAGTCGGGCTGGTGGCGAAAAGCGGCCGCGAAAGAAGCACCGGAAGAGGCGGGAGCGGAAGGCAGTGCGAGGGATGATGCTGCATATCGATGGGATCGGAGCATAGATGGCTGGCCGGGACGGGCGGCGGTATGATCTGATCGTGGTGATGGACGACGCGACGAGCGAGATCTTATTACGCACAGCTTGTGGATGAGGAATCGATGGCAACGTGCATGGCGGCGATACGGGAAGTGATAGAAAAGCAGGGAGTGTTCTGCACCCTGTATTCTGACTGCGGGAGCTATTGGACAACGCCAAAGGCGGAGAGAGCCCGTGGATAAGCAGGCGAATGCAGTTCGGGCGAGCTGAGAGAACTGGGCATAAGGATGATCGCGGCATATTCTCCGCAGGCCAGAGGAAGAAGCGAGGAGTTTTCGGACATGGCAGGAGACTGCCGCAGGAGCTGCGGCTTAAAGGGATAACGACGGTCGAAGAAGCGAACCGATTTTGAAACAGAGCTATATCGGGGAGTTCAACCGAAGATTTACCGTGAGTGCGTCCGTCGAAGTGTCGGCGTTTGTGCCGTGCACGAGAGACGACCTCGACCGGGTCTTCTCGATCCATACGGAGCGGACCGTCAACCGCGACAACACGGTCATTACAAGGAAATGATCCGACCAAAGTAGTCGGCGCGGCTCGATGGAGTGCCGCCAGGTGACGGTGCATCGACACCTCGACGACACGATAAGCACGCTTCAAAGGCCGCACGAGATCGGACGCTTTGCCCCCGACGGCCAGACACTGAAAAAACAGAAAATGAAAATAGCGAAAGAGAAAGCTGAGAAAAAGAAAGCTGAGAAAGTTAAGAAAGCTGTGGAAATGCCGCTCATGAGGAAATGTGGAAAATCAAAAAACGATTTCCCACATTCCCTCAATCGCTTGGAAAAGTCGCAAAGCCGACTTTCCCACATTCCCACAGCTTCTGCGGCTGTCTAACTTAAGAAAAAATAAAAAGAAAAAACCAAAAGCGGACATCTAATGTGCTAATAAAACCGGACATCTTCATTTGCGCTTAACAGAAAATTCTTACAGACCGGGCTATGCCCTCACGCACTACGGTCTGGCTGTGCCAGACCGATAGGCTTCCCTATATTTTTCTTGGGCTTTGCCCCTACGCACTGCGGTCGGGTTGAACCCGACCGTCGAGCATTCCCCAAAAATTAGGAGGCTGTGCCTCCGTCATAAATGAGGCACAGCCTCAATAGATTTTTTTAGGGAGACCCGCACGGTTTGGCACAGCCAAACCGCAGTGCAAAAGGGCAAAGCCCACAAGATTTACTTAGTGAACCTATCCGGTCAGGTATGACCCGACCGCAGTGCTAAATTATCTGCGGGGAACGCGGATGAGCAGTGCGGCGGGGACGACCTCATAAACCGCAGGAAGTTGGCCGGGGAGTTCGCCGTCTATCTCTATATGAACGATCTCTTTCGGTTCGGCCGGTTTTACGGAGACCTTTTTCGCAAGGCGGCTTTTGACCTCGGGCAGGTCGAGGTGCGTTCCGTTGTAAAGTGTGTATGCCTTGAGGATGACCTTTGCCGTGCGGATGTCGCCGATGTTTATCACGTCCAGAAGTCCGTCTGCAATTCGCGCATCAGGAGCGATCATCATTCCACCGCCGAAATAACGGGCGTTGGCAATGCTGAAATTAACGGTTGAAAGCGGCCTTTCCTCGTCGTCATCCATCTTGACCAGAACCCGCGTCGTCCCGATGCCGATGACCTCCTGAAGCGTCGATAGCGCAAAATTTGCCCGTCCGCGAAGCGTGTCCAGCGGAAGCCAATCCATCGCCTTGTTCGATTTGACCCGTTCGATTATCGACGCCGCCAGCCCGAACGATGTCACGTTCAAAAAATATCGCTCCGCCGGGTTGCCTTCGTGATCGGTGAACGAAACCTTTCCGACATCCACCCGCCGCGTTTCGCCTTCTTTTATCGCGCGGGCGACATCTCTCGGCTCGGTCGGCAAACCGAGCGTCCGGCGAAGATCGCCGCCCGTCCCCGAAGGAAAAATGCCGAGTTCGGTGTCGGTTCCGGCCTGCAATATGCCGTTCGCCACCTCGTTTATCGTGCCGTCGCCGCCGCAGGCGATGATGAACGGAACGCCCGTTTCTGCGTGATGCCTCGCCAGATCAATGCCGTCGCCCGGCCCTTTTGTGAACGCCACTTTGAACGGCCCGAAATGCGCACCCAGATCGGCCGCGACGCCTGACCATTTTTCACGCGTCGAACCCGCTGCCGACTTTGGATTTACTATTACAAGAGGAAGCATCTGTCGGGGCGCAATTATGCGGCCTTATCGGCAGCGAAGTCAATCACGTCAGGCCGGCCGCCGGTGAATATTCGCAATTCTGTTGATATTCTGAGCTATCATACCTTATTATTACCTGGATACATCGGAATTTCTAGACTTACTTCAGGACATAAAAGGGTTGGATATATGAGGAAACTCGAAGAAGATAAGAAGTTAAGCCAAGAAGAGATCGACGCGTCTATAAAGTTTGAAGAACTCGCAAAGAAATTGATCAAGGTTAGAAAAGAGGAATTCAAGATATACGAAAAGAGACGGGTAGTTAAGGGCAATAAAGAGTTATGCAAGGCGGCTTAAATTGCCGCCTTTTTCATTCCGGCCATAATCGGAAGCTGGAGGGTTTTAAAGTCAAATATCAGCAAAGCCTAATATTTATATGGTAAAAGCGATGCCGTCAGCGGCAGTTCTCCGGGGCCTTTTGCCATAAATGCCTCGATGTCGGCTATCGAACGCGGCAGGTTTTTGCTCATCCATTCAACGCCGTTTGCAGTTACGAGCAGGTCGTCCTCTATGCGGACGCCGATGCCCTTGTATTTCTCGAACGCGGGTTTTACCCTGGCGATGAACTCGCGATTTTCCGGTGTGTCGGGCAGCCATTCCAGGGCGTCAGGGCGAATATAAATGCCCGGTTCATTGGTAAAAACCATTCCCGGAGCCAGCGGCGTGCCGTAATCTCCAACGTCGTGGACATTCATCCCGAGCCAATGGCCGAGGCCGTGGATGAACCACTGGCGAAACTGCATCCCGTCCTTTTTGGTGATGAGGCCGAGTTTCAGCAGGCCGTCCTCTATCACCTCGTTGGCGGTCATCTGGAGCAGGGCAAAACGAACGCCCGGTTTTGTGGCTTTTGCGACCGCTTCCTGTGCGTCGTAAACGATCTGATATATCTCGGCCTGTTCCTTTGTGAATTTGCCGTTTACGGGAAACGTTCTGGTTATATCGGCGGTGTAATGTTCATATTCGGCGCCGACGTCCATCAGCAGCAGGTCGCCTTGCCTGACCTGGCCTTTCGGAAGCTGATAGTGAAGCGTCGTCGCGTTCGGCCCGCAGCCGACTATCGACGGATAGCCCCAATAATCCGCGTTTCTGCGGCGAAAAGTGTATTCGACCTCTGCCTGAACCTCGTATTCCCATTTTGCACGGCCTGCCGCCGCCATCGCCCGCATATGTGCCTCGGTGCTTATATCGACCGAGTGCTGAAGTATCTTTATCTCATACGGCGATTTGACCAGCCGCAGGGCGGCAAAGATCGGCCTGGCATTTTCCACATTAAAACCCGAAAGCTCCTTGCTGAGTTCATTTTCCGGGCCGTATTCGCGCAGGCCGGTCTGATCGCGCGGCGAACTCGGAAGAAGAAGATAGACATTTGCGAGTCCGGTCGCGATGTTCGCCTTGCCTTCGGTCGAGGTATATGCCGACCTGGTTTTCAACGCGGCCAGGAACGCTGCCCGTTCGGACGATGGAATGATCGTTTTCAGGCCCGAGATCGCCGCTGCTTCTTCGGTCGAATACATCTTTCCGTCCCACGCCTCGCTGACCGGATTGCGTTTTGGCAGGAACAGAAATTCCTTCACCTCGCCGCCGGTCTTGGTCATTACGAACGTGATGTTGTTCTGTTTCAGGCCGGTCAGATAGACAAGGTTGTTTTCCTGTCGATAAACATAGCTGACCGAATTTGAATACAGCTTTGGCGTCGTTGACAGCAAAACAAGGATGCTGTTGTCCTCCATCCGTTCGGCAACCGCCGCACGGCGTCGTGCCAGTTCCGCGTGACGCTCGGCATCGGTGATGACAGGCGCCGGCGGCGTTTTTCTTATCGAAGGCGTTTCGACCATCGATTGCGAGAACACAGCCGCCGTCAACCCTGACAAAACGAACGCGATGATTATTATCCAGATAATTGCTTTCTTCATCTTTTAACCTCAATTGGAACGTCTCTGAAACCTACATTCCCAAAAAAATCGGCTGCGAAAACCCTGAGCGTGTATTTGCCCGGTTCCAGCGTTGCCGGATCGAGCATCTCCTCGTAGAAAGCGTCGCCCAGAACGCGGTTCGTCACAATGAAATTGAATATCGTTTCGCCGGTCGCTCCCGAATGGCTGCCCACGCCGTAAACGTAAGGCACTGCCAGGCCGGTCGGCATTTTTTCAAACGAGATATTCCATCTTTCCGGTTTTTCAACAGTTTCGCCGTCTTTCAGCAGAGCATAACCGAGTTTGTACGGAGCAAGCCGTCGCCGTTCGGCGTTTCCGTCCTTTCGGTCATACGCTTTTGCGACGACGCGTGCCTTTTTATCAAGAATTATACGGCCTTCGGCGTTCTTTGTTTCCATTTCAACGCGATCCGCGTCAAAAAGCCTGACATTTTCAATGATCGGAGCGATGGAGTCCGAAATTCCTGGCAGGATCAGAGCGTCGAGAGCATTCATTTCCGCGCCCGGTTTTCCGGCTATCAGATGAACGTGGTTCATCGCGTTCAGCGTACCGACCGGTTCGCCCGCGGCGAACCTTGTGCCGCGGCGAACGCGAATATCCGAAAGTTTGCCGTTTGCCGTGTCGAATAAAAATCTGCTGTCGTCATACGTTTTCCCCGAAGCATCGCGGCCAATGCGAATGTGGACGTAACCGATGGCCGGCATTCTTATCAGTTCGCGAAGCGTGTCGAAATTTTGCACCGCGTCAGGGTCAAGCACCTTTTCCGCACGGACAAATCGCGCCGTTTCGCCGTAACCGTTAGGGATGTCCAGGCCGTTGTGAAACCACGCCTCAGCATCGTCTTCCTTGATCTCGCCGCGTATCTCGCCCAGCGTTCCGGCTATCTCACGCGGGCGGTCAGCAGGGGCAAAAGGCCAACGGCCCGGCTGCATCGCTCTGAATTCTTCCGCCGAATAACGCAGTTTCGCTATCTCATCTGCGGTGATGGCTTTTGCATCTGTTCTTGCGGTGAGCATCCTGACAAGACCGTTATCGCTGTCGGTTATTAAAAGATCGCCGTTCGCACTGAAAGCGATTCCCGACGGTCGGTTGAAACGGGAAAATTCCGCGTTGCCGTCACGCAAACCGCGTCGGTCGGCGGAAAGCGTCCTGACAAAAGGAAACAAGCCGCCGCCGATGGAGCGGATCGAATTGCCGTCGGCAACGACGATAACGCCCTGCTCATCCACAGCGACCGCCGTCGGCGAAACAAATTGGGCAAGGGCCGGAACTTCATCCTTCAAATATCCGCTGCCGTTTCCTGCCAATGTCCAAACGCTGCCGTCCGATTCGATGACGCGGATGCGGCGATTGCCCGAATCAGCGACCAGAAGGCGCCCTTCCGCCCACGTTGCGATACCGAGGGGCGTGTCGAACATCGCCGCCTGGCCGTCGGCAAATCCTCTTGAACTTCCGGCAAGCGTTCGCACAGAGCCATTCTCAATAACGCGAATGCGGTCATTGTATGTGTCGGCAACGTATATCGCGCCGTTATCGCCGACGGCAACGCCTATCGGCCCGCTGAAAAGTGCTTCGCTTGCGGCTCCGTCCCTGAAACCGGCAATTCCGTCGCTGCCTGCGACGACGCTGACTTCGCCTTTATCGTTCACGGCTTTTATCGTGTGCGAGCCTGTGTCCGCCACGATCAGCAGCCCGTCCTTGTCAAAAGCAATTGCCGACGGCGTATCAAAGCCCGTCGCAAAAACACTGTGTGAGCCGTCCGGCAATATTCTGTAAATGACATTCTTTTCGCCGTCCGAAACGAATATCTCATCGCCCTTTACGGCAATGCCGAAAGGCTCGCCAAATTCACGCGAAATGCCTGCGACGGTCGATGCGTTCGTGTAGAGCGGGCCGGTGTCGCCTGCCGAGGAACACGCCGAGAGCCAGGCGGCGATCAGGGCGATCACGACAAAAAATATCGCTTTGGCGTATTTAGCTGTGTTGGGCAGATCGGTAACTGATCGCATTATTTGTTTGTGCAGGATAAATGGTCTGTTAATATATTCTTATTCAGATATAAAACTTTCAAACAGGAGATATTGAATTATGTTTTCACTACAAGACCTATTGGGCCAGCAGCAGGGCGACACCGCCGTGAACGAGATCAGCAGCACGGTCGGTGCGAATTCGTCTTTGGTAAATTCCGCCATCCAGATGGCCCTGCCCGCAATACTCAGCGGGCTTGCCAACAACGCCGCCACTCCGCAGGGAGCGCAGAGCCTGGACAGCGCTCTTTCAAACGACCACGACGGCAGCATTTTGGGCAATCTCGGCGGGCTTGGCGGGCTGATCTTCGGCCAGCAGCAGCAACAGGCTGCCCCTCCGCCTCAGCTTAACGCGGGCGGCATTTTGGGACACATTCTCGGCGGAAATCAGGGCCAGGTCGTTCAGCAGGTCAGCAACAACACCGGCCTGAACATGGGACAGGTCGCACAGATACTGATGATGCTTGCGCCTATCGTAATGGGCTATCTGGGACAGCAAAAACGTCAGCAGAACGTCGGAGCCGACGGCCTCGGCGGGCTTCTTGGCGGATTGCTCGGCGGCGGCCAGCAGCAGGCAGCATCGACCGGAAACCCGATGCTCGATATGGCATCAAGCATGCTCGACAGCGACGGCGACGGCAGCGTCATGGACGACATCGCCTCAATGGCGTTCGGTTACTTTACCAGGAAATAGGAAATGTGGCCGTTTTGATTCTGTTTAGAGCTGGATCACAAGGTGTAAATGAGGTCGGGAAATACGGCAAATGTCCTGAAACGACGGACAGGCATATGATAAAATAAGCGTGCGGACGGACTATGGCAATGCAGACAACAATTGAACCGATGGACTATGTCCCGACTGTTTTCGATTTCAGCCCGATGCGGCTGACCGATGAGCAGTTCGAGAGCCTCTGCCGAAATCACCCCGACCTCAACCTTGAGCTTTCTGCCGAAGGAGAATTGATAATAGTGGCCCCGACACTGCCTTATACCGGACAACAAAATGCCGACATTAACTTTTACCTGTCTAGTTGGGCACGAAAAAACAAGAAAGGTATTGTTTTCGATTCATCCTCGCTTTTCACATTCCCAAACGGGGCAAAGCGTTCGCCTGACGCCGCGTGGGTAAGGCGTGAGAAATGGGATGCCTTGTCTGAAAAGGAAAAAAAGAAATTCTCACGACTGGTGCCGGATTTTGTTATCGAGCTAAGGTCAGCATCGGATTCGCTCAGCACATTGCAGGCGAAAATGTCGGAATACATCTCAAACGGCGTCCGGCTCGGCTGGCTCATCGACCCCGAAAATAAGCAGGTCACTGTATATCGGGCGAACGGCGAGGTCGTGGTTTTGGATGATCCGGAAACGGTTTACGGTGAGGACGTATTGCCGGGCTTTGAGATGAATGTCAGGGAGATATGGTGAGGTTGACTACCGGCTGTTAGCCCCCTAAACTAAGTAACTTAGGACGTGGTGAGTTATTGCGACTTGCGGCCACGTAAAACAATCGGCTAAACAGCATTGAGTTCAATTTTTCAAAGAAAACTCCGTGCTGAAAAGTGCGGAGTTTTTTATGACTGGAACGCAGGCATCCTTGCCTGCATACATTGCGAAGCAATGTGATATTGGGAGGGTTCGCACTTTGTGCTCATGGCAAGCAGGATGCTTGCGCTCCAGTCAAAAAATGATCAATGAGTAATTTTTTAGACATACTAAAAGAGCGGATCGTCATTTTCGACGGTGCGATGGGCAGTAATTTGCAGTCGCTTGATCTGACGATAGATGATTGGGGCGGCCCGGCGTTTGAGAACTGTTCTGAGAATCTGCTCTACACGCGGCCTGACGCCATTGAGAAGGTTCACACTGATTTTCTCGAGGTCGGCTGTGACGTTATCGAAACGAACAGCTTTGGCGGCAGCGAGGTCGTTCTGGCGGAATTCGGCATAGCCGAAAAGACCTATGATGTCAATAAAAAAGCCGCGGAACTGGCGAAACGCCTTGCCAATGATTATTCAACGCCGGACAAACCGCGTTTCGTTGCCGGTTCCATCGGGCCGGGAACAAAACTGCCGACGCTTGGGCATATCACGTATCGCGACCTGAAAGCTGCGTATGTCGAGCAGGTTCGCGGCCTTTTTGACGGCGGCAGCGATATGTTCATTGTTGAAACCTGTCAGGACCTGCTGCAGACAAAAGCGGCCCTCGCTGCCATCTTCGATCTTTTTGCCGAAAAAAAGACACGCATTCCCGTTATCACACAGGTCACGATAGAGACCTTTGGCACAATGCTCAACGGCACCGAGATCGCTGCTGCCCTGACGGCGCTCGAACCGTTCCCGATAGACATTATCGGAATGAACTGCGGAACCGGGCCAAAGCAGATGGCAGAATCGCTCAAATATCTATGCGAAAATGCTCCGATGCCTGTTTCGGTGCTGCCGAATGCCGGTTTACCCGAGGTCAAGGACGGTAAACAGCATTACGACGAAACGCCGGAAAGCTTCGCCGATCAGGTCGAGCATTTTGCCCGCGATTTTGGCGCCAATATCGTCGGCGGCTGTTGCGGAACATCGCCCGAACATTTGAAACAGGTCATCGACCGCGTCGGTAGCATTTCGCCAAAACAGCGCGACGCAAAGCTGATACCGTCGGCTTCGTCGATCTATTTTCAGCAGCCATATACACAGGACGCATCTTTCCTTATCGTCGGCGAACGCGTGAACGCTTCGGGGTCGAAAAAGATGCGCGATCTGCTCGACGCCGAAGACTGGGACGGCCTTGTAAATCTTGCCAAATCTCAGGAAAAGGAAGGAGCGCACATCCTTGACGTCAACGTCGATTTTGTCGGGCGTGACGGCGTTGCCGATATGCACGAACTTGTTGCGCGGCTGGTCACGAACGTAAAGATCCCGATAATGCTCGATTCGACCGAGTGGGAAAAGATGGAAGCGGGCCTGGAACATGCCGGCGGCAAATGCATCCTCAATTCCACCAACTACGAGGACGGTGAACCGCGATTTTTGAAGGTCCTTGACCTTGCAAAAGAATACGGAGCGGCGGTCGTCATCGGCCTGATCGACGAGGACGGAATGGCTCGCACCGCCGAGGACAAGATCAGGATAGCCCGGCGTGCTTATAAACAGGCGGTCGAATACGGGATTGAAGCTCACGACATTTTCTTCGATCCGCTGGCATTGCCGATCTCGACCGGCATCGAGGAAGACCGCAAGAATGCGGACGCCACCATACGGGCCATACGCCAGATAAAAGAAGAGATGCCCGATGCAAATATCATCCTCGGCGTTTCGAATATCTCGTTCGGCCTAAGCCCGGCGGCCCGCGTCGTTCTCAATTCAATTTTTCTGCACGAATGTGTCGAGGCCGGAATGAATTCCGCCATCGTCAATGCGTCAAAGATACTGCCGCTTATCCGCTTTAACGAGCACGAGATAGAAACGGCGAGAGATCTTATTTATGATCGCAGAAAATTTGCTGCAAGTGACGACGCCGTCACGGATGCAGGCGTTCCGGGCGATGTCTGCACCTATGATCCGCTGACCGAATTTACAACGCTCTTTGAAGGCAAAACGGCGCAGTCCATCAAACCGGACATCTCAAATCTGCCGGTCGAGGAGCGGCTGAAGCAGCACATAATCGACGGCGAAAAGATCGGGCTTGAAGATTCATTGAAAGAAGCTCTCAACGACTATCCGCCGCTGGACATCATCAACAACATTTTGCTCGACGGGATGAAGGTCGTCGGCGACCTGTTCGGCAGCGGGCAGATGCAGCTTCCTTTTGTGCTGCAATCAGCCGAGGCGATGAAGGCGGCGGTAAAGTTTCTCGAACCGTTTATGGAAAAGGCCGATTCGACGAACAAAGGCACGATGGTTTTGGCGACCGTAAAGGGCGACGTTCACGACATAGGCAAAAATCTGGTCGATATTATCCTGACGAATAACGGCTATCGCGTCGTAAATCTTGGCATCAAACAGCCGATAGACGACATTCTCCGCGCATGGGAAGAAACGAAATGCGACGCCATCGGCATGAGCGGATTGCTGGTTAAATCGACCCTGATAATGCGCGACAACCTGCTGGAAATGAACGAACGCGGCATAAACGTTCCTGTCATTTTGGGCGGAGCGGCGCTCAACCGCCGCTATGTCGATAACGACCTGATACCGCTTTACAACGGCCAGCTTTTCTACGCCCGCGACGCCTTTGACGGCCTGCACGCGATGGACGAACTCACAAATGCGGAACGCGGAACGGGGAATGCGGAATCGGACACGAAAGCCCATACATCAGTAAAGGCAAAACAGGCATCAGCCGGTACTGGCGTTACAGAGGCGGAAACACGACCGTTAGGGAGTGTGCTTTCAGAGAGCGAAGACGACGAAGATGCAGACAGGATGCCTGCGATCCAGTCCGAGGATCTTGTCGGCGAAGACGCCAAACTCGGACAGGAAGCGGCCCGTGTGTCGTCGCGTTCGAGCGGCGACACGACGCATACGACGCGCTCGGAAGTTGCAGCCGATGTGGAAATTCCAAAAGCGCCGTTCTACGGTTCAAAGGTCGTCGAAATAACCGACCTGACGAAAGTCTTTGATTTTATAAACGAGACGGCTCTATTCAAGGGCCAGTGGCAATACAAGCAGGGCAGAAAAACACCCGAAGAATATCAGAAGATATTAGAAGAAACGGTCTATCCGAAATTTGCCGAGGTCAAGGCACAGGCGATACGCGAAAAACTGCTTGAGGCAAAGCTGGTTTACGGATATTTCCCGTGCAATTCTGACGGCAACGATCTGATCATTTACGAGGACGACGAAAAGACCGAACGGCTGCGGTTCACATTCCCGCGTCAGCCTTTGGAACAGCGCGGCGGAAAGAGTCTGTGTCTGGCGGACTATTTTAGACCAAAGGACAAAGGACAAAGGACAAATAACAAAGTGGATGTCGTTGCTTTTGACCTGGTCACGATGGGCCGCAAGGCAAGCGAACATTCCGCAAAGCTTTTCAAGGCGGACAACTACACCGATTACCTTTTGTTCCACGGCCTTTCGGTCGAATCCGCCGAAGCTCTCGCCGAAATGTGGCACAAACGCATCCGCGAAGAACTCGGCATTGCGGACAATGACGCGCCGCTGCTTGCAAAGCTTTTCCATCAGGGCTATCAAGGCTCGCGATACAGCTTTGGCTATCCCGCATGTCCGAACATCACCGATCAGACAAAGCTTTTCGAGCTTCTGCAGCCGGAACGCATCGGCGTTGAATTAACGGACGAATTCATGCTCGACCCCGAACAATCGACCTCCGCGATAATCGTCCATCACCCCGAGGCGAAGTATTTTAATATTGAATAGATCATCGCAAAGCAAAAACGACCGAAAGTTCATGCTATAATTACGACTATGAATACGGAATTGGTATTGCCTCTGGAAAAGATGACCGTGGCCGAAAAGATGGATGTCGTTGACCGCATCATGGACGATCTTTCGCGCAATGCCTCGTCGATTCCGGTGATAGAATGGCATGGCGAGATCCTGAAACAACGAGCTGAGAACCTCAAAAACGGCACCGACCGATTTATCAGCCTCGAAGATGCCGAAAAGAGAATCCGCGAAAAAACAGGCCGCTAATGAAGATCATTATCACCGAATCGGCCGCTGATGACATCGCCGAAGGTTATTTATTTTACGAAAAACAATCGCGCGGCCTCGGTGATTATTTTGAATCGTCTATTTTCACCGATATACGTTCTCTCGTGATCTATTCCGGCGTTCACGAAGTGCATTTCGGGATATATTACAGAAAGATCACCAAGCATTTCCCGTATGCCATTTATTATACTATTGACGGTGATGCAATTCGCGTTCACGCCGTTATCGATACTCGTCGCGATCCCGCCCGTACAGAAAGCAGGTTTGCTCAGAATTAGTGTTCCGTGTGGATCTTGGGGATCAAAAAAACTCAATACGTTTCCTCCAACGCAGTCTTGTGTTGTAAAATAGTCCTGATATCTTTCACGGAATTCATTACATTATTTTATGACAAAGACGATATTTATTGCCGGTTCTGGCGGGATCGGCGAGGCGGCGGCGCTATTGCTGCGTGAATGGTGCGAGTTTGAAACAGCTATTATTCTTGGTGATATAAGCGAAGACAATTTGGCAAAGGCGAAGGCGTTTGTTACCGAAGGCTCGTCGAAAACGACACCGGTCGAGACGGTTCTGATGCCGCGAGAGGGCACAAGCGACGATCTGAAAGCGGCGTTTGAGCGTTCTGATGTTCTGCTTGATTGTTCGCCGGGCGGCCAGGCTCCGCGAATGGCTCGTTTTGCGGTCGAATTTGGAATGCACTATGCAAACCTGACCGAATACGTTGCCGAAACCGATGCCATCATCGAACTTGCCAAGGATGCCGAAACGGGTTTTATTCTTCAGACAGGCCTTGCTCCGGGCTTCATCAATGTACTGGCGATGCAGCTTTACGGCGAGTTCGTCGAAAAATACCGGAACGAAAATGTCGAGCGTATCGCAATGAAGGTCGGCGCCCTGACGGCACATGCTCACGCGCCGCATTTTTACGGATTTACGTGGTCGCCCATCGGCGTTGCGACCGAATACGTAAAAAATTCGCGTGTCATTCGCAGCCATAAGATCACGGAACGTCCGGCGCTGTCGGCACGCGAGACGATCATCATCGGAGCAAGGACATATGAGGCCGACCTGACATCAGGCGGGGCCGCCGATCTGCCGGATTTTTTTGAAGGCAAGGCACGCGAGCTTGATTACAAAACGCTTCGCTATCCGGGCCATTACGAATGGGTCGAATCGGTCGAAAAGAAGCTGCCCAAGGATGAGGATCTGCCTGCAAACCTGGAAAAAGTGATGCTTGAGCAGATACCTTCGGTCGAGGACGACCTTGTGCTGGTTCACGCTTCGGTCGATGGGTTCGATCATCGCGGCCGACGCAGAATGATCGAAAAGGCATATTACGTCGAACCGCTGGAGATAAACGGCAAGAGCCTGCGTGCGATACAGACGACCACCGCCGCGCCGCTCTGCCAATCGGCGATGATGCTGCTGAGCGGCAAATATAAGGGCGTTGTTTTGCAAAGCCAGCTTGAACCGCAGGAATTTCTTGGCGGTAATTTTGTCTCTCGCGTTTATGAGAACAAGCAATGAGGATCGTTTGCATTTCTGACACGCATAACTGCAATGAGCAGGTCACTGTCCCTGACGGTGACCTGCTTATTCATTCCGGCGATGCGACCATAAAAGGAACAGATCAGGAGATCATTGACTTCATCCACTGGTTTTCTAATCTGCCGCATAAATACAAGATTTTTGTCGCAGGTAATCACGATTGGTTGTTTGAACTGAATAACCGTTTTGCTCGATTATTGCTGGCCGATTCGGGAATAATTTATCTTCAAGATTCTTCTACCGAGATCGAAGGCCTGAAAATATACGGCTCGCCGTGGCAGCCGCGTTTTTTCGATTGGGCGTTCAATCTGATGCGCGGGCCTGAGCTTGCCGAAAAATGGCGGCTGATACCGGAAGATGTCGATATTCTCATCACACACGGCCCGCCGAACGGCATTCTTGATGAGGTTCCGCGTCAATGGGGAATCGAGAACACGGGCTGTGAGGAATTGAGAAAACGCGTTGACGACATTTCCGCAAACGGCAAACTAAAGCTCCATGTTTTCGGCCATATTCACTGCGGCCATGGCCGCTATGAACATAACAGCGTGACGTTTATCAATGCTTCTATCTGCGATGAGGCGTACAACCCGACCCAGCCGCCGTTCATTTTTGATATATGACCGCCGCCTCTGCTTTTCCACCAACCGTTCATTAAATGCTAAACTGCACTTTTGTTTATGCCGGAGACCTCGCTGGAAAAAACAGGCGATAAAGCCATAAAAATGCGTTCGGAACCGCTCTATCCCGAAACGCAGGAGATAGCTGTACTCAATGCTACGGAACGAGCGGGCTTTTCCTTAACCAGGCGTATGAACAGCGGCCGATGGAAGCGGTTTTGGACGTTCTGCCAGCGTCACATCGGTTCGCTTTGGATATATCTCGCCACATACAATCTGATGAACGTTTTTGGCATCGAGAACGTGGAACGATCTGAGGTTTCGCGGCCGCTGCTGCTGGTTGCCAATCACCGCTCGTTCTTTGACATGTACACGGTCTCAAGCGTTATCTTTCGCCGCACAAAGCGGCCGGTCGAGCTGTATTTTCCTGTTCGGGCAAAGTTCTTTTACACAAGTCCTGTCGGCTGGTTCGTCAATTTGGTGATGGGCTGGTGGTCGATGTATCCGCCGTTCTTTCGCGAGGAAAAAGAAGCCGTTAAAAGGGAATTTGATAAATTCTCTCTCCGCGAACTGACCCGTGTCTGCTCCGAAGGCCACGCCCACGTCATCGGCTTTCACCCCGAAGGCAAGCGAAATCTTTCCGACGATCCTTACGATCAGCTCCCGGCACAGCCCGGCATCGGCAAGGTCATTTACACCGCGCGTCCGCAGGTCATTCCGGTATTCATTGCCGGACTCGGCAACGATCTGCCAAAGCAAATTTTGGGCAACTGGAACGGCGGCGAAAAGGTCCGCATCTGGTTCGGCGAGCCTGTCGATCTGAGCGAGTTTTATGAAAAAAGCGACCGTCTTCGCACCCACAAAGAGATCGCCGATACGCTGATGGAACACGTTGCCGAACTCGGCGAAAAGGACAGAGAGCTTGTCAAGAAATTGAAAAATTAGGTTCTGTTATTATTTTGTGTCCGCTTTATAAATTGGAGGATGTCTGAAAAGTCATTTTCTGTGTCTTTATTCTGTGAATTCTGTGGTTTATATCCTGCAAAATAAGGAAATACCACAGAACACACAGACATAAAACCGAAACACACAGATATGATCCAACTTTGCAGATAGCCTCTTGGAAATGAGAGAAACACAGGCTTTAGCCGCATTTCTGATAGATAATTTCCTTGAGCTTTAGCTCAAAAAGGGCTGAAGCCAGTGGTAATTTATAAAATCCTGAATCAACAGAACCTAACGTTTGCCCAGATCAACCGCGCGTTTATATGCCGCGTGAACGGCCTTTGAAAGCACGGTTCTCAAACCGCCTTTTTCCATCTGATAGATCGCTTCTGCCGAGGTGCCGCCGGGCGACGTGACCATGTTGTGAAGTTCCGCCGGATGCTTGTGCGATTCCATCGCGAATTTTACCGAACCGAGCATCGTTTCCTGCACCAATTCCTTTGCAACATCGCGCGAAAACCCGAGATGCACACCCGCATCGGTCAGGGCTTCCATCACCATAAAGGTGAACGTCGGGCCGGTCGCGCTCAGGCTGGTCGCCATGTCGATCATGTTCTCGGTTTCGACAAAGAGTTCCTTACCGAGAGCGGACAAAATGTTTCTGACCTCAACGCGGCGTTCGTCGCCAACCGCCGGCGAACACGTCCAAACGCTCATTCCGGCGCCTATCTGCGAAGGCGTGTTGGGCATTACGCGAACGACACGATCTGTTCTCAAGGCATCAGAGATCGTGTCTATTCTCGCACCGGCAACTATTGAAACCGTCATTCGATCTTCCGTGACCGAATCGCTCAGTTCCTTCATTACGCGGCTCAAACGCTGTGGTTTGACGCAAAGCACAAGTGTGCCGTTCTCGCCTAAACTTGCTGCCGCTTCGTGATTATTCCTGAAAACATTTATGCCCAATCGTCCGCTCAGGTCGTCTATCCTTTCGTCCCTCGGATGGCTTGCCGTGACCTGTTCAGGCGTGACGATGCCTTGCCGCAACATTCCTGCGATCATTGCCTCGGCCATTACGCCGCAGCCGATAAACGAATATTTAACTGCCGTGTTTCCCACTTTGTTCCTTTGTTCCTACTCGTAGCTCAGGGCTTCGACGGCGTCCAGTTTTGCCGCACGCATTGCGGGATAGAACGCGCCGAGAGCGCCGCCGATCAATCCGACGACTATCACGGTTGCGACCACCACCGGACTTATTTCAACTTCCAGCGTCGTTATCAGGTTCAACCCGAAACGCATCACGACGGTCAGTATCAGCCCCACAATGATGCCTGCCATGCTGATGACAAGTGCTTCCTGCGTTATCGTCCAGGCGATCTTTCCGTTGCTCATCCCGAGCGATTTCAAAATGCCGATCTGCCGCGTGCGTTCGGTGACGGTCGTGTACATTGTCAGCAAAATTACCAGAGCGCTTATCGCTGCCGCAATGCCGATAAAGACATTCAGAAAGATGTTCATCGCGGGCATACCGGACATATACAGCTCTTCCAGATCAGAAAGCCGAACGACTTGAAGATCGGGAAATGCCTCCTGCAATCTGCGTCCTGCTTCTTCGACCGTCGTGTTCGGTTCTATGGCGATCAGCACGGATGATATCTTGTTTTCGCTGCCAAGCTGCCGCTGCATCGAATCCAGCGACATCTTTATACGCGGGCCGCCTGCCGGTTCATAAATGCCGACTATGGTGAACGGCCTTTCATATATCGGCGTGGTATCGCCGACCTTATAACCTTTTTGCCGCTGCCATGCCGAATCGATTATCACCTCGTCGGTTCCCGGCGTAAATGCACGCCCGTCAACGACACGCAGGCCGGAAATGGCGGTGTATTCATCAAAATTTATGCCGTCAACGGTGCGCTTCCCGGTATTGTTGTCAGGAGCATCGACCGAGTTTTGCCCGATGCCGACCGCCGACCGGACACCTTCGACCTTTGCTATTTCGGCAGGCAGGGAATCAAGCAGCCTGAAAGCATCAGGCCCGCCGATGCCGATAGAACCCGAAGCGCTCACTCTTAGTTCCGCACCGACATTGGCGTCACGCCGTGCCTGTTCGCGGATAGAACCGTTTGCAAGGCCGACCGTAAAAACTATCAGCAGAACGCCGACCGCAATGCCCAGAACGCTGACAACTGTCCGCGCCGGGCGGTGCATCATGTTTGAAAATACAAGGTTTTCCATCTAAAAACTTACGGCGTGTTCGGCGGTGCGGAGTTAGAATTAGCCGCGGCGACCTGAGCGTTCTGATCGCCCTGGGCCTGTTTTTCCTCAACTGTCATCCATCCTGCCTGACGAAGCAGGTCAACGGCGAAACGCACCGGAACCGCCATATTCACTGCCGTATTTTCGGTGAACACTCCAAAATTGACGCCTATCACTTTTCCGGTCTGCCCGAACAACGGCGCGCCCGAACCGCCCTCTGCCGTCCTCGCGTCATGAACGATGCGGCGGGCGTCGAGGTCGGTTATCGCTCCCTTCGTTGTCAGCGGCTGTATCTTGTTCATCTGCGACAGATAGCTGATCAGGCCATGCCGCGAATTGCCGAAACGCCTGTTAAGAGATTTTGCCTCGTTGTCATCGACCATTGCCAGAAGCCTGTCAGGGCCGTTCGGATAGCCCATCGTCACAACCGTTTTGCCGACGGTGACAGATTCCGTATCGCCCTCAAGCGGTATGATCGGAATAGGCGACGCAGCACCCAGGATGTCAACAGAGGCGACCGCAACATCTTCGCGTCCGTCTGTTTTTCTTATCTTGAGCGGGAACGGTGTTGTGATATGAGGAAAATAGATCTCAAGCCGCGTGATCCTTGCCCGTCCGTTCGAGCTTTTCATCATCGATTTGACCAGATCATCTTCGGTCCACGGCTGCAGCACATGACGATTGGTCACGATATAGCCGTCGCCGACGTGAAAGCCCGTGCCGATAAAATCGTACATTACGGGGCTGCCGTTCCCTTCGGTCGTCAGCATTGTAGAGCTTTCGCCCATTGGCACATCGCCTTCGGCGGGCGGCACGTAGGGCAGCGTGTCGTAAGCCTGCGGATCGGGATACCGCAGCGTTTTGCCTGTTCTGCGGTCAACCAGTTCGTAAACGCCGACGATCAGGCCGATGGCGTTACCGTATTCGACACGCAGCGTCGGGGCAAGCGAGACGGTTTCGATTATCCGCTGATTGGTCTTGCTGAGTTCGCTGATCTCGGTTGAGGTCTTACCTAATTCCTGTTCGAGACGCTCGATGGTGTCCTGCTGTTTTTTTGTCAGGTCACGCGACGTTCTAAGCTCGGAATTCAATGCGTAACCCAGATATAGCACACCTGACAAAAAACCTATCGCCAGCACCAGTATGATCGCCTTGGTCGTCCAGCTTATCTCACGCGAAAGCTCGCGGACAAATTCGCGCAGGAACGCCTTTGCGTCATCGCGTTCGGGCGACGCGGCGGCGTCAAGCGCGGCCTCTGATATGAACGGCGCAACGTAGGTGTCGTTCCGTTTTGTGGTGATGAGCGACGGTTTTTCGGCAAGTGCGAAAAAGCCGAGTGAAATGCTGGTTTCGCCGACCGTGACGACATCGCCGTCGGAAATGGCTATGAAACGGCGGACCGGTTTGTCATTTACACGCAGATCGACCGTCGGGTCGAAATCAACGATCCGGTAAACGCCTTCGCTGTCCTCCAGCCGCAGCCATACGCTTTGAGCATCAAGCTGTTTTGTGAGTATTTGAAGGTCGCAGGTTTCATCGTTCCCGATGCTCAGCCGTTCTTCTGAAAAGAATTCGGTACGCTTTTCAGCACCGACCGAGATATGAATGATAATGCCTATTGCCATTTTACGGTAAACCAACGGTTTACTTGTCCGATTTTATCACAAACATAAGTTCTTTTGATGCAGTGAAAGGGCATTTCGTGGCAAAATATCGTTATGGCCGAAAAGAAATTCATTACCGACCGCGAACAGCTTGAAAAACTGGCCCCAATGCTCAAGGCGCCGATAAAACGGCAGGTTTTTGTCTGTACAGGCAAATCATGCGCCGCCGTCGGCGGAAAAGAGGTAATGGCAGAATTTGCCCGCATCCTCGAAGAAAAGGGCATTCGCCAGGGCAAGGAAGCAAAAGGCCGCAACCCGATGGGCGAATGCGTCCTGACCGAATGCGGCTCGATCGGCTTTTGCTCCATCGGCACCGCCGTCATGGTCTATCCCGACGGCACAATGTACGGCCAGGTCATGCCCGAAGACGTCCCGGAAATAATAGAATCGCACCTCGAAAACGACAAACCCGTCGAACGCCTCGCCCTGATCGAGCTGAAAGGTGTGGGAGATAGGTCAAGGGACTAAAGGGACTGAAACAACAAAAGGCTGCAAGATCTCTCTATTGTCGCTTAAGTCTCTTATGTCCCTTATGTCCTTTCTATCCCCGCATCGCCGTCAGTATCTCATCCACAACCTTTTTCGCATCGCCGAAGAGCATCAGGGTGTTGTCCATATAGAAGAGAGGGTTATCGACGCCGGCGTAGCCCGACGCCATGCCGCGTTTCATAACGACGGTGTCGCGGGCTTCCCAAACATGCAGCACTGGCATTCCGGCGATGGGCGAAGTCGGATCGTCCAGGGCCGACGGGTTGACGATGTCGTTCGCCCCGATGACCCACGAAACGTCAGTGCCGGAAAATTCGTCATTGATCTCTTCCATTTCAAAAACGATGTCATAAGGAATGTTCGCCTCGGCGAGGAGGACGTTCATGTGGCCGGGCAAGCGTCCGGCGACGGGGTGAATGGCAAATTTCACCTCAGTTCCGCCCGCTTTCAATATCTTCACGACTTCGGCGAGCGAATGCTGCGCCTGAGCTACCGCAAGGCCATAACCCGGCACGATGATGACCTTTTTCGCCTGTTTGAGCATCTCGGCGGTGTGTTCGGCGTCAACTGACCTGACCTCGCCCGCCGGTGCCGAACCTGAAGCAGTTGCGGGCGTGCCTCCTTCGGTTCCAAAACCGCCGAGCATCACGCTGACGAACGAGCGGTTCATGCCCTTACACATTATGTAGCTGAGGATAGCTCCCGACGAGCCGACCAGAGCGCCGGTGATGATGAGCAGATCGTTTGACAGCATAAAGCCCGCCGCCGATGCCGCCCAGCCCGAATAGCTGTTGAGCATCGAAACCACGACCGGCATATCCGCGCCGCCGATAGCCATTATGAAATGAATGCCGAGAATACCCGTTACGACCGCCGCCGCTATCAGATACGGATTGCCCGTGACGCCCGGTGCCATCACATACAGCACGCCAAGCACTATCGTCACGGCCAGCATCAGCAGGTTGATGAGATGTCGGCCCGGCAGCATAAAAGGCTTGCCGCCTATGCTGCCGCGCAGTTTTAGAAAGGCGATGACCGAGCCTGTAAATGTGATCGACCCGATGCACACGCCGATAAATATCTCGATATGATGAACCAGCAGTTCTTCCTGCGGTATCGCGGCTTCGCCCAGATACGTGCCAAAACCGACCAGCACCGCCGCCAGCCCGACAAAACTGTGCAGTATCGCCACAAGCTCCGGCATGGATGTCATCTGGACGCGCGCCGCCAGCGTCGCACCGATCAATGCTCCCACGATCAGCACGCCGCCAAGTATCGGCCATCCGCTCGGGTTCATCGCCGCTGCCGTCGCCGCCAAAGCGATCAGCATGCCGATGATCCCGTACCAGTTCCCGCGACGCGCCGTCTCCTGCCTGGACAGCCCGCCAAGACTCAAAATAAACAACGCACTCGCGGCGATGTATGCAATTGTAATAAGTCCGGTTTTCATTCAGCGTCAGGAAAGTGCAAGAAAAGAAGCAAAATCATCCTCAATAAAGTTTTTAATAATGTCGGTTTCGCGTCGGATCAATCGTTCCACGTCATCGGTTGAGCAGTTCCCGAGCCGCACCCAAATCACTTTTGGCGGGAACCCAAAGACAAGACTGCGATCATGCATATCGGCGTCTTTGGAAACGATGACAAAATCATTTTCTACGGCAAATTTCCACACATCCGGATCATCAGATGCCTTCAACCCCACATTACGGACATGCGTGGAATCTGGAAACAGATCGGCCAATCGTTCAGCCAACTTGTGCGAAAGGTTTTCGTCAAAAAGCAATTTCATGCGGCAATCGGAACTTCCATCAGACGGCGTTCACGATCCGCAGCAAACAAAATAGCCGCGCGAAGATCGTCCTTTGTCAGATCGGGAAAATCAGACAGAATTTCCTCTTCCGTCATTCCCGAAGCGAGATACTCCAGGACCTCGTAAACGGTTATACGCAGCCCGCGAATGCAGGGCTTGCCTCCGCGCTTGTTCGGTTCGATAGTTATGTAATTTTTGTAGTTCATAAAAAGCAATTTAGATCATACGATCTGGCTCTCATCAGCATACTTTATAAATAGCTCATCAGTTAAACCCAAAGCGGTAAGCACATATCGGAGTCGTTCGAACTTAGATTTAGAGTCTAGCTGTATCTCTGCAAAATATGTGTCATTTAACGGAAATGCGCTACTACAATCATCTGGATTCTTCGTTAATCCCAGTCTTATTGAAATATCTTTAGAGAAAAATGCTTCCGGATTCAATTCAAACAAAGATTGTAGAACCTGCCGGAAAAGTTCTGTGACATTTGTTACTTCCAGTCTTTGGTCAAAGAAGACTGCATAATCTAACTTCTTAAACGTAGGCTCTTCAGCATCAAAAATGTTTGTTTCTTCGTACTCAACCACCTCATTCTCGATCTCAACCTCAGGAAGTTTCCAGATTTTTAGGAATCGCTCCGCTATGAGGTCAAATCTCTTTTCAATTTCTTCAATATCCCATTTTTCCAACGACGAAAGGTGTTTGTTCAGCCAAAGCCGACTAAATTTGTATCCTTGCTCTCTGCCCTCGTCATTCATGTCACGCTTATCAATGAAATACTTATTACCGAGTTTTCCATTGTTACCCGAAAGAGTGAGATTCGCTATTGTATTTACATACTTTTCGCGAATCAATGAATATTCGTCTTCTCCCAATACAGCTTTCCATTTAGGCTCAGGGTTCTGCGGAAAAATATGTTCTATGGTGATATCAGGATTGTCGATTTGGACAGGTTCATTATTTTCAAAGTTCTCCAGCCGGTCAAGGAAATATGTTTTATTTCGCGACTGGATACTGTAAACATCTTTACTCCTTAATGCCTCAATAACTTCTTTGTCCCGAGGAAATCGTTGTGTTGATGTTTTTCTTAAAAGTGAGCGGTGCAATGATGGAGCATAATCTTTATGATCAATATCATCATAAAGACGCATAAAAAGCTTATTTAAACCGTGTGTGGGTAAACTAAGAATGAATCGACGCCATGCAAAAGATTGAACAACTTCCAAAATTTCAATCAGTCCGGTCTTGTCAATGATGTTAGATTCATAGTCATTTAATACTTCAAGCAGGAAGGGGAAAACAACTGTGATTTCAAGTCGGCTGATATATTGTAATTGTCGGCGAATTTCTTTGTCAGGTTCTTTATGGGGGTTAATGAACTTGCTATATAGAACAGAATACTTTTTGAGATCAGAAAGAAGATTTTCGAGTTCTTCAACAGATTGACTGTTATATTTTTGCTTAAACTCACCATACACCTTGTCTTTATTAGGTATAGTTCTGTTTTTCAATGTCAAAAAATCACGGATAAAATCTGAAACACGATTTTTCTTTGTTTCTTCGTGTTGAGCATTTATTTCAATCTGACTCCAATAATTTTCATACATTCTGGCCTGCTCTTTCGGCTTCAGATCCATCAAAATATAGTTTCGTATCAAATCGGATTGACTTAGTTCAAGTCCTGTAGAATTCAGGCTTTCGAAAATCTTTTGAGGATCATCCTTACCTCTTTCCAATGAAATCTGAACGAATATCAACTTGTTCAGTCCTTTCAAAACAATGTCTTTATTGTCTTCTGTTATTTGTCCTTTGAAGTAGTTAAAATTATCAATGAGTTTCGAGTAAGCATCAAAGTTACCTTCTGCGCCATTAAGTAAAAATTTCAAAGCCCTGTCATTTTGTTCGGTTGGACGGAGCTTGAGTTTTTCCTCATGTTGAGCAAACTTATTGATTAAATATGTTTCTTGGATTCTGTTAACAAGACCCTCATCGTTCAACTTCTTTGCAAGTGCCAAAAGTGCCACATAAATAAGCGTGATTGTGGTAAGGCGTTGTTGTCCATCAATTATTGATAATTCACGAATGTCCGAAACAGAATAGACATCATCATGAATGTAAACGATGCTCCCAACAAAATGTGAAGTTTCCTTGTCATTTGAACCAACACGAACGATATCCTCGAACAGCTGCTTACATTGTGCCAAGTTCCAATCATAATTTCGTTGATAAACCGGCACTACGAACTGAGTGTTTGTCTCAGCAAGAAATCTGTTTAATTGCAATTCTGTAGCTTTCATAAACAATTCACTTCCTAAACATCGCCAGCATTCGGTTTGTTACCAGGAATCCGCCGGCAATGTTTATGGTGGCTATTAAAACCGCGATGGCGCCGAGGATGGTGGTTGTGTTTAGATTTCCTGAAAGCTGGAGCATCCCGCCTACCAGGATGATTCCGCTGATGGCGTTGGTGACGGACATGAGCGGCGTGTGCAGAGCGGGTTTGACGTTCCAGACGACCTGAAACCCGACAAATACCGCCAGCATGAACACCGTAAAATGCGACAGTTTTGAATCCGGCACATAAAACCCGATGAGCAGCAGCAAGATGCCAAGCCCGACCAGAACGAGCGGATTCAAACCGCTGCCTTCTTCGGAACCGTGTCCGGCAGACGCTGTCTTTACGACGTGAGCGGCGGTCTTTGCTCCGGCTCCGGGTTCGGGCGGTGCAGGCATTTCTTTTACCGGCGGCGGCCACAGCATCTTGCCATTGTCTAAAACTATCGCACCGCGAATTACCTCGTTTTCAAGGTCGATATTCAGCATTCTGACAGGCGGTTCCGATCCGTCCTTGCCAGACACACTTCCTACCGGTCGTGTTTCTGCCTTAGGTGCCAACGTAAGTTCTTCGAGAAATGCCGTGACGCACGCGCCGTAAAGCTGTGACGACATCGACGCCATCCGCGAAGGCAGATCGGTGTAGCCGATGATCGTCACACCTTTGTGATGAACAACTTTTCCGGGTTCGGTCTGGACGCAGTTGCCGCCCTGTTCCGCCGCCAGATCGACGATGACGCTGCCGGGCTTCATAGATTCGACCATGCCCTGTGTAATGAGTTTCGGTGCGGGTTTGCCGGGAATGAGCGCGGTCGTGATGATGATATCGACCTGCATCGCCTGCGAAGCGAACAGAGCCATTTCGGCTTTCAGAAAGTCATCGGACATCTGCTTGGCGTAACCGCCTTTGCCTTCGCCTTCTTCTTTGATGTCGAGTTCCAGAAATTCGGCGCCCATCGAGGCGACCTGATCCTTAGTCGCCGAGCGCGGATCAAAAGCACGGACTATCGCTCCCAAACCTTTCGCCGCACCAATAGCGGAAAGGCCCGCAACACCTGCTCCGATGACAAGCATCTTTGCCGGATCGATCTTTCCTGCTGCAGTTATCTGTCCGGTAAAAAAGCGCGGAAAATGAGCGGCGGCCTCGACCACGGCGCGATAACCGGCGATGTTCGCCATTGCCGACAGCACGTCCATCTTTTGCGCCCGCGTGATGCGCGGCAC
Source organism: Acidobacteriota bacterium (assembly GCA_019639175.1). Taxonomy (GTDB): domain Bacteria; phylum Acidobacteriota; class Blastocatellia; order Pyrinomonadales; family Pyrinomonadaceae; genus OLB17. The sequence continues at coordinate 1,088 of JAHBSK010000004.1, read as the reverse complement.
GCTGTCCATCGCAAAGACCGTGGCGTTCTTTTTCGCCAGTTTATCAACGATGTCGCGGTTCTGGCCGGGCCATACAAAGCCTACGAGCGCTCCGCCTTCGCTCAGCAGTTCGACCTCTTTTTCTTCCGGCGGCCTGACCTTTACGACAACGTCCGCTGCCTGCCAAAGAGCTTTGGCATCAGCCGCGATCTCGGCTCCGGCTTCCTGATATTCGGCGTCAGGACAATTTATCGACAGCCCCGCACCTGATTCGACGATCACGTCAAACCCAAGCTTTTTCAGTTTTAATATGGTCTGCGGAGTTGCCGCCACCCTTTTTTCGTCCGGGTAAATCTCAGCCGGAACGCCAACTAACAACTTTTTCGAAGCCGCCATAAATAAAGATCGATCCTAAAAACAAACTAAAAATAAGGGGGCCGTCAACATCAGACCCCAAAAATTGAAAACGAAAACCACGCCATTACTCACGGCCGTCAGATCTTTTGCAGTGTCAATATCACCAACGGATCGTCACCGGTCGTGCGTACATAGCTTATCCAAAACCCGTTATCTTCGTATCGTTCCATCTTAAAGACGGAGCCGTCATCAGCGGGCGGCACATTTTTGCCAAAGACCTTTTCCGTTGTCGGTGTTTTGTTATCCTTGGCGTTGAACGTGACCGAAATTGTCTTTACCGTTTTGTTCTCGTCATACAGGATGCGGGCAAATTCGTCGCCCGAAAACTCATAATCGTCCTCAGTGTCGGAACTTTGTTCCGGTTTGCCCAATTTTTCGCGGACATTCGCCGCTGTCATCCCCAGCGAAACTCCTCTATATTCCGTGAATACCGGTTTTTCCTGGGCCTCTGCGGCAATCGCGCCAAACAACAGCATGGTGGAAAATACCAGACAGACCACAGCCGGAAACACGACCTGTTTTCTCAATGTCATAGGTCCTCCTGCTTTGTGATAAGTGTTAGAAAAAAGCAACCGTAAAACTGTGAATGATCCGGTGGCCTGTAGGCCATCTCCATCATAAAGATCGGATAAGGATCAACGCGAAAATCATATTCGATATACAGGTTTTTATCAAGGAATCGCCGACCGCTC
>JAHBSK010000003.1 GCA_019639175.1 Acidobacteriota bacterium | reverse complement strand
AGTCTTGTCCAATACAAAATGATACTGAATGGAGGGGGTGATTCTAACATAAAATGATACTGAAATAGTGGTTGGCTGGGTCATGATGGGGAGATGAAAACCGTCATGGAAGATAAAGGGATAAGGACGATAGAGCAGGTTCGCCGGTTTTTGGAAGGGACGGCGGATGTGGAATTTGAGATCGAGACGAAAGCAGATCGGTACGAGTGGACAGAGGAGACGCTGAGGCGGTTTCGGTATCTGGAACCGGGCAAGGCGGAGAAGGGGCTGCTGCTGAGGTTTCTGGAAAAGGTGACCGGCTACTCGCACATTCAGGTCAAGCGATTTGTGAGGCAGTATTTTGAGACCGGGCATGTACGGCGGCGAAAACCGAAGAAAAGAGGGTTTATAAGGAAGTACACAGAGGCGGACATACGGCTTCTGGCAGCGACCGACGAGCTTCACGGCACGCTTTCGGGGCCGGCCACAAAGAAACTCTGTGAACGGGCGGTGAAGATCTTCGGCGAGCACGAGTACGAACGTCTGGCCGATATATCAGTGGCTCATCTGTACAATCTGCGGCGATCCGGAACTTACAAACGCCGGCGCGTCCACTTTACAAAAACAAGCCCCAGGCCGTCGGTTATCGGAGAACGCCGCAAACCCCGTCCCAACGGCCGTCCGGGCTATATCCGCGTCGATACGGTGCATCAGGGCGATCTTGATGGAAACAAAGGGGTTTACTACATCAACGCCGTTGATGAGGTCACGCAATTCGAGATCGTCTGCTCGGTCGAGAAGATCTCCGAAAACTACCTGATCCCGGTACTCACTGACATGATCGGGCAGTTTCCCTTCATCGTCAGAGGTTTTCATTCCGACAACGGCTCGGAGTTCATCAACCGCAAGACGGCCGCACTGCTTAATAAACTCCTGGTCGAAATGACAAAGTCCCGTCCCCGTCACTCGAACGACAACGCCCTCGCCGAGTCAAAGAACGGGGCGATAGTGCGCAAGCATCTGGGCTACACTCATATTCCCCAACTCTACGCTCCCCTGATCAATCGTTTCCTCACCGATCATCTCAATCCCTACATCAACTATCACCGCCCTTGCTTCTTCCCCGAAACCATAACCACCGCATCCGGCAAGCAGGCCAAACGATACCCTTTCAGCTCTATGATGACCCCTTACGACAAGCTGAAATCCCTGCCCAATGCCGAGAGATCTCTTAAACCTTCCTGCAATTTCTCCCGGCTTGATGACATCGCCTCCAAATTGAGCGATAATCAAGCGGCTAAACTTATGATTGCCGCAAAAATCAAAACTTTTTAACAGCATCAATGATCAGCTTCACAAACCACCTCGTTAATCACCCTCCAACTTCTCCCTTCAGTATCATTTCTGGATTGGAATATACTATGAGTGCGTTAAACGGCGGCATCAAGGACATTTTTTCGCGGACCGGCCGATGTGAACTACCGGCAACCATTCAACCGGGTTATTGAATCGAACTGTTTTAAGCGGTATTCTAAAACACTCCCGTTTATTGAGGTGAAAACAATGCTTATTCTTCGACCATCATTACTATTCGTGTTCCTGCTGACGTTCGGGACTTTTTTTGAAGTTGCCGCTCAGGACGCAGCACCGGATGTTTCGATCCAGGGCTACCGGATCGGCCCTGGCGATGAGATTACCGGAAAGGTGCTGGGAGAACCTCAGTTCGATTTTGTATCGACGGTTGATGAAGACGGCAGGATATCAGTTCCTTTTGTCGATGATCCGGTAACTGCTCGGTGCCTGACCGAACGCGAATTAAGGACCGAGGTCAACAAACTCCTCTCGCGTTATCTTCGCAATCCGCAGACGAACATCCGAGTTACACAGCGAAACAGCCGTCCGCCGGTCAGCATTTATGGTGAGGTGAAACAGCAGGGCCAGGTACCGCTGACACGCCGCGCATATTTGCTGGAGTTGATAACCTATGCCGGCGGCCCGACGGACAAGAGCGGCGGCAGCATTCAGGTATTCAGGACAAGGCCGCAGGTGTGTCCCGGTGAGGTCACTGAAACGTGGGCGGATTCCGGCGTGGCCGTTCCGTCCAAAACATACAGCCTGAACAATATGCGTCAGGGTGTCGAAGGCTCAAATCCCGAAATATTGCCGGGTGACGTGATAATCGTTCAAAAAGCTTCTCCTGTTTATATTACGGGTGAGGTTTTGCGACCCGGCGAGTTCAGCATTCCTGAGGGCGGATTGCCGCTGATGCAGGCAATAGCCATGGCCAGCGGACTTACCCGTGAGGCAAAATCAAAAAGAATAAATATCTATCGCCGAAAAGAAGGTTCTGTTGAACCCGAGGTCATTGAGGTCGATTACAACGCCATCAAGAATGGTGAGGAAAAAGAGGTTTTGCTCCAACCAAATGACATTGTTGATGTAGGCAAAGCGAAAAAGAGCTTTATGGACGTTTTGTATGAGGCGGCGATCGGCATACCAAATCGCGTTCCACTTCCTGTTCTGCGGCCGTTCTAACAAAAAAATGGAAAAAGGCTTCCTGAACCGGTTCAAGAGGCCTTTTTTATTTTCCCGCATCTTCTAATCTTCCCGGTAAAAGGAATCGATCACGTCGCGGTATTTTTCATCAACAACGCGGCGCTTTACCTTCAGCGTCGGGGTTAATTCGCCGCCTTCGACCGACAGTTCGTTCTCAATCAAAGCGATCTTTTTTACCGTCTCATATCGTGAAAGTTCTTTTGTCAGGTTAGCCACCTGCCGCTCGAACAGGTCGATGATCTTTGGGTTTGAGCAAAACTCCGCCGGTGTGTTGATACTCAGGCCTTTATGTTTTGCGTAAGAGCGAAGCATGTCAAAATTAGGAACGATCAGCGCTGACGCAAATTTCCTTTCGTTGCCGACCAGCACGACCTGGCTTACAAACCTGGATGCTTTGATCATCTGTTCTATCGGCGACGGAGCTATATACTTTCCGCCCGATGTTTTGAAAAGCTCCTTTTTTCGGTCGGTTATTTTCAGAAAGCCGTCGGCATCCATTTCGCCGATGTCGCCTGTTTTGAACCAGCCGTCATCGGTGAAAACATCACGCGTTGCTTCTTGCTTATTAAAGTAGCCGAGCATAACGCCGGGGCCGCACGTTTCTATTTCGCCGTCAGCGGCTATGCGAACCTTTACGTTACGTATCGGTTTGCCGACGGTGCCGAGCCGAATGTCGAAAGGATTGTTCGAAGAGATGACCGGCGATGTTTCCGTCAACCCGTATCCCTGCATTATCGGAATGCCGGCACCTGTGAAAATGAGATAGATATCGTCGGACAGAGCGGCTCCGCCGGTTATGCAGAACCGCAGACGGCCGCCGAAAACATTTCTCAGTTTTGAGAACACCAAAAGGTTGGCAATTCCGTATTTCATTCCCAGCATCAGCGGAATGGTCTTTCCCTGTTCGTGCCGGAGCGCGTAGTCTTTAGCAACCTCTATTGCCCAATCGAAGATCTTTTCCTTTGCCCCTCCAGTTTCAACCGCTTTTAGTTTTGCCTTTGCATAGACCTTTTCAAATATGCGCGGGACGCCAATAAGGATCGTCGGTTTTACCTCGGCAAGGTTGTCGGCAGCCTTTTCGACGGATTCGGCAAAGTTGACCGCCATTCCATAGTAGAGATAAACATACATTGCCGAACGCTCAAAGATATGCGAAAGAGGAAGCACCGACAGGCACGAATCAGCAGTGGTGAAACCGTATCTTTCACCAGAATCCAATACGTTCGAGACGATGTTCGTATGCGTAAGCATTACGCCTTTCGGCTCTCCGGTGGTTCCGCTTGTATAGATGAGCGTCGCGATGTCCTCGGCTTTTACTTCGCGGTGGAGCCGTTCGAAAAGCTGCGGGTCTTTTTCAGCCAATTGCCGCCCGGCCTCTTCCAGTTGTCTCAGGGAAAGCTGGCCGTCGTTCATGCCGGCAGGTTCTGCGAAAAATATGACGTTTTCCAGTGCTGCGCAATCAGGAAGTATTTCTGCAATGCGGTCAAACGCGGCCTTATCCTCTATGAATATCGCCTTAGCGCCGGAATCGTTCAGGATATATTCGACGGAAGCCGGCGACAGCGTCGTATAGACAGGCACGTCCAGCAGGCCCGCAAATTGGCAGGCCGCGTCTGAGAGGGTCCATTCCGGCGAGTTTGAAGCAAGTATTGCTATTCGGTCGCCTTTTCTAAGGCCAAGTGAATAAAGGCCCAACGTGATCGCGCGTATCCGTTCCAGCATTTCATCTGAAGAAATACGCCGCCAGTCTTCATTCACCTTGTAGGACAGGGCATTGCTTCTGTGCTTTTTTGAAACAGCCTGGAGAAACAGTTCGGGCAGCGTGGACGGTTCATCGGCAACGAGCGGGCTTCCACGCCCTATGTCCTTGCGTGGCGATACAAATTCCATAAAACCATCCTCTTTCACTGTCTGAACACGCCTCCCAGAAAAATGTTCATTACGTCGTCCGCCATCGGAGAGAGTTGATACGATTGATCTGACAAGATCCAGTTCGTTACCATTTCATCGAGCGCTCCGTAGAATATCTTGGCAGCGGTTATCGGTTTGATGTCGTCACGAAAGATGCCCGCCTTTTGTCCATCCTCTATTGCGGCCCTGATGATGTCCAGATAGTCCGCAAAACCCGCAGCGGAAAATTCACGCATGAATTTTGTGGAACCGCGCAGTTCAACCTGAAAAACGACCGCCAGGTCGCGGTCCGAACCCAGTTTTTCAAGGTGAAGGCCCGCTATCCGGCGCAGCCTGTCCGGCGGTGAGGATATGTCCTTCAGCTCGCGCTTTCCCTCAGAGATGAAATCCTCCATTGCCCGGTCAAAGATCGACCTCAGTATCTCGTCCTTGCTTTTGAAGTACAGATAGACCGTTCCGTCTGCGATGCCGGCCTCACGTGCAATATCCGATACCTTTGAGCTGAAATAGCCCTTGCCTGCAAACACCTTTATTGCCGCCCGCAGAATTGTCGAACGTTTATCTCCGGCGCCTGATCTTGGTTCTGTTACAGCTTTTGCAGCCTTTCTCATAGTTACCGGCAATGAATGAATAATCATTCATTGCCAGATAGGCTATAACAGAACAGCGGATAAAAGCAAGAAACCGATCATCAGTAAAAATTGGATCTTTGGCCGGAGCCTAAAAGAGAAGTGTGGCGGAGAGGACAGGACTCGAACCTGCAAGCGGTTACCCGCGGTAGTTTTCAAGACTACTGCCTTACCAATTAGGCTACCTCTCCGCAATTAGCGGCGAACTGAAAATATACCTTAATCGCGGACAAGAAACAAATTATTTCGCGAACAAAAAGGCCCGGCCGTTAAGCAGCGGCCGGGCTGTCTTTTGTACAAGGGGAACAAGCGTCATTCGGAAAGAAGCTGTGCGATGCGTGTGTCGATATTTGATGTTTTGTCCCAACCGTCCGCTCGAAGATTGATCTTACCTTTTCGGTCGATCAGATAATATGACGGAAAGCCCATGCGGATACGGCCCGAAGCGTCCGTGTCGGCGTATTTCAAAACCACGCCAAAGCTGTTCGGGACAATGTCGAACCTAAACGGATTTTTCTTAATGTACGGATTAACAACTGATTCGTTTTCCATCGTAAGTGCCAGAAAAACAACGTCACGTCCCTTATAGCTGTCAGCCATGCGGTTGAGCTTGGGTATTTCGTTGTGACATATCAGGCAGCGGGTTGACCAGAAGGTCATTACAACGACCTTTCCCTTCAGGTCATTTAACTCCAATGGCTTACCGTTCAGATATTCTGCCGAGAACGCAGGAGCTTCCGTGCCGACAGTAAGCTGCTGCTGAGCAGCGGCAGAGATCGACAAAGCAAGGATAACGATGAACAGAAATGCAGTTCTCACGGCCTAAACTTGAAATTCCTCTATCAATAAAGAAACAGATCGGGAGATTTGAAATGGTGTTTAAGCCTGTAAAACACCTTTCAACTATTTAAAAATCTCCAAATACACCAAGTTTCCAGAAAATCCCCAAATAATTCAATGCTTCGCGTAACCGGCAAAAACCTCTTACGTGTTAAAATCAAACAATGCGGCTGGAGTTCGTAGAAGCAATAAATTTCCGCAATTTAAAGGGGAAGATCGACCTTGAGCCGGGCCTCAGCATACTCGTAGGTGAGAATGGCCAGGGAAAGACAAACTGGCTTGAGGCAATAAATGTGCTGGCAAAGACCAGATCCTTTAAAACGGGCAAGATCGCAGAAACGATCAGATTTGGTGAGGATCTGGCGATAGTAAAAGGCAATGTTCGCCAGTCACAAGAGCTGCATAGAATGCTCCAGGTCAATATACAAAAGACTATAAAATCATGTCTTGTAAATGGCAAACAGGAAACCACACAAAGATACTTACACGAACTGCATGCGGTCGTTTTCAACGCGGATGAACTGGAAATAGTTCGCGGCCAGCCGGATTCACGCCGGAAGTTCCTTGATGGCGGCATTGTATCGCTTCATCCGCCATTTACACAGACATTTACGGACTATACAAAGGTTCTGCGGCAAAAGAATTCGCTTTTGCAGCAGGCACGTGAAAAAGAGATGTCGGTTGAAAGGGCCGCAGAAATGCTGGAGCCGTGGAATGAGCAGATGACAGCACTTGCCGCAAAGATACATAGGGGCAGGACGCGTTTTGTCGAAAGGATAAATGAGGTCCTCGAAAAACGGCTTTTCGGACGCGAGGAGCTTTCCATAAGGTACGTTTCGTCGCTTGAGGGCAAGGGAGACCTGACGGATTACGCCGGATTGTTGGCCGAAAGGCTTAAGCTGCGCGTTCAGGCCGAATTAGTTGCCGGGCATTCGCTTGTCGGGCCGCATCGGGATGATATGGAAGTGCTGTTTGACGGACAGGATATACGCAAATTCGGCTCTTCAGGCCAGCAGCGGAGCGCTCTGCTTCTGCTCCAGTTGGCAAATATCACTGTATTTCACGCTACACGCGGCGAATATCCGCTGTTCCTGCTTGATGACATCGACGCCGAACTCGATCATCGCCGGATCGGGCATCTGCTCGAATACCTTGCGGGCAAGACGCAAACCGTAGTGACCACGTCAAAAGAAGGTTTTGTGGCGGAATTTGGCCGCTCGTCGCGAACCATCCGCATAGAGAACGGCATGGCAGCCGGAAAGGCCGGATCGGCTCCCTAAAACCGACTTTCCGGCTGTTTATAAGCCCCCGAAAATGCTATAATGTTCTATTGATTAGAGTGAAAGTTTCCAGCCTTGCAGGCCCATCTGGTCAAAATAGATAAATAATTATCTAACAACTACTTAGGCGACAAAATTTGATCGCAAATGGATTTAGAGGTTTCAAAAAAATTGGCTAAAGCAAAGACAGAATACGACGAGAGTTCCATAACCGCATTGGAAGGCCGCGACGCCGTTCGCAAGCGGCCTGGCATGTACATTGGTGATAAAGGTGAGAATGGGCTTCACCAGCTTGTTTTCGAAGTTGTTGACAATTCTGTGGACGAAGCAATGGCCGGCTATTGTGATTCTATAGATACAACCATCCATATCGACAATTCGGTGACTGTTATAGATAACGGCCGCGGCATACCCACAGGCATTCATAAACAGTTGGGAGTGTCGGCGGCGGAGGTCGTAATGACCGTTCTGCACGCCGGAGGCAAGTTTGATTCTGAATCATATAAGACCTCAGGCGGCTTGCACGGGGTTGGGGTCAGCTGTGTGAACTTCCTGAGTGAATGGCTGAAACTTGAGATCTGGAGAGAAGGGCATACTTACGAACAAGAATATAAGCAAGGCTTCCCGGTCGCGCCGCTTGAAAAGACAGGAACCACAGCAAAACGAGGTACGAAAATAACCTTTAAGCCTGATCTCGAAGTTCTGGATACAGACGATTTCAGTTTTGAAAGGCTCTCTGAGCGTTTTCGGCAAAAGGCTTTCTTGAATAAGGGCATTCGAATCACTATCAAAGATGAGCGGGGAGAAGCGGAAAAGTACCACCAATTCTATTACAAAGACGGCATTGTTGAATTTGTAAAGCACTTGAACAAGAACAAAAACCCCATTAACGATGAGCCTATATATTTTGAGGGCCAGTTCGGTGATCTTACCGCTGAGGTCTGCCTTCAGTATAACGAAGGCTATGATGAGCGTGTATTTGCCTTTGCCAATACTATTTATAATCCTGATGGCGGAACACACATGGCAGGTTTCCGGGGAGCTTTGACAAGAACCGTAAATGCATATGCTCAGTCTTCCGGGCTTGCAAAGAACATGAAATCTCCTTTGTCGGGAGATGATGTGCGTGAGGGACTTGTGGCGGTTATTTCCGTAAAACTTCCGCAGCCACAATTTGAATCGCAGACCAAGGTTAAACTCACGTCTGATATAAAAGGCCCGGTCGAATCTTTTCTGAACGAAAAGCTGGGAGAATTTTTTGAGCAGCATCCCGCTGTTGCGAAAAAGATAGTCGGCAAGGCGGTTGATGCAGCCCGCGCGCGTGAGGCGGCGAGAAAGGCTCGTGAGATCGTCAGAAAAGGCGCGATGACCGGTTCCGGTTTGCCGGGCAAGCTGGCCGATTGTCAGGAAAAGGATCCGGAAAAGTCAGAACTTTACATCGTTGAGGGCGATTCCGCAGGCGGCTCGGCAAAACAGGGCCGCGACCGCAAGAATCAGGCCGTTCTGCCGCTCAAGGGCAAGATCCTGAACGTTGAAAAGGCAAGGTTCGACAAGATGCTCGGCCACGGCGAAATAAAGGCTTTGATCACCGCCTTGGGAACCGGAATCGGCAAAGAGGATTTTGATGTCAGCAAGCTGCGTTATCACAAGATCTGCCTTATGACCGACGCTGACGTTGACGGCAGCCACATCCGCACGCTTTTGCTGACGTTCTTTTATCGGCAGATGCCGGAGCTGGTCGAGGGCGGATATGTTTACATTGCCCAGCCGCCGCTGTACAAGGTAAAGCGCGGCAGAAAAGAGGAATACATAAAAGATGAATCTTCGATGTTCCGCTATCTGCTGAGAATGGGGATAGACGATGTGAACATCACCATGAACGACCGTCCGGTCGAGGGAAGAGAACTTACACGGACGCTGGAGCAGACAAAGGAGTTCAAGAACTATTACGAAAGGTTTGCCCGCCGCGTCGGTAATGACGAAAACCTTCTTGACGCGCTGATCGACGCCTTTGCGGGCGAGAGCGGCGTTCTGAAAAAACACGGTGTCAAGATGAAAAAGGTCTTTGCCGAAGAGGAACTGATGGCAGAGGTGGAAGCACGTCTGGCGGATGCCGGATTTGCCACCGAGCTTGTTCCTGATATAGAACACGGCCTGTGGGAGATCGAGGTGAGTTACCCCAACGGCAGCAAAATGATATTTGACTGGAACCTAGGCAGCTATGTCGAATTTCAGAAAGCGGTTGACCTCAAACAGACGCTCGATGCAAACTTTCCCGGTCCATTCGTCTTTGGCGAGAACGGCAAGAGCGAGACAGTTGCCACCCGCGAAGATCTGCTGGAAAAGATCACCGCCGGAGCGAAAAAAGACCTCAGTATGCAGCGTTACAAAGGCTTGGGCGAAATGAACCCCGAACAGCTTTGGGAAACCACGATGGATCCCGAAAAGCGGACGCTGCTACAGGTTCGCGTTGAGGACATAGTCGAGACTGACCAGATATTCACCGTCCTCATGGGCGACCACGTTGAACCTCGCAGAAAGTTCATTGAGGACAATGCTCTGGACGTCAAGAATCTGGACGTTTAGAAAAAATACAAACAAACAAAAAGGACGTGATAAGCATTTCAGCCTGTCACGTCCTTTTTTTAGAAATGAGGTATGGAAACATCTATTCGGTCCGTGCGCTCCGTACGATCTCAACGAACTGCCTGGCGCGTTCTGTAATGATGTCAGCATTGCCTTCGCGGATGGCCTTTACGTCAACAAGGTCAGTGCCGACACCGAGAGCCGAGGCTCCGGCCTTGATAAAATCCGCTGCTGTTGTGAGCGAAACGCCGCCCGTCGGTATGATCTTGACTTGAGGAAATGGGCCTTTGAGATTTTTTACATAACTCGCCCCGCCGACCGACCCGCACGGAAACACCTTTACGAAATCGACGCCTGCACTCCATGCAGTAATAACCTCTGTCGGAGACAGAACGCCCGGACAAACAGGAGCGCTGTAACGATGGCAAAGCGAGATGGTGTCAAGATTCAATGCAGGCGACACGATGAACTGCGCTCCGGCCAGCAGACACGCCCTGGCGGTTTCAGGGTCAAGCACCGTTCCGGCGCCCACCAAAACATCGCTGCCGTATTTGTCGGCAACCTTTTCGATGACCTTGACCGCGCCGGGGACGGTCATCGTAATTTCAAGCACATTGACGCCTCCGGCCTTGATCGCGTCAATGGCCTGCATCGCCTCATCGGCGGAAGATGCCCGCACCACCGGAACCAACCCAAGTTCTTCAATGTGTCCGACAATTTGTTGTTTGTTCATTGTTTGCAGGGCGGTGAGGCTTAGCCTCACCGGCAAGTTGTAAAAATATTAGACGGCGAGGCTCGGCCTCGCCGCTCTGCAACGCGGCAAAGCCGCAAATTATCTTGCCACTCGTGCGCCGCCGCCTTTCATAACTCTCAGAACATCCGCAAGGCCGACGGTAGTTGTATCGCCCGGTGTCGTCATTGCGAGGGCTCCGTGAGCAGCACCGCAGTTGACCGCCCATTCCGGCGATTCGCCGGTCAGAAATCCGTAGATCAGCCCCGAAGCAAACGAATCGCCGCCGCCTACGCGGTCAAAGATATCCAGATCGGGCCGCATCATTGCCTGATAAAGCTGCCCTTCGGTAAAACAGACCGCGCCCCAATCGTTTACCGACGCCGTCTTTGCGTTGCGGAGCGTCGTCGCCGCAACCTTGAAGTTGGGAAAATCAGCGACGGCCTTGCGGATCATCTTCTCAAAGTTGGCGATATCGAGTTTTGAATGATGCTCGTCCTGTCCTTCGACCTCGAAGCCGAGACACGCGGTGAAATCCTCTTCGTTGCCGATCATTACATCCACGTATTGAGCAAGGCCGCGGTTCACCTCCTGAGCTTTTGCCTGGCCGCCTATCGCCTTCCATAACGAATCGCGAAAGTTTAGATCATACGAAATTATCGTGCCGTGCTTTTTGGCGCATTCCATCGCCTCTTTGGCGACCTCGGGCGTTGTTTCCGAAAGAGCGCAGAAAATGCCGCCGGTGTGAAACCATCTTGCACCTTCTTTACCAAATATCTTTTCCCAATCAATATCACCTTTCTTGAGCTGGGAAACTGCTGTGTGTCCACGGTCTGAACAGCCCAATGCGGCCCGCACGCCAAAACCGCGCTCGGTAAAGTTCATCCCGTTGCGCACCGTGCGGCCGACGCCGTCATATTTTACCCATTTTACGTGCGATTGATCGACACCGCCCTGATACATCAGGTCCTGCACAAGCTTGCCGACAGGATTATCCGCCAGAGCGGTTACGACCGCTGCTTCGAGGCCGAAACACCGTTTAAGCCCGCGAGCGACGTTATACTCGCCGCCGCCTTCCCAAACGTCAAATGACCTGGTTGTGTGGATCCTCTTATCGCCGGGATCAAGCCTGAGCATTACCTCGCCGAGGGAAACTATGTCCCACCGGCACTCTTCTTTGGGGCGTATGTTCAATGTCATAATTTCTGAATATTTATAACTCTTACTTTATAAATCTAACGTGACATCCTGCCCTCGTCAACCGTAAGCAAAAGGATCAGATACGAGCAAGAAAATCCTCGACCGCAACTTCCAGAGCGCCGCCCAGAGCGGCTCCGGCAGGTTCCCCCGGTTCGACCGACCAGCCGCCGGTCTTGCCGATGATGCTGCGATTTATCGCGTCCTTCAGCGGTGTTTCGATGTATTTCCAACCGTAAACCAGCCGTCCGCTGACGATGACGCGCGGAATGCCCATTCCCATTATCACGTTGGCGATGCCGATGCCTAGATAATCGCCGATCATCTCCAGCGTTCGCCGTGAGCGATTATCGCCATTCTCTGCCTTTGCCACGATCTCAACAAATCTGGGCAGCGTTTCATTATGTCTTAAAGGACGATCTCCCAGATACAGTGACGCCGCCGCTGCGGCAGAGCCGTATTTTTCCCAACAGCCGCGGTTGCCGCAGACGCATTTCTTTCCGCCTGCCACAATTGTCATGTGGCCGAACTCGCCCGCGATGCCGCGTCCTATTCCGCTGCCGCGATAGACCTCGCTGCCGATCACAAGCCCGACGCCGATGCCGGTTCCGGACCTGACCAGAATAAAATTTGAAAGCAGGCCGTCGGTTGTGTCTTTTATCTTCAAACGGGCTTCATACATGGCGGCGGCGGTCGAATCATTTTCGACCACGACCCTTATGCCGCCCTGTTCCAGAGCTTTCGCTATTTCCACATTATGCCAATCCAGATTTGGAGCAAAGATAAGTCCGCTTCGCTCGGGATCGGTCATGCCCGGAACGCTGATGCCTATCGCTTCCAGACGGCGTTCGGCGTTCTTTTGGCGAATTTCGTCAATGCATCTCTTGACCTTTCGCAAAGCTATGTCATGAGTGCCGGGAGTTTCAAAATCATCCTCTTCAACGATCTGACCGCTCAGGGTCGTCATACCGACCTGCGTTCTTCTTACGCCGAGGTTGACGCCGATGAAGTACGAGTTGTCGTCCGCAAATGAGAGCGTTCTGTTTCGGCGGCCCTGTCCTTTTGCCGGCGGCAGCTTTTCCTCACGCAGAATGCCCGTATCCAACAGCGGTTTTACAACCTCCGTCACGGTGCTTTTATCAATGTTCAGCCGCTCGGCGATCTCTGTCCTGGAAACGGGCTGGGCCGCCCGCAAAAGCCGAAGCAGAAGGCCGCGTTTATTCGACGGTGACGAATCTCCGAGTTCGAGCATCCTGGACTGCAAGGTTGTTCCCGCGTTCATATTTATGCGTAAGTGACCATCTTACAACGAAACCGCCGCCGCTGACCAAAACAAAGAGAGCCGAAGTGTTCAGTGCCGGGCAAGTTCCGATAATTTTGTTTTCCTGGAGAGGGTTTTCCTGATCCTGCGCTTCAAGTTCGCCAAACAAGTTTGAGGGAATAGGTGTTGCCGCGTAGCTATTCCTTTTTACCGTGCCGTGTTTCCAGCAGGTCGTGCATCGCATTTTGCGCGCCCTCAATGTCATGTCCGCGCAATGCGCGATAGACACGCTGATGGCGTTCGGCGGATCGTTCCCGATCGGCATCTGCCTCACCGCCCTGTGTCGTGTCGTCTGACCCATAAACGATTGCCAGGAGCATATTCATCAAAGCGATCAGGACACGATTATGCGACGCGGCGGCGACGGCCTGATGAAATCTCATTTCGTGCGTTACATACTTGCTCTGATCGCTGAGCGAGGCGGACATTCCGGCGGCCTCTTTTGAAATGATCTTTAGATTTTCGCTGTCGGCCCGTTCTGCCGCAAGCCCGACGATGGTCACTTCAAGCATCATACGCGCCTCGGAAATTTCCTCCGTCGTAAATTCATGAAGGCCCAAAAACATTCTGAGCGGAAGGCCGCCGAGCATTGGCGATTCGCTGTTCGCCGCAACAAAAGTTCCGGCACCCTGTCGCGAACGCAGTATGCCGATGGTGGACAAAGATCGGATGCCGGCGCGCAAGGTCGGCCTGCTGACGCCAAGCGTCTTTGCCAGGTCGCGCTCAGGCGGCAGCCTGTCGCCGGCGCCCAGCCCGCCTTTGTAGATCATATCCATAAGGCGTTCGGCGACATCCTCGACGGACGAACCGACCTTTTTGCTATCGAGATCGTTAAAAACCGCAGACAGTTTCTCAGGCATTGATGCCTGTATTTTATCCCTTTCACCGAGGTTTGTCGAAATAAAGCATTGATCGGAAAATTTGCCGGTTTTACGCGACATCTGTTCTGACGGTTCCCTCAATTTCAAGGATCAGGTCGGCTCCGTAGCTTCTTGCCGGTGTTTGAAAGCCGGTTGTGAAATTGCCGTCAAGAATTTTCCGTGTGATAGTGAGCGCGGCAAGGGCGGTCAGCGTATAACCTTCCGGAGTTTGCAGACGCGATTCGACCGTCCGGCCCTCCGCATCACTTGCCCTGCCCCATAGGAGCGTTTTGCTTCTTTCACGCTCTTTGTCCGAAGGCCCGCCGGGCGGGATCTTGCTTTGCAGATATTTTTGCACGGGCGAGGCGGCAAGCAGCCAGCCCAGATAACGGCTCAGTTTCAGCAGCCTGAGATTGGACGGCGGAATCACCGTAAAGACCTCAATATTGGGAATGCCGGTCGAATAATACGCGGTCGCGACATCGCCCCAGGGAATCGTCGTCGCTTGTTTCTTTTCATCACCGAAATCGATCTCTTGCGTTTTCCACGTAGCGGGAACCGGAGTTATTTTTCCGTTCTCTCTGATAGCTCCGCCTTTGCCGATGTTCATCGTCATTGTTGCCTGAGTGCCGTGCGAGATGCGGCCTTTGCCGTAGAACGCCAGGCTGAGATGCGTCGCCGACGGAAGGCGGTTCTTTAGATGGAGAGCAAGGCAATCGGTCGGCACGACATCAAAACCGACGCCGGGCATTATCATGATCCCGGCAGCTTTTGCCTTTTCATCCAGTGCCGCACAAGCCTCAAACACCGCTATCTCGCCGGTGATATCCATGTAGTGTTTTCGATTGCGAAGACACGCTTCAAGCATCGGCCTGCTTGTCAGCGAAAACGGCCCGGCGCAATGCAGCACCACTTCAACTTCCCGCAAAGCCGTATCAAGTTTTTCAGTTTCATCCAGCGAAAATATGCGATATTCAAGGCCATGCTTTTCGGCCAGTGCCTTGATCGCCTCGGCGTTCCTTCCCGCGATCACCGGCCGCAGCCCGCGCTCGGCTGCATACCGCGTGATCAATTCACCGGTGTAGCCATTAGCTCCGTAAAGAAGAAAAGTTTTTTTCATTTAAATATCCAAAGGTGTTCGAGTCTAAGATAGTTGAAAAGGCTTAAAAGCTATGATACTTGATAATTTGAAATTACGCGTTGTTTGATGGGATATGAAATTCGCACGCTACACATTTTTGATCGCGGGCATTTACGGATCGCTCGCCCTGCTGCCGCAATATTTTCTTATTGAAAAGGTCGGGCGCGACAACCCGCCTGCCGTTACACATTCGGAGTATTTCTATGGTTTCATTGGCGTGGCGGTGGCGTTTCAGCTCGTCTTTCTTATCATCGCGTCCGATCCGGTCAGATACAGGTTGTTGATGCTGGCGTCTGTGGTAGAAAAGTTCTCGTTTGCCATACCGGTCGCGATTCTGTTTTACGTGTCCGGGCTTTCGCTTGAGATGTTCGGAGCGGGAATGGTCGATGCTATCCTCGGCATACTCTTTTTCATCAGTTATCTGAAAACTCCCTCGGCAAGTGACGCCTGACAATAGGTTAAAAAAGCTTAAAGATGTTTCGTTGTGTCTCACACAGCTTTTGCAGGAAATCATCGCGTGAAACTTCCTTTGCGCCGAGAGCTTTGATATGCGGCGTCATGACCTGTGCATCAAGCCATGTTGAGCCGCGCGCTTGCAGATGATCGATCAGGAAAAGCAATGCGAGTTTTGAGGCGTTGGGTTGTTTGTAGAACATGGATTCGCCGCAGAAAACGCCGCCGGCATCCACACCGTATAATCCGCCGACAAGGTTGTCGTTCTCATCCCACGTTTCGACGCTGTGGGCCATGCCCCTTTCGTGAAGCTCGGTGTAGGTTTCGATGAAAGCCGGTGTTATCCACGTTCCTTTTTGTCCGGTTCGTGCCGCCATCGAACACTCTTCCATTACACGCCGAAAATCTTCATCTATGGTAAAGCGAAAGAGGCCTTTTCGCTTTTCCCGTGCAAGGCTTCGGGGAATATTAAGATCGGCAAATTCCAGGATCGCCCGTTTTTCGGGGCAATACCACGGCAGCGGAATGCCGTTGATGTGCCATGGAAAAATGCCTTTCCGATAAGCCTCTCTCAGATTTTCGGGTGTCAACTGATCACCGAACGAGACCACGTCGCGCGCGTAATAAAAAAGATCGCCATACGGCAGCCATTCGGGAAAGTCGTGATCTTGAGGATTAGGAAAGCTCACATGTAAATTTTACAGCAAAGGTTGCGGTTTTTGGACTTTGGCCTTCGGTCTTTGCACAGCAAATAACAACCTACAATTAAAAAGCCGTAAGGCCGAGAACCGAAGACCAAAGACCGCTAACCGTTACACAACCTTCAGCTTCCATTTACCGCGTTTGAAAAGCGCAACCGCAACGACCGTCCAGATGGAGAACGAAATGGTTATCGCCCAAAACACGCCTTGCGGGCCAACGTCATAGCTGTTTGCCAACACGTATGCCAGCGGAATTTCGATCAGCCACAGAACGATCGCATTGATGTATGTCGGTGTCCACGGATCACCGGCTCCGTTAAATGCGCTTTCGGTAACTATTGCCAGGCCATAGAATGCATAACCGTAGCCGATTATTCTTAGGCAGTCGCTGCCGTAACGCGCCACTTCCGGATCTGTCGTGAACAGACTGACCAACAGGTTAGAGAAAAGCACAAAAAAGATGCCGAGCGATCCGAGAATGGCCGCAGCCGATCCGCCCGCTATCCAAACCGAACGTTCAGCTCTTTCAGGCTGTCCGGCTCCGAGATTCTGACCTACCAGTGCGGCTGCCGCATTTGCAAGCCCAACGACCGGTAACAGCAAAAATACAAAGATGCGCAGCCCGATCTGATAACCCGCGATGGCGACGCTGCCAAAGACCGCGACGATAGTTACCAATACGCTCCAGGTGGCAGTTGTAACCAATAGTTGAAGCACACCGGTTCCCGAAAGCCTTGAGATGCTCCAAAGCAGGCCGGTGTCAAGTTTCCAGTGTTCGGCGCGGACCTGAAGCCTTCCGATACTGCGGCCAAACAATGCCCAGCCTGCGTAAACGACACCTGCCGCGCGTCCTATCACGGTCGCGACCGCCGCACCGGTGACACCCATTTCCGGAAAAAAGGCAATGCCGAATATCAGCAGCGGATCCAGAACGATGTTCAATCCGTTAGCAACGACCAGCACACGAAGCGCAATGGCGGCATCACCTACCCCGCGAAAGATCCCGTTCAGCAGGAACAGGAAAACGATGACAGCGCTCGTTCCGAACATTATCTGCATGAATGGCAAACCAATGGCTAGAACATCTTCCCCAGCGCCGAGCAGACGATAGATATCCCCGGCAAACACCACACCGATAACACCCATCACCAAAGAAACGACGAATCCCAGATAGACCACGTGTGTCGCGGCACGAGCGGCCCCGTCGAAGTCCTTTTCACCAAACCGCCGCGAAACGGTTGCAGTTGCTCCGATGCTAAGGCCCATCGCGACCGCATATACCAATGCAAGGACGGATTCGGTCAAACCGACCACGGCAACGGCGGCCGCGCCGAGCTTTGCCACAAAGAACGTATCGACAATGGCAAAAAGGGCCTCCATCGACATCTCAAGGATCATCGGGATTGCCAATATTGTCAGTGCAAGAGGGATCGACCCTTTAGTAAAATCACGTTCGGTTCCGGCCAGAGCCTCGCGCAGCACAGAAAAGAAAGTGTCTTTTTTGACCGCCTCAACGGACGGACTTACATTATTGAAAGACATATAAAAACCTATAAATAGAAAAAGAACATGGCACAGAGGGAAGTGCCAAAGGCATCCGCATGCGGCGGCTGAGCGCGGCAAAAACGGATATTACGGGGCGGCTTATTTAGGCAAGGACCGTGATCTTCATTTTATGAAACCTAACACACTATCAAATTCAAAGGAAGTGTTACGGAGCCTGTTCAGAAAAAGTTCAAATTATTTTCTTACGATATATAGGCTCGTTGTCCTGCTTGTTTCAAGGTGATGTTTGCAGTTCAGTCGCTTTTTTAGGTTGCCAAAGCAAATATGCCGGTTGTAAAGTGGCTGTGAACGGCTGCTTTTTTATGCATCTTCCCATGCGGAAAAAGCAACATAAATACATGTGACGCTTGATGAAACTGTCACAGGACGTGATTTTCAACACCCTTTCAGCAATATTATCTAAATAAAGGCGGTTCCCGGACCGTCGGAGCTAACGACTGCTAATGAAGAATGTTTCCAGAAGAGATTTCCTGTTGGGTATAGGTGCGTTGGCCGGTGCGGCCGTGTGTTCGCGGCCTTATTTTCTCTTTGGCAATGTTAATGAGCTGGCGCCTTTTGAATTTTTGGTGCTTGGCGATTCGCTTGTTTGGGGACAGGGATTGCAGGAAGAGCAGAAATTCTACCGGTTGACAAAAACGTGGCTACGCGACGAGGTCTTTGCGGGCAGGCGTTCGATAAATCTGAACATCTTTGCTCATTCCGGATCGACGATACAACTTGACAGCAGGGAGGAAAAAGCCCTTCTCGGCGCCGAACGCGATCCAAATGAAAACCTTCATCCGGAAATAAACGTGTCCTTTCCCGTCATCAACGCACAGCTTGCTCAAGCCCGCAAGGCGTATGAACGGCCCGAGGACGTGCAGTTAATAATGTTGTCAGGCGGAATTCCCGAAGTCGGCGTTTCAAATATCCTGAACCCTTTTCAGGACAATGAAAAGCTGAGCGAGGACATCAGGAAATACTGCTTCGGCCACATGTCTCCGCTTTTGGCAGAGACCCACGACGCTTTTCCCAACGCCAGGATCGTCGTCATCGGCTACTATCCGATCATCACCAAACATACGCCGATGAAACGCATCGTCAACGACGTTCTGGAGCTTTACAACTGGCCCGGCTGGACAAAGCCGCTCCTCAACAATCCGGCAAAGCGCATTCTGTGGCGACGGTTTCGCGGAAAGATGATAAAGCGTTCAAGGATATGGGCCGAAGGATCGACCGCCGAACTTGGCAGGGCGGTCGATGTACTAAATGAAAGCACAGGTTCCGAGACGGCCATATTGGTGGTTCCGCCGTTTGCGGAAAAGAATGCTTATGGGACAAAGGATTCTTACCTTTTCAAGGTGGCGAAAAAGGGACGCGCTGCCGATCCGCTCCGTGAGGTGCGCGGTGAGGAATGCCGTCCTGCTCTGTCCGAACTTCGCCGTGACACCGACCTTAAATACAGGACACGCGTCTGCGAACTGGCAAGCATCGGACACCCGAACGAGAAAGGCTCCGCCGCTATCGCCGACGCCGTCAAACACGCCCTGCTGCCCTTACTTGCAAAAGAAGTTTCCAACCTTTAACCAAACCGTTATACTCTAAACCTTGGTTATGAAGATAGCGGTTGCAATGAGCGGCGGCGTCGATTCTTCGGCGGCGGCTGCATTATTAAAGGAGCAGGGACACGAGCTTGTCGGCTTTACGATGCAGCTGTGGGATCAGCGGCGGATGGTGAATGTTGACGAGAACGGCGATCCTTTGCCTTCACGCTGCTGCTCTTTGGACGACGTTTATGACGCTCGGCGTGTTGCCGATTCGCTTGGTTTTCCGTTCTATGTCCTGAATCTCGAAAAGGATTTTGACCGCGCGGTGGTCGAGCCGTTCATTCAGAGCTATTTGTCGGGCGAAACGCCGATACCGTGCGTTGCGTGCAATTCGCGTTTGAAGTTTGCATCGCTTGACCGAATGGCGGTTTCTCTTGGCTGCGACAAGGTCGCGACCGGACATTATGCCCGCGTTGAATATGATGAAGAGGCGAACCGTTATCGTCTGTTTCGCGGGCGAAATCATTGGAAGGATCAGAGCTATTTCCTTTGGGAACTGACGCAGGATCAGCTTTCGCGTGCCTATTTTCCGCTCGGTGAAATGATGAAGGACGATGTCCGCGACATCGCCCGCACCGCCAATCTTTACACCGCCGAAAAGCAGGAATCGCAGGAAATATGCTTTGTGCCGGACGGCGATTATTCGGCGTTCATCGACCGCTTTCTTGAGCATGAAGGCCGTGAGGGCGAGATACCTGAGGGCGGCGAGATAGTAAACACCGCAGGCGACGTTCTGGGATCTCACACCGGAATACACCGCTACACGATCGGCCAGCGAAAAGGCCTCGGCATCGCACACGAAAAGCCGCTGTATGTCGTCCAGATAGAACGCGCCAAAAACCGGATCATCGTCGGTGAAGCGGATGAGCTTGACACCGAGGGCTTTGTCGCCAAAGGCGTCAATTGGATAGCTTTTAATACGCCCGATGAGCCTGTTCGCGCCGAGGTAAAGGTGCGCTATCGCCACGACCCGACACCGGCGACCATTTACCCTTTGCCGGAGGCACACGCCCGCATTGTTTTTGACGAACCGCAGCGGGCAATAACACCAGGCCAGGCAACCATTTTCTACAACGGCGAAGAGGTTGTCGGCGGCGGTTGGATAGTGCGCGACACCAAATGATATTAGATGGAAGTGAACAAAGCCGAGCTTCGCAAAATCTATCTCAAAAAACGCGGCGAGCTTTCGCTTGCGGAGGTCGCGGCAGCGAGCAAACACATTGCCGAGAGATTTTTTGAAGAAGCTGATCTTGCGAACGTAAAAAAGTTTCACACATTTATCCGCATTGCCAAATTCAACGAACCGGACACATCAAACATCTATTACCGCGTCTGGCGCGAATGGCCCGCCATTGCAACCTATGCGCCGAAAAGCGACCTTGCCGCAAACAGCATCGAGAGCATACGATTTGACGGCGAAACAGAATGGTCGGAAAACAAATGGGGCATACGTGAGCCAATAGGAAAAGAAGTTGCCGAGCCGGAACAATTTGACCTGGTGCTGGTGCCGCTGTTGTGTTTTGACCGTTCGGGACATCGTGTAGGATATGGAAAGGGGGTTTATGACCAGTTCTTGTCAAACACACGGAAAGATTGCATTAAAATAGGCATCAGCATTTTTCCACCTGTGGAAAAAATTGATGATGCGGGTGATAATGATGTCCGGCTTGACGCCACGATAACGCCTGACGAGGTTTTCAGATGGCAATGAAATTATATCTTTTGGCAGGAGCGGGAAGTTTTATCGGCGGAGTTTTACGGTTCGCCATCTCGCATTTTTTTGTTTCGCGTTTCAGCACGGCTTTTCCTTATCACACCTTTTTAATAAACATCATCGGCAGCTTTTTTATCGGTGTGATCGCCGCTGCAGCTCTGAAAGGATCGGTGACGGAAGATTGGAAGGTGTTTCTTGCGGTCGGCATTTGCGGCGGTTTTACGACATTCTCGGCATTCTCGCTTGAAATGCTCGATCTTTTGCGGTCAGGCGCGGTCGCGACCGCGTTGATATATGCCGCGGCAAGCCTTGTCCTCGGCCTGCTCGCGGCGTTTGCGGGTTTTCAATTGATAAAGTGACTAGCCCTTTGCCTTAAGAATATCCCTGATCTCGCCAAGCAGGGTTTCCTCCGGTGTCGGTTCTGCCTCTGCTTCCAGTCCCTTGAACAATGACATGGCGTAGCGTGCCAGCAGAAACATCACGAAAGCAACTATCAGGAACGTGATGATATCGCTTATCAGTTGTCCATACAGGATCAGCGGAGCGCCTTCCTTAACGGCGGCTTCTATCTGCTCTGCCGTGGCTCCGGCCTTTAGGTTCCCGCTCAAGTCATAAAATTTAGTTTTAAAGTCAACGCCGCCGGTCAGAAGCCCGACAAACGGCATGATAATGCCCTCAGTAAACGTAGAGATTATCTTGCCAAAAGCCGCACCCATGATAACGGCTATCGCCAGATCAAGCACGTTTCCGCGTGCAATGAATTTCTTAAAATCGCTAAGCATAACAGATCCTCCTAAACATTTGGATGAATAAAGATTAACACCGTCAAGCCGTCGTTTGCCACAGCAGCGGCTCGATAGTTAACAGCCTGAAAACAAAAAGACGGCCCGAAAGCCGCCTTTTTATTAAAGAGCGTGAAGTTGTCTTACGATTTTGCGGCGTCAGCTTTTTTCTCTGCATCGGTCGTGTCAGATTTGCTGTCAGAACCTGAAGCAGAACCTAAAGCAGAAGATGTTGTCGAAGAGGTCGAAGCCGTCGTCGAGGAAGTTCCTGAATAGGAACTCTTCTGATATGACGAAGAACTTTGGGCCGACGCAGATGAAGCTTTCTGTTCCTGTTCCCTGGCTCTTACCATCGAACAGCTTCCCTCGAACAAGGCTCCGTCCTCAATGACCAGTTTGGGTGTCGTTACGTTTCCGACCACCTTTGCTGTGCGGCCAAGATGAACTTTGTCCGTGGCGACGATGTCGCCATTGACGGCCCCGTTGATATTGGCAACCGCGACCGAGATATTGGCGTCCGCCTGTCCGTTGTTGCCGACTATCAGCGTACCGCCGTCCGACGAGATCGTTCCGGTCAAGTGGCCGTCAAGGCGAAGCATCATCTGAAAGGTCGTGTCGCCCGTCAATGACGTGCCGTGTCCGACAAATCCGCTTAACTTGCCTTCTTTTATATCTCTTGCGATGTTCTCGCTGTCGGTTGTCGGGGCCGAAACCGTATTCGGGTTTTCGCTTCCATATTGATATCCGGCATTCGCTGCCGGATAAGTGCTTTCAGTTGCTTCTTCGGGTTTTGAACCCTTGCCCATTCTGATCATGTTGCCTCCGTATTTTACCTAGTAGGTTTTTTTGCCGTCCTTTGGGACGAAACGATCTTGATAATATGTAGAAAAAGGACTTTCGGATAGAAAAACGGCCGTTGGCCGCAATTATGAATATCCGCTTTTCTATAATAAATGAAACACACGCCTGTTGGCTAGTAAATATTTCATTGCTCAGCTTTTTATTGTTCGGCCAGGCTTTATAGAGATGAACTTCAGGGCCATGAGGCCGGTTTTGGTTGTTATTTCACGCCATTCGTGGGAAAATTGTTAGTTTCGGGAGTTTACGGAATACTTTGTTTATAGAGACCAAGACAAAAACACGCCTGCTTAAAAAAATGGGCCAGGCAATAGGCGATTTTGGGATGATCGACGCGGGCGACAAGGTGATGGTGTGCCTTTCGGGCGGAAAGGACAGCTACACGCTGCTCGACCTGCTGCTGGATGTCCGCCGACGGTCGCCGGTAAAGTTCGATATTCTGGCCGTTAATCTGGATCAGAAACAGCCCGGTTTTCCCGAACACGTCCTGCCTGAATATCTGGAAAGTGTTGGGGTTGAGTATCGCATTGTCGAAGAGGACACGTATTCGATAGTCAAGGAGCATGTGCCTGAGGGCAAGACGTTCTGCTCGTTGTGTTCGCGGCTGCGGCGCGGCATTTTATACACGACCGCCGTTGAGGAAGGCTGCACCAAGATCGCCCTGGGACATCACGGCGATGACATCATCAATACGTTCCTGCTCAATCTGTTCTACGTCGGCCAGCTAAAGGCGATGCCGCCGATCCTTCGCAGCGATGACGGCCGCAACACCATCATCAGGCCGCTGGCATATTGTCAGGAAGCGGATATTGCGGCATATGCCGAGGAAAAGCAGTTCCCGATCATTCCCTGCAATCTCTGCGGCTCTCAGCCCAATCTGAAACGCGCCCGCGTCAAGGCGCTTGTCACAGAACTTGCCAAAGAGATACCGTATCTGCGTTCTTCCATCCTGACGGCCCTGACAAACGTGACAGGCTCGCACCTTCTGGACACGGAGCTTTACGATTTTCAAAACTTTGAACCGCTTGTCAAAAAGATACCCGCCGGCCACGGCAGCGTGGAAAAGGAACTCGACGCGGTCTTTGACCACAGCGAGCCTGCGTTTACACCCAACCTGATGGCGTCTGCCGGTCTTTCGCGTGCGGAACCCGCATAAGTACCTAATTCACCTTTCTCGGAGCGAACAGTTTGTTGTCTATCTCCGCGTTGTGCGTTACCTTGGTGACGATCGTCACGATCTCGCCGTTGCTGGGCGAGGTGTTGGTCTGTTTGAACGGCATCTTTACACCGTCGATCTCGCGATAATCCTCGTAAATTACAGAATACGGAAGGGACACGCTGCTCGTGCTTGAGGTTATGACACCTTCACGCTTTAACAGCAGAAATGTTTTTGTCGAATAATATTCGGTGAATTTCGTTCCGTTTTCCGGTTCAAACTCGACAACGTATGCTTCCTCATCACCGACCTTTGCGATGCGTTTGACCGAGATGTGCTTATACTTCGATTTCCAGTCAAGCATCGAGTAAAGATCGGAGGTAAGTTTGGTGTCTTCCAGCCGTTTGCCGCTTAGTTTTTCCGCCGGAGCAAAGCTGTATGCCTGTTCCGCGTTGGTGCCGTCAAAAAAGTCCCAGCCCGTGGCTATCTCTTTCCCGATAGCGAACATTTTTGTTTCCGTTGCGGAAAGGTTCGGCGCTTTTGCCCATGTTTTTGCCGTGGCAGTTACGCCCTGATTTTCCAAAGCGACAGTTGCTTCGCTCACACGCGAATGAATCTTCTTCCAGTTCGCCTCGCCGCCGCTTGCCGCCAGAACCTTTCGGTAGAGTTCATCTGCCGTGATCGAGACGGTCGGCGGCCCGGCCGGTTTGAAATCCACATTGCCCTGCGGCTGCATTGAAGTAAATCCGTTGACCTTGCCGTCCTCGCCGCGCTTTACTTTTATCCAGAAAGTGTCGGGCAGCGGACTCATATTGAATGCGTCCTTTTCGCGAGAGGTCAAAGTGTAGGGCTGCTGCCCTTCGATATTAAGCGTAACGGTTCCGTTGGTTTCTTTTATCTCCACCTCGCGGCCGCTGGTGACTGATTCCCATTTACCGATAAGTTCCTTTGCTTCCGGCGGCGAACCTGCTTCCTTTGCCTTGTCTGTTCCAACTTTAGGCAATGTGAAGTTACCGTGTGGCTGTTCAAGGTACATCTCGTCATCCTTGAACGTCATGAAAAAGCCGTCAGGAGCGCCTGACATGCGATACTTGCGGCCGCCGACCGGTTCCAGCGGATAGGATGGCTGGCCGGGAACGTGAGCGACCAGCTTTCCGTCCTTATATTCAACCTCGATATCAAACCCGGCCTGTGCAAAGCGGTATTTACCGGCTTCTTTCGCGGCGTCGCCCGCCGGCGATGCCGTTTGCGGCTTGCCCAGAATGTTCTCCCATATGATAGGCATAAGCTCGTTGCCAAGCGATGACGCAGAGACATTTGTCAGCATTACAAAGCCGAGCTTTTTCTCAGGGATCAGCGCGACAAGTGCGTTAAAGCCGTCGATGTTTCCGCCGTGCTGAACGACCGTCATGCCGTTCCATTTCTGAACGAACCAGCCGAGGCCGTAATTGACCGTTCCGGCGGGATCGACCTTCATTTGCGGTTTGAACCATTCCTCAAAACTTGTTTCGGAAACGAGCCGCTTTCCTTCGATGGTTCCGCCGTTGAGGATGAACCGGAGCCACTTTGCCATGTCATTCGCGCTGGAATTTATCGAACCCGCCGGGGCGACCTCGTCAATGTCGCGATAGGGCAGCAGTTGGGTCTCTTTCGTATCGAAATTGTAGTTATACCCAAGCGAGCGGTCCTTGACCTTTGCCATCTCCTTCATCGACATTGTGGAATTTGTCATCCCGAGCGGTTTGAAGATGCGTTCCGGTATGAACTGTTCCCACGGCTGTTTTTGCGACACGGCCACGACCTCGCCCGCAGCGGCGTACATCAGGTTCTGATAGCCGAATTTTTCCCGCAGCTTTGCCACCGGTTTTGCCTCGCCCGCAACGCGTATCAGTTCCGCACGCGTCAGCTTTCCGGTTATCATTGCCAGATCTGTGCGGTTCAGCCCGGAAGAATGCGTCAAAAGATCACGGATGGTCATGTTCTTGTCCGTGTCAGGATCACGCATCTTAAAATACGGCAAAACCTTTCTCGGAGAATCGTCCAGCGAGAATTTTCCCTCGTCCGCCGACATCAGAACGGACAGCGCCGTGAAAGCCTTGGTCGATGAACCGATGGCGAACTGTGTGTCGGCGGTTGCCGCTGCCTTGTTCTCAAAATCCTTGTAACCCAGGCCTTTTGAATAGATCACCTGATCGTCCTTGACTATCGCCAGCGACATTCCCGGAATTCCCAACTCTTTTCTGCGGGCCTCGACCTTTTCCTCGACCCTTGCCAAAGCAACGGCGTATGGCGGAGCAAACGGAGCAGACGATTGGGCTATTGCACCATACGGAGCAGTGCCGGATACAATGGATATAAAAAGAAGGAAAGCAGACCATCTGCGTAGTGAACCGAGTTTCATAAATGTCTCCATAAACAGGTGTTAAAGATATAACTACGGTAAGAGATCAACGAAAGTTCAAGTTTAGCACAGGCTCAGGCTCGGCATTTTACATATTCTTTTGACCGGGCTATGTCAGCATAAAGCCAGAACGCGATATAATTTACTAACAATGCTTGAAACAGACCTTTCATTACGTGCAGAGATCCCGCTCTATTACGATCTTTTCATTCCCGAAAACCATGCGGGATCCGCGCCGCTGTTGATAGCGGCTCATGGCTACGGCGCTCACAAACGATATATGATGCGCGAGGCGCAGGCCGTTGCTCCGGAAAATTTTGTTATCGCGTCGGTTCAGGCCCCGCATCAGCACTTTCGCAAAACGGAAGACGGCTACCGCGTTGGTTTCGGATGGCTGACCGATTTCAGGCCTGACGAATCGGTGGAACTGCATCAGAAATTTCTTCTCGGCCTTATCGAAAAACTAGGGCGTGACAATGTGATCGATCAGAGTGATATATCCTTATTCGGGTTTTCACAGGCCTGCGCTCTTAATTTTCGTTTTGCGTTCACGTATCAAGATGTTTTGAAAAACCTGATCGGCGTATGCGGCGGCATTCCCGGCGACCTGGACGAGAACCCGAACTACGCCGGATCTTCTGTAAATACCTTCTACTTATACGGAAACAACGACGAATTCTACACCAACGAAAAATTTCGTGACAATGAGCAAAAACTCCGCTCATGGCTCCCCAACCTCACTGCAAAACAATACGATGCCGGTCATGAGATAATGGACGAAATGCGCTTTGATATTAAAGAATTCTTGAGTAAGTCAGAGTAAAAGACGAGCAAGTTCATGTGCGGAAATTGGGCACGTGCTATTGCAACGTCAGTTTTCTAATTTCCACCTTTCCTTCCAACCGTTCGGGCAGAATGAGTCTTGGCACCTGTTCGCCGCCGGCGTTCGGTTCGATGACAACTTTCAGATCGGACGGCTGCGTTTCCAAAAGCAGGGAACGAGGGCCAAAGAGCACAACCGTTGCCTTTTGCGCGGTATCATCGCCTATTGGCGTCAGAAACAGGCGCTCAACGCGTCTCTCGCCTATCCTGAATGAGACATCAACAGAGGCTTCCAGCGGCGACGCCTTTGGGTTCTCAAGGTTGAGCGGCAGCTGCTTTGCGACAAAATCAGATATTTTGTCCGAAAGGTCGATCTTTTCCGTGGAAATAACCGAAAGCGACCGCAGAAAGCCCGCAGGGCCTCTGACCCTCACCTTTGCGGGTGTTATGGTTTGCGAATATATCTCGTAGCCTTCGGGCAGGCTGCCTTCCGTTTCGGCTCTTACATCAACCTCGACAATTTCGACCGGTTCCAGCCTTACGGCTATGCGGTTGGGCTGTATCTCATCCAGCTTGACACCGGTCGGCAGATCCAGCGTGATGTTCTCAGGCGTTAGCTGGACAACGCGGTCGCCCGCCTGAACGTCCGTCAGATCGACCGAGATTATCAGGTCATTTTTGTTTATCTGGTTGATGCGGCGTTTATCGCCGGAGATGATGATGTCCACCTCGTTCACGGGAGAATTTGTCACCTCGGTATTGCTGGCAAAACGAATGGTGAGCGGAATGCCGGTCAGCCTTGTCGTTGTCGGCGTGCTCAGGCCCGTGACGCCGAACCACAAAGCAAGAGTTATCACCAGAGCAAGCAGTTTCAGAAGCCAGTCCTCCAAAAAGATCTTGGTCGCCACGTGCTTTACAAAAAGCATTCGTGGCCCGTACCTTTCTCTCAATGGCGTGCTGCTGTCCATAACGATCTTTCCGCCCGGCCGTCAAAACCGGTTCATCCGGCGGACATTTCCGATTCAGCCTCCTTTATTGCCGCTTTTTCCCGTTTGACGCCGACCTGCGGTATCTCCATCGTCTCAAGCAGGAGTTTGCGAAGGGCCGTTGTATCAAGGTTCCGCTTTAAATTCTTACCTTCCACCCATGTTATGCTTCCTGTCTCTTCCGACACGACTATGGATATGGCGTCAGTTCCCTCTGTTATCCCGATCGCGGCTCGGTGGCGTGTGCCAAGCTCGCGTGATATTTCCGGATTCTTTGTCAGCGGCAAAAAGACCGAGGCGGCGGCGATGCGTTCTTCTTTTATGACAACGGCTCCGTCGTGCAGCGGCGTTGTTGGGTTGAATATCGTTACCAGCAGGTCATAGCTGACCGCTGCGTCAAGCTGAACGCCGGTGTCGATAAAATTTCTCAAGCCGACATTTCTTTCTATCACGATCAGCGCACCGATCTTTTCCGTTGCAAGCGTCGTCACCGCCAGAACGATCTCGTCATAGATGCTGCCGCCAAACTGACCGCGCTGTTTTCTCAAAATGGGGAACCGAAGACGGCTGGCAAAATAGATGAGAGCCTGTCTGATCTCTGACGCGAACAGGACGATGATGGCAAATGGAAGAAGAACGACGGCCCAGCGCAGGACAAATTCCAAAGTTGCCAGATCGTATGCAAGAGCGATCCAATATAACAGCGCAAGGATGACGATGCCGACTATTGTCGGAACGGCCCGCGTGCCGCGAAGGAGCTTCAAAACCACATAGACAATAATGAACACAAGCGCGATATCAAGCAGATTTCGCAGCGTGTTCCATGTTGGTATGAGGTCATTGAGTTCCATTGTTGCTTACAAATTTCCCTTCCACGATCATTTCTCTTTTCGTAATACATGCTTTTTGAAAGGCAATGCACACTGTTTGCGAAAATGCCAACGCACCGGGACGCTGACGCTTTCTAGAATATCACACATCACAGGTGTTTATCTGGATTTTGCTCCTCCGCCATGAAACATTCCGACCAACAGCCCGTCACTGTTAAGAACCGCGACCGAACCGATGCCGTTTCGCCGGCACATCTCCCGGGCATCAGCCATTGACGCAGTTGTTTCCACGAACAGGTCGCCGTTTATCGGCCGCATCACGTCAGCGGCCCTAAGTGAATACCATTTTTCCCTCGGAACCGGTCTGATGTCAGCCAGGGTCAGCAGCCCCTGAACTCGGCGGTCTTTGGCGACGGGAAAAACATGCTGGCGATACATGGGCAGCACGTCGTCCACAAGCTCGCGAATGGTCAGATCAGGCTCTATCGGAATGGCCAGAACCACAGAGTTCTCGACGGTCAGGTCTTCAAGCTCGGTCACGTCGTTGATGATCTTTCTGGCGGAATCGAACAGAAAAACGCCGACCAGGGCCGCCCAAAAACCGGTAAAAATATCGCCGCGAACCAGTGCAAAATAAAGCCCGAAGACCACAAGCATTATTGCAATTGCCTGCCCGCTTCGGCCTGTCAGCAACGTCGCGTCATCCAGGTCGCGGCCGTTATTCCACAAATATGCCCGCAGAACGCGGCCTCCGTCCAGCGGATAACCGGGCAGCATATTAAAGAACGCGATAAAAAAATTTCCTATCGCCAATGTGTAAAGCAATGTTGCCAGTATGTCGGCTTCGGTCGTGTTGACCGCCGCCGCCAGCAGCACGAAAACTATCGACAGGACAAAACTGGCAACCGGACCGGCTATCGCGATAAGAAATTCGGCACGTGCCGTTTCCGGCGGATGCAAAAAACGCGTCAGTCCGCCAAAAGGGTGCAGGACGATCTCCAGAACCTCGAGCCGCTCGCGGCGAGCGACGACGGCGTGGGCAAATTCGTGGATGAATATCGACAGAAAGAAAACAATAGTGGCGGCAAATCCCAAACCCAGGCCTGTTGCCGTGGCGTCGACCCCGATGCTGGCCGCGATCAGAGCCGTCATCAGGGCGATGACGATCAGCCAACTGGCGTCACCGCGCACCGGTATCCCTGAGACGTGAACGAAGGTAAATTGTTTTCTTAAAAGCCCGAGCATCCGCACCTTTCCAAACGGTTAGATGCATTAAATCTATCAAAATGCGTTAAGAATGGAAAAATTATGAAAGAACTCCGCGAAAGGAAACGCGGTGCAGCGGACACGGCCCGTGTGTGCGGAGAGCTGCAAGATGCATGGCCGAACCGTAGCCTTTATGGCCTTCAAAGCCGTATTGCGGATATTCATTCGCAAAACCGACCATCAGATCGTCACGGTATGTTTTGGCAAGGACGGACGCGGCGGCTATTGAGAATGATACCGCGTCGCCCTTTATCAGCGACCTCTGCGGTAATGCCACCTGTTTTAGGTTGACGGCATCGATCAAAAGGAAATCAGCGGCGGGCTTAAGAGCAGCTATGGCTCCAGCCATTGCTTTGCGTGTGGCTTCAAGAATGTTTATGCGGTCGATCTCGTCAGCCTCGACCTGGCCGATGGCATACGCAACGGCGGTTTCCTTTAATTCGGCGGCTATCTCAGAACGTCGTTTCGCGGTAAGTTTTTTTGAATCGTTCAGGCCCTTCGGAGGAGCTTTGCTCAGATCGAGAATGCAGGCGGCTGCAACAACAGGCCCGGCAAGACATCCTCTGCCGACCTCGTCAACGCCGGCTATCATCATATAGCCTTCGTCAGCGGCGAACCGCTCAAAATCA
Organism: Acidobacteriota bacterium; assembly: GCA_019639175.1. Lineage (GTDB taxonomy): Bacteria > Acidobacteriota > Blastocatellia > Pyrinomonadales > Pyrinomonadaceae > OLB17. The sequence goes on along the minus strand of JAHBSK010000003.1, from coordinate 469,489 downwards.
AAGCCGATGCTGAACACGGCCTTTTCCGCCTGAAGTTTGAATGCGGTCATTGAGGGAAATTATAGTCTGACGAGGTTCAATATTGAAACCGTCCGGGCATCACTTTGCCGAAATGCCAAAACCGCCGACGGGTTCGGTTTCAAAACGTTCGCCAAATCCGGCGATGAGCGGCCTTCCTTTTGCGATGGCTGCCTGAACGGACGGCAGCTTGAGCGAGGCAGCGTGACTTTCCTTGCTGTTCCAGACCTCGGTTATCCAGATGGCATTCTCGTCCTTCGGGTCTTTTGCGACGACGTAGCTCAGACAGCCGGGCATTTTGTCCGTTCCTTCGAGGAGTATCTTTATAAATTCGTCACGCTTTCCGGGGTGTGTCAGAGCCTTTCCGATCAAACCGTACATCTTTGTTTCTCCCTGAACTATTTCAGCAGATGAAAAAAGGGCGTACGCGACCGTCCCAACCGAAGCCGTGACGAATTCGCGACGCCCTATGTGCATTACGTGAAATTTACCTCAGTGCCTATTTGGCGGCCTGTGCCTTGTTGCGTGTATCGCGTTCCTTGATGCGGGCTGCCTTGCCGCGAAGTTCACGCAGGTAATACAACTTGGCTCTGCGGACCTTACCGCGTCTTACGACGTCGATGTGGTCGATGACCGTTGCGTGCAGCGGAAAGATGCGTTCGACCCCGATGCCGAAGCTGATCTTTCTGACCGTTACCGTCTCGCGAACGCCGCCGTGTTTGCGGGCGATGACGACGCCTTCAAAAACCTGGATGCGTTCCTTGTTGCCTTCCTTGATGCGGACGTGAACCTTGACGGTGTCACCCGATTGAAACGCGGGTATGTTCTCCCGCAGCTGCGTTTGTTCAACTGAATCTAAACGGTTCATAACTTTTCCGGCCAGAGGTCGGTAAAAAGTTTTTAGAGTTTGCCGGGTTAAGAGAGTTTATTGAGTTTGGAATGACATATTTTTTCAATTCCAAAACTCCGATAACTCTCTAAACTATACTAACTAAAAAAACATCTTACCCACTTTCACCGGTTTCTCCTTTTAATAGATCTGGTCTATTCCTTTTGGTTTTTTCCAGCGCCTTTTCATGACGCCATTTTTCTATTTCGGCATGATTGCCGTTCAAAAGCACATCGGGAACACGTCTTCCCATAAATTCCGCAGGCCGTGTGTAATGCGGGCAATCAAGCAGCCCGCTTGAGAACGAATCGTTCTCGGCCGATGTTTCGCTGCCCAGTGCATCGGGCAAAAGCCTCACAACAGCATCTGTCAGCACGATGGCGGCCGGTTCGCCGCCTGACAGGACGTAATCGCCGATGGATATCTCATCCGTGACGAGTGTCTCGTTCACCCGTTCATCGACACCTTCGTAACGGCCGCATATCATCACGATATGTTCGGCATCTTCGGCAAACCGCTTGGCCGTTTCTTGCCGAAACTGTTCACCCTGCGGCGACAGCAGTATCACGCGGCTTCCCGCCGGATACTTTTCCCTTTCGGTCGTGCCGAGCAGATGCTCCACGGCGGCAAATATCGGTTCCGGCTTCATCACCATGCCGTCACCGCCGCCAAATGGCCGGTCATCGGTCATCTTGTGTTTATCGACCGCAAAATCGCGTATGTCGATAACATTTATCTGAACGATGTCAGCCTTGCGGGCACGGCGAATTATTCCAAAATCAAAGACCTGCCCGAAAAATTCGGGAAAAATTGTCAGAACGTCTATTCGCATGACTGGAGCGGCAAGCATCCTGCTTGCCTTTCTGGTCAAAATTCCAACAAACCTTCCGGCGGATCAACAACGATCAGCTTGTCATCAATATCCACCGTGGTGCAGATCGCTTCGGCAAAAGGTATCAGGTACTCCTTTTCGCCGCCCGTCACGACCAGGATGTCTGTTCCGCCAGTCCGCATCACCTCACGAACTTTACCAAGGCTTTTGCCTTCTGCGGTTTCGACCACACAGCCTTCAAGCTGCCAATCGTAAAACTCGCCGTCTTCCAGTTCGACCGCGTCGCTTTCGTCGATGCAGATCTCGGCATCTCTCAGGCTTTCGGCCGCCTCGACCGAATCAATGCCGGCCAATTTGAGCAATATCCGGCCATTCTGAAACCGCAGGCCGTCTATCTCAAGCTCTCGGCGTTCGCCATCCGGCAAAACCGCCGTCACAGCTTTCAGCCCCTCAAAGCGTTCGGGAAAATCCGTCAGCAGATCGGCGATCACTTCGCCCCTGATGCCTCTCGGCCGTGCTATTTTGGCGATGGCAACGAGGTCGGTCATCTTTTAAGGAAACGCCAATTTCGCTCACGCGGAAAGCGGGCCGTCAGTCTTCCACCAGATCAAGGTGATAGCGGCGGCCTTTTTTTTGCCCGGCGTAGAAAAGCAGGCTTCTGACGGCCTTGATCGTTCGCCCTTCGCGGCCAATAACGCGCCCATAATCATCCGGCGCGACGCGAACCGTTATACGAACGTTCTTGCCGCCATCGGAAGTTTCAGACACCTCTACCGCGTCGGCATTGCCGACCAGGGCGCGAACCATCTTTTCCACCGCTTCTTTCATCGTGATCTAGGTCCGGGAAGTCTGGACAGTCTCTGCGACTTCCTAAACCGCCTCGACCGTTTCCGCCGGATTATTCTTTATCAGGCTCGCGACTGTTTCGGTCGGCTGTGCGCCGACGCCTATCCAATACTGGATACGGTCGTGCTTCAGATCCACCTGAGCCGGATCGGTCATGGGGTTGTACGTACCAAGATTCTCAAGGTATTTACCGTCCCTTTTTGACCGCTTTTCCTTAACCACGAGGCGGTAAAAGGGCTTACCCTTCGCGCCTATTCTCATTAAACTAATTGCTAACATAATTTTGTTGATCGTTGATCGTTGATCGTGGTTCGTTGTGTTTTTGTTATAGCAACGAACAATGAGCAACTACTTTCTTTTCTTGTGTCTTTTCTTTCTCTTGATCTTGCCGGAACCTTGGGTTCCCTGATCTTCATCCAAACCGCCGCCACCGCCGAGCAGGCCGCCGAGTCCGCCCATGCCGGGCATACCGCCGCCCATCATTCCGCCAAGCCCGCCTGCCAGGCCGCCCATCATCTTTTTACCAAGTCCGCCGAGCAAACCGCCCTTGTTCATTTGCGCCATCATTTTGCGCATCTGTTCATATTGCCGAAGAAGCTGATTGACCTCGGCTATCGTCGTTCCCGAACCGCCAGCGATACGTGTTTTGCGGCTGGCGTCAATGACCTTGTGGTCATTGCGTTCCTGCCTTGTCATCGAATCGATGATCGCCTCAGTGCGTTTCATCTGATGATCGACCTCGGCCGATTGTTCCTCGGAAAGAGACATGCCGCCGGTCAATTGCTCCGGCAGCATCTTCATCAGCTTTGACATCGATCCGAGTTTTTTGAACTGCCCGAGCTGAGCGCGAAAATCTTCGAGCGTAAACTGGTTACGCGTCATTTTCATCAACTGCTGCTGGGCTTCCTGCTCGTCTATCTTGCCCTGAACTTCTTCGATCAGCGTCAGCACATCGCCCATGCCGAGAATTCGCTGAGAGATGCGGTCAGGATAGAAAGGCTCGATGGCGTCGTATTTTTCGCCGACACCGACAAATTTTACCGGCTGGCCGATGACCTGTTTTATCGAAAGAGCAGCGCCGCCGCGTGCGTCGCCGTCCATTTTTGTCAGGACGACACCTGTAATGCCTATGCGTTCGTGAAATACCTCAGCCGAGCGGACAGCGTCTTGCCCAGTCATTGCGTCGGCGACAAAAAGGACCTCGATCGGCTTGGTCTCTGCCTTGATCGCCTCAAGCTCGGCCATCAGCTCGTCGTCTATGTGCAGACGCCCGGCCGTGTCGATCATCAGCGTGTCAAAGCCCATTTCCTGCGCGTGCTTTACAGCACCGCGAACGAGCGTCATCGGGTCGTTCGTTTCCTTGTCCTGATAGACCGGAACACCGACCGCACCGCCTACAACTCTTAGCTGTTCACGAGCCGCAGGGCGATAAACGTCCACCGAAACGAGCAGCGGCTTGCGTTCCTGATTGGCCGCCAGCCATTTTGAGATCTTTCCGGTCGATGTCGTTTTGCCCGAACCCTGCAAACCGACGATCATCACGACGTTCGGTATCTGCTTGGTAAAGACAAGCCGTGACGACGTTCCGCCCATCAGTTCGACAAGCTCGTCATAGACGATCTTGACGACCTGCTCATGCGGATTCAGCCCCTGCCAAACCTCTTGGCCTTCCGCCTTCAGGCGAACCGATTCGACAAAGTCTTTAGCGACCTTGTAATTTACGTCCGCCTCTAGCAGAGCCATCCTGATCTCACGAAGCGCCGCATCCACATGCTCAGGCGTCAATTTACCCTGGCCACGCAGATTTTTTAGCGTATTCTTCAGTTTGTCGGACAGCGATTCGAACATATAGACACACTTCGGCTGCAAGAGTCGAAACTATAAATACTAAGTGTTTATGGGCAAAGTGTCAAATTTCAGAGGACTTTAGAATCTTATTGATGGAAGCCGCAACATCCTTAACTTCTACACATTTTATACATTTCGGGTCGGGGAGGCCTTTGTTGGTTTCGCCTTTGTAGTGGGTGCAGGGTTTGTCGGAAAAGACGATCTCGTTCGGGGCGTCTGTCCACGGGCGCCAATGGTCAATGTTCGATGAGCCGAAGATGACGACAACTGGCGTTTTCACGGCGGCGGCGATGTGGGCAATGCCGGAGTCGTTCCCGACAAAAAGCGATGCACGTGAGGCAAGAGCGGTTATTTCCGGCAGCGTAAGGTTGTCGAAAGTGATGACCGGAACGTTTGCCTCGGCGGTTAGATTTTGCAATATCTGACTCTCGTTCGGAGCGGCAACCGCAACAGTTTGCATTCCTTTTTGAATCAAAAACTCTGCAACGCGGGCAAATTTCTCCGTTGCCCACTGCTTTTCGGCAAAAGCAGCCGCCGGATGGAGCAGGGCAAATGCGGAACGCGGCTTTTGTTCTTTGGCGTTTGAAGTTAAGGACTCAAGGGACGAAAGGGACTCAAACGACGTGTTTTCTGCCGCTTGTCTCCCATCTCTCGTCTCCTGTCTCTTGTCTCCTGTCTCTGCGGTCAATTTTTCCTCGACCGATGCCAGAGCTTTGTCAGTTACTGCAAGGCTGGTTTTCGGCAGGTCATCGACCGGAACGCCCATTGATCCGATCAGGGCAAGCTGCTGTTCGGCGGAATGCGTCGGTGAGCGGCCCCAGAAATCGGCCGAAGATGAAAGCAGGTCTGTATAAAGAAACGGATATTGATAATCGGCAAAGCCGACGCGGCGTTTGGCGCCTGAGGCAAACGTGAAAAGTGTCGCGGTCGTGCCGCCGTGCAGATTGAAAGCGACATCGTACCTTTGCTTTCGCAAATAACGGGCGATCTTTATCCTTTCCGAAGTGCTTTTGCCAACCGTGATGACGTTGTCCACAGCGTCAAAGGTTTCCAAAACGGGTGCGACCCAATCTTCAAGCAGGACATCTATTTGCGCATCGGGCAGAAAGCGGCGGAGTGCCGTCAGCGAAGGCGTCGCCAGAACCGTGTCGCCGATCGACCGCAGCCTGACGACCAGTACGCGGCGGACATGCATCCAATCGATGAGGTCTTCGGCCTTTGGCTTTTGGTCTTTGGGCATTGCTACCGGACGGTTCAATAAAGTGCAGCCTGAAAAGCGCCAAGAGATGCCGGCGGACAAACTGGTTTCAAAACACGGACCGTTGTCGTCGGGTCGCGATCACTCTGCAACCGTCGCCTCATCAACCAGCATTACGGGAATGTCGTCACGGATCGGATACACAAGCCGGCACTCCGCGTTTTCGCAGGTAAGCGTCGTCTGTTCATCGTTGATCCTGACCTCGGATTTGCACTTTGGACAGCGAAGAATTTCTAAAAGTTCTGGACTTATTGGCATAAAAGTAAATTAGCTACAACTCCAACTGATAATCATTTAAAATCTGTGAGGCTGTTTTCATAGAGATGGAGCCGCCTTCACATACTTGGAGTTTTAGGTTTGTTTCCGCTATTTTTCGTATTGTTTTTTCAGTATCAGGACTAAGCTTGGCACCGCGATTTTTCATTTCCAGCAATGCGATCATTGCAAATACTCTGCCGCCGGGATTATATCCGCGCAAAACATTTTCGATCAGCTCTATTTTCCGGGAATTTACGAGCATATCGATAGATTCTTTACCTTGCGGAATCATTCCAGCAACGCCACAGGGGTCCTTTCCCACAACAGAATTTCTATTTGGCGACATAAGGTATTCATAATCAGCCTTGATAGAGCGAGGAATCTCTGCATTATTCAACTCACCCAGTTCATCCGCAACAAAGGCCTTATACTCGCTCAGAATCAAAGGATTGTTAATTTCAAAATAAATCCCACTTTCATTTTCCTTGAAAGGCACCCCAACATTCTGTTTCCAGGCACCAATGATTTTTTCACGAACCTTTTTCCAGCTTAGCGAACCGCCAAGCAAAACCCGATAACTAATTATCTTGTCCTTAAATAAAAATAAAGAAACTCTTATTCCTGTATATCCAAACCCCTGCCTGATATCTATTCTTGTAGCATCAAAACCAAGATCTTCAGGTAATTCGTGGTAACGGGCTCCGATCATTTTACCGATCACTTTTGGATCGATCGGTTGCTGCTTTACCAAATCAGGAATAAGCTGCGTTGCCTTTAGGTCTTTCTGAATCCACTCTTCAACGATGTCTGATTCTTGCGCAGAGAGAAATTGTACACACAGCAAAAGAGTCAGCATTGTTAATACAGCGAATTTCATTTTATGTAGTGTCAGGGAAACACCATAGAAGAATCCTGAATAGATTCTTCTATGGCTGGTAAATTCAATAAACTCCTATTCTGAATCTCCTGTCTTTGTACCGCATTCGGGGCAGAATTTTGCGCCGGGGGCCAGTTCGGTTTCGCAGCCGGTGCATTTTGCTTTTTCCTGTGACGAGCCGCATTCGGAACAGAACTTTGCGCCTTCGCGGAGGTTCGCGCCGCATTTTACGCAGGGAACCTGAGTGACTTCCATTTTACCGCCGCAATCTGCGCAGAATTTCGCGCCTGCCGCGTTCTGTTTGCCGCAGGCGGGACAATCAACTGTTGCCGCAGCAGCACCGCCGCCGGTTGTTCCGGCCTGTTGACCGAAAACATTTGCCATCTGTCCGCCAACGGCAAATCCGGCACCGAGTCCAGCACCAAGGCCAGCACCGCCGCCTTCGTTCTGAGCGGCATCGCGAAGGGCGTCAGCGGCCTGGAACTGCATATATTTCTGGGCATCGCCGAGCGCTCCCATCGAAGCTCGCTTGTCCATTGCGGCTTCCACCTCGGGCGGCAGGCTGATGTTCTCAACAAAGAACTTCGTGACCTCAAGGCCCCACGAGCCGAAATCCTGATTGATCTTTCCGCGAATGGCATCGCCTAGTTCCTTGTATTGAGCCGCCAAGTCGAGCGCCGGTATCTTCATTTCGCCGATGGCGTCGGAAAATTCCGTGACAATGGCACGTTTCAATTGTTCGTCTATGTCCTCGGTCTGAAAATGAGCATTGGTTCCGGCGATCTCTCTGATAAAACCGGCGGGATCGGCCACGCGGAGACTGTATGCTCCGAATGCACGCAGGCGGACAATGCCAAAATCAGCATCGCGAAGCATTATCGGGTTCGATGTTCCCCATTTCAGATCGGTGAACTGTTTAGTGTTGACAAAGTAAACCTCGGCCTTGATCGGCGAATTAAAGCCGTATTTCCACGCGCCGAGCTTTGACAAAATTGGCGTGTTGCCGCCCTCGACCGTGTAACGGCCCGGCGTGAAAACGTCCGCGACCTGGCCTTCGAACACAAATACCGCTGCCTGCGATTCTCTGACGATAAGCTGCGCGCCGTTCTTTATCTCCTGCTGGTAAACCGGAAAGCGGTAAACAAGTGTGTTCTGTGATGAATCCAGCCATTCGATAACCTCAATGAACTGATTCATTGCCGCTTCTTTAACCTTGTCGATAATGCTCATTAAATGGTCTCCTTTATCAAAAACTTACAATAACAAATACAATAAAATATGACACAAAGTTCCATGAATTGGAAGTAATTCAATTTTGCCGCAACAGCGGTCAAAGGTGAAAATGGCCCAACTACCCGTCATTTTCCGATGGTGAAAGGGTAGGCGAGAAGATAAGGTGGTCTGGCCGCCTCTTGTATATTATGCGGGTAATGACAAGATAGGTGAACGCGCCGATCATATCGACAAACACGTCACCCAACGCGCCGGTTCGGTCAGGCCGAAAGGTTTGCCCGCCTTCGTCAAAGACCGCTAACGTGAAAGCCGTCAGCAAGGCAAATAAAAACCAACGCCTGCGAAGAAACGGTTTTGACGATGTCAGAAAGGCCCTTGCCGCAAAAAAGGCAAAGATGCCGTATTCGGTAAAATGAGCGGTCTTTCTAACCAGAAAATGGACGAACTGCCGGTTTTCCGCCGCCATGCCGGGGAAGAAAAAGTCTAACAAAGGCCCTATGAAACGCGATGTTTCCGATGCCGACCCGGCGGATGTCGCTAAAAAAAGCACAACGCCCGCCCATAAAATAACCGGCGCGTAACGGAATATCCGCCCGCGCCATTTAGGATCACTTGTCAGAAACAATCCGGTCTCCTCATTACTTTCATGCAGAAGTGAAAAGCAAGCAAAGCATATCTGAAATCAAACCTGATTTCAACAAACTTTGCCTGTCCGGCTTTTTGCTGCCGTCTCAAATCTCAGCAAACGGGAACAGTGTTTTTTACCGGCTTGCTACAAAGTCTTAAAAAGTAAACCTTGTTGTAGGCGAACACGTTATGGTTACTTTTTCTTTAAGTTCGGTTTTTTGAATATCATTCAAAGGCATCTCGTTAATCATCATATACATGTTCTGTTCTATTCTATGGTTTGGTGTTGTCGATGATTCTCCGTGGCGTGAACCATTGCGGTTTTTCGTGTCGTAAGTATAATTTGAAAACCTAACACTGAAATAGTGCTCACCACCTGATATGTGTTTCCCAAGTCCGACTCTATACTTCACGGAGCCAAACACACGAGAAATATTTAAGCTCCCTTCGGTGAACTGTTCTTTATCAAAAGGTGACTCTATTTGGTAGTCCGGATCTGTTCTTAGAGTGTTTCCGATTTCAATAAGATCATATTGCTCACGCAGTCTTTCATTTCCATACGCAACATTTACACTCTTATGCTCACATCCAAAAGGCCGCAGATACGAGGTCCAAGAGTAAAGGTAGCGATCTACTGCAAGTGAAGACAATCCAAGAATAAATAAAACTGCAATAGCTATCAGGCTGATCTTTAGCATTTTCATAGGAGCTAATATGGTTATAAGTGCCATCATAGTAACCCTTTTTAATCTATTAACGCAAGAAAAAACGCAGCCTCGAAAGACTGCGTTCGGGAATGCGAGTTGTGATGTTTACTATGCTGCTGCAGCTGCGCCGCTGACGACTTCGATGATCTCCTTGGTGATCGCGGCCTGGCGGATGCGGTTCATGTTCAGCGTCAGCGTGTCTATCAGGTCGCCCGCGTTCTTTGATGCCGAATCCATCGCCGTCATTCGCGAACCCTGTTCGGATGCGACCGATTCGAGCATTGCCTTGTAAATTTGCGTTTCGACCTGTTTCGGCAGGAGCTTGCCAAAGATCTCAGCCGCCGGCTGTTCGTAAACGTATTCGGCGTCTGCGGAACCTTCGCCTTCTTCAGAAGATTCGATCTTAGGTATCGGCAAAAGCTGTTCGACAACCGGTTTCTGCGAAAGAACAGTTTTGAATTCAGTAAATATCAAAAAGACCTTGTCTATTTCCGTGTCTTCGGAAAACTGTTTGATAACAGCCTGTCCGATATCCGCTGCGTCTGAATAATTTGCCGAACCTCTGCCCGTAAGGCCGAGGTATTCGCCGGTTATCTCGGTCTCTCTGCGTTTGAAAAAATCGCGCCCTTTGCGCCCGACGGTGACAAGCTCGATGTTCTTGTCAGCGTTGTCCTTGACGAAAGCCTGTGCTGCCTTTATCACGTTCGCATTGAACGCTCCGGCAAGGCCTTTGTCAGCCGTGACCAGTATCACGAGATAGCGTTCGTCGCCGCGGGCATCAAGAAGAGGATGCGAAAAATCATCTGCGACCCTCGCGCTAAGCCCGCCAAGCACCTCTGACATCTTGTGCGAAAAAGGACGTGCCGCCACAACGCGGTCCTGTGCGCGCTTCAGCTTGGCGGCGGCGACCATCTTCATCGCCTTCGTTATCTGCTGTGTGTTCTTGACCGACTTAATGCGTCGGCGCATGTCCAAAAGACTAGCCATATTTCGATTGCGGAATGCGGATCGCGGAATCAACCCGGCCCGCAATTCCAAACTATTAAGCTGCGGCGGCGTTTGCCGATTCCCAACGCGTTGCCTTAAAATCCTCAACGGCCTCTTTCATCTCAGCTTTCAGGGCATCGTCGATGTTCTTCTTTTCACGAATCGTGTTCATTACGCCGGGGTGCGCGTTCTTCATATACGCGATCAGTTCTTCCTCAAAACGTTTGAGGTCTTCGACCGCTATGTCGTCCGCAAGGCCGTTCGTCACGGTCCAGATGATCGTCACCTGTTGTTCGACCTCCATCGGCTGATACTGACCCTGTTTCAGGATCTCGGTCAGGCGGCGGCCTCGTTCAAGCTGTGCCTGCGTTGATTTATCAAGATCGGAGCCGAACTGGGCAAAGGCCGCGAGTTCGCGGAACTGCGCCAGGTCGATACGGAGCGTACCGGCGACGGATTTCATCGCCTTGATCTGTGCCGAACCGCCCACACGGGAAACCGAGTTACCAACGTTGATGGCGGGCCGAACACCTGAGTTGAACAGGTCGGCCTCAAGGAATATCTGTCCGTCGGTGATCGAGATCACGTTCGTCGGGATGTACGCCGAAATGTCGCCGGCCTGTGTTTCAATGATCGGCAGCGATGTCAGGCTTCCGCCGCCGCGTGCGTCCGACATTTTAGCGGCGCGTTCCAGCAGGCGTGAGTGAAGATAGAAAACGTCGCCGGGATATGCTTCGCGGCCCGGAGGACGGCGGAGCAGCAATGAAATTTCACGATAAGCGGCGGCCTGCTTGGAAAGATCATCATAGATGGTCAAAGCGTGGCGGCCATTATCGCGGAAGTATTCACCGATGGCGACGCCGGAATACGGTGCAAGATACTGCATCGCCGCCGGGTCGGAAGCGGTTGCGGAAACAACGACCGTGTAATCCATCGCGCCGTAATCCTCAAGCTTTTTCACGACCTGTGCAACGGTCGATGCCTTTTGCCCGATGGCGACGTAGATACAAATAACGTCTTTGCCTTTTTGGTTGATGATGGTGTCGATGGCGACGGCGGTCTTGCCCGTTTGGCGGTCGCCGATGATAAGTTCACGCTGTCCGCGTCCGATGGGAACCATCGAGTCAATGGCCTTCAAACCGGTCTGGAGCGGTTCTTTGACCGGCTGGCGGTCAATGATGCCCGGAGCGATACGCTCGACCGGATTATAGGTGTCGGTGATGATCTCACCCTTGCCGTCAATGGCGTTGCCGAGAGCATCGACAACGCGGCCTATCAACGCATTGCCGACCGGAACGCTCATAATGCGGCGTGTGCGTTTTGCCTCATCGCCTTCCTTGATCTTTTGCGAATCGCCGAAAAGCACACAGCCGACCTTGTCTTCCTCAAGGTTGAGGGCCAGGCCGCGAACGCCGTGCGGAAATTCAAGCAGCTCGCCGGCCATTACCTTTTGCAGGCCGTAAACCTCGGCGATGCCGTCGCCGACCTTGATAACGGTCCCTACCTCATCGACCGTCATGCTCGAATCAAAATTTTCGATCTGTGCCCTGATGATCTCGTTGATCTCGTCTGCCTTGATTGCTTCCATTGTTTTTTATATCGAAAATGGTGAATTGTTCGTTGTTAATTGCTGACCGTAACTCGTTTGGCGAATCCTTTGCCATTAACAATTAACTACTAACCATTGACTATTGACCCTTTATTTTTCCAATAATTGTTCTCTTAAATGTTCAAGCTGTGTCCGAACCGACCCGTCATAAACGGTCGAACCGATACGTGTCACCACACCGCCTATCAGTTCAGGATCGATCGCGTACGTCAGATTAACGGTCTTTCCCGTTACCTTTTCCAGATTTCCTTTAAGTTCGTTCTTTTGCGTGTCAGTAAGCTCGTGGGCAGATGTGACCGAACCATTTACAAGGCCGCTGCGTTCCTCAAGCACCGAAACGAATCTTTTGTTGATGTCCGACAGGTCGGTTATCCGGCTGTTCCTGAGCAGAACGCGGAGAAAATTTGCAGTTGTTTTGGTCGGGGCCGTCTTTTGAAGCAATGCCTCAAGAACGCCCTCTTTCCTCGCGTGCGTGATCGAAGGATCGCCAAAAGCCCTGTTCAGTTCGACGTTTGACCTGATAAGGTCTTCCCACGCCTTCAGTTCCCCCCTGACGACATCGGTCTCATTTTTTTCGACCACAACGTCGGCAAGCGCGGTCGCGTATCTGCGAGCGATAGTTTCAACACTCATATCAGTTCAAACCTCCTATCGCGCGTATTCCTGAGTCGATCAACTGAGCGTCCGTGCCGGCATTAACTTTAGCCCGTAGTTTTTCTTCGGCCCGGCGGATGCTTTCCTCGGCGCCAAAGCGGCGAAGCTCAAGTTTTGCGACCTGGCCGATGCGGACTACCTCGCCCTCGGCCTGTTCGCGTATCTTTCCGGCCTCTGTTTCCGCTTGGGCTACCAGACGTGATCTTTCATGCTCGATCTCTTCGCGTGCCTCGGACATTATTGCCTGTCGTTCCGATTCGACCCCGGCAAGTTTTCCCTCAACGTCCGTAAGCTTTGCCAAAGCCGCTTGTTTTGCTTCCTCGGCCCTGATAAGTTCCGCCCGGATGACCTCTCGTTTTGCCTTGAATGCTTCTGAAAGCGGTTTTTTGAGGATATAGCCGAGCAGGCCTACAAAAATGAAAAGATTGACGAACTTCCAGATCTCAAAGCCCGGATAGTTAAGCCATTTGTTCCACCATTGAACAAAACCGCTCTCGGACCCCGAACCTGCCGCCGCGAGAAAAATGACCACATTTAGAGCTAATGCAAACATACTGTCCTAGGCCTTGAGAATATTTGCGGCCACCTTATCCGCCATTTTGTCCGCTTCAAGCGCTATCTGCACGCGTGCGTCGGCAACAGTCTCTTTCAGGCTTTCCTTTTCAGACGCGACCAGCGCCGCCGCCGCCTCTCTGGCGTCGGAAATGGTCTTTTGACGCATTTCCACAGCCGCCGCGCGCTCGCGTTCGATCAGCTCGTAGCTGTCGTTTCTTACTCCGAGCATCTGCTTTTCGTAGTTTTTCTGCTTTTCCGCTACATCGGCGAGGATATCTTCCGCTTCACCGCCGCGTCCGACCTTTTGCTTTGAACGCTTTTCGATGATCGCATTGATGGGCTTGAAAAAGGTACGGTTCAGCGCCCATATCATCACAAGGATAAGGATAATGTGATAAAAAATGGTGCCGTCTGGAAATAGTTGTATCGAGCCTTCGGCAAACGCCAGCAAAACCATACTGTTTATTAAAAAAAGCTATTAAATATAGAGTTTCGACGGTTCTCGTCTCAAAACATATAACATTATCACGCGCCATATAGAGGGTCAAGCCGGTAAGGGCTGCCATTTTTTACGTTTCGGCGCGTATTTGCGAGGGTTTTGGCGGACACCCTTTTTTCGGGCAAAGGCCGTTCGCTTTCACGAACCGGACATCGCTTTGACACGATTTTTAAATTCACCTTGTCCGCGTATAATCTGATGTAAAAGCAGCAATGTCTGCCGCTATGTTTTGCAGAAGGTGAAAATTGACGAACAAAGGTAAAGGCCCAAAAAAAGAACGCGCCGCAAGGAACCGGACCATAGACGTTGCCGGAAACGAGGCCGAAGCCCTTAGCCGCCGCTTTGTGTCCGCAGGCAGTTTTGACGCGGGCAAAAAAGACCTTCTTATATGCGGTGATGCGTTCGAGGTGCTGCCGAGGCTGCTGCCGGAGAGCTTCGGCCTGTTGTTTGCCGATCCGCCCTATAATCTGACAAAGGATTTTGGCAAGGAATCGTTCAAACAGATCAGCGGGGATGAATACGAGCAGTGGCTTGATTCGTGGCTGCGGCTTTGTGTGCCGCTTTTAGGGCCGACGGCGAGCGTTTATCTCTGCGGCGACTGGCGAAGCTCTTCAGCGATACAGCGTGTCGGGTCGAAGTATTTTAATCTTCGCAACCGGATAACCTGGGAACGCGAAAAGGGCCGCGGAGCAAAGCAGAACTGGAAGAACGCCGCCGAGGACATCTGGTTCTTTACGGTTTCGGATAATTACACATTTAATCTTGATGCGGTGAAACAGCGCCGCCGCGTGCTTGCCCCTTACAAAGAGAACGGCCTGCCCAAAGACTGGAACGACGGGGACACCGGGAAATTTCGCGACACGCATCCGTCGAATATCTGGACCGACATCACCGTTCCGTTCTGGTCGATGCCCGAAAACACCGATCACCCGACGCAAAAACCGGAAAAGCTTCTGGCAAAGATCATACTTGCTTCGACCAACCCCGGCGATCTGATGCTCGACCCGTTCGCGGGCAGCGGAACGACCGCCGTCACTGCGAAAAAACTGGATCGCCGCTTTGTCGCCATAGAATCAGACGAACGCTACTGCCTGCTCGCCGCCAAGAGGCTGGAGCTGGCAGAAACCGACAAGAAGATACAAGGCCTTTCAGACGGCGTTTTCTGGGAACGCAACTCAGCGCCGTCAAACAAATAGATTTGCATGTATGTGCCATCTGGCATATAATAACTGCCAGATGGCAGGCGACGCATATGCAGGTTACAAGATCTGAACCAATACTAAATACGCAGCAGCTTCTCGGTATTAAGGCGGTCAACGGCCTCGGGCTTACAGCACGGGTGGAATCAGGCCTTTCGTTCTCCTCGCTGGAGCGATTCAGTAAAAAGACAGGCCTGCCCATGGAGCTTGTAAGAAAGGCGGTCAGGCTTACACCCAGAACGATGGCAAGGCGCCGAACTATGAATCGCCTCTCACCGGAAGAATCTGACCGACTGGTCTCTGTTTCACGGCTCTTTGCCTTTGCTCTGGAGCTTTTCGGCGGCCGTATGGAAAATGCCATGCGATGGTTCACAACGCCGAAGCGGGCTTTGGGAATGCGGTCGCCGATCGACCTTGCGGGAACAGAGGTCGGATCGCGCGAAGTGGAGGATCTTATCGGACGGCTGATGCACGGGGTCTTTTCTTAAGCGATGATAACCGCCTACCGTGTCTTTAATTCTATTTACACTTCTTCGTGGAGTGACGGTGAAGGCTCATTTAGATATGGCGGACGCTGGAATTCACGTGGTCAACGCGTATTGTACGCGTCCGCAAGTTTAGCACTTGCGACTCTTGAGGTGCTTGTTCACATTGATGATGAGGTAATTCTCGACGATTATTCTTTTGGCGAAGTTACTTTCAGCGAAGAACTGATCTTGTCAGTTGAAGACCTCACCCGCCTGCCGACGGATTGGGGGAAAATTCCCGCACCCGATGAGATATGTAAAATAGGTGACGCGTGGATCGCGGGAGGTGAGTCGGTCGTTCTTCGGGTGCCAACCGCCATCTTGCCTCGTGAATGCAACTATATTATCAACCTCAGCCACGATGATATTGATAAGGTAATATTCGGAAAGCCGGAAAGGTTTATTTTTGACAAAAGGCTTGGTTTCCGAACGGTTTAAGATCGGATCTGAAGATATCTTTTGACCCGGCCTAATAACTGTGCAGAACAGACGGCATTTGGTTTGGCAGGCAATATTATGGTGAAATTGTTGATATGAAGATCGCAACTTGGAACGTAAATTCTATCAACGTCCGTCTTCCGCAGATGTTCGACTGGGTCGAGCGTGCCGCGCCGGACGTTATTTGTTTGCAGGAGACAAAATGCGTTGACGAGAATTTCCCCCGTCAGCAGATAGAGGACGCCGGTTATCAGACCGCTTTTTTTGGGCAAAAATCTTATAACGGCGTCGCGATACTTTCAAAATTTCCCATTACCGACGTGCAGAAAGGCTTCACTGACGATGATGACGAATCTCCAAAACGCCTGATCGCGGCGACTGTAAACGGCGTTCGCATTGTGAACACATACATCCCGAACGGCACCGAGCTTGGCACCGATAAATTCACCTTCAAACTCGCATGGCTGCAGAAACTGAGAAGGTTCTTTGACGAAAGCTGCCGCCTCGACAACAATGTGCTGCTTTGCGGCGATTTCAACGTGGCTATGGATGAGATCGACGTCTGGAGCGTTCCCGCATGGGAAGGCAAACTTCATTTTACAAAGACCGAACGGGCTGCGATGCATTATGTAAAGCAATGGGGCTTTGTTGACGCGTTCCGTCAGATCAACGGCGACAAGCAGGAATTTTCGTGGTGGAATTACCGTGAGGGCGCCTGGCAGCGAAACCGCGGCCTCCGCATCGACTATATATGGACCTCGCCATTTCTCGCTGAAAAATGCACAGGCTGTGTCATTGACAGTTCGACCCGTTCGCTGGAAAAACCGAGTGACCATGCTCCCGTGATCGCGGAATTTGACCTCGGCTAGGCTTTTTTGGCAAAAATCTCTCACGTTCGCGTCAACCCGCCGAGTAAGTCCTTTACTTCATTAAGGAGGAGATATGAGTTTTCGCATATTTGCTGCCGGTTCCAACAAATTTCATTTTGAACAAGACAAATGCATCGATGACAGCGACATCAATATGGTGGAGCTTATCAGCAAATTTCAGACGATGGAACCGACGTGGAAGGGAGTAGGAACGACCGGCGCCGATATCGTTCTGCCCTCCAAAGGCATAATTGACCTGATGCAGACAATGGCGACGATGGAGTTTCTGCATAATCTAAGCAACGCCGTAAGCTTTTTGGCGATGTGTTCCGGTTCGTCTGACGGCTGGATCTCCGTTTCGGCCAGAGAAACGCATTTACTGTGGCCTGACACTATGGCCATAGCGAAATACCAGTTCTATCCGGGCAACAGTCCCGGAACTGAGTTCATTAAAAAGATCTCGCCGGTGTTGAAAAAGACGGATATGGCAAATTGGGGCGTGCTGAGGATGCTTGGCATTGCTCTTGGGAAGTATTCAAATCATATCGACTCTTCGGCCACGCCGATGATAAATATTCAGCTTACATCGTAGATCCTGTCCAGGATCAGTATCTCAAGAAAGGCTCGGTGCAATAAGCCGGGCTTTTTTTGTTGTTTTCGATCTGATCGTTAACATTTACCGATCAAAACAAACGGAAAATGCCGTGAAATTCCTTTGTGTCGAAAATTTCCACAGGAAATGAAACCATTTTTCACCCCCTTCCGTAGTGCTTTCAGACAACTGTCGCATTATCTGGCATCAATGCCCGCTTTCCTTGCGTAGATGGAACAGCGGCGGCCGGAGTTCGATTGCGCAAGGGGTTGGGTAAATGCTATAAATATCCAACCTGTATCTGATCCAAAAATTGAAATAAAACAGCGGAGCGCGAGATGGCGGGCATTCTCCAGTAAGGTCCTCACGCTTTTCCGAAAGAACCTTCATCTATCGGCTCTCTGCCAGGGTTTTGTATGAACCGGCCAAATTGCATTTAGGCCAAATTCTTTTTTTGGGAACGGTACGTCGCCATAAAATCCTAGGAGAAAAAGATCAAATGAGAAGAATCGGATCAAAGTTTTTGTTCAGTGCCATTATCAGCATGGCCCTGGCAGGCGGTATTGCCGCCCAGGACAGACCGCCGACAGGTCCGCCTGCAGGAGGCCAGCGACCCGGAGGAGCCGGCACGGGAGCCTCACAGGACCCGCAGCCTTATGACAAGGTGATAACCGATGACGCCAAGACAAAGGACGGCGTTTTCAAGGTTCATCAGATAAAGGACAAGTTCTTTTATGAGATACCAAAGAACGAGATGGGCAAGGAGTTTCTGTGGGTGACGCAAATAGCCCGCACCACGCTGGGCGTCGGCTACGGCGGACAGGCACTGGGCAATCGCGTCGTTCGCTGGGAAAAACGCAATGACACCATCAACCTTCGCATAAGGACCTACAGCATTGTCGCCGATTCTAACACGCCTATCAGCGAGGCGGTCGAGGCGGCAAAGAATGAAACGATCCTGATGAGCTTTCCCGTAGCCGCATACGGCCCGGACGACTCCGCGGTTATTGACGTCACGCGGCTCTTCACGACCGATATATTTGAGCTGAGCGCCCGACAGCGTCTCAGCGCCAATGCTCTTGACGCGTCAAGGACCTATATCGAACGCATCTCTCCGTATCCGACCAATATCGAGGCCGTGGCAACGCATACATACACACGTGTCGCCACTCCCGGCGGAGGCGGTGGAGGCGGTCAGGGCGGCGGAGCCGCAGCTTCCGGCATGAGGCCGGGAAGCGCGACCGTGGTGCTTCACCACAGCATGGTCAAATTGCCCGAGGACCCGATGATGCCGCGTCTTTATGATGACCGTGTCGGATATTTCTCGGTTCGCAATTCAGATTTTGGACGCCCTGACCATAAAGTGGCTCAGCGTCGTTTTATCACACGCTGGAGACTGGAAAAGAAGGACCCGAACGCGGCCGTTTCGGAACCGGTAAAACCGATCGTGTATTACATCGACCGGGCGACGCCGACGTGGCTCGTGCCGTTCACCAAGCGCGGCGTTGAGAAATGGCAAAAAGCATTTGAGGCGGCCGGATTCAAGAACGCGATCATTGCCAAGATGGCCCCGAGCAAGGAGGAAGACCCCGATTTCAGCCCCGAGGACGCACGTTATTCCGTTATCCGCTGGCTTCCGTCTGATATTGAGAACGCGATGGGGCCGCACGTCAACGATCCTCGCACAGGCGAAATATTGGAATCCGACATTCAGATGTATCACAACATCATGAACCTTCAGCGTTCGTGGTATTTCACACAAGTCGGCCCGCTCGATCCGCGCGTGGCAAAACTTCCGATGCCTGATGAGCTGATGGGAACTCTGGTCGAATATGTGGTCGCTCATGAAGTAGGTCACACGCTTGGTTTTCAGCACAACATGAAGGCAAGCTCGACCTATACGGTGGAGCAGGTCCGCGATCCGAAATGGGTCAGGGAAAACGGCCACGTTTCGACACTGATGGACTATTCCAGGTTCAACTATGTCGCACAGCCGGAAGACAACATGCCTGTCGACTTATTGGTTCCGGGTATCGGTCCTTATGACGTTTGGGCGACCAAATGGGGTTATGCTCCAATACCGAACGCCAAAACTCCTGACGATGAGAAAGCAACTCTGGACGCTTGGGCACGCGAGCAGGACACGACACCGTGGTATCGCTTTTCAACTGCCGGTTCGGCCGGTTCCGATCCGGGTGAGCTGACCGAGGCTGTTGGCGATTCCGATGCTGTCAGGGCAACCGAGTTGGGCATCAGGAACCTTCAGCGCGTTTCCAAAATGCTCATTCCGGCGACAACAAATGTTAAAGGCGAGACCTACTCCGACCTTTCGGAACTTTATGGCCGGATGCTTGGACAATGGACGCTTGAGCTTAACCACGTAGCTGCTATCGTCGGCGGATTTGACACGCGTCAGAAGCACGTCGGGCAGGACGGCCTGCGTTTTGTGCCGGTGGTAAAGGCAAGACAGGCCGGAGCCGTCAGGTTCCTTAATCAGAACGCTTTCCAGACGCCGACATGGGCTTTGGACAAGGAGATACTTCGCCGCATAGAGCCGGTCGGAGGTTTGAACCGTATCCGCAACGCACAACGAGCCGTACTGAACAACCTGCTTTCAAGCGCAAGGTTCGCCAGGCTGGTCGAACAGCAGGCCATTGACGGTGCAGCGGCATATCAGCCGTCCGAAATGCTGGCGGATGTAAGGTCCGGCGTTTGGAGCGAACTCAACGGTTCGTCTGTCGTGATCGATGCATACCGACGCAACCTGCAGCGTTCGTATCTTGAGATCGCGAACACCAAGATAAACCAGACCTCACAGGTCCCGGCCAATATTCCCGCCGCGTTTGCCGCTCAGTTCATCTCAAGCGGTGACGAAAAGGGATATTACCGTGCCGAACTGAGGACGCTGGATGCTCAGGTAGCCGACGCAATAGCCAAGACGACCGACGCCGCGACACGCGTTCACCTTGAGGCGGTTCGCGACCAGATCGCGGACATCCTTCATCCCAACGCTCCGCGTGTTTCGCCTGTGGCGGCAGGAGCGGGCGGAAGGCCGTCATTTGAGCAGATGTACATGTATGACAATCTGCACAACTGCTGGACGGATTATGTAATAAATCCGTAGTTCGGCGGAGAAACGCCGCATACATAAAAAGCTGCCTGACGCATCGGGCAGCTTTTCTTTTGCGGTGAATGCTTGTCCCTACGCGGCGGAACACTCCGGCTGTGTGTGTTCTTCAGCGGCGTCTTCTTCCTCCGAACGCCGTGGCAGGAGGAACAGCACACCGACGATCCCGGCCATTATTGAACCGATGAACACCGCTATTTTAGCTGCCGCGAAATCGTCAGGATCGGGAAATGCCTGTCCGGCGATGAAAAGCGACATCGTGAATCCAATACCGGCAAGAGCTCCGACACCGACCATTTGCCGCCAGTTATACTCAGGCGGTTTTTCTGCCAGTTTGAGCTTCACTGCCGCGAAAGCGAATGCCACAATGCCGACCGGTTTTCCGACCACCAAGCCGACCGTTATAGCCGCCATCAGCGTTGCGTGGCCCGAAATAACGTCAGCCGTTATGGCGACACCGGCGTTTGCCAGGGCAAAGATCGGTAGGACGAAATAGCTCGACCACGGCTCCAAATTGCGGAGCAGCTTGTCCGCCGGAGATTCAATGCGGTCAAAGATGGTGTCCAAGGCCTCCATTGCCGGATGCGATGGCCCGTGCCTCAGCACAGCCTCGCCGGAACGCCGCATTTCGTCTGACATAACGTTCTCCGCCTGAGCCAGCAACGCGGGCAGATTTCCCGGCGGGCGAGTCGGAGTCAATATCGCTATCAGGACGCCGGCCAGCGTTGCGTGAAGCCCCGCTTCGTGCAAAAAGAACCACAATACCAGGCCGGCGACAGCGTATGGCAGCGGGCTGTAAACATTCCACCGGTTCAGTACGCCCAAGATAACGCATACGATCGCCGAGGCGGCAATGAACGCAAAACTAATGTGGCCGGAATAGAACACCGCCACAACGATAATGGCGATAATATCGTCAACAATGACCGCCGCCGTCAGAAAAACGCGAAGCTCGACCGGAACGCGGTCGCCGAGCAAAACGATCAGCGCAATGGCAAAGGCAGTGTCCGTTGCTATCGGTACGCCCCAGCCGTGTGCCAGCGGGCCGGACGGCAGAAATGCCAGATATAGCAGTGCCGGAAGCACCATGCCGCCTATCGACGCCGCGACCGGCAATGCCGCCGAACGTCGTGTCGCAAGGTGGCCGACCGTGAACTCTTTCTTTATCTCAAGCCCGACAACAAGGAAAAAGATCGAAAGCAGGCCGTGGTTGATCCAGTCTAACAAAGACAGATAAAAGCCCGATCCGTTCCAGCCAAAACCGGCCTTGATATGCCAAAAGGCCTCAAATTTCGGCCCCATCTCAGTATTGACCAGAAAGATCGCTGCCAGCGAAGCCAGCAGCAGCAAAAGCCCGGCGGATGGGCCCCAGCGGACAAAATCGAGGGCCGCGCTCTGAATGCGGTGTCCCAGCGAACCCAGCATTGCCTCGGCCAGGGCGTTCTCGTCCCACGCTCCTTCGTAGCGGCGTCCGTTTATGAAAAAGCTCGGCGTCACGCGCGCTCCGCTTGAGCGGGCGCTTTCCTTATGTTCGTCAACGCGAGCCTCGGCTCTGGCTTTGGCATCGGCAAACTCCGGATCGTCAGGCCGCAGGCCAAATTTTGCAGCGACCTCAGCGAGTTCACCTTCTGCGAAATCCGGGCCGCGATGCATCAGTTCATCATGCACCTGCCAAAAGCTGTTGCCTGTTTCCGCCGCAAACTCCGCAAGTTCGGCCGCCGGCCGGGCGGAATCGCTTCCCCTGATGGGCAGTTGCCTGAAAACATAGCGCATCCTGTCGCCAAATCTGTCCCGCAGATTTGCTATCACCTCGTGTGCGGCGTGACAGTATTTACAGGAATAGCTGCCGTATTCCACAAGGGTGATCTCGGCGTCAGGATTGCCGATAAAGTGGTCCCGTGTCAGATCGACCGGGGCCGTCAGTCGCCTAAGTAAATGAGATTTTGCCATGCATTATACAGTGAGAGAGAAAATAAGGTTATTTGAGTTTATTGGAAAAAATATTGAATAGTAAAGTATTCAATGCGGATTTAGTTATTGAGAACGTGCACAAAAATAACTAGCGGAACGCCGTGAACGGTCCGCAAAACTCCTGTGTGGACGCGATTATTGCCCGAAAAGGACCGTCGTCATTGAGATGGAACCGCCGTCAAATCCCTCAACCGGAAAGGTGATCCCGTCATCCTCACGGGCGAGTGCCAGGACGTAGAGCAGCGGCAGATAGTGGTCAGGTGTAGGGGCAGAAAGCTTTGCGTCGCGGCCCAGCGCCTGATAGTTTATCAGCGGAGCGTGGTCGCCGGACAATATCGCCTCGCGGGCAAGCGCCTCAAAACGCTCTGCCCAGTCAAACGGCTCGACATCGTGTTTTCCCCATGCATATGCGTGCAGGTTATGAACGATGTTTCCGCTGCCGATGATCAGCACGTTCTCATCACGCAGCGGTGCCAGCTTTTTCGCCAGTTCGTAATGATATTCGGCGGGTTCGTTCTCGTTCAGGGAGAGCTGAATGACCGGAATGTCGGCATCCGGAAAAACGTGGCACAGCACCGACCATGTACCGTGATCGAGGCCCCATCGGCGATCATCCCTTACCACGTCAACCTTTTCTTTAAGCAGATCGGCAACCCTGTCCGCCAATGCGGGCGAACCCGGCGCAGGATATTGCACCTCATAAAGCTTTTGCGGAAATCCGCCAAAATCATGAATGGTTCGCGGGCTTTCCATTGCGGTCACGGCAACGGCCGGAATGTACCAGTGTGCCGAAACACAGAGGATGGCGTCGGGCTTTTGCATGGAGCGGCCGATCTCGTTCCAGCCGCGAGTGTATGCATTGTCGCCCAGAGCATTCATCGGGCTGCCGTGGCCAAAAAAGATAACCGGAGTTCTTTCCATGATCCTTATCCTCCAAAAACCTACTCAAGTCCGCGCAGGAACTGTCCTATCGTGGCCGCTTCGGGGTTTGCCGCTTCCATGGCAACGCCGGCGATGACAAAAAGTATCGCGACTATCGCGGCCGGAATGGCTGTTTTGCGAAGCGCCGTCAACAGCCAATGTGTCCTCTGAACACCCTTGACCGAGCCGTAAAGCCCGCCGACCAGTGCAGCGTCGATCATCAATTCGGCAAGAAGCACCGGCGCTATCCATACGACATATATAAGCGCGCTGAGTACAAGCACCAGCACGACCAGCACGATCACCAGAGCGATGCCGTCATCCAGATCAAAATCGATGCCCCAGCTCCCAGACGATGAAGAAGAAGCCGATGAAAGAGGTGCTGCCGTCGGTGCCGGATGTGAAGCGAACGCAACCGGAACAGGTTTTGGCACATCACCGCCTGACCAATCGCCGCCGGAACCGCCGCCCGCAAAATCGCCTCCTCCGCCAAATACCGCATGCGATGCCGCATCACCGCTGCCGATGTCCGGCACGCTGATGTCGGAGATCACCACATTCCCGACGTCAAAAGATCCGGCGGGTTCGTCCGACTGCCACCACAGCCAAACACGGAGCAGCATCAGAAATCCGATGTATGCCGCGAATACCGCCAGCGGATAACGCAACGCCATTGAGGTCACGCCCGTTTTCAACAAAATGAACGAGGTGACGAAGCCGACCAGAGCGGTTATCGCCAAAATGACGGAGATCTGCAAACGAGGCATGGCGATGCCGTTCTTGATCTTTTCTATCAGTTCTTCTCTTCGCCGCTTCTTCATCTTCAGAGGTTTACGGTGACGAACAAAAGCGTTCCTAATCTTCAAGCAGCGGAGAATTTACCTTGTAGTTAAACAGCAGTGCCTGTTCGTCAACTATCTTGTACATAAATTCTTCGGTTCCCGAACCATTCGCAAATTCCACGTCATAGTTCAGCGTGACGATGTCTCCGGCGGTGTTCTTTCTGTGCTTCCAGGAGGTTTGCTTTGCGGACTGCACACTGCCAAGCCGATCCTTCACCTGTTCCAGAATATTTTCCAACTGGCCTGCGGCCGTTGCATCCTTAAATTCAGCCGAAGCGTCCTTATATATGACGGCAAACCGGCCTTCATTGAATCTCTGGTGAAAGATCTCGACCGCTTCACCTGCTTTCTCGGTTCCGCCGGTCGAACATGCCAAAACCGCAATAAGGACAAAGAATAGGGCCGCGAGTGATGTTTTGTTTTTCATTTTTTTCCTTTTCTTAGTTTTAAAAGTTCTCTGGTTCTGCGCATCAGCTTTGGCAGCATAAGCGATGTTCTCAGCAGCGAACCCGATGCAAATTTTGTGGCAAGGTCGTGAAACAAACTGCCCGCTGAAGAGGAATAAGGCAGCCACCATGCGTTGGGCAAGAATGGCAAGCGGTTTGTGTGAATGTGCTGCGGCTGCACCAGTTCCATCAGGCCTTCCTTGCCGTGTGTGCGCCCGCGGCCGCTGTTCTTGAAACCGCCCCACGGCGTCCGGCCTATGCCATGAGTGTACATTACTTCGTTGATGCAAACGGTTCCAGCCTCAATCCGTTCGGCGACCCGGCGACCGCGTGAACGGTCTCCGGTCCAGACGCTCGCCGTCAGGCCGAACTCGCTGTCGTTCGCCATCGCGACGGCTTCTTCCTCGTTGTCAAAAACCGCTATCGGCAGCGTCGGGCCAAAGGTCTCTTCCTGCATCGGACGCATTTTGTTGTTCGCCCCGGTGATAACCGTCGGTTCGTAAAAAAGATCCCCGCCGGAGGACAGTCCCGCCAGTGAGCCGTTCCGTTGGCCGCCGGTCATTATTTTAGCACCGGCTTTACGAAATGCATCCACATGATCTTCCACGATCGCTATTTGTTTTTCCGATGACATCGCGCTGACGGAAACATCCGGGTCTGTGCCTACGCCCTGTTTCAGCGCTTCGGTCTTTTCGATTATCTTTTCTGTGAGCTTTTCGGCGACACCTTTCTGAACATAGAGCCTTTCGACCGAACAGCATGACTGGCCGCTGTTGGCAAATGCGGCCCAAACGGCCGCCTCGGCCGCCAGCTCGATATTAGCGTTGTCAAAAACGATCATCGCGTCCTTGCCGCCAAGTTCCAGAACGGCTGGTGTCATCTTTTCGGCAGCGTCAGCAAGTATCTTTTTTCCCGTGGCGACCGATCCGGTGAACATTATCTTGTCCGGAGCGGCTTTTACCAGAGCAGAGCCTGCCAAACCGCCGCCGGTAACGATCTGAACGACATCCGGCGGCAGTCCGGCTTTTTCAAATATCTCGCCGATCTTCAGTCCCGTGAGCGGCGTCAATTCGGAAGGTTTTATGATGACCGTGTTTCCGGCCATCAGCGCCATCGCCGCTTCGCCAAGCGGTATCGAAAAAGGATAATTCCACGCCGGAATGATGCCGACAACACCAAGCGGCTGATAGACGATCATGGACGAACGCCCCATCAGGCTGTAAAGCCCGAGGCCGATCCTTTGTGGCCGAAGCATCTTTTCCGCTCCGCGTGCGATCCATTGCATCAGGTCCAGAACCGGAGCGATCTCCATCGCCAGAGCTTCCGCCACGGGCTTTCCCGTTTCGCGTGAGATAAGAGACGCTATGCCGTCCAGATCTCCAAGTATTACTTCTCTGGCGCTCATCACGAAAGCCTTGCGCTCGGCGAAGGATGTTCGTTTCCATTTTAAGAAAGCCACACGCGACCGCTCGACCGCCGCGAGCACCTCGTCGTCCGAACAGTTCGGTACGGTGCCGATGGCATCTCCCGTTGCGGGATCGACGGAAATGATGTGATCTTCCTGCATTTTTACTGTGGTCATCGCTCTTTGGGCCTGCACTATTCTATACCGATTTCACCGTTGTCACATAGGTAAAGAAATAGGGGTTGACCTTTATCACCACAACTTGTATGCTCGTCAATGAGAGGCATATCGTCGGTAAATGACGTATTTATATGAATGATTGACAAGATTGACAAACAAATTCTGTATATTCTTCAGTCAAACGCCCGTATCTCCAACGCAGAGATCGCGCGGCAGGTCGGACTTGCTCCTTCCGCCATCCTGGAAAGAATGCGGAAACTTTCGGAGAATGGCGTCATAAAAAATTATGAGACGCGGATAGAACCTAAAGAGATCGGCCTCGGGCTTTTGGCGTTCGTGTTCGTCCGTACGACCGATTGCCTTGAGATAACGGAACGGGAACTGGCAAAGCTGCCTGAAGTTTTGGAAATACACGATGTGGCGGGTGACGATTCTTATTTGCTGAAAGTGCGGACAAAGGATCCGGACGATCTGGCACGCCTGCTTCGTGAGGAGCTGAGGGCGATACCCAATGTTATCGGGACACGCACGACCGTGGTGCTGCAAACGATAAAAGAGACCTCGGCGCTCGCAATAGACATTGAGGAGCCGAAGAAAAAACGGAAAAAGCGATAGGCACGCAAATGGGGGAAGGTTTGAAATGATAAAACGATCATCTGGAAATTTGGCAAAGCTGATCACAGCACTGGTGCTGGTCTATATCATTTGGGGATCGACATATCTGGCAATAAAATTTGCCATTGAAACCATGCCGTCATTTTTGATGGCGGGTACGCGGTTCGTTGTCGCCGGCAGCTTTATCTATCTGCTCTCATTCTTTTCAAAGGGATACACAAGGCCCCGTGTGTCACACTGGCGTTCGAGCCTGATACTTGGCTTTCTGCTTTTGGGCGTCGGCAACGGAGCGGTGGTCGTTGGCCAGCATTATATTTCCTCCAGCCTCACGGCGTTGCTGCTGGCGACCGTGCCGCTCTGGATGGTCATGATCGGCTGGGCATTTATGGGAACAGGCCGTCCGGGAACCAAAGTCGCTTTGGGTCTTGGGTTGGGCTTTTTCGGCGTCGCCTTACTGGTGATGGGACAGAACGGCAATGGCTCGGCTGACGGTTATTCCGGCGTTTACGGGATCGGCTTTATGATGGCGGCGGCCATTGGCTGGTCGGTCGGATCTCTGTACGGAGCCAAAGCTCCGACAGTTCCGTCAACGCTCCAGGGCGCCGGAATGCAGATGTTGTGCGGCGGCGCTTTGATGCTTCTGTTCGGCACGATCACCGGCGAATGGGCAACGTTCGACATTGCGGCAATCTCGTTCAACTCGTGGCTGGCGCTGGGCTATCTGATAGTGTTCGGCGCAGTGGTGGCGTTCACGGCATACAGTTGGCTGATGACAAATACGACACCGGCGATCATGTCAACGTACGCTTATGTCAACCCGATGATCGCTGTCCTGCTGGGCTGGCTGATAGCGGGCGAGGAAATGAACGCCGTAATGCTTGTCGGCACGGCGATAGTGGTCGGATCTGTGGTATTGATCACGTCAAACAAAGGCAGGGCCGATACCGGTGAATCGGATGAGGACGTTCATTTTTCCCAAATGCCGGGCGACGATGCTCAATGCCTCGCAAAGGCATAGAGCATAAACAGGTCAGAATAATAAAGCCGGGATAAGAAGAACATCCCGGTTTTTGCTTTTAAATTCATCCGACAGGAAACAATGGCCTATTCCCCGACGGCGGTTTCGATCATTTTTAGGCCGGCGGTGATGGCCTCATCTGCCTTGGCCGTGTCGCTGCCGCCGCCTTCGGCCATGTCGGGCCGTCCGCCTCCGCGTCCGCCTACGATCTGAGCCATTTCCTTAATTATATTTCCTGCTTTTACCTTATCGGTGAGGTCGTCAGAAACGCGGACAATGAACGAGACCTTGTCGTCTTCGGTGCGCCCCAATATCACAACGCCGCTTTTCAGGCGGGCAAGCAGCGTGTCCGAAAGGTGCCGCATTCCGCCCTTGTCCAGGCCATCAACCAGTTTTGCCACGACCTTAACGCCTTTTATTTCCTGAACATCATCGCTTTCCTGTCCGCCCGCACCGCCGCCGGTCGCCAGCTTCATCTTTAGCTCATCGACCTCTTTGCGTGTCCGCTTGAGGTCTTCCTGAAGCCGTTCGATGGCGTTCGGCAGATTGTCACGCTGGGTTTTCAGGGCATTAAGCGAGCGTGCTATAAGGTCTTCGTCCTCACGAAAGCGGTGAAATGAATCAAAGCCCGTTATTGCTCTGATCCTGCGAACACCGGAGGCGATCGCCTCATCCGCGGTTATTTTAAAACTGCCGATGTCGCCGGTGGCGCGGACGTGTGTGCCTCCGCACAGTTCCTTGGAAAATTGCCCGTCACCGACGCTCAGGACGCGAACGTCCGAACCGTACTTTTCACCGAACAGCGCCATCGCTCCGCTTTTCATCGCTTCCTCAATGGACATTATGTTCGTATTGACGGGGTTGTTCTCCAGAATGTAGCGGTTCACAAGATCCTCGATCTCATTGATCTCGGTTTCGGTCAGCGGTTGGTAATGCGTGTAGTCAAAACGCAGATAGCCCGGAGCCACGACCGAACCGGCCTGCTTGACGTGCGTTCCCAAAACCTCGCGAAGCGCGGCGTGGACAAGGTGTGTCGCGGTGTGATTTCGCCGCGTGGCATCGCGCTTTACGGCATCGACCGAAGCCGTGACCTTGTCACCGGCCTTGACTGTGCCTTGTTCGACCTTTGATTTATGCAGATTAACGCCAGCGACCGGAGCAAAGGTGTCCAAGACCTTTACACGCGCGTCCGAACTGAAAAGCGAACCCGTATCGCCGACCTGTCCGCCCGATTCGGCATAAAACGGCGTGTCACGAAGAACGATCAGGCCTTCTTCGCCCTGTTTTAGCTCATTGACGCGGGCATCGTCCCTGATGATCGCAACGACCTCGGCATCTTCGAGGAATGTCGTGTCGTAACCGTGAAAATTCAGTTTGCCGACGCTTTCTGCCAGTTCTGAATAAACGGGACTAAGCGTCGTTTTTCTTTGAGTCTGCCCAACGCCTGATTGCTGCTGTAATTCCTGAAGCGCGGCATCAAATCGTTCATTGAAATCTTCTTCCTCAAAAACGATCCCGTTTTCCTCAAGAAAAACGCGGATAAGGTCACGAGGTGTTCCGTATGTGTCGTAGAGCTTTGCAATGTTTACAAAAAGCTCAGGATCAGCGGCAGAACCGGCGTTTATGCCCAGTTCATTCAATTTACCCAGGCCGACCGTGACCGTGTTGCCAAAACGCTCTTCCTCAAGCCGCACCATCTTGCCGATGAAATCGCGCTGAACGCCGATCTCGGGATATGCGTCCTGCATCTCGTCAACGACCTTATCGCAGACCTTGTAAAAGAACGCGTCTTTCAGGCCCAGATGTTCGCGGCCGTGATAGATGGCGCGACGCATTATCTTTCGCAGAACATAGTTGCGGCCTTCGTTGCCGGGCAGAATGCCGTCGGCGATCGCAAACGTGGTGGAACGCGCATGATCTGCTATCACGCGGCAGGCAAATTGTTGTGAATCGGTCAGTTCCTCGTAAACGCTCATTTCATTAATAATATATCAGGACTCAAGGCGGAAACACGACCGGTAGGGAGTGTGCAGGGCTTTAATATGCCAAAAGGAGTGTGAACGGTTCTCAGAAGAACACACTTCCAAACCGCTTGCTACCACTCGTGTTTTCCTATTGATACACCGCCGAAAATATGAACAATGACACCGGCGAGCGAGGCATAGATGCCGTATCGGCTGATGTCGGTAAAGTGCTGCTGTGTATATGTCTCGGCGACAAAGGCCCAGATAAACAAAAGGCTTGAAAGTGTCAGGATCAGCGAACCTGTTCCCTGAAGCGCCTTTCGCCAAGCTGCCGGTTGTACGCTCAGATATACACCCAGAACAACGTGGATCAAAGCTGAAAAAAGGATATAGATATGCCGCGAACGCATCAGCAATCTAAGATCCTGCGGGATGGCTTCTTTGTCCGGAAAATCAGCCGTCATATATTGTCCCGTTATCAAAAAAACGACGAACAACAGAATGCCGAAAACAAGATGAAAATATCGCAGCATAACTATTTGTCGATACAACTGAAATAAACGGCATAATAGAGTAAAATCAAGCGGATGAAAAGCCCACGCTTGGTCTATGATTTTGCCGTTGGTAAAAAACCTATCCGAGTCGGATTAGAGATAAACAGTCTGCGGAGCAGACGGCAATAGTAATAGCTACAGGTCCAGCGAAGCGGAACCTGTAGAAAACGGGAAACATTCGCCAAGCGTGTGAAACACGCGGCATATTGGCTTTTATTTCGCCTGCTTCACAGGCTTAACGGAGTTGGTTTGATCTGACTACAGGTTTCGCGATGCTCTACCTTTAGCTACCGATATATCGTCTGCTTCGCAGACTTTGTAACTGAACTTTTTCAAAGAACTCGTAGAGACAAAGACGGTATTCCCTTTATGAAATTTACCCTTTTTCTTTTGTTATCATTGTCTTTCGCAGCCGTTATGTACGCACAAACTGATAAATTCGCAGCGTTTCGCGAGGCCTATAAAAAAGAACTGACCGATGCGGGCATTGTCGGCAGCAGTTTTATCTTTGTGAAGGACGGCAAGGTGCTGGCCGAGGAGCATTATGGCTTGGCGAACGAGGAAAAGAAACAGGCGGCCAATGCCGACACGATCTATCATTGGGCGTCGAACACAAAGCCTTTTACCGGCATTGCGATAATGCAGCTTCGCGACCGCGGCCTGATAAAACTGGATGATCCTGTAACGAAATACGTCCCCGAACTTCGCAAGATACACAATTCTTTCGGTTCGATGGACGCAATTACCATCCGGCATCTTTTGACTCATTCCGGCGGTTTTCGCAATGGCACATGGCCGTGGCGGAACAACAAACCGTGGGAGCCTTTTGAACCGACCGAATGGTCACAGCTTGTGGCAATGTTTCCTTTTACCGAGGTTTTGTTTGAACCGGGCAGTAAGTTCAGCTATTCAAATCCCGGTATCATCTATCTTGGCAGAATTATTGAAGAGGTCAGCGGCGAATCTTACGAAACCTATATCGACAAGAATATTTTCAGGCCGCTCGGGATGGAAAATACATATTTTGACACTACGCCTCCGCATCTGCTTAAACATCGCTCACATTCGTATTACGTCCGCGACGGCAAACGCACCGAAGGCCGTTTTGACGCCGACACCGGCATCACCGTTTCAAACAGCGGACTGAATTCACCGATCTCCGATATGGTCAAATATCTGAATTTTCTGACCGGCGTGTCTGCTTCTGGTGAGAATGTCAGAACCGGGAGCGGCAGCGACCGGATTTCCTATGATGCCATCCTCAAACGCTCCTCGCTCGAGGAAATGTGGCAGCCACAGTTACCTGCAACGACCGACGCAAACGGAAATCCAGGTTTTACGACCGACATCGGCCTCATTTACTTCATCGACACTAGCAACAACCGCAAACTGATCGGTCACGGCGGCGATCAGAACGGATTCTTGAGCTACATTGATGTAGAACCTGCAACCCGCACGGCATCGATCATCGTGATGAACACCAATGTCATTGATCGTTCAGCGTTGGACGGGAAAGATATTGTCAGTCGTTTGAGAAGCGGTATGCGTAACCTTTTTTAATCCGTGAATTCAAGTAGTAAGTGCAACTCTTGAGAGAATTTCGTTGAAGGGCGAGCTGCTGGCAGCATCTTCGCTCTTAGATGAGAACATCGAAGAGTTATCATGAAAAAGTATCAGCAGCTTACCCTTGAACAAAGATACCAGATTCATGCCCTATTGAAAGCAGGGCATTCGAAAACCGAGATAGGCCGAATGATCGGGAGGCACAGATCAACGATCGGGCGCGAGATCAGGCGGAACCGGTCAGAGCGAGGATATCGGCCGGGGTTCGCCCACCGACGTGCCCGTGAGCGAACAGTGAACAAAGCCAAGCCGCGGATCAGCGAGCGGGTCTGGGCCGAAGTTGACGAAAAACTCGCATCCGGCTGGTCGCCCGAACAGATTTCCGGCAGGCTGGCTTTAGAAGGCGGCAATAAGTCCCGGGCAGCGATCAGCCACGAATGGATCTACCGGCATATCTACCGGGACAAGCAGGCGGGCGGCACTCTTTATCTGAATCTGCGAGGCAGAAAGCAGTATCGCAAACGTTACGGAAGATACGATAAACGCGGTTCTTTAGTGAATCAGACCAGTATCGAACAGCGTCCAAAGATCGTTGATAAAAAGACCCGTTTCGGCGACTGGGAACTCGACACCGTACTCGGAAAACGTCCGCAAAAGAAAGTCATCGTTACTATGACGGAACGAAAATCAAAGCTGCTCAGGATGAAAATGATCAGCCGCCGCAAGGGCGATCTGGTCAAAGACGCCGTCTGCCAAAAACTCGCAGGACTCGTCGTCAAAACCCTGACCAGCGATAACGGACGCGAGTTCTCCGAACACCAGGCTATCGCCAAATCTCTCAACGCTTCCTTCTACTTCTGTCACCCCTACGCTTCCCGGGAACGCGGCCTCAACGAAAATACCAACGGCCTCATTCGTCAATACTTCCCTAAGAACTCCCTTTGGGATAACATATCACAAAGCCGGATATTAAAAGTACAAGAAACTTTGAACAACCGCCCTCGTAAATCCTTGGGCTTCCGTACTCCCAATGAACCGTTTTTCAAACATCATCATCAACTTATAAGTGTTGCACTTACTACTTGAATCTAAGATAATAAAAAAGTCGTTGGGCCTTTAGTTTGTTAAAGACCTTAATGTTTGTGAAAATAGGTGCAAGCTTTTCTTCGTTAAGACGTTCAGATTATGAAAGGCAGCAAAGATAAAATGCTGCAAACGTAAACATTGATAGTAATTCTTCACATAACAAGGGGTTAATAAATATGATACAAAAGACACTTTTCTTTGGAGCAGTTTTCTTTGCGGCATTTTTTGTTTTTGGGTCGGTCGAAATCAATGCACAGACGACACCGGTCGTTGGCAGTTATCAAAAAGCTAAAAAGTCAGACAAAGCTGTAAAAGAGGCTGCCGATTTTGCGGTAAAGGGACAGGGCGAGAATTTTCGCCTGATAAAGATCTCAAAAGCAGAAAAACAGGTCGTGGCCGGAGTTAATTTTCGCGTGCGTCTTAGGGTCGCTGAAAAAGGCGGCGATAATGAATCGAAATACTACGTTACTGCGGTTATCTATCGCGATCTTGAGGGTAAATTCAGCGTCACCAGTTGGGAAAAAGAATAGATCTGATAATAATCAACTACATTAAAAGGAATGCGGGCGTGTTGTCTGCATTCCTTTTACCATCCGGAAAATATCTCCCATTTATTAACGATCGAGCCATTTTCCAAAACGTTGTAATGCGAAAATTGTGCGGCGGTGAGGCACGAGTGATTTGCAAGGATCCGCAGCCTGTCGCCTACCCGTAAGCGTTCAAATATGTCAGCATTGCCAGCTTCGATCTCGCCGTGTTCCTGTGAGAGCGAGGTGACGCGCATTCCGGTCTCGTTTCCTTCCAGATCAAGCACGCGACCGTAACCGCACGACGGATCAAGCCCGACTGGGCCGCGATCCTTTGATAACGCTATCGCTCCCGCGTCAACGACCAGTCTTCGCCGTGTCGCGTCCTTGTGGATCACCGCCGTCAAAACGGTCAATGCCGTGTCCTCAAAAGAACAGCTTCCCAGCGTCGCCTGAAAATTATCACAGAAGATATAGTTGCCCGGACGTATCTCGTCAACGCCGTTCAGATCATCGATCAGCGACATCGTCGGAGTCGAGCCAACGCTGACCGTCGGCACCTCAATGCTTTGGCTCCGAAGGCGGTCGGCAAGGCCAACCATCACATCGCGTTCATGCCGGGCAACGGCAAGTATGTCTTCTTTTGTCCGTACATCGTATGAATGTCCGGCGTGGGTGAGAATGCCCGCGAAATGAAGGTTCTTTGAATCAGAGATCAGACGCGGTATTTCGATGGCCTCCGCCGTCTGCGGTTCGACCCCGACGCGGTGCGTCCCGCAATCGACCTTTAGAAACACATCGAACCTGACACCTGCTTTTCCAGCCGCTTCGTTAAGAGCCTTTACGGTCTCAGCATCATCGGTCAGCAGATTAAGCTTTACACCACTTTGTACGATCTCGGTGGCCTGGTCAAACTTCCCACGCTCAATAGGAACCGCGTAGGTGATGTCGTTAAAACCATTCTTTGCAAACGCCCGTGCCTCAGCCAGCGTCGAAACCGTTATCGCACCGCTGTGTCCCGCCGTTTGTATCTTTGCGATCTCGACACATTTATGCGTTTTAACATGTGGCCGAAGGCGAACACCGTTTCTCAGCGCTATCTCACTCATCCGCTCGGCATTTCGCCGAACGCGTTCTATATCAAGCAGCAACCCAGGTGTCTTCAACTTTTCCATTTCGGCCAGAATATCATACTGAGATACAAATTTGATTTTTTGCTTATCATTTCTTAGTATTACTTAGTGAGGTAATACTTTCATGCGGGTGACGACTAAGGGACAAGTAACTATTCCGATAGAGGTTCGGGAAAAACTGGGAATTTTTCCCGGAACTGAGATTGATATTGTGATCCGTAAGGGCAAGGCAGAAATAGTAAAGACAAAACCAAAAAAAAATAAACCAGGCCGTGGCAAACGTATCGTTGAACTTCTTAAAGGTAAGGCGACTGATAAGGGAATGACAACAGATGAAATACTCTCTTTAACACGAGGTGATGATTGAAAGATACCTTAGTTGACAGCAGTGTTTTATTTGATATTTTGCTGAAAGATGAGATGTGGTATGAGTGGTCGGCAACTGCTCTGGAATCTGTGGCAGAAGAATCGGCTTTGATCGTTAATCCGATCATCTTTGCTGAGATATCCGCATCGTTCCTCAAACTTGAAGATCTAGAAAAAGTCCTGCCTCTTGACCTTTATAAGCGAGAACCACTTCCATACAATGCCGCATTTTTGGCAGGTCGTGCGTTCGTAAAATATAAACGCCGAGGGGGTTCAAAAACTTCTCCGATGCCGGACTTCTACATCGGTGCGCATGCAGAAGTTGCAAACCTGCGTGTGCTTACCCGCGACCCCCGACGTTTTCGCATGTATTTCCCAAAGGTCGAATTGATCACACCTTAATAAGTTTTTTCGTTTTCCTTATTACATTCTCTACCGTAAATCCGTAATCCTTGAATACATCTTCGGCGGGGGCGGATGTGCCAAATTTATCGACGGTGAGTGTGTCGCCGTGGTCGCCAGTGTATTTATGCCAACCCTGCGAAACGCCGGCTTCGATGGCTAGGCGTGCCTTTACCGCAGGCGGCAGAACGCTGTCCTTATATTTTTGCGTCTGCTCGTCAAAAAATTCCCAGGACGGCATCGAAACCACGCGGGTCGGTGTTCCTGATCTGTTTAGTTTTTCGCGAGCTTCCATCGCCAACCCAACCTCGGAACCGGTTGCTATCAATATCAGTTTCGGCTCGGCCTTTTTGCCCGCTTTATCCTCGGCTTCGGCCAGTACATAAGCGCCTTTGTGCAGGCCGCTTGCGTTGGCAAATTTTTTGCGGTCGATCAAGGCAACCTTTTGACGAGACAAAGCAAAAGCGGTCGGCGCCTTTGTTCGTTTCAGCGCCGCACGCCAGGCTTCGCGCACCTCGTGGGCGTCAGCCGGACGAATGACCGCGATGTTTGGGATCGCGCGTAACGCCGCAAGGTGTTCGACCGATTGATGCGTCGGACCGTCCTCGCCCAGACCGATGGAATCGTGGGTGAAAACAAAAAGCACCTGAATGTCCGACAACGCCGCCAGGCGTATCGCGGGCCGCATATAGTCAGAGAACGTCTGGAACGTTCCGGCAAAGGGAATGATGCCGCCAAACAGCGCCATTCCGTTCATGACAGAACCCATTGCGTGTTCGCGAATGCCGTAATGGACGTTGCGGCCGCCGTATCGGCCTGCCTGAATGTCCGCCGAATCCTTTATAAATGTGTTGTTTGACGGCGTCAGGTCAGCCGAACCGCCAAGCAGTTGCGGAACAGTGTCGGCAATGGCATTTATCACTTCGCCGCTGTATGCCCGCGTCGCCTTGGCGTCAATTTTTGCAAAGCTCGGCAAAGCCTTTTCCCATCCGGCGGGCAGTTCGCCGGCGATGCGGCCTTTTAATTCCGCGGCAAGTTCCGGAAACGCTTTTTCGTATTTTTTGAACGCCGCGTTCCATTCCTTTTCAAGCAACGCGCCTTTTTTTACGGCAGTGCGAAAATGAGCAAGAGCTTCTTTCGGGACAAAGAATTCCTTATTTTCGGGCCAGCCGAGGTTTCGTTTGGTCTCTTTCACAGCGTCAATGCCCG
The DNA here is from genome assembly GCA_019639175.1 of Acidobacteriota bacterium. GTDB lineage: Bacteria > Acidobacteriota > Blastocatellia > Pyrinomonadales > Pyrinomonadaceae > OLB17. The sequence goes on along the minus strand of JAHBSK010000003.1, from coordinate 432,838 downwards.
GAGCGTCCGAATGTGCTTTTGACGTGCCTTGCTTTGGCATACCAAACCCGATGATGGTCTTTATGCGAATCAGTTTTGGCTTGTCCTTTATCTTTTGAGCCGCTTTTATTGCGTTCTCGATGGCCTTCAGGTCGTTGCCGTCGGCAACTTCCAAAACGGCCCAACCCGCAGCCTCAAAACGCTTTGTCACATCTTCGGTAAACGCCAGATCGGTCGAACCGTCAATGGTTATCCGGTTGTCGTCGTATAAATAGATCAGGTTTGCCAGCTTCAGATGTCCGGCCAGAGACGCGGCCTCGTAACTGACGCCTTCCATCAGGTCGCCATCAGAAACTATCGCGTAGATATAGTTGTCAATGATCTTGTGTCCGGGTTTGTTGAATCTAGCAGCTAGGTGAGCTTCAGCTATCGCCATGCCGACACCATTGGCAAAACCCTGGCCGAGCGGCCCGGTCGTGACCTCCACACCCGCTGTCAAAATATTCTCAGGATGTCCCGGCGTCTTTGAATGAAGCTGTCTGAATTTTTTGATCTCATCAAGCGAAAGGCCATAACCCGTCAGATACAGCAAGCTGTAAAGCAGCATCGAACCATGCCCGGCGCTCAATAGAAAGCGGTCGCGGTTGAACCATTTCGGATCTTTCGGGTTGTGCCGCAAAAATTTTGTCCAAAGCACATACGCCGTCGGCGCCATACCGAGCGGAAGTCCCGGATGCCCCGAATTCGCCTTCTGTATCGCATCAAGCGAAAGCGTGCGGATCGTGTTTATACAAAGCTGGTCGATGTCGGTTGTTTTCTTTGATCTGGCTGCAGTTGTCATGAGATCTTGTTGTAGTGAAATTAGTGTCGCTTAAAACTTTAAATAGGCCTCATAAGACCTATAAGACTTATGGACCTTTTGAGCCTGTACCGGAACTGTTAATGACTTCTATTTTGCCAGTAGTTTCGAGTGCAAGCAAAACCGCGCAGCTTAAAGATGCCTGCCGGTAGGAGAAGGAAGAATAAGGTTGGCTTTTTGATCCGGCTCTTTTTATGCGATAGCGGCCAACCCTTTGCGCTCGATGAGCGAAAGAAGCTTGAGCGAGGCTCCGGCGGGACGTTTTTTGCCGCGTTCCCATTGGCTGATGGAATCCTTTGTCACACCAATATAGCGGGCAAAGACAGTTTGGCTAACTTCTTCGCGTTCGCGCAAAGCTCTGATCTCTTCGGCGCTGAATTCATGGATAGGGGTAAGGCACCCTTCATCGAACTCACGCAAGGTCTGCTTGTCGATAACGCCAGCCTTGAACATTCCAACGGCCGTTTCGTGAATGGCGGCCATTGCTTCGCTTTTGTATGTTCGGTTTTTAGTCATTTCCGTTTACCTCCTTGTAAATGCCTTCTTTGAGCAAATCCTCCAATTCCTTATCGTTCATGGCCAGAGTTAATTTTGCCAGTTTCTTGAAGTAGTTCTCTTCTTCATCGCTGATATTGCCCTGATCCTTCTTGGAATACCCATAGACAAAGAAAGCCTTGTCACCGCTCCGATAAAGTATGACCGCTCTATAACCGCCCGACTTGCCTTTATTTGTCCGGGCAATTCTTTGTTTGATAACCCCGCCGCCATAATCGGCATCGATCAAGCCGGCTTCAGCGTCTCTTACTGCCTGGATCAGCTTTTTATCGCTGATCCCTTCCTTTCCGGCGAATTTGGCAAACCATTTGTTTTTGAAGATCCTCATACAGGCTTGCCCCTGATCGCCTTTTACATCATTTACTATAGCACTGAGTTCTATATTTATCAAGAAGATACATTACGGCACAGAAGCAAGATCGCTCCCCGTAAAGATGCTTCCGGCTCGACGGAAATCTCTATATCGCGGCCCAGTGCGTCCGCTATCATCTGCCGCCAGATGGGGGAATTTTCAAGCGCGCCGCCGGAGGCGACGATCTTTTCCACGGGACACACGGTTTGCAGACGCGTGAAAATATCTGCAAACCTTTCTGCCACCGATTCCATTGCAGCTTGCAGGATGTCTATTGCGTCATGCGACATTTTCAGGCCGACAATGGATCCGGCCGCGGTTTCGTTATAGCCCGTGCTGCGTTCGCCGGCTAGGAATGGAAGAAATGTGATGCCGTTCGCTTCGGAGCCTCGGCTCATTACCTCACGGCCGATCTGCTCGTCCGTGAGGTCAATGCGAAGGTTTCGTTTCAGCCAATCATAAAGCCCACCGCCGTCAGACAGCGCCCCGCCGACGATAACGCGCGTTCGGTCAACGCGATAGCACCACAGCCCTTGCGGAATGTGCTTCGGCGGTTCGCCGGTGTAAACAACGCGCATCGCGCCGCTCGTGCCGATCATCAGCGCGGCCTTTTCTTTGGTGACGCATCCCGACCCGATATTATTCGCCGCGCCGTCGGCAACAGGCGGAAAAAAGCGTGTGTTCTTTAATCGCGGCCAGCGTTTTTGCCATTTCGGCAGCAGAGGCAGCGTGTCTGCATCGTTTTTGGTTATCTCCGGCAATGAAGTTCGTTTTATTTTCAGATACCGAAGCAACTCTGTATCCCAATCACACAAACGAATATCAAAAATTCCCGTCCCGGAAGCCATGGAAATACTTGTTACCGCAGAGGCGCAGAGGCGCAGAGTTAAATAATCAGAGAATGAAAGCCATCTGGCCGTTTTTGCCCAAACGTCGGGAGATTCCTTTCTCAGCCACAGCAGTTTTGCCGGCCAAAAGCTCGAATGAAAATGCGCTCCTGTGCGGTCATGCACAGCCGTTTCATCGAATCGTTTTTTCAAAACGGGTGTGTATTCGCGGCTCTGCGTATCGGCCCAGCCGTAGATCGGTGATGTCGGTTTGCCTTTTACATCAACACCCATCAGGCTGTGCCAATACGTGCAGGAAGCAATATGTGTAATGTCTCCTTTGATGTCGGTTGAACATTCCAAAATGTCGTCAATAGCCTTAATGACAAGTTTCAGCGTCGCATCAGCATCGGCTTCCGAACCGCCACGGCCTGATGCCCGGAGACGGATTTCCTCGCGCACAAGTGTCTTTTTCATCACCGCCCCGCGCGCGTCAAACAATGCCCCGCGAACGCTCGAAGAGCCGATGTCCAACCCGAGAATAAATGTCTTTTCCAATGCAGTTAAATAGAAAAATGAGGATGTCTGAAAAGTCGAATCTGATCTGTGTATATCGGTTTTATGTCTGTGGATTCTGTGGTATTTCTTGGATCTACAAGATCACTACCACAAAATTCACAGAAAAAAGACACAGAAAATGACTTCTCAGACATCCTCATCAACTGTTCAAATAAATGGCCAGGATCACTTTACGCCGACAACTTTCTTGAACCACCACCGCAGGCCGACAAAAAGAAATCGCCAGTCCTTGAAAAACTCCGGCGGCTTGCCTTCGAAATGATGTCCGATGAACTGTAAGACCCAACCGATGACGAACAAGCCCAACGCTATCATCCAGAGATTGCTGACAAAAAAGCAGAACGGCACCATCAATATCGACAACGCGATCATCGGTATGCCAAAGCTGTGGGTCAAACGGTTGACCGGATGCTGGTGACTTTCCGCATATTCCTCGATCCAATCGTCCCAAGATCTTCCGCCCATCATAATGATCGTCCTCCTTATGTCTTTGCCGAAGATTCTACATCAAAACGGCCTTGCGGTGAAATGTTTTTACCAACAGGCCGTCTCCGAGATCGAGGGAATCGACAGTCTCGAAAGCATTCAGAAAATCCCCGGGCATAAAAACGTCAGCATCCTCGACCGTTTCGGGTATCTCGGTCACGATCCATTTTTCGATCACGTCGGCAAATGTTTCAAATGTTCTTGCGCCGCCGATGATGAACACATCGCCTTTCAGATAACGGGAAAGTTCCAGCACTTCTTCCTTGCTTCTTGTCAGCAAAACGCCGGGCCGAGGTTCGATATTGCCGCTGCGGCTCAAAACGATGTTCAGACGGTTCGGCAGAGGCCGCCCAAGCGACTTCCATGTGTTAAAGCCCATGACGATGGCATTGCCTGTCGTCGTTTGTTTGAAGAACTTAAGATCAGACGAATAATGCCACGGCAGTTTTTCGTCCTTACCGATGGCATAATTTTTTGCAATAGCAACAATGCCGATGATCGCCATAATCAACTGCTAACTGTAAACTTAAAAACTTTGAACTGTTAGTAAAGAAGACGGGACATTCCTAACAGTTCTTAGTTGTTAAGTTATAAGTTTATAGTTTTTCCTTTATAAACCGCTATTTCCGAACCTTTTGCCAGCACGACCGAGTAAGGTTTTTGGTTGTTTAGAAACTCGAATTCATTTCCGTAAGTACAGCCGAAGTCAACGTCGATGTGCGGGTTTCCCGCCTCAAAAAGTTCCCATTTCGGATGCTCGACCTTGTATTCGTCGGTGCGTTTCTCGCCGCGTTTTGTGTAGCCCCAATAGTGTTCGATGATAAATTCCTCGTGCGAACCGTCAGCGGGAACACCAAGGTTCTTGCCGCTTTCGACGCTGACAGAGTTGGAGCAGTTTCCCTTTTCCCAGGAATAGCCGACATGGAGCGCATCGCGAAGATGCGACATCCGCCAGCGTTCGTAAGGCTCGCCGTAGAGCGTTCTTGCGATCATGGCGATGGCCGCTTTGGGTACGATCTCCTTTACGAATACAACACCGCGACGGATCTCGTCATCGGTTTCACGTTTTACATAAAACCTTAGATTTACCTCTTCAAAATTTACGTGAAAGGGAACGAGGAAATCGAGTACGCGCGTGTCCAGAAACATAAACCCGACAAGGCTTACAAAACAACGCCCTTCGTGCAGGTCAAGCGAGGTTCCGGCAGGAACGCGCGACGCCAGCAAAGCCGGATCGACCTCATAATTTGCCATTATCAGGTCGAGCCATTCTGCTGTCAGGAATTTTTTCATCGTCTTTCGGGCTATTGTAGCCGAAAACGGGCGCAAAAAGTAAACCGCTTTGGTCAACCCGAGCGGAAAAGCGCTTTTTACGAATGGATGGAGATGCTAGCGTACGCGAAGAAGATTTTCGATCGACACGTCGGCGTCCAATGATTCCCATCGGATGCCGAGGCCGCCGCCGATAAGCCGCCAGTTCTTCAGCTCTTTCTGCGATGCGTATTCGAGCCGGGGAAACCAGTCCAGCGGAACGGAGATAGCCCTGCCGTCCGCAAGGGCGACCCGCAAGGCGTCATCCGTGCACATCACATCCACCGCAAGCGGTTGCACATTTACAGCCGAAATACTCATAGGATCGGTTGGCAAAGCCCGATGTTCCAGGACTTTTCCGTTACCTCTTAAAGATACAGGAGTTCAGGCCCTGTTCGCAAATCTTTTTTCGAGAGGCCCGCCGCCGTCACATTTCATACTGCTCCAGCTTGCGGTAAAGCGTCTTGCGGCCGATGCCCAGCAGGCGGGCAGCGTTCGACTTGTCTCCCTCGGTATAATCAAGCGTGGCCTCGATGATCCGGCGCTCAACGTCGTCCATCGTTGACGGCAGTTCTATCTCAAGCCCGATCAATTCTCCAGCCGCCGCTGCACCGGCGCGTTCGCGCCGGGTTTCTGCTGCCTGAATAAAAGAGCGGCGCGTTATTGCCTCGGGCAGATCTTCCAATTCTATCTGCCGCCCTGAGGCAATAATGACGGCGCGTTCTATCGCGTTCTCAAGCTCGCGGACGTTGCCCGGCCATTCGTAACTTACAAGCGCTCGCAGGGCGTCGCGAGAGATGCCGGGAATAAACCGTCCGGTCTTTTCCTTATATCGTTCCAGAAAAAAGAAGACCAGCGGATGAATGTCCTCCACGCGTTCGCGGAGCGGCGGTATCCTTATCGGAAATACGGAGAGGCGATAATAAAGATCGCTTCGAAAACGCCCGTTCTGAACCGCCTGTTCCAGATCGACATTGCTGGCGGCGATCACGCGAACGTCCGTTTTGATGACCGAATTGCCGCCGATGCGTGTCAGTTCGCCGTCCTGCAGAACGCGGAGCAGTTTTACCTGCGCCTGCATCGGCATTTCGCCTATCTCGTCCAGAAAGAGCGTGCCGCCGTCAGCTTCTTCAAAGCGTCCGCGGCGCCGGTTGCGTGCGTCGGTGAAGGCGCCTTTTTCGTGGCCGAAAAGCTCCGCCTCGATCAGCGTTTCCGGTATCGCTCCGCAGTTTATCTTTACATACGGTTTGTTTCCCCGGCCCGAATTGAGATGGATCAGGTTAGCGAGCAGCTCCTTGCCCGTGCCTGATTCGCCCTGTATCAGCACGGTCGTATTGGCATCGGCAACATTCAATGCCAGTTCAGTTGCTCTGCGGATCGCCGGCGCTTGTCCGATGATCGCACTTTGCCGCTGATTCAATTCGGTTTTCAGCCGCATCACCTCGGCTGAAAGCTGATCGCGTTCAAGCGCGGTTCCTATCTGGTCGGCAATGCCCTCAACCAACGCGATGTCGTGTTCCTCAAAGACCAGTTCGCGTCCCCAGACAAAACCGAGCAGGCCGAACGTCGTTCCGCCGACCCTTACCGGCGTCAGCAAGGCTGCCTTGCCGCCGAGCGTTTTGTTGAATATCAGGCGGATCGCCAGCGGAAGCTGCGATTCTGTGACCGGCATCGTCTTTCCGTCACGGATAAGCTCCGCCACGACCGCAAAGGTGTCTATGTTCAGCGATTTACCGTGAGATTCAACCATTTTCAGCAGGCGTCCCGGCGTTATGCCTTCGGCAGCTTTGAATGCAGCAAGCGAGATGCGCTTGCCAGTGTTGTCCAAAACGCCGAGAGCTCCGTAGTCCGCACCGACAAGGTTGACCGCGCGTTCAACGGCCTGTTCCGAGACCTCGTTGAAATCCGAATGTGAATTAAGCGTGTTGGCTATTTCCAGCAAAGCGGTCGTCCGCCGGGCCTCCTGCTGCTGGGCGACGTAAAGGTTTGTGTATTGATACCCGATGGCAAGCTGCTGAGCTATCGATTCCAGAAACTGAACCTCCTCGGCCAGCCATTCGCGCGGTTTTGTCGTGTCGTGCAGCCCGATCAGGCCGATGACGTTCCCGCTCAGGCTGATGGGAATTATCAAAAGCGAACGCGTTTCCAGAGCCTTTGCAAAAAATTTCAGAGTCGGGTCTTTTGCCGTTGATGTGTCGTTTATCTGTATCGGCCGCGAGATGTCAAACTGTTCGGAAAGGCGTTTTGCGTCTATCGGTATGACCGTTCCTTTACTGGACGGTATCTCTTCGCTCCGCCGCCATTCGTGGCTGATGCGAAGCTCTTTCCCCTCGCTGATCTGCAGCACGTCGCAGCGGTCCGCCTCCAGCATCCGCCCGAGTTCGGAAACGACCACGTTCAGAAAACGCTGAAGATCTATGCTTTCAGGCAGGTCGCGGGCAAGGCGTTCTATGATGCCCTCGCGGGCCTCGTGCATCTGGATCTTTCTTTCAAGTGAAAGGGTCTGAGGCGTGGGTTCGAGTTCGATGCGCGTCAGTGCCATACTTTTATAAACCGTGAGGTATGACTACTGTCGCTTTTTGCCCCGGCAATGTCAAGTTGACACATTACCGGGGCATAGTGTGTAAATAAGCTCCACATTACGGTGTTTTGGCCGGAGCAGGAGGCGTTGCCCGAGGCGGCGGTGGCGGCCCTGAGGGACGTCTGTTTGCCGGAGGGATTTCCGGCGCGGCCCCTGTACCTTCCTCTGCTGCATTCGCCCCTTCCTTGTTGGCATTCGGGTCTTTTGGCAGCGTGGTAAAGTTTATCCTTTTCAAACCTGCCTCTGCCTTTTCAAGCAGGTCGAGAGCTTCGACGTTTTCTGGATCCAGGTCAACCGCTTTTCTCAAAGCTCCTACAGCTTCACCATACTTCGCCAGTTTTATAAGTATTGAACCAAGCTCTGTGTGATACTCAATGTCGTCTGGCCTCAGTTTTACGGCTTGGCGAAGAGCGGTTGCCGCCTCGTTATCCTTGTTAAGTTTGTTGTAGCTGCGGCCAAGGTTGTAATAGGCGGCGTGATCTTCCTTATCGGCGTCGATCCGTTTTTTGTAGGCATCCACAGCTTTCTCGAACGCCTTTGTTGAAGCGGTCTTTTCCGAATCGGGTTTTTCGGGTTCGTCGCCGTCAGGCTGGTTGCCGGGAACGTCCATCGGCTGTATCTGGTCGCGAAACTCGATCAGCGAATACGCTATCCCAAGCTGAAAATAGCCGTCGGCCAGATCGGGGTCGAGTTCGACGGCGCGGTTCAACAGTTCGATGGCGCGTTCCGTGTCGCCTCTATCAAGAAGTTTGATGCCGTCAGCCAAAGCGGTGCCTGCGTCAGTGTATTGATCCGCCGCCATCGGTGTCGGCTCGGTGTTCGCGTTTGCGTTCGCATCATCCGACGTTCCCGAACAACCCGTCAGGCACAGCACCGCAATAACGGCAAGCAGCAGTAAATTTCTCATAAAACCTCTGTTGCAACAGCAGTTTCCGGCAACGGTCAACCCGGCGGAAATATGAACTGACGGCCGCCGAGCAGATGAACGTGCAGGTGAAACACCGTCTGTCCGCCCTCCTCATTGGTGTTGATGACAACGCGATAGCCCTTTTCGGCAAAACCCGCCTTTCGCGCCAGTTCGGCGGCGGTCAGCAAAAGGTGTCCGAGCGTTTCCTTGTGCTTTTCGTCCGTTTCGTTCATTGAGCGAACATGGTCACGCGGAATGACGAGAATATGTGTCGGAGCCTGCGGCGCGATGTCATTGAAGGCAATGCACACGTCATCCTCATATACTTTTGTCGATGGTATCTCTCCCGCAACTATCTTGCAGAAAAGGCAGTCCTGCTGTTCCATAATGTCTTTGCTTAGATTAAACCACAAGACACAAAGGTTGTTAAGGTTTGATAGAAAGAAGAGTGTCCTTGAGTTTAACCCGAAGCCGTTATTCCTTGATCCTTTCAATATCGGCGCCGACGGCTTTCAGCTTGCGGACAATGGTCTCGTAGCCGCGGTCAATATGATAAACACGGTCAATAAATGTTTCACCTTTTGCACAGAGGCCCGCAAGGACGAGCGACGCGGAAGCGCGAAGATCAGAGGCGATGACCTTTGCGCCTGTGAGCGGAGTTTTGCCGCGAACGGTCGCGGTGTTTCCCGAAATGCTGATGTCCGCGCCCATTCTGATCAGTTCACCAACGTGCATAAAGCGGTTCTCAAATATCGTCTCTGTAATGTTTGAGGTTCCCTCGGCCTGCGTCATCAGCGTCATATACTGCGCCTGCATATCGGTTGGGAAAAGCGGATGCGGCTCGGTCACGACATCCTTCGCCTTCAGGCCGCCAGCGGCCTTTTTAACATCAAGCGTGGTTTTGTCCTTTTCATTTATATCGACACCAATGGCACGAAGCTGTTCTATGACCGCCACGAGATGTTCGGGGCGGCAGTCGCGTATCTCCAGTTCGCCTTCCGTGATCGCGGCGGCAACTATGAATGTCCCCGTTTCGATCCTGTCAGGAATGATGGAATGTTCGGCGGAACCCAGGGCCTCGACACCCTCAATGGTCATCACAGGCGTTCCTGCGCCTGAGATCTTTGCTCCCATCTTGCTCATCAGGTCGGCAAGGTCCTCTATTTCCGGTTCGCAGGCGGCGTTGCGGATGGTCGTTACGCTTGTTGCAAGCGATGCGGCCATCATTACATTTTCGGTGCCTGTGACCGTGACCTTTTCAAACTCGATCTCGGCACCGGTCAGGCGTCCCTTCGGTGCGGTCGCGACGACATCGCCCGATTCGAGCGAGACATTGGCTCCAAGCTGTTCGAAGGCTTTCAGATGCAGGTCGATCGGTCGCGTCCCGATGGCGCAGCCGCCGGGCAGGCTCACCTTTGCCTTGCCAAATCGCGCCAGCAGCGGCCCCAGGGCAAGCACGCTTGCACGCATTGTCCTTACAAGCTCATAAGGCGCCTCGAACGTGTCAACATTGCCGGCGCTGATGATGTTCGTGCCTATTTCCGGCGTCAGCACCGTCGCCCCGAGGTCTTCCAGCAAGCGCCGCTGCGTTATCAGGTCCTTGACATAGGGAACGTTGTGCAGCGTGACCGTTTCCGAGCTTAGCAGAGCCGCCGCCAAACACGGCAAAGCGGAGTTTTTCGCCCCGCTGATCCGAACCGAACCCGTCAATGGCCGCCCGCCGCGAATAAGAAATTTATCCATTTGAATCCTTGCTTAACGAAAACAATTTATTATAAATACCACAAAAGAATATTATAATATGAGTGGTATGTATTCGCCAGTTATCGGGCAAAATTTGTTCGGAAGACCTGATGAAACTATTAGAGAAAACCTCGCACCAAAATGCAGATGCTTAAGAAAAATAAATGAGCTTGTGGTGGGCAACCAAGAACAATATGCGTTCATCCAAGATTACGCTTGAAGCAATTTCAGGATAGTTTCTAAGCATTTGTTGGACTCAATATCCCCGGCGGCATGCCCTCCTTGCTGTCGGGGATCTTTTTGTGAGAACTGCCGGTTTGAATCAGCGGAACAACTGAAAATTTTAGAGAGCGGAGAGATATTGCTATTTTAAAGCGGCAATTATCCTTCCCAGTTGTTCGATATGCCTGGACTCGTGCAGGCCAATGAGCATCAGCCATTCGGCGGCGTTGAGCCTGCCGAAATACGGGTGCGGAAAGCGATGGGCGGCTGCGTCATATTCGGCGAACATCCGCCGTATCTTTGTCATGTGTGCGGCGGTCTCTACCATCGCCGCGAACGAATCCGCTATCGGCATTGAGCCTTTCGGCGCCACCATTTCCGGAGCTTCCGCCTTGAAGGAGGCACTTTGGTTCAGGGCGTTCCGAAAGTCCTCAGAGATGACGATCGGGCCGTTTGCCGTTTCGCCCTTTTCCGCCGCTTTTTTCAAAAGGCTGCCACAAACCTTTGCCATACTTGCTTCGGTCAGGGCAAGGTGTTCGATTACGTGGGCCGGCGACCATTTCTCGCCTTCCGGGATCGAGTTGGCGATCTCAGGTGAAACATCAGCCGCCAGTTCCTTTAGCCGTTCTCGTGTACTCTCATTAAAAGCAAAGATGTCGTCTATCGTTGCAGGTTCCATTTTTTAATTCGCCGGCTGCGGCGACAATATCAGCCGATGCCAGCGGGCAAAGCTCGTGACGCTCTCGGCCTCGTTCAGCATTCGTTTGATATATGCCGTCTGAAAATAAAGTATCTGGTCGCTTTCCCATTCAAGCGCCACTATCGGGTTGAACGACACCAGCTTTGACGGATCGGGCAGAACGGTCGCCGTTGCCGGAGCATTGTCGGTGTTCTCAGCGGACGGTTCTTCCGCCGAAAGAGCCGATTCCTGCTGTTTGTCATACGCCTGTGATGACAGCAGCAGGTCATTTTTTAGCGGGACAGCGGCTTGTGTCGGCGGCGTTCCGTCCGCGTCATAAATGCGAACCTGAGTTTCAAACGCGGCGGCGACCTTTGCCGAATCCGGCGACCAGACAGGCCTTACGGCTGTCAGGCCGTCATCCAACCTGCGTTCGCGTCCGTTCTTTTCTATCAGGCGAGGACGGCCAAGCGGTGTAAAGACCTGTCCGGCCTGTTTGGCACGCTGTTCCAGGTATTGCCATTCGCGCGCCGTTGCCGCCAGAGCCGCCAGCATCGAACTGTCAGGCGCCCAGACGTAATAAAAATACATCAGGCCCTCGTTCTGCGTCAGCAATTTCAACGAGCCGCCGTCAGCGTCACTGATATAGAGCTGTTCGCTGCGAAATGCCAGAACGCCGACCGGAGCCGCAGGCGTTTCAGCCGGTGCTGCTTCTTCAGAAGGTGTTTCTCCCGCGTTGGCGTTTGAATTTGCATCTTCTCCACTATCGGCCGGTTCCGCGTCAGGTGTCGGTGCAGGAGTCGGCGTTTCTTCGGGTATCGGAAGGCCGTCGGCGGTTTCGCCCTGCGCTCCGCGAAGCATCGCCACGAATGCGACATTTGCCGAATCGGGCGACCAGACTATCGTGTCAGGAAAATGAACCGCCATGTTGTCGGCTATCACGCGCCGCAGGACCTGACCATCCGCCGAATACATATCCAGCCGAAATTCGCTCGGCAGATCGGTCGGCTGATGATAAACGGCGAGGACGCGTTTTTTATCCGGCGAGGTCAGCGTCCTGTCGAGTATCTCTTCGGGGCGTCCCTGTTGGAACGCATCGCGCACCGCCGGGTGCAGTTCCTCAACGGCGGCCGCCGGGATGTCAGGCGGCGGAACATCCGCCTCATAACGGTAATTCAGCCGAACCGCCGAAACGTCTTTCAGTGCCGACGGCTGTCCGGTCGGGACAGATACGTCCGGCTGGGGCTGGCCGCATCCTGCCATGAGAACGGATGCCAGCATCAAACAAAAGATGGATCTTTTCATCCTTTTATCCTGTGAATTTCTATCTTAGCTTTGTACCAAAATAACTTTCGTACATTTGCCGCTGTTTTTCCGACGGTTCCCTGACCGGGGCGATCTCAGTATTGACCCTTGTGTCGCTGCCGAGCTTTATCTCCACCTCGCGCAGCTTGTCAAAACGGAATATCGTCAGGCGGACGGTGTCGCCCGGCTTTTTTTGGCTAAGGTAACTTTGCAAAAATGTATTGCTCGCACGGTAGCCGTCTATCGCAACGATCTGATCGTTAAAGTTGAGGCCCTGTTCATAAGCCGGAGTTCCCGCGGGGACAGCTCGTATAAGAAGCCTGCCGTCAGTTTCGCCCACGGTCGCGCCGAGATAAGCCCTTCCGGCCTGCGGCGTGGCCGTGTTTACCTGCAATCCAAAACCATTCAGGATGGAATTGTAGTCTATCTCATCGCGTCCGCGAACATATTTTGAAAAGAAATCATTAAGGCTTTGTCCGGCGGCCAGTTCACACGCCTTTTGAAAGTCCTCGGGCGTATAGTTCCTGTCCTTTCTATAGAACTCATCGTAAAGATACTTCATTACGGTATCAAGCGAGTTCTTGCCGCCGCTTGCGTTCCGTATCGTCATGTCCAGCATCATGCTGACGATGTCGCCCTTGTCATAATAGGAGATCTGATTGTTAACGGCGTTCTGGTCCTGACGGTAGTATTTTATCCACGCGTCAAGGCTGGCTTCCTCAAGGCTGGTCTCAAATCTTCCCGGACGGTTTTGCAGTTGTGTTATCGCACCGGCCAGTATTGAGATCTGCTGAGCGTCGTTTATTATTCCGGCGCGGCGGAGCAGGACATTCTCGTAATACGAAGTCGTCCCCTCGGCAACCCAGAGCATCTTTGTGTAATTTTCATTCTCGTAATCGAACGGGCCGAGAGCGTCGGGGCGGATACGTTTGACGTTCCACAGATGGAAATATTCATGCGCCACAAGGTTCAGAAAACCGATATAGCGCGCACGCGGCTGAAAACCGAACCGGTTCCATTGCAGAGCGGTCGAGTTCAGGTGTTCCAGGCCGCCGCCGCCGCGAAGATTGACGATTATCAGATAATCTTCCGTCGGCAATTCGCCAAAGATGCCCATGGCCGCGTCAGCGATCTTTTCGGTATCCTCGGCTATCTGCTTCATGTCATAGTTGCCTTCGCCGGTTATGACCAGACGGTGCGGTTTGCCCGCCGCCGTGAACGAGATCTCGTTAAAATTGCTCACCTCAAAAGGCGAATCATAAAGAATGTCGTAATTTTCGGCGCGAAATGTGTTCGTCTGTCCCGCGACCGGCCGCAGGCCCGTGGCGATCTTCCAGTTGCCGTATGGTTTTACCGTGACGCGTGACGGCGAGCCGATCTGTCCTTTTGGAAAAAGCAGCAGAGCGCCGTTGTTCCAAAACGCGTGTTCGTCGTTCAGCTCGTTCGTGCGGACGGTGAGTTCGTTGGAATATACCTTGTATGAAAGAACCACCTCACGCGCGCCGCCGGTCTCTATCTGCCACGTGTTCTTGTTCGTCTTTTGCCACGGCAGGCTCTTGCCGGCGGCATCTTTTGCCGAAAAATTCTGGACGTGGCGGGCGTATTCGCGGACAAGATAACTTCCCGGCGTCCATACCGGCATCTTGAACTCCGCCTTGTTAGGCAGAGCGTTCCATTTCACACGCATCTCCACTTCCAGAAGGTGCGTCCATGGCTGCGGCATCGAAACGGTGAAATGAATGTCGGGATCGGTGCTTTGTGTATTATCGACGCCGGGTTTGTCGGTCGTACCGGCTTTTGATTCCTGATACATAAAAAGAAATGCAAACAGTGAAATTGCGATCGCGCCGAAACGGCTGAACTTTTTCATGATAATCGGTCTGTCTCCGTGCAGGTGTTTTTGTTAACAATCATTCTACTATGATTCGGTTATTTGCTAAACTTTGGTTTTGGCCGGATGAGATGTCCGGCAGGGCAGTTACAAGATGCGACCGTCAAAAGACCAGCAAAGATTTTTTACCGCTCCGCTGATAATAATCTACATAACGGTCTTTATCGATCTGGTCGGTTTTGGCATGGTCATCCCGATCCTGCCTTTTTACGCGAACACATATCCGTTTCACGCCACGCCGTTTCAGGTAGGATTGCTCTTCTCTATTTATTCCTGGATGCAGTTCATTTTTGCGCCGATGCTGGGGCGATTGTCCGACAGATACGGCCGCAGGCCGATATTGCTTGTCAGCCTTTTCGGTTCGGCCGTTGGCTATTATCTGATGGGAGCGGCGGAAACGCTTGCGCTGGTTTTTGTCGGACGCATCGTCGGCGGCATAACAGGAGCGAACATCTCAACCGCACAGGCATACATTGCCGATGTCACAACAAAAGAAAATCGTGCGCGCGGAATGGGTCTTTTTGGTGCGATGTTCGGCCTGGGGTTCGTCCTCGGCCCGGCGATAGCGGGCATCCTCAGCAAATACGGCGTTCACGTTCCTTTTTATGTAGCGGCGGTGCTGTCGCTGGCAAACGTCACGGCCCTTTACTTTCTGCTGCCCGAAACCCGTAAGCAGCCCGCTGAAGACGACATTCCGGAGAGCGGTACCGGCCTGACATCGCGTTTCGGCGTGCTGCGGCGTCCTATCTTCGGCACGCTCAATCTGCTCTATTTTTTGCTGGTCACGTCGTTTTCGATAATGACCTACGCCTTTGTCCTCTTCACGGCGTATCGTTTCGGCTATAACGCCGAACAGAACGGCTATCTTTTTGCGTATGTTGGAATGGTCGCGATCGTCTGTCAGGGTTTTTTGTTCAACGTTTTGGTAAAGCGTTACGGCGAATCGCTTTTGGCGGTGGCGGGATGTCTTTTGCTTTCTGTCAGCCTTTTTGTTATGCCGTTCGCAGGGCCGCTTCACGGCGGGCTGGCAGGACTGATGGTCATTTGCGCACTTCTTTCGCTTGGCAATGCGATGGCGTCACCCGCGCTGACCAGCCTTGCCTCAAAGATATCATCAGATGCCGAACAGGGAAGCTCGATGGGCATAATGCAGTCCGGTGCAAGCCTGGCTCGCGCCATCGGGCCGATCATCGGCGGCCTTTTGCTGAACAATGCGGTGGATACGTTGGACGACGCTTCCGTCACGCGCACGTTCTGGACCGCCGCAGCGATAATGCTCGTTGCGGTGATACCCTCGATCTATTCTCTGAAACAGATAAAAAGAAGCGGTGCGGAAAAAGCGGTCAGCTAGCCTTTCGCTGACGCTGCGTTCCGGCCTCGGGGAATTTGACGGTGAATGTCGTGCCGGTGCCGTTGCTCGCGGCCTCTATCGACCCGCTGTGTTCCTGAACTATGCCGTATGAAACGGCCAGGCCGAGTCCGGTGCCGTTGCCGACGCCTTTTGTTGTAAAGAACGGGTCGAATATCTTTTGCAGATCGTCTTCGGCTATGCCGATGCCCGTGTCGGTTACGTTGGCAACGACCTCGCCGCCGTTCACTGAGGTTGTGAGCGTTATCGTGCCGCCATCGAGGATCGCGTCGCGGGCATTCAGGATGAGGTTCGTGAATATCTGCTGGAGCTTTCCGCCGTTGCCCGAAACGATCACCGGCAGATCGCTGTAATCCTTTATTATCTCCACGTTGGATTTTCTGAGCTGCGGTTCAAGGAGTTGGATGGTGTCATCCAGAAGCTTGTTGATGTCTATATCGAACCATTCGACGGCGTTGCCGGTGCGTGAAAAGTTAAGTAGGTTGCCGACGATATTCGATGCGCGTTCGGTCTGCCGCTGCATCTTTTCCAAAAGCGCGTGTTTGGGGTCTGTGTCCGGTATCATGCCCAACAGCATCTGCGTATAGCTGGAAACACCGGTCAAAGGCGTGTTCACCTCATGGGCGACACCGGCCGCAAGCAGGCCGATGCTGGAAAGTTTTTCACTTTGCTGGAGCGATTCCTCGAGCTTTACGCGGGACGTGACATTTTCCAGAACGACGATCGCTCCGGTCTGTTCCGTTGAGATGGAACGAAGCGGAGCTACGGCGACATTGAGCGTCAGCAAACTGCCCGAGGCATTGTAAGCCCGCAGCTTATACGCGTTGCGTATCTCGGTCAGATGCCACCTTGATTTGCCGAGGATATTCAGAAGATTTTCGGCAAAGCCCTCGTCAAAAATGTCCTCGACCAGGCGGCCGACGGCCGAATCGCGGCTGAGGCCCATCATTTCCTCAAATGTCGAATTACACCTTGTTATCAGGCCGCTTTCATCGACCGCGATCAAACCGACATTGACGGAATCGACTATCGACTCGTTGAACTCCTTGAGCAATGCCAGTTCGCGGACGTGTTCCTGCTGTTCCTGATAAAGGCGGCTGTTCTCAATGGCGACCGCTATGTAGCCCGAAAGCGCCCTGAGGATGCCGAGGTCTTCCGAGGAAAGAAGCGAGCCGTCCTTTGCCCGGCCAAGCCCGATGACGGCGACCATACGGCTTCTGACAACGCACGGAACGAAATAATGAAGCTCGCTCGGACGCGGCCTGTTGCCGTTGCCATTACCGTTCGTTTCCACAGCTTCGCCGGTGAGCGTTCCCAACTGATCTGCCCGGACAACGCCCGTTTCGGCAGCTTTAGCACGCAGCTTCTTCTTGAAATCGTGCGGAATGCTGAAATCTCCGCTCAGGCCGTGTGATCTGGCAACGTGGAACGAACCCGCCGCTTTTGGGTCATCGACCATGACGGCGATCTTTTCAACGTCCAGCACCTGCTGCAGGCGTTCGGTCAGGGCGTCCATCAGCGGTTCCATCGCGGTTGTGGCTGAGAGCGTTCTGCCAAAATCCAGAAGTCCCTGACGCAGGTCGTATTTCTCACCGTAAAAGAAGCGGTTCGCCCTGTCCTGCAAAAAATTCTTGAGTGGTTCGCTCAACATCACGATCGCCGCCATCGCCACGATGGCGATAATGGCGCGAAGCGTGATCTCGGTGGTGGAAAGATCTTTGCCGACAGCAAGGAAAACAAGTCCAAGAGCAACAATGCCGATCATCATCGCGATCGCCAGCGTCGTCATCGCGTAAACGAGCGCCCGGCGGACGACGACGTCCACATCCATCAGCCTGTAACGCACGACCGAATGGCCGAAGCTGAGCGGAATAAGCCCAAGCGGCAGCGTCGTCAGAGCAACGGTCAGCGTGTCTTCCGGCAGGTAAACAAAACGGCGTGCGATCTGAAATGCAAGGATCGGGATTATCGACAAAAGCGTTCCCCACATCGTCCATTTCAGTCTTTGCCTGACCATCGGCTGACGGTTCGTCAGAAATCTCCAGATCAGGATGCCCGCGGCAATGGCGACCCCGCCGGCAAAATGAAAGAGAAGAGCCAAATTAAGCGTCTGCTGTATTTTGTTCGCCGAAGCGAACAGAGCCAGCGACGTTCCCGTTTCATAAGGAAGAACCAGCGACGAAAGTGTGAAAACGAGATTGGCAAGAACGATCACAGCCGCCGGAACATAAACCAGCACGGTCTTCCACGGTTTGGCGTCAAAAACCTCGCTGCGAACCGGATATCTAAGACAGAAATGCAGGAACAGCGGGACAAAAAAGGCGAACGCCATGTCGTCTATGACCGACACGGCGAGGTCAAAATCCTGTCCTGTACCCAATGCGTGATAAACGTGAAAGACGAACGCCGCCAGACAGACCGTTCCGAAATGAATGACGAACGGCGAGCGGCTGCCTTGTTTGAAGAGAACGAAAAGGCCTGTTCCCAGCCATATCAGACCCAGAACTGAAAGAAATATGATCGCAGGCGTCCATCGCGGCAGTGTGTCCAGCGACCCCAGTTCGGCGACATAAACGTTGTCTTCAAATGAATAGGAACTTTTTCGGATGGTGTAGGTCAGCGACCCGCCAACTCCGGCCGCGTCCATATACATCGGAACATCGGCTGGAGAAACGACCTCTTCCGTGACCTCGCCGTCAAGGCTGATGGACAAAAGCTGGTCGCCTCTGGAAACGCCTGCACGCTGTGCAGAATAGCCCGGCAAAACCTTTGCGGCGAATATTCCGTCCTTTGTCTGTTCCCAGAGAACGCCGTCTGTCGGCGGCAGTGTGTGGGTCGCTCTTTGTGAAAGATTCAAGGCTCCGCCCGCGACGAGAAGGACCGTCGTCACCAGCCATATCAAGCTCCAGCTTGTAAGAACCTTTCCTTTCATTAGGGCAGACACACCTTCGCATCAAAAAAATAACGCAAACCTTGTTCCAACGGCCTCTGCGTGAGGCTATCGTCACGGACAGCCATAAAGACACCTATTTCGCACTGTTTTCCGCCGTATGCGGAGACAATTCAGCCGTTCTAATTCAGTTTTTTGCTATGGTATCCGAGATTTTGGAAAAAGGAGCAAAGATGAATCACACGTCTGAAACGCCCTGCGGTGATAAATATCCGGCGATCCGTCCTAAAAACGCACCAGAATGCTGCCCCGAAGCGAACGTCCGTGTCCGAGAAGTTTCAGCGATCCGGCCTCGCTGTTCACGCCTGTCTGAACGTCCAAAATGTTTCGGGCGTCCACGACCGCTTCGGCACGGAAGGGAAGGCCGAGCGTCGGCAAATGCTGCGTCACCAAAATGCTCAGGCTCGGATCATATATCGCCAGCCTGCCCTGAAACGGGTCTATGGCGAAAACGGTTGCCTGCGGCGACAGGCGAAAAACGGTCTTAACATTGGTTCCGTGTCCGAGGTCGGCCTCAACTTGGCCAAAGAAAGTATGGAAAAGGTCGTTTTTGAAAATGTCGCCCGGTTCGCCGAGGGCTTCCGTCATGTTCAGGCGTTGGCCTGAGCCAAAGCTGTAGCCGCCGCCGGCCGACATTCTGCCGGAGATGCGACGCGAATACACAAGCCTGATGCCTTTTGCCGCGCCGGTCTGGTTTCCTGTAAATTCATCAAAAACGGGCGAACCGGCCACAAAATTGACCGCCGCCATTCCGACGCCGCGGTCATAGACCGTGTCCGAAAAGAGCGTGGCCTCTATCGAGGAACGGTTGTCCAGAACGCGTTCAAGGCCGAACTCCAGCCGCTGGCTGCGTGCCATCAGCGGTTTGTCATCTTCGGTCACGGCGATGTCACGCATCGCCACAGGCTCTCTGAAAATGACCTGTGCGTTCTCCAGTTCTATCTCTCTTGTCCATGTACGCTGGTCGGTCGGTGCCGTGTATGCCGCCCGGAAACGCGTTTTCGGGTTGATGTCGTACTGAAAGCCGAGACGCGGTGTCAGCGAAAAATCACCGCCCGCACCGACAAATTTTGAATAATCAACGCCGTAAACCAGAATAACGCCTTCGCGGACGCGCCATTCGTCAGAGGCCTGTATCGAGAATATGCCGAGGTCGGATCCGCCATCGTTTGTCGTCACCGAACCAAGCAGTGCGACCGAGGTGTTAAGGCGGAGGTTGTGATCGTCCGACAGGCCGTATTTCAGCCGTGCGTCCAGCCGCTGCGGCGCCCCTTTGCCAATGCCGGTCTGTGCGGCAACAACGACATCGGTTCTGTCATTGACCGTCAGGTTGGCGGCGTAATTAAAACCTGTGTATGCTCCCTGATCGCCGACGGCAGTATAAGTTTCCACGACCGAATCGCCGGGCCGCATGCGGTTTTCCGCTGTGCGTTCATCGGCGACATCAGCATCCGCGTCCTGGCCTTCCGCAAGTGTGTCGCCTTCCTGATTTTGATAGATCGAACGGCTAAGTGTGGACGACCTGTGAACCCATTTAGGATTGTTCCTGTCCAGGCGTCTTTCCGGCAGGGTCTTTCCCTGTCCCGCGCGTTCCAGCTTAAAGCCGTAATCAAGTTCTACTGAGCGTCCGACCGAAACCTCAGGCAGCGTGACGGGATTGTAACCCTGTGCCACCGCAAGCAGGCTGTATGTTCCGGGAATTGTTCTAAGAAGGAATTTTCCGTCCGCGCCGGAGCGTACCTGACGGAGAAGTTTTGATGTGCCGACGCGAAAGATCGCCACGGTCGCATCCGATATAGGCTGGCCGCCATGATCGCGAACAATGCCGCGTATTATGCCAAAGCTGTTCTTTTTTGCCGAACCGGCCGCTTTTGCCTTAACAGGCAGAACGAGTGACGACACCATCAGGGCGGCGATCATCAGAGGCAAAAGGAGAGATCTGTTCTTTTCTAAAAGTCTCATCTGCGGTCAGGTTCCCGGCCCAAAAAAGAAAGTGAAAACCGGTATGCGAGAGAAACAAAACGCTGCCGCCGCAAGCATCCAACGCGGACATTTGGGCAACTTAGCTATTTTCATAGCATTTAACGAGCGTGTCAAGCAATAAAAAGGCTTCTTAGCACGGTGTTGGATGCTCAAACCTTGACAAAG
Source organism: Acidobacteriota bacterium (assembly GCA_019639175.1). Lineage (GTDB taxonomy): Bacteria > Acidobacteriota > Blastocatellia > Pyrinomonadales > Pyrinomonadaceae > OLB17. The sequence goes on along the minus strand of JAHBSK010000003.1, from coordinate 412,095 downwards.
TTTGCCCAAGGCAGCATATTAGGTCTTGTATTTCAGCGCCCCCGTGCGGAGACGTGGCTGAGTGGCTGAAAGCGGCGGTTTGCTAAATCGTTGTACTCCAAAAGGGTACCACAGGTTCGAATCCTGTCGTCTCCGCCAGTTAAATATAAGTAAAAATTGAGACCTTGATCGCAAAAAGGCTTTCGGTTCAGACAGACTGAGAGCCTTTTTTGTGTTTTCTGCGCTGTTTGGCTGGTTCAAGGTTATAGTTATTGTCCAGATCCTTAGGGGAGTTTTGAGTATGTTAAATGATCTGCTATTGACCGGTTTATTAGATTGGGGCTGGGCGAATATGTTCGTACTCGATCAGGAAAGGGTGACGTATCTTGAGAAAATCGTTCGCCCTATTGTTGTTTATGGCCTGCTGATAATGCTCTTCCGAGTATTCGGCAAAAAAGAGATCGCTCAATTGAATCCTGTGGATTTCGTCGTTCTTTTGCTGATATCGAACACCGTTCAGAACGCCATGATCGGTGATGACATGACCATAACGGGCGGTTTTATCGGCGTGATCGCTCTGCTTGGTGTAAACCGTCTGATCGCTATTCTCAAATTTCGCAATCCCGGAATTGAAAAGGTCATCGAGGGACATTCCCGCACACTGATAGCCGACGGAAAACCGGACAAGGATGCCATTCGCCGCGAACTGATGACCGAAGAAGATCTGAACGTCGTTGCGAACCGCGAAGGCTATGAGGACGTAAGCGAATTGGACAAGTGCGTCATCAATCCCAACGGCGTTGTTTTTGTGGAAGGGCGAACAGCTACAAAGGACGAACGCTTCAAAGAAGATGTCCTGAATAGGATCGATCTTCTATCGCGGCAGATCACGGAACTGCGTGCAGCTTTGCGCTGACTTGGAGATCTCGCTCAAGAACCGAAACCAATGCTCGTCCGTTGCGTTATGTATCGCTTTGCGTGAAAATCTTTCCTTATGTCTGTAAGAGTAAGATTTGCACCAAGCCCGACAGGGTATCTTCACATCGGTTCGGCGCGCACTGCGCTTTTTAACTATCTTTACGCTCGCCACACGGGCGGCAAGTTTTTGCTTCGCATAGAAGATACCGACCTTGCGCGTTCGACCGAAGAATCAACGCGGTCCATTCTCGAAGGCCTCGCGTGGCTGGAACTCGAACACGACGAGGAGATCGTTTTCCAATCCGACAACGCCGAAAAGCACCGCGAAACGGCCCAGCGTTTATTGGCCGAAGGCAAGGCATATCGCGATTTCACGCCACGCGAGGCTCCATCGGACGCAAATGTAAAAGACGCCATAAAAGAACGCGCCCGCGCCCAGGGCGGCGACAAGAATATGCGCGACAACCCGTATCGCGATCTTTCAAAAGAAGAGTCCGATGCTCGTGCTGCTGCGGGCGAACCGTTCGCCATTCGCCTGAAAGTGCCTGATGTCAGAACCGGGAGCGATAGCGACTGGGCTTCACCATCGGGCAAGACCAGCTTTGAAGATGCCGTGTATGGCCTGCAGGAACGCGATCATAAAGAGACCGAAGACCTCGTCCTGCTGCGCTCGGACGGACATCCTTTATATAATCTGGCGGTCGTTTGCGATGACATTGAGATGCAGATAACGCACGTCATCCGCGGCCAGGATCACCTGACGAACACGCACAAGCAGATACTCATTTATGAAGCTCTCGGCGTAACGCCGCCGACGTTCGCCCACCTGCCGCTGATAATGGCGCCCAATAAGGGCAAGCTCTCAAAACGCAAACACGGCGAGGTCGTTTCGATGACGACGTATCGCGACGCGGGATTTCTCGCCGCAGCGTTTCGCAATTCTCTGGCATTGCTCGGTTGGTCGGCCGGCGAAGAGCAGGAGATCTATTCGCTCAAAGAACTGGTTGAAAAATTTTCACTCGAAGGCATTCACCGCTCCAACGCGATTTTCAATTTCAGTGATAACGATCCCCGCAAATGGACGGACGACAAGGCCATCTGGATGAACGCGGAATATATCCGCACGATGCCCCTTTATGATCTGCTGCCATTTGTAAAAGCGGAGCTGAAAGCCAATAAGCTCTGGCGTGAAGAGTACGAACCCGAAGGCCGTGCGCTTGCGTCAGTCATAGACTCTACCGAGGTCAGCGAAGCTTTTCCAGATGGTGAGGATCGCCCCGTCGCACGTGCCGTTGATGTTCGCAAGGTCGGAACGTATGACTGGTACGTGCATACGGTCGATCTGATCCGTGCAAGATTTTTTACGCTGAAGGATTTCTCAACGCAAGGGCGAGCATATTTCAGCGAGGATTTTGATTTCGATCCGGCAGCGATAACAAAGAACCTGGCAAAATTTCCCGATCTGGAATCATGGCTGCCAGAACTGGCGACGCGTTTTGAGGCGGAGTTTGACAATGAACCGGCAAACCTGAACGACCTCGATCCCGGTGCGGAAGAACCTGCTGCTTTGCGGACACACTCCGGCAAGCTTGTCTATAATGAGGCGAACATCGAAACCGTCGTAAAAGCTTTTACCGAAGAAAAAGACACAAAGCTAGGTGTCATCATGAATGGTGCCAGAACACTGCTCACCGGCGTTGCCGTCGGCCCGTCAATGCTCTCAGTTTTTGAGGTCATCGGTCTCGACCGCACATTGATGCGGCTCCGTAGCCGGGTTGCGTGGAGCGGGAATCCTGATGCTCCGGCAGGTTGAGATTTGGAATATCGCTGCATTGGCAACTGCTTTAAGAAGGCGATTTGTGTTTTGATGAAAACCACAAGTGTTCATACTTGTTTCTTAACGATGTCAGGGTCCCGAGTCTGCGAAGAGCGTTGTTGCTCGGACAGCGTCCTTCCCGACATGCACGTTTGATATCGTGAAAGCCGGGAAATCGTCCAAGCTCTTTTGAGAGTCGTTCAAGAGCTTTGACCAACTGGTCGTTGGTATAGCGATTGTGATTTTTAGAAAGCTCAGTAAACCCGGCCTTAAGATATGCCTGATTTAAGCTGCCGAACTTATTCGCAAAAGTTGTCGAAGCGGCGCATTTGCCTTTTCTGCTGGCTTGGTTAATCTCACGATCTGTTGGCTTGCGTCCCAGCTTTTTGCCGAGTTCCTTTAGCTGTTCCAACAATTCATTTTCAGTATATTTCTGCCAATATATTGTTCTGACATTCGCCTTTTTGTACGAGTTCTTTACACCGGCGGCAAGCCTCGCTTTTCGAAGTGATCCGAACTCCTTTATAAAAGCGTTTTTCGCGGGGCTTTTTCCTTCGTGGAGGAGCCTTTTTATATCAGGCCCCTGAACCGGACGAGGGAGTTTTGCGTCCAGGTCGCGCAATATCCTGATCATTTCCTCACGTGTGTAGCTTACCTTCGGAGCGACACCGGCCGCCGCAATGGCCTTTGGGATGGTCCCAAAGGCGATCTGGAAATGGTTTATCGGTGAGACAAGGCCTTTTTTTCTTGCTGCTGCGACATCCTTGCCGAGCAGCGGCCTTTTCAAAACTTTCGATAAATTCCTGATCTCAGCCAACAACCGCTCTTTTCCTCTATCGTCGAACTGCTGCATATAATGCTGTTTCAGACGCGCCCGCCGGATCGCTGTAACAAAACTCCCAAAAACCGCATAATATGTCGCCAATGAATGTGACCTGCCTTTCTTGGAAAGTTCGATTATGTCTTTTGTCGTCGGGGTTCTTCCCAACACGTTCTGGGATATTGCATGCAGCTCTAAGATCAAATGAGATGCCGAAGGAAGACCGTGTTTTTTTCGTGGTCTGTCATCTTTTGTTCTGGCAGGGATCGGCGGGTCTTCGAGAAAGAATCTATTGCAGTCACGACATCGGAAACGACGCTTTCCGCGCTGAAAACCTGCTTTGCAGGTTTTCATGCTTTGGCAATGATAACAGCGAAATCCCGATGGAACCGGTGGTCTTCCCATATCTGATCCGGTCTCGACCGGAGTAAGTATAGTTATCTATTATTCGGCAGCCTGTTTACAAGTTGTTGCGAACAGATCACTACCTAGGATCGCCGCTTTGCCGCAATTGATACAGGCCCGAGGACTGTTACACCTATGTTTTACCACAAAAAGAGTTTTCTGAATAGAGATCTCTTTTAGCAGAAACTAATGGATGACGGTAATTATTCCATAAAGGTAAGTCGGTTTGACATCTATATGCCTATATAATAATATAGTTGTTATAGGTGGACGCTATGAGATTATCCAATGATATTCTAGTTCTGGTGGCAAATCAGTTTCGTGTGTTGGCAGAGCCGCTCCGGCTGCAGATATTGCAGTATTTAGAGGACGGAGAAAGATCGGTAAACGAGATCGTTGAGGCGACGGGTGCAAGCCAGCCGAATATTTCAAAGCATCTAAGGGTAATGCACGAAGCGGGCATTCTGGTCAGGCGACAGGAAAAGAACAGCGCGTTCTATGCGGTCGCGGACAAGAGCATCTTTACCATGTGCGAAACGGTCTGCGGTTCACTAAAGAAAAAAGCTGACCAACAAGCAAAGCTGATGGCGACGGCGTAAATGTTTTTGCGAAAGGACACTTGTTGAAACGGCTAAGATACGGTGTTTGGCATTTGAATAAGGGAGAGCAATTTACGAAATGAGTGAATGCACGGTTTTGGGATTAAAGGAGCAAATAGGCAATGGCGGCGCGACGCTGATAGACGTGCGGGAGTTTCCGGAGTATTCCGCGGGCCGCGTTCCGGGGGCGCGTCTGATACCGTTGGGCGAGATAGAAAAGCGGCACGGCGAAATCGATCACAGCCATACGGTCTATGTGATCTGCCGAACCGGAAAACGCGGCGGCGAAGCGCAAAAGCGTCTTCGCTCGCTTGGTTTCCAGAATGTAGTGAACGTGACGGGCGGCACCGAGGCGTGGAAAGCTGCCGGACTCGGGATCGAAAAAGACCGGAACGCGGTTTGGGATCTTGAACGTCAGGTGCGCTTTACTGCCGGCCTGCTTGTTCTTACCGGAGTTCTGCTGGCGGTTTTCGTCAACTGGTATTTCATCGCGTTGTCGGGATTTGTCGGCGCGGGGCTTGTCTTTGCGGCCGCGACCAACACCTGCGCGATGGGAATGCTGCTGGCGCGGATGCCGTGGAACAGGAACAACGCGGCGTGTCCGGTCGATACGGCCAATGCTGGGATAAACAGTTGACGGGCATTTACTAAAATGCCTTATACGGAGAAAAGATCATGAGATTCAAGCAATTTTATCTGGGGTGTTTGGCACACGCCTCTTATTATATCGGTTCCGAGGGCGAAGCGGCGGTGATCGATCCGCGGCGTGACGTTCAGCAATATCTGGACGAAGCCGACACCAACGGCCAAAAGATCAAATACGTTATCGAAACACATTCGCACGCGGATTTTGTTTCCGGCCACATAGAGCTTGCAGAGAAAACGGGAGCGCAGATCATCTTTGGCGAAAGGGCAAAGACCGAGTTTCCGACCCTTAAGGTAAAGGATGGCGACACGCTCAATGTTGGCAAGATAAAGCTTAAGTTTTTGGAAACGCCCGGACATACGCCCGAGGGCATAACGATCCTTGCCGAAAATACCGAAGCACCGGGCGAACCGCTGAAGATGTTCACCGGCGACACGCTGTTCATCGGCGATGTCGGGCGGCCCGACCTCATCGGTTCCAAGGGTTTTACGGCGGAGCAGATGGGCGGAATGCTCTTTGATTCGCTGCATAACAAAATATTGCCTCTGCCGGATGAGACCGAGGTCTATCCCGCACACGGTGCCGGTTCGCTCTGCGGAAAATCGCTGTCTAAAGAGACATGGTCCACGCTTGGCAATCAGCGTCAGTTCAACTACGCCTTAAAGCCGATGAGCAAGGAAGAGTTCATCAAGGTCGTGGCGTCAGATCAGCCTGAGGTTCCGGCATATTTTCCGGTCAGTGCTTCGCAAAACCTGAAAGGCTCGGTCTCGCTTGATGATCTGCCACAGCCCAAAGCACTGACCACTGACGAGGTGAACGGTTTTGACGGCATCGTGCTGGACGTTCGCCCGGGCGAAACATACGGAGCGGGCCATGTGCCGAACGCGATCAACATCGCTCTCGGCGGTCAGTTCGCATCTTGGGCGGGAACGCTCATTTCCATCGGGACGCCGGTCGCGATAGCGGCGGACACGCAGGAGCAGGTCGAAGAGGCATTCATGCGGCTGGCGCGCGTCGGCATTGAGACCGTAAAAGGTTTTATCCTGATGAGCGAATTTACCGATGAAAAGGCTGTGGTCAAACACGTTTCGGTCGAGGCGGCGAACGAGGCTTTGGCTAGCGGCGATGTTCAGTTCATAGACGTTCGCCGTGCGCAGGAACACGCCAACGGCCACGCCGTGAACACGCTCAATCTGCCGCTCGACCGGCTTTCCAGAGAGATAGACCGTGTTGACCCGGACAAGCCGACATACGTCATCTGCCAGAGCGGTTATCGTTCCAGCATTGGCACAAGCATTTTGGAAAACGCCGGTTTCGGCGAGGTCTATAACGTCATCGGCGGGACAAAGGCGTGGATGGACGCGGGCCTCGAAACTGAAGTGTCGGCAACGGCCTGTGCAAACAGCTAAATGGAAAACGGCCAAAAGCAAAAGAGCATAAAAAGAAACCTTTTAGAATGGATGGGAACGTTCGTTGCGGGCGTTATCATCCTATTTCTTTTCGCGCCCGCGTCGTGGTGGCAGTTCGGCGTTTCGCCTGTTGAGGAGCGGGCCGCCGCCGCAGGAATGTCTCTGCAAAAGATGTCGTCTGACGAGCGTTGGGAGCTTTCCGATCATGCAGGAAAGGTCGTGGTGGTCAACTATTGGGCAACGTGGTGTCCGCCGTGCCGGATAGAGACGCCGGGTTTCGTCACGCTTGCAAACGAATTTAAGGACAGCGGCGTCACGTTTGTCGGCGTTACGATGGACGACGACCTCAGCCTCGTGCCGCCTTTTATCGAAAGCTACAAGATACCTTACGTGATGCTCCTGCCCGGCGGCGACCCGAACCTGCCCGAAGGCGGCATCGCCCTGCCGACCACGTTCCTCTACGATAAGACGGGCCGCCTCGCCAAAAAATACACCGGCATGGTCCTCGAATCGACCCTCCGCTCTGACATCACCGAACTGCTTGAAGAGTCTGGAGTTTAGAGTCTTGAGTCTTGAGTCTGGAGTCTTGAGTCTGGAGTCTGGAGTCTGGAGTCTGGAGTTGAGGCTTTGCCTCGTTGCACGGCGGCGAAGCTGTGCTTCGCCGGACGATCCCCCAAAAAATACTCAGGCGGCTGTGCCGCCGGGCCTCCGGCAGGGTGGCTAGAGCAAGTGGCCAGGTTCCTTAAAAACTCCCCGCCTTGGTCAAGGCGGGGCGGCAGCCGCTTCGGCTGACGGGGCGGTTCGTTCAGATCGCCTGTTCGGAATACTGTTTTCAGACTCACAACTCCAGACTTCAGCCCCCAGACTTCAGCCCCCAGACTTCAGCCCCCAGACTCCCGACCCCAGACTCCCGACCCCAGACTCCCGACCCCAGACTCGCCTCTGATACTTATTGTATGTTGATCGGCTGCATACAATGCGTATAGTGTTGATCCCAGATGGTGAACCAACACCTTATCCAACAATTCGGCAAAAGGATCAGACAACTTCGCACCGAAAGAAAGCTTTCACAAGAAGCCCTCGCCGAACTCACCGGCTTTCACCGCACCTACATCGGCATGGTCGAACGCGGCGAACGCAACATCTCGCTGTCCAATATCGGTGTGTTTGCAAAGGTGTTTGAAATGTCGGTTTCGGAGTTGTTTGACTTTGAAAAAATGCGAGGTGAACGCTGATGGCTGACCAGTCTTTCACAATCACCCGTAAAAATAACGCAACGGAAAAGGAAGGGATTCAATATATGGAATCTCTCAGGCAAGGATTCTTCTTTGTTAACAAAGATGAGCGACGGCGAATTCTGGAGCTGCTCAATCAACCGAAAAATTATTCGCGTTCATTTGATATGGTTCTGATTCCAAGATTGGCGGGAGCAGATTTATCACTTGAGGCAATGGAAACGCACATCGATGAGATAACGCTTATCGAACTCAAATGTACAAGAAAGCGTTTGCCAAACAACCCTAAAGGCTTTTTCTTCGGAGCAACGCAAAACGAATTTGACTTCGGCGAAAGCCTCGGCGACAAATTCTGCTTCTGCTTTGTCTGCCTAAACCCTGAATCACTGTCTTATGCTCTACTCTCAGTCCCTGAACTAGAGCAAATCATCCGAACAAAACGAATTCAATACCAATAAATCTTTAGTAAATTGAAGTCGACTTGTCGGATTAAAATGCTACTTTTTGTCTGTAGATCATAAAGCTCTTTTACTCTATCCTTGAAAAGTCTATTACTCAAAAGGTAATCAGATGCACCTGTAGCAGGTTCGCCTCTGCGGTTGCTAAATCATCCAGTTTAGGAGAATTAAAACAATGTCAGAAGATTATTTCAATTACCCAACCTCTCTCTATTTACCTGTAAAACCTGACCATCTACGGAAGATTGCCGATCCTCAAGGTCGGGTCGAGAGTTTCTTTGCTTTGGTGCCTGTCGAAAAAGTTCCCGATATTTCAGTTGAGGATACCAACCCCCGAGAACAGAATATTAAAAGCGGCGTAGCGAAAAAGATTCGGGAAAGCTTAGTGCAACACGATGGAAACTTTCACCTGCTGAATCGCGGCATTACGCTTTCTGTAGCAAACGCTGCATATGATAACAAGACGGAAAGGCTTAGACTTGACCTCGATGTTCGAGGAGTTCATGGTAACGTCGATGGTGGACACACCCAACGTGTGATTCGCGAAACCGTAGGTTCAAAGGAATGGGAACTTAACCGACAATCGATAATTGAATCAGGGCAGGAAATATTTCCTCAGTATGTTAGGTACGAAATACTTACCGGACTTTCCCCAGATCTTTTGGTAAAGCTTGCCGAAACTCGAAATACTTCTGTTCAGGTAAAGGATTTCTCCTTAGATAACCTTGCAGGGAAATTCAAATGGATTAAAGAACAACTATCTGAGTATGAAGGGGTTATTGCATACAAGGAGAACGAGAAGAAACCCGTTAATGTCAGAGATGTAATTGCTCTCTTCACGCTGTTCAATATTGGACTTTACCCGAATACGGGTTCTCAGCATCCTATACAAGCTTATTCTTCAAAAGTTCGTCCATTGGAATTATTTGATAGTAAGCAGGAAACCTATCGAGCTCTAAGTCCTATACTTACGGACATACTTTCTCTGTATGACTATGTACGTGCAACAATGCGTGACATATACAATGACAATGGTGGAAAGTTTTTGAAGTGGGAATCAATTGACCAAAAATCCGTGATGAATTTTCATTTCGATAAAGCACTTTTGCAAGCGGATCACAAAATTGCGGATGGGATGGTTTATCCGCTTTTAGGAGCATTCAGATTTTTAGTTCGCGAGAAAGACGGTGTGTGTGTTTGGAAAGTTGATGATGTCCGAAAGTTCTACGAAAGGTTTGGAGAGCGCTTAATTCGTACTGCACTCGAGGGAGTTCGAACCAAGGGAAATAACCCTACCGCTGCTGGCAAAGATGGGGCCTTGTGGGATCAGCTTTACAACCAGGTTAAGCTTGCTTATTTCGAGTTGCGAGAAATCGACGAAGAAAAATCTGTTTCCGTATAATTAGACTGTCTTGGGCGAGTAGATTAGTTTTACTCGCCCATTTTCCAGAGTTCGAAGGGTTCCCATGTTGTTGAGATGTAAGCGGTGTTGTGGTCTTCGATGACGTCTTCGTCGGTGAGGCCGTCCCATTCATCGTCTTCGCCGTAGCCTTGTGAGCGGATGTCCAGCAGGTTTGGGTGATCTCCGGCATAGTCGTCGATAAAGAGCATTGCGACCTCGCCGCGAGTCAGAGGAATGCCTCCGCCTGCACCATTTCGCGGACGTTTGAGGAGAGTTTTTACAACGTCAGAATATGTTTTTTTTTCGACGATATACTCTGACTTTTCAAAGCCTCTTTTTAACATTAAATATTTAATGTGATATGCATCTTCGGCGTAAGCGGTCACGCGATAAGAATCGTCATCAATTCTTTCATACGTGGCCGAAATGCCATTTCGTTTTAAGGTTTTTATCTCGTTCCTGGCTTTATAGTCCGGCTTTCGTGAAGCCCACAATTCCTCGAACGTTGCCATGCGGACAAGCTTTTCAAATTTTACAGGTCTCATATTCCTGAAACCTTATCGAATGAAAATAAATAGTCCAAATTAGACTATTTCACACCTCGATGATGCGGCGTTTTACGGGTGAGGAAAGGACGATGGTGGTGGTTGTGATGCCGTAGGGGACGAGGCGGTCGATGACCTGCTGGAGGTGTTCGACCGAGGCGACGGCGACCTTCATTATGAACGAATCTCCGCCCGTTCCGCGATGACATTCGAGTACCTCGGATGAGTCTTGCGCAACCTCGATGATGTGGCTGTAATCGACGCCCGAGATGCTCATGCGGATGAACGCCGTTATCGGCAGGCCGACGTGCGATGTGTCTATCTCTGCTCGATAACCGGTGATGATGCCCGCATCTTCCAGCTTGCGAACGCGTTCGATGACGGCTGGTGTCGTCAACCCGACCCGACGGCCAAGCTCGGCATAACTGGTGCGGGCATCGGTCTGCAATTCGCGCAATATGTTTTGGTCAATTTCGTCGATCATATCCTTTCACATCGGCGTTGAATTAGATTATAAAGCCTGTTGCCGGAATAAACTAATAAATTAAAGCATTTGCCGGACACTAACTCACAAAACCTATTCAAACCAGAGGCGGTCTTTTATTACAATAGATTATTTACGGATAAGCCAGACCCGACATCCTTTTATCAAACTTTATGAACGGAGCCGCCAAGACAATGCCGAACACAACCGCGAACGCCCTGACCGATGTCCCTGTTTTTCCGCTCGACAACATTCACATTTCTGACGCTGACCTGCCGGCTTTTACCGATATGCCGTTTGAGGACATCGAGGAGCTTGAACTTGATCATCCCGGAGCGAATGACGAAGATTACCGCAAACGCCGCGACCATATCGCCGCCATGTCAAAACGCTTTCGCGAAACTGGTGTGATAACCGACATAGATTACACCGACGAAGAACAGGGCATCTGGAAGCACGTCGCCGAACGCCTGGAGGAACTGCATCAGCGTCACGCGTCGCCTTTTTATCTGCGGGCAAAAAAAGATCTCGGCATCTCGAACGAACGCATTCCGCAATTGACCGAGATGAACCGCCGTTTGAAAGAGCTTTCGAATTTTCGCCTGGCACCGATCGAGGGCCTGGTCGATACGCGTGCTTTTCTTAGCTGGCTGTCGTTTCGCACAATGCTTTCGACGCAATACATACGCCATCATTCGCGGCCCGAATACACGCCCGAACCCGACATCGTCCACGAAGCGATGGGCCACATACCGATGTTCACCAACAGGAATTTTGCGGATTATTCGCAGTTCATCGGTTACGGCGCCCGCATGGCAACAGACGAGCAGCTTGAACAGCTTGGGCGGCTGTATTGGTTCACCGTAGAATTTGGGTTGGTCGAACACGAGGGCGATATAAAGGCATACGGCGCCGGGCTGCTTTCGAGCTTTGGCGAACTGGAACACGCTTTTTCTGACAAGGTCGAACTTCGTAAATTTGACCTCGAACAGGTCATCAACCACGAGTTCACCTACAGCGACATCCAACCAGTTCTATACATCATCCCGTCCTACGCCGAACTGAAAGAAGTGACGAGGAAATATATAGAGAGTTTCTGACGCACATAATAACGAGGAAGCGTTTGAATGAATTTGCAGCTCGGTATCCCGATACGAACAATGCTCTTGTCGATTGGTATCGGCTGATGAAGAAGAATAATTTTGATTCGGTCGAGGACGTTAGGGAATTGTTTCCAAGCGCAGATAAAGTTGGAAAACTTACCGTATTTAATATCGGCGGAAATAAAGTTAGGCTTGTTGCCGCAATGCATTATAATCGTAAGAAGGTATATATCCGTGCCGTTCTGACCCACAAAGAATACGACAACGGAAAGTGGAAGGAGTAAATATGCAAACAGTCGATTTACAGTCGTGGAAAAACATCTCAGACACGATCTTTGTCCCGCACAGCGAAGCCGAGTATGAGCGTCTTGTGTCGATGCTTGATGGTCTGATAGATCAGGTGGGCGAGGACGAATCGCATCCGCTAGCATCGCTTATGGATGTGCTTTCGGCCTTGGTCGAGAATTACGAAAACGCTTATGTGTCTGAATTGGCATTGAAATAACTCGTGAAATCCAGCACTATGAGAGAAAATATTGTAGAAATTAAAAGCAGAGATTATTGGTTTAAAATAGTCGAATTTCTCCAACAAAATTGGGCACTAATTGACCCAAATAATGGTGGTTACAGAGTATTCTTCTTTGATGATACTTCCGGAGTTTTCGATTATTTGAATTTTGATTCTCTTGATGAAGCGGAACTCGCATTAAAAAGAAATGGTTTCAAGAGATTTTCAGAAGATAAGGAAGCACAGGAGTTCATAGGAATACCCGAATTGCCTTTTTATGAACGTCCGCTCCCACACGGACCAATTTATTCATCTGGAAGATACTGGAAATAGTTTTATGACAGAAAAAAATCCATTAGGACTGAAGAAGATACATCACGTTGAGTTTTATGTTGGGAACGCGAAGCAGGCGGAGTTTTATTATCGCAAGGCGTTCGGGTTTTCGCGGGCGGCGTATATGGGGCTGGAAACTGGCAACCGCGAGGTGACGAGCTATGTACTGCGGCAAAATCGCGTCAATTTTATTTTGACGACGCCGCTTTCGCCTGAGCACCCGGGAGCGGAGCATATCAAGCAGCACGGCGACGGTGTGCATGACATCGCTTTTTTGGTCGAGGATGCCGACCATGCGTTTCACGAAGCGGTAAAGCGCGGAGCACGCCCGGTCGAGGAACCGCACGATCATGGTGACGAGAATGGCACCGTTCGCCATGCGTCGATCGCGACATACGGTGACACGATCCATTCGTTCATTTCGTATAATAATAACAACGGCCACAATTACAACGGGCCGTTCCTGCCGGGTTTTATCGCTCACGAAGTTGCGGGTGATGAGGTCGGCATTCAGCTTGTCGATCATATAGTCGGCAATGTCGAACTCGGCAAAATGAATTATTGGTGCGATTTTTACCGCGACGTAATGGGCTTTGAACGCTACATCACGTTTGACGATAAGGATATCTCTACCGAATATTCGGCGTTGATGTCCATTGTAATGAGCGACGGCGGCCACAACATAAAATTTCCGATCAACGAACCGGCCGAGGGCAAGGGCGGCAAATCGCAGATACAGGAATACATAGATTTTTACCGTTCGGCCGGAGCTCAGCACATTGCTCTGCTTTGCAAGGACATCCGCCATACGGTAGCAAAGTTGCAGGAGAATGGCATCGAGTTCCTGCGTGTGCCGGACACATATTATGAAGAGATACCAGAACGCGTCGGCGAAATAGACGAGGACATCCAAGACCTCAAACGGCTTGGCATTTTGGTTGACCGCGACGACGAAGGATATCTGCTCCAGATCTTCACCAAACCGGTTGAAGACCGCCCGACCGTGTTCTTCGAGATACTCCAACGCAAAGGCTGTAAAGGATTTGGCAAAGGCAACTTCAAGGCGCTGTTCGTTTCGATAGAAGAAGAACAGCGCAGGCGCGGAAATCTATAGTCGGGGTAAGGTGGGTGAAGTCACGGCTCTGTTAAAGGTTTGATGGAAATACGACCTGCGGAAATTTCAGAAGCAGCAGAGCTTGCTCAACTATGGTATGACGGCTGGCAGGATGCTCACGCGAGCATTGTGCCTGATGAGCTGGCGCGGCTTCGCACACTGGAGGACTTCAGTGAAAGAATGCTGCGCGGCATTGCAAATGTTCGTACGGCCGGTCCGGTTGGCGAGCCTTTGGGGTTTCACATCGTAAAAGGTGACGAACTCAACCAGCTTTATGTCCGCGCGTCGGCTCGCGGTACTGGTGTCGCACAGGCCTTGATCGCGGATGCCGAGCGCCGCATTGCTAACAACGGACATAAGATCGCCTGGCTTGCCTGCGGCATAGGGAACGACCGGGCCGCAAAATTCTATGAAAAATGCGGCTGGCATATGGAAAGGATATTCACGTACGAGCCGGCAACGCCGAGCGGTATTTTTTCATTGGACGTTTGGCGTTACGAAAAACAGTTGATACCCGGAGAATGAAAATCGAGGAAAAACCGGTTTGATATTACATGGATCGTTCGGCATATAAAGCTCTGGGATTACTTTTAAAACTTTTATTTGGCGGTATCGCATCCTTCTTTTTATTGGTAAGTCTTGGACTTGCGGTCAGGAACGTCATAATAATTAACACTTATCAACATGCCTCCGGCGAGGTCGTATCTTCCCGCTCGACCGGCAGCGGCAAATTGTCCTCGTATGAGATACGTGTCAGGTACGATGGCCTAAAAGGCAAGATAACGGGGGAAGCAAGAGAAGTTTTTCTCAACTATTCCAAGGGCGATATGGTCAGCGTTTATTATCATCGTGAATCGCTCCGGGACCTTTACATTAACTCTTTACGCGGACTTTGGTTTTTGCCGATATTTTTTGGAGTGTTGGGAAGCATTGTATCGTATTTTGTTGTCAGGATGATCCTCGACGACCGAAAGGCCGACAAAACCGCCGTACGAAAACCTTGATATGAACAATTCAAACATAATTTATGAACGGCCGGATGTTTCGCGTCTAAAGGAACTCTTAAAGATATTTGCCGAAGCGTTTGAAGATCAAGAAAGCTATCAAAGCAGCGTGCCGTCGGATGCTTATTTGAATTCGCTGTTGGAGCGCGAAGATTTTATTCCGCTGGTCGCCATGGTTGACGGAAAGGTGGTCGGTGGTTTGGCGGCCTATGTTCTGAAAAAATTTGAGCAGGAGCGGAGCGAGATCTACATCTACGACCTAGCCGTTGATGAAAACTATCGCAGACAGGGCATTGCGACGGGACTGATAAACAAATTAGGCGAGATGGCACGCGAGATCGGAGCTTATGTAATTTACGTACAGGCTGATCACGGCGACGATCCGGCGATAAAGCTCTATGAATCGCTCGGTACGCGCGAAGACGTTCTGCATTTTGATATAGAACCTTGAAATTGAAACAAATGGCAATGCGAAGGTATGAGAGCCGCGACCTTGAAAGCGTCGTCGAGGTGTTTCGCTCGAACATACCTAAATATTTCACTCCCGGCGAAGAGTCTGAACTGCGCGAGTTTCTTGAAAAGGAAGCCGAGGAGTATTATGTTGCCGAGACAGGCGGCGAAATTATCGGTGCGGGCGGCGTTGCGTTGAATAAAGATCAAACGGTTTCGCTCTGCTGGGGAATGATACGGGCGGATCATCTGGGTACGGGAAAAGGGCTTGAGCTGACCGAGTTTCGCATTCAGAAGGCACAAGAAAAATACGGCTTGCTGCCCATTGTCATCAGCACGTCGCAGCATACACAGGGCTTCTACGAAAAGCTCGGCTTTCAAATGACAAAACACGTCCCCGAAGGCTTTGGCCCCGGCATCGACATCTGCGAAATGCGGCTGAATGTTTCAACCACGGATACACACAGATGAACTCGGATCAGAAAAACTCCGATCTGTGTGCATCTGTGTTAATCTGTGGCTAATTTTGTTATGGAACTTAAATATCAAACAGGTTTTGGAAACGAATTTGCGACCGAGGCTGTTGAGGGAGCTTTGCCGGTCGGGCGTAATTCGCCGCAGCAGGCGCCGTTGGGTTTGTATGCCGAGCAATTTTCGGGGACGGCGTTCACGGTGCCCCGTGTTTTTAACAAGCGGACGTGGACGTATCGCATCAGGCCGAGCGTGATGCACAAACCGTTCGAGCCGTATGGAGCGCCGGCATCGCTGTCGAATGGAACGCAGGCATCCCTGCCGAATAATGGAACGCAGGCATCCCTGCCGGCGTCCGAGACCGCGCATTCAGGATCACTTTTCAGATCGTCACCTTTTGACGAAGTTGTTACTACGCCTAACCAGCTTCGCTGGGACCCTCTGCCGATACCAACCGAACCGACCGACTTCATTGACGGCATAACGACCATCGCGGGCAACGGCGATCTGTTTTCGCAGACCGGCATCGCCATTCACATCTATGCTTTTAACAAAGGCATGGGCGACCGCTATTTTTATAACGCCGATGGTGAAATGCTTTTTGTACCGGAAAAGGGCCGCATCGGTTTTCTGACCGAATTGGGTTGCTTGCAGGCCGGGCCGGGCGAGATCGTCTGCATTCCGCGCGGACTGAAATTCAAGATAGAGCCGCACCCGGATGACAAACAGCTTCGCGGTTACATCTGCGAAAATTACGGCGCGCATTTCAAACTGCCCGACCTCGGGCCGATAGGCGCGAACGGCTTGGCAAATCCGCGCGATTTTGAAACGCCGGTCGCCTGGTACGAAGACCGTGAAGGCGAGTTTGAGCAGGTCGCAAAATTTGGCGGCAATCTGTGGACGTGCGAGATAAGCCATTCACCGCTCGATGTCGTCGCTTGGCACGGCAACTACGCGCCGTACCGCTACGATCTGCGGCGATTTAATACCATAGGCAGCATATCGTTCGATCACCCAGACCCGTCGATCTTTACGGTGATGACGTCGCCGTCCGGCGAGCCGGGCGTCGCGAATTGCGATTTTGTTATCTTTCCCGACCGCTGGCTCGTTGCCGAAGACACATTCCGCCCGCCGTGGTATCACCGCAATGTGATGAGCGAATACATGGGCTTGATCTACGGCGCATACGACGCCAAAGAAGAAGGCTTTGTCCCCGGCGGCGGCTCGCTGCATAACCAGATGTCCGCCCACGGCCCCGACCTCGACGCATTTGAAAAAGCATCGAACGCCGACCTGCAGCCGCAAAAACTTAGCGGCACGCTGGCATTCATGTTCGAATCTCGCTACATAATCCGCCCGACCAAGTTCGCGATGGAGACATCCGAACTCCAGCACGAATACTTTGAGGTCTGGCAGAGGTTGAAGAAGAATTTCAAGTACTAATGGAAAATACCGACGAGTCGATCTTGAAAGCTGTGGATGAGCTGGTTGAAGCGTGGTGTGACCGCCGTTGTTATACCGCTCTTCGACACATACTAAATGGCTACCCGATATCATCACCATTGACCGACGGCTGGGCCGCCTTGCTCGATGCTTTGGAAAATGTAAGAGCATTTGCTCAAGAAGAAATAACAGAAGATGAAAAACTAAGAGTAAATATGTTGATTGCAGAGATCTCCAAAATGGTGTTTAGGTAAATAGTGAAAAGACCGTCAGCCTTCTGCTTTTTACGTTTCAACGAGGTGTTTGTATTATGTGCAGAAACATCAAGACACTTTTTAATTTCGATCCGCCGGCAACGACCGACGAGGTTCAGGCGTCTTCGCTGCAATTTGTGCGGAAGCTTTCCGGTATGAACAAGCCCTCAAAGGCAAATGAAGATGTCTTCTATCTGGCTGTAGAGCGTGTGTCAGCGGCCGCGCAGGAAATGTTGAATTCGCTTGTGACGACCGCTCCGCCAAAAGATCGCGAAACTGAAGCAATACGGGCGAAAGAGCGTGCGGCTAAGCGGTTTGGGCAAAAATAACCATATTCAAACGGACGAGGATACAAAGCTGATCAGTTGAATATCTAAGATCAAAAGGCGTCGAATTAAAACCGCCTGTTATCACGTCATACGGGATGAAACAGCTTTATGTTCACGACCCTGACGGCTACAATCTTTGTTTTCAGCAAGTGGCACCGGAGAATGATCCGTTATGAATGAAACAGAAGTTCCAGCCCCGACACTGCCGGATGAACTATGGCGGCTTACGGCAAAAGCCCTTGACAATGGCGATTTTACATAGCTTGGCGAACTGCTGACGGCGCAAAATGCTCTATCGTCTGAAGAAAAACACCGGATCGCTGCTTCGCTCCGGGCAGATCCAACGTCGCATTGACAATGAGGACGCTTTTAAAATTTTATTCGGCAAGCTGTTTTATTTTGATCGGGTTCATGTTGTTTTTCATGATCCCGTTTGAAGTATTGCCTTTTTCAAACGCGGTCACGGCAATGTTGTTCGGCGGAATCATATTGGCGATCACGGCAGCATATGTGTTGTGGATCCACAAGAACGAAGGATTTGAATTCGGCTGGTTTCTTGCAAATAAGGGCGGTTTCTGGGTAATCACGCTGGCATTTTTCGCCTTGCTTGTTTTCTTGGGCGGCTTGATGTTATTTGTCGTGCCGCAGGCGGTCGAGCCGGCCTTTGAAAGCGGCGCGATACCCGTGGCGGGAGTGCTTGTCGTGCTGTTCTGGCTGGCATTGATCTTTATGTTCGGCTTTCTTTCATTTGTGATGATCGCTCGAATGACCGCTCTCGTTCGTACAGTTCAGATAAAAAACTTCTTCGGCGCTTTTGCTTTGGCCGGGGTTTGCCTCGTGATGGCGGCGGTTTTCTTTTCACTGTTTGTCGAGGTAGTAAATGATATTTTTATCCGCATTCCCATCAGCGCTCAGTGGGTGGCGATATGGGTCTTTGTCGGCGCTCTTATTGTGACCGGCATTATTCACGGATCATGGAAGGAAGTGTCCTACTATCTTGAAGACGATGACGCAGATCCCACGAAAGAGAGGTAGATATAGTCCCCAGGCTTAAAAAAAGATCATCCACTTTCAAATTCTGCCGAAGATAAAAGACAGATCAGAGAATATGTGTGAATTCGGCATTGCCACGCTCGACGGGCATCGTATAATATTCGGGCAAGAATTATCCTGAATCTTTCCTTACTGATCATATGACGCTTTTGGCGATCGACCTCGGCGGTACCAAGCTTGCCGCCGCCGTATTATCAGATGACGGCGCGATACTGGCCGAAGAGACCGTTTTGCTGAACGGTCGCCGTGGAAACGGGGTCGGAGCGCTTATTGCCGAACAGATAAGGAAAAATATTGAACAACACGCTGATGAGATCGATGCGGTCGGCATTTGTGTTCCGGGAATCAGCCGACGGGAAACGGGGACAGTTTGGGCGCCGAATATTCCGGGCTGGGATGATTACCCTTTGCTTGCCGAGACCGAAAAGGTCGCTGAAGGATCGCCGGTTTTTATCGACAGCGACCGAGCGTGCCACATTCTCGGCGAAGAATGGAAAGGTGCGGCCCAAGGCTGCCGAAACGCCGTTTATCTTGCGGTCGGAACGGGCATCGGAGCCGGCATATTGGCTGACGGCAGCATACTTCGCGGCGCTCACGACATCGCGGGCGCGGTCGGCTGGATGGCATTGGAACGTCCTTTTGACGCGCGATATGTAGAGTGCGGCTGTTTTGAAACCAACGCCTCGGGCGAAGGCCTGGCGAAACTTGCTCGGCGAATGCTTGCTCAGGTTCCTCACAGACCGTCGGTGTTGAGAGCGGTTCACCCTAACGAACTGTCCGCCGGAACTGTTTTCGAAGCATATGAAGCCGGTGATGAAACGGCCCAAGAGGTGATCGCCGCCGCGATAGAATTTTGGGGAATGGCCGCAGCCAATATGGTCAGTATTTTCGATCCGGAAAAGGTCCTGTTCGGCGGCGGGATGTTCGGTCCGGCCGGCCGCTTTTTGGAACAGATCCGTGATGAAGCAAAAAAGTGGGCGCAGCCCATTGCGATAGAAAGGACAGAGATCGTCTTGTCCGAACTCGGACCAAAGGCAGGGCTGTACGGAGCAGCGCGAATGGCATTAAAGGCTTTGGCAAACGGAGGAGTGAAAAATGTACAGTAAGACACTGGTCTTTACCGGTTCGTGTCTGGGCATGCTGCTCTTTGGCGTGAGTTTGATCACACTTGGGTCGATGGCGACCGAACTTCAGGCAAAATTCAGCCTCGATGCGCTCGGTGCAGGAACCATATTTTCGCTTTTGCCGTTCGGCATTCTTGCCGGTTCGTTCATATTCGGGCCGGTCGGCGACCGCTGGGGATATAAGGCCTTATTGATCCTGGCGTGTTTTGGCATGTTTCTGGGATTTCAGGGCATCGCCTTTGCCAATGAGCTTTTGTTCTTACAGGTCAGCATCTTTATTTTTGGTGTTGGCGGCGGTGTGATCAACGGAACGACCAATGCTCTGGTCGCCGATATCAGCAAGGAAAAACACGGCGCTAACCTGAGCCTGTTGGGTGTTTTCTTCGGACTCGGAGCGCTTGGGATGCCGCTGGTACTGGGAGCCGCGGCCGGGATCGTCAGTTCCTTTTACGTTATTGCGTCGGTGGGTGTTTTTACGTTGGTCGTTGCGGGCTATTATGCGTTGATCGCGTTTCCTCCGGCAAAATTGCGGGACGCCCCAGATGCGTTCGAATGGAAACAACTGGCCAGCCCGCTGCTTATCGTGATCGCTTTTTTTCTGTTCTGTCAGAGCAGCCTGGAGGCAATAATAAATAACTGGACCACGACCTATGTGACCAGCCGCGGTGTGATGAGTGAGGCAAACGCTCTTTATGCGCTATCGCTTCACATCGTCGGCATGGTCGTTATGCGGCTTCTTATGGGCAGTCTTTTCAGAAATGTCTCGCAAGTGGTCTTGATGTGGACATGCCTTTTGCTGTTGTTTGTCGGCGTACTGCTTATGCAGGTCGGCGGTGCAAACATTGCGACCCTGGGCCTGGTTTTATCAGGAGCGGGTGTTGCGGGCGGATTTCCCATAATGCTGGGTTTTGTCGGGGAAAGATATGCGGCTTTTTCGGGGACGGCTTTCAGTTTTGTATTCGTGGTTGCCCTGATCGGAAATATGCTGATAAATTATCTGACCGGCGTGATAATTCAGACCCACGGCGTCGAACATCTGGTCACGGTTTCCTATGTTGAGATAGCCGTGATGGCCGCTTTGTTCGTTATAATAATCAGAAACCTTAAGGTTGGTGAACAATAAATATGCTTGCACTTGAATGGCTGAACAATGCTCGCGACATAATGGCGCGGATAGAGGAAACCCAGCTTGGCAACATCCGCCAGGCGGCTGAAGCAATGGCCGACAGCATAGAATGCGGCCGCTGGGTACATACATTCGGCTGCGGCCACGCGACGATCCCCGTTGAGGAGATGTATCCAAGAATAGGCGGCTTTGTCGGCTTTCATCCGATGGTCGAATTGCCGTTGACATTCTTTACACGTATTACGGGAGAAATGGGCGTGCATCAGTTCGTTTTTCTCGAACGCGTCGAAGGTTACGGTGTCGAGATAATGAAGGGATATAATTTTGACCCGCGCGATTGCGTGTGGGTCTTTTCGCATTCGGGCATCAATAACGTGAACATCGACGTGGCGCTGGAGGCCAAAAAACGCGGGCTTAAGGTCATCGCCTTCGGCTCCGCGGCTGAGGCCGTGGGCAAGCAAACGCGGCATTCCAGCGGAAAGAACATCTTTGAGATCGCCGACATTGTTGTTGATACATGCACACCTGCCGGCGATGCGTCGGTTCCGATCAAAGATCATCAGGACAAACTCGGGCCTGTTTCAACCATGGCATTTGTCACGTGTGTATGGATGACGGTGATAACGGTCGCCGAGATACTCGTGGAACGCGGAGTGAAACTTTACATTCATCCGTCACATAATGTTCCCGGGGACACAACAGCAAAGCAGCGGCTGGATGAGGCATTGGCGGAATATAAGAAACGGATAGCGGGCGTGTGACATCAGGTCTCATCCCACGAGGAAGACGTGTTTTATGCGAAGGACAAAACCGTTCATTTTAATAAACTCATTTTTGCTCATGGTTTTTGCCGCCGGTTGTTTGTGCGGAGAGGCAGCCGCTCAGCAGAGACCGGAGATCGTTTCCCGCAAGCAGTGGGAGGCAAAGCTGCCTGTCGGGAAGGGAAAAAAGCACAAGATAAAATACATCACCATCCATCACACCGGTGTCAAACAGCGGCCCGACCTGACACTTGAGCAAAAACTGCGCAATCTGCAGGCTTTCTCGCAGCGTGACGATAAACTCTCGACCGGAAAGTTCAAGCCGGCATGGTTTGATGTGCCGTATCATTACTATATCGGCGTTGATGGCCGCATTGCCGAAGGCCGCCAGATAAAATACGCGGGCGATACGAACACGGAATACGATCCGACCGGCCATGCGCTTGTGGTCGTTGAGGGAAGTTTCGGATCGGAAGAACCGAACGCAGCCCAGATCGATTCGTTGAAAAAGATCGTCGCCTGGCTGGCGCGGAAATACAAGATACCCGCCGAGGAAATAAAAGGCCACAACGACTATGCCGAAACGGGCTGTCCCGGCAAAAACCTGAAAGACCTCTTTCCCGAATTGCGGCAAAGCATCCGCTGAAAGGCAGCCACAATGAGAAACGGCGTCCCCGAAAGAGAACGCCGTTCCGAAGCGGATCATATGTGATCCTTTAGATTGTACCGTCTCCGGTTTTATTATTTATCATAATATCACCCCCAGTGACGTTAGTATCGCACAAACCGACAGCCCCGCGTCAAGTTTTTTTGTATGGCCGAGCCGAAAGACATACCGACCAAGTCATTCCCAAGTCAGCAGAAATGGCGTGAGTGGCTTGAAAAGAATCATTCTAAAACTGACGGCGTTTGGCTGCGGATCTTCAAAAAGGATTCGGGGAACAAGACCGTTACGCATCTGGAAGCGCTTGATGAGGCTCTTTGTTTCGGCTGGATAGACGGGCAGAGAAACAGCCACGACGAAATTTCGTTTATGCAGAAGTTCACGCCGCGACGCACAAGAAGCATCTGGTCAAAACGAAATCGCGAAAACGTCGAGAGGCTTATTGCAGCGGGACAGATGACGCCCGCCGGCCAAGCCGAGATCGACCGGGCGAAGAAAGACGGGGCTGGGACGCCGCTTATGACTCGCCCGCAAATATGCAGGTTCCTGAGGATTTTCTGAAAGAGCTGAAGAAAAACAAAAAGGCTTATGCGTTTTTTGAAACGCTCAACAAGACCAACAAATTTGCCATCGCCTTTCGAATGCACACGGCCAAACGACCTGAAACCCGTGAGCGGCGAAAACAGAAATTTCTTGAGATGATGAAACGCGGCGAGAAACTCTTCTGATCTTCACTCCATCTCGCTTTCGTCTATATCAAAATTTGCATAGACCTTTTGGACGTCGTCGTTGTCGTCGAGGGCGTCGTAGAGTTTCAGCATTGTTTTGGCGTCGCCGCCTTCCAATTTGATCTCATTTTGCGGGATCATTGTGACCTCGGCTGCCTGCGGTTCTATTCCGGCGGCCTTTACGGCCTCATTGACGGCGTCGAACGTGTCAGGAGCGGTGAATATCTCGAACACCTCGCCCTCTTCCTTGAGGTCCTCGGCTCCGGCCTCAATGGCTATCTCGAAAAGTTCCTCTTCGCTTTTCGCGGCCTTATCGACGACGATATAGCCCTTTTTGTCGAACATCCATGCGACCGATCCTGCTTCGCCGAGGTTGCCGCCGTTCTTTGTGAATATATGACGGATCTCGGCCACGGTGCGGTTGCGGTTGTCGGTCATGGTCTCGATTAGTACCGCAACGCCGTTCGGCCCGTAACCTTCGTATGTGATCTCTTCGTAATTGACGCCTTCGAGTTCACCTGTGCCGCGTTTTATGGCGCGGTCAATGGTGTCGTTCGGCATATTCTGCGCCTTGGCGTCAGTAACGGCCTTTCGCAAACGAGCGTTGGCGTCAACATCGCCGCTGCCGCCGGTGCGTGCCGCGACCGTGATCTCTTTTATAAGCTTTGTAAAAATTTTACCGCGCTTTGCGTCCAGAGCGCCTTTTTTGTGCTTAATTGTGTGCCACTTGGAGTGTCCTGACATTAGTTCACAAATTTCCTTTTGATAGATCTGGCCGACCGGCCGTTCCAAAAGCGGAAATGCCGCTTTTGGGAAGTTGCAAATATATCACGCCGAGCTTTGTCTCACAAAATTGCCGTAATTTCACACGTATTTGAGAGAAGGTTCACGCCAAGTTTACGCGTGATCAGTTTAATGGGGTGTGTATGCAAAGAAAAACAACAGTTGCGGCGGTGTGCGGCCTTCTGATCTTAGCTGACCTTCTTTTAGCAAAACAGACCATGAATACGCGAGGGAGCCTTAGCTGGACGGCGTTTTCATCGGCGATCGCGGTTGAAGCGGCCGCGGCGCTATTGCTGGCCTTTCTCGCATTTGCGATGTTTTGGCCGGGCCGAAAGCCCTCTAATGTCCAAAAACCTTTCGGGCTTGTTCAGCCTTTACGCCGGTTATTCGTATCCGTTTGGCCTTAGAAGCCTGGCCGGAGACGATCTCGACATTACTTTTTGCCACACCGAAAGTTTTGGCGAGAAATTTGACGATCTCGGCATTTGCCGCTCCGTCAACCGGCGGTGACGCTACTCTTATCTTTACAGATCCATCCAAAATGCCGGCGATCTCTGTCTTTGACGCGCGCGGCACCACGCGGATAGAAAATTCAATGCGGCCTTCAGTTTCTTTTATCTCAAAGCTCAATGTCTTGGGGTCAAAGCCTAAAGTTTCCTGCAATTTCATCAGGAAAGGATCAAAGTCCTCATTACCACGGCTTGCAGCAGAAAAATGATTATCAGAACGACCATTGCGGATATATCGAACATGCCGACCTGCGGAATAAGTTTTTGAAAAGGGAGCATTATCGGGTCGGTCACTCGGCGGACAAAACCCAGGAAAGTGTTTTGTGTATAAACGAACCACTGAGAGATGAACCGGACGAGGATGAGCAGAATGAGCAGACTCAGCAGGGCATAGATGATAAACCCGATGGTCGCCTTTACATTTCCGGTGGTTATTGCTGCCGACATTCCGTCAATTATGAAAAACGTATTACCGATGATCTGAGAAACGAAATAGGTCAACACAAGCCCCAGAAAGATCACCAACAGCGGAGCCAGCCTTACATCCACACGAAAACCGGCCAGAAAACGCGCCGCCGGATAGACCCATCTTTCTGTTATCCTGCGTATCTTAAAGCCAAAACGCCCGATCTTTCCAAAAGGATTAGGGTCAGAATAATTAAAGATCAGGCGCAGGATCATCAGCGCCAGAAACACCAGAAAAATACCCCAGAGGATAAGCCAAACTATCGGATATACGGTCAAAGAAAGCATGATATTTATTTTGACTTAGGAACGCTCACCAAATATAGCCGTCCCGACGCGGACGATGGTCGCGCCTTCCTCGATGGCGACCTCAAAGTCGTGGCTCATTCCCATTGAAAGGTGTCCAAAGCCGTTGGCAAACGCCCCTTCTTCGGCAAGCCTGTCGCGAAGTTCCCGCAGACGACGAAAGTACTGCCGCGTTTCCTCGGGGTCGTCAGCCATTGGCGGGATTGTCATCAATCCGTCAAAACTCAAGCGTTGGCAGCGTTTCAAAACTTCGACCAGCATATTCAACTGATGCTGCGGAACGCCGGATTTGGTCTTTTCACCGGCCAGATCGACCTGAACAAAGACAGAGAGTTTCGAGCGGCTCTCTTCTTCACAGATGCGTTCAAGACGGTGTGCGAGTTCGGGCGAATCCAAGGAGTGGATCACATCAAAAAGCTGAACTGCCTTTCGAGCCTTGTTCTTTTGCAGATGGCCTATAAGATGCCATTCCACTTTGTCGTGTCCTATCTCGGCGATCTTTTCCTCGGCTTCCTGAACCTTGTTCTCACCGAAGATCAAAATTCCCGCTCTAACCGCTTTACTAATAGTGTCCGGCGTATGCGTTTTGCTGACCGCGACAAGCTTTACATCATCAGACGGGCGTCCCGAACGCGCGGAAGCGTCGGCGATCTTGTCCAGGACCTTCTTGAGATTTTTCTTCAGTGTCGGCACTAACTAATAATATAGCAAAAAAGACTTGGTTGTTCTTTTGGCCGGTGCCGGTTAAACCGCATTATCATGCCTTGAAATTCACCCTGCGAATTAGTATTCTCAATGTTCGCCCAGTGCGGACGTGGCGGAACTGGTAGACGCGCAGGTCTCAGAAGCCTGTTCCCGTTAGGGAGTGGAAGTTCGATTCTTCTCGTCCGCACCAAATTTTCTTAAGAGCCGGACGGGAAGTTCCCGCTCGGCTCTTTTGTTTTTTGTAAAAAGATGCGTGACCTATTCATTGAGGCGATAGATAAAAATCAGGCGGCTTTTGGCCTCGATCTGGACGACCGCCGGAAAGTCCTGCTTGCGGATCATTATGAGATCGTAATGGAGCATAATCCGCTGCTGCATCTGGTCGGGCCGTGTACGCCCGAGGAATTTGCCGTCCGCCACGTTCTGGAATCGCTGACACTGCTGGAATACATGCCTTTCAATGCAGGCCTTGCCGATATTGGCCCGGGCGCCGGTTTTCCCTCCATACCGTGTCTGCTCGTCAGCGATGAACTTCGCGGCCTCCTGATAGAGTCAAAGGAAAAAAAAGCAAGATATTTGGAAGAAGCCGTACAGCGGCTTGGCCTGAGCGGCAGAGTGAGAGTTGTGAACAAACAGTTCAAGGAAACCCGGCCGGAAGGCGTCGGGTACATTACGTGCCGCGCTCTGGACCGTTTTTCGGAAAACCTCGGAACGCTGATCAAATGGTCAAACGGTAAGAAGCTCCTGTTCTTTGGCGGACGTGATATGGGAGACAAGCTGCAAGAGCGAGGCATCAAGTTCGTTCAGAAATTACTGCCTTTGTCAGAGCAAAGGTATCTGTATATTTCGGACAAATGAAAAAACTTATTTTTCCTGCCATTTTCGCCCTGTTCCTTGCCGTTTCCGCCGCTCATGGCCAGTTGACCCCGGAGGAGATCGCCTTAAACGGCTGTATCCGTCTGACAGCGCGCGAAACGAACATAATCAGGGATGACGCCTCACTGTTGGCTGCCATCAGGAACGACGGATCACACGAGCGGTGTGTCCGGGAGATCACCGAGCTTGGGATCGACCTCCACAGTAATACCTTGGTCGGGGTTTCGATAAACTCAGGATACTGTCGCAGGCCACCGGGACTTACGTATGATCTTGAGACGGACTACGCCAAATCAACGGCAACGCTCAAGATCATGTATAGCGATCCGCGCGGAGGCCTTTGCGCTGCTCTTAGCAGATACGACCTTTGGGTATTGATACCAAAGCCGCCCGAGGGTTTTTCCATCGAGATCGATGTCGGAGCCAATACGGATAACGAAAAAAGCGACAACCCGCGAGATATATAGTAAAATCCCTTTTTGCCTGACGCTTAGG
The DNA here is from genome assembly GCA_019639175.1 of Acidobacteriota bacterium. Lineage (GTDB taxonomy): Bacteria > Acidobacteriota > Blastocatellia > Pyrinomonadales > Pyrinomonadaceae > OLB17. The sequence goes on along the minus strand of JAHBSK010000003.1, from coordinate 384,775 downwards.
TATGTCGCTTACGTCCGATACTCTACTAAACGCCCTGATAGCAACAACCATTGCCGGTTTTGCGGCAACCACCGTCGGCGCCATTCCCGCCATTTTCATAGACAGGCTTAATGAAAAGCTGAATAACAATCTGCTGAGCTTTGCCGCGGGTGTAATGCTGGCCGCGACCATATTTTCTCTCCTGCTTCCCGGCGTGGAACATTCGCGGGCAAGAGGATTTTCCAACACAAGTGCAATTCTGCAGGCAATAGCGTTCCTTTTTGTGGGCGGGTTCGTTCTTTGGGCAATAAACGAACTCGTGCCCCACGAGCATTTTGAAAAAGGACACGAAGGCCGCGAAGATGCCGGTAAGCTGAAAAAGATATGGCTTTTTGTAATAGCCATTGCCATCCACAATTTCCCTGAGGGGCTGGCGGTCGGTGTTGCCAACGCCACCGGAGATTTTGGTACCGGTTTGGGGGCAACGCTCGGCATCGGGATGCAGAATATTCCCGAGGGGCTTTCAGTTGCGGTGGCATTGCGCTCACAGGGTTATTCCACCAAATATTCGGTCGGCGTCTCGGCATTGACCGGATTGATAGAGGTTGCAGGCGGGCTTTTCGGAGCCTCGGTACTTCTGCTGTCTGCCGCGATACTTCCGTGGGCGCTCTCATTTGCCGCCGGGGCGATGCTTTTTATCGTCAGCCACGAGATCATCCCGGAAACACATCGTCCAAAACTGGAGAACGGCGCGACATTCGCGCTTTTTATCGGGTTCGGCCTGATGATGTTCCTCGACTCCGTCTTTATTTAAGCAAGGCCCCACATTTCTCCGAAAGCGGGCATCTTTTATCAAAATTGCTCGATTTCGCCTCTTTTGATACTCTTTATTCTTACCCGCTTATTAGAAATTGTTATAGAAGGATTTAATATTATGGCGACATCTGCAAAAAAGATCGATTCAAAAACGGATAGGACAAAGAAAAATAACGAGGTTGTCGTGGAGCAGGCAAAGGTGATAGAGGCCGACGGATACAATCCCGAAACGAAATCGCACGAGACCGGCAAACAGACCGCTGACAAGGAGTCTTCGAACGTGACGAAGGCAGCAGCGGCCGAGATCGACAAATATCACGGCCTTTCTCCCGACGCGTTGATCGGTATCTACCGCAATATGTATCTTTCGCGGCGGATAGATGATAAAGAGATACAGCTCAAGGGACAGAACAAGATCTTTTTTCAGATAAGCGGAGCGGGCCACGAAGCTGTCCTGACCGGAGCCGCTTTGGCAATGAAACCGGGCTATGACTGGTTTTTTCCTTATTACCGTGACCGTGCGCTGATGCTCGGCCTTGGCATGACGGCCCAGGAAATGCTCTGGTCATCGGTCGGGGCGGAAAAAGATCCAAATTCGCACGGCCGTCAGATGCCGTCACACTGGGGAAGCAGAGCCTTGAACGTTCCATCGCAATCGTCCTGTACCGGTTCACAGGCGCTCCATGCCGTCGGAGCGGCTGAGGCGTCGTATCGCGGTTCGCTGGTCAGGGAATTGGCGGAACACGTCAAAGGATTTAAAGGCGATGAGGTCGTTTATATGTCCGTCGGCGACGGAACGACCAGCGAGGGTGAATGGTGGGAAGCTCTCAACACTGCCTGCAACCTCAAGCTGCCGGTGATATTTGTTGTCGAGGACAACGGTTATGCCATCTCTACACCTGTCGAGGTAAATACAGCCGGCGGTGACGTATCAAAACTGGTCAGCGGCTTCCCAAACCTTTATATACAAAATTGCGACGGCACAGATCCGCTGGAATCCTATGCGACGTTCAAACGCGCGGTCGAGTACTGCCGTGAAAGAAAAGGTCCGGCATTTGTTCGCAGCAAGGTGATCAGGCCATATTCTCATTCATTGTCGGACGACGAAAAGCTCTATCGGCCGGAAGAGGAGCGTCAGGCCGAGTCTGCGATAGACCCGATCAGAACCTATGCCGAATTTCTGATGAATGAAGGCATTGCCGCTTCCGAGCAGTTAGAAACGCTGCGAAAGGAAGTGGATGCTGAGGTCAACAAAGCATCTGACATCGCCGTCGAAACTCCGCAACCCGCTCCCGAAAGCGCTCTGCGCAATGTTTATTCGCCGGAGGTTGATCCAACTGACCGCAATCTTTTTGACAACGAAGAAGGCGCCGAGCTATCGGGCAATGCCGGTACGGTCGTCGATCTGATAAACCGCTGTATGCACGATGAGATGGAACGCGATCCGCGGATAGTTGTGTTCGGGCAGGACGTGGCGGACGTTTCTCGCGAACAGTATATGGACCGCGTCAAGGGAAAAGGCGGAGTTTTCAAGGTAACGGCAAATCTTCAGCGCGAGTTTGGCTCGGCACGCGTTTTCAATTCTCCTTTGGCGGAAGCTAACATTGTTGGACGTGCTGTCGGCCTGGCTCTTCGCGGACTAAAGCCGGTGGTCGAGATACAATTCTTTGACTATATCTTTCCGGCAATGCACCAGATACGCAACGAGGTTGCCGTGATGCGCTGGAGAAGCGACGGCGACTCTTCGTGTCCGATGGTCATACGCGTCCCCGTCGGCGGCTATCTAAAAGGCGGTGCGGTTTACCATTCCCAATCCGGCACGACCCTGTTTGCCCACACACCGGGACTTCGCATCGTTTACCCGTCAAACGCTCTGGACGCGAACGGCCTTTTGCGGACGGCCATCCGCTGTGACGATCCTGTGATGTTCCTAGAACACAAACATCTATACAGGCAGGTATATAACAAATCACAATATCCGCCAAAGGATTTCATGATCCCGTTCGGAAAGGCAAGAACCGTTCGTGAGGGGAGCGACGTTACCATCGTGACGTTCGGAGCACTGGTCGAACGATCAAATCAGGCGGCAAAGCGCCTTGAACAGCAGGGCGTTTCGGTTGAGATCATCGATCTGCGCACGCTCGTGCCTTATGACTGGGAAGCCATCGCCAAGTCCGTTAAAAAGACCTCGCGGGTCGTGGTCGCCCACGAAGATCCGCTTTCATACGGTTACGGCGCCGAAATAGCAGCCCGCATCTCCGAAGAACTCTTTGAGTACCTTGATGCTCCCGTAAAACGCGTGGGCGCAACCGATACATTTGTCGCATACGCCCCGCAGGTCGAGGACTTCATTCTGCCGCAGAGCGAGGATGTGGAGAAAGCCATACTGGAATTGGTGAAATATTAAGAAAATGCGCCGCAGACGAACGCGGATGCCACAGAAACAGCACTTTTTTGTTCTGTTCGCGGTTATTTCGGTTCTTCTGCGGCTTTACTTTCCGTGTCTCATCATAGCCGTATTTTCCCATTTTGATCTGAACATTATCCTTGGTAGGTGCGTAATAGTGTTAAAATATGCACAGGATGGTGTATCTGACAGCTAAAAAGTATTTGCCGGGTGCGATTTTTCTGACGGCCTTTTTGGCAATTCCTGTTTTTTCTCAACAGGATGAACCGGTGATCGTGCGTCCGGGCGCGCCGGGCCAGCCGACCAAACAGCTTCCCCCATCAACCAGAGCCACGCTGCCTGAGCTTTCCGCAAAGGACGTGGAGTTCATGCAGGGCATGATAATGCATCACGCCCAGGCCGTGGAGATGACGGCACTGATCGAGGCACGAACCGATAACAGGGAAATACGCCTTTTGGGAGCGCGCATCAGCCAGTCACAGTCGGACGAGATGGAATTTATGATGCGATGGCTCAAGGTCAGGGGCGAACCGATCACTATGCCTGTAAGAACAGGTTCGCACGCTCACGGTTCCGCCGTTGCCGATCATCACATGATGCCCGGAATGCTCTCTCCGGCACAGATGGAAGATCTCAGATTGGCAAGAGGAGCGGCGTTTGACCACCTATTCCTGACCGGGATGATACAGCATCACGAAGGGGCTTTGGTCATGGTCAGCGATCTTTTTGATACTTCCGGTGCGGGACAGGATGCCGAGATCTTCAATTTTGCGACCGATGTGGACAGCGGCCAGCGTGCCGAGATCAAGATAATGAGAACCTTGCTTGGAGAAAAACCGTAAACAAAAGATCATGAAGAGTTCAACAACCAAATTTTTACGCGCTATCGCAGCCGCATTTTCGTTAAGCCTGCTTTTTGCTGTAGGCTCCTTTGCACAAGACCCAACACCGACTCCGGCCGATAAACCGGCCGAACAAGGCGGTGGAAACCCGTTCGGGCTGGAAAAAGCTCCGCCTCTTCCGGAGGGAATGACCGGCTCTGACGTAAACGACCCCAGGGCAAAACTGAAACCGGGCCTTTTTGACGCCGGCGAAATATCTTTTGGAATGAAGCATATCTCGCTGCTGAAAAAGCCGGATGCGTTCGACCTCGGTGTCGATCCGAACGATCCAAGAGTGGACAAGGCTCTGACATCGCTTGGTGTTCCAAATGCCTCGATGATCCCGGCCGCGATCAAAATGCCGATAGCAGGACTTGCTTTGGCAAATTCAGACATTGCCTTTCAGGGAAACCATCTTTTTCTGGGCAATTTTTATGGCATAAATATTTACGATATTTCCGATCCTGCGAATACCAAGCTTTTGACATCAATGTTGTGTCCCGGCGGTCAGGGAGATGTGTCGGTCTATAAGAACCTGATGTTCATGTCGGTCGAAATGCCCAATGGCCGTCTGGATTGCGGCACGGAAGGTTTTCCTGTATCTGCACAGTCAGGTCAGATGGGCGGACCGCCTGCCGCTAACAAAGACAGGTTTCGCGGTGTTCGCATATTTGATATTTCGGACATCCGCAACCCGAAACAAGTCGCGGCCGTACAATCGTGCCGAGGTTCCCATACACATACGCTAGTTCCCGATCCGGATGACAAAGACAACATTTACGTTTATATCTCTGGAACATCGTTTGTAAGGCAGGATGAAGAATTGGCCGGATGTTCAGGCGGCCCGGCGGATAAGAATCCGAACACGTCGTTATTCAGTATCGATGTGATAAAGGTTCCGCTGGCTTCGCCGCAGGATTCCAAAATAGTTTCCAGCCCAAGGATCTTCGGTGACGAAACAGGCAAGATCAATGCACTGACCGATGGCGGTTCTCATGAGAACAAGGGCAGGCCGCAGGAGACCGATCAATGCCACGATATAACCGTCTATTCCGAGATAGGCCTTGCTGCGGGTGCGTGCGCGGGCAACGGCATTTTGCTCGACATAAAAGATCCGGCAAATCCAAAACGTATCGAATCTGTGAACGACCCCAATTATGCTTACTGGCACTCGGCATCCTTCTCAAACGACGGAAGCAAGGTCGTTTATACCGATGAATGGGGCGGCGGAATGGGAGCGCGGTGCCGCGATACCGACCCAAATAAATGGGGAGCGAACGCAATATTTCGTTTGAAGGACAACAAGCTGGAATTCGGCAACTACTACAAGCTCCCGGCGGCTCAGACCTCAGCCGAGAACTGCGTTGCTCACAACGGTTCGCTTGTTCCTGTTCCCGGACGAGACATCAAGGTGCAGGCATGGTATCAGGGTGGAATTTCGGTCATGGATTTCACCGACCCTAATAACCCGATCGAGATCGCATACTTTGACCGCGGCCCGATCAATCCTGATATGCTCATCATGGGCGGTTCATGGTCGGCATATTGGTATAACGGCAAGGTCTATTCTTCAGAGATCGCTCGTGGTTTGGACATACTTGAACTCACTCCGACCAAATTCCTGACGCAGAATGAGATCGACGCGGCCAAGGCGGTTCATGTCAGTGAACTGAATGTTCAGAGCCAGGAACGGATCGTGTGGCCAAACACATTGGCCGTCGCAAAAGCCTATGTCGATCAGCTTGAGCGTTCAAAAGCGTTGTCTTCGGGGCAGATCAATTCGGTGCGAAAGGCGATCCAGAAAGCAGAGAGTGAAAATCCTCGCGGCAAAAAGACCGCCTCTCAGTTGAATAAACAGGCCAAGACACTGGAAAAGGCTGCCGCAAAGACAAAGAATGAAGCGGATGTGGCCAGACTCAGAGCTGCGGCCGATATCCTCAAAAACGCTGAATAGCTGTACCAAGCAAAATACTGAGACAGATAAAGCCCCGACACTTCATCATGTGCCGGGGCTTTTACTTCTGACTACAATAAAAACCGGAAATTTTTTGAATATCTATCAGATCGTTTTGCCCCTCTTTTGAGTTGAAGATCGGCTGAGTCCTATAACAATTGTCACGGTCCGTATAGAGTTTTGCATAACACAGCCTTGACGGATTATCCCTTTTTATGACAATATTTTATAGTAGTTTCCCCTACTCCCATATAAGAACTTTTTATGCTTAATCGGGTCGATATGCTGTGATCCGAACTTCATCTTATATTAGTCCCCCAATGTTCAGGATAAAATTATGTTCAACAAATACTCAACATTGATGCACAGGTTTATCGCGTTGTTAGTAGTTTTTGCTTTTTCCCAACAGGGAGCATTTGTGGTCGGTCAGGCGGATACACAATCTTCCAGAGCCAGGAAGCCCGCAGTTGAAAATGCCAACAGCGGCACAACGACCCTTTTCACAGTCACCGGCAGCGGTGCGGCGTCATCAAACGGCGATTATGTCTCTGGTACTTTGAATCAGCCCTACCGGTTTTTTATAGAAGTTCCTCAGGGAGTCTCAGATCTTGTAGTTGACATTTTTGATGCCGATGTGGGTGCCGGCGGAGCCTCCGATGCCAGCGGCGGTCGTGACCGAGCCAGAAGCAGCTACAACTCAGCCGTTACATATACACTGTTGGATCCGGCTGGTGCTGTACAGGCGACACTTACTTGCAATAACACGGTTTCTGCCCCGTGTGCCGATAATTTATGGGTAAATCTTGGTAGTGTTGTAGCCGCAACCCCCGGCCACTGGGAGATCAGAGTTGATATGTCCAGTGCCGTTACTTCCGGTGACGACATCAACGCCTTTGGCCTGAGAGCGCATGACGGTGATCCCGACGGCGGCGGCACTGAGCTAAATATCTATGCCGACAGCTTTCTCCCCATGGGCGTCAACGCAGATCTTGCGACAAAGAATTATACCCTGTATCCCTATATAACTTCAGGTTGCTCATTCTCAAAGAATGACTTTGACTACGACCATGCGGCCGGTAGGAATGTAGGTTCAATGAATTTCACATCCGGTACATTTTCTCAAAGTTTTGCATCTGTACAGCTTTCCGGAAATGATGCATGGAGACGTGATCCGGTCAGCGGTTGGACCAGTTCCCAAACCGCCGGAGGTTACGGTATCTGGACAGGGAATTTTGCTATCAGTGTTTATCCAAACAGCGGAAACTACACCACTGTTTACCTAACAAATTCACAGGCCGCTAATAATCCGCCGACGTCGAATCCGGCAGCAAATTCGTTTCGTGTTTATTTGCCGACTGATGATGGTACGGCTCCTCTAAAACCGCATCTTTCACAGCAGTTCGTTCAGGTTTCGGGGCCAAATCCGATACCTGTCGGGCAAACGGGCAGAATGCGTGTATCGGTCACTTTTTCCAATCCGACCGCACATCCCGTTACCTTTTCCGCAGCTTCGAACGTAATTACGTCGAATGTTCCCGGCAGCGGAGTTGTTTATGGCGGAGGTTTCACGGCCAGTCAGGGTTCCGCGGTCTCACAGCCCTCAGTAGGCGGCACGGGTGATGTCGTATGGGATCCGGGTATTGTGGCTCCGGGAGCGACAGCGATCCTTTTGTATGACGTGGATGTCACACCCGCTTCAGTTAGCCAGACACTGCCGATAACAGGTGACCCGGCATCAAACGGCACTCGTGCACAGTATGTCGATGAGACCGGAAGCGCAGAGCCGAGGGCAACGCACCTGTTCGGCGGATTGTGCGGGCTTTCAGTTACGGAAGGAGTTGTAAATCAGGCTCCGACCTCAGCTCCGGGTTTGATCAATGGCCGCGTTCTCGTCAATGAATATACCGGACTGGGAAATGCAACGGTGAGGATCACGGATTCCAATGGAAATACCAGAGTGTCCCGTACCGGTGCATTTGGTTATTTCCGCTTCGAAGGTTTGCTGACAGGCGAGACTTATGTGATAAGCGTTACCTCACGCGGTCATCAGTTTGATCCGCAGGTTATTTCGCTTTCTGACTCGGTCGCCGATGTCACCTTTATGCCGGTCAACGGCGGAGGTTCAGGCATTCTCGGACGCGGCCGATAGGGAACTTTCAAGTGGTATCAAGATCGACTACTTGATAAATTCCTTTATCCAGACGTTCGGCAAAGCCTTCATCGACCAGTTCGTGATTGGCTTTGCCGGCGTCACGACGTGAAAAGCCGAATCTGCCGGCCAGTTCACCGACCAGTGTTCGCCCGCACATATTGAGGTATGCGCGGGCGATCTCGCGTACGGCATCTTCACGTTTCATTTTTACACTCAATTCTTCGGGAAAACGCGCTTCGGCAAGTGTCCAGATGTAGGTGAATTTTGGTGTGTAAACAACTTCCTGCGGAACGACCTTCATCCGCTTTTGCAGTTCGTCTATCGCCTTGGTAAGGTCGGCTTTGTTCGTAAAACCGCACGCCTCGCGGAGGTCGCTTGTTGCCATTTCCCACTCTTTCCGCAGCACTTTCAAAACCGCCTGTGCCGGTTTTGACAATATTCCGGCTTCGCCGGCCTTTGAGCATCCCCAGACGGAATTAAAGGCAGGTACAAGCCTGCGGGAAACGAACATCGAGTGTCCCTTGTAGATCTTGCCGTAGTAAATGCGGCCGCGTGCTATGACCTCGTCCTTCAGCACCCAGGCCGTGCTGGCTTCCGGGTCTTTCTGCACATTTCGCGGCATGTGCGCATCACGTCGGCCGCAAACCGCGATATAGACAGAGGGCATACGCTTTCTTACATCGGTTAGGCCGAGGCAAAATCCGATATCATCGACCATCTTTTCGACATCTTCGGCCGTTTTTATACGGAGCGAATCCTCGAGTCGCCATTTGCGGTCGCGATATTGGTCGATCTCGTCTGATATTTGCTGCATCTAACTATTTAAGCACAGAGACAAAAACCTTAACAGACATCAAAAAGAAAAAGCTTTAGCCGCGAGGATGATATTATCCCATGACCAAAGCCGGACGAATACCTCGCCCTGAGTCTCCGCCGTGAGCGGAGAGAACTGAAGGGGTGATCAAATGCTGCCTGAATGTGGAATTATTGATTCGCTGATCGGATCGGCGATGACGACTGTATCGTTATCGTTGAACCGGGCATCAGGCGAACGTCGTCGCGGCCGGTGGCAATGACCGAACCTGCTCCTGCACCGCCGCCGATGATGGCCCCAAGGATCGCGCCTTTGCCGCCGCCTGCTATGGCTCCGATGACCGCGCCGATGCCGGCACCGATGCCTCCGCGTTTAGCGGTCTCTTTTGTCTGGCTGTCGCCCTGAACGGTTCCTTCGGGGTTGATCTTTACTTCCTTGCCTGCGTGGTCCTTTATGCTGTGGATATAGCCTGAAAAATCGTATTCGCGGCCGTTTCTTAGGGTGATGCGTTCAAAGTTGAACGTCACGTTCGAGCGGCCTGAGACCTGGCCTGAGCGGCCGACGCCTGAGATATAGCCTTCGATGACGGCGCCGCGAAATTCATCTGGGCTTTGCACGGTCATTTTGAAGCGGTCGTTGTTTTGAGAGATCTTTGTGTTTATCTCGTTGTCCAGCACGACGGAGATGATCTCGCCGTTGGGTATTATGAACTCACCGATGCGCGGTTTGCTCAAAGTCGGGTTCGGGCTGCTGCTGCCGATGCGGTCATTGGGGTCGTTGCTTGACCAATTGCCGTCGTCATCGTTGGCGGCGTAGGTATCGTCGATGTCCTCTATGCCGAGCCGTGCGACCTCGTCGGTTTTGTTGTAAATGCTGTCAACAAAGACAGTTTCGTCCAGATAGGGTGTCGTTATGCGTTTCGTCACCTTCATTCCGCCGCTGCCGGTGGGTTCAAAGATGATGGTGTAATCCGTGTCGCCGCCGAGGCTCGAAACGGTCAGGCGGTCACCGTTGAGCGAGGCGCGGACGCGAATCGTGCGGCCATCGGCCTGTTCCGACCTTTCGCTGCCGTCTGCGGCAAAGGTGATCGGGTCAGCAAGGTTTGAGGCAAGCGTGACGTTGTCGCCGTTAATTCTCAAAGCGATCTGGTCGGGTGAGCTGAGCTTGCCCTCGAGGTCGCGTCTATTCTCTGCCGAAAGCTGTATGCCGTCAATTATGTCGGCGGTGTCCTCGCTTCTGTTTTTGTCGAGGCTGTACGTGCCGCTCATGCGGTGATAAGAAGCGGCCGGAATAGGCGACGAATACGGTATGTCATCATTTGCCGAGGTTCTGCCGCTCCAATCGGGCGAAACGCCGTATGAGCCGGCAAGGCGGTCGATCAGGCCGCGAACTTCGTCCCACGTCGAGCCGATACGGCGGTTTTGCGGATTGGCGTCCAGATAGGCCGAAACGTCCTGTGCGGCGGCGACTATGCCGTTGATGTCCGTTCGATTTTCGCGTTTGCGGTCAAGGTTGTCGCCAAATGTCTTTACAGCTTCGCGGAGCCGGTCGATGCTGTTCTCGGCATCGCTGCGCGAACCGCGGTTTACGGATGAACTTCTCAGCCGTGCATCGAGCGCAAAGGCAAAATCGTCGATCTTTGAATTAAGGCTGCGGAGCGTGTCGCGGGTCTCGCGTTCATTGCGACGCTGTGCGTCGGCAGTTGCGGCCGAGCCGAACAGGAGAAAGGCGAAAAGCGAAAGCAGCGAAAGACGGTTGATGTAACGTCGCATAATGACCTCTTTTAATAAACACAATAATGGAACGCGGCAATTCCTGCCACAGGTTAAGAAGCATATTTCGTACCAAACGTTGTTTTGTTTTGCGGCCGCCGCCGTGCTAAAGGCCGGCAGTATGGTAAAATCACCGTATAATTAGCACAAACAGGAGATCGATCAGAGATGGCCGAAAATGAATATCGGGCAGAGGTAGTTTACGCAGGTGACGAATTCTTTATCGGGACAACGCCCAGCGGACACGCACAAACCATTGATACAAAAGGGGATAGACGAGCGGCCCCGACGCCGATGGAGATGCTGCTGGTTTCGGTCGCGGGCTGTACGGCGGCTGATGTCATCTCTATCCTAAAGAAAAAGCGTCAGGATGTGACAGATTACCGCGTTGAGGTCACAGGCGTTCGCGCTGACGAACATCCGCGTAAATACGTCAGTTTCAGGGTTCACCATATCGTGCATGGACGCGGCGTTTCGGAGAAGGCAGTTGCCGACGCCATCCAGCTTTCCGACGAAAAATACTGCTCCGTCGCCGCAACAGTCCGCCCAACCGCCGAGATCACCACGACATATGAGGTCATTGAGGTTGAGTAGATCTTTCGGGTTAGAGAGATATTGGGCCGTTGGTCTTAGGTTTTCGGCCTTTGGCCTTGGCTGTGGAAATAGAGATGATCTGTCAGAACCGCCGGTGTGAACAGGCGGCTGTGCCGCCGGGCCTCCGGCAGGGTGGAAGTGTTTTTTTCAGACCTTACGGAAAGGCGGAGCCTTTCCGCAGTGCGAGGCTTGTGCAGGCAGGATGCCTGCGCTCCAGTCAAGGAACCCGGTCGCTGCCGCTCCCGGTTCTGACCGTTCCAAAATGAGATTTTCCGTTCCAAAATAAAATTTTCCTGACCAAATTGACGTTTTGAGGACGGTTCGAGAGAGGCGGTGAGCGGGACATAGGGCCGGCGAGGGACGCGGCTGAACGCTTGGGTGATAAAGGGGTCGATAAGGCCGGGCATTCATGCCGTGAGAATGGTTTTTCTGCATCTTGTGCGTTTCGTGCATTGCGTGAGATTTGGCCTGGAGACAGGTCTGCGGTGCTGTTACTTTGGAAATGCCGCGGAGGCGATGACAAAGATATGAGCAGTAATTGGAAAAGATGCCCGAAAGGAGAATTGACCGGACGCTGGGCCAGCCATTATGTGACGATGAATCCGCAAGGGTTTATAGTGATGAGCCGAAAAACGCACCAGAGCATAAAGTGTGCTGAGGTGGTTCATCTTTATTTTGACCGGATAAATGACCGGATAGGCGTCAGGCCCGCCGATCCGCGCGGACGCGATGTGTTCCGCGTCGCAAAACAGGGACGTCATGGCGGACGCTTGATACGAGCGTACAGGATAATGCAGGAATTTGGTGTCGAACTGACGCAGTCCGTCCGCTTTCAGGATGTGGAGATAGACGGCGACGGCATTCTCGTCCTCGACCTGCGAACGGCAAAGGCAAGAACGCGTAAAGCGCCCGGCGGCGTTCACGAAAAAAAGAATCTGGTAATATAATCAGGTCATGATAAAAGCCCTCAAATTTTCCGCTCTGATAGTTCTTTTGTTTTCAATTTCGACAGCCGGACAGGTTCCGGTCGCAACGCATATCGCGATCCTCAAGGCAGAGGATTCGCTGGATTATGGCAAGGCAATTGAAGACCTGTTAAAAAGCCCGAACGATGCTGTCAAAGTTCGCGCGGCTTTGGCGGCGGGACGCATCGGTGACCGGGCAGCTATACGCCCGCTGACCTCTCTTTTGGAAAAAGAGAGGTCAGCGGGCGTGCGGGCTATGGCGGCATTTGCCCTGGGCGAGATAGAATCGCTCGACGCGGCGGATGCGATCCTGACGGCGCTTAAAGCGGACAATCCGGCACAAGTAAGGGCAAGGCTCGTTGAGGCCGCCGGCAAGATAGCCGCCGCAAACGCAGGGCCGCCAAATGCCGAGAAAAAAGATCCGAAGGTTATTCAGCTTGGTGACGCGTTACTTGACGCTCTGGAGGCTGAAGACCGCAAGGCAAAAGGACAGGATAAGGAAACGATCATTTTGGGCCTGACGGCGGCCCTGCGCGTAAGGCCTGAGGGAACTGACGGTGTCGCGGCAAAGTTTTTGACGAACATGGACGCACGCGTTCGCGCCGATGCCGCAAATGTTCTGTCACGCATTCGAGCAAAAAATGCCAACACTGCGCTGAGAACTATTTTGCTGGCGGATGATGACGCGGTCGCGCGTGCGAATGCCGCGAGGGCCTTGGGCGCTGCGGAAGACAAGGCTTCGCTCGATCTTTTGATAGAGGCGGCAACGGGTGACGATGACAGCCGCGTACGCGTTTCGGCCATCCGCTCGCTCGCACAGCTAAAGGACAAGAAAGCCGCCGAACCTCTGCTAAAACACGGCAATGCATTGCTGGAAAAATACAAGAAAGAAACAAAGCCGAACTTTATTCCCAACGAACACAGTGAATTGCTGGAGATCACTGTCGCCCTCGGCCAACTGATGCCGAATACGTTCGATGACGGAGCGGTTGCTTTTTTGCGCAGCTTTGGCGAACTGGACGAAGGCTTTTCTCCCGAGATCTATATTGCCCGGCTAAGAATAGCTCCGGGCAGAGGCGATAAGATGGATCGCGAACTGGCGGACTGGCGACAATACAGCACGATGGCCCAGCTTATCGGGGAATTTGCCTCAGTAGAACCGACAAACGACGAAGGCAAACAGATGAAGGCCGAGGCTCCGAATATCCTAAAGCCGCTTGCCGAAGCCTATGCCGTGGCCGATCCGAACGAGGAGGGTAAGCGAATATTTGCCGGGCCGGACGTTCTGCGTGCCTATGCGAGATTTAAGACAGATGACCTTGATGTGATATTGCGCAGGGCGTTGTCGAACAAGGATGTTTTTATACGAACTGCTGCTGCGAACCTTTTGGGCCAGCAGCCTGCTTCCAAAGAAAATACGGATGCCCTAAGGTCTGCGTTCACCCGTTCGCTGGTCACGGACAAACACGATAACGACGCACAGCTTGCCACGCTGAGCGCATTGAATAAATTGGATGCAAAGGCATCGGTCGGAAGCCTGCTGACTGCGTTAAACTCTCCGGATTTTCTCGTGAGAGATCTTGCTTTTGAACTGTTGTCAAAGGAAGATCTGCAGAAGGACTTTCCGGGAATAAGGGATTCACTTGATGACGCGAGAAAGAAACGCGGTGACAAGGTGCTGCCGCTGAAACCGGCTTATGGAACAAAGCTCGGACAGATACTGAATACCAACGCTGATTATCGACGTGCGGCGGCGAGAAAGAACGGTTCCGTCAAGGCTGTGTTTACCACACAGAAAGGCACGTTTACGATAGACCTTTTGCCGGAGGACGCGCCGCTGACCGTGGATAATTTTATCAAACTGGCGAACGCGAAATATTTTGACGGGCTGGAGGTGCATCGCGTCGTGCCTAATTTTGTGATGCAGGACGGCGACCCGCTCGGCAACGGCAGCGGCGGGCCGGGCTGGTCGATCCGCTGTGAGGTGAATATGCTGCCATACGAACGCGGCGTTGTCGGCATGGCGCTGAGCGGAAAACATACCGGCGGTTCGCAATGGTTCGTAACGCATTCGCCGCAGCCGCATCTGGACGGCGGCTACACCGTCTTTGGTAAAGTGAACGAAAACGATATGAAGGTCGTAGATAATATCGTGCGCGGCGATAAGATATTGAGCGTGAGGATAATAGGAAAATAATGAACCGCAGAGCCACGGAGTTAAAGCCATCCGCAGACCAAGAGGCTTCGTTTGGAAAACTCTGTGTCCTCTGTGGCTAAATGCTTATGCAGGAGATCAACCCGAGAACCCGAAAGGACATTACCAAAGAAGAGCGCCGCGAGATAGAGATCGAGCAGGGGCTTGATAATCTGGCGCATTATCTGGACGGGTTGTTCCGTGTTCCGGGAACGACGTGGCGGTTCGGGCTTGATTCGCTGATCGGGCTTGTGCCTAACGTCGGCGACACGATCACGTCATTTGCGTCGTTCTACATTTTGCTGGCGGGTGTTCGTTACGGCGTGCCGAAGATAACCTTGCTGCGGATGGCGTTCAATATCGGGCTTGATTACGTTGTCGGGACGATACCTTTTCTCGGCGATGCGTTCGACTTTGTCTGGAAGGCGAACAAACAGAACATGGAGCTTATCCGCAGCCGGGCAACCGGCAAGGATAAAGGCACGACCGGCGATTACCTGTTCGTTTTTATAATTATCGGCGTTCTTGTTCTGATCCTCTTAGGCTCAATCGCCATCAGCCTTTACGTCATCGGCTCGATATTCTGGGAAATATTCACCGGCAACATTTAGTAAATAACAAAAAAGAAAACCCCTCCGCGTGTTCGTGCGAAGGGGTTTTGCATTTTAAATGTACGATCACTTTTTAGATAAAGGCGAAATCGTACTGTGCCTGATGGATGTGCGGATCGGCCGTTAGGTCAACGCTGCCGAGGTAAGCCTCGATCTCTTCCAGAACGGTCCGTTCGGAGCTTCTCAAAGCCTTTGCCACTTCGGGATGTATCCGCAGAGTGGTCTGGCGAACATCATCAAGCTCTTTTGAAAGCCTGCGTGCTTCGGCCAATATCTCGTAACAGGTCGTCTGCGGCGATTTGACCCAGCCCGCGCCTTCGCAGTATTCACACGGCGCGCACATCGTGCGTTCCAGCGATTGTTTGACGCGTTTGCGGGTCATTATTATCAGCCCGAAATCATTGAACGACAGCACTTTTGTCGGCGACTTGTCGCTTGAAAGGGCTTCCTGCAATGCCTGTGAGACCTTGTGCCGGTTGCGGCGGTCTTCCATATCTATCAGGTCCAGAACGATGATGCCGCCCAGGTCGCGGAGCCGTATCTGACGTGCTATCTCATCCACGGCTTCCATATTGGTGCGCGTGATGGTGTCCTCAAGCCGGGCATTGCCTTTGCCGACAAATTTTCCGGTGTTGACATCAATGGCGACGAGCGCCTCGGTCTGATTGATGACCAGATAGCCGCCCGATTTCAGCCACACACGCGGTTTGAGCGCCTTGTCGATCTCTTCCTGCACGTTATATGCCTCAAGGATCGGCGCCTCGCGCGTGTAGAGCTTGACGCGATTGACCATTCGCGGCTGGATGCGGTTGATGAACTCGACCGTGCGGAGATATTCCTCTTCGCTGTCAACGCGGATGGCGGTGAAATCGTCAGAAAGCTGATCGCGAAGCAGACGCTGGACAATGTCCAGATCCTGATGGACAAGGGCGGGCGATTTTGCCTTTTCCGATGTCTTTTTGATATCGAGCCATGTGCGCACCAGATAGCGGGCGTCCTGTCGCAGGTCTTCTTCCGAAATGCCGATGCCCGCCGTGCGGACGATAAAGCCGCCCGAAGGAATGTCCTCTTCGGTGCGGATGCGCTGTATCAGTGTCCGCAGGCGTCCGCGTTCGTTTGATGATTCGATCTTGCGCGACACGCCGAGGTGTTCGATGGTCGGCATATAGACCAGAAAGCGGCCCGGAAGTGCGATGTGAGATGTAATGCGTGCTCCCTTTTTCGCGATGGGTTCTTTTGCTATCTGAACAAGCACTTCCTGGCCTTCGCGGAGAAGGTCGGAGATGGTCGGCTGCTGTCTGCGGTCCTGGCGGTCATTTCGGTCATTTCTGTCGTGGCGTTTGTCGTCACGCTGGCCCTTGTCACGGCGATTGCGTCCGCCGCGTTCCTGTCTGGGGCCGCGGTCATTGCGGTTGGAGCGTTCCTCGCCATTACCGTTGGATGTTTCGGCGGCATCTTCGCCGGTCTGAACGGTTTCGTTTTCGTCAGCGGCCGTTTCGGCTGCGGCTGCGTCATCTGCTCCGGGAGCATCGACCTCAATGTCCTCAAACCCGACAAGGCTCGAATCAGTTTCCGTCGCCTCGGCCTTTTTCGGACGTCCGCCGCGCCGTCTGCCTCGGCCGCCGCGTCTGACGCTCATGGCGGCAGTGTCAGCCGCTTCTTTTACGCTTGCCTCGCCGTCCTCAAGCGGTTCAGCCTCGGCTTTTTTGGTTTTTGCCTTTGAGGTTCTGGTTGTTTTTGCTTTGGCGGTCGATGTCTTTGCCTTGGTCGAGCGCGTTTTTTTGGCGGGCTTTTTCACTTCGTCCGCATCATCAGCGGTTTCAGATGCCGGAGCCTCAACGACAGCGCTTTCTGCCGGTTCCTTTTCGGCCTTTGCTTTTTTGCTGCGGGGTGCTGCCTTTGCCTTTGGTGTGCGTTTAGATGTCTTTTTGGCCGGAGCGGCATCGGCTTCGTCCTCGTCGGCTATGCGTTCAAATCCGGCAGCCTGTTCAGACATCGAACCGAGCAGCGACCCGACCTCGGCCTCTTCGGTGCTCTCCATATCGAACTCTATCAGGCGAACCTGATCGACAATGGCTTCCTGCCGGTAAGCGTCCTTGAAAAGCTCGCCGGTGTCTTCTTCATCGACGATGCGCTCAAAACCTGAATCGTCCATTTCCGGCAGAGATCCGGGAACGACTATCGCGGAGCCTTCGCCGATCTCTTCTTCCTGATCCTGGGCAAGCGGAGCCGCAGCCTGTTCGGCCTGTACTTCGGCTTCCTGTTTTCCGCGTCCGCGTCGGCCGCGCCCTTTTTTCTCGGCGGGTTTGGCGGATGTGGGTTCGTCAGCGATCTTCTCCGTAACGGCTTCAGCAAGCGGTTCGGCAAGGTCCTGGGCAGATTCCATCTGCTTTTCGCGTTCGATGCGTGAGCGTTCGATGCGTTCGTTCGCCTCGCGTTTGGCGTCTTCCTGCGAACCCTTTTTGGATTTCTCCATCACGATGCGCTCGATCTCTTCTTCCTCATCAAAAAAGTCGGATACATAGAGAAACGCATCGCGTTCCAGGCCGATGGAAACGAATGCGGACTGCATTCCGGGCAAAACGCGCTGAACGCGGCCTTTGTAGATGTTGCCGGCGATGCCGGAGTTTTCCTCGCCGCGCTCGATGTAAAATTCGGTGACGCGGCCGTTGTCCAATATTGCGATCTTCTTTTCGCGTCCGTTGACGCTGATGATCATTTCCTTTGACATAAAATCTCTTTAATTTCCTTTTAAAACAAAAAACTGTTCGGATGTTGCCTGAATCAGGGATAGAGAGAAGGATGAGATCGACAGAAGGCACAGAACCGCATAACGCTACACAAGGGCAGCGGCGAAATTCGCGTTCAATTTTACATTTATGTCATGGCTTTGGCCATGGGCGCCAAGCAGACAGGTTGTGTGATCTTTCACGCAGGAATCTCTGTTAAACGGATCATCAGCATCACGCTGTCCGTTCTGAGGGAGCAGCCATCCTAAAAAAACCGGAAAGCGCTCAACCCCGAAACTATTTACGGCTGAACCAGCCTTAAAAAAAATCTCAAAATTCGTTTGCTTCTGCCTTGCTCCGTGCAAAACAGCTTCAGGCAAACTCTCGAAAAAAGTATAGACGAAAAATGCTCATTAGCAAATACCGGGAATAAAAAACTTTTTAGATAAGCTGTTCTTGTAAAAAGTTATGGCGGGCAGGGATGCCCGCATTGCAAACCGGCCGCCTGCACACACAGGCGGTTCTGACCCTCTTTTATTCTTTACTTAACACTAGCTGTCGGTTCGGGGACGAGGCGCATTATGCGGTCGTCGTCAGCGGCGGGCCGGCCGCGGCCGTCGCGGTTCGATGTTGAGAAATAGATAAAGCCGTCAGGGCCTTCGGCGATCTCGCGGATGCGGCCGAGCTTTCCGTCCAGCAGGTTTTCCTGCCTGACGACCTTGCGGCCATCCAGAACGACACGAATTATTCTTGCTCCGCGAAGGCATCCGAAAAAGAAATTGCCTTTGAACTCAGGGAACTTGTCGCCGTTATAGAACGCACCGCTTGCGGGAGCGCACGCCGGCGAATATTCCAGCAAGGGCGGTTCCATTCCTTCTTTTGTGCGGCCGCCCCAGATGGTCGGCCAGCCGTAATCCTTTCCGGCCTCGACTATATTCACCTCATCGGCTCCGCCGCCGCGTCCTTCAAAATTGCTTGGGCCGTGTTCGGTCTGAAACATCAATCCGGTTCCCGGCTGCCATGCCAGGCCCTGTGCGTTGCGGTGTCCTGTGGACCATATTTCGGGCCGATAGCCTTCCTTGCCGACGAACGGATTATCCTTTGGAACCGAGCCGTCGTCATTCAGCCGCAGCGTCTTTCCCGCCAGCGAATCATTGACCTGAGCAAGGTTCCAGTCGGTCGCATCGCCGGTCGTCACATAGAGCTTTCCGTCCGGGCCAAAACGCGCACGCGTTCCGGCATGATTCGGCGCCGCCGGTATCTTTTCGATGATGATCTTTGGCTCGGCCAGTTTTCCGTCCTCGTATTTATAGCGGACGACCTTTACATGTTTGCCGTCGGCATTGTAGGCGTAGGCAAGGTAAAGAAATTTATTTTCCGCAAAATCAGGATGCACCGAAACGTCCATCAGCCCACTTTCGCTCGACGGCTCGACATCAGGCACGGTGTATATCGGTTCGGCCCGCAGCTTGCCGCCTTCGATGATGCGGACGCGGCCTTTTCTTTCGGTGAAAACAAGGTCGCCGTTCGGCAGCCATGCAAATGCCCACGGAACTTCCAACCCGCTCGCAACAGTTTCAACACGAAAAGCGGTGTCGTTATTCTCGGTCGGATATGCGGCGTTGCCGTCAACTCCCGTCGGAGCGGCGTTCGCGCACGCTGATTGGAAAAACACCAGAACGGCCAAAAAGATCACGTATTTGTTCATTTGATAAAAACTCCTCGCGGAAAGCGGCCTGAAAAAATTTTTGTCTAGCCAGGTTCTGTTGGCATTTGGTTGTATAAATTGCCACTAGCTGAAGCTAGAAGGCAATTTAGAAGCAGTCAGATCCACAAATATCAACAGAACCTAAAGTATAACAGACTGCCCGTTGAGTTTGTCGGCGACGGTCTATTGGTCTGTGTCCGCAGCTTTGTCATCGGGTTTCTTTTCCGGTATCCGCCAAAGATACAGAGTTGCTCCCTCAACCTCTATGGTCTTTTCCGGTTTCCAGTCGCCCATCGAAAAGGCGTGGGACACAACGCGTGTTCCCGGCTTCAACTGCTCCCACAATATCGGCCTGAGTTTCAGGTTTATGTCCGGCAAAAGATAGAGCGTGACAACGGTGGCGTCGCTGAAATCGAGGTCAAAGATATCGCCCTGTTTGAACGTCGCCAGTTTGGAAACGCCTTCTTTTTCAGCATTTGCCTTTGCTTCTTCAACCAGCGTCGCGCTTATGTCAACGCCGACGCCGACCGCTCCATATTGCTTTGCCGCCGCTATGACTATCCGTCCGTCGCCGCTGCCCAGGTCATACAGCTTGTCCGTGCGTTTTACCTCGGCAAGTTTCAGCATTCCTTCAACGACCTCGTGTTTGGTCGGAACATAAGGCACGTCAGGCCGCTTTTCGGTTTCCTGCGCGAAAGCCGTCAGCACCGCCAGAGCCAGCAGGCACAGAACGCCCAGTATATTTTTAGATCTCATTGTATTTCCCCCTTTTCCTATTTCCGCCTACTTCTTTTCCGGCACGCGCCAGAAATGTACCCAGTGATCTGTCGCCCCGACGGTCACTTTCGTTGATCTTTCAGGCTCCCAATCGCCCATGTCGTAATTGTGCGAAACGATGCGCGTTCCCGGTTTCATTGCCAAAATTGTCGGCCTCAGTTTTACGTTCACATCCGGCAAAAGATAGAGCGTGACAACGGTCGCCTCGCTGAAATCTTCCTTAAAGATGTCTCCCTGAATGAACTTGACCTTATCCGTCACCTTTTCCTTTTCGGCATTTTCATTGGCCTCTTTTACGCGGACCGGGTCGAGGTCGATGCCGACACCGCGTGTGCCAAAGCGTTTAGCAGCCTCTATCGGGATGCGTCCGTCGCCTGAGCCGAGGTCGTAGAGGATGTCGTCCTTTTTCACTTCTGCCATCTTCAGCATCTCGTCCAGAACCGCCGTCGGTGTCGGGACATAAGGAACGTCGAGCGCGGGCCGGTCGGCCTCTGGTGTCGGCGATGCGACCACGACGACCGGTGTCGCATTCGCCTTATTCGCATTGGCAAAGCGCGGATGTTCGCCGCAAGCCGTAAATGCCGCCAAACCAAATGCCGCAATGCCAAATAAACTAAGCCGGTGTAATTTCATCGTTGTTTCTCCTAAGTGAGTTAGTGTCAGTACTGCCCGTTAAAAAAGAAATAGCCGCGAGGATGATGCCGCCAAGGACAAGCACCGCAACCCCGACAAAGGCTCCCATGCCGGTATAGGCTATGCTGGAATACAGCAAATAGCTGCTGGTCAGGCAAAATATAATTGGCGTGACCGGATATAAAGGAACGCGAAAGGCCCGCTCTGCGTCAGGTTCCCGAAACCTGAGAACGATCAGAGAAATGCCGGTCATCAACAGAAAGAACCAGAATACAGGAGCCGTATAGTCAATGATCGCCTGAATGCCGTCCCTCGTCCAGATGCTCATGCCGACCAGCGCCAGAGAGATCATGCCCTGAATAATGAAAGCATTGACGGGCGACTGCGCCCGCTCGTTCCATTGTCCCAGCAGGCCGAACGCCGGATGATCGCGGCCAAGGGCGTAATTCGTCCGCGCTCCTGTAAAGATGGTCGCATTTGCCGATGTAAGCGCCGCAAGCGCGACCAGAAGCCCGATTAGCCACGCACCGCCTTCGCCAAGCGCGGCACGCATCATATCGCCCGCGACCGCGTTGGAAGCGGCCATGCCGCCAAGGCCGAGGACATTCATATATGCAAGATTGATAAGAACATAAACGGCAGTGATGATGAATATTCCCAATATCAGGGCATAGGCTATCTGCCGTCTGCCTTTTTTCATCTCGGCGGAGATATATGCGGCCTCGTTCCAGCCGCCAAATGTCAGCAGGACAAAGACCATCACCAAACCGAGCGTCGTGGTCGCGGCGACAGGTTCCGCCGCGGCTGCCGTCACCTCAGCCGGAGCGAAGAACAATCCGGCAACGATGACGACGGTGATGCCCGTCATTTGCAGAACGGTCAAAAGTTTTTGTGTGCCGGCGCCAAACCGGATGCCGAGAATATTTATCGCCGTCAGCACCGCAATGATGAGCGAGGCGTAGATCATCGGCGAATATGTGCCGAGGTTGTATAGCTGTGAGGCGTAATCGCCAAAAATGAATGAAAGTATCGCGACCGAACCGGTCTGGATGACGCTCATCCGCGCCCAGGCGAAAAGGAACGAGAATTTTTCACCAAAAGCTCGCCGAAGAAAATGATAATCGCCGCCCGCGCTCGGGAAAGCCGACGCAAGCTCGGCGTAACAGAGCGCTCCTATCAGCGAAACAACGCCGCCCAGCACCCATACGAGGATGAACATGGCCGGGCTTGCCGTATTTGCCGCAACCAGCGAGGGAAAACTGAATATTCCCGCTCCGACCACAATGCCGACGATCAGCGCGACGGCGTCAAACATACCCAGCACCGGCCTCGGGCCGCCGGTTTCAACGATGTCGCCCTCAACACGAACCGGGCCGCTAACAGTATTTTCCGAAGTCATCAAATGACGGATAAACCTCCCTCCTCAGGCCGCAAACTGCATCGAACCGAAGTTAAAATTTCCAAGTGTGTACTGTTACGATGCAAAAAAATGCTGTTTGGTTTGTTGGTGCAATTCCAATGCCATCAAACAGATAGATGCCTGATGCCTCTTTCCGTTCGATGTAAAAACCTTGTGGCCGTCGGCGCGGGCAGTATCTTTACCGACCGATACTACAATGAGCGGCTCGAAATACGCAATCGCACCGCTTTTGCCGGCCTGAAAAAATTCCTTGACAGAATTGCAAAGTTGAATACAATCAAGGAAACCCGGCGATTCAGGTATTCTCCTTTCGTTGCCATAAAACTTTAACAAAAATCAGTATTGGGACATTGTATTATGAAGACAGTATGTTCGATCCTGCTTGTCATTGTGTTCTGTTCGGCCTTCTCGGCCGCCCAAACATGCGACCCGCCGCAGATCGTTGCCAACAGGAACACCGGAAATATTTTTACACCGGAACAGGAGATGATCCTCGGCGAGCTGACCCTTAACCGGCTTGCATCCGATTTCCGTCCGATACGAAGCCCGGAACTTCTTGCCTATGTGGAAAGGATCGGCAGCGAACTGCTGAAGCATTTTCCCGACACGGGCCTTAAATTCACGTTTCACATAATCGAGTATCCGCAGGCGAACGCATTTAACATTCCCGGCGGCCATGTGTTCCTGACGCGCAAGCTGATAGCTCTTTCCGCCAGCGAGGATGAGGTTGCCAGCGTCATCGCACACGAACTCGGCCACGCCGCCGTTCGCCATGGTTCACAGGATATATCGGAATCTATGAGGCGTGTGCTGAACGTGACCTCGGTCGGTGACAGGCTCGACATTATAGACAAATACAACCGCCTGATAGAGAATGCCCGCACCAAACGGTCAACGACCCGCCGCGGCCACGAGAACGAACAGCAGCTTGAGGCAGACAAACTTGGATTTTTTGCAATGGTCGCCGCAGGTTATGACCCCAATGCGTCATTTACTTTTTTTGACCGCCTGACAGAAAGCGACGGCAAGACCGGCAGTTGGTTCAGCGACCTTTTTGGCAACACGCGGCCCGAACAAAAGCGCCTTCGCGAAATTGCAAAGGCGACCGAACGCCTGCCGCAGGAGTGCCGTGCCGGGCGTTCGGCCACGGCGACCGATGATTTTCTGGCGTGGCAGGCCGATGTCGTTCGATTCCGCGAAGCAAACCGCGAGGACGTCATACCCGGACTGATGTGGAAACGCGACCTCGAGCCGAAGATCCGCAGCGATGTGAACATCATCAAGTTCAGCCACGACGGAAAATATTTGCTGGCAACGGATGATTTTGCCGTATCGGTCATTGACCGCGAAGGTGGAAAGGCCATCTTTCAGGCACACGCGGAGGATGTCACCGAAGCCTATTTTACAAACGAGAATAAAGAGGTCGTCTTCCTGACCGATAACCTGCGTTTTGAGCGGTGGAATATCGAACGCTCCGATCCGCTTGAGGTGCGCGAACTGGTGCTTCGCAGCGATTGCTGGGAACAGGCGTTGTCGCCTGACGGAAAATACCTTGCATGTGTTGACCAGGCGACAAACGTAAACATCGTGGACACAAAGACCGGAAAAAAGGTCTTTGAAAAAAAGAAATTCTATGAGCTGACGGTCTTTGAATACCTCACATGGCTGACGCGCACACGCCGCGAAAATGATGAGGACGTCGGCTTTTTCCGCATCGGGTTTTCGCCGGATTCAAGGTATGTGATGTTCAGCCGCTCAAATAAACATCGCTTTCGGATACGGGTTGACGGGATAACGGCCGTCCAATCTGAAAACACGGCCTTTGCCGTTGACACCACAACGATGAAGCAGCTCTCTCCGCGCGGGAGCCTAAAAAAGATCGCCTCGCGCCCGTATGTGTTCGTCGAACCGGACAAGGTCCTCGGCAATCCCGAACCAAAGCTTGAAACAGGCGGCGTCTTCTCTTTTCCGGATGGAAAACGCCTGACAAAAGTGGAATTTGGCGCGGAGAGCGTCGGGCGAACGGCCAATCCCAGGGTCGTCACGCTCAAACCGCTTCAGAACGCGGCCATCGGCATTTATGCCGTGGACAGATCGATCATCATAACCGGCATGGACAAGAACGACATTGCCGTTTGGGAAGATCTGATCGCATTTGA
The DNA here is from genome assembly GCA_019639175.1 of Acidobacteriota bacterium. Taxonomy (GTDB): domain Bacteria; phylum Acidobacteriota; class Blastocatellia; order Pyrinomonadales; family Pyrinomonadaceae; genus OLB17. Next base: position 360,210 of record JAHBSK010000003.1, on the reverse strand, counting down.
ATCGGCCGGCGGCAAGATAGTCGTCCGAAAGCTGAAGATCGATGCTGACGGACAATCGGACAGCGGCACTGATGTGGCAACGATAGATATTCCGGTCGGTGTGATGAACAACATCAGAACCTCAGAAATATCCGATGATTTCAGTTGGGCGGCATTGTCCACCAGGTCGCGCGGAGGCGTTTGGGACCTAAAGACAGGCGAGCGAAAAATATTCACACGCGGCTTTCTCTCAGGTGTCGTTGACGCATCGGGCAACAGCGTTGCGATGTTCCCAAAATTCAGGAATGAGAAACCGAGCCTTGCCTTCCTGCAGTCATCGAACGGCCAGGCCCAGTTGATGGGCGAGCTTCCCGAACACGGCGTGACGCAGCACGGACGCTTTCTGTTAAAACGAACAAGCCTTGACACCGAGGAAAGCAGGAAAGGTTCAGGCGGGTCGTCACAAATGACAGAAGACGAACAGGCAGCCGCACGTTTACGTGAAAATGTGAAATTGGAGGTTTTTGACATTGTAAAGAATGCGACCGTCTGGACACGCAATTTCACAAAGGCGGTGCCGCGTTACTCCTTTGACACTCATTCGGGGCGTTTGATCCTGTACTGGTGGCTTTCGTCAGACGCCGGAAAGGCAAGGCTGCAGGAAAGTTCGGCATTGGCCGCAAAAGCGGCAGCCCTCGGCAATAATCAAAACAATTATATGATAGACGTTATTGACAGCTATGAAGGAAAGCTGGTCGGCAACGTCTTTATAGACACGGGCCGCGGATCGTTCTCGGTCGGCAGCGGCAGGTCGGAGCGCGATTGGCTCGTACTCAGAGATTCCGAGGGACGTGTGCTGGTTTACTCTATCGGCAGCGGAAACCTCGAACACAGGTTCTTTGGCGGCAAAGTGGCTGTAAATCCGACCATGAACCAGTTGGTGGTCGAAACCTTTCCGGGCGACGTGGCCCTTTACAGCCTTGATTCGGGTGAAAAGATAAACGATTTCACACTGAAAGGCGAACTTGCATTTGCCCGGTTCAGCCTTGACGGCAAACGCCTGTTCCTTTTCAGCGATCAGCAGACGGGATATGCGATAGACCTGACCAAGGTGCCGCAGATAAAGCCGAAAGATATCTTTTGACCGGCACCCGCAGAGGCTTTGCCTGTAAGAACGCATCTGTGCCAAAGGCCGTTCACACGCTTGCTGATCATTTCAGAGTGTGTGAACGGTTTTTGCATTTTCTCTTCTGTTATCGCGCCACGGCGTCCGCGTCTGTTGTGATTTTCGGCAATATATTCAACAATGGTGTTGCACAAGAGTTTTCAGGAGGGCCGCACGAGCGGCTGAGATATGTCTGCAAACGGACATTATCCTTAGAACCTGCTGCGGTTAATACCGACGAAGGGAGAAAAACGATGAAAGAGACCACCAACGGCGCTCGCACCGGTGAGCGCGAAACGACGCTTACAAACTCAACCGCGACCACAACCGAACAGACCAGCGACACGGTAAAGCTGCCCGCTTCGCAAAAGATATATATTGAGCATGTCCGAACCCCCTGCTCCCCTCCTGCCGGAGGAGAGGTGGCCGAAGGCCGGGGTGGTGGGAGCAGCGACCAGGTTTTACAGCCATTACGCGTTCCTTTTCGTGAGATCGCTCTCACACCTTCAAAAGCGATGGACGGCAGCATTGAAGAGAACCCGCCCGTCCGCGTTTACGACACGAGCGGCCCGTGGACCGACCCTGAACAAAAATGCGATGTCCGCCACGGCCTGCCCGCGCTTCGCCGCGAATGGATAATCGCTCGCGGCGACGTTGAAGAAAGACAGGAGACGGGAGACAGCAGACAGCAGACAAGAGACGGGAGACAGGAGACAGGAGATAAAGCTACAGAACAGTCCACTAAGTCCACTCTGTCCACAAAGTCTACTTCGTCCCTTGAGCCTCTTGCGTCCCTTGAGCCTCTTGCGTCCCTTACGTCCTTTCACAGCCGCCCGATACTGAGAGCCAGATCAGGCGCCTGTGTCACGCAAATGCACTATGCCCGCAAAGGCATCATCACGCCCGAAATGGAGTTCGTCGCCATAAGAGAGAATTTGGGCCGAATGGAGCGCCGGCATCTTGCCGGCGTCGCTGAAAAAAGCGACCGCTCCTCTTTAAACCACCAACACAAAGGCGAATCTTTCGGCGCATCGATCCCCGAATTTGTCACACCCGAATTTGTCCGCGACGAGGTCGCACGCGGCCGCGCGATCATTCCGGCAAACATCAATCATCCCGAAAGCGAACCGATGATAATCGGGCGCAATTTTCTTGTAAAAATAAACGCGAACATCGGCAACAGCGCCATCGCGTCGTCGATCGAGGAAGAGGTCGAAAAGATGCGCTGGTCAACGCTGTGGGGCGCCGACACGGTGATGGACCTTTCGACGGGGAAGAACATCCACGCGACCCGCGAATGGATACTTCGCAATTCGCCCGTTCCCATCGGAACCGTGCCGATCTATCAGGCGCTCGAAAAAGTGAACGGTAAGGCCGAAGACCTGACGTGGGAAATTTACCGCGACACGCTCATCGAACAGGCCGAACAGGGCGTCGATTATTTCACGATCCACGCGGGCGTTCGCTTGCCTTACATTCCGCTGACGGCGAAACGTACGACAGGCATCGTCAGTCGCGGCGGTTCGATAATGGCAAAATGGTGCCTCGCCCACCACGAGGAAAGCTTTTTATACACAAGGTTTAGGGAAATTTGCGAGATCATGCGGACGTATGATGTCAGCTTTTCACTTGGCGACGGACTTCGTCCGGGCAGCATCGCTGACGCCAATGATGAGGCTCAATTTGCCGAACTCGACACGCTTGGCGAACTGACAAAGATCGCCTGGGAAATGGATTGCCAGACAATGATCGAAGGCCCCGGCCACGTCCCGATGCACCTGATAAAAGAGAACATGGACAAGCAGCTAGAGGTCTGCGGCGAAGCTCCGTTCTACACGCTCGGGCCGCTCACCACAGACATCGCTCCGGGCTATGACCACATCACCAGCGGCATCGGCGCCGCGATGATCGGCTGGTTCGGCACGGCGATGCTCTGCTATGTCACGCCGAAGGAACATTTGGGGTTGCCCAACAAACAGGACGTAAAAGAAGGCGTTATCACCTACAAACTTGCCGCCCACGCCGCCGACCTTGCCAAAGGCCATCCGGGCGCGCAGTATCGAGACAACGCCCTGTCAAAGGCACGTTTCGAGTTCCGCTGGGAAGACCAGTTCAACCTCGGCCTCGACCCCGAAAAAGCAAAAGAATTTCACGACGAAACCCTCCCCGCCGAAGGCGCAAAACTAGCCCACTTCTGCTCAATGTGCGGCCCGCACTTCTGCTCTATGAAAATAACCCAGGACGTGCGTGAATACGCCGCCAAAGAAGGCCTGACCGAAGAAAAAGCCCTAGCCGCCGGCATGAGTTCAAAAGCCGCCGAATTCGTCGCCACCGGCTCCGAGATCTACCATTCAGCCGACGGAGCCACAGAGAGCGATCATCATTAAGAAAGAAGGTCGTATGGGAACATCGCCGACGGCAATGTTCCCAGTGGTGCGAAGCAAGATCACTGAACTCTAACGAACACAATTGTGTTAATATTTAGTTAGTGATGACAAAGATATCCGCTGAGGAACTTGTTGGTGAAGAGTGGGCTGAGTGGTATTCGCTTACGCCGATGGAGCGCTTTCTGGAATCAGAAAAATTATGGGAAATTTACCTTTCATTAGGAGGCTCTCTTGATCCTGAACCCGATACGCAAAGTCCTTTCTTTGATCGCAAGGCACCAGGTTCGCGCCCTGTTGATGGGAGGCCAGGCGTGCATACTGTACGGCGCCGCCGAGTTTAGCCGCGACATCGATTTTGCGATCCTTGCAAGCGACGAGAATCTATTACAACTAAAAGCATGTCTTGATGAATTGGAAGCTGAGGTAATCGCCGTCCCTCCATTTTCCTTAGAGTATCTTGAGCGTGGACATGCGGTTCATTTTCGCTGTGCGACACCCGATGCGGCAGGCCTGAGAGTGGATGTTATGACGAAACTGCGGGGTGTCGATGACTTTGAAAAACTCTGGCAGCGAAGACACACTGTCGTGTCGGATGGCGGAACCGAGTTTTATTTGATGTCGCTGCCAGATCTGGTCAAGGCGAAAAAGACTCAGCGGGACAAAGACTGGCCGATGATCCGACGCCTTGTCGAAGCCGACTATTTTGCCGGACAGGACCGATCCACAAAAGAGCAGGTTGAGTTTTGGCTTCGAGAACTGCGCACTCCCGAACTTTTGACAGAGATCGCTTCGGCCCATCCCGAGATCGCTAATACGACGGAATCTGCACGGCCACTCTTGAAACATGCTCTAAACGCCGACGTCGAGGCACTGGAGAATGCATTGTTGTCTGAAGAAAAAGAAGAGCGCGAAGCTGACAAAACCTATTGGCAACCACTAAAAGCCGAGTTGGAACAATTGCGTCGCGACCGACTCAAAAAATAAGTATCATTACCATGCACGGCCATTTCATGTCGGAATAGCCGAAAAGGCAAAAGAATTAGTCGCCGCCGGCAGCGAGATATATAACGGAAATAAACCTTACGGCGCGTATGAGCATCGTTAAAAAAGGCGGTAACTATGAGAACAAGAAAAATACATTTTTTTATTGGGTGGCTTATATTCGTTTTGATCTTTCCGTTTGTTTGCACGGTCGCGGCTCAACCTACCTGCTCCTCGTCTTTTCATGCTTTCGACACTTGTCATTGGGCAATCCAGAACAAAGATGTAGTTTTCTTTGCAAGAGTACTATCTATCGAAGAAAAGACACGAGGACAATATGGCAGTCCATCAAAGATCATCGTTGAAGTTGAGAAACCGTTAAAAGGCAAAACAGAACAACAAGTAGAACTTTTCCTGGACACTAAATGTTTCGGCGGAGTTGCGAAAGGCTATAGATACATCTTCACAGCCCAGTATGTTAACAACGAGAGGGTTTCAGGGCTTTTTTCAGAAAAATGGAGCACCATGATCGGCCCAGAATATTCTGACGCGGAGGTTGATAAGATCCTCGACGAAATCAAATCGGTCATCGCAAAGATCAGGCAGCCGCGATTGATCGGTAGAGTGATTCAAAAAAATTGGAGTCCTGATGGCCGTTATTTGATGAGAGCGAGTTCCATCAATACAAAATTAGGCTACGACCCCAATTACGCGCATCCCCTAGTAGACGTTATTGTAACGGCAAGGCGAATCGACGATCTTCGGGAGTTTAAAACCAAAACCAACGGGGACGGTAGATATATATTCAATGGCCTGCCAAACGGCATATATGAAGTTTCTACAGATCTGCCTGTGACTTTTGATATTGACGCGCTTGGGGTCAGCCATTACGAAAAAACAGAAAAGATTTTTGTGAAAATTGACGACCAACTTTGCAGTAAAAAGATAGATTTTAATGCCCAGCCACAGGGAGCGGTAAAACTTCATGCCGATAATGCATTAAAAAGATGGACAAGTATCATAGTAAGTTTGTGGCGCGTAGAGGTAAAGGATGGGAAAAAAGAGTTCTTCGAAACATTCTATGATGTCCCGAAAAATAAAATAATATCACCCTATGGTTCAAAATACAGCTTTGATCATTTCTTTGAAAATGTCCCGGCAGGACGCTATATCCTTGTTTTTAGTTTTACCGACGACCCCCAAAAAGAAACAAAGTATATTTTTTATCCGGGTGTTTTAGAAAAGGAAAAAGCGGAAATACTGACTATCGAAGCCGGAGAGACATATGATCTCGCATTAACCTTTCCGGATTGACTTTGGTTGACCGACCAAAAAAGCTCGTGAAGCTGTTATAGTAAGTTCTTAAATTGATAAGAACAGCTGTTCATAGATTTGTCATGGAGCCTTCTATACTAGACCTATTAGAGAAGATCAGGCCTCGGCCTGCGATGTACATTGGGGCCTTGTCTGTTACTCGTCTTAGTGCATTCCTTGACGGTTATCGATCGGCTGTGTGCGAATTTAAAGGTTCATTTGATGACAGAAGCCCTCTGAGTTTTCACGACTGGGCGGCGATGAAACTGGGTCATTATGAGAGCACAAGTGGCTGGTGCAATATGCTTCTTGAGACGGAAAAAGGAGATGAAGAAAAAGCGTTTGCTCATTTCTTTGAACTTCTTGATGAGTATAAAAATCGGAGAGCAAGGATTATTCAAGAAGCTGTTCCCGAATCGGGCAGGCCGTGGAGATACAGAGTCGTTGATATTGAGACTGATGAAAGGGTAGAAATAGAATACCCTTCGCTAGTTCAGATAATTACCTACGACGACACGCGAAACGGGGTATTTATCAGATACCTGAACAAAAACGGAGAGCTGATCGAACGCGAGGAATATTGTTCTGAAATGTATTTGGCCATTTGCCATACAGAAAATTTTATAGACAAAGATCGTTGGACATTTCCCGAATAGATCATAAATGCGCTGATGAGCGGCAAACCCGCTTGTGTCAGAGTAAGTCTTAATTAGTACAGTTTAACATTTGTCAGAAGGATTGGGTCTGCCATTGATAGATGAAATAAAAAAATCGAGGTCCGCTTACATCCTGATCGCCTGTTTGCCGGGTTTGGTCTTTTGGGTGAATCTTATTCTGTGGTCATATGATCGTCGCTCCGGTGAGAATTACGATTTTTTAATTGTTGCCTTTTTAAGTTTTTGCGTCAGCACTTGCTTTGAGATGGTCAAGTAAAACCGGACACGAAAGTCCGGGTTCTCCTTTAAGTTTATAGTATTTCAAACAGCGTTTTTTTTAGGCATTGGGAAATCTATCCACAAATGATCGGATGAAGCGGCGAGGAGCGAAAGGGCGTCTCGCCGCTGCTCATTTATGGATGAGTTTCCGGCCGGTTATTCCTCGGCGGGTTGCTCGCCAGCATTGCCCGCGTCTGCTTCACCGGTTGGGAAATAACTTCCGACATTATCGTTTGATCGTCAATTCTCCATCGCCGCTCGAACTCGATCGGGCTTAAGTAGCCGATGCCCGAATGAAGCCGGATGCGGTTGTAATAGCCTTCGATGTAGCTGAAGGCTTCGCTTCGGGCCTGGCCGACGCTCTCGAACACCCCGCCCTCGACAAGCTCGGTCTTGAAGCGTGAGAAGAAGCTTTCGGCCTGGGCGTTGTCATAGCAGTTGCCTTTGCCCGACATCGACTGCCGGATGTCGTGCAGTCCGAGCAGGTCCCGGTAATCCTTCGACACGTACTGCGAACCGCGGTCGGTGTGAATGATCGCATTCCGCTTTATCAGCCCCCGCCGAAACGCCATCGCGAGTGCCGCGACTACCATCTCCGCTTCGAGCGTTTCAGCGACCGCCCACCCGACGATCCGCCGCGTAAACTTGTCCTGAAACACCGCCAGATAGCAAAACAACCCGTTTATCAGGCGTAAATACGTGATGTCGCCCACGATGGCCTCGCCCGGTGCCTTGGGATGATTCTCCGCATCTTTCAGCAGATTCGGACTGATAAGGGCGTTATGCCTGGAATCGGTCGTCTGCGGACGGAACCTTTTCGGCTGAATGGCAACCAGGCCCTGCTCCCTCATCAATCGCCGCACCAGAAAACGCCCCAGCCCAAGCTCAACTGCGATCCGCCGCGATCCGTACCGCCGCGAGTGAAAATAAAAACATTTCTTCACCCGGTTGGCATCCTCGCTCCGCTTGCTCGCCGCCGCCCGCCGCTCCAGCCATCCGTAGTAGCACGATCGGCTCACCTTCATCACCCGGCACAATGTCCTGATCGGATACTCGCCGCTCTCGCCCTCAATGAACTCGTACCTTCTTACGGGCTTCTGCCGAAGATAAGCGCCGCCTTTTTTAATATCTCGTTCTCCATCTTCACTTCCCGCAGCTCCTTCTTCAGCTTTATCAGATCTTTCTCCGAGTCCGTTGCAGCCTCCAGCCTCATTTTCTTCCAGGCATGCAGCTGGTTCTCGCTCACCCCTAACTCCCGCGAAACCGACCGCACCGTCTGCCCCTCAAATATCTTCCTCACTGCCTCTCGCTTGAACTCTTCATCATACTTTTTCATAATCTAATTCTACCCAAAGACTCGTGTCCGGCTAAATTAGACCACCTCACTTCTTTTTTATCAGCTTGGTTTCAATTTTTATACGTTCACAGAATTGCAATCGTATTTATTGGTTAATATCAGCAATTACCAATGCAACACCCGGGGTTTTAATACTCATATTGAGATTTTTTCCCCAATAATATGCCAATATTTGTTCAATGATCGCTCTGATTATAACCGTCCTTTAACTTAAGTTTATAACCGTCCTTTAACTTAAGTGGTTTTTTTAAGTTCACGGTAGAATGTGGGTAAGCTAACATATATCTGGACATTAAGTATTTAAGATCGAACAGAAACAAAACTTAATATGACAGACACAAGCCATCATGATGAGCGGATAGCGAAGATGACATTTGCTTCGGTTTATCCGCATTACGTCACCAAGGTTGAGAAGAAAGGCAGGACGGTGGAGGAGTTGCGCGAGGTCATTGAATGGCTGACGGGTTTTGACGATAAGAAGCTGCAAAAGCTGATCGACGACAAGGCGACGTTTGAGGATTTTTTCAAAGCGGCGAAATTAAACCCGAACGCGCACCTCATCACCGGCGTGATATGCGGTTATCGTGTGGAAGAGATCGAAAATCCGCTGACACAGCAGGTCAGGTATTTGGACAAACTGGTGGACGAACTGGCAAAAGGCCGCAAGATGGAAAAGATCCTGCGCACCGCCTGACGCATTACGGCGTATCTTGCATTTCGGCTTTATTTTCCGGTCTGATATACCTTTAATTTATCCATGGGCATATCGGGAACGATCTTTTAAGAACGCTTTATAAAAACGCTTATGCTGAATTCGATCTGCCCAAAACTGCCGATGCGTGACAGGGCCGTTACGAAGGATTTTTATCTGAACACGCTCGGTTTTGAGCAATTTGGCAGCGATGAACATGCCGAATATCTGATGGTCCAAAAGGACGACGTTCAGATACACTTTTTCCTGTTTCGCGAGCTTGACCCAAAACAAAACTACGGCCAGGTGTATATCCGCACGAACGCGATAGACGACGTGTACAACACATTTATCGCCTCCGGCGTTCCCATCCACCCAAACGGCCCGCTCCAAACCAAACCCTGGGGCCAACGCGAATTCTCCATCCTCGACCCCGACAACAACCTCCTAACCCTCGGCCAGACAATGTAATGCCTCCTTTGGAACGACCGCATTGACACCGATCCCGTTTAATCAATAAACTTGCTCACGTGACACCAGAAATCTCACCTGTCGATAACAACCGATCCAATGATACTGACAAAAATGTCGGTAGGCGATCCGCTCGTTGGGATATTAATAATGCTGGTAGTAATTATCTTTCTCTTCTTTTAACTCACATTGGAACTGCATTGTTCTCTTTTGCCGGAGTTTGGTTCCTTACCCAGTATATCGGCACTGAGGGATATGGAGGAGTAGTGGCCTTCATAGCAGCATCACAGATGGTGCAGATATTTCTCAACTGGTCCAGTTCCGCACTAGCACGCTTTGGAATAGAGGAGTTTGTTCAAACCGGGAAGATCACTCGTTTTTTTTGGGCACGATCACTTATATATATTTCCAACCTTACACTTATACTGCTTGCCGCCGGATTGTGGCTTGGGCACGTTTCCAACTGGTTAAAGATTCCATTAGGATCAAGCTGGCTGATAGTTATCCACTTGGTCACAAGTTCACTATGGATGCACGTTCAATATGCGTTGCAAGGTGTGAAATTACATAGATTGCAAGGAGGATTACTAACTGCTGAGCGGATGCTCGTTTTTGCCTCTCTACTTTGCTTGGTTGTGTTTGGTTCACTCACTTGGGAAAGAGCATTGTGGTGCTACATCTTGTCTCCGCTCGTCGTAACGGGGGTAGCTGTATTGTATTTGACCCCTTTCATAGAGATAAGAAATCTTTTTGACCTCAACCATCTTCGCATCATATTGCGTTTCTCCATTCCGCTTGTACCAGTAGCCATCGTGGGATATTTGACCACCAGCCAGTTAGATGCTGTTTTTATTACCAGATATCTTTCAACAAGTGATCTGGGCATCTATGCGGTTGCCGCTCAGATCAACGGAATGGTGTTGCAGTTGACGATTTTGGCCAACACACTTTTACTTTCCATGTTCGTCAGTTTAAGAGCTGATGGAATGGCAGAAATGGTTAGTAAATATCTTGATCAAGTATTGCCTTTTGTTTCGTTTCTATGGTCCGGGATATGTGTTCTCATAGCTGCGACTTCAGCTATGCTGCTGCCTTTGGTTTTTGGTGATGTTTTTCGTCCAAGTATTGACCCACTCTTTATCCTATTACTTAGTAGCGGCATTTCCGCGCCCATGATGTTCGGATATCAATCTTTCTCAAATGCGATATCAACAACTCATTTTTCCACAGCTGCGTCAGTTTTGGCTGCAATTGTAAATATTTCACTCAATTTCCTGCTGATTCCAAAATATGGACTGATGGGATGTGCTATTGCCACTTTTTTCTCGGTAGCTACTATGACGTTTACGGTAATTCTCCTTTGTGGAACCAGAGTAACTGTTCAGTGGAAAGCATTATTAGTAGCAATGTTTCCAACCCTAGTCTCAATCATTTCGGTCTTGGTTTTTAAGTCGCTCTGGATAAGTGTGGCAGTATTCTTTGCTGTGGCCATCATTCCGGCTATATCAATGCAGAGGGCAGCTCTTCAGGCAATTGATTCTCTGAGCAGGTTATTGCTTCAGACGCGTTAGTGAATCAAGGTTTTTAGGGATATAAATCTGAGTGGTGTATAATGGATAGAGATAAGAGTTTATGTTGAAGAAACTAACCCGGCTGCCAAAAAGAACTCGGGACGATATATATATAATTTCCCTTCTTAAGAACTGGATGGAAGTATTGTCAAGTAAGTTGAAGGGGCGTGACTTTGCAATACTAAGGTTTCGCAATGGTCTGGTGATCGAAAGCCCCCCTGAAATTAGACTTGAAATGCTTTTCCACGAAGTATGGGTTGAGGAAATGTACTCTCCTGCAAATTACAAAATCCTGCCAAATGACACGGTTCTAGATATTGGAGCGAATATTGGTGTTTTCAGTATTTTTGCGGCCACCGTCGCAGACAACGTCAGAGTACTCTCTTTCGAACCGTTTCCTTCCAATGCAAACTGGTTGGAAAAGAATGTCATGGCGAATGGCCTCCCTAACGTAAAGGTATTTAGGAAGGCTGTCTCAGGTGAGGGCGGAAACAAGACTCTTTACATTTCTGATGCTTGGGTTGGCCATTCACTCAATATTGACCATGACCACGACCATGTAGATGAAGTCGATATTGAGTGTGTGACCTTGGACGAAGTGTTAAGTAAGATCAGCATCTGCAATCTCCTGAAAATTGATTGTGAAGGGAGTGAATATGATGTCTTCTATCCTGCGTCAGACAATTCTTTGAAAAAGATCGAGAAGATCGTAGGTGAGTTTCATGAAATTGACACAGAAAAAAAGAATGGGAAAGCTTTATGTTCATTCCTGATGGAAAATGGGTTTGAGATAACACATTTTGAGGACTTTGGAAATGGCACGGGTAGCTTTTGTGCAAGAAGGTCTAATAAGGAATGAATTGGGATGACCGATAAACACTATACCAAGCAACCTTTGGTAACAATTGTAGTGCCTTCATATAACCGAGCTGACTATATAGCGGAGACTATAGAAAGTCTTTTGATCCAGACCTATCAAAATAGAGAGATCATTGTTATTGATGATGGTTCAACTGACAACACTAAAGAAATTGTTGAAAGATATGTACCGCAAGTTCAGTATGTTTATCAGCAAAATTCTGAACGTGGGGCTTCAAGAAATCATGGGCTGCGGCTTGCAAAAGGCGAGTACATCTCGTTTCTTGATTCGGATGACCTGTGGCTGCCGGAAAAACTGGCGGCTGACGTAGAGTTTATTGAAGCCAGGCCAAATGTCGGAGTGGTTTATACCGATGCTCTTCAGATAGACAGTGAGGGCAATTATCTCAAGAAGTTAAATGCGGGCCGACATAGCGGTGAGGTCACTAGCAATATCTTACGCGAAAACTTTGTTAAGATCGGAGCACACCTTATCCTTACCGATAAAGCACGAGAGATAGGTGGTTTCAATGAGGACAGAGAGCTTTCAGGCTCTGAAGATTGGGAGTTTTGGGTCAGGCTTTCTACGATCACAGAGTTTGCCTATAATCCTGTGGCCTTTGTGAAGATCCGAACCCACGAAGCCAACACCATGAGCAATCCGGAAGGTATGGAACGCTCGATGAACTGTTCCGTTCGTCTTCTTGAAACATCGCAGCTGCTGTCAAATGAACAAAAAAAGATATTGATCTATAGAAAAGCTAACATTGCCCTCGTTAACGCAATAAATTATTGTTCTGTAAAAGAGCGGCGTCGCTCAATATCAGAACTTAAGAGAGCAGTTTCAATGGTTCCCTCAATAATATTTGATCCCCGTTATGCCTATACGATCCTTCGTCTCCTTACAGGCAATAAGATATCTAGGCTCAGAAGTAAGCTTTCCAACTGACCATTTATTGAATAATGACGAAAGGCCTCAAAGCAGTGTGCATGCTCGTTACAAATATAGATGCTCCGACAGGCGGTATTCAGAAGAATTCCAAGCTGCTTTTGGGGCAGCTGAATGCTCGCGGCATTAAAACCTTTGTATGTACCAGAAACTATCATGGCCTTCCCGCCAATGAGATTGTAAACGGAACGATATTTCACCGCTCACCCGTTGTAGGAAACTCACTTGCTGTTAACGGCATTCTTTATTTGGCTGATACATTCTTTTGGCTCATCAAGAATAGAAAGAAATACGAGGTCGTTCATTGCCAGCAGATGTTCGGCCCAACGATGACAGCGGTTATCGCCGGTTTTTTTACACGCAAACCGATCTTGACACGCATTACGTCCGGAGGTGCGATAGGCGAGGCTAATGAGATAAGACGTATGCCTCTGTCGGGGTTGAGAATAAGGCTTATAAAATATGTGACAAGGTTTGTGGCCTTAACTGAGGAAATGAAAAGTGAATTGACCGGCATTGGTATTTCTTCAGAAAATATCACGGTCATACATAATTCAACAGATATTCCCTCTGAGGTCGCCTACTCATCTGCGGACAAGCTTACATTTAAGAATAGATTGGATATTCCCAATGTAAAGATCGGCATATTTACAGGTAGATTGAGCGAGGAAAAATGTCTAGATTCATTGATAAATGCATGGAAGCAGGTAACAGAACCTTTTCCTGACGCCATACTTTTATTATTAGGTGAGGGCGGAGCATTTCGGAATGTTGAGGACTCATTGCGAAAACAAGTGACGGATCTTGGTTTGGAAAGCAATGTTGTATTCAAAGGATTCGTTCCCAATCCAAAAGATTATCTGATTGCTGCGGACGCTTTCATTCTCCCTTCGCGTTCAGAGGGCATGTCTAATTCGCTGGTAGAGGCTTTTGCCTGCGGATCAACTATCATTGCCAGCGATATTGGAGCAAACCGCGAGATTTGCATACACGATGTCAACAGTCTATTGTTTCCTGTAGGTGGTAGCGAAAGGTTGGCTGAACATCTGATACGGGTTTTTTCCGAGCAGGAAACTGCCGAACGGCTTGGGGAAAATGCCCGTTCGCTTGCGGAAGAAGAGCTTACCGTAGAGAGAATGACTGAGAAATATTTGACCGAATATATCTACATTATATCTGATCGTACATGAAACGAATAAAAGTTCTTCACTTGACCAGCACACCGAAAGGCCTTGGCGGAGCGGAAAAATTGCTTATCGACATGGCGGATAAATATGATCCCGATCTGTTCGATGTTTCTTATTGCAATATTTTTAGCGAGGATCCCGTAAACGGTATTTTTGAAAGATCCTTGCGTTCAAAGGGGGTAAATGTACACTCTTTTTCCGGCAAAAGTATTTTTTCTTTGCCTTCTCTGATCCTGCGTTTACGAAAACTGATAGTCCAAAACAATATTGACATACTTCACTCACACCTGCTGCATGCCACCATTATCGGAGCAGCGGTCGCCTCTACTATACCCAGTTTGAAAGTTGCTGTTACAAAACACTACACGGAGGATCTGGTGTCAGACCGTAAGTTGCTTTTTTTTTCGATAAATTTGCAACAAAACAAGCTGATCGTGTCTTGGCCATCTCAAATATCGTACGCTCAGAGTTGAGATCTCAAGGTATATCACCTGACCGTATAATCATAACTCATAACGGCATAGACCTAACTCCATACAGTAATTACAGTCCGGCATTGGCCTTTTCTACTCAAAACAAAAGCCTGAAAATAGCATCTGTTGGGAATCTTCACAAAAGAAAAGGGCACGAATTTTTGATCAGATCCATTGCGAATGTGCTGTATACGGATAAGAACATCGAACTGCATATTGCGGGAGAAGGCCCTGAACGCCCGAAATTGGAAGCGATAATAAAAGACTTGAATCTAGAGCAAAACGTCCATTTGCGAGGTTATGTAAAAAACGTGCCTGAATTTCTTCTAGATAGTGACATTTATATCCATTCTTCAGAATCAGAACCGTTCGGTATAGCTATTCTTGAAGCAATGGCTGCTGGCTTGTGTGTAATTGCAACGAATGTAGGTGGAGTGCCTGATATAATCACCCATAATAAAAATGGTATGCTGTTTGAATATGGTAATGAGTATGAACTTAAAGACCTTATTTCTCTGGTAATAACGGACAATGCATTACGTATAAATTTGGCAAAGAATGCTAAGGAAACAGTTACCGACAAATTCTCAATCTTACAAACTGTCCAAATGTATCAAACCGTGTACCCAGATCTTGTGAAGTAAAATAGGTGATCAACTCAAATGCTTAGAAGCTGGACTTTAATTTTTACAGCAATCATAGCGGTAACCATGTCTGCTATTGATTTCCCTAATGGGGCAATCGCATTGATCTTGGTTCTTTTATTAGCTTCGCCGTTTTTGTTAGTGTTCAGAAAAATATCAACAGATCATGAGTTTCTTACAGATATATTTCTAATTGCCCTCGTTGCCCGACTCTCATTAGGTATTTTTATAGAAATTCTAAATTTACGTTCCTTGGCAGGCCCTGATGCCAATGGTTATGATCAGGTAGCGGTATGGCTAATCGAATATTGGAATGGAACTCGCCTTTTTAGTGATCCGGTTGTGCAGTTCGCCCTTCTAAGAAGCGGTGCGAATTGGGGGATGAATTATCTGGTGGCGGGGCTTTATTACGTTATCGGGCCGAATATCTTTGCGGCGCAGTCGGCGTGTGCGGTGTTTGGGGCGGCGACGCCGCCGTTGGCATATCTTTGTTCGTTGAAGGTTTTCAAAAACCGCGATGTTGCTCGGTACACGGGCATCGCCTTGGCGGTGGTTCCGGCGTTCATATTGTGGTCGGGCCAGCTTTTGAAAGACGGACTGATCGCCTTTTTGCTGGTGCTGGCGATCTATATGGTGATGCGGCTTCAGGAACGGTTCAACTGGCTGGATGTTGCGGTACTTATGGCATCAATGGCGGGTGTCATGGCCCTGCGATTCTATATCTTTTATATGATCGCCGCTGCTGTGGCGGGCAGCTTTGTGGTCGGTTCGGGGACAACGAACAACTCAATGCTGCGGCGGACCGCCGCACTGGTCGTGATCGCGTTTGGCCTGACATATTTTGGGGTAATGAGAACGGCCAGTATGAATCTTAGTGAATACGGCCAACTCGAACGCATTCAGATGACACGCGATGCTCTTTCACGAGATGCAGGATCCGGCTTTGGCGAGGACATAGATGTTTCCACCACCGAAGGCGCGGTCATGGCAATGCCGGTCGGGCTTACTTATCTGATGTTCTCGCCGTTTCCCTGGGAATTTAGAAGCATTCACCAGTTCATAACTTTGCCCGATCTGCTGATATGGTGGGCGACCATTCCATTTATTGTAATGGGCCTTGTTTACACGATCCGCCACCGGCTAAAAGAAGCTCTGCCGATACTTCTTTTTGTGTTGATGCTGTCGCTTGCATACTCGCTGTTTCAGGGCAATACGGGAATGATCTACCGCCAGCGGATCCAGATACAGGTGTTTCTTTTTATGATCGCCGCGGTCGGCTGGACGCTCGTCAAGGAGCGCCGCGAGAACCGCGAGATCGTTATGCGCGAACAGGCAAAGCTGACCCACGACACACGTTTTAACACCTAAACGGCTCAACATTTCCCCCTCACAAGACCTTGAACAAACAATCGGTTACAATCGAACATAAGAATGTGCGGAATAGTTGGGATAGTCAATAACGGCACGGTCGGCGTCAGCCGTAAGGTGCTGGAAAGAATGAACCGGGCGATACTGCATCGCGGGCCGGACGACGATGGTTTTTATGTTAATGACAACGTCGGCCTTGCGATGCGACGGCTTTCGATCATCGACCTTTCGAGCGGAAAACAGCCGATCCATAACGCCGACCGCACAAAATGGATAGTCTTTAACGGAGAGATATATAACTATCAGGAATTAAGGAAAGATCTTGAAAAGGACGGACACAGGTTTTATACAAATTCTGATACTGAGGCGATAATTCATCTTTATGACAAACACGGCGTCGATTGCCTGACATTTCTAAGAGGAATGTTCGCTTTTGCCGTCTGGGACGAGGCCGAAAAGGAACTTTTCATCGCCCGCGACCGCGTCGGCAAAAAACCTCTGCTTTATTCGCATCAGCCGAACGGCGACCTGATATTTGGTTCTGAGTTTCGCGCATTACTTGAACATCCTGACATTTCCCGCGAGGTCGATCACGAAGCCATAGATGCGTATCTGTCATACCTTTGCGTTCCGGCTCCGCTGACGGCGTTCAAACAGATCCGCAAACTGGAACCGGGACATTGGCTGAAATGGAAAGACGGCCAGATAGAGACAAGACGCTATTGGCTGCCGGATTTTTCCAAGAAAATAAAGATCAGCGAAGAAGAAGCAATAGAGGAAACAACTCGCATCCTTCGCGAATCGACGCGTTTGAGAATGATATCGGACGTGCCGCTCGGAGCGTTTCTTTCGGGCGGTGTCGATTCCTCAACGGTCGTTGCCCTGATGGCGCAGGAAAGTTCACAGCCGGTAAAGACGTTTTCCATCGGTTTTGAGGAAGAAGATTTTAGCGAACTTAAATATGCACGCCGCGTGGCCGAACACGTCGGTGCCGAATATAACGAATTCATCGTAAAGCCGAACGCGCAGGAAATAATTCCAACGCTCGTGGAGCATTACGGCGAACCGTATGCCGATTCGAGCGCGATACCGACATATTACGTTTCTCGCGAAACCAGAAAGCACGTCACCGTTGCCCTGAACGGTGACGGCGGCGATGAAAGCTTTGCCGGATACGACCGCTATCTGGCGATGAAGCTTGCTTCCGTATATCGACGTGTGCCGGGTTTTCTTAGGCAGCCGTTCATCGAATTTCCGGCCGGCCTTTTGCCCACGTCCGAAAAAAGACGCACTTTTGCCCGCGACATAAAACGGTTCATCGCCTCTGCACAAGGCGCACCGTCACAGCGTTATCAGGGCTGGATGTCCTCATTCAAACCGGACGTCAAGGCTGGGCTTTACACAAATGAATTCGCAGAAACTGTTGACGGTACGGACGCTTTGGTATTCCTCGGCAAATGGTTCGCCCGCGCAAACGGCTCAGGCATTGTCGATACAACGCTTTTGACAGACCAGATGACGTATCTCCCTGATGACCTGTTAGTAAAGGTCGATATTGCCTCGATGGCAAATTCGCTCGAGGCTCGGTCGCCATTTCTCGATCATAATCTGATCGAATTTGCGGCATCTTTACCTGAAAGCCTTAAAATAAAAGGGCTAAAAACAAAGT
The DNA here is from genome assembly GCA_019639175.1 of Acidobacteriota bacterium. Taxonomy (GTDB): domain Bacteria; phylum Acidobacteriota; class Blastocatellia; order Pyrinomonadales; family Pyrinomonadaceae; genus OLB17. The sequence goes on along the minus strand of JAHBSK010000003.1, from coordinate 342,211 downwards.
ATCTTCTAAAAAAGACAGCAGCCAGGCTGGTTCCGCCGGAAGTTGTTTACAGAAAAAAAATGGGTTTCGGTGTACCGGTCGGTCGCTGGTTCCGGGGTGAAATGAGATCGCTTGTCCAAGATGTCCTGCTTTCCGAAACGGCCGCAAAACGCGGCATCGTCAGGCCGGACGCGACCGAACGCTATATAAATGAACACCTTTCAGGAGAACGTGACCACACGGCACAGATATGGACACTTTTGATGATGGAACTATGGTTTCGCCGGTTTATCGACCGCCAATAGTCAAGCATTGTGTTTGCTCACAAGCCCGGTTGACCGTATAGCTGATGAAAGTCCTTCGCATGATCGCACGCCTTAACGTCGGTGGCCCGGCGCGCCATGTGCTGTGGCTGACGAAGGGATTGGACAATGACAGGTTCAGATCGCGGCTGATCGCCGGAACCGTTCCGCCGGGCGAAGAGGACATGGCATATCTTGCGGAACAGCTTGAGGTAAAGCCGGCCTATATTCGCGAAATGAGCCGCGAGCTTTCGCCGCGTGACATTATTTCTCTGTTCAAGATCTACCGCGAAATGCGGCGGTTCTCGCCGGATGTCGTTCATACGCATACAGCCAAAGCGGGGACGGTCGGCCGTGTTGCCGCTTTTGTGTATAAATGGTTTACGCCTGCTGTTCTCGTCGGCCGTCCGCGTCGCGTCCATGTTGTCCACACATTTCACGGACACGTATTTCACAGTTATTATGGACAGGCAAAAACTAGGCTGTTCCTTTTTATCGAAAGGATGCTTGCCCGTTTTGCCACGGACAGGATCGTCGTCATCTCTCAGCAGCAGTTTGAGGAAATAAACGGAACGTTCCGTGTTGGCCGCCCGGAGCAGTTTGAGATAGTTCCGCTCGGCATCGACCTTGACCCGTTCAAAAAAGTGCCGTCGCCGCAGCCGCTTTCCGAACGCGGCCTCGTTACCGCGTTTGTCGGCAGACTGACCGAGATAAAGAATCTGCCGATGCTGCTTAAGGCAGCGGCAAAATATAAAGAGCTTGATGGGGAAACGCCCGCGCCTCGACTGCTGATCGCCGGTAGCGGCAGCCTTCGCGAAAGCCTTGAAAGAACTGTTCTTGATCTGACCCTCAATGAGAACGTCACATTTCTCGGTAATGTTGAGGATACATCGGCCGTTTATGCTGATTGTGACGTGGTCGCTCTTACTTCGCTGAACGAGGGAACGCCGCTTTCGCTGATCGAGGCAATGGCAGCAGGCCGTCCGGTCATCGCGACCACGGTCGGCGGCGTGGCAGATCTTTTAGGGCAGATCATCGAAGAAAAAGACGGCTTCGACATTCATGAAAGAGGCATCGGCGTCGCTTCCGGCAACGTGGCCGGTTTTGCCAACGGCTTGCGTTATTTGGCAAAAAATGAAAGATTACGAGAAATGCTTGCCGATAACGCCCGCGCTTTTGTTATCGAAAATTATTCAAAAGACAGGCTGATAAATGACATTTCACGGCTTTACGATTCGCTGGCCGAAAAGTAAGGCTGTTTTCGCCTGAAGATGCAGATGCAGGAACTTGTTCAAAATCCGATCTTTGTTTGCGGCCTCGCCATGGCGGTCTCGATCGGCTTTACGTTTGCCGTTCGGGCGTTCGCGCACAGGATAGGGCAGGTCGCCAAGCCAAAATCGGACCGCTGGCACAAACGTCCGACGGCCATGCTCGGCGGCGTCGGTATTTTTCTCACGGTCGCCGTCCTTTTCGCATTTCTTTCGCCAAAGAACACCGATTCGCTCGTCATTCTCGGCGGCAGCACATTTCTTTTCTTCATCGGGCTGATAGACGATCTGCTGGACATAAAACCTTATCAAAAACTTGTAGGTCAGCTTATCGGAGCTGTCATCATAGTCGGGTTCGGCCTGCGTCTGCCGCTGACCGGTTCCGAGGTCATCGATTCCGCCATAACGGTTTTCTGGGTGGTTGCCATCACCAACGCGATCAATCTTTTGGACAATATGGACGGCCTGGCAGCGGGCATTGCCGCCATCGCGGCGATATCGCTTGCCATCGGGTTTTGGAATCACGGCCAGGTGTCTGATGCCCTTTTGGTCTCGATATTTATCGGCGCTCTGCTCGGCTTTCTTGTGTTCAATTTCAATCCGGCGTCGATCTTTATGGGCGATTGCGGGTCAATGTTCGTCGGCTTTTTTCTGGCAAGCTCTGTCTTGCTCAGCGACATCGGCGGCGGGCGTTCGCGCGGCATTTTCACTATATTGGCCGTTCCGGTGCTTATCCTTTTTGTCCCGATCTTCGATACGACCTTTGTAACGATCCTCAGAAAACTCTGGGGCCGAAAGGCGTCGCAGGGCGGACGCGACCACACATCTCACCGTCTGGTCGCGCTCGGGCTTTCTGAGCGTTCAGCGGTTCTGATGATCTACGGTTTCGCCATTGCGGCGGGTGTTCTGGCGCTGATGGTCAGCCAGCTTCGCGTAACGCAGAGCCTGGCGCTGATAGCAACCTTTACGGTCGCGCTGTCGCTGATCGGGGTCTATCTTTCCAAGGTCCGCGTTTACGATCAGACCGAAGAAGAACTGGCGTCAAAGAATAACGCAATGTATGCCTTTTTGGTCGATGTGTCGCACAAGCGCCGCATCTTTGAGGTGTTTTTGGATCTGATCCTGATAGCGGTTTGCTATTACGCCTCATACATCATCATTTTCGGCCCGATCGAAGCCAGCGGCGAATGGCCTGTTTTCAGCAAATCGCTGCCGCTGATCGTCATCCTCAAACTTTTTGCGTTTCTCATCTCAGGAGTCTATCGCGGTTTGTGGCGATACACCGGCCTTTCTGACCTGATAATCTTTACCAGAGGCGTTGTGCTTGCCTCTGCGTTAAGCGTTTTCGGGATATTGCTCTTGTGGCGGTTCGAGGGGTTCTCAAGAACGGTCTTTGTCGTTGACGGCCTGCTTCTGCTGCTTGCGGTCTTTGGCAGCCGCCTGACGTTTCGCCTTATCCGCGAACTGCTGCCCGGCTCAAACGGCGAAAGGACCCGCCGCGTTCTTATCTACGGTGCGGGCGACGGCGGCGAGATGGTGCTTCGCGAACTTCGCAACAACGCCGAGTTTGGATACCAGCCGGTCTGTTTTGTTGACGACGACCCATTGAAACGCGGCAGGGTCATCAGCGGCCTCAAAGTTTATCCGAGCGATGACGGCATCGGCGGCCTTTGTGAGAAAATGGAGATAAGCGAAATGCTGATCTCGTTCAGAAACGCCGACGATGAAAAGCTGGAAGAGCTGAAGGACATCTGCCGCGGCCTGAACATAACGCTAAAGCGGGCGGAGTTTCGCATTGAGACGGTCGAACTGGATTGAGACTTGAACTTGTGCCGGTTTCCGAAATAAAAATCACACAAAATCTCAGGCGTATCGGCGTGGCCGCCGTGCCGCTGCTGCTTCTCGCGCTGTCGCTTATGACATTGAAATGGGCGGCGGGACGGGCAGTTGCGCTTCAGGCTGAGACGCCGGAAGAGGCTGAATATGCAATAGGCATGGCTCCCGGCGATCCGCAGACGCATTTTGCCGCGGGCGTTCTGCGGACTGAAACATTTGCACCGGAAAATCACGATCTGGCGCTGACGCATTTTGAAAATGCCGCCGCACTGTCGCCGTATGATTATTTGATCTGGCTGGAACTTGGCCGTGCCCGCGAACGCAGCGGCGAGGCGAAGTCCGGTGAGGAAGCACTTCGTTTTGCGTCCGCGCTGGCGCCGAATTATTCGTCGGTGCAATGGGCGCTCGGCAACAACCTTTTGCGGCAGGGCAGATATGACGAGGCTTTTGCCGAGATCAGAAACGCCGCTCAAAGCGACCCAAAATACACCGCTCCGGCGGTCGGCGTTCTATGGAACGTTCTGAACGGCAATACCGATGATATTCAGAAAGCGCTCGGCGATCTGCCGGAAGCCCGTTCGCCACTGATAAGCGCATTGTCATCAGCAGGCCGTCATGATGAGGCCGTTGCCATCTGGAACTCGCTTTCCGAAGATGAGAAACGAAGCGAACTGGCCGCCGCAGCCGGGAACAGGCTGCTAAAAACATTGATCGGCGAAAAACGCTTTCGCGACGCCCTGAAAATAGTTGCCGGACGGACGGAGGGAACGGCTGTTCCGGTTTTAGCGACGGTGACGAACGGCGGTTTTGAATCGCCGATAAACATCAGGGCGGCAAGCCTTTTTGACTGGACATTTCCTGACGGGAGCGAGCCGCAGATCTCGCAAACGGACGGATCGCGTCATTCGGGCAGCTACAGCCTGGTCTATGTTTTCGGCAATTCCAGCGACAAGTTTCGCAGCCTTTCTCAGACCGTTGCCGTCGAACCCGGAAAGCGGTACCGGCTGGAATTCTTTTACCGCTCTGAGTTGAAAACAAGGGCGAAACTGGTTTGGAAAATAACCGACAGGTCGGACAAAAAGGTGCTTGCCGCGTCCGATCCGCTAAAGGACCGTGTCGGAGAATGGGAAAATGTCCGCGTGAGCTTTGCCGTGCCGGACGGCACAGACGGCATACAGATAGCTCTTGTTCGCGAGGGCTGTTCCGGCACGCAATGTGCCGTCGGCGGCCTGTTGTGGCTGGACGACATCAGCCTCGCGGCAGAATAAACGGATCAGATGAAAGGACGGAAAAAAGAGTTTGAGGAAACGGAAACGCGAACCGGCGGCAAGGCGGAGCTTGCGGTTTTCATCCTGCTGCTCATCATAGCGCTAGGTTCCACCATCGGGTTCGGTGCGGTCGATCAGCCCGCTCAGGCGCTTGTGTTTCTGGTCATCTCGATAACCGCCGCCCTTTGGGCATACGGTTCGTGGCGGACAGGCCGTTTTTGTTATTCAAACTCGCTCGTCCAACTGCCGCTGGCAGGCCTTGTGGTTATCGGCGTCATCCAACTGCTTCCGCTTGGCGGCAGCAGTGTTCCGTCCGAACTGCTTTCCGTCGCTCCGTCATCGGCCTTGAGCATCGACCCTTTTGCGACGCGGCTTTTCACCATTCGCCTGCTGTTCTACCTCGTTTTTTTTGCGATGGCGCTCGTTTTCATCCGTTCGGCAAGGCGGCTGAGAACCGTGGTTGTTGTCCTGTTGATATTCGGCCCGGTCATGGCAATGTTCGGGATAACGCAGCGGCTTGCCGACCCTGACACGATCTACGGCATAAGAGAGGCATATCAGGCGATACCGTTCGGGCCGTTCGTCAACCAGCATCATTTCGCGGCGCTGATGGTTATGATCTCCGGCATTGCGTTTGGCCTGTTGGCGGGCGGCGGCGTCAAGCGTGATAAAAAACCGCTGCTGTGGATAGGCGTTGTGATAATGCTGCTGGCGCTTATTTTCACAAGTTCGCGCGGAGCGTTGATAAGCTATATCGGCATGGCCTTGTTTGTATTCCTTTCGGCATCTGCCTTGCGGAAACGCAGTGAACGTGATGATGCCTCAGAGGCACGCGGCAGGCGGCTTTCGATGTTTGCCGGAGCAGCCGCGTTTATTGTCATCGTCCTCGGGCTGGCTGCCTTTATGGGTGTGGGTGACAGGTATTTTCGCGGCATAGGTGATGACACGAACACCGACGTAACCAACGGCAGAACGCATTTTTGGAACATCGCCGGAAAGATATTTCTTGATTCGCCCGTTATCGGCACCGGCCACGACACATACGGTATCGCCTTTACAAAATATGACACGTGGAAGGGATTGTACCGGCTGCAGAATGTTCACAACGAATATTTACAGGCGTTGTCCGATTCGGGAATACTCGGTTTTGCCTGTGTCGCCGCGTTCATTTTTTTGCTTTTCAGAGATTCGCTAAAGGTGATATTTGGCCGGGGCAGCCCTCTCAGGGCCTCGATCGCGGCGGGAGCTTTGGCGGGTATTCTCGGCATTTTGATCCACAGCTTCTTTGATTTTCCGCTAAGGACGCCCTCGAACGGATTTGTCTTTCTATTGCTGGCGGCGCTGGCGGTCGCCCAGAGCGATCATGCCCTTAATGACAGCACAGCCGCCGTCAGCGAACCCTGACGTTGACCTCTTTTTTTCCGCACGGGGCCTGAAAAAGAACGGTGAACTCGCCTGTTCTTGTGCTTATCGACCGGATGATGTAAAAGATGCGTTTTGACGCTCCGGCAATTTTTGTCTGCTCCTTTACCTCAACATCTTCGGGGCTGCTGGACACGACCTTCATCGCCTCGGCGTCGCCGTCAATGCCGATTATTATGCCCAAATTCCCGCCGTTATTTATGATCGAGATATTGTCCTGAGTTGACGTTATCAAGCACGGTTCAAAATTTATGTGATTGACCGGCGCGTCGCTGACAACGCGCGGACGGCCGACATCCTGATCGTTTTCCTCAAGCGGCTGCCGATCTTCGTTCGTCTCGTCTCCGGTTTTTTCAGGCTCTGTTTTTGGTTCCGCAGGTTCGCCGGTTTCCGGTTCTTCTTTTGGAGCAGGCGTTTCGTCCTCAGCTTCCTTTTCGTCCGGCTCTTTCTTTTCCGGCAGTGTCTCTTCGGTCTTTTCCGGTTCGGTGTCGGTTTTTTCCGCAGGTTTTTGTTCCGGCTCTACGGGGTCTTTTTTCTCTTCTTCAGCCGGAACGTCTTCTGTCTTTTCAGGTTCTGTTTCCTCCGGTTTCGACTCCTCTTTTTCCTCTTCAACGGGAATATCTTCTTTCTTTTCTTCCTCAGCCGGAACTTCCTCGGTCTTTTCCGGCTCAGTTTCCGTTTCTTCCGGTTTTGACTCCTCTTTCTTTTCCTCGTCGGGAATTTCCTCTGATCTTACAGGTTCTGTCTCGGTCGGAGTTTCATCCGTGTTCTCATCGGGTTCGGCGTTTTTGGTCTCTTTCCCTGCGATCTCGTCTTGTCCGGGAACGTCCTCCTGCGCATCTGTCGGCCGTATCGGGTTTGGGCCGATCTTTGCCTCCAGCCCGTCGAGCGTTTCGTTCACCTTTTGATAAAGGCCTTCGATGACGGCATATTTTACAGTGTCGGGCCGACTTGGGTCATAGGCGTCGATGTAATTTTCAAGCGCCTCGGCGTCATTGCCCTCGGCGGCAAGCGAATTTCCAAGGTCCCATTTTGTGTTTCGCCACCAGAGGCTGTCCTTCGGCAAAACGCTCAGCGCCCGCCGAAAGCGAATCACCGCCTGTGCATGTTCGCCTTTTTCAAGGTAGCCGCGTCCCGCCAGTTCCTCTATACGGCCGCGAAGAACAGCCGAAAGAGTTTGCCTTGGAACCTCAGGAACCAGCAAATATTCATCACGGGCGATGGCCGCCTGTCTGCCGTCATAGAGAGCTTCCGCCATTACCGCCACTGCCGGATCTGCGACCGCAAGGCCCGCGTCGGTCGTTCCGGTCGCCTCAAGCGCAAGTTCGCGGGCAGCGTCGGGGTCGATGCGGGCGTTCAGCAATCTTGACGCAACAAAAAGCAGGCGGTGGACACGCATATTGTCGCCGCCCGCAGAAAAAGTTCTTGCTGCCGCGACCGCCTTTTCCGCGTCTGGTACAGAGGCTTCGATCGCGTCGGAAAACGCCAAAAGTTTCGCCAATCGTGCGGCGTCCTCGCCGTCGTCAGGCCCGCGATATGCAAAAAGGCTCGCCTGTCTTTCGCCTGCCAGCAGTTCGCCAAAAGTCGCGGCCTCTCGCCAGGCCTGTCCGCCAAGCCGCGTCCCGATCATGCCGTCCTGCAATGAAAAGCTCTTTTTCAATTCATCCGCAGCGTCGCGGAAAAATCCCGCCTTTGACCGCACAAGCGCGATCTCATATTGAAGCGTCGGAAAATTGCCGTATTTTCTGGCGGCCAGCAGAACGCGCTCGGCATCGACCGGCTTTCCCTGAAGCGCAAGGGCGCGCGCCAGCGCGATGTGCGACCAGATGTAACGCGGATTTGCACCTATCGCTCGTGAGGCAAGCTCAGCCGCGCGTTCGCCGTTCCCGGCGGCGGCTTGCCGATATGCGGCCGATGCGAAAAGAAGAACATTTCCCGGGTTGGATGCGGCGGCACTTTCAAATTCCTCATCGGCCTCTTCCGTCCTGCCAGTTTCATACAGCGACATTACAAAGCCCGTCCGGGCGGCGGCGTTGTCAGGGTCGCTAAGGAGCAGGCGTCGATACAACTCAAGCGCCTCGGCGGGCTTTCCGGCCGCTCGCCTGACATCGGCCAGCGCGCTGACGATCTGGCCCGAATCAGGCCGCCTTTCCAGCGCCGCCGAATACGCTTTTTCAGACGCTGCCATATCGAACGACAGCCGTTCCGCCAGACCGAGAACGACATAAGCCTCTGCCGAGTCATTGCCGCCGGCGATGGCTTTTTCGACGAGCCTTTTTGCATTGGCACCGCTCTCTATGCCCAGGTAAAAACCCGCCAAACTGACAAGTTTTGCCGGATCGCCGCTTAGCTTTTCTTCCATCGCCCCGGCCATTGCCAGAGCCTCGGCACGTTGGCCGCGTATGTACAACGATGTCGGAAGTTTTGAGATGATCTCGGCAAACAGGCGGTCGGGCCACGGCGTCGGAGCTTCGGTAAAAGCCAGTTTTATCAGGTCGGTTCCGGCATCGGCATTTCCGGCGTCGAGCATCGCCTCGCCATGAGCGGCACGTGCCGCTGTCAGCATTTCGCGCGCTCTTGCCAGTTCGTCGGAATCGGGACGATCCGCGATAAATACGGAAAGAAGATTTATACGTTCGGCAAGGTCGGCCATCGCCGCTGCCGCGTCCAGCCTTTCAGTGTCGGTCGGTGTCGGTGACGGTATGGGCGCAGGTGTCGGCCTCGGTCTTGTCCGCGACGGCGGCTGTGACAAAACGGTCGAAAAAGATGCCGTGACGAGCAACAGAAGAAGCACCGATCTCATTACGGACACCGATCTGCTCCTTAAAATGCCGCCCGAAAAGATTGAATGGCCGACTGTCATAAAGACGAATATTTTACCACGAAATTGATTTTCGACCCCTTTAGCATCTATCCTCTCGCTATGAGCGAATTGGAGGACGAATGGGAAATTCTGATAGCCCGGGCAAAAGACGCCGCTCGGCACACGGGCCGGTCGGACGTCCATGATTATCTTGCGCTCCGCTCATCGAACGACGCCATCCGCCGCACGGCCGTCAAATGGCTGATGAACGAGGTCATCGCCATCGCGTCCGATCCGCTCCGCAACGGGAACGCGATCGATATTGAAAGGATCGATCCGCACAGCTTCTCAGCCTTTAAGGCGAACATGGTCGGAACCCGGATCGAAGTGCGACGCGGTGTTAGATGTCTGGCCGTTGAGGCGGGTTGGACGCGAACGCCTTCTGACGGTTTTATGCGCGGCGGGGCGCTGGCATTTGCACGGATCAGCCATTTCGGAATGCCGAAAAAGAATATGGATATCGGGCTTTACCGCATGGGGGGAACCGTCGATTGGGCGGTCATTGTAGAAGAAAAAATAGCTTCGTCATTTTCCTCAGCCGACATCGAACGCCACCTAATGATCTTTCACGGAAGATGACACTCGTGTTAACCAACTTTAAATTTTAGTGCTTTTTGTATTAAAATCTTCCATTGACAGTTTTTTACGGGAGAATTTAATAAAAGTGAGATCAGAGTTAGAGAAATTAATAGAACTTCAGAGGACGGACACGAACCTCAGAAGATTAAAAAATATAATTGAGACGGCTGATGAAAAGCGTGCTGAGATTGAACAGGAGTTCGACCAGCACGCTTTTTCCATTAGGGAGGTACAGGACCGGCGCGACAAGAACACGGCAGAACGCACCACTCTGGAAAACCAGATAGCCGAGAACCGGTCGTATCTGGAACGAGCCGAGCGCAACCTGAAACACGCACAAAATCAGAAAGAATATGAAACGGCAATGCGTGAAACTGACGCCCTGCAAAAACAGATCGCGGCATTTGAGGGCGAGATCGTTGAAAAGCTCACGGCTTTTGAGGAGATCGAAAAAGAGCTTGAATCTCGCGCCGAAGAGATAAACACGATGGATTCCAAAAGGGCAGAGGGCATTGCGTCATTTGACAACGGGCTGGAAACGGCACGCGCCGAATTTCAGAGCGAGGAGAAAAAGCGGGCCGAGGTCTTTGCCACGCTGCCGCCTCATCTGGCGTCGGTTTACAACCGCCTGGTCCAGCGTAGCCGCGACGGCATTGCCGTTGCCGAGGTCATCAACGGTTCGTGTTCGGCATGTTTTATGTCGCTGAGGCCGCAGATGCAGCTAGAGGTCAAGCGGATGAACAGCGTGGTCACGTGCGAGAATTGCTCGAGGATATTGTTCATTGCGACCGCACCGGCCGCATCAGAGGCAGAGGCCGCCGCGTCCTAGGCCGGAACGCAGATAAAACGGATACAACGAATCATCACGGAACGAAAAGATCAGATCATAATTTTCTATCCGTGAAGATCCGTCTTATCCGTCCGATCCGTGTTCAAAAAACTTTCTGCGGGCGGTTTTTGTTTATTTTGTCCATTCGTCCGAAACATTGACATCGACCTTTACCGGAACCTTTCTCACATATTCCTCGCCGCCGCGGACCATTGCGCTTTCCAGCGTTGCAGCGATGGTGTCAGCTTCCTGTGCATCGCATTCGACGATGACCTCGTCGTGAACGATGTTGACCAGCTTGCCCGAAGTGCTTCGCAGGTCGTCATGCAGCAGCCGCAGCGAGCGCTTCAGAATATCGGCGGACGTTCCCTGTATCGGCATGTTCACGCCGTAGCGGCGGGCGGCGCCGACCTCCTGCCGATTGGCGGCGTCGAACCGCAGCTTGAGCGTTCTGCCTGATGCGGTTCGTGCAATGCGCTCATCCGTGACCTTTGCGGCTGATGTGCGCAGATATTCGTCCAGCTTTCGATAAGTGCTGAAATATTTTCGCATCGTGTTCTCGGCGTCCGTTTGCGAAAGCCCCGTCATCAGCCCGAACCGCGAAGCGCCGACACCGTAAACGATGCCGAAATTCAGACGTTTGGCGAAAGACCTTTGTTCCGCCGTGACCTCTTCGGGTTTTACCTTAAAGACCTGTGCCGCCGTCATCGTGTGAAAATCCTGGCCGGAAACGAACGCTTCGATAAATGCCGAGTCATCCGAAAAATCAGCCAATATCCTCAGCTCGATCTGGGAATAGTCGGCGATGACAAGCTTTTTCCCTTCGGAAGCGCGAAAGCACCTGCGGTATTTCGTTTCGTGCGGTATCTGCTGCAGGTTTGGGTGCGAGCAGGAAAAGCGTCCCGTCGGCGCCCCGATCTGGCGAAAATCGGCATGAACGCGTCCTGTGTCCGGGCGGACAAATTCAAGGATGTTCTCGCCAAAGCTGGTCGCGGCCTTTTGCACCTCGCGATATTCGAGCAATTTTGCCACGGGCGGATATTTTCCTGCCAGCGGCTGAAGCTGCCACGCACGCGTGCTTTCCGGCATCGGGATGCCGAGGTTCAAAAGAGCGCCCATGACCTGTGTGTGCGAATCAAGATTTATCTCCGTCCGGCCGAACAATGTCGCCTGGGCAACACCGGCCGCAAGCAGATCCTGAAGTTCCTCGGCCTTTTTTTCCGCCACCGCCTTGACCTCGGTCAGTCGTTCCCGCCATCGCTCTTCATCGAGGAAAAATCCGTTCAGCTCCATTTCCGCGACCGGAACGACCGTCTCAAATTCCAGTTCGGCGACACGTTCGAGGTCATCGGCCTTTAGCCTGTCAGCCATCTGCCGGTGCAGCGGCAGCAGAACGGCGGCATCGCGCGCGGCATATTCAAGCTGTGATTGCGAAAGCTCCGGCGATGCCCAGTCGCTGACCTGCTCGCTTTTGTCCAATTCAACGCCGGTAAAGAACTGCGCCACGTCCGCCAAAGAATGCCGACGCTCGGTCTCGCCCGCCGCTATCAGCAGGCTTGCCAGATAAGTGTCAAAAACGCCGCCCAGTTCGCAGCCGAGATGATGCCGCACCCATTTGGCGTCAAATTTTGCATTATGAACGACCTTTCTGTGTCTTTCGCTCGCTATCAGGTCACGCAGCGGCGCAAGCTCCGCGTTTTCGCGAACGCCGCCCTTTTCGCGAAAGGGAAGCATGTCGAATATCACCGAACCTTTGCCCGAACTGAACTGAACAAGCCGCAGATCGCCGTCATGCGGGTCAAGCTCGGTCGTTTCCGTGTCAAAGCCAAGCGTTTCCTCCGCCGAAAGCCGCTCGCACGCGGCCTTTACCGCCTCGGCATCCGTGACAAGCTGAAAATAAACATCCATAAATGAAACTTAATTGTAAACGCCGGACTTTTAATTAACAATCCGGTGTGTTGAGTCTGGAGTCTTGAGTCCGGAGTTGCTGATGCCGGTCAGAACCGGGAGCGGCAGCGACCGGGTTCTTTTTCCACCCATCGTTATGCCAGGTCGGCGCCTCCGACCGTCTTCTGCCGCACTACCACGAGCACCCTTGACCGCCGTATGGGGCCTAAGGCGATATATCAATAGGCAGCACATAAATTTAAATACCCGAATTGCAACTAATAGTGGTTGTGCGGCATCTTTTCCCAAAATATGCGGAAGTTTATATTTACCATCTCGATGCTGCTACTTCTGTGTGCTCCGGAGCTTTGTGCTCAAAAAGGCGTGCAGATCAATTTTGATCTTGCGGGTGTTGTCCGAAATGAGAAAGGAGAGGTCATTCCAAATTTAGCTTTGGAATTTCATAGGAACGAACGAAAAATATTAACAACTACTGATATCAATGGCGAGTTTAAGATAGTTCTCCACTACGGCGACTATGTGCTGACCGCAAATGACATCTCACAAGACAAGTTCAGGGTATTTATAACCATCAGGCAAAATGAGCCTAATCCTGAGTTTCTTAAATTGGTTGCCCGCATCGATCTGCTGGAGACTGATCGTGCTAATTCTGATTATCCCAAAGTGGTAAAATACTCGACTCCGGACTATCCGCCCGCGGCAAGGGCAATAAGGGCCGGCGGAGAGGTCGAGGTCAAAGTATCGGTTGATAAAGAAGGCAAAGTTACTTCCGCAAAAGCGGTTAGCGGTCATCCTTTGCTTCGTCCGACCTCGGTCATTGCGGCCAGAGCATTTGAGTTCGACCCTGCTAATATAATTCAAGAGACCGAGGTTACCCTGAGATTTGTTTTTATGATCTCTGGCTATGCCGCAAAGGATATTCCCCGATACAATCATCCTTACCGCGTCTTTGTACATCGAGTACCCGCACAGATCCATCAGTCAATATCTCATGCAAGTGTGAAGTAAAGGGTTTATACACTCTGCGATCTTTGCGAACTCTGCGTTTAATAGTTTTTTTAACGCAGAGTCCGCTGAGGACGCAGAGATGGTTTTGGTCGCTCTATCCGGCATTAGTGTTTCGGTTCTGTTTCTTTAAGATGCCGGGTCGTGTGTTCGGTGACGGAGGCGAAGCCGTGGGCTTGGGCGGGAGCGTCGGGGAGTTTTAGCTCGGAGGTGTAGTTTGCCTCAAGGTCGAGGCGGCGTTGGGCATCGGCGTCTGACGATCTGTCCTCTATCGCCTTGCGCGGGACGGAAAGGAAAAAGCCGTTCAGGAGAAAACCGAGGCCGATAAAAAATGCCACTACGCCAAGCCCCGCGAGAAAGAGGATATCCTCATCCTGCATCAAAAAACTGACCAGCAGCATCCCGATGGCGGCGCCAAGCCCGACAGATGACAGTATCGTTCCCACACGCATTCGCCGCAGGCGTTTTTCCTCAGGCGATTCGAGGAATTTTTCGATTTCAGGCAGAACTTCTTCCGTAACCTTTGCAAGCTCTTTTGCCGAACTCATCTGCCTGATGCGGTCAGCTACTGCTCTGCCGATCTCTTCTCTGGCGCCGGATGCCGAGGCCGTGACGCTGTCCGGTGCGGCCATAATGGTGCGAACGCGCCGCAGGTCGCTGCCGCACGCGCGGCAAAACTGGTTGGAATGGCGTTCCTCTATTCCGCAATCAGGACAAAACATCGTTACTGCCTCTAACGAACGATAATACTCGACAGTTTCAAATAAATCGAAGGCTGTTAATACAAGAGTTCTTTGAAAAACAGACCTATGTCGGAATAAGTGACAAGTGATAGGTGAAAAGTGAAAGGTTCTCCGGCATTTTTACTTGTAACTTCTCACTTTTCACTTATTTCGAAGAAAGATGTCTGGTTTTTCAAAGCTCTCTACAAGCATCCGGGAAAATAATGCATTTCCCGGACATTTTTGTTGTCCTATCCCACGCGGTTTCGTCGCTTTCTCAATTAAAGCATGAAAAAAATATGCGGACGCCGAGGCCGACGCCTCTGACATCGGTGCCGCAAACACCCTGAACACAAGGAGTCCCCCAAAATGAATATCAAAAAGATACTAGCCTTTGCCGTAACAGGAATTATGGCCGTTTCGCCCGTTGCGGGCGTGTTTGCGATGGACAAGGCGCGTGTCGAAACGCGTACGGATGAGGCCGTTAACGCTTTTGGCGTCAGCGGCGAGGGTGTTCTGGTCGCGATACTCGACCGGGGCATCGACTGGAAAAGCAACGATTTCAGGAACGAGGACGGAACCACACGGATCAAATACATCTTTGACCTTTCGGACAATTCGGGCGCCAATGCTCCGGGAAACACATACGGCGTCGGCACGATCTATACCGAGGCACAGATCAACGCGGCGCTGACCGGCGGCCCGCAGCTTGCGACGCGCGACGCCGTCGGCCACGGTACGACCACGACCGCCATCGCAGCGGGCAATGGACGTAACTTGCCTGATCGCCGCTATCGCGGTGTCGCACCAAAGGCGTCGATAATCTCAGTCAAATTTACCAGCGAAGGCGCTCCGGCCCACGGCGACCAGCCGGCCGAGGCAGCTTTCTATAACGAAAACAACATTGTCCCGGCTTTGAATTTCGTTAAGGACAAAGCGGCCGAACTTGGGATGCCGGTCGTTATTTTGCCGAATTTTGGGACGATAAACGGCCCGACCGACGGAACGAGCTTTTTCTCAAGGACCATTGACGCAACGGTCGGCCCCGGCAAATCGGGCATCGCCTTTGTAATGGGAACGGGTGACGACGGCGGAGCGCCGAACCACGCCGGCGGCGTCATCCAACAGGGCGAGACGCGAAACATCAGAATAGAAAAAACGACGGCAGGGACGCTGCGGCTCGACCTATGGTATCCGGGCGACGACCGTTTTACGGTCAGTATGAACACGCCGTCGGGCAGTTTTGGCCCTTACGCTCCGCCCGCCAACAATGATCGCACGACGGTTACGAACGGCACATTCTACTTTTACCACAACGGCACGCAAACGGTCTTTTACGGGGCGCAGAACGGAAAGCGCGAGATCTTTATGGACATCATCGGGCCGGTCGGCACATATACGCTGACGCTGACGGGTACGACCGTCACCAATGGCCGTTTTGACGGCACGCTGAACCCGTCGCGGATGTCGATGACCGGAAACCGTTTTCTGGATGACGTTGTACCGGGAAGCATCATTGACCAGGCGACGGCGCATTACAATATTGCCCCGAATAGCTATGTCGGAGAGGTGAACTGGACCGATATCAACGGCATCAACCGGACGATAACGGGCCAGGGAAACATCGGCGAACTGTGGCTGGGCAGCAGCGTCGGACATTCGTTTGACGGACGCCGGATAGTTGACCTGTCGGCGCCGGGCGATCTGGTGATAACCAGCTACAGCCCGACATCATACTGGGCGACCGCGACAGGTAATCTGGTTTTTGGCGGCAACGGGCTTTACGGCAGGGCCGGAGCGGTGAGCGCCGCCGCGCCGCAGGTCGTCGGCGTAGTCGCGCTGATGCTGGAGAGAAATCCGCTGCTTGACGCCGTTCAGATAAAACGGATACTTCAGATCTCATCGCGGCCCGATGCGTTCACCGGCCCGACGCCGAACCCGGAGTGGGGCTACGGCAAAATGGACGCCTATCGTGCGGTCGAGCTTGCCGCCGTCACAAACATCAGCGGACAGGCCAGAAACAGCGACGGCAGGCCATTGCCGCAGACGGTCGTCACGCTGACCGATCAGAGCGGCGCGGTCAGGCGTTCGGTCACAAACGGGTTTGGCTATTACAGCTTTGACGGGCTGACGCTGGGCGGGTCATACACCATAACAGCAACGTCAAGGACAACACAGTTCGCACCGGTCGAGCTGACGGTCACGGGAATGATGACGGACATCGATCTTGTTCCGCAGACCGTTCCGCTCCGCGAAAAAGGTCCTGACAAAGCCGCCGTTAGGCGGTGAAGTCGGACTTGGGGGAGGAAAACAGAGGCCGGTACCGCCGGGCCTGAGCGGGCGAAGCTTCTGTTTTCCGAATATTTTTATGAGTAGGACGATTCCATACAGAAGCCCGGGCTACTCTGATTCAAGCAGCCGCCGAGCGTCTTCAAGCCGGGCCAAGGTTTCATCGGGAACTTTCGGATAATGCAGATCCATTGATTCGAGTTTTTTGACGATGATCTCGGACACGGCCAGCCGCGTGAACCATTTCT
This sequence comes from Acidobacteriota bacterium, assembly GCA_019639175.1. Taxonomy (GTDB): domain Bacteria; phylum Acidobacteriota; class Blastocatellia; order Pyrinomonadales; family Pyrinomonadaceae; genus OLB17. Next base: position 325,693 of record JAHBSK010000003.1, on the reverse strand, counting down.
TGTCAGCGGGAATGACGTACCACGGCGCGTTCTCGGTCGATGTGGCAGAGATGGCGTCCTCATATGCCTTCATATAATCGTCCCAGTGGCCGCGTTCCTTTACATCGCTTGCCGAAAATTTCCAGTTCTTTTCAGGTTCGTCAATGCGGGCAAGAAACCGCTCTTTTTGCTCTTTTTTTGAAACGTTGAGAAAGAATTTCAGGATGTGAATGCCGTTCTCGAACAGGTGCTGTTCCCAGTCGCGAATGTGGTCAAAGCGTTTTTTCCATATCTTTGGATCGTTCTTTACCTCGGGCGGAAGCTGCTGTGCCTGCAATATGTCAGGATGCACGCGAACGACCAGAACCTCTTCGTAATGAGAGCGGTTAAAGATGCCGATCTTTCCGCGTTCGGGCAATGCTTTTTGGTGACGCCAGAGAAAATCGTGATCGAGCTCTTCGGCTGACGGGGCCTTGAATGACGCCACAGACACGCCCTGCGGATTGACGCCGCTCATCACGTGCTTTATCGCGCCGTCCTTGCCGGCAGCGTCCATCGCCTGAAAGACGATCAGCAGCGAATAGACATCCTGTGCATAGAGCATGTCCTGAAGCTCGGCAAGTTTGTCGATATTATCCTTCAGGTCGGCAACAGCCTCTTTCTTGTCAGTATAATTTGCCGTGAGATCCGGGTCGTGTTTTTTGAGGTTCAATTTTGACCCCTCTTTTATCCTGAATTTTTCTATATTCATAAGGTCTCCCGAAAAGAGTATATCAATATAATGTTCGGCCACCCCAGAACGGTTGTCTTTACTTCGTTCGCCGGCGTGTCTAAACTTTTAGTTTATGCTCAAACGCTATATGCACAGCCGCGAGCGGTACTTTGCGATGCTGAACGACAATCGCACGGTGCAGCAATTTGATTGGGGAGCGGAACACGTTATCGCAAACCCGAACGGCGGCGATCCGCGCGTGCTGCTCAAAGAAAATGCCGCAAATGTGGCCGCAAACAGCGACGAGTATTTTGCCCTGAAAACAGAGCCTGATTTCACTTTGGAAACAAGGCTTTACCCTTCGGCGGCTTCATTGAGCGCGGAAGAACTGAAGAAGCCCGTCGAGCAGACGGAGATTCCCGTGCTGACCTGGCAAAGCTCGCTTGAGACCATCTCGGCGGAAAACAACACCGCTCATGCGACGTATTTTCCGCATGAGAACAAAAAGGCGGCGGTCATCGTTTTGCCGCACTGGAACGCAAAGGCGGGAACGTATTTTGACCTCTGCCGGTTTCTCAACAAGGTCGGGCTGTCGGCACTGCGGCTGACCATGCCGTATCACGAAGAGCGGATGCCGCCCGAACTGGAACGCGCCGATCATCTGGTTTCGCCGAACATCGGCCGCACGCTGCAATCCGTCCGTCAGGCCGTTTTGGATACGCGAGCCGCCGCATTGTGGCTGCGTCAGCAGGGTTATGAAAAGGTCGGAATAGTCGGCACAAGCATCGGCTCGTGCGTTGCGTTCCTTTCGTTCGTTCACGACAGGAAGATCGACGCGGCTGTTTTCAATCACGTTTCGGGTTACATGGCGGACGTGGTCTGGGAAGGGCTTTCGACATATCACGTTCGCGAAGGCTTTGGCGACAACATCACGCTTGACGAGCTTCGGCAATACTGGCTGCCTGCCTCGCCGATGGCATATATGGACAAGCTGGCCGCTTTGCCCGAACGTCCGCAGCGTTACATCTACACGCTCTATGACCTGAGCTTTCCCGTCGGCCTGTCGCTCGATGTAATGAAGGAACTCAGCCGCCGAAACATCCCGCACAGCAAAGCCGCCATCCCCTGCGGCCACTACACCCTCGGCGAAAAACCGTGGGTCTGGCTGGACGGCTACAAGATAATCCGGTTTTTATACAAGTATCTGAAATAATCCGGGCAAAGCAACAAGAAGTTTAATTCATACATCTTATGTGACATTAGTAAGTCCGTCATCCATCAAAAATATGTTTTGAGTCAGCTATGAAAAAACCTTTGTTATCATTTTTATTGATCGCCTTTTTAATTGTTCCTTTATTTGGTCAAAAAACCGAAAAAGAAAGTGTACTTGATAAGTGCGCTGAATTATTCGGAAAAGCTAGTGATGACGAATCTCACTTGTTTGAGGTAGGCGAGTTTTATGTTTTGCAAGTAATTCTCAATGCAGACAATAACTTAAAAAGATTATCGGTTAAATCGAAAGAGTATTACTCAGACATCAGACCGGAATGGGAGGATATGAAAGGGTTCGATTATTTATCTTTAACAGAATACCAATATCTTTTGACCAAACTTGATCTAATAAAATCCAAAGGCAAATTAGTGAAAGGCCCTCCTTCGGTGATGATAGTAACGAACAGTACGGCATGGTCAAAAGAAGAATATGAACATGCAATAATTGATATTGGCTACAGGCAATCCTTGTTGGATGATGAGGATGCTCCGAGGAGGGTTAGAATGTTTTATATCGACTATGAAAAGGATAACGGCTCTTAAAATACGTCTAATATTGTGATAAACCAATGCCTATAGTAGTTAGGCCGATTCATGGTGACGTCGATGTGGATGAGAATTACTTTGGATATAAACTTCTTCTTTCCCTGCTTAAAAAGTTTCCTCTATAATCGCCCTTAACTACCATAGATCCAACAAGATTAAATAAGATCAATAATTTCATCGGTTTTTCTTCTGTTCAAAAGGATTGAACCGCCCGAATATCTTCGTTGAGGTCATCAAGGCCGTAGTTCAGCGGGATATTGCGCTCCTTGAGGAAAGCGTTTGCTTCGTCAATGGAAAGATCAAGAAGTTCGGCGAGTTGTCCCAGGCTCATTTTTTCCTGTCGATAACTTTCTATCGCATAAGCCTCAAGCATCTGACGCGAAATGTCGCCGCCGAATCCGGAAACGGGAATAAACTTATCAGGGATAGAAACCGTGACTTCCATAACAAAGTTATTTTATCATCTAGCAGCGATTTCTTGTAGAAAAATATTCCGCCTGTTTCACAGGCTTAGCGGAGTTGGGTTGACCTGACTACAGGTTCCGCTCTGCTGCACCTGTAGCTGCCAATATATCGTCTGCTCCGCAGACTTAATCAACATTTATAATTGACGGATTTTTGGAGAACTCTGTCAGCCGGTTTTCAAATTGCTCTTGATCTATTGCGGCCAGAAAATGCTAATTCAAAAAAAAGGCGGAATATCATTGCTGCCATCAATTAGGGCCTCGTTGTAAAATCACCACAGACCCGTCCGGCTTGATCTTTAACTTTAGTATGCCTTTTACGTGCAGCGAGGCACCATGATAAAACGATGAAAATTTGACCTGCATCGCGGTTTTTTCAAGTGCGGTTCTGACTGTGAGGGGACCGCTAATTGCTTTTGCGGCGGTGACGCGTCCGGTCACGAGTTCGACCGTCATTCGGATATCGATATCCAGTTCCTCTTCAATTTCCGCATGAGGAGGAATCTCAAATTTTGGATTGTCTCTCCATCTGCCATTTAAAACACCGCCATCTATGCATTGTAGCTTCGAGGGAAAGTTAAAAACCACAAGCCCCTTCGACTCGGGGCCGATATATGGACGAAACTTTGCTTTCTTCGCCGCTGCTAAGGAAGTTTCGTGAAGAAGTTCGTCGCCCGAAATTGCTTTTGCATCAAGCACATTCCCCTTTTCATTTATCAGGACCTCGATCTCAACTTTTCCGTTTGCACACAAATTTTCCATGTCGCGTGTATATGCGGGTTTCGGGAGGCTGGTCGCCCTGCCATTGATGATGCCGAGGTGTTTGGGTGTTCTTTCTACTAGCTCTGTCTCTTTCTTGGGCGGAGTGATCTTGTAAAAGATAACAGCAGTCTTTTTTACGGGTTTGCCGTCAACTATTGTCCGTTTGAACTTTGCGGCAAGAGATGCTTTTTCCAGCATCGGACGGAAATACCGATGGCCGCTTATCCCTTTTGCAGATTTTATATCGCCATTTTCATCAATAACTATCTGAACACCAACTTCGCCTTCAAAAGTGTGCGGGCCATAACCTACATACGCAGGATATGAAACATCCGGCAATTTAATAATGAGGTCTTCGCAGTCGTGACAACGGTCAACTTTTATCGAGCCGGGGACAGTTTCCTCATTTTGTCCGCAAACGGGTGTCATTAAAAAGAGAATAGAGAAACAAAGGATCACGAGCGAACAAATTGGGGCATATTTATATGTCATTGAATTATTAGACACCGAACAACCGTGGAAGTTCCTGCTTTCATCGAATAAATGGTAAACTTCTTTTCGTTCTGTTCATGAGCATTGTGCCAGAAAAATTCGGAGAGGTCATCGAAGAAGGTGTTGTCCGCGTGCTTGCGCGTGCGGATGATGCCAGAGGTCTGTCGTCTGCCGAGGTCAGGCCGCGTATCGAGGCGGGTTTGGCGAAATATCTTTTTAAGGACGCTCCGGACGCCGACCGCAATGCGGTGCGGGAATTTTTGGACGAGATACGTTCGGACGACCTGTGCCTCATCATCGCCTGCGAACGCGGCAACGAGCTTGCGTGGGAAGACCTTGTCACCAATTTTGACGCAACGGTTAAATCGGCGGCGAGAAAGATGGCCGCAAACGCCGAAGATGCCGAAGACCTTGCCGGTTCGATCTGGGCGGAGCTTTACGGCCTGCGGCTTGACGCCGACGGCAATAAAAAGAGCAAGCTGGCGTATTATTCGGGCCGCGGTTCGCTGGCAGGCTGGCTTCGCGCGGTCGTTTCACAGCTTGCGATAGATGAATTTCGCAAACAGTCAAAATTTGTTCAGATAGAAGAAGACCGAGATTTTGAGAACCTTGCCGAGGAATCGTCAAACCACACGGGCAATGAACGCGTCGTTCACAGCGCCGAAAATCCCGAAGACCTTTTGACCGAAAAACGTTCGCGCGCCGACGTTGCAAAAGCGTTGGCGTCGGCCATCGAAGGCCTTGAGGACGAAGACCGCCTGATCCTGAAACTCTATTATTTTGAGGATCTAAAGCTCAAGGACATCGCCGCGACATTTGGCTATCACGAGGCAACAGCCAGCCGCCGCCTGGCACGGCTTCAGGGCGACATCCGCAAATCGGTCGAAAAAGAGCTGAAACGCGAACACGGCTGGACGGACACGGAAGTCCGCCGCCACCTGACCGAAACGGCGGAAAACCTGGGCATCAGCTTTGAAAAAATGCTGGCGGTGATCTTAATTTTCACCGTCGTGCAAGAAATCTGGAGGACAGGCGTTCTCTAGTTGGACGATCAGCTTTTTCGTCCATAGGAAAAACGATGGAAACGGGTTACGACAAGGAAATAGATGCTCTGCTTAGAGACCGGGGTTTAAGAACGATAACCACGGCGGAACGGTCGCTCACGGGCGATCATCTCGACGCCGACGCTCTTGCCGGATTTGCCGAAAACGCATTGCCGGCAAATACCCGTCTTTTCTATATGAAGCATCTGGCGGATTGTGATGATTGCCGGTCAACGCTGTCCGGCATCATCGCTTTGAATGCGGAAACGGCAGCGGAAATGCCCGTTGCCGCCGCCGTAACGACGCCTGTTGCCGCGGATGCGGCAATGCCATGGTATCGCCGCCTGTTCCTTGCACCAAATCTCGCGTACATGATGGGCGGATTGCTGCTCGTTTTTGGCGGCCTGATCGGATTTACCGTTTTGCAAAATATGCAGAGCGATACGGTCGCGTCGATAAAAGGCGAAGATGCGGCAAACACCGCCGCCGCTCGCGGCCCGATGGCGTCGGAACCTTCAACTATGTCGGATGAAATGCCTTACGCGGCGAATACGACGGCAAACGCGGCAAACGCGACAGATTCCGCCGGAAATATTCCGATGCCTTATGCGACGCCTGCTTCTCCAACGGCTTCGTCAAATGCCGCTTCTACGGCTGAAAGGCATGAAGTTAGTCAGGAAAACAGCGCGATCATGGAACGTGCCATGCCCCCGCCGCCACCACCGGCTGCAGCGGCTCCTTTGCCAAGGGCAGAAGAAAACGTTCCGGCAGATGACGCAGAAAAACAAAGAGCGGATCTGGATGGCAGACAAAGACGTTCTACGCCGATAGCCGGCGAAACGGCCAAAACTCCGGCCGGGCCTGATCGCGGCCTCCAACGCGATAACCGTTCGACCGGCGACGCGGCCGCTCCGAAACAGGCTCCGGGAAAACTTGGGGCAACAGGTTCTGCCACACGACGAACCGTGGACGGCAAGACGTTTGAACAGCGTGACGCCGTTTGGTACGACACCGCCTACAAGGGCGGGGAAACGACCAACGTCCGCCGCCGCACCGATGCCTACCGCAAACTCGACAGCGGACTCCGCTCGATAACCGACAAACTGACCGGAACCGTCGTTGTGGTCTGGAAAGAAAAGGCGTATCGGATAGATTGATCTTTGGGCTTTGGTCCTTTGTCATTTGTCCTTAGTCATTCGTTATTAGTCTTGAGTCTTGAGTCTGGAGTCTGGAGCAGGACAGTAGCCAACAACACTTTTCTGGATTCTGCCTTTAGATTTGAGGACCCAAGACCAAAAACCAAAAACCAAAGATCAAAGATCCAAAGTCCAAAGTCCAAAGTCCAAAGACCAAAGACCAAAGACCAAAGACCAATGACCAAAGACCAAAGACCAAAGGACAAAGACCAAAGGACAAAGACCAAAGGACAAAGGACAAAGGACACTCCAATTTTCCTTAGTCTTTTCTGTAAAACGGGCTACAATGTCGCTATGCGGTATTTGGCCTTTTTTGTTTTTCTGCATTTATTTTTCGCGGCGGGTTTTGGGCAAACCACTTGGGAGCAGCGGCTTGATTCGCGGATCGCGTTCTACCAGACGACCGATTTCGGCATTGTTCTGGCAGGGACGGAGAAGAGCCTTTATGCGGTTGACGGCCAGACCGGCGAACGCATCTGGCGGCGCGAAACGGGGCGCATTCACGAAACGGCGATCACACCTGTTCCCGGCACGGACGTTATATTGATCTCGCGCGATCTGGGCAGCAAGTCGCGGCTTGAGGCGGTCGATCTGCTTTCGGGCCGCACCATCTGGCAAAGCGAAAAATTTAAGGGCGATGTGCTGCAGCTTGCGGCCGATCCGGCAAACGACCTGCTGGCGGCCGTTATGGTAAAGAATACGCGCGGCAAATACGGCGCCGAGATGAAACGCGAACCCGTGACGCACATGCTGAGGATGTCAGACGGCGAAGAGCTTTGGAAAAAGACGCTGCGGAGCGACGTTGACATGATGCCGTCGCGGTTTGGCGAAGGCCTGGGCGAGATAGATTTTACGCTGGACAATTACCGCGCGCCGCTGCTGATAGACGACAGGCTTTATTTGTTTTACGAAGGCGTGACCATTCACGACGCCCGCACCGGAAAGGAGATCGAACGCGAAAGATTTAAGGTAAATGAAAGCGGTTTGGCGTTGACCGAGGCAGACCCGACCGGAGATGAAAGCCGCATTTATGTTTCCGGCCGCGGCCGCATCCGCGCGGTTGACCGCCGTTCGGGCAATGTCGTGTGGAGATCGGGCGACCTCGGCAACTGCGCCGAGATGATCCTCATTGGTGAAGTGCTTTATGTCCGAACGGGCGGCCGTTTTACGCGGCTGCGTGACGGCAAATCGGTCGCCAAAGGCCCGTACGGAGTTTCGGCGATAGGCACGCGGACGGGCAAGACGCTGTGGCGATACAAGGGCGCGGACAAAGGGCTGACGAACATTGTTTTTCGCGATGCGGAAACGATAGTGATGGCCGATAAGGACGACGTGATCTTCGTAAATGCCCGCACCGGAAAACGTTCAGACAAATTCAGTCACAAGGTAGATGACGCCGCTTTCATTCTGATAAATGAGATGAACCAGCCCGTTATCGGCGGCAAGGATGAGCTTGCGGCGTTTTCCGGCAAGCGTGAAGCGTGGCGCGTCAGGCACAAGGCTCCGGCCCGCGGCCTGCTTCGCATCATCGGCGGCATCGCCCTGCGTGCCTCGGCTCTCTATTTTCGTTACGGCGGCGTGGCGACATCTGCTTTCGGCATAGCACGCGGCGGCATCGGGTTTCTTTCGTCGGCAAATTCGTTTCGCTGGTCGGGCATAGGAACGCGGTTCGGTTCGTTTGACCTGACGACGCTGGCGGCAAATTCGGCACGCAATTTCGGTATGCGGCAGATATATTCGTTTGGTTCGCTGGGCGGTTTGCCTGATGCGGCGAGGCGGCTTTCGGGATTTCAGGTTCTGACGCCGTCGGGCTTTCGGTCGAGCGTTGCGGGCCGCGTTACGCCGTCGGCGGGCGAAGTTCGCGAAAGCATAGCTGACCGGCTCGATCCGGCGCGTTACGCGGAAAGGCTTTCAAATTATCTGCTTCGCCGCAAACGCGTCGCCGAGCTTCGCGGCAGCCATATGTATTTCTACACCGATCTCGCGAAACCTTTTGACCGCAAGGGCCTCGTTGGTGTGAACATCCACACGGGCCGCGACGCGCGCTATATTTTGGCGTCCGATCCGGACGAACGGTTTTTTACTGACGAAGTGGAAAACCTGCTCTATTCAACGGACGGAAATAAATTGCAGGCGTTTGATATACTGATCGAGCGCTGAAGCAGGCTTTACACACACTTCGAAATAAGTAAAAGGTTATAGGTGATAACTGATAACGGGCATTGCCGATGCAATGCATCAGTTCTGCCTTTTCTTACTTGTTCCGAACTAAGCGATGTCTGATTCACCTGCATTACTTTGTTCCCGATACCTTTTTTGAAGCGAACGCATCTACGGAAAGTTTTGTGTCAGCGTTTTTCCAGGCGACTTCGAATTCTTGCCGGACAAGTTCGGCCGATGTTTTCTTGTTCTGCATTTCCAACGCCGCCGCCAGGCCAAAGAGCGCTCGCCCGTTTCTCGGATTTTTCTCTATCTCTTTGCGAAAGACCGACTCGGCTTCGGCATATTCTCCGGCACGCATCAATGCCCGCCCAAGCCATTCGCGTGTCGGCAGATGCCAATCGGGCGGCTCGTTGTAATTGACAACGTCCTCGGCCGCGACTGCCCGGCGAAGCGCATCCAGCCCGACTTTTTGCTCGCCTTTTGCAAACGCGATCTCACCCGAAAGCAGTTCGGTGGCTATTTTCATTACCTCATGTGCGGAGTTGTTTCCGATGCCGGCATCTGTTGGCAGCGTTTTAATAACGCTCGAAAGCTGTTCCGATTCGCCTTCGGCCTCGCGCGTTTTGCCGGTTTCGTTCAACGCCAGGCCGCGGGCGAGCCGCCACATTGCGGTGGTTATCATCATCTCGGCATCGGGCTGAGGATAGGCAAGTATCTCGTCCCACTTTTGAAATCTCGCAAGCGTCACCAGCGTGTATGGCATGAACATCTCGAGCATCGGCATAGCTTTTACGTTCGGCCTGACGTTCGTTTCCAGTTCTCTGGCAGCCTTGACCGCCCCGGCGAAGTTTCCGGCCCCGGCGTGTGAGGCGGCAAGCATATGGATGTTGTGGTTGTAATACATCAGCGGATAAACGCCGGTCGCGCCGCTTCGCTGAAGGTATTTTCGATCTGCGACGATGGCGAGGTCATTGCTTTTGACGGCAACGTCGTGATCGCCTGTGCGCAGGTAAATGTGTGACGGCATATGCACCAGATGTCCGGCATTCGGCGCCAGCCCGAGCAGGCGGTCGGCAGCCGCAAGCCCGCGTTCCGGGTTGGGCGACGCCTCTATCGCGTGGATGAAATAATGATTTGCCCCGGTGTGCTTCGGGTTGCGTTTCATCACGCCTTCGAGAACCGCCAGTATCTCAAGCGTTCCTTCTGCCGGTTCGCCGTCAAGCGACCAAAGCTGCCACGGCCGCAGGTTCATCATGCTCTCGGCGTAGAGCGTGGCGGCGTCGAGGTCGTCGGGATATTTCGCAACCAATGCCTTCATCGCATCGCGATAATCATTGCCGAGCTTTTTGCGGTCAGATGCGGCGTCAGCGGAATATCGTTTTGAAAGCGCAGCTATGTAGTCGCGATCCGCCTCGGAAGCCTTTGCCCCAAGCGAGACGGCCTTTTGCAAGGTCGCATAGGCTTCGGTCAGTTGTTCCTTTTCAGCGGTGATGTTGTAATTTGACCCGAGGCCGAGGGCGATGCCCCAGTATGCCATCGCCATTTCGGGGTCGAGTTCGGCGGCGTGACGGAATGAATTGATCGCTTCGGCGTGATTGAAAGCATACAGATACATCAGGCCCTGATCGAAGAATTTCTGTGCCTCGGTGCTTTTTGTCGTTACCGGATGATGAATGCCGCCGAGTCCGTCGTCAAGCCAAACGGTTTTTTTCGCAGGCGAACCGTGTGAACCATGACCGTTGCCGTGCTGAGCGGACACCGCCGCACACGCGAGCATTATCATCAATGCTAATATTCTGATGTTCATCTTTACTCCTTTGGCCTGTGACACTAGTTCCGGTTTCACAAGACGAGATTCAACCCAATGATTGGGATCGGCAAGCTCTTTTCGACGGGATTATATCACTGTTCGTCTGGCGGTCAACACTTTACGCATCTATTGTGTAGTTAGCACATAATATGTCCGGTAAGAAGCGCAAGTTAGATGTCCGGTAAGCGAGCGGTAGTAGAGAATCGGAGAATGACGAGACTCTACAGAAAGGCCGCGGTGGAGCGGGCGATGAAACGACAGGAAATAATATTGAGGGCGTATGCGAAGAAGATCAGTTGGATCGAGGCAGCGGAGATATTGGGGTATAGTGCGAGGCACTTGAGGCGGTTGCGGGAGAAATATGAGGAGTATGGGTTTGAGGGGCTGTTTGACGGGCGGATGGGGAAGGTGAGTCCGAGACGGATAGCGGTGGAGGTGGTGGAGGAAGTGCTGCGGCTGTATCGGGAGCAGTATTATGACTTCAACGTGCGGCATTTTCACGAGAAGCTAGAGGAAGAGCATTCGATGACGATCAGCTACACGTGGGTAAGGAATCTGCTGCAGGAGTCGGGGCTGGTGGCGAAAAAGCGGCCGCGAAAGAAGCACCGGAAGAGGCGGGAGCGGAAGGCAGTGCGAGGGATGATGCTGCATATCGATGGATCGGAGCATAGATGGCTGGCCGGGGACGGGCGGCGGTATGATCTGATCGTGGTGATGGACGACGCGACGAGCGAGATCTATTACGCACAGCTTGTGGATGAGGAATCGACGGCAACGTGCATGGCGGCGATACGGGAAGTGATAGAAAAGCAGGGAGTGTTCTGCACCCTGTATTCTGATCGCGGGAGTCATTTTTGGACAACGCCAAAGGCGGGAGAGCCTGTGGATAAGCAGGCTTTGACGCAGTTCGGGCGAGCTTTGAGAGAACTGGGCATAAGGATGATCGCGGCATATTCTCCGCAGGCCAGAGGAAGAAGCGAGAGGAGTTTTCGGACATGGCAGGGGAGACTGCCGCAGGAGCTGCGGCTTAAAGGGATAACGACGGTCGAAGAAGCGAACCGATTTTTGAAACAGAGCTATATCGGGGAGTTCAACCGAAGATTTACCGTGAGTGCGTCCGAGCCGGAAGTGTCGGCGTTTGTGCCGTGCACGAGAGACGACCTCGACCGGGTCTTCTCGATCCATACGGAGCGGACCGTCAACCGCGACAACACGGTCAGCTACAAGGGAATGATCCTGCAGATCGAAAAGCAGTCGTGGCGCGGCTCGATGGAAGGCTGCCAGGTGACGGTGCATCGACACCTCGACGACACGATAAGCATCGGCTTCGGGCCGCACGAGATCGGACGCTTTGCCCCCGACGGCCAGACACTGAAAAAACAGAAAATGAAAATAGCGAAAGAGAAAGCTGAGAAAGTTAAGAAAGCTGTGGAAATGCCGCTCATGAGGAAATGTGGAAAATCAAAAAACGATTTCCCACATTCCCTCAATCGCTTGGAAAAGTCGCAAAGCCGACTTTCCCACATTCCCACAGCTTCTGCGGCTATCTAACTTAAGAAAATATAAAAAGAAAAAAACCAAAAGCGGACATCTAATGTGCTAATAAAACCGGACATCTTCATTTGCGCTTAACACTTTACGCATCTATTGAATAGGATTACACTTGTTCAGTTGGCATTTTCGATCTTGACATTTTTTGAACGCGGATTGCGCGGATCAAGCAGATTTGCGCGGATATGAAGTTTCATATCCGCTCTCATCCGCCAGATCTGCCCGATCCGTGTCCAAAAAAGCTCGACGGCGCTTGTTCCCGTAAAATGTCAAAGAAACCTTGTTAATAATCTCCGTTCTTTAACTATCCGATTAAAAAAATGAAACGAACCATTTGTGTCTGCATACTGTTGCTCATGTCCGTTGTCTTTGCATCCGGCCAGAACGCCGCTTCACCGCAGCGGCCCGACGCGGAGGTCGAGAAGATGATAAAAGAGGTTTCAGCGGAGAGCGTTGAGGCGTATATCCGAAAGCTTGTTTCTTTCGGGACGCGGAACACGCTTTCGACGCAGAACGATCCGAAACGCGGCATCGGTGCGGCGCGCGATTGGATATTTGATGAATTTTCACGCATCAGCAAGGATTGCGGTGATTGCCTGACGGTCGAAAAGCAGAGTTTTACGCAGCCGGCAAATCCGCCGCCGCGCGGACGCATTCCCGAACCTACCGTTTTGACCAACGTCGTTGCGACGCTGAAAGGCACGACCGATCCTGACCGCATCTACGTCGTTTCGGGGCATTACGATTCGATGTGTACATCGCCGACCAATGCCGAATGCGACGCGCCGGGCGCGAATGACGATGCTTCGGGAACGGCTGCGGTCATTGAGCTTGCCCGCGTGATGTCAAAGCGGAGATATGATGCGACCATCGTTTTCATGGCCGTTCCCGGTGAAGAGCAGGGTCTGCTCGGGGCGACATATTTTGCCGAACAGGCAAAGGAAAAAGGCTGGAACATCGAAGGAATGATAACCAACGACATCCTCGGCGGCGTGACAACGCAAAAGGATTCGCCGCACCGCAATCGCGTCCGCGTTTTTTCGGAAGGCGTGCCTTCGGACGAAACCGAGCGCGAGGCAGCGACCCGCCGCAGCGTCGGCGGCGAGAACGATTCGCCCTCGCGACAGCTTGCCCGTTACATCAAGGAGCAGAGCGACCGCTACCTGAAGGATTTCAAGGTGTGGATGATCTATCGGCGTGACCGCTACGGACGCGGCGGCGACCACATTCCGTTCCTCGAACGCGGTTTTGCGGCAGTCCGCTTTTCCGAACCGGACGAGGATTTTACACACCAGCACCAGAACGTCCGCACCGAGGACGGCAAGTTTTACGGCGACACGCCGGAATATGTAGATTTCGGATACGTCGCCAACGGCACGCGCGTCAATCTGATAGCTCTGGCAAGCATGGCAAACGCTCCGGGCAAGCCAAAGAACGTTGTTATCGTAACAGGCCGCCTGACCAATGATACGGAGCTTCGCTGGGACGCGAACTCCGACAAGGACATTGCCGGATACGAGATCGCCTATCGCGACACGTCTCATCCTGAATGGACGCATTTCATCCCGGCGGGAAATGTCACGACATTTACGGTCAAAAACATCTCAAAGGACAATTATTTCTTTGGCGTCAGAGCGGTCGATAAGGACGGCAACCGCAGCCCGGTCGTTTATCCGCGTCCGGGCCGCTGATATTATAGCCGCCATTTGTTCAATAAAAGGCGGCAGTTTTGCTTTTTAAGCATTTTGATGCAGGGCGTCTTCTGTCGTAGAAGGCGTCCAAAACATTCCTTTACCCCGCAAAATGTGATACAAATGTAAAATTACCTCGTTAAGATTATTTCTTGCTGGACACCATAATAAGGATATATTGATGAACAGATATATTGCGGGCGTATTTTGCCTTTTTATTGCCGCCACGGCCTTTTACTTCAGCGATGGCGTCTCGTTTGCACAGACCGCACGTGAAGACAGATCGGCCGCTCTTGTTTCGCCGCACCTTGTCATCAGCCAGTTTCAGGCAGGCGGCAACGATGCCAATGATGAATTTGTAGAGATACACAATACAAGTTCGGCGCCGATAGACCTGAACGGCTTTCGCCTCGTCTATCGTTCGGCTGCCGGGACAAATGATGTCGGGCCGCTTACCGAATGGACGACAAGCACCATTATTCCGCCGGGCGGGTTTTACTTAGTTGCGTCAAATTCTTATGACGGCGGCGTGACGCCGGACAGGATATACAGCACGTCAGCATGTGCGTGTTCAATGGGAGCGAACGGCGGCGGCCTTGCCTTGCGGCAGGGAGCGCAGAACATCGGCGCGATCATCGATTCTGTCGGCTGGGGAACGGCGACGAATATCTTTGTCGAAGGCACGGCGGCGACTGCTCCCGGCAATAACAACAGCAAGGCAAGAAAGGAAAGCGGCTGTCAGGACACGGACAATAACTCCGCCGATTTTGAAACGCTTGTGCCGTCGGCGCCGAGAAACTCCTCATCCGCTCCGGTTCCGTGCAGCGGTTCGGGCGAGACGCTTTTTGCGGCGATGAACGCAAATCCGACGACCGTTTCGGCTGGCGGAACGACGCTGCTGACCGTAACGGTCATCCCCGCGACAGAACCGCCAAGCACCGGAATAACCGTCATCGGCGACCTTTCGACCATCGGCGGATCGGCGGGACAGCAGTTCTTTGACGACGGCACGAACGGCGATGCAGCTCCGGGCGATAACATCTTTTCCTATCTGGCAACCATTCCCGCCGAAGCTTCGGGCGGAAACAGAGTGGTAAACGCCACTGCTTCGGACGCACAGATGCGGTCGATGAACGTTTCGGTCACGCTGACCATAAACGCGCCGCTGCCAAATGACGATCCGCTGCTGCTCGGCAACCCGAGCAACGCCACGCCTGATGTTGCGAATGAAAATAATTACCTGATGCACAAGCCGCAGTATTCGCTCTCGTACAACCGCTCGCGGGCGACGGCGAACTGGGTTGCGTGGCGGCTGGACAGCAGTTGGATCGGCACCGCAAGCCGTCAGGACGATTATCGTCCCGATCCCGATCTGCCGGCGGGCTGGTATCGCGTTGAGGATTCGGATTATTCCGGTTCGGGCTATGACCGAGGGCATATGTGTCCTTCGGGCGACAGGACGCGTAGCATTGCCGACAACTCCGCGACGTTCCTGATGACGAACATGGTTCCGCAATACGGCCCGAACAATCAGGGGCCGTGGGAAAAATTTGAAACATATATCCGCACTCTGGCCGCCGCCGGAAATGAGATATACATCTATTCCGGCGTTCACGGCCAGCTTGGCACCATTGCCAACGGGAACATCGTCGTTCCGGAATATACGTGGAAGGTAATACTGGTCATTCCCAATGGCGATGACGACCTCCGCCGAATCAATAAAGGCACGCGGGCGCTGGGGATAATCGTGCCGAATTTTGGCCCGATAGCCTCGAATGCTCCGTGGCGCAGCTTTAGGGTCACGGTCAAGGAGGTCGAACTCCTCACCGGTTACGATTTCTTTACGAACGTAGGCAAGAACACACAGGAATTGATGGAACGCCGTCGGGACAGAGAATAAATGAGATCAAAAAAGATATGTGACATGGCCGTCAGGGCCGCGCTTATGGCCGTCGTTTGTGTCGGAGCGGCCCTCGCCGTCGCGGCGCAGCGTGAGATGGCGATCTCCGCCATTCAGGGCAGCAGCAATATGTCGTCCGTCATGGGTGAACGGGTTCGCGCTCAGGGCGTTGTCACCGCACTGCACCGCACCGGATTTTTTATCCAGACACCCGATGATCGGACGGACGACGATCCGCTTACGTCTGAGGGCGTTTTTGTTTTTACACGCACCGCGCCGCCGAAAGAAGCTGCCATCGGCAATCTGGTTTCCGTTACCGGAACGGTCGAGGAATATCGCCCGCGGAACGAACCGAACACGCTGCCGCTGACCGAGATCTCGATGCAGGCCGGACGCGACAGCGTCAAAGTGATCTCTGGCGGAAATCCGCTGCCAAAACCGGTGGAACTTACGCCGGGCCATTTTGAATCGAACAAGATAGACCAGCTTGAACGGTATGAGGGAATGCGTGTCTATGTTGCGGCGATGACGGTCGTTGCCCCGACAGGCGGCCGCGTTGACATCGCCACGTCGCGGTCAGCATCGAACGGCGTTTTTTTTGGCGTGCTGAAGGGCATTCCGAGGCCGTTTCGCGAGCCTGGGCTTGATATTTTTGACATTGTTTTTTTGAAGGATACCGAAAAAGAGGCACTCCAAAAGAATTTCCCGAACCTGCCGATATTTGACGGAAATCCGCAAAAAATTCGCGTCGAAAGCCTGGGCCAGATCGGCGGCACGGCGATAGAAGCGGCGGCAAACACCGAGATCGCCGACCTGACCGGCGTCATGCATTATGCGTTCAGAAATTTTACCCTTTTGGTGGATGCCGACAGCAAACACAAACAGTCATCGACAATAAAACCGGTTCCGATGCCGGAGCCGAAAGCCGGGCAGATCTCGGTCGCAAGCATAAATCTTGAGAACTTTTTTGACGACCATGACGACCCGAAAATAAAAGAGCCTGTCGTCACCAAAGAGGCATTTGCAGGACGCCTGAAAAAGATCTCGCTTGCTTTCAGAGACGTGCTGACGCTGCCCGATGTCATCGGTGTTGCCGAGGCGGAGAACCTCGCCGGATTGAAGCGGCTGGCAGAAGCGATAAACCGCGATGCGGTGAGTTCCGGCAAGCCCGATCCGCAGTATGAGGCGTTCCTTGAGGACGGAAATGACGGACGCGGCATCGACAACGGTTTTCTTGTAAAGACCGCAAAACTCAGGGTCGTTGAGGTAAAACAATTCGGCAAGGACGAGAAATACAAACATCCGAGAACGGGCGAGAGCGTTCATCTTAACGACCGTCCGCCGCTGATGATCCGCGTTGTGACCAGAAATACCGGAGGCGATTTTGGCCTGACCGTGTTTGCCAATCACCTGAAATCATTTCTCGGTTATAACGACCCCAATCAGCGGGACAATGTTCGGATGAAAAAGCGGCTGCAGGCCGAATATCTGGCAAAGATCGTGCAGGAAAGGCAAAAGGCCGACCCGAAAGAACGGATCATCGTTTTGGGCGACATGAACGCGTATCAGTTCAATGACGGCGTGCTGGATCTGCTCGGCATCATCACCGGCAAACCAGCCGCAAAAGATGCCGTCTTTAATTTTTCGCCGGACATCGTCGAACCCGACCTGATAAACCTAGTCGATGTGATAGATGCGTCACAGCGGTATTCATATACGTATGACGGCAATGCTCAGGTCATTGACCATTTTCTTATCTCAGTGACGCTGCGTGACCATATAAGCGGGTTCGGTTACGCCCGCGTCAACGCGGATCACCCCGATTCGTATCGCAACGACACGAACCGTCCCGAAAGGTTCTCTGACCACGACGCGGCAGTCGCATATTTTTCGATGACGCCGGTTCGGTAATGAGGTCACTTTGCTGACAGCGGCCATACGCCTGAATAGGAAAGGTCGGCACGGCCCGTAAGCAGTATCTCGTCATCGTCGCGCCAATGGATCTCGGTCGTTCCGCCGGGACTGATGACCGAAACGGTGCGCTCGGTTCGTCCGGTCAGGGCGCTCAGCACGGCGGAGCCGCTTGCGCACGTTCCCGACGCTGCTGTTTCGCCTGCGGCGCGTTCCCAGATGCGTATCTCAATATTTTCGCGGTCGATCACCCTGATGAAAACGATGTTCGCCTTTTCGGGAAATAAAGGATGAACTTCCAGCTCGCGGCCGTATTTGCGCCAGTCAAAATCAAAATCGCCGACAAACGCGACCGCTACGGGATTGCCCACATTGACGCCTGACATCAGAAAAACGCCGTCATCCAGCCTGACCGGAAGGTCGATCACCGTGTCCGTCGGTTCGTCCGTAGCAATCGGGACCTCGCTGCCGGAAAATAGCGGTTTTCCGATCGCGGCCTCAAACCAGTAACAGCCGTTACCGCCGTTTTCGATCAGGGTAAAATCCTTGATGCCGCTGCGGGTTTCCAGCCTAAGCTCGTTACCATTCCAGCCGTTCTTGTAGATATATGCGACCGCGCACCGAGTGCCGTTGCCGGAAAAACCTGCGTAGCTGCCGTCAGGATTGACGATCTCGCAGAAATAATCAGCGTCCACGCCATCTTTTTTCTCGATGACCGCAATGCCGTCTGCTCCGGCGCCGGTGTGTCGGTGACAGATGGCCTTTGCCAACTCCGACAGGTCGGTATCAGCCGGTATTGCGGATCTTTCTATAACGATATAGTCGTTTTCAAAGCCGTGAAACTTGGTGAAATGTATGGAAGACATATTGAGTGTTGTTTGGGTACGTTAAATGGGTTTCGGATGATTTTACATCATTTCGGGGCAAATTTGCGCGAAAAGTTTTGTCTGTGGCCGCAGAAAGGTAAACTCCGGACACCGAAGAGAATATGACAAAAGGAGAGTATGTAAAAAGTCCTTCGCAAATAAAGGGTCTGCTCCGCAGACTTGATATAACCAACTGACCATTGCCGGTTGCTTTTTTTAAGAAGTATCTTTTCCGCAGGACGAGGCAGCAGATCTGCCATTTAACTGAGTTTTTAATGACGGCCGAGACCAAATAGCATAAAAAAACAGGGCCGCCTTTTTCAGACTGCCCTGTATTTATTAGGAATCGATCAGGCTTAGAAGCTGAACTTAAAGCCGAACTGGAATTGGCGTGAATCGTACGCGGCCGTTGAGCGGCTGTAATACTTGCCGCCGCCCGGTGTCTGGCCGACAGCATTCACGTCCTCAATGAAAGGTGATGCCGATCCTTCATTGAACCTGTTGAACAGGTTAAAGCCTTCGGCGATCACATCAATCCTGAACCGTTCGCCGAAATGGAAGGCACGTGCCAGACGAAGATCGAACGAAGCGAACCCGTGGGTGAGGCCGCGGTTGCGTCCCAAGTTTCCGATGGAGAAACGTCCGTCGGTTATCAGGGGCGTCGAACAGCCTGTCCGGCCGGGAACACAGAGCGATCCGTCAGAGTTGACGCTCGGACGGTCAGTCTGTGATGCCTGGTCGTTGTTCGTATCAGTGTTAGTGATTATGTTGAACGGCCTGCCGGATGAAAGCTCGACGATCGGTGCCAGCGTGAAATCGGCAAAGACACGCTTCCAGCCGGAATCGGAACCTCTCCAGTTGAGCGGCGATGAAAGCACTCCGCTAAATACGAAGCGATGCCGCTGGTCGAAAAGTGAATTGGCCTTTTCGAGGTTAAAACGATTCACGTCCTGAGCGATCAGCAGCGTTTGCAGATCGGACGAGTCGTCTATCGAATGTGACCAAGTGTATGACGACTGGAACATGAAGTTGTTCGCAAAGCGGCGTTTCAGCTCAACGTTCATCGCGTTATAGCTGGAGTTGCCGTCGGAGATCTGGGCATTGACAGCACCGAACGGCGTCAGTGTTCCCGGTGCGCGAAGAGTATTGGATGCAGCCAAAGCTCCGTCCAAAACTGCTTTTGATACCGCTCCGCCGGACAATGCACTTGCTAGGAAGTAGTTAGGAGCATTCGGGCGGAAGAAGTTTGCAATAGCCGGAGCGATCACGCCTTCACCCGTTGTGGTGTTCAAAGCGATCATTCCGGGGATGACGTTCACCCACGTTCCCGGAGCGGTACACGCCGTCGGGCTGACCGTCGAAACAGCCTGAATGTTGGTCGGAAGAGCACCAAAGCATCTGCGATAGTTCTCTATCTGAGCCGCCGTGTCAGGGGTGTTCAGATCGGTCGGGTGCGGCAGATGTCTGGCACCGACGTAGATATAACCTACCGAAAGCGACATATCTTTGGTTAATTGACGTTCGATGGTCAGGTTAGCCTGCGTCGCATAGGCATATTCAAAATCCTTTGAAACAGGCAAGGTGAACGGAAGCACCGCACCGAAACCGGGGAACGTCTGATCGTCAAAACGCTGACGGCCGAACTGATAGTTTGCCGAAGGAGCGACACCAGGCGTCATCACTGTCGGGCCTTGTGCCGCACAGACCGGTGTCTGCGGAGCGCCGGGAACGCAAACCGTACCCTGAAATACCTGGGCAGCATTTAGCAAAGCGGTTGATGCCGGGCTGCCTGCCGTCAAAACTGCCTGCTGCTGCTGGGCTGCGTCCGCGATGTCAGAGTTGAAAGCAACGGCCAGAAGCGGGTGGTCGTAGAAAAGGCCGACCGCGCCGCGAACGACCGTCTTGCTGTCGCCGCCTATGTCCCAGGCAAAGCCGAAACGCGGCGCCCAGTTATTGGTGTCACGCGGAAAGCCCTGCTGAACGCCAATGGCATCCTGAGCTGCCAACAGGTCAGAAGCCGACAGGCTGATGCCTGAAAGCGGATCGCTGAAAGCGACAGGAGAGATCGTTTCAGTAAACTCGACGTCATAACGGACGCCGTAATTTATGGTCAGACGCGGATGCAGCTTCCATGTGTCCTGTGCAAAAAATGCGACCGGCTTGTTGCCGAAGGAGCTGACCGGATCGCCAAAGCCCTGGATATATGTCGAAGGCATTCCCAGTCCGTAAGCCTGAACCGGCGTAAGATCGGGTGCCCCAAGCTGGCCGAATGCCGCATTAAGATTTCCTGCCGCAAACGGGCCGAAATTGAACAGTCCGGCAAAGTTCAGTTCAAATACAGCAGCAGGAATGTTAATAAAGTTTATATCGCCGCCAAATTTGAATGTGTGATTGCCGACGACCCAGTTGAAGTTATCAGCGAATTGAAAACGGCGTTCCGTGCGGTCAACCGGCGAAAAGAGTTCGCGTCCGATAAATGCCGTGCCGGAAATGTTAAATGCCACTGCCTCGCCGTTCTGCGATCTGAATGTCGTGTCGCGCTGTCCGAACGAGAAGCGGAACTCATTTGCCATGCTCGTGCCAATGGCGGAGTTAAGGCCGGCCGAGAACGAGTAGTCCTTGAGTTCCTGAATGCCGGTACGCGAAAAATCGTTCTGTCCGAGCGACTGGTTCTGCGATTCGACCTGAATGCCGGTGATCGTTCCCGGATTGTAGCCAAAACGCAGCGTCAACTGGTTGTTCGTATTGATGCTGTGGTCGCCGCGTATCGAGAAGAAATTTGTCCTTTCAGTAACAGGAAAGACACGCTGCAGATCGTTCAGCGGACGAAAGGCGATAGGCAATCCGCTTGAGCCGACCGTTCCGGCGGGAACGGGTGCTCCGCTGATAAAGAACCGAGGGCCGACCTGAGTTCCGGCCGGGATCGCTCCGCCGGCACTGATCAGCGGATTTGTCCCGGTCAGAGCAGTGTAGGTCCCGCTCGATGCCAGATAGAGATATTGTACCGCTGCATTTATGAACGTCGGATTTCCCGAGGAAATAAGAGTGTTTGCAAAAGCGGCCTGTGCGGTCGTTAAACCGCCAAAGGTCTGTGTGAACGGCAGTATCGGAGCGCCGAGCGTTACCGATGAACCGAGGCCGGCTGCCGGATCGCTTGTGAAAAAACCTGATTCGTCACGCTGACGGCGTTCGTATGACGCAAAGAAGAACGTCTTGTCCTTTACGATCGGGCCTCCAAACGTGGCTCCCCACTGTGTGCGGCGAAAATCGGGATTGGCAATGGGGGCAAAGGCATTGCGTGCCTGTATGCTCTTGTCACGGAGAAATCCGAAAACATTGCCGTGAAACTCATTTGTTCCGCGTTTGGTGACAACGTTGACGATGCCGCCGGTGGCACGGCCAAATTCCGGTGCGTAAGAGTTTGTCGCCACCTGATATTCCTGCACCGCTTCCTGCGAAACGGTCGAGCGGGCGGCGTTGATCGAATTGTCCGTAAAATCGGCACCGTCAACCTGAACCAGTGTTGAGCGTCCGCGCTGTCCGCCGATGTTGAGGCCGGATGTCGGAGCAGGCCCGATCGGGCGGCCATTATCACGGCCAACCGTAGAAATGGTCAGGGCAAATCCCGTCGCGCTTCTTTCATTGATCGGAAGATTCTCTATTCGTGCCTGATCTATCGTTGTCGAGACGTTGGTCTTGGTCGTCTCTATCAGTTCTATCGAATCTCCGGTGACGGTCACAATTGCGTCCTGTGCGCCGATCTCCATATTTATACGGAGTTCTGCGACCTGACCAACTGTCAGCCGAACCGGTGAGATAACAACCTTTTTGAAGGTCGCGGCATCGGCCGAGATCTCATATTCGCCTGGCGGCAGGGCAATGAAGCGATAACTGCCGTCGCTTCCTGAAGTGACGGTTCGCGAGATGCCGGTACTTATGTTGCGTGCCGAAATGGTGGCTCCCGGAACGACCGATCCGCCGGGATCAATGACGGAACCGGTCAGGTCGGCTGTTGCGGCCTGGGCCTGCGAAAAAGCTGAAACCGCTCCAAGCAGGACAAAAAGCGATAGGGCGGCGATCTTCGCAAGCCAGCCGGAAGATCGTAAAGAAACTCCTCTCATCAAGTTAATTCTCCTCTAAAATGCGTGAGCCTTTTTGCTGTTCGCCGAGGTAAAAAATGGCGTGATACTAATAGGAAATACCTATGCTCTCTCATTCATCCCCTGGTCGCGAACGCCGATCAGTAAGATCGGCGGTAAACAAAAACGGCAAGATATGCTTTGATGTTTGTATCGCAAAATCGCATTTAAGGCAAGCAAAATTGTTAATTCACTATTAAATTTTCTTTTGGCGCGAAAGCCTTCGCAAACGTATTTTCGGTTTGCCGAACATTCTGGAAAAACGTCCCGGCCATATCTTTTGCCGGCTCGGACCCCAAAGGCGATTGACGGAAATGTCCGGGCGGCGGCGTCCTGAACGGGCGGCTTTTGACAAACGCACCGCCGAAAAACGAAAATCGCAATCAATGCATATTGTTCCCATTACTGTCCCGACGCCGTTCTATGTAGGCGATGTGAATGTGTATCTCGTCCGCGAAGATCCGCTCACGCTTATCGACGTCGGCCCCAAAACGCCTGAGGCTGTCGAGGCCCTGCGGAGCGGACTGGCGGCTCAGGGTGTCAGTTTTGCGGACATACGCCGGATAGTTTTGACCCACGCTCACGAAGATCACTGCGGCCTTGCAAAAACTGTCCGCGACGCCGCAAAGAACGCTGAGATATATGTGCATGATTGGGAAACCGGACATCTTTTCGGGCGTCTGGCACAGGAGCAACAGCGCGGATTTTTACTAAAAGCGGGCGTTCCTGAAGGTGTCGTTGCCGAGATGCATTCGCTTTATGAAGAAGTGAGCCTCTTGACCGACGCCCTCGAAGAAAGTGACCTGAACAGCCTTGCGGACGATATGGAACTCGAATTTGAGAGCGGTTCGCTCCGCGTTCTGCACACGCCGGGCCACACACCTGGTTCGTGTTCGTTCATCCGCGAGTCAAACCGCACATTGTATTGCGGAGATTGTGTTCTAAAGCGAATAACGCCGAACCCGATGCTCGCTCCCGACCCGATAGATCCCGAAAGGCGTTTTGCTTCTATTGCGGAATTTCTCGTCAGCCTTGCAAAGCTCCGGGCGACCGCCCCGACGATGATCCACGGCGGCCACGGTGAACCGGTCACGGATTTTGAGGAGATATTCAACCGCTACGTCCGCTCGATAGATGAACGGCAGCGAAAGGTGATCTCGCTGGTACCGAAGGACGGCATAAACGCATTTGAACTGGCAGCAAGGCTCTTTGCCGATTCGTTCGATCACGGTGTTCACCGCTTTTTGGCGGTCTCTGAGGCGATAGCCCACCTCGACCACGCCCACGCAGCCGGAAAACTGGGCCTCGAATCAAAAGGCGGGATCGAAACCTATCGCAAATGATCGCGGAAAGTAAATGCGGTAATCGCAGAAACAGAACAGCCGCAAAGGCGCAAAGGATCGCTAAGAAAAACTTTGCGTAACTTAGCGTCCTCGCGTCTTAGTGGCAATATCTCAGATAGAACAGCCACAGATTAGAAAAATTGTTGAAAGTTATTTTCATTTATTATTGAAAGCCATTTTCATTTAGCAAACTTATTCGGTAAACTTGTCGTATTCTGACAGGTTTATTTTTTTTCAAGGAACTCATAAAAATGCAGCTAAGATCAAAACTTGGGTTTTTCATCATTTTGACGGTGTTTGCCTTTAACGCCTTTGCCCAGCAGGCTGACTCGTTGGCGGTCGAGGGCGAAAGACGGCTCAGGAACATCAAACAACTGACCTTTGGCGGAGAGAACGCCGAAGCATATTTTTCCTTTGACGGCAAAAAACTGATCTTTCAGTCAAAACGTGACGGCAGCGGATGCGACCGAATGTACACGATGAACATTGACGGATCGGACATCAGGCAGGTTTCCAACGGCAAGGGCCGCGTCACATGCGGATATTTTCTGCGCGGCGACAAAAAGATCGTGTATTCATCGACCCACGGGGCGAGCGATGAATGCCCGACGCCGCCCGACCGTTCGCAGGGTTACGTTTGGCCTGTCTATCCGACATACGAGATCTATACCGCAAATGCCGACGGCACAAAGATAAAGGCCCTGACAAAGAACAATGCCTATGATGCCGAAGCGACCCTTTCGCCCGACGGCAAAACCATCGTCTTTACATCGACGCGCGACGGCGACCTTGATATCTACACGATGGACATCAACGGCAAGAACGTGAAACGCCTGACCGATGAACTCGGCTACAACGGCGGAGCGTTCTTTTCACCGGACGGCAAGCAGATCGTCTATCGAGCCTTTTATCCAAAGACCGAAGCCGAGATCGCCCGTTACAAAGAGCTTTTGGCAAAGGATATGATCGAGCCTGCCGTTTTTGAGATATGGGTGATGAACGCGGACGGCAGCAACAAGCGTCAGGTCACTGACCTGAACGCCGCCAGCTTTGCCCCGTTCTTCACGCCGGACGGAAAAGGCATAATATTCTCGACCGACCATTTTGACGTGAAAACGCCGGGCCAGCGGCGACAGCCCAATTTTGATCTGGTCGTCGTCAACGTTGACGGCACGGGACTTGAGCGGATAACGTTCAACGAAACGTTCGACGGTTTCCCGATGTTCTCGCCCGACGGCAAAAAGCTCGTCTTTGCGTCAAACCGCAACGCGGCAAACCCGGGCGACACAAATCTTTTTATTGCAGATTGGGTCGATTAAAATAAAAGCAAAGGCCGCGCGGGTTTGCGGCCATATTGAAATTGGTGAGACCAATTTATGCCGGAGCGGATGATCGTAACCGCTCCGGTTATTTTGTTCTCAACCCTGTTTTCTTCCGAACATATCCAGCCCGACGGCGGCAACGAGGATCGATCCCTTGATGATGTCCTGCATGAAATCGCGGACGTTGAGGAGTGACATTCCGTTGTCGAGGCTCGCCATTATCAGCGCCCCTATGCACGCGCCAAAGATGGTTCCGCGGCCGCCCATCAGCGACGCTCCGCCGATTACGCATGCGGCGATGGCGTCGAGTTCTTTCAGCACACCGGCGTCAGGAGAGGCTGCTCCGACCCTGGCGGAGAAGATCAGGGCGGCGATGCCCGTCAGAGCGCCGAGCAGGGCAAAGACCTTTACCACGTTGAGCCGGTTATTGATGCCGGAAAGGCGTGCTGCCTCGGCATTGCCGCCGATGGCGTAAAGATAGCGGCCAAATGTTGTCGAGGTCGTCAAAAACGCACCGAACAGAGCGACGGAAACGAATATAAGCACAGGTATCGGCACGCCCTGATAAGAGTTCATCACCAGCATGAACGCGACAATGGCCGCGATGGGGATGATCGCCTTCAGCGCGGCGGCCGTGTAATTGACATCGCCCAGGCCGTAGCTGCGTGCCGACCGAACGGAGCGGTAAACCATGAAAATGACGAATATGATCGCCAGGGCGGCAAGCGCCCAACCGTAGGACATCGGCAGATTGCCCTGGCCGATGAATTTGTAGTGATCCTCCGCTATCGGGACCGTATTGCCGCCGAGCTGCCATTTGACCGCGCCGCGCCACGCCAGCAGGCCGCCGAGCGTGACGATGAACGCCGGAATGTTCATATACGCCGTCAAAATGCCCTGAAAAGTGCCGATGGCCATGGCGACCATGACGGCGATGACAACGGCAACAGGAACGCTGAATTCCCAAGAGGCAAGCGAATACGCCGCTATACCGCCGGCAAGTCCCATCACCGAACCGACCGAAAGATCGATGTTGGCGGAAACGATCACCATCAGCATCCCGACGGCGAGTATGCCGGTAACAGACATCTGCGTCATCAGGTTAGAGAGGTTGCGCGGCGTAAGGAAGATGGAATCCGTTGCCCAGTGAAAATAGGCCCAGATCAGCGCCAGCACTGCGATCATGATGTATGCACGCAGATTGGATGTGTTCAAAGAAGATGATTTGTTTTCAGACATTGCGTTCATCAGAGATCAGGAGCGGCACCGCCTTGTCTTTTGAAAGGCCGGTAAACCCCGATCACATATATGCGGCCCACCACAGTTTGACCGGTTCAGTTATTGGTGTCCGGTGGCGGCGGCCATCAGTTTTTCGGGTGTTGCCTCGGTGCGTGTGAACTCGCCCGCGACCTTGCCTTCGTGAAGCACAAGCACGCGGTCGGACAGGCCGAGCACTTCGGGCAGTTCAGAAGAGACCAGCACTATAGCCAATCCGTCCTGTGCAAGTTTGTTGATCTCGGCATAGATCTCCTGTTTTGCTCCAACGTCTATGCCGCGCGTCGGTTCGTCGAGAAATAAGACCTTTGGTTCGGTCAGCAGCCATTTACCAAGAACGACCTTTTGCTGATTTCCGCCGGAAAGGGTTCCGGCAACCGTCATCAGCGAACCTGCTTTTACACGCAGCGACGACATCGGGACAGAAGCGGCGGCAGCCTCGCGTGAGCGGTCGGTCAGGAACTGTCCCGATACCCGTTTTAGGGCGGCGAGCGTCATGTTGTCGATGATCGTATGGTCCAGCATCAGCCCAAAACGCTTTCTGTCTTCGGTCACAAAACCTATGCCGTGGCGTATCGCATCCGAAGGCGACGACAGCTTTATCTGTTTGCCTCCGGCCTCAATAGTTCCCGACCATTTTCCTTTCCACGAACCAAAGATCGTCATCAAAAGCTCTGTGCGGCCTGCTCCCATCAGACCGGCGATGCCCAGCACCTCGCCTTTGCGGACGTGAAATGAAACATCATCGACCAGTTTCTTTCCGGGAACGTCGGGCGAATATGCGGTGATATTGCGAAACGCGGCGGCCGTTTCGCCGAATTCGTGATGAGAAGCGGGAAATATGTCGCCGACCTCGCGCCCGACCATCTTTGCGATAACAGCGTCTTTTGTAAGCTCGGCGGCACGGTGTGTTCCCACTGTTTTTCCGTCTCTCAGTACCGTAATGCGGTCGCTCATCCGAAAGACCTCTTCGAGTTTGTGCGAGATGTAGATCATGCCGACACCGCGTGACCTTAGGTCTTCGAGGATGCCGTAAAGCGTTTCGACCTCGGTGTCGGTCAGGGCTGCGGTCGGTTCATCCAGAACAAGTATCTTGGCGTCTTGTGACAGGGCCTTTGCGATCTCGACAAGCTGCTGTCGCCCGATGCCGAGGCTGCCGACAGGCACGCGCGGGTCGATGTCCAGTTTGAGGCCGCGGAGAAGATCTGCCGCCCGGTGGTAAAGCTCCGAATGGTTGATGACGCCGAGCGTTGAGGGTTCGCGGCCAAGAAAGATGTTCTCGCCTACGGTGAGTTCCTTTACCAGCGACAGTTCCTGAAAAATTATGGCGACACCTGCTTTCTCAGAATCGCGGATGCCTGCAAACTCCATTGTTTTGCCGTCTATCAATATTTCGCCGGAATACTGTCCCGCCGGATAAACACCGGAAAGGACCTTCATCAGCGTGGATTTGCCGGCGCCGTTCTCGCCAACAAGGGCGTGAAACTCTCCGGCCTCCAGCGTAAAGCTGACACCGTCAAGCGCCCGGACACCGGGGAATTCCTTGACGATGTTCTTCATTTCCAACAGCGGCATTTTGTTTTTACCGGATCGAGGCCGGGAGTTCGGTGACAACAGCACCTGATTAGCTAGCAAGTTTACACTTTTGTCGGACTATTTTTAAAGTACGGACATTGTATTCCGTTCACGCTGCCGGTTTTACGCCTTTTGCGGGAATCATTTATACTAGGTTCATTATGTCAGACCCTATAGCCATCGAATCAGTTTTGAACGAGACGCGTGTCTTTCCGCCGTCACAGGAATTTTCCGCAAACGCCCATATCAAAAGCTTTGAGGAATATGAAAAGCTCTATGCAGAAGCCGAGGCCGACCCCGAAGGCTTTTGGGCAAAACAGGCAGAGAGCCTGGATTGGTTCAAAAAATGGGATACCGTTCTGGAATGGAACGAACCTTTTGCCAAATGGTTTGTCGGCGGCACGCTGAACGTTTCATACAACTGCCTGGACAGGCATCTGACAACGTGGCGAAGGAACAAGGCCGCGATCATCTGGGAAGGCGAGCCGGGCGAACAGCGCACCCTTACATATCAGCAGCTTTATGCCGAGGTCTGCAAATTTGCCAACGTCCTGAAAGGGCAGAACGTCAAAAAAGGCGACCGCGTGGCTCTGTATATGCCGATGGTGCCGGAACTTGCGATAGCGATGCTGGCCTGTGCGCGCATCGGGGCAACGCATACGGTCATCTTTGGCGGATTTTCGGCGGATGCCATTGCCGACCGCGTGAATGACGGCAAGGTAAAGCTGATCGTGACGGCGGACGGCGGCTATCGCCGCGGGGCCGAGGTCACGTTAAAGAACACGATAGACAACGCCCTGCCTAATTGTCCGAACGTGGAAGCCGTCATCGTGTTCAAACGCACCGGGACAAAGATAAATATGTCATCGGGCCGCGACCACTGGTGGCACGAACTGATGGCGGCCGCTGAAACGGAATGTCCGGCGGAAGAGCTTGATTCGGAACATCCGCTCTACATTCTTTACACGTCCGGCACGACCGGAAAACCGAAGGGCATTTTGCACACGACCGGCGGCTATCTGACACAGACGGCGTACACGACCAAGATGGTCTTTGACCTTCGTGATGAGGACATTTACTGGTGTACGGCGGACATAGGCTGGGTGACGGGACACAGTTATGTGGTTTACGGCCCGCTTGCAAACGGCGCGACGGTGCTGATGTATGAAGGGGCGCCGAACTATCCTGATTACGACCGTTTTTGGGACATCATTGAACGGCACAGGGTCAATATTCTCTACACGGCGCCGACGGCGATACGCGTATTCATCCGCTGGGGCGAGAGCCACGTTCTGAAACATGACATCTCAAGCCTGCGCCTGCTCGGCACCGTCGGCGAGCCGATAAACCCCGAAGCGTGGATGTGGTATCACCACGTGATCGGCAAGGGCAAATGCCCGATAGTCGATACGTGGTGGCAGACCGAGACCGGAGCGATAATGATCTCGCCGCTGCCCGGCGCGACGCCAACCGTTCCCGGCACGGCGACGCGTCCGCTGCCCGGCATTTTGCTCGACATCGTGTCAAAAAGCGGTGAACCGGCAGGCGATAACGAGGGCGGTTATCTGGTGGCGAAACATCCGTGGCCGTCAATGCTCAGAACGGTTTACGGCGATGACGAAAGATACAAAAAGACCTATTGGTCCGAGATACCGAACCGCTATTTTGCGGGTGACGGAGCAAGGCGCGACGAACGCGGTTATTATTGGATAATGGGCCGCGTCGATGACGTGATAAATGTCAGCGGACACCGCCTCGGCACGGCCGAGGTGGAATCGGCGCTTGTTTCGCACGAAGCTGTCGCCGAAGCCGCCGCTGTCGGCCGTCCCGACGAGGTGAAAGGCCAGGCCATATCGGTTTTTGTCACGCTTGAGGGCGGACGCAAAGGCGATGAGGCATTAAAGAATGAGCTTCGCGCCCACGTTGCGAAGGAGATCGGGGCATTGGCAAAACCCGACGACATCCGCTTTACCGACGCTCTGCCGAAAACGCGTTCGGGCAAGATAATGCGCCGCCTCTTGCGCGAGGTCGCCGCCGGAGCCGACGTAGCGGGCGACGTAACCACACTGGAAGACCTCTCGGTACTTGAAAAGCTGAGAGATGATGAGGATTAAAATAAAGTAATGGCTGAAAAAACCGGAGTTCCGAGTCCGCCCGAAGAGCTGGCGCTTGCCGGCCGGGAATTTTACCGTCGCGGCTGGGTTTTGGGAACCAGCGGCAATTTCAGCATGCTGCTGGCGCGCAAGCCGCTGCGAATATGTGTGACCGCCAGCGGCATGAACAAGGGCGACCTGGACGAGACGAACTTTCTGGAACTGGACGACGACGCCGAGATATTGCAGGGTTTTGGCAAGCCGTCGGCGGAAACGCTCATACACCTTTGCATCTACCGGCATTTGCCGAAGGCGCGGTCGATACTGCATACGCATTCGGTCTGGGGAACCATTCTTTCAGATCATTTCTATGAACAGGGAGCCATTGAGATCGAAGGCTACGAGATGCTGAAAGGCCTGTCCGGCATCACGACCCACGAACACAAAGAGGTCGTTCCGATAGTAGATAATTCGCAAGACTACATCGCTCTGTCGCACGTCATCGAAAATGTTCTGCTTGAGAACAAAGGCATCCACGGCGTCTATCTCCGCCGCCACGGCCTCTACACCTGGGGCGAAACCGTCGCCGACGCTCGGAGGCATATTGAGATATTCGAGTTTTTGTTTGAGGTTCTCGGAAGGCAGATAAAATAATGCCCGGCCATTTGTGTAGGTTAAAAGAAAAGGCGGCTTTTACAGCCGCCGATCTTATCAGAAGGTCACATTCAAACCCGCAAACTCGAGCGAATGAGCCTTGATTCGCACCTTTAAACTACAGAATTTCTGTAATTTAGTCAAGGATATCTGCACTATTGTTTTATGCACCCGGCGGGACTCGAACCCGCGACCTTCTGAATGCGAATCAAGAGCTCTATCCACTGAGCTACGGGTGCACGAAAGGAATATTAACATAAGTTCGCTGAATCAATAACACTCTGATCTGATCGGGGTGATAAGGCATAGTGATTGATCTTTTTCTTCTTTCCACTTCAAAATATAACCTCGGAAACGTTATTATATCCGTATGGCAATAGTAGATGTACCAAACAGGGGTCTGAGGTTTACCGATCCGGCGGAGATAGCTGCATATCTGGGCGGTATCGGGATAGATTATGAGCGGTGGGACAACATCAGCCAGATAGGCGAGGATGCTTCTGACGAAGAGATACTTGATTTCTATTCGGCTGAGATCGAGGAGTTAAAGGCAAAGGGCGGTTATGTTACGGCGGATGTTATAAACATAACGCCGGAAACGCCGGGCCTTGACGTGATGCTCGACAAATTCAACAAGGAACACTGGCACGATGAGGACGAGGTCCGCTTTATCGTAAAAGGCCACGGCCTGTTCCACATCGCACCGGAAGGCGGCGATGTCGTTTCCGTTGAGATGCGTTCGGGCGATCTGATCCGCGTTCCAAAAGGCACAAAGCACTGGTTCAACCTTTGCGGTGACAAAACGGTCAGGGCCATCAGGCTCTTTCAGGATGTGTCGGGATGGACGCCGCATTATACAAATTCTGGTGTCGATGCGGGCTTTCAGCCGTTGTGTTTCGGTGTTTCCTATATCTCCTCAGCAGCGTGATCTAAGTGTGATCTTGCCACAGAGGGCACAGAGGTTTAACCTAGATTCCGCATTAGCCCTAAGCCCAAAATGCAGCAGATCAGGCGGATCTATTTTGGTTTCTAACAGTTAATAGTGAGTCAGTTTTGAGTTGTCAGTTGAAGAAAAAACTAATAACTGTAAACTGCATGACTATTAACTGTTAGATCGGTTCAGGCTTTCGTCGGGGCGTTTCTAATGCGTAATTCAGGTTTAATACACTCCTTCAAGCCCATTCCCTATCGGCAATGTTTCTGTCTGTTCTTTCTCTGTGTCCTCTGCGTCTAAATTATTATGGTAAAGGCTATACTCCTCGACATCGAAGGCACGACAACGCCGATAGATTTCGTTCACAACACACTATTTCCTTACGCGCGCGCACGCATGGCGGGGTTTGTGCAGCAGAACTTGAATGACCTGAAATTTGAGATAGCCCAGCTTGAAAAAGAACGCGAGGCCGACAGCGAATACACGGGCGAATTTAAGCCTGACGCCGCCAATTCCGTTTCTGATTATCTGGTATTTCTGATAGACAATGACCGAAAATCGACTCCGCTCAAGGCAATTCAGGGGATGATCTGGCAGGCCGGTTACGCATCAGGAGATCTCGTTTCCACCGTATATCCTGATGTGGCGGACGCTTTAAAAAAATGGAAGGAAGAGAAAAGAACCGTCGCCATTTATTCTTCCGGCAGCGTGCTTGCCCAGCAGATGATATTCAAATATTCCGATCAGGGCGACCTGACACGCTATATCGACCGCTATTTTGACACCAACACCGGCCACAAACGCGAAAGCGAAAGCTACCGCAAAATAGCCGAAGAACTTGCGCTTGATGCCTCGGAAATAATGTTCGTCTCAGATGTTCCGGAAGAGCTTGACGCCGCCGCCGATGCCGGCATGAAAACACTTCTGATGATCCGCTCCGGCGAAACCGGCAATATGCCGGACCACGGCCACAAGGCCGCAACATCTTTCGATGGGCAGGAATTATAGATCAGATGTGTTGACCTTCTGACTAGAAGTCTATTTGTCTTATCCGTCCTATTCGTCCCATAGAGCCATCGCGTCGCACGTGAATATAGAACACCGGTCTGGTAAAATTGATGCTATGGCAAACTTGGAAACGGCGACGCTGGGCGCGGGATGTTTTTGGTGTGTTGAGGCGGTTTTTGACGATCTGAAAGGCGTTGAGGATGTTGTCTCAGGCTACAGCGGCGGACATAAGGAAGCCCCGACGTATCGCGAGGTGTGCGACGGAACGACCGGCCATGCCGAAGTTGCGCAGATAAGGTTCGACCCTGACGCGATCAGCTTTGCCGACGTTCTGCGCGTTTTCTTTTCGGTTCACGACCCGACGACGCTGAACCGGCAGGGCAACGACATTGGGACACAATACCGCTCGGCCATTTTTTATCACGATGACGAACAAAAGCGTGTTGCTGAAGAGGTTTTTCGTGAGGTCAGCGAGGTGGGCATATATGACGATCCGTTGGTGACGGAAATAACGCCGTTTGAAAAATTTTGGCCGGCCGAGGATTATCATCAGGAATATTTCCTTAACAATCCGGGCCAGCCGTATTGTGCAGCGGTCGTTGCGCCAAAGGTGGCAAAGTTTCGCCAAAAATTCGCTGACCGCCTAAAGCGATAACGTCAGCATTATTCGACCGCTCGTTTTAGCGGCAGATAGATGCCGTGGCGTTCATATTGCCGCCGCCGTGTTTTTATAAGATAAAGTATCCGGTGTTTTGTATAGACGTGGACCTTTGCCAGGCTCGGCCTTTCTGCCAGTCGATTGAAAACCTTTCCTATCGCTTTGCAGACTGCCTCGGCAAACTCTGCCGGATCGGCGTTGACCCTTACCGAAGCCGATTCGCCGTGAAAAACGACCGGTTCTTCCCGATCCGTCAAAAACGGATATGCACGTTCGAGCTGTAAGCAGGCGTTGTGAAACGCAGCGGCGAAATTCAGGTTCGCCTTTGCCAGCGAAACGTTCATCGTCGTCAGTATCTCTGAAAGCAGATGCTCGGAGTCGGCAATGCTGATGGTTTCCTTTTGTCTTGCTTCTTTTGCGGCGATCAGGTGATAAGCGGGCGAATCTCCCGGCGAGCGGGCAATTCTTTCGGCCTCGGCCGCGATGCTGCTTTCAACGAACGCCTCGCGTCGAACGGGCCAGCCGGTTCGCTCCGCGCTCCGATAGACCCCAATGCGGCCATGAGAGCTGCGAACTCGCTCCAATATGCGTTGAAACGCCTCTTTGCCCTTGGTCACGGCTCCGCTGTGCAGGTCGCGTTCCAGCGCCTGCAGCGTGTTCAGCGGAGTAAAGATTATCTCTGCCTCATAGGCGCAAAGCTCGATACTGACACGTCCGACGAACTGCATTGACCGCAGATATCGCACCAGTGCGTCAAGATCTACAAAGGATGTGTTGAGATTTTCGTGGATCGGATTTAGACTCATTGCCTTCTTCTCAAATTCTTCCCTTACAGGCGCTGTTTTTCCGGCCTGTTGTGTTCGTGTTTAACTCTTTGTTTCGTGATGAGATAGAACGAATTGGCGGGGTTTTCCAGAAATCGGCGAAGGCGGCGAAAATAAAGCTATTTAACGCCAAACTTTTTAACGGCGAAAGGCGTCTAAATGCCTGTTCTGATATTTATTTTTTGGAGGTTTACACAATGACAAGGATCATTGTTCTGGCAATGTTCGTTTTTGCCGTATGCGGCATCGCGGCGGCACAGGGAAAAGCTGATTTTTCGGGAAAATGGACGCTCGATAAGGAAAGATCCGATCTTGGCCGAGCGAGCGCCGGCATCGAGTCGATAACGATGACCGTTACGCAAAAGGACGGCAAACTGTCGGTCGAAACGCAGACAAAACGCGGCACTCCGTCCGAAGGGACAACCGCACGTCCCGGCAGCGGCGGAAGAATGGGTGCGGGCGGCGGGAGACCGACCGGCCTGGGCGGTGGTTTTATCGGCGGCGACACGTCCTATACCTACACGCTGGACGGCAAAGAAACCACGGTCCAACAGGATACGCCGATGGGAGCGATGCCCCTAAAGCTAAAGGCAAAACAGGACGGCGCAAAGCTAAGCCTTAGCCAGTCGCGGACGATAAGCGGCCCGATGGGCGATAACACCATGACCACGACCGAGGAATGGAACCTCTCAGCCGACGGCAAAACCCTCATCGTCAAACGCGAGAACCAATCTCCTCGCGGCGCCATGACTACGACCTATGTGTTCACGAAGTAGAGTCTGGAGTCTTGAGTCCTGAGTCTTGAGTCCTGAGTCTTGAGTATGAAGCTGTTGATGCCGGTCAGAGCCGCCTGCTCGTGAAGCGGGCGGACGGCTCCTCAACATGGAAAGCCGACGCGTTTGCGCGCACAAAGCTGAGGATGTCTGAAAAGTCATTTTCTGTGTCTTTATTCTGTGAGTTCTGTGGTTTATGTCCTGCAAACATAAGGAAATACCACAGAATACACAGACCTAAAACTGAAATACACAGATATGATCCAACTTTTCAGACGGCCTCTACGGCTTTAGCCGGGAGGTGGTTCTCTTTTCCCGCTGACCTCACTCATTCATCAAACGGCGGCAGAGCCGCCAAATGTTCTTATGGCGAGCCGCCGGAAAGGCAAAGCCTTTCCGCACTGCGAAGCGGCAAGCCGCCCAAAGAGTTCTCATTACCTAACTAATCAGGGAAGCTGATCTCTTCGACGATCTCGGCCATGTATTTGCGGCCTTCTTCGACGGCGTCGCGGGGGAGCGAGATGGCGCCGACAACGGCGTGGCCGCCGCCGCCGTAGCGTTCGCATATTTCGGCGATGTTGTGCGTTCGCGGACGCGGTGCCCACGGGTTTGACCCGACGGATATTTTGGTGCGGAAAGAACTTTGGCTGACCGAGACGTTGTAGGTTGTTTCGGGAAAGAAATAATACGGGATAAATTTGTTATATCCCTCGATGCCGGTGCCGACCAGGTCAAACGTGACGACGCCGCGGGAATAATTTGACCGTTCGCGGATCGTCTCGACCGTTTTCCAATGCTGTTCGAGTATCGGGTCAAGGCGTTCCTTTATTTCCGGTTGTTCGATGATCTCGTCCAGGGACATTTCCGTCATCATCAGAATGATCTTTTCGATAAAAGCAGGGTCTTTTTCACCTTCGATAAGCTGCATCAGCTTTAACGCCGAGGAACGCAGCTCAACACACTGTGCCGCCGATTCGTAAAACGCTCCGTCGATGATGTGCGCCCATTCGATAAGCTCAGCCAGCGAATCGTCTTCCCAGCCGAATTTCTCTTTTGCGATGCGGGCGAGGAATTTGGCGTTTGAGGCACAGTTGGCGTCAAGAAACTTTTTGCCGGAAGTATCGGCAAGAAAATGCTCTTCGTCCTCTTTGGTCAAAAATGCCGACTGATGATGATCGAACCACCACGTCAGGCGGTCGTCGGCGCAATACTTGAAATCAACGATGGCGTTAACCTTGCCGTCAAGCTGATCGCGGTCAAAGGCGTTGCCTGCCCGATGCATCGTCGGCGTGTAGCCGATAACGGCTTCCGCGTCGATCACTGCACGATAAAACTTGGTGAAAATGGCCGCAGAGGAAACACCGTCAAAGCAGTTTCCGTGATAAAGTATCCGTAGATCCATAAAGACAAACCCGCCTCAGGGCAAAACATTCTAGGATAGTTAGCCCTAACGGGTTCGTCAAGGCAAGCCTATGAACATAAGGACCGCAACCGAGAACGACGCCGAGGCTCTGGTCGATTTTAACCAGGCGATGGCAATGGAGACCGAAGGGAAAATGCTGGACCGCGACACGCTGGCAAAAGGCGTAAGGGCGGTATTTGATGATCCGGGCAAAGGATTTTACGTTGTTGCCGAACAGGGTGGCCAAATATCCGGCGGCCTGATGGTCACATACGAATGGAGCGATTGGCGAAACGGCTGGTTCTGGTGGATACAGAGCGTTTACATCCGGCCGGAGGCTCGCGGCAGGCACATTTACTCAAAGCTATACGGGTTTGTCAGGGAAAAGGCCGAAAAAGAAAATGTCTGCGGTTTTCGTCTTTATGTTGAAAAGGACAATGAGCATGCAAAAAAGGTTTATGAAAAGCTCGGGATGAAAGAAACATACTATCTACTGTACGAACAGACAAAAAAATCGGGATCGCCTGATTGAGACGACCCCGATTCTTCAATGAAAACAAAATTTCGAAAGCTTTATTTGAAGGTGTGGAAGATTATCGTAGATTAATGTTCACCCTATAACGATTAGACAAGAAGCTTGCCGAATTTTCGTTTTCAAAGATCAAAAAATTTAATTTGAGAAGAGACCCGATCTAGTCTTCGTGCCCACACTCGAAGATTTTCCCCCAAGCAATCTAGGCCTCTTCTCAAAACTGTGCCGGCCTGATGAGGCCGAGGTCAAATACCGCTATTGACGGCTCAAACTCCGAACCGCCCTTCAGTTGACCTTAAAAATTTTCAAAACCGTACCTTCCGATACGCAATTTCTTAAGCAAAGGGTGTGCCATAACCATATTATTATGTCAGGCCGTGTAAATATAACAACTTACGGGTTTTGACGGAAAAAGCCGCCGTTTGCTGTATGTATTTATTTCATACAACGGTCAATCGCTTTGACCGAAGGTGTCCTATTTTCGGTCATTGGCCGATGCGGACACAATATGTTGTAATTTCAATATATGGCCAGGATAACCGAGCTGGAATTCAAACGCATCTGCGACGGCATAGCCGCCGATCGCGAGAGCATCCTGAAGCACAACCCGATCGGGACAGAAGAAGAGACCCTTCTATGGATGCTGCTCAGCTGTCTGGTCAGCTATCTCAGCCTTTCTGAGATCGAGACACCATGTTTTACCGGAATTCCGACCGCCGAAACATACCGTAATGCGATCTCTATTATTTTAAAACGACGAATGGAAAAAGATTTCGATTTTTTTTCGCACATGGAGCAATTTTCTGATAAATGATTATAGAAACATTCATTCTGTCGCTGTTTCAGCAAAATACGCGGGTCGTTGCCTGTGAAAAGACCGGAAAGGCCGTTTGTATCGATCCGGGCGAGGATTCGCCGGAGCTGGTTGAATACATACGTTCGAACGGCTATGACCTGCAAGCGATAACGCTTACACATGCTCATCTTGACCACATCGGCGGCGTAGGGGCGTTGAAGCGGGAGTTTCCCGATGCTGAGATAATTCTGCACGCAGACGATGACGTGCTCTATCAAAATTTGCCGCAGCAGCCTTTGCGGATGGGCCTGCCGCCGGAGCAGCTTTCGGCTTTGGGGCTGGACTACGATGTTCCGCCGCCGATAACGCGGTACTGGACGGACGGCGAGGAATACGCGGTCGGCGAGCTTGTATTCAAGGTGCTGCATTGCCCCGGCCACACGCCGGGCCACGTCATTTTTGCGGAAATGAAGGAACAGGCCGTGTTCGCGGGCGATTGCCTGTTTGCGGGTTCCATTGGGCGAACCGACCTGCCCGGCGGCAGCTACGAGCAGCTTATCGATTCCATCAACAACAAGATACTTCCGCTCGGCGACGGCCTTACCGTATATTCCGGCCACGGCCCCGACACGACCATAGGGCGTGAAAGACAGACCAATCCTTTTCTAACCGGGATGTATGATCTGGGATAGAAAGGCATTCAATAATAAATGCTTCCTAATCAAGATTCAGGCTTTATAAAAACACCGCAATGGATAGAAACGATCCATCGAAGCTATTCGGTTAGATAATTAAAGTTCGGAGTCCCGGCTTTAGCCGGCTTGCATTGCCAACTGACGTTTCATTGCAGTGTACAGCCACCTAAAGGTGGGACTCCAAACTTTTACGCTACTGTCACATCTTTTGAAAGATAAACATCCTGAATTGCGTTGAGCAGTTCTACGCCTTCGTTCATGGGGCGTTGGAATGCTTTTCGGCCGGAGATAAGGCCGGTTCCGCCGCCGCGTTTATTGACGACCGCAGTGCGGACGGCATCGGCAAGGTCGCCGGAGCCTTTTGATTCGCCGCCGGAGTTTATCAGGCCGGCGCGGCCCATATAGCAGTTCGCGACCTGATAGCGGACAAGGTCAATGGGATTGTCGGTCGTCAGGTCA
Organism: Acidobacteriota bacterium; assembly: GCA_019639175.1. Lineage (GTDB taxonomy): Bacteria > Acidobacteriota > Blastocatellia > Pyrinomonadales > Pyrinomonadaceae > OLB17. The sequence continues at coordinate 286,853 of JAHBSK010000003.1, read as the reverse complement.
GAGTATATTTTCGGGTTCGTCTTTCCGTAGCTGCTTTCGGTATTGAGTATGTTGTAGCCGCCGTTGCGTTCGGGCAGCTTTTGCTTGATTATGTCTGCCTGAATGGTCACGCCGAGGTGATTTGCCTGTCCGGTCAGGTCGGCGGCGGTGTGCATATCGCCTTCGGCGGTCTTGAATTTGGAATTTCGCAGATAGCACCAGAGGATAGTTGCCATGCCGAGTTCGTGAGCGTAGGCAAATGCCTCGGAAACCTCGGTTATCTGCCGCGTTGCGTTGTCCGAGCCGAAATAGATCGTGGCGCCGACGGCGACCGCTCCCATATTTCGTGCCTGTTCGATGGTTCCGAACATCACCTGATCGAAGGCGTTCGGATAGGTCAGTAATTCGTTATGATTTATCTTTACGACGAAAGGTATCTTGTGAGCATATTTTCTTGCCACTGAACCAAGCACGCCGTAGGTTGACGCAACCGCGTTGCATCCGCCCTCGATAGCAAGTTTTACAATATTTTCCGGGTCGAAATACTGCGGATTTGGGGCAAAGCTTGCGCCCGCCGAATGCTCGATGCCCTGATCGACCGGAAGAATGGAAAGATAGCCGGTTCCGGCAAGGCGGCCGTTGTCAAACAGCGTCTGCATACTCCGCAAAACGGCCGGTGTCCGGTCTGATTGTGAAACTACGCGGTCAACAAAATCTCCGCCCGGCAGATAAAGGCTGTCTTTGGGTATGGTGTTAGAAACATGTCCCAAGAGAGACTCGGCCTCGTCGCCAAGAAGCTCCTGTATTTTACTGAAATCAATTGCCATTGATCGTCTCCTGAAATGATCGTGATATTTGTGTATATATTAGTTGATCGCAGCTACGAGTTGCTGGAATTATAGCACACTGGCCGTGTCAAAGCCCTTATGTTTTGATCCATTGACGTACTTCGTCGAGACCTAGTGGCGTCCATCTTACCTGATCTTTACAAACAGAGCGAAAATGAACAAGGTCAGGCTGGTCGCGGCTGAGATAAGGCAGAACTGGCAAAAGGCTCCGATGACGAAAGCCTGAAGGTACAAAAGCCACAAGGTATATGCCGCCATCAGCGCGGCCTGAACGCGGAAGAGCGTCCACGTCAGCCGGTTGCCGTATGCCGCAAGCACCGCTAAGGAAAAGGCAAGGAAATATGCGACAGCCCCGAACGCGGCTATCGGAATGCCGCCTATCTCAGCGTAAGCGCTCGACAACACTTTTTCACAGCCTTCGACCAGACTGCACGGCACTACCTCATTGCGAAGATGTTTCACGGTCAGATAGACCGCATCAACCAAGCCGATAAGAGCCACGACGGCCGCAGCAAGCGGGAGTTTTTTTATCCCGCTTTGGCCATCGTCTTCGGCTGTGATGTCATCGTTCATTTTGCGTTGGATGCGGCATTAGAATTGGATGCTGAATTAGAGGCTGAACCGGAATTGGCATTTGATGCCGGTTGGGCTACAGTATCGCTCGCTGCCTTCGCAGCAGTTGCCTTTTGTATCTCAGCGTCAACAAGCTGACGCAGCGTTGTGATGTTCAGTTGATTGAACGGAACAGGATTGCCGTTTATCAGCACGGTCGGTGTTGAGGAGATGGCCATTGCCCGTCCACGCTGCATGTCCTGTTCGACACGCTCTTTTGTTTGGATACCTGCAATGTCGGTCTTGAATCTCTCAACATCCATACCGACCGCACCGGCGTACTCGACCCACATCTGACGATAATTCGGGTTTGATGTCCACGCCTGCTGATTAGTAAAGAGCTTGTCCTGCATCTGCCAGAATTTACCCTGCAAACCGGCTGCTTCAGTTGCCACCGACGCCTCGAAGGATTTGTCATGCCCCGCAATACCAAGCGGATAGTGGCGGAAAACAAAGCGAAAATTCTTGTTTCCCGCATAGACTCCCTGAAGCTCCTTCAGCACCGGATGCACGCTGGCGCATGCTCCGCACTGATAATCGGCAAATTCCTCTATCGTCACCGCCGCGTCGGGCGAACCTATCATGTTGACGCCGAGCGAGGCTCCGGGCGGAATGTTCACAGCGGTCGGTTTCGCCTGATTTGCCTGATTCGCGGCCGGTGTGGTCGTTGTGGAGGACGAGTTATACAACCACACGCCGCTGATAACGACCACCAGCAAAACAATAACGATAAGCGCAAGCGGCATTCCGCTCTGAGATTTTTTTTCTTTGGCCATTAAATTTGTTTAGATCAATTCCCTAAATAAATATCAGTGATGAAATGTTATTTTACGGCTCTCAGCGGCTTTCCGGCAACCTTGCGGGCCGGAAGTTCCTTCAGCGAATTGAGCGTTTGCTGATAAATGCCGTCGGGGTCAAGGCCATATTTTGCAAGCAGTATCGGCGCGTCGCCGTGAGTTACTATCCTGTCCGGCACACCCATTCTGACCACTCTGACATCGTCCAAAAGCCCGTTGGCCTCCAGCAGTTCCATCACAGCGGAGCCGAAACCGCCGGCAAGATAGGCTTCCTCGACCGTGATGATAAGGCGGTGTGTCTTTGCTATTTCGACGATCAGCTCCTCATCCAGAGGTTTTACAAAACGGGCATTGACCACCGTCGGGTCGATGCCTTCCGCCTCCAGCCCGAGCGCCGCTTCGAGCGAGGGCCGCACCATTGAACCAAAGGCGACAAGCGCGACATCTTCGCCTTCGCGGAGAACCTCTCCGCGTCCGACCTCGATCTTTTCAGGAGCGTTGCTGATGTCAACGCCATAGCCGTTGCCGCGCGGGTATCGCAAAGCGGCCGGGCCGGGATGTTCGATGGAAGTCAGCATCATGTCGCGCATCTCGGCCTCGTCTTTCGGCGCCATCAGCACCATGTTCGGATAGCCGCGAAGATAGGCAATGTCCAAAAGCCCGTGATGCGTCGGGCCGTCGGCTCCGACTATGCCGGCGCGATCCATTGCGAACGTCACATTCAGATTTTGCAGGCAGACGTCATGAATTACCTGATCGAAGCCGCGCTGCAGGAACGTTGAATAGATCGCCGCCACGGGTTTTATGCCTTCACATGCCATTCCGGCACAGAACGTCACGGCGTGCTGTTCGGCAATGCCGACATCGAATGCCCGTTTCGGAAATTTTTCGAGGATCTTGTCAACGCCGGTTCCGTCCGGCATTGCGGCGGTTATGGCGACTATGGATGCATCTTTTTCCATCAGTTCGCACATCGTCTCGCCAAAGACCTGTGTGTATGTCGGCGGAGCGACCTTGCCTGATTTGTACGGCAAACCTGTCTTGGGGTCGAACGGGCCGGTCGCGTGATATGCGTAATAATTCTTTTCCGGGTTCGGAAATCCCTTGCCTTTTGTTGTCAGGGCATGAACGATGACAGGGCCGTCGTCTATCTTTTTCGCTTCTTCCAACGCCCGGACAAGCATCGGGACATTGTGGCCGTCCACGTAGCCGATGTATTTAAATCCGAGTTCGCTGACCAAAGCCCCGGGAAGAACCGCAGCGGCAATGGCGTCCTTAACAGATTTGGCTGCACGGCGGAGCGAACCGCCGATGCCGGGAACGCTCTCAAGCGCGTCGCCGATCTCTTCTTTTATGTGGTGATAGCTCTGAGCTTCTTTGATGCGGTTCAGATAGCGGCTCAGGGCGCCGACCGCCGGAGCTATCGACATCTCATTGTCATTCAGGACGACGATCATCCTTGATTTAAGATGGCCCGCCTGATTGATCGCTTCCATCGCCATGCCGCCGGCGAGCGATGAATCGCCTATCAGCGCGACGACGTTGAAATCCTCGCCCTTCTGGTCGCGGGCGACCGCCATGCCCAACGCGGCGGAGAGCGACGTTGACGCGTGTCCGGCGCCGAACGTGTCGTATTCGGATTCATCACGGCGGAGAAAACCGGAAAGGCCGTTGTACTGCTTGATCGTGTGAAGCTGGTCGCGGCGGCCTGTCAATATCTTGTGTGCATAAGCCTGATGGCCTACGTCCCAGACAAGCCGGTCACTTGGCGTGTCAAAAACATAATGCATTGCAACGGCCAGCTCGACCGCTCCGAGCGAGGCGCCGGTGTGGCCGCCAACGCGTGAACACGTGTCGATGATGAACTGACGCACCTCATCCGCAACTTCCTGCAGATCTTCCACCTTTAATTGTCTAAGGTCCGCCGGTGAATTTATCTCAGATAAAAATCTCATGTTTTGCCCGCTTAAGTAATAAGCGTATAAGTTCAGCATTTTAGCCTGTTAGGGCTATGGGTTCAACACCGCCGGACGGTTCGGCAGGCGGCGGGGCCTACATCAGCTTACATTTCTTTACAAGATCTTTCGGCTATTACAGAAGAAAGCGCGTCAAAGGTATGTGTGGGCGATATGCCGACAATGTAAAAAGTAAGTAAGAGGTAAAAAAAATTATGCTATCAAAAAATAAATTCTTTACGTTTGCGGCAGCCGCTCTTTTGGCGGGTTCGTTCACGGTGGCGGCTTCGGCACAAACCACGACAGATGGCGAAAAATCGGCAAAAAGGGCCGAGAAAAAGGCGGGACAGGGATTTCATCGCGGCGGCAAGGGCAAACGCGGTAAATTCGGACATCGCGGATTTCGCGGCGGCAAGGGAATGGGCCATCTTCGCGGTATTGAATTGACCGATGCTCAAAAAGAGCAGATCAAGGCCCTTCGCCAGGCTTACGGTCAGGATCAGTCCATCCGTGAAGAAATGAAGACAATTATGCAGGCCCGCCGTGCAGGAACCATTACGGAAGACCAGAAACAGCGTGTCCAGGCCATTCACGACCAGCAGCGTGTTCAGATGGAAACTTTCAAAGCACAGGTTGACGCTATTCTGACGCCGGAGCAGAAACAGCAGATCGAAACCCGCAACCAGCAGATGAAGGAACGCATGGAAAAGCGGCAGGAGCTGATGAAACAGCGTCGCGAACAGATGAAACAGCGGAAAGAGGCTGGTGAGGCCAAGCCCGCCAACTGATCCTTCGGACAAACAAAAGCAAATCTTCTTCATTTTAGGCGGGAACCTCGGTTCCCGTCCTTTTTTGCTTTTTGGTTCTTTAAATCCGGCCCTATCTGTTATAGTTCAATTTAAGTTCTTTAATAAGTTATTTCTTATCGAAACGGCAAGGGTTTTGCTTAACGCAAATTAAAAGGGAATCGTGTGTAAATCACGAACTGTCGCGCAACTGTAAGTAACGATCCTTGTTTCTCCAAGAGTAAGTTCACTGCGTAAACGCGGGAAGGACAGGAGAAAATAGTTACAAGTCAGGATACCGGCCCGATCCGAATTGACGATGCTTTCGCGAACTGAAGCGGTTGGTCAGATCTGGTGTGTGCTTTTTTGGCCGGGTGTTCCATAGAGACACCGGCCGGCATACATGTTCATCCTTTCCCCTTACCCGCCCATTCACGCCCGCATCAGGAAGGTCATGGCGAATGCTTTTGATCAAAAAGGAGTTAAAGCAAATTCCAACAGGCGGTCTCGGCTGTTCTTTCGGACACTTTGAATTGACGCAGCGACAGGTTTCTTTTTTTTGCGTCCATCCGCCATGCAGGGATGATGGTTTTTGTAATTGAGGGGTTATTGTGAACAAACTTGATGTATTTAAAGCGTGGGGAAAGATATTGACAGGCGGGTATCCGTCAATGTCGATAGAGATCACCCGCGAATGTCCGCTTCGCTGTCCCGGCTGTTATGCCTACGAGCCTGAACATTTACAGGGCAACGGGCTTTTGCGTGAACTGGCGGATTTCAAGGGCGACAACCTGATAGAACGGGTCCTTGACCTCGTAAAAGAACATAAGCCGCTGCACCTTTCCATCGTCGGCGGAGAGCCGCTTGTCCGGTTTCGCGAACTCGACATATTGCTGCCAAAGCTCAGCGAAATGGGCGTTGCCGTCCAACTGGTGACAAGCGCGGTCAGAGAGATACCGAAAGCGTGGAACAAGATCAAGGGCCTGTATATCGTCGTCTCGATAGACGGCCTGCAACCTGAACACGACGCCCGCCGCAAACCCGCGACATACGAGCGCATCCTTCGCAACATACAGGGCCAGTCGATAACGGTTCACTGCACTGTCACATCGCAGACCGCCGTTCGTGAAGGATATTACGAGGAGTTTTTAGGATTTTGGTCGGCCCGGCCAGAGGTGAAAAAGATCTGGATAAGCCTTTTCACGCCGCAGATCGGGGCCGTTGCCGAAGAGATACTATTGCCGGACGTAAGGGAAAAACTGCTTGACGAACTGGCTGTGCTTCGCAAACAGTTTCCAAAACTGGTAATGCCGAACGCGGTGCTGAAAGGTTATCAAAAACCTCCAAGCTCGCCCGATGATTGCATCTTTGCCCGAACCACGCTGAATCTGACCGCCGACCTGACCAGCCGCGTCACGCCGTGCCAATTTGGCGGCACACCGGACTGCTCACAGTGCGGATGCATCGCGTCAGCAGGCCTTGCCGCCGTCGGCGACTGGAAGCTCTTCAATATCCTGCCGCTGCGGAGCATCTATAACGCGTCGGACAAGATCGGCAAAACAATAGGCAACGGGAAGAACGGACATGAGATAAAGGCCGATCCAAAACTGCAAAACGGCAGTGCATGATGGCCGTTCGCAGCATAAAGAAAAAGCGTGCGGGATGATTCCCACACGCCATTCAAAAGTGCGTTGCAAATACCTGCCGCCTAACCGATAAAGAGTTCGTCCTCAACATAGACGCGGTCTATTTGCTTCGGGGCCGGAGCGAACAGCACCTCAAGCCCTTTTTTGATGCCGGCCATTACCGCCGCTATCTCGCGTGCGGGTTCGACGATCTTGCGCTGGACAAACTCGGTCGTATCGACCACCTGCGTGTGCGTGCGGTCAATGGTGTCGCTGACCATTTCGACCTTGTCGCGGGCGACCAGAGCGGTCGAACCGACAAGCTGCCGCAGGTCGGAAACCTCCTCGCGTATCAATTCTGTCGATTCCGCAAGGTATTTCGTCGCGGTCGAAAGATTTGACGAAACCTCGGTAAAATGCACCGAGATCTCCTGGCTTTGGACGCCGATCGCGTTCACTTTAGCTATCAGCGGTTCGACCTTTTCCTCAAGGCGGTTGACCGTGCCGATAACGCGGCGAACTATTATCGCAATGGCGATCATAGCGACTGCCATTGCAATAAAACATACCGCGATGATGATCGAGGCGATCATCATCCAGAATTGCGGCTCATTAGCATTCATAGACTATTTATTCTCTTCTTTTACCGGATAAGCGGGACGGCCCTCTGAGATCGCCTTTGCCTCATTCTTCTTTTTTTCGGCGGCATAGGCTTCCTTACCGGCTTCGACAGCCGCCGTAAAAGGGTTTGCGGAACGTGCCGCTGCGGCCTTTGCCTTTTCGCCAAACTCCTCAGCCTTTTCCTGAGCTGTATGATAAAGCTCGCTCGCCTTTTCGCGGGAAACCTCGTAATATTCTTCGGCCACATCCTGCAGATGAGCAGCGGTCTCACGTCCCTTTTCTATCCCTTTACGGGTCGCGTCGGCAATGTCGCCGCGAAGCTCAACGCCCGATTTTGGGGCAAAGAGAAGAGCGATGACGGCCCCGATGCCGCCGCCGATAAGTAAATATGTTAATTTTGTCGTTGCGTTCGCTTCGCTTCTATCGTAATCGTTTCTCATAAATTTCTCCTATACGCAAAAAAGTGCCAATTAGTAAAATATCAATAACCAGGGACTTTAAAGTATAACAAGACAAGCTATTTAAGACAATGTAATTTTGGTCACATGTGCCTATATTGCTTTGCCCAAATGCAGGCTTTCTGTGGTTTTGTTACAATTTTCGTTCGTTATTCAGCAATATGGATCTGGAACTGATCAGAAATTTTTCAATCATCGCTCACATCGACCATGGCAAGTCCACATTGGCCGACAGGATACTTCAGCTCACGGGTGCGGTCACCGAACGTGAGATGGAAGATCAGCTATTGGACAACATGGACCTCGAACGCGAGCGCGGCATTACCATCAAATCGCACGCCGTCCGGCTGGACTATACGGCCAGGGACGGAAAACAGTATGTTCTGAACCTGATAGACACGCCCGGTCACGTGGATTTTACCTATGAGGTCTCGCGTTCGCTGTCCGCCTGTGAAGGAGCGCTGTTGGTAGTTGATGCGTCGCAGGGCGTTGAGGCGCAGACGCTGGCGAACACATATCTTGCGCTTGAGAACGACCTGGAACTCGTTCCCGTCCTGAACAAGATCGATCTGCCGTCCGCCGAACCAGACCGCATCAGGGATCAGATAGAGAACATCATCGGGCTTGACGCCAGCGAGGCCGTTCTTGCCTCCGGCAAAACGGGCATCGGTGTGGACGACATTGTCGAAGCGATAATCGAAAAGGTCCCGCCGCCTAAAGGCGACCGAAATGCTCCGCTAAAAGCCCTTATTTTCGACAGTTGGTATGACAGCTATCGCGGCGTGATCGTGCTGTTCCGCGTGATAGACGGCACGATAAAAAAGGGCACCAAGATAAAGTTTTTCAACACAGGCCGCGAATATCTGATCGAGACGATCGGTGTGAACCGGCCGCGCCCGACCCCGATAAACGAACTTGGGCCGGGCGAGGTCGGCTTTTTGACCGCTTCCATCAAAACGGTTGCGGACGTTCAGATCGGCGACACGATAACTGAAGCTGCACGGCCCGTGGAAACTCCTTTTCCCGGATTTCAGGAAGTAAAGCCGATGGTCTTTGCCGGACTTTACCCGACGGATTCGGCGCAATATGAAGACCTGCGGGACGCAATGGACAAGCTCCGGCTCAACGACGCTTCGTTCTTTTACGAACCGGAAAGTTCGACCGCGCTTGGGTTCGGATTTCGCTGCGGTTTCCTCGGCCTGCTGCACATGGAGATAATCCAGGAAAGGCTGGAACGCGAATTTAACCTCGACCTGATAACGACCGCGCCGGGCGTGCGTTACCGCGTGACCACAACGGACGGCGAGGTCGCAGAGATCGATTCGCCGTCAAAGATGCCGGATACGGGCCGCATTTCGAAGATCGAGGAGCCGTTCATCGAAGCGACGATCCTGACTAGCGACAATTTTCTCGGCGGCATATTGCCGCTGCTCGATGAAAAACGCGGCGTGCAAAAAAAATTTGAATACGTGACCAAAGACCGCGTAATGCTTGTTTACGAACTGCCGCTAAATGAGATCGTGCTGGATTTTTACGACCGTCTGAAGAGCGTTTCGCGCGGTTATGCCTCGCTCGATTATCATCTGTCCGGCTATAAGGAAAGCAAACTTGTAAAACTGGACATACTCGTTTCCGGTGAACCGGTCGATGCCCTTTCGCTGATCCTGCACAGCGACACGGCCACCGCGAAGGGCCGTCTGCTTACAGCAAAGATGAAGGAACTGATACCGAGGCAGATGTTCGAGGTCGCCATCCAGGCCGCCATCGGCAACAAGGTCATCGCTCGCGAAACCGTAAAAGCCATGGGCAAAAACGTCATCGCAAAATGCTACGGCGGCGACATCTCGCGCAAACGCAAACTGCTCGAAAAACAAAAAGAAGGCAAAAAACGAATGAAAAAAGTAGGCCGCGTAGAGATACCGCAGGAAGCCTTTCTGGCCGTGCTGAAGGTGAATGAAAGTTGATATTCACATTAGATAACAAAGAGATATGAAATTATAGTTGATTATATTGTTATAGTTTAGTATGTTTTTATATTAAAAGGTGTCCATATGTGATTATTTGGAAGGATTTTATGACAAAAGCAAATGAACCGATTTTCACCAATCCGTTTAGACCCGGTGCCGGCCATATGCCTCCCCATCTAGCTGGAAGAACAAATGATAAGGCAGAATTCAAGCGTCTTTTAGATCAAGATGTGGTGCTTGAAAACTTAATTTTGACTGGATTACGAGGTGTTGGAAAAACTGTTTTATTGGAAACCTTTAAGCCTATGGCAATTTCCGAAGGATGGTTGTGGGTTGGAACGGATCTTTCAGAAACAGTAAGTGTTAGTGAAGATAATTTAGCAATAAGACTACTTACAGATTTATCAGTGGTGACATCAGGAATCTCACAATCAGTGCAGGATAAAAAGGTAGGCTTTACAATAGGGGAAGAATCTAAAATTAACTGGAACTACGCAAAACTCGTAAAAATTTATAATGAAACGCCGGGACTTGTTGCTGATAAACTAAAAACAGTATTGGAGATTGTATGGTCATTGGTTAATCAGCTCGGTAAAAAAGGGATTATCTTTGCATATGATGAGGCGCAGAATCTTGCTGATAATGCCGAGAAAGATCAGTACCCACTTTCTACTCTTCTTGATGTATTCCAGTCACTGCAAAGAAAGGAATTTAGAATGATGCTCGCCCTTACAGGCCTTCCGACCCTATTGCCCAAACTAGTCGAAGCTCGGACCTACTCGGAACGCATGTTTCGTGTGGTATTTCTTGATCGATTGGAAGACTCCGAAACGAAGCAAGCGATCAAAGTACCTATTGAAAAAAATAATTGTCCTGTAAGATTTGATGAAAATTCGATTTCGACGATATGTGAGGTATCAGGCGGATACCCTTATTTCATTCAGTTTATATGCAAGGAAGTTTATGATAGGTGGGTACAGCAACATGCAGAAGCAGGTCAAGTTACAAGCATTCCAGTAGATGAGATCGTTAGGAAACTGGACGCTGATTTTTTTTCAGGGCGTTGGGCTCGCGTGACAGATAGGCAGCGGGATGTACTGAAAATAGTGGCACGAATGCCTAACCCTGAATTTACTGTTCAGGAGATCGTGACCGGATCACATCACAGTTCAAATCGGCCTTTTACTAATAGCAGGGTTTCCGCAATATTGAACTCCCTAATGGAGGCAGGTCTTGTTTATAGAAATAGACACGGGAAATATAGGTTTGCCGTCCCTATGTTTGGTCAGTTCATTCTCCGCCATTTGGACGATGATAATGAGGCCTTGCTTTGGTGAATGAGTTGTGATTATACAACTGATCATTTAGTGTAAACTCAAACAACAAAAAGAAGGCAAAAAACGAATGAAAGTTTCATGGCAATTCTCAGGTTCAAGATTTATGTCATTGTTTTTTTACGAACTGATAAAAGGGCTGTGGTTGGTGACCTACCGTAGTCCTTTTCGCGTGGCACATGGGAGACTACCTTTTCATTCCTCCTCTTTTCTGTAACACGTTTCGCCGCCGTCCTCGATGCAGATGAGGCCGTTGCCGTATTCGTCGCGGCGAAGTTCAAAGGTGACGGTTTTCTTTTTTGGTGTCTGGGTTCGCTGTTTATTGCCGCTGGCGGCGCAGGAGTTTGTATTCTTCCAAAAGTCACGCGATGGTGTCAGGTGAATACTGGAGCCTTCGACGCGGTATTTGCCCTTTATTTCGTTAAAAAGCGTGGACGTGCAGTTATACATTGTCGTTTCCATGTACCCGATGAACTCGTAGGTTCCGTTCGGCAGAAATTTGTATGAAAAAAGGCTGCCGCGGCCGGGTTTTGTCGCCCCTGTCGTCCTGTTTTGATATTGAACGGCTCCGACGCTGCCGTTCTTCCAATAGCCCGTTACGTCCGCCTGCTGGGCGAAAACGGAAACGGTTCCCGCTCCAAAAATAACCGCTCCTGCGAATAAAAATGCGTTTATGTATTGCCTCATAAATAGAACTCCTTCATAAGATCGGCGTGTGTAAACACAGAACGCCGCCACTTCATACGCGACTTTTGCCCAAAGGATGTATCACGGCCCTTCCCGTTCGCCGATTATCATCAGTTATGTTCTAATAAGTAAAGAAAATGACCTTATTTTCTGTGAATACATAAAAGATTTTCAGGAGAGATTCAAATGAGCTCGAATGACGACGGCCGGAAATTTCTGGCCAGTGTTGATCATTATTTTAACAAGGCGGCGGCGGTTACAAAGCATCCAGAAGGCCTGCTTAATCAAATACGCGTTTGCAACGCCGTTTATTCAATGCAGTTCCCGATCCGCACCGAAAACGGCTATGAGGTCATAAAGGCCTGGCGGGCACAGCACAGCCACCATAAACTGCCTGTCAAAGGCGGCATCAGATATTCTGACGATGCCAATGAGGACGAAGTAGTGGCGCTTGCTACGCTGATGACCTATAAATGCGCGATAGTCGATGTTCCGTTCGGCGGCGCCAAGGGAGCTATCAAGGTCAATGTAAAGAACTATTCGGTCGAACAGCTCGAGCGCATAACGCGCCGCTACACGGCGGAGCTTATCAAAAAGAATTTCATCGGGCCGGCGTTGGACGTTCCGGCGCCCGATTACGGTTCGGGGCCGCGTGAAATGGCGTGGATCGCCGATACATATCAGGCGTTTCATCCCGAACAGATAGACGCGCTTGGCTGTGTTACCGGAAAATCGGTAGGGCAGGGCGGAATCCGCGGCCGCAAGGAAGCCACCGGATTAGGTGTTTTCTACGGAACGCGCGAGATTTGCAACGACCCGGACGATATGAAAAAGCTCGGGCTGCCTCTCGGCCTCGAAGGCAAGAAATTCGTCGTGCAGGGACTTGGGAATGTTGGTTATCACGCTGCTAAATTCTTTATCGAAGACGGGGCGATATTGGTTGGCGTTTCCGAATACGAAGGAGCCATCTCAAAGCCCGACGGTATCGACCTCGAAGATTTGATGGCCCACAGAAAAGAGACAGGTTCGATACTCGGTTTTGCAGGAGCGGCGGATCTGGAAAACCGTGAAGCCGGGCTGGAGATGGAATGCGACATCCTGATTCCCGCTGCTCTGGAAAATCAGATAACCAGCGACAATGCTCCGCGCATCAACGCCAAGATGATCGTTGAAGCGGCAAACGGGCCTGTGACCGCAGCCGCTGAGGACATTCTTTTGCAAAAAGGCATTTTGATAGTCCCCGACCTTTACATAAATGCCGGCGGTGTTACGGTTTCGTATTTTGAATGGCTGAAAAATCTTTCGCGTGTAAGGTTTGGCAGGATCGAAAAACGCTTTGAGCAGTCCGCCTACGACCGCATCCTGACGCTCGTCGAAAAGGAAACAGGGCGTCCGCTGACGCCGGAAGAAAGAAGCATGGCCGCGCGCGGCGCTGATGAATCTGACCTTGTTTACTCAGGATTGGAAGAAACGATGATCTCCGCCAATGCCCAGATACACGAAACGGCACGGCAATACGGACTGGACAATATGCGCACGGCCGCTTTCGTCAATTCGATCGACAAGATAGCCGTCAGCTATATGGAACTCGGTATTTTCCCCTAAGCGGATAGTCCTATTTGCGCATCAAGCAGCGGCGGTCGAGGCAATGAGGGCAGTGACCTTTGCTTCGACCGTTTGCTGTATCTCGATAAGGTCATCTTCGGTCTCGGCCTCAAAACGCAGAACAAGTATCGCCTGTGTGTTCGACGCGCGGACGAGGCCCCAGCCTTTTTCAAACAAGATCCTCGCGCCGTCTATGGTCAGCACTTCGTGCGTTTTTGAAAATTCATCAGCAACGCGGCGGACGACCTCAAATTTCTTTTCGTCAGAGCAGTCAACGCGAAGCTCGGGCGTTGAGAATGTTTCGGGCAGGTCTGAAAGCAAAGCCGAAAGCGGCCCTTCGGTCTTTGACATCAGTTCCATCAGGCGCGCTCCGGCATAGGCAGCGTCGTCAAATCCGAAATAGCGGTCGGCGAAGAAAATGTGGCCGCTCATTTCGCCTGCAAGTGCCGCTCCGGTCTCTTTCATCTTTGCCTTGATGAGCGAATGTCCGGCCTTCCACATCACGGCCTTGCCGCCTTTTGCCTTGATGTCGTCAAAAAGACGCTGCGAGCATTTTACCTCGGCGATGATGGTCGAACCGGGCTTTTCTCTCAGCACCGCGCGCGAAAGCAGCACCATAAGCTCATCGCCCCAGATGATGCGGCCATTTTCATCAACGACGCCGATGCGGTCGCCGTCGCCGTCAAATGCGATGCCGAAATCGGCCTCAAATTCACGCACCGAGCGGATAAGATGCTGAAGATTTTCCACGACGGTCGGATCGGGATGATGATTTGGAAAGGTCGAATCGGGTTTTGAGAACAATTCGATCATATTTATGCCCAAAACCTGAAAGATCGGGATGCCGGTGACGCCGCCCATGCCGTTGCCGCTGTCAACGACGACCTTCAGCTTTCTGTCGCCCATTTTTATGTTCGAAACGACGTCAAGGCAATAGGCGTTCAGATGATTTTCCTCTGAAACGGAGCCTGTTCCTTCGGCAAATTCGCCCGCGAAGGCGATCTGTTTTATTTCCTGTATCTGCGCGCCGAAAAGCGTTCCTTTGCCGAGGCATATCTTGAATCCGTTGTGGTCGGGCGGATTGTGAGAGCCGGTTATCATCACGCCGCCGTCAACTTCCATCGTATAAACAGCGTGATAGAGCATCGGCGTCGGGACCATGCCGATAAGCAGAACGTCGCAGCCGCTGGCGTTCAGCCCATTTTTCATCAGTTCGCAAAAACGCGGCGAACTTTCGCGGGCATCATAGCCGATCACGATCTTCTTAGCATCGTTCTTTCGGTAAAAGGTGCCCAAGGCGCGTGCAAGCGTTGCAACTGTTTCGTCGGTCAGTTGTGTGCCGACGATACCGCGGATGTCGTATTCTCTAAAAATGTTCGGGTCCATATTGGTCAGGTCAGAAGCCGCGAAAGCAGCCATCTGATAAAAAACGGCCATATTCGCAAAAATTCCTTTAATTATAATGCTTTATGCCTCAAAGGGCGATATTTGCTATACTTTTCATTTTAGAAAAGACAACAAAACGTGGCTTTTCGGCATCCAAAACCTGATCCAATGTCGATCACATCAACTGAATTATGAGGAGATCATTTCTTTTAACCAATTTGTTTCTGGCGGGACTGTTTTTCGTTCTTGTCGGCCCGGCCTACGGCCAGCAGGCGTTACCCACTCCGCCGCCTGATGACGTCAGCCAACCGGTCAAGACCTTTGAGGTGCGGCTGCCCGTTACGGTCACAAGAAAAAAGAATGAGCTTGTGTCCGGATTGACACGCGGCGATTTCATCATTCTGGAAGACGGTGTCGAACAGGAGATAACTTTCTTCAGCGATGAGCAGACCAATCCGCCGGTGTTTGTCGGCGTTCTGATGGACACTTCACCGTCAACTGCCGGAAAATTGAAATTCTCAAAAGAAGCGGCAAAGAATTTTATCTACACGGTGACGCGCCTGAGAAAAGACCAGGCGGCGTTCATGACCTTTGATAATGAGGTCCTGCTTCATCAGGATTTTACCGACAAGCTCGACCTGCTTGACCGTTCGGTGGAAACGGTAAAAAAGACCGGTTCTCAGACAGCTCTTTATGATGCGATATGGACATTTTCAGATGAAAAATTAAGAAATGTTCCGGGCAGGCGTGTGATAGTTCTGATAACAGACGGGGACGATACTTTCAGCAGAGCGACCATCGCCGATGCGATAGACATTGCCCAACGGACAGAGACCACGATCTTTGGCATTTCGACGAAAGCAGGGTTTCTCGGGTCGGTTCCCGGTGTTGAAGCAGGAACGGTCAAGGATAAGGGCGACAAATATCTGACGCGGCTATGTGAGGAAACCGGCGGCCAGGCTTTCTTTACCGGAGACATGCTGGAGCTTGAACGGGCGTTCAAACGCATCTCCGAAGAACTGCGCGGACAATACATTGTCACTTATCGTCCGGCCAATCAGAACTACGACGGCAGGGAACGCAAGATCGAGGTTCGCTTTACGGATAAAAGCAAAACAAAGGGATACAACATTCGCACAAAGAAGAGTTATCGAGCGATCCAGGACAGCCTGAAATAGGTTGCCTGTGTGCGATCTCCTACAAGGAAAAGAGGTATTGAAATGTTGAAACACAGGAATTTGGTGATCTTATTTGCCGTTGGGGCAATGCTGGCTCTCTCATTGTTCGGGACGGAGTTTGCCGGGACTCACAGCGTAAATTCGCAGACCGCCATACCTGAACCGACGCCGCCGATCGAAGAGGATGACGAGGTCTTGAAGATCGATACCGAGGCGGTGAATGTCCTGTTTACCGCTCAGGACAAGGACCGCAGGCTGCTTTTGGACATGGCCTCAAGCGACATACAGGTCTTTGAGAACGGCGAGCTGCAGGAAATAATCGATTTTTCCAGACAGGTCGATCTGCCGCTGAGCCTGACCATTCTTATTGATACAAGCGTTTCCCAGCAGCGCACTTTGCCCGAGGAAAAAGCGGCGGCGATAACGTTCCTCGATTCTGTCATACGGCCTGACCGTGATGAGGTGGCTGTTGTTTCGTTTACGGGCGAGGCAACTCTGGAACAGGGAATGACCAACAATATGACCCGGCTTCGCAGAGCGATAGAAAGGGTCAAATTCACTCCGCCGGCGGGATACATCGGTGGAAATGTGATCTTGGGAACTCCGCCGATATCCTCGGACAATCAGATACTGCAAGGCTCAACCGCTATCTGGGACGCTATCTGGGTCACATCTGAGGAGATACTCGGCCCCGCGCCGGAACGCACGCGACGTGCGATCATACTGCTTTCCGATGGTGATAATACGTCGGGCAAGAAAAAGCTGGATGACGCCGTGAATGCTGCGTTAAAGGCTGAGGCAGTAATTTATTCAATAGGCATTGGCGACAATTTTCGTTTCAACGTGGACAAAGGCGCTCTTAATAAAATATCCGACCGCACAGGCGGCCGGGCATATTTTCCAAAGGACGAGGGAGAACTGAGAGCGGCCTTCAGGCAGATACAGGAAGAGATGCGTTCGCAATATCTGCTGGCATACGAGCCGACCAATCGCGCCCGCGACGGTTCTTACCGGACGATAGAGGTAAGGCTTGTCAACGCCGATATGAAAAAGCAGAAGATCAAGCTTACCCATCGGAACGGTTATTTTGCCAAGACCGAGCAGAAATAGCTCTGATAGTTACATATCCGGGGAATTGATCCACCATTGATTTCCCCACTTATCTATGAACCCGGCAGATCGCCCGTAACCGCGGTCGCCGGGTTCCTGATTTCCGGCCGCTCCGTTCTCCAGCCCGAGCTTATATGTGGCGTCAACATCTTCCGTCAGGACAAAAACGCCGCAGGTACAGCTTTTCCATTCTTCGCTTGCCTGGCCGAACATTATCGTTCCGCCGTTGATGGAATATTCGCCATGCATCAGCGACCCGTCCTCACTCGGCACTGTCAGCATTTCTTTGGCATTGAAAACGTTGGTGATAAATGCAATGAAACCCGCCGTGTCCGGCACGATATAATACGGCATTACGGGTGAATAGTGTTCTGGTGTGCTCATAAATATTAACTCCTTGCGATCATTATTTTCCCGGACGTTCCACCGCGTCGGTGATGTGTGTCAGAACGCATTTCCACGTGTCGCCTCTCCTGACAAACACGTCGGTCGTCCATTCATCGGCTTCGAACGTTTGTCCGCGATAATTTGCGGTGTTCGTCACGCGTCCGATGAAAATTGCCGTATCGCCGCGAACGGTGACAGTGGCCAATTCACGCAGATCCATTGCGGAATGCATAAGGTCGCCCGAAGCGATAAAGGCAAGAAAACCGGGTTTGTCGGTAACGCCGAATTTTGAGACCATCTGCCAGTCATCGGCCATAAAAGAGCCGATGGCTTCGGCATCGTTCCCGATCATTGCCTTTGCCCACATTTCTGAGACCTCAAAGACCGCCTTTTCGTCGGCGGTCATATCGGCAGCGGTCTTGTCTGACACGTAGTTCATAACCATTCCTTCGGAGCGGAGATCTTGTGATATTTCGCCCGGGATGTTCTGATGCTAACCTTGTTAACCGCCCGGTGTATTGGAAAAATGCGACATCTCTTCAGAGTTTATATACTGTGTTCCTTCGGCTTCATTCAAAAAATATTGGGCCGGCGTGTAGCCTGAAAATTCGCGAAACTCGTTGGAAAAATGGCTCTGGTCGTAATAGCCGCACGAATATGCGATCTCGGCCAGGTCGCGGCAGCCGGCAAATTTGAATTGCGTTGCCGCCTGAAACCGGGCGATGCGTGAATAGAGCTTTGGCGAAAGTCCGGCGAACTCCTTGAATTTACGTTCGAATTGCCGTCGGGAAAGGCCGTGTGTTTGTGCAAGTTCCGAAACTGAGGCCGTGCCGTTCGAGCGCAGAATGCTGAGCGCCGCGTGATGGATGTGTGGCAGGCCATGTTTCTGTGAAGAGAGTTTTGAGAGCAGAAATTCGCTGGCGACGGCGACGCGTGTCAGGTTGTCAGCCGCCTCAAGCATCCTTTCCTGAAGCAGTCGGCCATCGCGTCCGAATGCGGAGACAAGATCGGGCGAGACGTTCGTCAGTTCTGACGCCGGAACCGAAAAAAGATGCGGCAAGGCAACGGGGTACATATATACGCCAAAGATCCCGAAGGTTTGCCGCGTGACGTATCTTCGGTAAAGCGTTGACTGCGCCTGAATATTTGCAAGCGGCGAGGCCGCTGTTATTCCGTTCCGGTCTATTTCATCAAACACGCCGCGATAATGAAACACCATTTCGACGCAGCAATCCGCTATCGACCGGTGAATGAATTCGCCATCGGCCTCATCCTCAAGCGCCCAAAAGAATCTTACGTACGGAGCAAGCTGAGGCGGTGGTGCGAATGTTTGATACAGCATTTCGGTTAAAATTTTCCGCCAAGTTCCACAAGCTTTCTTTCATCGGCCTGTGCCAATGCCGCCTTACCGGTCTTTCTGTAAAGTGCCGCCCGGCTTCGGTACAGTTCAGGATTTGACGGCGCCAGCCTGATAGCTTTATTAAAATCGTCCAACGCGAGCCGGTATTCGCCTTTGCCCATATAGGCGGTGCCGCGCGTGTCCAACGCTTCCGGGTAATCGGGCTTTAACTCAAGAGCGCGTTCGGCGTCGTCCAGAGCTTTGTCAAAGAGGCCCATTTGGCAAAACGTCCAGGCGCGGTTGTTATATGCCGCAAAGGCGTTCTGCTCGTCCAGTTCGATAACCTTTGTATAATCGGCGACCGCCGAGTTATAGAATTTCTTTTGGTAGTAAACAACTGCCCGATTGAAATAAGGAGCCGGAAGCCTCGGGCTTAGGTTTATTGCTTTTGTAAAATTTTCGATCTTGCAGTCAAGGTCGTTCGCGCCGCAGCCATACATCGCGTGATCGAAATAATAGACCGCATCTCTGGACACTGCCGGTTGCGCGGTTCGGCTCGGCGTTGTGGTTGTTTTGCGTGGTGATGCGGGAGTTTTCGTCTTTGTTTTCGGAGCCGGTTTCCGTGTCGTTTTTGTAGGCTTTTTCGTTGCTTTTTTGGCGGCGGGAGATGTGGAGGCGCCTCCGGCAGTCTGAGCCGAAGCAGTGCCGGCACCGAGCAAAATAAAGACAGCTATTGCCGCAGGAATATGAAGGAACTTGAGTTTCATCATATTTCAAGGATAGCGCATTCATGCTGCCGAAATCGAGGTCAATCTTTCCAGCCCCACGGAGCAGGCGGCGCAGGAACCTCTTTTGTCAGGTCAAATCTGACCGTGAAAAGCCGTCCGACCTCGGGCGAAGGTTCGCGGCCAAGTCGTCGCAAATTGTATGAATAATGGCTTCCCGGTACAAGCTCGATCCACCAGATATTTCCGGCTGCGGTCGGGGCATTGCCCGCAGGAGCCTCAACCACATAAACGGTTTCCTGATCGGCCGGGAAAAATTGCCTTATTGCCTCGCCCGAGTTGGTTGACCAGCCGCCGTACATCGTTACCTTGTCAGGCGTGCCGTCCTCGTGGCGGTGATCGTGTTTTAGCTGAAGCCGGTCGCCTTTACGCGTCAGAACCCACGTCCGCGAGCGGTCGTCGCCGACAAAGAACGGTATGCGGATGCGGTCCTTTTCGCAAGAGCGGACGTGCATCACCAGCGGCTTTCCGGCAAAATCGGGACTGTTCGACGTATCGGCGGCGACCACACCGGCAAATGCTTTGCCGCAGAGCTTGTTAAGCTCTTTCCAAAAATCATCAACACCGGAATCTGTCCAGCCCCACGGAGCCGGCGGTGACTCGACCTCTTTTGAAATATCAAACTTTACGCTGATCGGCTGATCTCTTTCCACGCGGCGGACGCTGTATGTATAGTGTTCGCCCGGCACGAGGTCTATCCACCAGACATTTGTCCCGGCGCCCGGAAGCGTTTTGACCGTTTCGGCATCGGCAGGAAACATCTGCCGCGTCGCCGACCCGGTGCTGGTCGTCCAGCCGCCATACATTGTGACGCGGTCATCGGTGCCGTCCTCTTTCCGATGGTCGTGGCGAAGCTCGATGCGGTCGCCTTTTTTTGTCAGGATCCATGTTCGCGACAAATTATCGCCCACGACAAACGGTATCTTTATGCGGTTTTCCTGACACTGGCGGACGTGCATCAAGAGTTTTTGGCCTCTCAATGAATCGTTCTCAGGTGCTGAGGCAACCTGGCCTTCAAACGACTTGCCGCAGAGTTTTTGAAGCTCCGTCCAAAAGACTTCAACACCGGGCGCGGTTTGATTCGCGGGACGTGTCTGGGCAAATGAGGTTGAAGCCACGGCAAGAACCATTGCTGCAGCCAAAAAGAATACCGGTTTCAAATGTTTTTTCATTTATTTTTCGTAACGTGTTCTAAGAGAACGGTCAGTAACGCTCTCCGCATAAAAAACAGTAAGACGATAAAAAAGAACGTTTAGGCTATGTTGACATTTTCGACTTTTGACACTTTTTTTTTAACGCGGATCAAGCGGATAGGGCAGATCAGAGCGGATCTGGAATTTCATATCCGCTTCCATCCGCCGGATCAGCTCGATCCGCGTTCGAAAAAAACTGCCAACATTTATAATGTCAACAGAACCTAATAATCCAAGATCTCGACCTTTGCAACTTTACCGTTTTTTATGCGGATAAACCAAATGACGCCGTATTCCGACTCATCAAGATTTTTGAACAATTCCTTTTTTCCGAAAAGATTTGCAAGGCCCGGAACGGTGTTTGAATGGCCCGCAATGACAAAGCGCTTTGTTTCGCTTTTCATTATCTCGTCCATCAGGCCCTGTGTTTGACGCGGATCGTAGGTCTGAATCTGCTTTTTGCGCTTTGCCGCCAACGGCCCGATCGTATCGCGGGTGCGTTTGTAATTTGTTGAATAAAAGGCTCCCGGCCGATATTTGCCTATCGCCTTTACCAGCCTCTCAGCCCGTGCCTTTCCTTCAGCGGAAAGCTCGGTGTCCTGGCTGTCATCCGCCTTTTCAGCATGACGGACGAGGATGATCAGCTTGTTTTGGGAAAACACCTCAGACGTTCCGCCCACAAAGAAAAGAGCAGATAAAAAGATCACGATCAAAAGTTTCATATCGGAAAAAGATGCCTGTCTAATGTGAAATATCGTGAGGTTATACTAAACATCCCGCCGCAAAGTTTCAATAATAGAAGACCATTACCGAACAGAGTGGCAAGCAGGATGGTGTGCCGTTAGATCACTGTTGGGTCGAGACGTGTTTAATGGCCTGGGTTATTTGGAGGGTAGAAGTGTCACTTGAGCAAAAGGACAGCCTGCCTGGTCTAAATGCCGGAGAATAGTTCAAAACAAGTCAAAGTCATGAAGACAAAAGAACCCGGAAGTGTCAATTAACATCAATCTTCGTCCTTGTGCGTATCAGCATAAGCGCGGGCCAGATCAGCGTCGATCTTTTCATTGTCGGAACCGTCAGGGTGGTTGCCTTTGTACATTCCAAAAAATTTGGATATATCTCCGCCTTTTCGCCGAAGCTCTCCGTTGCGGCCTTTCTTCGTCACCTCGGCGAGGATCTTAGACGCGATCTCCAGTTTCTCACTATCAGCCAGCGGCAGGATCGTCTTTGAATAGATCTGTTCTACTGTCGTTGACATATCTTCTGCCTCGAAAATAATTATACTATCAATTCATTTCAAACAAACATTTTTCCGGGATCAAGGATGCTGTTGGGGTCGAAGATCATTAAAACCAAACTCTGCATTAGAGAACCCCAAAGTCCAAAATGCAGCAGATCAGGCGGATCATTTTTGTTTCTAACAGTTAATAGTGAGTCAGTTTTTAGTTGTCAGTTGAAAAAACTAATAACTGTAAACTGCATGACTAGTAACTGTTAGATCGGTTCAGACTTTCGCCGTGGTGTTTCTAATGCGTGATTCGGGTTAAATATTCCTTGTCAGGATTCCATTGCGAGTTGGAATTTCAGGGAAGCCAGGATCTGGTCTTGCAAAAGTTTGTCTTCTATTTGTCCGAATCTTGTGGTTAGCCGTTGTTTGTCGAGAGTGCGTATCTGGTAACACAAAACAATGGAATCGGATGTCAGGCCTGCGGTGTTTATCGGTATAAGCGTTTCATTCGGGTATATGCTGCGGCCTTGTTTACGTGAGGTTATCGGAAGTACGTTTACGACGGGAAGTATCTGATTCAGTGTGGTTAAACTAAATATCAAAACCGGCCGCGTTTTGCCCTGCTCTGAGCCAATTACGGGATCAAGATCGGCCCGCCAGATTTCCCAACGCTCAATATTCATTGCTCAGTGTCTATGTGTTTGAAGTCCTCAGCAACATCTCTCAGATCGGCAAGAAAAAGCTCATCCTTCATGGCCTCGGACATTGCCACTAGCCGGCTATCCTCATCTATGATGTTTTTTAGATAAATATCTACCGGCAATCCTTTTTGCGAAGCATTTGCCAAGATGTGACGGGCAATATCAGGATCTAATTCTGTGGTCGTTTGCATAACATTATTCATTTTATCACAGAAATACTCTACCTAAACAAACATCTTACCCGGGTTGAGGATGCCGTTGGGGTCGAAGACGCGTTTGATATTTTTCATTATTTCGAGGGTTGCGGGGTCGACGGCATAGTCCATGTAGGCGGCTTTTACGTAACCGATGCCGTGTTCGCCGGAGATGGTGCCGCCAAGTTCGACCGAGAGGCGAAAGGTTTCGGCGACGCATTGGCGGGCGCGGGCGATCTGTTCGGGGTCTTCGCGGTCGATGACGAAATTGACGTGGATGTTGCCGTCGCCTGCGTGGCCAAAATTGGCAACGAAGGTGTTGTGCTTTTTGCCGATCTCCTCGATGCGGGCGACGAGTTCGGGAACGCGCGAACGCGGAACGACAACGTCCTCGTTTATCTTCAATGTGCCGTACTTCATCAGGCTTGGGCTTATCGCACGGCGAACGTCCCAGAGCTTGTTTTCCTCTTCGGCGGAACGGGCACGAAGCACGTCGAAACCGCCGTTTTCAGTGATAATTTGCTCGACCAGTTTTGCCTGCCGCTCGACCTCTTCGTGTGAGCCGTCAACGGCGACCAGAATGATCGCTTCGGCTTCTGGTGAGAGGCCGAATGCGAAATTTTCCTCAACGGCAGCGACGCAAAATTTGTCGATGACCTCCATCGCCATCGGCAAAATGCCGTGCGGCGTGAATTTTGTCAGCACCTTGCAGGCGGCTTCCATCGAATGAAAATTGGCACGAACGGTCGATGTCGCTTCGGGCATCGGCAGCAGCTTCAGCGTTGCTTCGGTGATGATGCCGAGCATTCCTTCGCTGCCGTTCATCAGGCCGGTCAGGTCAAATCCGACGACATTCTTTACCGTTTTGCCGCCGGTGCGGATGACCTCGCCCGTGCCGGTCACGACCTCAAGGCCGAGGACATGATGTTTCGTCACGCCGTATTTCGGCGTTCGCATTCCGCCCGCGTTCTCGGCGATGTTGCCGCCGATGTAGCTTTCCTTATAGCTTGCCGGATCGGGCGCGAACATCAGGCCGAGTTCTGCCGCTGCCTGCTGCACTTCATATGTCGTCAGGCCGGGCTGGCATGTGATGTAGAGGTCATCAACATTCAGTTCGATGATCTTTTTCATCCGGTCGGTGCCGATGACGATGCCGCCGTCTATCGGAACGGCTCCGCCCGTATAGCCGACACCGCCGCCGCGAGCCGTTATCGGAAAAAGATGCTCGTTGGCAATCTTGATTATCGCCGCCATTTCAGCGGTCGTGGCGGGAAAAACGACCGCTTCCGGCGGAAATTTTTCCTTTACCGCATCGGCGCCGTAAG
This sequence comes from Acidobacteriota bacterium, assembly GCA_019639175.1. Taxonomy (GTDB): domain Bacteria; phylum Acidobacteriota; class Blastocatellia; order Pyrinomonadales; family Pyrinomonadaceae; genus OLB17. Next base: position 262,754 of record JAHBSK010000003.1, on the reverse strand, counting down.
GCTCGACCTTTTCGGGATCGACAATGACATTCTCCTCGCCGACTATATCGCGAAGGGCCTGTATCACCTCTGGACTGGACGCAGACGTTGTCTTTCTGCCTGCTGATTCGAAATGGATTGAGCTGTACATTTTGATCTTATGGATGTGTTCTAAATAACGATATGTTAATCATACCAAAATAGAAAAAGAACGGGTTAGCGGCGATGTCTTGAAAATACAACGCTTTGCAGGCGGAGTTCAAAATCACGAACAGTATATGTGCGGCGATATTCAAAATGGCATTTATCTGCTAAACTCTCAGAACCAAATATTTATCCTGATGTATTTACGGTTCGGATCCCGCGTCCGCCTTTCAAAAGCTGTGAATACGTGTTTTTCAGGACAGACCAAGTTTTGACCGAATAGAAAAACATGAGCGAAAACGATAAAGAGCAATTGCCCGAAGACGGCTACGAACGCGAACTGACCACCGACCTGGATGACGATACACCGGACAAGCCCAAGGGAATGCCGCTGCATACCAAGATCATAATTGGCCTGCTTACGGGTATCTTTGCAGGTTTGGCCGTAAATTGGACAATGGGCGGAAAAGACCCGTGGGTTGTCTGGGTGGTTGAAAATTTTACACGTCCGATAGGCCAGCTTTTCCTTAACCTGCTGTTGATGATCGTGGTTCCGCTGGTATTTTCATCATTGGTAGTCGGAGTTGCGGGCATCGGCGATATAAGAAAGCTCGGTCGGATCGGTTTCAAATCATTTGCCTACACTCTGGTCATTTCCGGCATTTCGGTCGTGATCGGGCTAGGGCTGGCAAATTGGATAGAGCCGGGCAAAAGAATAAGTGAATCCACAGCCGCCGAATTAAAGGCCGAATTCAGCAGCCAGGGCACCGCCGCCACCGAAGCTCAGCAAAAAGCCGCCGAAACCGCCAAAGCGGACACCGCGTTGATGCAGGCCGTTAAAACCATTGTCCCGAGCAACGTTTTTAACTCCATTTCAGCCGCCAGTCCGAACATGCTGCACATAATGTTCTTTGCGTTGATAATCGGCGTCGCCATTACGCTGCTGCCTGCTCAGGTATCGGAACCGTTCGTAAACGTGATGGATTCGCTTTTTGCCATAACGGCAAAGATCATTGACATCGTGATGAAATTTGCGCCGTATGCCGTGGCGTGTCTGCTGTTCAACAACATTGCCCAATTTGGCCTGGAATTGCTTTATTCTCTGGGCTGGTTCGTTGTTACCGTTCTGTTGGGGCTTAGCCTGCATTTCTTCGGTGTGTATTCGTTGTCGATCTACTTTTTGTCAAAACTCAACCCGCTGGATTTTTTCAAACGGGTTCAGACGGTCATTTTGACGGCATTTTCGACATCGTCGTCAAACGCGACCCTGCCGACCGCCCTGCGTGTTTCTCATGAAAATCTGGGTGTTCCCAAAGAGATAAACAGCTTTGTCCTTACGGTTGGAGCAACTGCCAATCAAAACGGCACCGCATTATATGAAGGCGTAACGGTATTGTTTTTGGCACAGCTTGCAGGTGTAGATCTAACGATCGGGCTTCAGCTAATGGTCGTTTATCTTGCAATTCTCGGCGGCATCGGAACTGCCGGAGTTCCGTCAGGTTCTATTCCGTTCATTATCGGAATCCTGTTCATGATCGGCATCGACCCGGCGCTGATCGCGATCATTTTGGGCGTTGACCGCATCCTCGATATGTGCCGTACAACGCTCAATGTCGTCGGCGACATAACCGCCGCAACATTCGTTGCCCGCAGCGAGGGATACGAGCTTTTGCAGGTAAAAGAAGATGTTGGAATTGGGTGAAATTAGCAGTAATATAAAAGTGTGATGCAGGTAAACTATCAGGAAATGCCAGTCAATGTCAGGCCAAAACGCTTGCGGTTCAGTGTGGACGATTATTATACGATGATCGGTCTCGGGTTGTTGAGGAATGTCGAAAGAGCCGAGATCATCGACGGAGAATTAATAGAATCTATGCCGATAGGAAATGCCCATGCGTCAGTTGTCAAATCACTGGCGGAAACCTTGCGAGACCTTTTAGGGAAAAGCGTTACTTTTTCTGTCCAGGACCCGATCTGGCTGGATGAGTATAATGAACCGATACCTGACCTTGCATTGCTGAAAAGGCGTTCGGATTTTTATCGGGGAAAAGCGCCGTTGGCAGAAGATGCGCTTATTGTGATCGAGGTGTCCGATTCAACGCTCGACTACGACCGAAACCGCAAAATTCCTCTGTATGCCACCGCTGCTATACCTGAAGTTTGGCTTGTTAATCTACAGAATGCGACCATAGAACTGCACTGTCACCCCCGTGATTACAGTTTTGCGGTTGTCAAGGTATTTCGTCGAGGAGAGACCGTGGTTTCCGAGATATTGCCCGATCTGAGGCTAAGTGTTGACGACGCCCTCGGCATAGAATAGAGCGAGTTATAAATGTTCCCAATAGGCGATGACAATTCTGACATAAAGATCGTTCCGGTGGTGAACTATCTTTTTATCGGGTTGAACATACTGGTCTTTGTCTTTTTACAGCAGTTGGGCAGCAACGATGCGTTTTCATACGCATATTCGCTGGTGCCGCAAGAGGTGACAAGCGGCATTGATCTGACCGGTGTACAGGTGATACGCGATTCGGCAGGCCAAACCGCGGCGATACAGCATTATCCCACGTCACTTTCCGTCTATTTCAATTTTATCAGTTCGATGTTCATGCACGGCAGCATCGCGCATATTGCGGGGAATATGCTGTTCCTGTGGATCTTCGGCGATAATCTGGAAAATCTGATGGGACACATCAGATTTGCATTGTTTTACCTGATGTGCGGCATCTTTGCCGCACTTGCGCAGGTGGTGATGGATACCGATTCGATCATCCCGATGCTCGGTGCATCAGGCGCGATCTCGGGTGTCATGGGCGGTTATCTGGTTCTCTTTCCCCAGCGGAAAGTGCGTGCGATCATCTTTAATTTTCTGACGACCGTTCCGGCGTTTGTCGCGGTGGGCATCTGGATCGGCTATCAGATGCTGCTTGGATTTATGACCGAGGCCGGAACCGGCGGCGTTGCATATGCGGCACATATCGGCGGCTTTTTCGCAGGTGTCATTCTGGTCAAATTATTTTCTTTAGGCAGGACGATCTAGCCCTGCCTTTTCCCGTATCATTGCCTCTGAAAATCCGGCGAACCCAATACCAGACTCACAACCTTAAAAGCTTTTGGCGGTTCGACATTCCGTTGCTGTTGGGTACGCATTGGGCGCACCATCGGTTCGTCAGCATCATTGCCGTCAGGGATGCTTACTTCGGGCAGCGGCTGTTCCATTTGCCTGAGTATAGAGTCTTTGGTTGCGGGAGAGATCTCTCCGCCGAGCAGTTTTACCACAGCGATATCCAGCAAAGAGCTGTCCGACATTCCGGCGTAAGAACTTAGGTTCACGCGCGTGCCGCGAATGCGGTTGCCGGATATGGCAATCGCAAAATTCATTCTTTCCAGCAACGCACCGGTGTTTACCCAATCTTCCGCCGTGTCAGGATAACCGGTCGGGGCCTGATAGCCGTACGGCGTTTCGCCCAGTTTGTTGAGCAGAGAGATGAACTGCGGCCCGACATTTGTTTCGGCGCCGACGGCACGGACAGAACTTATCGCCAATTCAAACGGCGTCTTTATCTTGGCACGGTAATTTTCCGTAGCATAGAATTCCCTGTCGGTGAAAAGAGTTCTAAGCGTTGCCTTTATATCGCCTTTTGAGCTGAGAAAAGCTGCGGCAACGCGATCGACAAGCTCCTGTTTCGGAGTGTCATTCACAAATTTGACCGCCAGCTTTCTGGCGATGAATTTGGCGGTCGATGGATGTGAGGCGAGTATTTCCAATACCTTCAAACCGTCGCGTTCGCCGCCTTCCTGTATCTTTTGCCCGAAAAGCATTATCGGGCCTTTGTGGTGCTGTCTTTCATTGAAATAAAATTCGCCGCTGTCGGCGGGAAGCTGTGCCGCAGGCCGTCTCTGCCAAACGCGTCGCTCGGGCATAGAACCGTCAGCCGTTTTTACCTTCTCGCCAATCTCAGCGATCTTTCTCGTTCCTCGCGGATCGGCTATCGTCCAGCCGGAAAAGGCTTTTGCGACCTCAACAATGTCGTCCTGAGTATAGCCGCCGTCAACGCCAAGCGTGTGCAGTTCCATCAGTTCGCGGGCATAATTTTCATTCAAACCACGCTGCGGACGCTGTTCTGCCTGTTTTAATGTTTGCCTGATCCTGCTTATGCGTTCTTCCAGTTGGGCATCGGTTATGCCCTGATTCCTTTTGATGCGTTCACGCATCTGCGGTGTCAGTGTGCCGTTTTTGACAGCTTCGGCAAGACGGCCCTGTGCTCCTCGCGGCTGCACATTGTTCGGTGCGACCGACTGAAAATTGTCCAGATAAAAGAGCATTGCCGGATGTTTGGCAGTTGCCTTGAGCATTTCGCTGAAATTTCCCAGGGCGTGTTTTCGCAGCACATCTCTTTCATAGCCGGCAAGATACCAGCGGACAACACCTTTGCCTGCAAATACATTAAAGTGATTTTGCCAAAAATCGACCATCACTTCCTGAAGCTGCCTTTCAGAATATGCGGCCCGCAGAACGCGGTTTGCAGTGATCTGGGGTTGAATGCGGGCCGGCAGCCGAAGGCCGTTCTCCTCGTATAGTTTACGAAGCTTTTCGCGTCGTTCGCGGAGGTCAGCGGCTGTTTGGCCGTTTTCGGCAGCGTTCGGCTGCGGAAAGTTGTTCAGTTCGCCTGACGCCCTCAGTAACGCGTTTGGCTGAGGATATTTTGCCAGCACCTCGCCGTTGTCCATTTTGAATATTTCCAGGCCTGCGACCCTTTTTTCGGCGGCAGTATCGTCAATCGCGGACGCATTCAACTGTTCTTCAAGAAATCTTGCGGTTCCGATGCGTCTGATGCGTTCAATGTCCGCCGGACGCGGCCCGTAAGTGATCCTGTTCAGCAAATGCAGTGATTTTTGATCGGCCGAAAGCTGTGTCCGGCTTGTTTTCAGAGTGTCAAACCCAAGAGCTGCAGATGGAAGAACAAGAAGAAGGGATAATGCCGAAGCATATATTTTTGTGATAAGATCCGCCGCCATACTATTACCTCAAAAGTGCTGCCCTTTACGCGGGACAGAATAAAAAGGGGATGATACTTAGATGCATTCAGAGAGGATTTGGGCGACGGAAATCACCAAAGCGGTAAATTAATGCGGCAGCAGTATATGCAGCGAGGCAAAGGATATATGCAACAGGCGGGGTGTTGAAAGCATCCTATATTCGATTTTTCACGTCCATTTAGATATTATTTAATCATTATGCCGATCTTTAACCACATACGAACCGTGCGGTCTGCTGTTATTGCGGCGGCTTTTGTGATGCTTTTTGTGATACCGGCGGCGGCACAGGAAACGACGACCTTTTCCGATCCGAACGTCGAATACTCATTTGAGGTCCCGGATGCGAGATGGAAGATGACGGCAAAACCCACGGCAACCAATGCGAATGTCGAATATGTTTATGTTGACCGCAGGGATGCCCATCTTGAGGTCCGCAAGATAAGTGTCGCATCGTCAGTGCCGATGGCGGATGTCCTTCGCGATGAGGAGCAAAAGCTCAAATTCATGCCCGGCTATGTGGCGGGAAAGGAAGAAAGCATTTCGGGCAAATTGAACGGATCGGTCTTCAATTTTGAATTTGTCCGTGCCGGACGGCCAATGGCGGGCCGCTTCTATTTTCTGCGGTCGGGCAATTCGGTGTATATTATGCGTTTTACGGGCTTAAGGGACAAACTCCGTTCCGTGCGGCATAATGCCGACAGAATGGCAAGGACGTTTGCCGTAAGCTAAAAGACCGACGACATTTGATGACGAACGAAGGCTGCCTGAAATGGCGGCCTTTATTCCTGCCCGCTGTTCACGAAAAGATGGCCTGCTGCTGAGCGGATGATCGCTCCTTTTGCGTCGGAAGCGACATCTGCCAAAGAATCTGTGACCGATCTGAATTTTGTGAGGCGCATTTTGCGGCAGGCTGCGTCATCAAGTTCGGTAATGATACGGACGTCAAAACTTTTGGCTGTCCGCAAAATGTTCCACGCCGTCTGGCCGTTGACCTGATAGTTTTCCGCAAGCCTGTCCGTCAGTTCGCGGCTGTCGGCGGCATCGAACCATTTCAAAAGATCATCTCTGCCGGTGCCGTCAGCGCATTCGGCGGCAAGGATAAGTGTCCCGTTCGGTTTGCACAGCCGCGCGGCGGCATCGAGTGATTTCTGTGCCTGTATGACATTGATGTCGTACGGAAAACCGCCGCAATCGGCGATGACCACATCGTATTTTTCCCCAATGGCAAAAGTTCGGGTTGACGCGAAATGCTCGCAAGCTGCCTCATGAGCAATTATCGGATCGCCGCAAAAGATCTCCGCAGCCTCACCGGCTTTGTTGACGATGGTATTTATCGAGAAAGCCACATTCACCTTTGATGCGGCTTCGACAAATGCTTCGTGAACGGGATTTCCCGCAAGCCGTCCCGGAGAGCAGCCTTCGGCGCGTGTCTTTTTGTCAAAGTCAAAAGCAAGGCGATGCGTCGCAGAGATCGTCCGGGCAGATGCAAGGCCGGGACATATAAGCTTTCTGCCGCCTGTAAAACCTGCAAAATAATGAAAGCCGATGCCGCCGACCGTGAAAATATGATCGTGTTCCAGCAATGCGCGGTTCAGTTCCACAGGTAATCCGGCGGAGGTCTCGCCGCAGCGAACCGTGCGTGCCAGATCTCTGGCAGAATGGTCAAGCGTCTTTATCCTTTGAAAAATGAACGGCGTAAGTATCTCACTTTTTTCCTGAGGTGTGACGGCGCGGTGAATGCCGGTGGCAAAGATAATGCTTATATTGAAAGGCAGCGTTCCCGCCGCTATCAGGCGCCGCACCAGAAGATTCACGATCTGTCCGGCGGCTGTCCGGCGCGTCGCGTCAGGCACGACGATCAGGACGGTCTCATCCGTGCCGACAATATCCTCGATCCGCGGCGAGCCGAGAGGCATATCCAGCGCATTGCCGACCTCGATGTCAGCAAGGCCCGGAGCGTCGCTGTCATGGCCCAAAACCGCAAACCGTTCAGGATCGTATGTGAACGGTATTTCGGACCTTCCATATTTCAGTTGGGTTTGGATCATGCCGCCGGTATGAGTCGGATCTTGACTCAGTGTTGTGGTGAAGTTACCTCAAAACAATTTGCCCCGGTCTCGCAAACGTAAAGAGCCTCCGCCGTTTCGTTTGTCGATTCTATCTGAATGGTGAGGTGGTCAATGCCGAACTCATCATGCAGCCTTTCCCTGACGCGGGCGAGCAGAGCAGGGTGCGTTACGGAATCATCGTGAGTGATGTGGGCCGAGAGGGCATCGATCCCTGATGAGATCGTCCATATATGCAGGTCGTGAACGCCGGTCACGCCCGACGTGTTCATTATGGAAGACGTGACGGCGCTGACATCGATATGCGCCGGGGTTCCTTCCAAAAGGACATTGACCGAATCCAGAATAAGCCGCCACGCTCCGTAAATGATTATCAGGCTGATAAGGATGCTGCACGCCGGATCGGCCCACATCGCGCCGAAAGCGACTATAAAAATGCCCGCGATCATTGCCGCCACCGAGCCGAGAAGGTCGCCCATTACGTGCAGCCATGCTCCGCGCATATTCAGATTGTGCTGATGTTCGGAATGGAGCAGCCACGCCGCGATGATGTTTATCACCAGGCCGCCGGTCGCTATCAGCGTCATTTGCAGACCGAGGACGCCGTCGGGTTCGCGCAGGCGCTCAATGGCCTCATAAATTATCCAGAGCGACAAAAGGACGAGGGCGATGCCGTTAACAAAAGCTGCAAGTATCTCTATGCGGTAATAACCGTATGTCTTGCGGGATGTGGCGGGACGCCTGGCGAACCAAAAGGCGAACAGCGTCAGCGTAAGCGCCGCAACGTCGGTCAGCATGTGGCCGGCGTCTGCCAGCAGGGCGAGCGAATTGGTAAGCCAGCCGCCGACCGCCTCCGCCAGCATATAACAGAAGGTCAACGCCAGCGCCAGCTTTAACCTGAACAGCCCTTTGCCGGAACGAGGTGAGTGATCGTGAGAATGGCTGTGTGAATGATGCGCGCCCACAGTTACAAAACCTGCTGTTAAAACCGCCGCACAACACGCGCCGTGCGGAGAGAGAGAACAAATCCTGCCCGATTGCCGCTGTCATCAGCCGCTTCTATCGCAAGCTCGGACTGCGGCGTCGAGACCTGAAACGTAAATGTGCCGTCGCTGGCGGCATACAGTTCGCGTCCCTGGTATCTGATGACCAAACCGGGCAGCGTCTGACCCGAAACAAGGAAAACATTGCCGCCAAGACGTTCCACTTTCCAGTTTGACACGGTTATGTTCGCACTGGAAGTCGAGCGGACGACATTGAACCTTGCGGGTTCGCTCCATTCAGAGGTTTGGCCCGACCGAGCCGTGCCTTTCAGCCGCCAATGGTACGTTCCCGGCACCAAAGCCGTCAGCCGGAACGAGCGGCCCGATATGCCGGCACGGTCAACCAGGATGGAATCAGAGCCGAAATAGGCCGTCCGCGCCACCTGAAGGTGATAAGAGACCATACTGCCTGATTCGTCCGGCTGCCAGCTAAATGAAACGCCTACACCGCGTCCGCTGTTATCCACTATCTGCGAGGCGTTTGCCGGAAGAACCGTGCGCGGCGGGTTTATCAGGTTTTCGCGAGAAGATATTCGCCCCTTGTTGATCGCCGCAAATTCATTTTCGCTGATGGTTGTGCTTTCGCCGCCGACGGTGGTTTCAACGCTTCCGCGGCTGATCCTTATCTCGCTGCCGCGCGTCCGCTGGTCGGCGTTAAAGCTGGCGTCGGTCGAGGGACGCAGTTTTGCCTCGGTATCGTACATCTCAACGATATTTTGGCCGTTTTCGGGGTTGTTGTCCGTGCGGACGTTGAGTTGGCCGTCGTCCAGGGCGACGCGGACATTTCTGCCGCCGAAAATGGAAGAATTATCACGTATGACAATGGAACTGTTCGGACGGACGGTATAGATGGAACCGTCGATCATCTGAATTGTCGCGCGTCCGTCAGCCTGTGTCTGGATAGTGTCACCGGCGGCGGCATACATCTGTTTTGTCACAACAACGGTCTCGCGCGTGGACGTTCGTGTTATCCGAACATCGCCCTCAAAGGAGATTATCCGTGCCGCATCTTTTGGAATGTCGCCCAGTTCGTCAGACGAGAACCAGGCATTCTGAATGGCCCATTTACCGCCGAAGTAAAGCCCGATAAGCAGAACAGCAAGCACTATGAGGCCGATGATGGTGCTTTTACGGATGCGCCACCAGTCAACGTAGAATTTGCTGTATTGATTATTGCTCATTGGGCAATGTCATTCCTTTTCGACGGCCTCGGGTTCAATGTCCGGGACGGCAGCGGCTTCTTCCTTATGGCTCGGGAAAAGAAGCGAGGCTATGATCGACAAAACGATTGCCAGGACGACGACACCCAGGGAAATGTTTATCATTTCCTCCTTGAACTCGTGCGCAAGAAAACGCCTGACAAAGTCGCCGACCACGCCTGATTCGCCAAAGGCCATGACATAGCCGCCCGCCAGCATCGGCAGAAGCATTTTAACGCCGATGAATGTCAGGATGAAAGCCAGGCCGACCTTCAGATAATGAAAACGGTCCGCAATATCCGCCAGCAAAAAGAAGAACGTTCTGAGGCCGAGAATGGCGAATATGTTTGAGGTATAGACAATGAACCTGTCCGTGGTTATGCCAAAGATCGCCGGTATGGAATCGACCGCGAAGATAAGATCGGTAAATTCGACCACAACCAAAACGAGGAACAGCATCGTCCCGGTCAGCACGCCGTTCTTTCTTACAAAGAATTTGTCCTCTTCGTACGTTTTTGTGATCGGTACATAGCGTGTCGTGAACCTGACGATACCCGAATCGCCCGGGTCAAAATCATCGTCCGTGCTGCCGAACATCTTCAGGCCGGTATAGATAAGGAACGCGCCGAAGATATAAATGATCCAGTGAAACCTTTCGACCAGTTCGGCACCGGCAAATATCATTATCATGCGCATTACAAGCGCGCCCATTATGCCCCAAAAAAGCACTCTGTGCTGATACTGCTTTGGAACCCGGAAATAGCCAAAGATCAAAAGAAAGATAAAGAGATTATCGACCGACAGCGAGAGCTCTATCAGATAACCCATCAGGAAAAGTTTTGCCTGTTCGGTCGCCAAGCCCCAGTCCTGATAATGATTGCCTACCTGAAAATAGAGAAAAACATTGAAACCAAGCGCCAGCGATACCCAGACGACCGCCCAGGAAAATGTTTCTTTTCGTGTGGGGACATGGGCGTGACGATTGACAAAGCCGATATCAACTATCAGAGCGCCAAGCACGATGCCGAAGAATAACAGCCATACCCACAACGGATGTTCTACAGGTGTCATATATGTTCAGAAATGCTAAAACCGGCGTGAGAAAAGCCGAAATAATCATTCTATCTGATAATATGACCTGAAATCATCTCTCGCCTGCAAAAAAACCGCATCATGTCAGGTCATAGAGTGTCGGCCCGCAACAGGCTTTCCACGATATTTACTATCTGCCCAAGCCCCGCAGCGTCTATTTCGGAAAAGTCTGAAAGATCTTTACTGTCCACATCCAGAACGCCGAAAACCTCTCCGTCGGGCATAAAGATCGGGAGAACTATCTCTGACCGCGACGCAGAACTGCACGCAATGTGTCCCGGAAATTCATCTACATTGGGGACGATCACGGTCTCTCCGGTCGTATATGCGTGGCCGCAGACGCCTTTGTCAAAGCCGATGCGGGTACACGCGACCGGACCCTGAAACGGCCCAAGCACAAGCTGCCCGCCCTTTCGTATATAAAACCCGATCCAGAAAAAGCCAAAAACTTCTTTTAATGCCGCCGCGATATTTGCAAGATTTGCACTAAGGTCAGGCTCACCCTCAACAAGGGCTTTGACCTGCGGAAGCAGCTCAGCATAGAGGATCTTCCGGTCAGATGTTTGCGAAAATACTAAATTCTCGGCCATAGGTCGAGTTTAGCGCCCCAGCAGTTCATCACAAACTGCAAGTTCATTACGGGCAGAGCGCACGGCTTCTGCCGCCGAAGCTGTGTTGTTGGCAGTTGTCGTTATGTGCCCCATTTTTCGGCCCGGGCGCGGATCGGCCTTGCCGTACAGATGTATCTTTATATCGGGGTATTGCAGGGCGGCGGCCCAGTTCGGTTCGCCGTTCGCCCATACGTCGCCGAGCAGGTTTGCCATTGCGGCAGGGCGGAAAAATTCTGTCGAGCCGAGCGGCAGGCCGCAAACGGCTCGGACCTGCTGTTCAAATTGCGACGTGACGCACGGGCCGAAGGTCAGATGGCCGGAATTGTGCGGACGCGGTGCGATCTCATTGACGAGAAGTTTGTCATCAGCCGTCAGGAAAAACTCGACGCACATCGTACCGACATAGGAAAACTTTTCGGCGATGTTCCGTGCTATTTCGACGCCGTCGGCGTAAACCTTTTCCGAAACAAGGGCCGGTGAAAATGACACGTCCAAAATATGGTTCTTGTGTTCGTTTTCGATAATGCCGTAATGGGCAAATTCGCCGTCCTGTCCCCGCGCGCAGACGACCGAAACCTCCTTCTCAAAATCAACGAACGCCTCAAGCACAGCGTCGTTGCCTTTCATGGCGGCGAACGCCATTTCCACGTCATCCGCAGACATTATTTTTGCCTGACCTTTGCCGTCATAGCCAAAACCGGCGGTCTTTAGAACACACGGCGTTCCTATCTCATCAACGGCATTCTTCAGTTCGTCCAATGTTCGGATGTGCCGAAAAGGTGTGACCGGAAAACCGTTATCTGCAAGAAAATTTTTTTCCCGAAGACGGTTCTGAGTTGTGTGAAGTATCTCGCCCTTTGGATGAACATCAACCATTTGCGCCGCTCCCTCGACCGTCGCTGACGGGACATTTTCAAATTCAAAAGTGATGACATCGACGGAACGGGCAAACTTTCTCACGGCGTCCAGATCGTCGTAAGGCGCGGCAGTTTCGGCGTCAGCGACCTGTCCGGTCGGCGAATTGCTGTCCGGCGAGAACGTATGGACGCGATAGCCCAGCTTTGCCGCCTCAATGGCGAACATCCGCCCAAGCTGTCCGCTGCCGAATATGCCGATGGTTGAATTTGGAAGGATTATATTGGTCACAAGAAAATGACAGATTAGCACATATACTCTTAATCTGTGCATTCTTTACAGCAACTTACGGTATGTAAGCTTGTAAGGGTTCCCATTTCATTCTTTTATTTCCTCCTCTTTCCCTTCGATGTTTTTGAAGAGTTGGCCGTGCTGTTCTTTGAACAGGTTATGCATAAAGCGTTTGATCGGAAGCAATGAGTTTATTGATATGTGTTCTGTTATTGCGGTTCCGGCCTCTGACGATCTGAGATAGAAGTGCATAGTGATCTTTGTTATGCCGGCGACCGACGCATTTATCGTTACTTCATCATTTTGCTGCGAAACGATATTTGCCTTGTAAGTAAACTTGTAAGGAACAGACCCGAATTTTACTTGCTCATAGACCTTATAATATCCGCCGCCAAGATCGGTCATTTTGTATATCAAAGGATGCACGGAGACGAATTTGTACGGCTGCGTCAAATATTCAAATACAGTCTGTTTGTCCCTTTTTACGGTGAAAATAAGTTCCATTTGTTTACGCTAACCGTGCCAGATAGTGGTGAAGTATTCGCAAACTACCTGCATTTCTTCGGTCGGGTGTTCGCCGTGCGGCTGCATCTCGCGTTTGTAAAATTCCCAATGAACGTCGCGCCAAAATTGCAGGCTCTTGTCGCCTTCTCCTTCGGTAAAAGCATATTCGGCGGTAACGTCTCTGAATTTGACCACCTCAACTTTCGTCACTTCGATAACAGCTTTCGGTTCGCCGTCCCAATTTGTAACGATGCTCAGATCACCAACCGCCGGCATCTTTTCGCCAAACTTTTCTATCGCCCAAACCGAAGACGTCGTCGCCCGCTTGATGTCCTCTACAACCAGATCCGCACATTCATCTGCATCTTTTTTGTTGTCGCAAAAATAATCCGTGAAGGGCATCTCATGCTCCGCATACACCGGATTTTCTGTTACAAATCTTTCCCAAAAGGTCTTTAAATTACTCATTTAAAGTCTGGTATTCAAAACCGTATCGGTTTGGTTTTGGCGGAAGTCATGAAGTTTCTTTCTAAGCGCGGGCCGCGAGTTTGCCAAAATTGAAATAGCAAGCAACGCGGCGTTCTTTGCTCCGGCTTCGCCGATGGCAAGCGTTCCGACGGGAACGCCGGCGGGCATTTGCGCGATCGACAGCAAAGAATCAAGGCCTTTCAGCGCGCGGCTTTCGACCGGGACGCCGAGTACGGGCAGAACGGTTTGCGAGGCGCACATTCCGGGCAGATGCGCCGCGCCGCCGGCACCGGCGATTATCACCTCAATGCCGCGTTCCTCAGCGGACTTTGCAAATTCAAACAGCAGATCTGGTGTGCGGTGTGCTGAGACGATCTCTGTCTCGTGCTGGACGCCAAATTCGTTAAGCATCAGCGAAGCATGCTCCATCGTCGGCCAGTCGCTTTTGCTGCCCATTATGATCGAAACTATAGGCTTTTTCGCCATTGTTTATTGTTTATCAAGCTCCGCCTGAACGACGGATGCGAATTTGTCCCAAGCCTTGATGGTCGTTCGCCAATATACTATCTCGCCGGTTTTGCTTATCACGACATTTTTCGGATAACCCGATATGGCAAAGGTTTTCAGCACGTCGCGGGCATCTGCTGCCTGCGCATAATCAAATTTGTTGTTGGCAAGATATTTTTTTACATCCGCCGCCGGGTCTTCGGTCATCGCCAAAAAGACCACATCATTATTGTCCGCATATCGGGCGGCAAATTCGTTCAGGTTCGGGGTCATCGCCCGGCATATCGGACAGCCGATGAACCAGAAATTCAGCACCACCACCTTTCCGCGAAGCTGTTCGTAAGAGATCTCCTTGCCTTCAACGGTCCTGACGGTGAAATCCTGAACCTGCATTCCTTCCTGCCCGATCTTTTGCAGGCGAAATTCGATGGTTCCGTCCGGCCTGATGCGTTGCAGAGTGCGGTCAGGATAGTTCGGATTTGCCATGCGGATATCAACGAATTCGTTATTTGAGATCTCGTTGCCGTCCGAATCCAGATAGACCGTTTTTGGAATTGGCGGGCGCGGAGCAGAGTCCCGCGATCCGTTCGCCGGTTGCGCTATGGCGGCCGCGGACATTAAAAGCACCACAAAAAAGGCAGTGAAAACAAGCCTCATATTCTCTAAGATAGACCGTTTAAGCGATCATCGGCAAGCAGACGCAGGCGCCGGACAGTTATAAAGTGCCGCGATCAAAGCTGGGAAGAGACCGTTTCGGGCAGAAGCCCCTTTATCTCGCGGATCATTTTTTCCACGTCCTTCTGTCCGTTCAGCGCGATCATGAAAAAATCGTAGCTTGTCTTGAAACAGACCATTCCGTTGCCAAAGAACCAGACGCTTTCGAGCAGCGGGTTGCCGCCGAGTATCCAGTCTATCGGCGCGCCGGTAACGGTCTTTGGGTTCAGGACATTTGTCATCATCACCGCGCCTGAGGCAAATGAGAACGCACCAAGCAGCGGCGCACCGATCTGAACAGCCATGTCGCGTTCAAATTTTACGCGTTCGGCCTCGGCTTCGGTCATCCGGCCTTTGGCGATCTTTTCCTCGCGGCGGGTGATGTATTCGTCATACTGTTCGGCGATCTTTTTCACCGACCACGCGGGCAGTGCCGAATTAAAGAGCCAATGCGAACTGATGCCGGTAAAAACGACGCCAAGCCCGGCGCCGACGGCCATTGAAGCTCCCGTCGCGGCTGCTTTCATCGGGTTTTCCGCGACCCAACCGGACGCATTGCTTAACGTCCGATATGCCGAATCAAACGCCCGCGACCAGCCTGCTCCAAAACTGATGACATCAGAAACGCGTTTTGCGTTGCGGCTGACCGTCTCACGCGTTTCGTCAAATATCTCTCCGGCTTTTTCACCGGCTCCGGCAACTACGTCACTGGCGGCTTTTCCCGCGTCCTTCACGACATCGCCGGCAAATTCACCAACGTCCTCGGCGGCTTCGCGGAGCGGTTCGCTGGCTTCCCATGCCTTTTTGGCGGCAGCTTCGGCGGTTTTCAAAGTGGCTTCGGCAGTTTCGACGGCTTTTTTGCCGATCTCTCTCCGCTCTGCCTCTTCCTTGACCTTTTCGGCGCCTTTTTGAGCGGTCTCGGACACAATGCGGACGCTTTCGCCGATGGTGTCGGTGATGCCGATGCGTTTATCTATCTCGTCAAATTTTTCTTTGGCGTCACGCTGCCATTTATCAAATCTTTCCTTGTAATCGCTCATAATTTCACAAACCCCAACAGATTTAGATTACGAAGAGCCACAACAGGATGTTCGGCATTTCCGCCGTGCCGAAACAAGGTAATAATCGCATTAACGGCAAAAAGATTCAATTTTTTCAACGTGGGTCACGCGAAAGACGTTATCTTCCTTATTTCTTTCTTTGCGTTCTTTGCGGCTTTGCGTGAAACTGCTTTTTTCCCACGCAAAGCCGCCAGGTTCGCAAAAAAAATCGCAAAGAAGAATAGGAGCAAGATCCATATCACTTGCCTAACGCTTTATTTGCGGATATTTTTTGGAGCTTTTTTGCTTTTCGCGCGTGTGATAATCTGGGCTTACTGTTCAGGAGCCTTTTTAATGCTTGTAAAATGTCCAAATTGCGGCACCGCCGCCGAATACGAAGGGAATGAGTTTCGGCCGTTCTGTTCGGAAAGGTGCAGATTGATAGATTTTGGGGCGTGGGTCAACGAAGAGTATTCTCTCCCCGCCGAAAGCTCGGAGTTGACCGAAGAAGACCTTCGCGAGATAGAAAAACAGGCCGCGGCCGAGGAGCAGGGCCGCCAGGCGAAGTGATCTTATGGAAGTGGCAGGAACATCATTTCTCGGCGTAATAGCGGCCACGGTCGGCATCGGAGGCATGGCGGCGCTGTTTGTCGGCTATGTCGTGTTTCGGATGCTGAGAAAGAGCGTGAAGATGGCGTTTCGCCTTGCTCTTGCCGCAGCGGTCATGGCCGCCGTTCTGATCGGCGCCGTTTCGCTCGGGTGGTTTTGGATGAAAGACGCGTCGCCGTCAAAAACAAAGCCCGCCGCCACAAAAAAGCGGTAAACAGGCGAGCCGGACAAGCATTTCACAACTTAAAGACAGGCTTTTGGCCTGTTTTTGTTTTAAATGGAAGCTGTAGAGAAAAAGGCTCGCTGGAAATTTTGGAAGCGGTACAAGGGTTTGCCGCCGACCGTTTTTGCGCTCAGCGCCGTCAGCTTTCTCAATGACACGTCAAGCGAGATGATCTATCCGCTTTTGCCCGCCTTTTTGTTTCTAAGCCTCGGCGCGACGCCGTTTGCCATAGGTTTGATCGAGGGAATTGCCGAATCCGCCGCCAGCATCCTCAAATTATTTTCCGGTTATCTGAGCGATAGGTTCAGTCGCCGAAAGCTGCCCGTTTTTATGGGCTATTCGCTGGCCGCCGTGGCAAGGCCGCTGCTTGCCTTTGTCACAACGTGGCCGCAGGTGCTGTTCGTCAGGACGGCGGACCGCGTCGGCAAAGGCATTCGCGGAGCGCCGCGTGACGCCCTTTTGGCGGCGGACGTGCCGTATGAAAAGCGCGGCCTTGCATTTGGTTTTAACCGTGCGGCAGATCATCTGGGTGCGGTCGTCGGGCCGGTCATCGCGTTCCTGCTTCTGACATTTCTGGCGGCAAACGCGGAAGAGCCTACGGCAAAGGAATATCAGCAGGTGTTTTTGTTTGCGTCGATACCGGTCGTGCTGGGGCTTTTTGTCGTGATCTTTTTTGTTCATGAGGAAAGGCCGGCGGCGGAGCTTTCATCGGACGATCCGATAAAATTCTCGCTGCGTGAATTTGACGGAAATTTCCTGCGGTTTCTCGGCGTCATTGCCCTGTTCACGCTTTCAAATTCGACCGATGCTTTTTTGCTGCTGCGTGCGGAACAGGCGGGCATCGCTCCGGCAATGCTTCCGCTTTTGTGGATGGTGCTGCATTTCAGCAAGGTGTTCTTTTCGCTTTTGGGCGGCGACCTTTCGGACAAGATCGGCCGAAAGACGATGATAATTGCCGGATGGGCGGTTTACGCTCTGGTCTATGCGGGATTTGCGTTCGTTGAGTCGGCTTGGCAGGCGTGGATACTTTTCATCATTTACGGAGCCTATTTCGGCATGACCGAAGGTGTCGAGAAAGCTCTGGTCGCGGACATGGTGCGTGATGAAAAACGCGGCACAGCGTTTGGCTTTTACAATCTTGCATACGGAATAACGGTCTTTCCGGCGTCGCTGATGTTCGGCTTTCTCTGGTATCAATTCGGTGCGGCGGCGGCTTTCCTGACCAGCGCCGCCATATCCGTTCTGGCGATCATCCTCATTATTCCGATACGCTCGCGACCGGCAGAGATCGACAAGAGTTAAAAAAAACTCTGCCAACAGAATATTCAACGCAGAGACCGCCGGGAACGCAGAGAAAGGAGAATTTTTAGTGCGAAAAAGAGGCTCACATGACATTTTCATGAGAGCCTCCTTTTTCGTTTATAACCGTCGTGCTAATCGTTGAACCTGACGGAGTTTATTGCCGTGCGAAATGCCGAGTTGTAACGCGAAGAGTTCGTCTGCGGCGTCACGGTCGCCAAATAGAACGTCTCGCCGCTTCGCAACTGTGCCGTGTAGATCGTGACGATCTCAGTTCCGCCATAGATCGGCGAACGGCCTGACAATGTGGTCATTATCGCCGAACGTCCGCCAAGCCGTGTGCTTCTGGCCGAACCCTGCTGCCGCAGATATGTGTTTGCCTGAAGCAGGCCGTTTATCAACTCCTGCGAATCGCGGGAAAGGTTGTTGTTCTGGCCGCGATGAATGCCGAGCATCAGCCCGTGCGTAATGCCGTCATTGCCATAAGCGCCTTCCGGAGCAAAACTCACGCTTGACTGGCTGCCAAATTCGCGCCAGTTGCTGGGGACGTTCATCCGAAGCCAGTTTCCGCCCGAAAATACCTTATGATTTCTGGACGGGGCCGGAACGTTGTTTGAATAGCGTCCGCCTGCCATCGGGTTTTCCGTCGGCTGCTGTGATTGCTGTGACTGCTGGATCTCAGCCATGGTCCTGGCCGCTGGCATTCTTCTGAGCCGTGCCTGAGCGCTTTCAAATCCGGCGGTGATCTTGATCGGGTTGGGCGAGACGCGAAGATAACGTGCCTCATTATTTATCTTCTGAAAACGATTGCCCGGATCTGGGTGGCTGCTGAGCCATTCCGGCCCGCGTCCGCCGCCCTGGCCGGCAATGGTCTGGAACATATTTGCCAGGTCGCGCGGATCGTAACCGGCGTTTGCCATTATCTGTGCGCCGAGAATATCGGATTGAGTCTCATATTCACGGCTGTACTTAGTTTGCCATACGGCTGCTCCGAGCATGCCAAGCTGCGCTCCGGTCTGTCCGCCAAGTATCGCACCGCCTAAGATAAGCCCGATCGTTCCAAGCTGATTCTGCCAACTGCCTTGCTTTGTGGCCTGGGCCGTTGCGTGGCGAAGGGCAACGTGGCTGATCTCGTGTGCCATCACACCAGCCATCTCGCCTTCGTTCTTGGCGGCCTCGATCATGCCGCGATTTACATACATCGGCCCGCCGGGCAGGGCAAAAGCGTTGATGTCGCTGGCATTTACGACCTTAAAGCTGTATTGGAACTGCGACTGGCGAAACTGCTGCGGTATTGCCGAGACCAGCCTTGCGCCGACATCCTCTATGTAATTGGACACCTGTCTGTCATTGATAAGCGGAAACTGCTGGTCCACCTGTGCCGAAGCATCACGCCCGAGCTTAACGTCATCCTCTACCTTGTATTTGTTTTTTGGAAGACTGACCTTGGTCTGTGCATACGCCGCCATCGGGGCAAGTGCCATTGCCCAGATCATCGAAGCGGCAAATATCGTTGTTTTTAATTGTCGAGATCTCATAAACGGTTCCTCCCGTAAGGTCTTTAAAAGACAAAAATTGTTCAGTTATTAAAGATGGTCTGTATTTTAACACATCGGGGAGAATACCAGACAACAAGTGTAGGATGACCTTTTGGCGGGGAAGGGTTTGAGAAAAAATGGCGGGGACGAAGCCGGTTGACAATATTTTACGCAGCCTGGCGCAGATATTCGGCCGGGGCCGAACGGCCTGGAACCGGTATATTGAGGGGCTTTTATGCCTTAATGATCAGATCGTGAAAGAGGCGTGTGATCGTTCACCGTCCGTTTTCGTTCGGGCATTTCGACCGGCGAAAGGGCATGTTTTATGCGGTCTATGAGTTCTCTTACATCACGCGGAGTAAGGGCACCCTCGTTTTTGCGTTCGACCAGAAATGCAAATGCCAGGTCGTTGCTCAGATCGTTCATCAGGTCCATGATCTTGGTATCCCTCCAAACCTCTGCCCCGCCGATATGACATCAGCGCGGGGCTTTGGCGTTGTTTGATGAGAACAAGGTTATGAAAGCGATGTTACCTCGATGTTAACCAAATGTTAACTCTTTCGGGGAAAATAAAGACGGACAATTTTATTTAAGTATAATTTAAACACTTGATAGGGCGTGGTGTGTAAACATATTCGCATAGTTCATTTGCGGACGGAAAACGAATAGAACAACGGACGCCGCCGATCAATAGAAAGTTACAATGAGAATTTTTAAGACATCCGGTTTTACTTCGGTTTTTGCCTTGCTCACGCTGGCAGCGGTGCTGGTCGCGTGCAGCGGGCAAAAGTTTGGCGAAGGCAGCGGATCGGGCGGCGGAACCGTCAGGCTTCAGGGAACCGGAGCAAGTTTTCCAAAGCCAATATACGATAAATGGGTCAGCGAATTTGGCAAGATAAGGCCAAATGTCAGGATAGATTATCAATCGACAGGTTCGGGAGCGGGACAAAAGGCATTGCTTTCAAAAACATCCGATTTCGGGGCCTCGGACGACCCGATGACCGATGAAACGATGGCCGAAGCCGGAACTCCGATACTGCATATACCGACGGTGCTTGGCGCGGTCGTTCTGACCTATAACCTTGAGGGTGTGACGCAGTCCATAAACCTCTCGCCGCAGGTCATAGCGGATATTTATCTTGGCAATATAAAACGCTGGAGCGACGAACGCCTAAAGACCGACAATCCCGACATACAGTTCCCGGACGCGGAGATATTGCCGGTTTACCGTGCGGATTCGAGCGGCACTTCGGCGGTATTCACTGATTTCCTCACAAAGACCAATACGGAATGGGCCGAGAGGGTCGGCACGAACAAACAGCCAAGCTGGATAACGGGTGTCGGCGTCGGAGCAAAAGGCAACGACGGCGTTATGGGCCAGGTCAAGCAGACGCCAAATTCGATAGGCTATGTCGAACTGACATTTGCCAAAGCGAACAACCTGCCGGCGGCAAGAGTGAAGAACAAGGCGGGCGAATTTGTCGAAGCCTCGCTCACGTCTGTTTCAGAGGCGGCAGCCGGTTCGGTCGCGGCAATGCCTGACGACCTGAGAGCGCAGATAACCAATGCCGACGGAAAAGGTGCGTATCCGATAGCAAGTTATACATACATCCTTGTATATCAGGAACAGTCTGACGAGATACGCGGCAAGGCCCTGGCCGATTTTCTTTTCTGGGCAGTGACCGACGGCGAGAGATACGTTGAGGACCTGCATTACGCTCCGCTGCCGAAAGAGGTCATGGAAAAGGTCGCGGTAAAAATAGATTCTATAACCGGCGGAGGCAAGCCGCTGCGGCGATAAGATCACACATTGGCAAATACCGGTACCAAAGGAGATAAGGTCTTTCAGGCCATTGTATTCGCGGCGGCCCTTTCGATCATTTTGATCGTGGCGGCGGTGATAGCCGTTATGTATCAGAGCGCTGTGCCGAGCATGGAGCGTTTCGGCATCGGGTTCCTTTTCGGGCGCGAATGGAAACCGGCACAGGAAGAATTCGGCGCGTTGCCGTTCATTTTCGGGACGGTCACGTCTTCCGTCATTGCGCTGATACTTTCCATTCCCATATCGCTCGGGATAGCGATATTCCTTGTTGAACAAGCCCCGAAAAAGATCGCGCGGCCGATAGCCTTCATGGTCGAGCTGCTTGCGGCGATACCGTCGGTCGTTTACGGGCTGTGGGGAATATTCGTTCTGGCGCCGCTGATCCGCGAATATATCGGCCCGTTCTTACAGGCATCGCTGGGCTTTTTGCCGCTCTTTCAGGGACGCATAACGGGCATAGGAATGCTGACGGCGGGCATCATTTTGGCGTTGATGATAACGCCGATCATAACGTCGGTCGTGCGCGACGTGCTGGAAGCCGTTCCGCACACACAGCGTGAGGCGGCGCTGGCGCTCGGCGCGACCAAATGGGAAACGACGATGATCGTGCTGGGCAACGCCGCTTCGGGCATTGCCGGTGCGGTCGTGCTCGGTCTCGGCCGCGCGGTCGGCGAGACAATGGCGGTGACAATGGTGATAGGCAATTCGCCGCAGATAGCCGCATCGCTCTTTGAACCGGCGAACACCATCGCGTCGCTGCTTGCCGCCAATTTTGCCGAGGCGACCGATGAGATATACATGAGCGCGCTGATAGAGATCGGGCTGGTGCTTTTTTTGGTGACGTTCATGGTAAACGCATTTGCAAAACTTTTGATAATGAGCGTGGCGCGCAAAACGAACAGCGCTAAACACGCGTGATGTGCCTTTAGTTTATTTGATGACGACGAAGACGATAAACAGCATTGACCGACGGCGGGTGGTCAACATGATTATGACCAGCCTGACGGCCGTTTGCGCCGTTTTTGCGATAGCTGTGCTGGTGGCGATACTCGGCTATATCGGTGTTCGCGGCATTTCTTCGCTGAGCATCGAATTTTTGACAGACACGCCAAAACCTGTCGGAGAAGGCGGCGGCATCGGCAACTCGATACTCGGTTCTGCCATCATGACGCTGCTGGCGGCATTCCTCGGTTTGCCGGTGGGCATAGCCGCAGGAGTGTATCTGGCGGAATTTGGCAGGAACTGGTTCGGCAACACGGTGCGGTTCGTTGCGGACACGCTCATCGGCGTGCCGTCGATCATTATCGGCATCTTTGTTTACACGCTGGTCGTTTTGCCTATGGGCCGTCAATCGGGGTTTGCGGGCGGTTTGGCGCTGGCGATAATAATGATCCCGATAGTGGCCCGCACAACCGAAGAGATGATCAGCCTTGTGCCAAATTCGATGCGTGAGGGCGCGTTGGCGCTCGGCGCTCCGCAATGGCGCGTTACATGGAACATCGTTCTGCCCGCAGCCGCGTCGGGCATAGCGACAGGAGCGATGCTTGCCATCGCCCGCGTTACAGGTGAAACGGCGCCGCTGCTCTTTACGGCCCTGAACAGCCGTTTTTACAACTATTATCTTGATCAGCCGATGTCGTCGCTGACGGTGCAGATATACAACTATGCGACCGGCCCGTTCGAGGTTGAACACGCCATGGCGTGGGCGGCAACGCTGCTGCTGGTCGGATTGATACTGGTGATAAATATCCTTGTCCGGTTCTTTACCAGAAAGAAATTTTAGGACGGATATAGGCGAAAGAGATCGAATGGAAAGCAAAATAAGCGTAAAAAATCTGGATTTCTTTTACGGAAGCAATCAGGCACTGTATGACATCTCGCTCGAAATTCCCGAGCGTGAGGTGATCGCTTTTATCGGGCCGTCAGGCTGCGGAAAATCAACTTTTTTGAGGACGCTGAACCGGATGAACGACACTATAGCCATTGCCCGCGTGGACGGCTCAGTGGTCATAGACGGCAGGAATATCTATGCGCCGGGAACGGATGTTGTGGCGCTGAGAAGAAAGGTCGGGATGGTCTTTCAAAAATCGAATCCTTTTCCAAAGTCGATATTTGAGAACGTCGCCTACGGCATTCGCATCAACGGCATTCATTCGAACAAGGCTGACCTTGAGGAACGAGTTGAAAAAGCGCTGAGGAACGCGGCGTTGTGGGACGAGGTAAAGGACAGGCTGAATTCATCCGCTTTCGGATTGTCGGGCGGACAGCAGCAGCGGCTTTGCATAGCGAGAGCGTTGGCGGTTCAGCCGGAAGTTGTTCTGATGGACGAACCGGCGTCCGCTCTCGACCCGATAGCAACGCAAAAGATAGAAGAACTGGTCGTGGAACTGAAACGCGATTACACCATTGTCATCGTTACGCACAATATGCAGCAGGCGGCGCGAGTTTCTGACCGGACGGCATTTTTCATGCTTGGAAAACTGGTCGAATTCAACCCGACGCAGAAGATGTTCACCAACCCTGACGAAAAGCTGACAGAAGACTACATAACCGGCAGATTTGGTTAGAAAACGGCGAAAAACCCTTTATTTTGAGCATTTGTGTTAATATGTATTGAATTGGGATAGAAAATGGAACGCAGAATCATAGATCAACAATTGGACCTCCTGCGGGATAAGATCCTGCTGCTTGGCGGAGCGACCGAAGCGGCCCTCAACCGGGCGATGGAATCACTCGTAGAACGCGACAGCCAACTGGCGCAAAAGGTGCTGGATGACGACCAGATCATCGACCAGATGGAACTGGAAATAGACCGCATGAGCATAGAGATACTCGCTCTGCAGCAGCCGGCGGCCCACGACCTGCGGTTCGTTATCTCAGTTGCAAAAATTACGCCGATCCTGGAACGGATCGCCGATCACGCATCGAACATCGCTAGGGCCGCACTGGTGATAAACACCGAGCCGCAATTGAAGAACTACATCGAGTTTCCGATGATGGCACAGACGGCGGCTGAGATGCTCCGTGCCGCGCTGGACGCCTTTACGTCCGAAGATGCCCAAACCTCGCGCGAGGTCATCAAACGCGATAAGGAGATCGACGCGGCGTACAAACGCGTGTTCAACGAACTGTTGGAGATGATGATAGCGGACCCGTCCTTAACCACCGGTGCCGCCCACCTGCTGTTTGTCGCAAAACATCTGGAACGCATAGGCGACTATGTTACCGACATCTGCGAACTGAACGTATATCTGACCGAAGCCGCGTTCATAAAACACAGCAAATAGAGGGAACACTTCCGTACTGCCTTTTGATAATGCTGCTAAATAGAATCGCTATACTTAGCAAACTCTGACACTTTGCTAAGTATAGCGACTTTATTTAGCACCGATCACATAACAAATTCTCTACATCAACCGTAAATTGGCGGTCAGAGACCGCAGTTAAGCCGCTGAATATGCGTAAAAGGCGGTCTTTGACCGTTATTTATGATCTGCGGTATAACCGCTGACAGGGCGGTGATAAAGATTTTCTTAACCGTCAATAGACACCGCATCGGGCTGTCGTTTATATTTAGGTATTCATTTAACACTTATTTAACATAACCGGAGAAACGGAAATGGCTTTTAGCTTCTTGCCCCGTGAGGATGAATACTTTCTTTACTTCACTCAAATGACCTCCAAGATACAGGAGGCCGCAAAGATACTCACGGAAATGGTCAACGATGATAACGGCGACCGAATGCTTTACATCAAGCGGATAAAGGAGGTCGAACATGCATGTGACGACCTGATGCACCAGATAACCACAAAACTCAACAAATCATTCATCACACCTTTTGACCGCGAAGACATCTACACACTAGCAGTGGCACTTGACGACATCTGCGATTACATAGATGCCGGTGCCAGAGCAATGGTGATGTATGACATCCAGCAAAGCAATGCTCATATCCGCCAGCTTGCCGAGGTGATACACAACCAGTCGTGGCAGGTTCACGGCGCCGTTTCGATGCTTAACAAACCGAACGGCATAAACACATATTTTGTCGAGATACACAGGCTGGAGAACGAGGCTGACGACGTATATTTTCGCGCGATAGCGGAGCTGTTCCAGAGATCGACCGATGCACTTGAGGTCATCAAGTACAAGGAGCTTTACGAGATACTGGAAAGCGCGACCGACCTCTGCGAGGGAGCAGCAAATATCATTGAGAGCATTGTGTTGAAACACAACTAGCCGACAGAAGACTTTTTATGGAAGGACAGTACGCGGCCCTCAGCCTGGTCATATTCATAATCTTTGCAGCGCTCGTTTTTGATTACATCAACGGTTTTCACGACGCCGCTAACTCTATAGCTACGGTCGTGGCCACCAGAGTGCTGTCGCCTGGCGTGGCGGTCGTTTGGGCAGCATTTTTCAATTTCATCGCTTTTCTCGTGTTCGGGACCGCCGTTGCCAAAACCATCGGCGGCGATATGGTCGATATCACACGCATTCCGGGCAACGACCAGCTTCTCGTGCTTCTTGCCGCAGTTTTGGGCGCCGTCGTATGGAACCTGATAACGTGGTATCTCGGCCTGCCGACATCAAGCTCTCACGCTCTGGTCGGAGCTTATGCAGGTGCAGCAATGTCGTCTTATGCCTGGCATTATGGTTTTTGGGGAATGGAGACCGTTCTAAAGGCCGAAGGCTGGATAAAGACCATTGCCTTTATCATTCTTTCGCCGCTTTTGGGAATGCTTCTCGGTTTTGCGATGATGGTCGCCGTGTATTGGATATTTCGGCGTGTTTCCATCAAAAGGGTCGATCGCGGATTTCGCATCGGGCAGCTTTTCTCGGCGGCTGCTTATTCGCTGGGCCACGGCGGCAACGACGCCCAAAAAACGATGGGCATCATAACCATCGTTCTTGTTTCAGGCGGGTTTTTGACGATGGACCCGGGCAACAGGCTGCCCGAACCGCCGCTGTGGGTCATTTTGGCGGCGCATTTTGCCATCGCTCTCGGAACGCTGTCAGGCGGCTGGCGGATCGTTAAGACAATGGGAACAAAGATCGCAAAACTCCAGCCCGTCGGCGGGTTTTGCGCCGAGACCGCAGGTGCGATGACCCTGTTCGGCGCCACAGCAGCGGGCATTCCCGTTTCCACTACACACACCATTACCGGAGCGATAGTCGGCGTCGGGAGCGCAAAGCGCCTTTCGGCGGTGAAATGGGGCGTTGCGGGCCGCATCGTCTGGGCGTGGGTATTGACCATCCCGATGGCCGCGCTTATTTCCGGACTTTGCTACGGCATAATTCTGATAATCGAAAAACTCACCGGACAGATATGACCTGAGCGGCAAGCAGAGATGAGTGCCGCTCGAGTTCCGTGCGGCTTGCTTTCCATTGCGTAAAAGCGCAATCATTCTGGTATGACAGCCGTTTTGGAAGATGTACGCGTGCTTGAGGATTATCTGGTGATGCCGGAGGTGGAGGTCGCCGAACGCATCGAATCCGCTCGTGAGGCGCTTGGCAAGAGGGTTGTTATCCTCGGCCACCATTATCAGCGTGACGACGTCATTCGTCATGCCGACCTACAGGGCGATTCCTACCAGCTTTCGGTGATGGCCGCAAAGGCCGACGCTGATTACATAGTCTTTTGCGGCGTGCATTTCATGGCCGAATCGGCATACGTTCTTGGCCGCGAGGGACAGCAGGTGATATTGCCCGATCTGGGCGCCGGATGTTCGATGGCGGACATGGCGAACATCGATCAGGTCGAGGACGCGTGGGAACAGCTTCGCGAAATAGGCGTTCTCAATTCGCGCGTGGCGCCGATAACCTACATGAATTCGACCGCCGCGATCAAGGCCTTTTGCGGACGCAACGAAGGCGTTGTCTGCACATCGTCAAACGCCGTTCCGCTTTTTGATATCTACCTGAAAGAATACGACAAGATGTTCTTCTTTCCTGACCAGCATCTTGGCCGCAACACGGGCGCGAAATTTGGCATACCGCTGGACAAGATGGTCGTCTGGAATCCGCACGAAGAGCTTGGCGGCAACACGCCGGAACAGCTTCTTGACGCAAAATTGATATTGTGGCGCGGACACTGTTCGGTGCATGGCCGTTTTAAGGACTGGCACGTGGACAAGATCCGCGAACAGGTTCCGGGCGTAAAGGTGCTGGTTCATCCCGAATGCACATACGAGGTCGTGCAAAAAAGCGACCTGAACGGTTCGACCAGCTATATCATAAAAACGGTCGAGGAATCGCCAAGCGGTTCAAAATGGGCCATCGGGACAGAGGTAAATCTGGTGAACCGCCTTGCCCAGCGTTTTCCTGACAAGGAGATACACCTGTTGGCACCAGACCTGTGCATGTGCGCCACAATGTACCGCATAGCTCCGCAAAACCTTGCATGGGCGCTTGAAAATCTTGCCGACGGCAATGTTGTGAACGAGATAATCGTTGACGGCGATACAAAGCACTACGCCAACGTCGCCTTAGAACGGATGATCTCAATGACCGAGACGAAAAATTGAACCGCTAAGACGCAGAGACGCAGAGAAAAATAATAAAAGCTCTGCGTCTTTGTTTCTCTGCGGTGAAAATATGGCTGAAACAAAAGACAGGCTGCCCGACAATGCAACGGGGCGATTCTATGTTGACAAGATGTGCATAGATTGCGATGTCTGCCGCGACACAGCACCCGCAAATTTTACCCGCAACGACAAAAAAGAATATTCCTACGTTTACAAACAGCCCGAAACGCCGGAAGAACTTGAACTCTGCAAAGAATCATTGATGGCTTGTCCCGTTGACGCCATTGGCGATGACGGATGATGTTTTTACAGAAGTTGCAGAAGCCCGCACGAAGTAAGGGCATTGTCCGGCATTGCAGAAGCCCACACGAAGTAAGGGCAATGTCACCTTCGGAAAAACTTATAACTAAAAAACTTGGAACTGAAAACTGTTAGATAAGAAAGAAAACCGGCCTTCGGCAGAGAGGAATCATCTTTTTTCAGATCGGACCGTAAGGCAAAGCCTTACCGCACTGCGATGCAGCAAAGCCGCAGGAAGTGTCCGGGGCTTGAAGTCCTGAGTCAGCAGTCAAAAGGCGGAAACACGTGCAGCAGCGAGTGTGTCGTTTTCAATTATCGGAAATGTAATTTTTTTCCGCACCCTCCTTACCGGTCGGGTTTCCGCCTTTGCGGACAAAATTATTTATCATCAAAAGTTCCGCGCAGGTGGTAAGATATTTACATCCAACACTGTTGCCGAACCTGTCTGGGCTTTTTGCTTTTACGCTTTTTGGAGGGAACTATATGAAGAACAGATCTTTAATAATTGCTTTAACCATCGTATTCACATCAGTTGCGGCATTTGGACAGGCCTCGTGGCTTGACCGGCCGCTGACCACGAACTGGAACCGGACAGCGACGGTACCGACCGCTCCGCGTGCCGCGGGCGACCTGCCGACCACGGCCCAATGCCGTTCACAGATACGAACCGCAGCGACCGCGGCCGACAAGGCCGTTACGGCCAGAGGTTGGCATCTTTTCGGCCCGGCGTATGTTTATGGAAATGTGACGGTCGTCACGGCCATGGCAAGTGTTGACGGCATGTGCAGGCCAAATCAATATAACGGTTTTGTTTTTGTCGGCACACGTTTTGCCGGAACTCTTGCTCCGGCGCCGACCGATTCGCGAACGGACGGGGCTATCGGGCGGATAAGCCTTTTCACACTTGATGAAATAACGGTCGAATTTGCGCGATATGGTGAAAATGATGCTCTCTGCTGTCCATCGCGAACAAGCACGGTCTCTTATGAACTGACGACCGGGATCCGCGGGGTTTTAAGGGCGACCGACGTTTCAACCTCTGATAACTGCAACGACGGCGGCATAACGACACAGGACAATGTAATAACCGGAACGGTCACTTATCGCCAGCGAATGGCGTTGCCGCGAAATGCGGTGCTGACCGTCAAGCTGCTTGATGTTTCGCGTGCGGACGCTCCTTCGGCAACCATCGCCGAGCAGCGGATAGAAACGGCGGGCAAACAGGTGCCGATCCCGTTCGATCTGGTCTATGAGCAGCGACGCATCAATGAACGCAACAGATATGCTGTCCGCGCGGAGATACACGACGGCGACCGCCTGCTGTTCACTACCGACACGAGCCATCCGGTACTGACGCAGGGAAATCCGAGAAATGCGGACATAACGCTTGTTGCCGTCGGCGGTCGCGGACAGACGGGACAGAACCGCGATTCGGTGATACGCGGTAATGTGACATATCGCCAGCGCATTGCTCTCGAACGCAATTCGGAAGTATTGGTGAAATTGGTCGACGCTGCCGATGTTGATGGAGAGCCGTTGGCTGAAACCACGGTCAACACAGGAAACAGACAGGTTCCTATCGCGTTTCAGCTTGATTACGACCGGAGAGACATCCGCCAGGGCAGAAGCTATGAGCTTCGGGCGGAGATAAGGTCCGGCGGCCGGCTCAGATTTAACACACCGGAAGGACATCGAATGTCCTTTGCGGTAAGTGCCGCCCAGAACGTCGAACTCGTATTGGCACCGGCACAAGACGGGCCAACTGCCATAACAGGACATACGCTCAACCTGTCAAAGTTCGGTATCGGTTCGATCCAGATCGACACTAGAACAGATGTGGTGGTCAGCGGCCGCGTAACGGTTAGCGATGACGGTTCTGCGAGTGTCGCTCTGACCCGGCATAACGGAACGGTCATGTTTGACGGAAAGCTGACATCTTATGACGATGGTATCTTAAAGATCACGGTCGGCAATTCAGGTGATGCAGATGCAAGCGGCGTCATCGAGGTCAGGTATTCCGGCAGCCGTCTAAATTCGCTTACGACATCCGATCTTGTATTGGATGGACAAAAGGTAACCTTGAGGTTCTGAACCTTTTACCAGACCGGTTCGCGGCAAGGCGGCAGAAATGCCGCCTCTTTTTTGTGCAAATTTTCTTCGTGAGAGCGTCCTTTTGACTGGAATAGGTGTTTTTTTAACAAAAGCGATCATCGGAGAATATTAAAAATGGGGTTTGTAGATAATAAATATAAGAAGATAAAGCCGATAAAGCAGGTACACAGAAACAGCTGTTGGGCGGCATGTTTGGAATGGTGGCAGAAGGCAATGGGCTTCTCAACGGTCTATTCGCAGTCGGCATTGAGAAAAGAAGCTGATATAAAAGCGATGTATTCCAACGACAGCACGACGGGAGACACCCTTAAAAAAAGTCACAAGGATTATGGTGTTCTGGAAAAGCATGAGCTGTTGAGCCTTCTGGGACAGCCCAGGTTCACGATGAACGTAATGGAATCACCTGCGCCGCAGGGAGAAATGATAGACACTGTGTTGGGAGCAAATGGCCCGATCATCATCGGCTATTATGACGGGGTTGTGATGGGAAACCACCTGAACGTCATTTGCGGCTATGACAGTTCGTTTCAGTTTGTCGAGGTAATGGAACCAAGAACGGGCAAATTCGTTGAAAAAGGCCTCAGTGAGTTCTTAGGCGGAGCAGATCCGAACGTATTGGCCTGGAAGATGTATTCTCCGGGAAGTTAATTCCTTAACGCTCAAGAAGCGGGTGTCGGCAATATTTGTCGGCACCTTTTTAATTTATAGCTCAAGCTTGATCCAGCCATTTTCGATAAATACCTTATAGTTTTGAATAGAACAGTGTGGTTTTGTAAAACACGCGCCGTTTGTCACATCAAACTGCCAGCCGTGAAACTCGCATTCGACAACGGTGCCGCGAAGCTTTGAATCGGCAAGCGGATAGCCTTTGTGCGGGCAAAAATTCTCGATCGCGTAGAACTTTCCGGCAACATTGAAAAGTGCGACCTCTGTGCCGTCCTTTAATTTGACCGTGGCGCCGCGGCCGGGCGGAACTGATGCCTCATGACCGACGGTGATGACGCGTCCCTGCTCTATCGGTTTTCTCTTGTTTGTTCTGGCCTTTCCCATTCCTTTATTTGATGGTCACATATCAGGTGCCGGGTGTTCAACAGGGGAGCGTCAGGAAAAGGGGCTTGCTTTATACGCCGAACTCCAACAAAATATAATAAATGGCACAGAATACAACCGACAGTGGTGAAAAGGCCCGTAGGCGGTGTCGCGAGATAATGACCGCGGTCGTCAGAACCGCGTCACCCGGCGATCCGCTGAACCTCGTGTCCGCGATGATGCGCGACGGCGACATGGGCAGCGTCCCGATAGTTGACGGCGAGAAACTGATCGGGATAATAACCGACCGCGACATTGTCGTCCGCGCCGTAGCCGACGGGAAAACGCCCGATACGCCGGTTTCAGAGGTGATGACCACAGAGATATTCTCAGTCCGGCCCGACGCGTTTGTTTTTGAGGCCATTCGTCTGATGGGCGACAGACAGATACGGCGTGTTCCGGTGGTTGATGAGGACGGCAGGCTCGCGGGCATTATCGCAATGGCGGACATCGCACTCGAAACCGAAGACCAACGCGAGATCGCCGAAACGCTTGAGGATATTTCAAGCGGCGAAGCGTTTTGGAGTAAGTCATAGGCTGGCATTTATGGCTTTAGTCACAAAAATTAGTGTTCTGGCTGCATTCACTTTTTTGCTGTGTGTAGCTGCCGGTGCGCAGAAAACACAACCTTCTCCGACACCTCCCGTTGATGAAGAGGAGATTGTCGATGATCGAATATCTCATCTACTCCTTATTGAGTTTTCAGTAAAGGATCCAGGAGCAAATATATTTATCAATGACCTGTCCCGCAAAGATTTCGAGGTCTTGGTGAATAAAAAGGTTTATGAGATCGATTGTTTTCTTTCGCCCGATGTAAATACCAAACAAGAAGCAGTTGATGATGACAAATTGTGTATCAAAGCGGATAAAGAGAAGACTGATATATATATCATTGGTATTTTAGAAGGACAATTTTCTTTGCCGGGCGCGAATAGCTTAGAAATAAGATTTAAATCCTCCAAAACTCCTTATAATATCGTGATAGAGGCTCCGGTAGTTTTTAATATTGATAAGTAGCGGCACATGGCAAAAGCATTTAACAGGCATTTTCAGTTTCTTGGTTCGTCAAAAGGGGCGAAGCCTTCGGGGCGTTTGTGGTTTCCGGCAGCGGATGTCTATCAAACACCGGAAGGCTGGGTCGTCAAGGTAGAGCTTGCCGGTGTTGCGGCTGAGGATGTCGAGATCGAGGTTCACGGAAACGTGCTGTACATCGCCGGCTGCCGCCGCGACCGCTCGTGCGTTGCCGGCGCGTCCTATCATCAGATGGAGATCACATACAGCCGCTTTGAAAAAACGCTGAAATTTCCCGCGTCGATCGAAGGCGTTCAGATAGACCATATGTTTGAGAACGGCCTGCTTATACTCAGGCTCAGAAAAGCTGAGACAACATAGGATCAAAGGAGGAGCATAGATGAAACTGATAAGCGGCACTTTGGCGTTTTTGGTATTTTTTACGGGCTATTCCTTTTCACAGGGCGACGCTTCGGACAAGGCTCTTTGCACAGATCAAACGGTAGAAAAGATCGAATCGCGAGGGATAAAGTTAGGGATGAAAATAGAGGATGTCCTTAACATTTTTGCCTCGGATGAAGAAGAAAAGGAGAAATTAAAGCGGAATCAAGGCGGTGGCTCAGTGCGACGGCATTTGGGTTATGAAAGTATCATGCTAATTCCGCAGCAAAAAGATAAGGATCCCGGTGGAAGATTTGAAGGCATAGGAGGCTATACTTTTTCTTTTCTTGATGAAAAGGTAAGCGGTTTTTCGGTGAATTACCCATGGACCAGATGGAAAGACTCAACACAATTCGCTGAGAAAGTCGCAGAATCGCTTGGCCTGCCGACTACAGATAAATGGACCGGGGATAGATCGACTTTGCGGTTAACCTGTGGAGACTATCAGATCAGTGTCACTACACCCGCAAATAGTAATGAACTCAGTGTGCGTAATACGCAGGAGCAAAAAATAATTGCGGAACGCGAGGAAAAATACAACGAAGAGACCCGAAAAAGATTCAAGCCGTAATTACGGTTTGAGAGCTGCCGGACAGAAAGGCATCTATTGACAAAAATGCTTATCAATACTTCGTTCGGTCAAAATTTTGCATCAAATCAATAGCACGTTATGGCAGATGAGACATTACAAAATCCGACAATGGTGACAGAGGTCGATATACCGCAAATGCTGGAAATAGGAATACTTCCGCTGCAAAACACGACATTGTTTCCCTTTACGGTCGTGCCGCTCGCGGTAGGCCGTGACCGTTCGACCAAGGCGGTCGAATCGGCCCTGTCCACCGAAGAGAAGCTGCTCGGGTGTATAACGACAAAGACCGAAAATGTGACGGGCGATGAGGCCAAGTACGAAGATCTTTATGCGACCGGCACCATCGTCAGCGTAAAGCGGATGATGCGGAACGACGGCCTGATGCAGCTTATCGTGCAGGGCCTGGAAAGATTTCGTGTCACGGAATGGATACACGACCAGCCGTATCTGAGGGCAAAGGTAGAAAAGCTGCCCGAACTTGTACGGGTCGATGAAGAAGAGATCGAGGCGCTGAAACGCAACATCCACGCAATGGTGCAGCAGGCCCTGGCAATGCTTCCGCAGGTTCCGCCTGAAATACGCATGGCGGTGATGACCCAGCAGGACCCGGTTCAGTTGTCGTATTTTCTGGCGTCGGTGCTGGAACTCGGCAACGACACCGAGCAGCGTATGCTTGAGGCTGACACGGTCGATACGCTCCTTGCGATGACGCACGGCGCCCTCGCGCGCGAGCTGGAGATAATGCAGATCCGCACAAAGATCGCCAGCGAGGCACAGACCGAAATGGACAAGTCGCAGCGTGATTACATTCTGCGGCAGCAGTTGCGGGCGATCCAGAAAGAACTTGGCGAAGGCGAGGAAAGCGGCGAAAAGGCCGAGGCCCAACAGCTTCGCGAACGTCTGGAAACCGCCGATTTGCCCGATGACGTAAGGAAAGAGGCAGAGCGAGAGCTAAAACGGATGGAGGCATTGCCGCAGTCCGCGCCGGATTTTCACGTCATCCGCACATATCTCGAATACATTCTGGAATTGCCGTGGCGAAAGTCGAGCGAGGAACGGCTTGACCTGAACGAGGCCCGAGAGATACTGGATGAAGACCATTACGGGCTTGAGGACGTGAAGGAACGCATTCTCGAATCGCTCGCCGTCGTAAAACTTCGTCCTGATTCCAAAAGCCCGATAATGCTTTTTGTCGGCCCTCCGGGAGTCGGTAAAACATCGCTCGGACGTTCGATAGCCCGCGCCCTGGGACGCGAATTTGAGCGGATGTCGCTTGGCGGCATGCGTGATGAGGCAGAGCTTCGCGGCCACCGCCGAACCTATATCGGGGCAATGCCGGGCAGGATAATACAGGCTCTGCGGCGCGTCAGCGTTAACAATCCGCTGATGATGCTGGACGAAATAGACAAGCTCGGCAACGATTATCGCGGCGATCCGGCGTCGGCTCTGCTTGAGATACTCGATCCGGCACAGAACAACACGTTTCGCGACAACTATATCGACCTGCCGTTC
Source organism: Acidobacteriota bacterium (assembly GCA_019639175.1). Lineage (GTDB taxonomy): Bacteria > Acidobacteriota > Blastocatellia > Pyrinomonadales > Pyrinomonadaceae > OLB17. Next base: position 228,125 of record JAHBSK010000003.1, on the reverse strand, counting down.
GATCTTTCAAAGGTGTTCTTTATCGCAACGGCAAATTCGCTCGGGCCGATCCCGATGCCGCTCCGCGACCGCATGGAGATCATCACCATAGCGGGTTACAGCGACCGCGAAAAGCTGAACATCGCCAAGCAATACCTGATACCGAGACAGATAACCGAGAACGGCCTGCAGCCGGAACGGTTCACCATAACCGACGCTGCGGTCAACCTGCTTTCAACGCGATACACGCGCGAGGCCGGTGTTCGCCAGCTAGAACGCACGGTCGGGAACCTTGCCCGAAAGGTCGCCCTCAAGGTTGCGGAGGGAGCGACGGAAAATTTTGTAATCGACACAAAGGATGTTGTCGAATACCTCGGCCCGCCGCGTTTTCACCCCGAAGAGGCCCGCCGAGAGATGCCTGCCGGAGTTGCGACCGGAATGGCGTGGACCGAAATGGGCGGCGAGATATTGTTCATTGAGGCAACGAAGCTGCCCGGCGGCAGCGGGCTGACCCTGACCGGACAGCTTGGCGACGTGATGAAAGAATCGGCACAGGCGGCCCGCAGCTATCTGTGGTCACATGCGGGTGAATTCGGCATCAACCCCGATGAGATCAAGGCGAACGGCGTTCACCTGCACGTTCCCGCCGGCGCGATACCAAAGGACGGCCCAAGCGCGGGCGTGACGATGGCGTCGGCACTTGCTTCGCTCTACAGCGGCCGAAAGGTGCGTTCTGATACGGCAATGACGGGCGAGATAACGCTTTCGGGACTTGTTTTTCCGGTCGGCGGCATCAAGGAAAAGGTGCTGGCGGCACATCGTGCGGGCATCCGCCGCATAGTGCTTCCGGCACAGAACGAATTTGATGTTACTGAGATACCGGCGGACGTCCGCTCGGAGATTGAGATAATAACCGCGACGCGCGTGAGCGATGTTCTGTCGGCGGTGCTCGAACCCGACCCGACGGCAAAGCCCGTGACACAGACCGATTTCATCCTCCCGAACCGCGACGGCAGCACCGCCGAACCCGAAGGCGATAGGCTGATAGCGAAGGAGAAATAGACCGGCACGAAGAACTGTTTGAGAAGTTTTTAAATTGCCTTCAGGTTTAACTGGAGGTCAGCGGCGGCATTGTGTCCCGAAGGGACTTGTCGGAAATAGCCCGCCGATTTATCGGTGGGTAGAGAAAACAGACGTTTGTGAGAGTCCCTCAGGGACGACTGCAATGCCGATGTTTGCAATGCCCCAGCCGTCCCAGCCGGGACTGGTTGGGAATGATCGACGCTTTCCCGCCGATAGATCGGCGGGCTATTTTCACAGATCCCTACGGGATCTATTTCCATAATTTTGAGTTTCGACACGGCCACTAAAGCTAGTGGCAATTTATAAAACCAAATGTCAACAGAACCTAAACTGATCTAAAAAGAGGGCATCTTTCTTATGTGATCTTGATCGGGAAGGGAAGGAATGATACTACGAAGATCGCCAGTACGAAAATTGCGATGAGTTTGCGTTTAATATCCAGAGGCGATTCGTCCCACGGCTGCGGATGCGGTATCCGCATCATCACGCCCAGAAGTATCGCTATCAAAAAACCGCTCGGGCTGTTGAAATAAACCATTCCGAGTATCGACAACGCCGCCATGACGACAAACGCAATGCGGCCTGTCCAGAAATGCACGGCCTTGCCAAACACGGCATAGATCGCGTGTCCGCCGTCCAGTTGGCCGGACGGTATCAGGTTGAGGGCTGTTACGAGCAATCCTATCCACGCCGCGTAAAAGAAGGCATTTCCATAGCTGGCCGAAAGGTCAATGCCGGCGGCAGCGGCAATAAGCTGCATCAATATCGGATCTGAAAATGTTATGCCGCTGTAATTTGCAATGGCTTCGGGCGGTGCGGGCTGCATTGTCAGCACACCGATGACGGAGATCGGGAGCAACGCGATAAAACCGGCTATCGGACCGGCAACGCCGATGTCAAAAACGGCCTTTCGCGAAGGCATCGGCGACAGGATCTTGATAAAAGCACCGAATGTTCCCGCCGGGCCGATCATCGGCGGCGTCGGGATAAAGAAAGGCAGCGTGGCATCGACACGATAGATGCGGCAGGCGATATAATGCCCCATTTCGTGACAGACAAGAATGAACAGAAGCGAAAGCGAAAAGCTGAGGCCGTGTGCAAGAACAGATGTGTCCGTAAGAAGGCTTGAGGCCGCCGTTGCCAGCGTAAGAACATATTGGCCCGGCAGCAGCAGCAGAAATTGTAGGAGTTCCGGCCAGGTTTGCGGGTCGCCTTCGGCAAATATACCGAGCTTGCCAAAGGGATAAAGCGTTCCGGCTATCGTGGCGGTGATGAACGTCAACAGCAGCAGGCTGCCGTGTTTCAGCAGAACACGGGCATTTATCGTCTGCCTTTCGTGTTCAAAATAAAATACCCTGGTAAATTGTTCGTTATCCTGCATCAACGAAAAAAGCCGCCGACCACAAGAAGCAAATTTCATCCCGTGATCTGCGGCTGTAAGATCTGTCGGCTTAACTATTTACGGAACTATTCATCCACGGTTTGAGCGGACAGTTCCTTGCCCGGTTTGAAGCGGATGGTCTTTCCCGCAGGTATCGGCACTTCGGTCCCGGTTCGCGGATTTCGCCCGACGCCGCGTTTTCGCGGTTTGACGACAAACACACCAAAACCGCGCAATTCTATCCGTTTGCCCTGGGCCAGAGCCTCTTTCATGGCGTTAAACAACGAATCGACAACCTGCTCGGCCTTTTGCTTGGGGACACCGGTTTTTTCGGCCACCTGATTGACGATATCAAGCTTGATCATTATTTCCTCCTTATCCTGTTAGGCGTAAACGTGATGGGAAGACGAAAAAAAAGCATCTGACACTCTCATAATAATGCCCTAACTTCACGTCTGTCAAGGTTTTGCGGAAACTTGCGGCTTTGACCATAGAGCGTTGAACACTTCATACAGGCGCCTTTCCGCCACACCGGAATAAAGATGCAATGGCATTGTCTCTCCTGACATTGTTCTCATCCGGGGTCGAAAATGCTAGAATCCGATATACATTTTCAAATACATCTATTTAAACAGAGGCATATCAGATGCGTTGGAGAGAGCAGCGACAGAGTACAAATATAGAGGATCGCCGGGGAATGGGACGCGGTGTGGCTCTTGGCGGCGGCGGCATTGGGGTATTGATAATTGCCGCCATTGTGTGCCTTTTGGGCGGCGACCCGATGCAGTTTCTGCAAAGCGTTCCCGAGCAATCACAGGTTCAGCAGCAACAGCCCTCGACGGCCAACAGCGCTCCTGATGAACAAAGGCAGTTTGCGGCGGCCGTACTCGGCAGTACTGAAGACGTTTTCGGGGCAATATTGCCGCAGCAACTGGGCATCAGATACCAGGCGCCGAAACTGGTGCTTTTCGACGGTTCGGTGAGTTCCGCGTGCGGATATGCCAGTTCCGCGACAGGGCCGTTTTATTGTCCGGGCGACAACCAGCTTTATCTTGATTTTGCTTTCTTTCAGGAACTTAAGCGTGAATTTAAGGCTCCGGGCGATTTTGCCGAGGCATACGTCATCGCTCATGAGGTCGGCCATCATGTGCAAAACCTGACCGGGCGAATGGCTCAGGTTCACCGTGCGGGAAACACCAATCAGCTTTCGGTCGCTCTGGAATTGCAGGCGGATTGTTTCGCCGGAGTTTGGGCACATCATGCAGCGAAAAAGGGAATTGTTGAACCGGGCGACCCGGAAGAAGCTCTGCGGGCAGCGGCGGCTGTCGGTGATGACCTGATCCAAAAGAGAACTCAGGGGTATGTCGTTCCCGATTCGTTCACGCACGGATCGTCGCAGCAGCGAATGCAGTGGTTCGCACGCGGTTACAACGGCGGGGATATGCGGCAATGCGAGACGTTCAGATGATCGCGGATCGAGCGTTAGGAAAATTGTGCGGGAGTTTTTGTTTTTTTTGCCACCAAGACGCCAAGACACTAAGTTTCGCAAAGTTCTTTTTTGGCGATTCTTTGTGCCTTAGCGGCTTTGTGGCGGTTCTATTTTCGACCACGGAGGCATACGACAAAACCACAACTTTTTCTAAGGATCGATCTGAGATAACCCTTATTGCGGCGACGCAGGCGTGAACGGTTTGCCGTAAAGCTCCTGATAGACCCAGCCGAGAACACGCGCCTCGGCAGTAAACAGAGCTTCGAGCCAGCAACCGGTCAGATACATTCTGCGCTCGGCGTTTGTCGTCAGTTTTTCAGCTTTTTTCAACGCGAAATCCTCAGGGTTTTCGTCCAGTTTGTAGGCTTCGGACATCTCGGCCTTTGTATTTCTGGCGTCGTGCAGGGCAGCGGTAACGTCATTGAGCCAAAGCCCGAGCAGCGGTTCCGACCTGTTTTCCTCAAGCGCCTGAAACACGCCTATCGCAAAACGCGCCTCGGCATTTTCAAAAGGATATGTGGCGATGCCGTTTGCCTGATCGTCCGCCTGTTTCCATTGGAAAAGCTCTTCGACCATCGGGTGACGCATCCGCGCTGTTCGCTCGTCAAAATTAAGGAACCATTCGACAAGATCGGCCAGAGACGCGGGTTCGATGCCGCCATTTTGGCCGGGCCTGAGTTTAGGTGGAAGCTGTGTTGACTGGGCTGTTTCTGCCATAAATTCTCTAAAATGTCGTAAAAGATAAAGAATGATTATTTCACCTGAGTGCTGATTTTACAACGCATAGGACAGGTCTGTGAGATCAGATGGGTTGAATCGGCGGTGAGATCGCGGCGGTCAAAATGCTTTGACAAACCCAAGAATAATGGACAATACTTAAAATGCTTTAGAATGGCATCTACCTGAAAAATTATGGCTACACAATATATAAATTGCTCAAGCTGCGGGTCGCAAAATCCGGCCAACTTTATGACCTGTACCAATTGCGGTGCATCGCTGACCTTTAATCAGGGGCCGATGCAGCCCGCCGGCGGTTATCAGAATGCAAAGATACCGGGAGCGGATAAAAAGATCGCCGCCGGGATATGCGGCATCCTGCTGGGCGGTTTGGGGATACATAAATTCATCCTCGGTTATCAGCAGGAAGGCATCATTTACCTTGTGATGTTTGGCATTGCGCTTGCCCTTGCCATCATATCCTGCGGCATACTGACATTTTTGGTGATGATACCCGGCGTATTAGGTTTGGTAGAAGGCATCATCTATTTGACAAAATCTGACGAGGAATTTGTACACACATATATCGTCAACAAAAAGCCGTGGTTTTAAGGTAGATGTTTACGGGAATAATAGAAGAACTTGGCCGTGTATCGGCATTTGAGAAAGCGGGCGACAATGCCCGCATTTCCATTTCTGCGCTTCTGGTGACGGAAGGAACGCGGGACGGCGACTCCATCGCAGTGAACGGCGTCTGCCTGACCGCGCTGAATGTCCTGCCGGATTCGTTTGATGCCGATGTCTCTCAGGAAACGCTGAACCGTTCGACATTGGGCGGCTTGGCCGTCGGCTCGTCCGTAAATCTGGAACGCGCCGCAACGCCTTCTTCACGGCTTGGCGGACATATAGTTTTGGGACACGTCGATCATCGCGGAACGTTTGTTTCCGCCGAGCAGAACGGCGATTTTTGGACGATAAAGATCGGCTTTCCGCCCGAAATGGCGAAATACCTTGTCGAAAAAGGCTCCGTCGCCGTCGAAGGCATCAGCCTGACCGTCGCCGCGCTCTATGATGACAGCTTTGACATCGCCCTCATCCCAAAAACATGGGAAATGACAAATCTCTCATCCCTAAAACCCGGCGACCCCGTCAACCTCGAAGCCGACATCATCGCAAAGCATATCGAGCGGATAATGTTGTTTCGAGGCTGAGCCGAACTTAGTGTTATCTTGTGGATCAACCCCGCTGCGGCATTGCCTTGAACTCATCTTTTCCAAATACCCTATCCAGCCACAGGTTCATCAATTTTTCCTGGACGCTGTCCGTGAAGAGCTAAACATCTAAGTTTTTCCGAATGTCGGAGATATTCAGAAACAACTTGAATTGATCGGACGGTGATCGCCTAAACCCTACTTTTTCATAAAAAGCTCTTGCGTTTTCATCCTTTGCTTCGACCATAACGGCACGAAGTCCGGCAATCTCGGCAGCCTGAATTGTTCTTAGAAAAGCCTCCCGCATTAGAAATCCGCCGAGGCCTTTACCCTTTTCGCTAAGGTCAACAGCTAAGCGGGCAATGAGGATTATCGGGATCTGATATCGGCCCAGTCCGCTTGAGATACTATCCGGAACATCATCGGGTTCGACGGCTCCGAAAACTAAAGTGTAATAGCCGAGGATCCTGTCATCAGGATCGACCACGACATAGGTTCGGGCCGCATCTCTCTTTTGATTTTGCAGAGCATATTTGCGCAAGTACTCGTTGAGCGGTTCGATTCCGCAGTCAAAAGCGGTGCGGTCGAAACCCTTTTCGAGCAGTTTAGGCGGCAAATAGTCAGTTGTTCGGGACATCGATCGAGGTCGGGTCTGACATCAGTTGTCTGAGTGCGGGGATCGTTCTCGGAGGTTCATCGAGCTTTTTAAGAAAAGCCTCGTAATCCTCACGGCTGACCACAAAATGTGCATTATCGAGTTCCAACGCCCTGGCGGCATCGAGGCTGTTTTCGAGAACAAACTCGCTGATCGTCATGTTACTCCTTTGCGCTGCCCGAGAGATCATCTCTTTCTGACGATTTGTTGCCCTGATACTAAAACGAGTTACGCGGTTTTCTTTTGTTGTGATCATATCAAAACCTCAAGATCATATGTCCGCACTGTGTGCGCACATAATTATCCGACATTAGCCGAAGCGGTGTCAATTGATTTAAGTACCCGGTCAAGCCATAGGTTCGTCAGTTTTTCATGGACGCTGTTTGCGCGGAGGCGGTCGTTAGGTTTTGAATATCGGATCTATATATCGAAGACCCGGAAAGCGTTTGAAGTCTTTATCCGTGCTGGCAACCGTCGCACCGCAAGATGCGGCCATTGCGGCCACGTGCGCGTCCATGACGAGGTTGCCGGTTGCCTGGCCTTCAGAGAGCATTTTTGCAAAAAGCGGCCAGTTTTTCTTTTCCATTGAGACCAAATGAGTGTTCTCAAGATCTAACCAGTCATTAACGATCTCGATTGCCTGATCAAGGCTCAATGGCGACCCAGACCCCTTGGAATTTGTAATAATTCTGATAAATCCGGTTATTGTGTGCCACGAAAAAAAGACTTCCTCATTTGTAAGTGCATCTTCCAGCCATTCAGACGCCGCTCGGTAAAATTCGCTCTCTGTATCGTATGCATAAAGAAGCAGATTTACATCAGGGTAGATCATTTGCGATTAGGTCCCTCTAAAATATCCAATACCTCTTCGATATTGTCGAAATTCAGATCTTTTCTCAGGCCTATCTTGTAGGCCTTAACCTTAAATTTCTTTCTCTTTGGCGTGCCTGATGCCATTTTAAGACTGCGTCGTAAATGCTCGTTTACGATCTCTTTGAATGATTTTTCAGGAGCTTCCTGTTGTATTCTACGAAGCCTGACAGCGACATCGTCATCTATAGTCAGTGTGGTTCTCATGGCAAACAGATGATATTAAAAAGACCGCTAATAGTCAACATCAAGACATCAGATTGTTGATGTCTTGATGTCTCCTCTCGGCCTGTTATTTGAAATTTTGCCTTAAATTCCTCTTTACCAAAGACGCGGTCCAGCCACAGGTTCGTCAGTTTTTCCTGGACGCTGTTTGCGCGGAGGCGGTCGTTGAGGTTTTTGAAATTGACGCGGAAATATTTAACCCGCCACCAGCTCGACCTTGAGTCGTCGCCCGAGAGCATTTGCGGCGCGGGTCATCGTGTCGAGCGTAAGCCCGCCATCTGTGGAGTCTAATATGCGGTCAACGACGGTGCGGCTGGTGCGCATTCGTTTTGCGAGACTTGATTTCGAGATGCCGGCTTCTTTCATTGCCTCGCTTAGTTGCCAGGCGATAACGCGTTTAACGGCAACTGTCGTGACCTCGTCAAGCTCACCTTCTTCAGCGAGGAGATCATCTAAATTACTGCCTATATTTTTATGTTTACTCATTTGCTAAATTTCCTGAGTCTTGTCCGGGCAACCAGCAATTCCTCTTTTGGCGTTTTCTGACTTTTTTTCACAAAGCCATGCAGAAGAATCATCTCAGAATCGACTACCGTAAAGAATGTTCTCGCAATGCCGTCACGAATGCGGCTGCGGACTTCCCACAGGTTTGTCGCGATCTTTCGAACGACCGGCATTCCTATGGGCCAACCGAATTGGGCCGTCTTGATGTCGATCCCTATAATACGACGATCTTCCGGTGACAGATCATTCTTCAGCCAATCTCTCACAGGTTCCCGTCCCGAGTCAGTGCAAAAGAACTTGACTGTCAAAACAGGGATCATCAATATCCAAGTGTACCAAAATAGGTACAACAGTCAAGATTTGGGGATAACCAAAATGAACACCGTTCTAACTCGCCGTTAGTTTTTTGCTCGATCTAAAAACCCGGTCCAGCCACAGGTTCGTCAATTTTTCCTGAACGCTGTTTGCGCGGAGGCGGTCGTTGAGGTTTTTGAAATCGACGAAATCGAGATGCTGGTCCTGATTAAAGCATGAGAAGACGAAGAATTCCTCGCCGGTGTGCGGGTTTACGTGGCGTTGCAGACACTGTGCGCAGACCTCTTTCATCATGCACTGCATCGGGCTGTTGATGGAGCCGATGGCGACGTGTTCCTGTTTCAGGAAAGGTTTCAGCGTTGTGTGGCGAGCCTCGCGGACGCCGTTCATCATGCGGTCAGAGCCGATGGCGATGATGCGGTCAACGTCGCTCAGCGGAACGCTCTGGCCGCCCAGGTTTCCTTCGGCATAGGCGATCATTGCCTGAACTATATTGCCGCGAAAATGTGCGTCCTGCGGCCTGTGCGGTTCTATCTCCGTGCCAAAATCGGTCGCCCAGATTATCTGGTCGGTGGCGTTCTCTATCTCTTCACGTTTGAAGAGGTCGGCTCCGTTCTTGTATCCGGCAAAATAGATGACGCGGTTGCCGTTGTCGCGCAGGGCTTTTGCTATCGAGAACAGAACCGCGTTGCCAAGCCCGCCGCCCGCAAGCAGAACGCCTTCGCCCGTAGGTATCTCGGTCGGCGTTCCGGTCGGCCCCATGACCAATACTTCTTCGCCTTCCTTGAGGAGCGAGACAAGCCGCGACGACGTTCCCATTTCCAGAACTATCATCGAAAGCAGGCCTTTTTCGACATCTACCCAAGCGCCTGTCAGGGCAAGGCCTTCCATCAAAAGGCGCGAACCGTCAACGACGGGCGCCGAGGTCTCAAAATTCTGCAGACGATAGAATTGTCCGGGTTCAAATTTTCTTGCCTGAAGCGGGGCCTTTACGATCACTTCAACGATGGTCGGCGTCAGCCTTTCAACCTTTACGACGTAGGCACGAAGCTGTTCGTCCAGCGTAGCTTTCAGCTTGTCAAAGACAGCGTCGCGTTCGGCCTGCGGCAAGGTTCCGCGTTCCGTCAGTTCGTCGGCGAACAGATCGACGACATGGCTGTAACCGTATTTTGCAGATGCCATTGCCTTTACGACATTTCCCGCATATTTCGGATGATTGTCGCCGTAATATGAGATGAATTTGCCGTCGCGATGATATGAGGTGAAAAAGCCCGTCTCGCCTTTTGCGGCCTCAACGAGGTGCTGTTTTCCGTCAGCGTCCTTTTCGACCTTGAATGAACGAAAGAACTGCTGCCAGTCGTCGAGCTTGAACGTGCCGGGATTTTCCTTTTCGTAAATGACATTCGGCGAGGTTCCGGCGGCAACACAGACGGTCCTTGCCGGAAATTCGTGAATGTCGCCTGTCTTTTCAAATTTGCCTGTTTCGGCTGTGTAATTTAGCCGCTCAAATTTGATCGCTTTGATAGCGCCGAAATCATCAGGCACGGCTTCGGTCGGCGACATACATTCAACAAAATCTATGCCTTCCTCGAGCGCCTTTTGAACCTCTTCGTGATTGAGGCGATATGCGGGCGAATCCTGAAGCCGTTTGCGATAGACAAGCGACACACCGCCCCAGTTCTTGACGAGCGGAACAAAATTTGGCTGTTCGCCTGCCGCAGCGGCGCGTTCGCGCTCGGCGCGGACGGCACGGCCATGTTCGAGGAACTCATTGACGATCATAAGTTCCTCGGGATCGAACTGTTTCATCACATGTTCTTCGCCAAACTCGGCTGCCGATGCCTCAAATTTTTGCAAGATCTTTTCGACCTGTATCGGGTAATAGGCAAATATCTCGGTCGCGGTGTCAATGCCGGTCAGGCCGCCGCCGATGACAACGGCAGGCAGGCGCACCTGAAGGTTTGAAAGCGTGTCTTTTTTGAACGCACCTGTAAGCTGCAACGCCATCAGAAAGTCCGATGCCTGACGAATGCCGCGAATAAGGTTGTTCTTCATCGGGACGATGGTCGGACGGCCCGCACCGGTGGCAATGGCAATGTGATCAAAGCCATAGCTCCACGCGTCCTCGATGGTCAGCGTGCCGCCGAAACGCACGCCGCCGTAAGCGCGAAAACGCTTTCGCCGGGTGAGCATCAACTGGACCATCGTCAGAAAGTTCTTGTCCCAGCGAACCGTGATGCCGTATTCAGAAACGCCGCCAAAGCCGGACAGGATGCGTTCGTCAAGCTCTTCGGTGATCTCTGAAATATCGCGGATCGGTTTCGGACAGGAGCGGCTGACAGATGGTACAGAATTCCAGCTTTCAGCTTTCAGCCGACAGCTTTCAGTCTGCATTCCGGTCCATTCCGCCGGAAGCGGTTCGATCTTGAGGCCGTCTATGCCGACGACGCCAAAACCTTCGTTCAAAAGATATTGCGAGAGCGTGTAGCCCGCAGGCCCGAGGCCGACAACGAGGACATTTTTGCCGTTATACGGCAGCGTGTATGGACGCTTTGCATTGAGCGGATTCCAACGCGTCAAAAGGCTGTATATCTCAAAACCGTAGGGTAATTGCAGAACGTCGGTCAGCGACGCGGTCTCTGCAAGCGGAATGTTGACAGGCTCCTGTTTTTGAAAGATGCAGCCTTTCATACAGTCATTGCAGATGCGATGGCCCGTTCCGGCACACATCGGGTTGTCGATGGTGACGAGGGCAAGCGAGCCTATCGGATCGCCCTGCTTTTTCAACAGGTGCATTTCCGAGATCTTTTCATCAAGCGGACAGCCGTCGGTCTTGATGCCCAGAGGATTGCTTTTTACCGAGCCGTCCTTTTCGTGAATGCCGGTCGAACACGAGTCCTTGCCGCGTTCGTGACAGATCATGCAATAGTCGATCTCATAGAGCGCGTCACGCATCGTCCCGCGGTCGTCCGTGAGCTTGAACCCGTCGCGACGGCGCATTTCCTCGTCAGAGCCGCGCATCACATTCGGCACTTCCGGTTCGGGGTGTATCAGATGAACCAGGTTTTGGTAATCAAGAGCATGAGGCGTTTTGAATGCCTTCCAGCGTTTTTCTTTTTTGTGAAATTCAATTGCCGACCACGCCTCCAGAATGCCGACGGCGGCTTTCACGGTCAAAAGGTCTCCCGTTGCTTCGGTTTTTAGAACAAATTCCTCGAACACCTTTCCGAACGGTCCGTCCTTTAGTTTTTCATAAGTTCGGTTTATGCCTGCAACCGTTTCACGGATCGAAGCCGTCTGCTCTGCTTCTTTGGAAAGGGCTTCTTCGGCGTCAACGAGCAATCCGGCCATTGTTGCGATGCCGAGTTCGTCATCAAAAACAAGCGTTTGGCTGAAACCGTTGTTCCTAAGGTCGGTCAGCGCCCGCGTCAACCCCGCATGGTCAAGTTCGGCGATCGCCTCCGGTTTATATGTCTTTGACGCCTTTCGCTGAACAAAGAACTTATATTTCCAGATCGGGTCCTGTTCGGTTATGCGGTTTTGCAGATGCTCGCGTTCCTTTGTTATGTGAAACATTCGGGCGACAAAGTCCGAAAGGAACGGAGCGGCGTCCGTCAATATCTTTGATTCGGCTCTTTTTTCCAGCCCGTGGCCGCGTGTTTCTATATATTTCAAAAGCGCGTCGCCAAGTGCCGGTTCGGCCGCCGAAACCTCGGCATAAAATTTTTCGGCAAGCTCTTGCAGCTTTTTTGCATCATAAAGATCAGAATATTTGTATCCCGGAATGCCCAGGGCGAGATCGTACCCGACGCGAGCCTGATCTTTTTCTTCATAAACGGAGGTCATAGTGCTGTCCTTGGCGGGAAATTCCGCAAAACTGTTAACCTATTATGATAGCATCGCACCGAATGAAGGGACAAAGCAGGGCGGAGCGGACTGAGGCTCTTTGGCTTCCAAATTCCGTGAAAAGAGACATAAAATATGATATAAAGAGAGTTTACCGTTTATTTCACAGGATGAAAGCTGTCTTTCGCAGTATAAACGGGATAGGATTTAAGCCGAATTATGGAACAGGATCAGCGGTTAACGCCATTACCTAAAACTGCGGGGCTTCGGACGAGCGCGGCCGAATATCCGCCCGCATATTCTTCGTATTACGACGATGAGTCGTCGCAGGGGAGAAAAGCGGTACAGCATTTTTTCTCAGTTGTTTACAAAAGGCTCCCGCTTATCCTGACGCTGACGGCTCTGGTCACGGCCGCGGCGGCGCTGTATATGTTTCGCCAGCCGACGCAGTATCAGGCAACGACGCAGATGATAATCGAGCCGCGTCGGCCAAAGGTCACGTCCAAAGATTCGATCAATATCAATTTCGGCAACGATATAAACTATTACAACACCCAGCTTCAGCTTTTATCCAGCCCTGAACTGATGAAACAGGTCGTGCTTGACCTGGGGCTGTATCGCGAACCTAACCTTTTTGCCGGCAGCAGCCGTGGATTTTTCTCCTCGCTGGGTTCGATGTTTTCAAGTTCGTCCGAGGAACAAAAGGACGGATCGGTCCTGCCTGTTATCTCATCGCCTGAAATTCTCGGCGAAGAGAAGGTTCAGGCCATCCTGTCGCCGGAAGAGGAGTTGCTCGTTCAGGAATATGCCGCAAGGCTTCGCGGCGGCCTGGAGGTCGAACAGATCGAGCGGACCAATCTGGTTCATGTAAGAATAAGGTCAACGAACAGGGAACTGGCCCCGAAGGTGTCGGACATGGTCGCGCTTGTTTTCAGAAAACAGGACGCGGAACGCGAACAGCAGGGAGCGCGCCGTGCTGCCGCCGACCTTTCAAACTCCATCGAGGAACTGCAGAACATCATTGCCCAGCAGGAAGCTGAGCTGATAGACGAAATGCGCAAGAGCAACCTGCCGCTTCAGGACAAAGGACAGGACCTTGCCGCCAGCCGTCTGGGTTCACTGAGCGAGACGTGGCTCAGAACAATGGAAGCCCGCCGTTCGCTCGAGGGCCGATACAATGCCGCGGTATCCGCAAATAGCCGCGGTGAGGGAATGAACATTCCCGACCTGTACGAGAATAAGATCTTTCAGGACACGATGCGGCTGAACACCGAGCGAAAAGCGAAACTTCAGGACGACATCCGCTCCATTGACAAGCAGATACAGGAAGCCGAGACCGAAATGGCCGAACTGCTCGTAAAATATACCAGGGAATATCACGAGGTAAAGAGAAAAGAGGAGCGGATAGCGACGCTTAAGGAAGCAAAGGTCAATACCGAAAAAGAGGTCTCGCAAATAATAGAACGTGACCAGAAAAAGATAGAAAAAGACGCCGTTACCGGAGCTTTGACGGCTCTTAAGTCGCAGCTTGATTCAAAACGCCGTGAGGAAAGCCAGGCACTTGCCGCTTACGAACGCGAGGCCGCTCTGGCAAATATTCAGGGACAGGCACAGACAAAACTGACGACGCTTCGCCGCGAGATAGACACCAAGCGAAACCTTTTGGACACATATACGCAGCGTTTGAAGGAGCAGGAACTTGCGCTCCAGAGCGAGGCGCCGGACAACATAAAGATAGCCGCACAGGCGCAAGGTGCAGGCGTGGTCGGGCCAAATCGCGGACGAAACATACTGGTCGCGTTTCTGCTATCGTTGGCGGCAGGTGTCGGCTTGGCGTTTCTGCTTGATTATCTTGACGATTCGGTAAAATCCTCGGACGACATCGGGCGAAATCTCGGCCTGCCGACGCTTGCGCTGATACCGCATTATCTTAGTTCGGAAAAGAAGCGTTTGCGGCTTGCCGGAGCGAACGGCAACGGCCACGATCAGACCTCCAGCCTTGTAGCGCTTGAAGAGCGCCATTCGCCGATGGCCGAGGCATACCGGCATCTCAGAACATCGCTCTTGTTCTCTTCCGCCGGAAAGCCGCCGCAGACCATTTTGGTCACGTCATCTCAACCGTCTGAGGGCAAGACGACAACGGCTATCAACACCGCGATCACGCTGGCACAGTCCGGCACAGAGGTCGTTATACTCGACTGCGATTTCCGCCGTCCGCGTTTGCATTCGCATTTTGACCTCGACAACACACAAGGGCTGACGAATTATCTTTCGGGCGAACGCAACACGCAGAACATGATAAAATCGTGTCGCGGATTGCCCGGGCTGAAGGTCATCACCAGCGGCCCGATACCGCCAAATCCGGCAGAGCTTTTAAGCTCGAACGAGATGAAGAACCTGCTGCAGTTCCTTCGCGGCAAGTATCGGCACATCATCATCGATTCGCCGCCGGCGATCTCGTTCACCGATGCGGCCATTCTTTCAACACAGGTCGATGGCGTCGTGCTGGTAGCGATGGCGGGCAAAAGCTCGATGCACCTGATGCGGCGTTTCAAACAGCGGCTCGGCAATATCGGTGCACGCATCTACGGCGTTGTGCTGAACGGCATCAAGTCCGGCTCGGTCGAATATGAGTATTACGGCTCAGGCTATTACGAATACTACCGCCAGGGCGAGAACGATATGACGACGCCGAGAATGGAAGACGTTGAGCCTATTCATGAGACCAACGGCGACGCGAGGTAGTTTCGCAGCGAATCGGCCCAATGCGGCATCGGTTCAAATTTTTCCGAGCGGATGCTCGCCAGACGAGAGTTACAGGGACGCGGTGCCGGACGTTCAAGTTCGGCACCGCTTATTTTTGTGATAAGTTCACGTTCAGCTCCTATTACATCACAGACAGCCGCCGCAAATCCGTGATAGGTCGTGCCGTCGCCTGTATTCGCAACGTGAAATATGCCGGAGGCATTTGATAACGCCAGTTCCCTCAGCCGCAGAGCCAGATCGTTTGCGTTTGTCGGTGTGCCGAACACGTCATCAATGGCGGTGAACGGCTTATTTTCAGCAAGCATTTCCGGTATCTTGCTGAGAAAATTTATGCCGCCACTGCCGTATATCCATCCCGAACGGACAGTGACCGCCGCCGGATAAGCGGCTTCTGTTCTTAGTTCGCCCTCATATTTTGACCTGCCGTAAACGCTGATCGGATCGGGCGTGTCCTCTTCGGTATAAAAGCCTTCCTTTTTGCCGCCGAAAACATAATCCGTTGAGATAGTGACTAAAGCAGAACCGCTTTCTTTACACGCCATGGCAAGATTTTCCGGGCCGTCAGCGTTGGCGGCGTAACAGGCGGCTTCTTCCTTTTCAGCCAGATCGACATTGGTAAAAGCGGCGCAATTAAGAACGGCGTCCGGGCTTTCACCGCCGATGACCGACATGACGGCTTCGCGGTCGGCAATGTTCAGCCGGGCGCGGTCAAGGGCGACAACCTCGTCGCCGAGTTTTTCGCAGATGTTTGCCATCGTGCGGGCGACCATTCCGTTAGCGCCTGTTATCAGTATTTTCATTTGAAAAATACGGCCGCGTTGCAGTTATTTTTTAAGCGGCCTTTTTTTGTTCCATTTATCAACATACCACGCGGTGGTTTGCTTAATACCGTTTTCCCAAATTATCTCCGGTTTCCATCCGAGTTCGGTTTCCGCTTTGTTCGGATCGGTCGCATATCGGCGGTCGTGGCCGGGGCGATCCGTGACAAATTCGATCAGGCTTTCGGGTTTGTTCATCTCCTTAAGAATAAAGCGGACGACATCCAGATTTCGTTTTTGGCATCCGGCCCCGATGTTGTATGTCTCGCCGGAACGTCCTTTTTCATAAGCAAGCAGAACGGCTCGGCAGTTGTCGTCAACGTGTATCCAGTCGCGGACGTTCATTCCGTCGCCATAGATCGGCAAAGGCCTTTCGTCAAGGGCGTTTTTTATCACCAGCGGAATCAGTTTTTCGGGGAACTGACGCGGGCCGTAGTTGTTGCCGCTTCGTGTAATTACGGCATCAACGCCATGAGAAACGACCGCCGCACGAACAAGCATTTCGGCTGCGGCCTTTGATGCGGCATAGGGCGAATTTGGCCGCAGCGGCGATGATTCGGTGAAAAGTTCTTCGGTGTTTTCCGAAAGGCTTCCCATCACTTCGTCGGTCGAGATCTGTATAAAACGCCTGACCCTTTTTTCGCGGACAGCATCGAGCAAAACCTGTGTTCCAAGCACATTTGTCCGAATGAACTTGTCGGCGGAATCAAGGCTTCGGTCAACGTGAGATTCGGCGGCGAAATTAAAGACAGCGTCGCAGTTTTCCGGAATGGCTTTCAGCACCGTGTCGCGGTCACAGATGTCACCATGTAGGAAGCGATGGCGTTGCCTGTCAAGTCCCTCAAGATTCGCCATGCTGCCGGCATAGGTCAGCGCGTCGATGTTTATCACGGACGCATCAGGATACGCATTGAGCAGCGTTCGGACAAATGCCGATCCGATAAATCCGGCTCCACCTGTTACCAGAAAAATAGACATTTTTTTGAGGATAAATTTCTAGAACGAGTCGGGCTTTCGGTGATCCGCTTCCCGCATTTGCCTTAACATCATATCCGCATAGCGTCGCGGCGCATCTATGTCCTTGAGGATCACCTGTGTCCCGTCGGTTCCGGCGTTGTCAACGATGATGTCGCCAAATCCCAGAATGCGTTGAAAAACGCTTGCCCGCACGGTGACGTCCTGTATCCGGCGAAGCGGAACATTGACGGTCGTTCGCGAGATCAGGCCCGTATCTATCTCAAGTTTTGAATCCGACAGCGTGTAGCGGACAAGTTTTTTTCGTATGTGATAGAACGCCGGAATGACGAACAAAAACAGCCCAAGCACAACACCCGGCACAACGCCGACCGCAGGCAGGAACACGCTCAGTATCGCCACCAGCAGCAGCGCCAAAAAAGCCGTCAGGATATAACCGAGCCAGACGAATTTCAGCGTCGGCGTTATTGAAAAGATCCGTCTTTCTTCAATGTCGTCGGCAGGCCGCTTGGACACGGCTCCCGGCTTTTGCGCCAGGCGCGTCACTTCCTCATCATCAAGCGAGGTGCCGCATTTTTTGCAGAAAAGAGAATCGTCGGCGTTTTCCGCACCGCATTTTGGACAGAACATACGGCTAGTTTAGAGGCATTGTGAAAATATCTCAAAATTCAGGACAAAAAAAGCGGCCGGAAATGCTCGGCCGCAAGTCTTAATGACCAGTGGAGAGGAGAACTTTTTTCGGTCATTGATTTACCAGCATCATCTGGCCGTTTGGCAGCCTTACCGTCATTGGCGGGGGTTCATAGACCGTCAGCGGCCGCGAATCTTTTTGATCGACGGAAGCGGTCTGAACGGTTGACGGGCGCGATGTGCTGACATAGGTCGGGTTGGATATTGTATTATAGCGTGCTGAGATGCGACGGACGTATTCCTGCGTTTCGCGATAGGGCGGTATGTTCCTGCCGTATTTCAACACCGCACCTTCGCCTGCGTTGTAACCGGCCAGGGCAAGCACCACGTCCTGATCGAAATAATCCAACAGCCAGCGCATATATTTCACACCGGCGTCAATGTTCTGTTTCGGATCGTAGATCTTTGTCACGCCAAAGCGCCTTGCGGTCGCAGGCATCAGCTGCATCAGGCCGCTTGCACCTTTATGCGAGGTCGCCCTGATCTTGAATGAAGATTCCTGGTGCATCTGTGCATAGATCAACAGCGGGTCAATGCGGTAACGAAGGCTGGATTCGACAATAAAAGCGTCGTGGGCGGAGTTGCCCGTGGTGAATCCGCGAAGGTTCGTGCCGGTTCCCATTACCAGCCGCGTCGGACGGCTTTCGCGGGTTGCCATGCCGTCTGTAACGCTGGCGGTCTTTTTTACGCCGTTTCCGGCCCGTACCGGAACTGTCACCCAGCGTCCGTTGCGCTTGACCCTGCGTGTTTTCGGAGCCGCAGGAACGGGCGGCGGAGGCGGCAGATGAATGGTCACGCCGCCGGCAATGTCAAAATTGTCCAGCGTCCGCATGGTTGACTGCGAAAAAGCAGCCGATGCGGCAACCATAGTGACGAGCGTGACTGTCAGGAACTTGTTCATTTGTTGAGGATGCGGATCCTGCTTTTGTTCTGTGTTTGCCGATAGGGACGGCGATGGATGTGTTTGGCGGCCTTTCCTTTAAGAGAAGGCCCAAACCCGATACAGTGTATCAAAAATATACAAAAATGCAAAACATTGTTTATGTTTGCGAAGATGATGATAACACACCGCCGCCACAGAAGAAAACAAAATTCTTTATGCGGATTTTTTTCTTTTTGAGGAAACGGAGTATCTTATCTCTATGCTGTACCTGTCACAGATACTTGGCCGCCCGATAAATGATGCCCGCGGAGAAAGGATCGCGGTCATAAATGACGTGCTTGTGCGGTATGGCAGCGAGGATTATCCGCCTGTCATCGGCGTTGTGGCGCGGTTCAGAAGGCGGAATTTCTTTATCCCGAAACGTAACATCGAATCATTTGGCGAGGATGGCGTTAAGATGAGTTCCGTAAAGCTCAACCTTACTCCGTTCGAGCGGCGCGAGGGCGAAGTTCTGCTGGCAAAAGACGTTTTGGACAATCAGTTGATAGACGTTGACGGCAAGCGGGTCGTCAGGGTCAACGACGTGCAGATGATATCGGCAGGCGACGAATGGCGGGTTTCCGGCGCCGATGTCAGCTTTCAGGGATTTCTTCGGCGGCTGATGCCAAAGGGATTTTACGGCAGCGACCGTGTTGTCGAGGTGCTTGACTGGGCCGATGTCGGCTATCTGGCGACGGACACGGCAACGGCAACGGTTCAGCTAAAATCGTCAAAGGACAAACTCTCGCGGCTGCATCCGGTCGAGATCGCCCAGCTTGCCGAGACGCTTTCGCCGATACACCGCACCGAGGTCGTGGAAAGCCTGGATAACGAGATCGCGGCAGATACGCTCGAAGAGATGTCAACCGAGGCACAGGCACGCATTCTGGAAGACATGGACGGCGAACGCGCGGCTGACATTCTGGAAGAAATGTCGCCGGACGACGCGGTCGATGTTCTGGGCGAGCTTTCGGACGAAAAGGCACAGGAGCTTTTCAACCTGATGGAAGACGAAGAGCGTGCCGACGTTGCCGAACTGATGGAGTTTGAACACGACACGGCAGGC
Organism: Acidobacteriota bacterium; assembly: GCA_019639175.1. Taxonomy (GTDB): domain Bacteria; phylum Acidobacteriota; class Blastocatellia; order Pyrinomonadales; family Pyrinomonadaceae; genus OLB17. The sequence continues at coordinate 208,613 of JAHBSK010000003.1, read as the reverse complement.
GGTTTGATGACGACCGAATTCATCGTTTTTCCGCGCAAATTAACGGTCGGCGAGGCGATAGAACGGCTTCGCGAAATGGCGGAAACGCCGAACATGATCTATTACCTCTATATCGTGGAGGAAGAAGGGTCGTGGAAGCTGTGCGGCGTTATCACGCTCCGCGTGCTTATCCTCGGCGATCCTGAAACCTTGCTGGAGGATATTATGCGGGCCGATTATCGCGTGGCCCACCCTTCTGATCTTGCCGACGAAACGGCCCGGACCATTGCGGAATACAACCTGCTTGCCTTGCCGGTGGTCGATGACGAAGGCGACATAGCGGGCATCATAACGGTCGATGACGCGATGGAGATATTGCTGCCAAAGAATTTTCAAAGGCGTCACTGAACGGGCATTCTTTCTTTTGGCGGTTTGCTGCTGTTTGATTTGAAATTTTGCCCCTAAGACGCAAAGACTCTAAGTTACGCAAAGTTTTTTCTTAGCGGTTCTTTGTGACTTTGCGACTTTGTGGCTGTTCTGTTTCAAGCATTGCTACTAAGACGCGAAGGCTCTAAGTTACGCAAAGGAAGAAATAAGAAAAAACGTCTATCGCGTGATCCAGTTTTGGGAACAGCTTTCAGCGATCAGCCGACAGCTTTCAGTTTTACGCAGCCATACATGCGTATGAAAACTGCTCTAGGCCGACATGCTTTTTGAGATGGCAGCGATCTCATCTGCGATCGTTCGCATGTCCATAGATCTTCCGGCCTCGGTCTCCGCTAAAAATTCCTCTGCCGAAAGGCGTTCACTGAGCTGTCCCAGATAGGAATCGCGAAAAAGGCGTTCGGCAGGTTCTATCTTGTAACCGACCGATTCGCGCATTGCTTCGGCCCCGGCGGCGAGCCGTGCGGCACGGTGCGGATCGTCATTCAAAAGGGCGATGCGGGCAAAACCGTCCATTGAAAGCGAAATGGTTATCTTGTTCTTCAGGTCAACGGCTATCTCAAAAGCCTCGGCAAAGCATTTCACGGCGCGTTCCGCGTCATTAAGCTCAACACAGGCCGTGGCAAGATTGTTGAGAGCATCGCCAAGGGCCGCGCGGCGTCCGATCTTTCTGAAAAGCCGGACGGATTCTTCCATCAGCGGGCTTGCCTTTTTATAATCGCCCGTCGCGCGGTGGAGGTCGCCCAAAAAGCTCAGAGACATTGCAACACCGAGGTCGTCACCGAGGCCTTTGCTGATCTCCAGCCCGCGCAGAAAATGCCGTTCGGCTTCTTCATTATCGCCGCTCTGCATCAGCACAAGGCCAAGCCCGCGGCATGAGATGGCGATGCCCTGCATATCGCCCGCCTCTTCACCGGCGGCAAGGCCCGCAACATAAGCCGCACGTGCCGCCTGATGATCGCCGCGAAACCGCGCCGCCAGGCCGAGGCCGTTCATCAGCTTGAACCTGGCGCCTGCGGGCGGCTCTCCGGCGGACGATGCCGCCATCAGCCAGTTAAAGCCTTCGTTGAGGTGGCCGTGCAGGATCCAGAAATTTCTAAGGGCAACGGCAAGCCTCACGGCCAGCGATGGTTCATTTGCAAGCGTCCACCGCATCGCGGCCCGCAGATTGTCGTGATCTTCGTCCAAAAGGTCAAGCCATTTCGCGGACTCTGCCGTTTGTATGTACCGCTCCGCCTCTTCGGCGATGGCGGCAAAATATTCGGCGTGCTGGCGTCGGGTCTCGTTCTCCTCGCCGCTTTCGCTCAGCATTTCGCCGGCGTATTCGCGAACCACGTCCAGCATCTGCAAGCGCAGGTCGCCGCTCGGCAATTCGCGTCGGGTGACAAGGCTCTTTTCCGTCAGCGACGCGATAAGTTCAAATGGTTCAAGTTCGGCGGAACTCATGACCTTGCAAACTTCTTCTGCCGCCTCAAGGCGAAATCCGCCGCGAAATACCGAAAGGCGCCGGAACATTTCCTGTTCAGGTTCACTCAAAAGGTCATAGCTCCATTTGACCATGCCGCGCATCGTGCGGTGGCGTTCGGGGCGATCCTCAGGCCCGCCGCCAAGCAGAGAGAGCCTGTCGCCGAGCTTTTTCAAAATTGCCTGCGGGGACAGAACACGCATACGTGCCGCGGCAAGCTCTATCGCCAGCGGCAGGCCTTCAAGCCGCTGACATATTTCCGCTATGACAGGAGCGTTCTGTTCGGTCAGCGTGAAATGCGGCCTGACCTTTGTTGCCCTGTCGGCAAAGAGGCGCACGGCAGGATTTTTCAAAGCGTCGTGAACATCAGATGACGGAAGTTCGAGCGGCGGAACGATGACCTCGTGTTCGACGGAAAGGTTCAGCGTGACGCGGCTGGTAACAAGTATCTTCAGGCCAGTGTTTCTTTCGAGCAGGTCGGCGACAACACCTGCGCCGTCCTCGAGCTGTTCAAAATTGTCGAGCACCAAAAGAAGCTGTTTTTGCCGAAGGTGTTCATAGACCAGATCGGCTACGGAACTGCCGCCGCGATCTTCTATGTCGAGGCTGTCCGCTATGGCGGGAACGATCAGGTCGCCGCGTGTTACGTTGCCGAGTTCGACAAGGAACACGCCGTCCTTCATATCAGGCAGGAGTTCGGTCGCGGCGGCTTCGGCTAGGCGTGTCTTGCCGGTTCCGCCAATGCCGGTCAGGGTCACAAGCCTCGTTTTTGCATCGCGGAGCAGCGACGCTATTTCCTTTATCTCATTTTCTCTGCCGACCATCACATCGTGGCGGTCAGGCAGGTTGTTCGGGTGCAGTTTGCGGTCCAGTATGTCCTTGCCGGTTATCTTGTCCGCAGCGACCTCGGTCGTCGCCTGTTCAAAGACCAGCGTTTTTTCCTCTTTGTGGATCCGTTCGTAAAGAACAGGCGTGTTTTCCGCCAGGTCGCCGAAACGCGCTTCAAGGCTTTTGAGTTCGGTGAACAGTTCTTTGCATGAAGAGAACCGCTCATCGGCGCGTTTGCGGAGGCATTTGGAGATAACGCTCTGGAGCCACGCGGGAACACCCGGCACAAGCGATGCAACCGGCGGCGGTTCGCTTGTCAGAATGAGGGCAAGCGTGTCAGCGGCGGTCTCGCCGACAAACGGCTGAACACCGGTAAGCATCTCAAAAATGCAGATGCCGAGGCTCCATATATCGGTCCTGCCGTCTATCGGAAACCCGCGTGCCTGTTCGGGCGACATATACGAGGCGGTGCCGACGATCATCCCGTCGCGGGTGACGCTTATGTCCTTAAGATCGGATATTTCGCCTGAGATCTGTTTGGCAAGCCCAAAATCGAGCAGTTTTACGCGGCCGCCCGGTGTAACGATCATATTCGACGGCTTGATGTCGCGATGAACTATGCCGATGTCATGAGCGGCGGCCAGAGCATCAGCCGCCTGTGTGGCGATGTTCAGCGTTTGATGAAGCCCTCTGCGGCAGCGGACTATCATCTGCGCCAGGGTTTCGCCCTCGACAAATTCCATCGCGATGAACGGCCTGTCGCCTTTGTCATTTATCTCATGTATGGTGCAGACGTTAGGATGATTGAGGGCGGAGGCGGAGCGTGCTTCACGCAGAAAACGCGCGACGTGGCCTGCGTCAGAGCAGAATTCCTCTGAAAGGAACTTGAGAGCGACCTTTCGCCCGAGGTTTTCGTCGTTTGCAAGGAAAACCTCACCCATTCCGCCCTTTCCCAACAAAGAGAGGATCGTAAAATGTTCGATGCTGCTACCAGGGACCATCTGTAAAGGTTCGAGGCTAAATTATATCATTCACAGCGTTTTACGCTCATCCCGAAACTGCGGCGGATGCAATGAAAGGGACCTGTTCAGCAACAAAATGTCGAAAACACGAAATAAAAAGTTGTTCACAGCGAAAGGAATTTGATAAAATCACTGGTTCAGAAGGTAAAAAATAAAAGGAGCAAACGATCATGAGACGGAAAAGCATATTATTTGTGGCATTGTTTTTGTTTATCGCGCTTATCTCCGGCCCGACCGTGTCCGCTGACGGCATCGAGGTAGGAACCAAGCTTGAGAATTTTAAAATGACCGCGACCGACGGCAAGGAATACTCATTCGATGACCTCAAGGGAAAGAACGGGGCAGTTATCGTCTTTCTTTCGGCACAGTGTCCGGTCGTCAAGGCATATATTGAAAGGATCGACACTATTGCCGCCGAATATAAGGAAAAAGGCATCAACTTCATCGGCATTAACTCGAACAACCGCAACGCCGAATCGCTTGAGTGGGTCACAAATGACGCCGCCGAGAATTTTAAGTTCACAATGCTGATCGACACTGACAACAAACTTGCCGATCAGTTCGGAGCGACCGTCACACCCGAGGTTTTCTATTTTGACGCGAACAACGTGCTGAAATATCACGGTGCGATCGACAATGACCGTTCGGGCAAGAATATTCAGGAACAGTTCCTGCGCACGGCTTTTGACGCGGCCCTTTCCGGCAAGGACATTGAAAAGACACGCACCAACGCTTTTGGCTGCACCATCAAACGTGTAGGCATGGCCGGCAAATAAGAACGATCATGAGACAAAGCGTTAACATCAGAACGGGAAACGTGCTTTTGGGGGCGTTTCTCGTTCTTTTCCTTTTTGCGGCCGGAGCCGTTGCACAAAGCCCGGCGGCGAAAGTGACAAAAATAGACGACAAGGCCTTTGCCGAGCTTATCAAACCCGGCGAAAAGCCTTTGCTCATCAATTTTTGGGCGACGTGGTGTGTTCCGTGCGTCGAGGAATTTCCCGACCTTGTCAAGATCGACAAGGAATACAAAGGAAAGATCGATTTTATAACCGTAACGCTCGATTTTGAGGAAGAGCTTGATGCCGCCGTGCCGAAGTTTTTGGCAGAGATGAAAGCGGAGATGCCGACATTTTTGCTGGTCACGCCGGACGAAACTGCCGCGATCAAGTCGGTCTCAAAGGACTGGCAGGGCGGTTTGCCGTTCACCGTGCTGTATAGGCCGAACGGCGAGATGGTTTATTCGCACCAAGGCGTAGTAAAACACGCGGTCTTGACGGGCGAGATCGACAAACTCCTGCCCGCCGCACCAGAGAACTGATCTTTTATAGGAAGCTGTCACGGGGACGTTGACAGCTTTTTCTTTCGATGATAATTTCATCTGTGCAATATTATTTCACCGGAGGCAGATATGTTCAGAAAGATCGAGGATTTTCAAAACTCTTGGGCCTATGAGGCCGAAATGACCGGCAAGGTCTTGCAGACGCTGACAGACGAGGCGGCGGAACAGAAAGTGACGGATGACGGGCGTTCGCTCGGCTTTTTGGCGTGGCACACAACGGTCACACCGGGAGAGATGCTGGGGCTGGTCGGGTTGAACATCGACGCTCCGCATCACGAAGCTGAACCTGTCCGAAGCGTGGCCGAGATAGCCGCCGCGTATGAAAAAGCTGCAAGGTCCGTTGCGGATGAGATCGCCAAAAACTGGACGGACGAAACGCTGCTGCAAACCGATGAGATGTACGGTGACACGTGGACACGCGGAATGACGCTTTTTTACATGATCGCCCACCAAGTGCATCATCGCGGACAGATGACCGTTCTGATGAGGCAGGCGGGTTTGCCCGTTCCCGGCATTTACGGCCCGTCAAAGGAAGAATGGGCCGCAATGGGCGCTCCGGCTCTTCCGTGATGTGTTTATGGAATCTTGATCTCGTGATAATCCCCGGGAAGGGTTTCGCTGACGATTTTCCGAATAGTTTCTGTATGCTTGCTGATCCGGGGCCATGAGGTTGAAAGCAATACAACTATTGCAATATGCCGCTCACTAAGATCTTGCTGGTATCGTAGGTTTTGGTCGGTCGTGATAAGTATCTCGTAATGGCCGCTTTCCGCTTTTGCAAGCAGTTCGCCGTTTTCGAGCGTTTGCCATCCCCGTTCGAAGGCGGTTTCCACCGAATGTTCAGCCAATGCTTTGCGCAACGGTACGGGCGTACCCTGATCGAACAATATTTTCATACAGCGGCCAATTCGCCTAACGACGCCAGTTTATGATCCAACACTGCCAGGACCTGTTCGCGTTTGACGCCCGGAAACCATTCGATAAATTCATCTATCGAGGCTCCGTCCTTTAGATTTTCAAAAAGAGCGGTTACAGGCACACGGGTCCCTTTAAAGACCCATTCGCCGCTTACTTTTGCCGGATCACGCTCGATCACTTTTTTCATAGCCAAGTGGTTCATATTGAACACCTCATTTCTAAAATAGCACTATTAAATACTTCCTGCTAACTAAATGGATTCTATAAATCGACATACCACCGCCAAAAGGATAGAATAACTGTTTTGTTTTTTGCTCAGAGAGTTAACAGAAGATGGACAAGACAGAGATCACACCCGAAGTAGTAGAACAACACAACCTGACGCCCGGAGAATACGGCCGGATAAAGGAAATAATGGGCCGCGAGCCGAACCTGACCGAGCTTGGCGTTTTCAGCGTGATGTGGTCAGAGCATTGCTCGTACAAATCATCGCGCGTCCATCTGAAACGGCTGCCGACGAGCGGGCCGCGTGTGATCGTGCCGCCGGGCGAGAACGCCGGCGTTGTGGATATAGGTGACGACTGGTGGATCGCTTTCAAGGTAGAATCGCACAATCATCCGAGCTTTATCGAACCGTTTCAGGGTGCGGCAACCGGTGTCGGCGGCATTCTGCGCGATGTTTTCACAATGGGGGCAAGGCCTGTCGCGGCAATGAACAGCCTGAGGTTCGGGCCGCTTGACGACCCGAAATACGGCAACCGCAACAGATCGATCCTGAAAGGCTGTGTCGAGGGCATCGGGCATTACGGCAACTGTTTCGGCGTTCCGACCATCGGCGGCGAGGTCGTTTTTGACGAATCGTACAGCCTCAATCCGCTGGTCAATGCGTTCGCCCTGGGGCTGGTCAGAAAAGATCAGGTCTTTTTCGGCAAGGCAGAAGGCATCGGCAATCCGGTGCTGTATGTCGGAGCAAAAACAGGCCGCGACGGCATACACGGCGCGACAATGGCGTCAGCAGAGTTTGACGACGAATCTTTGGAAAAACGCCCGACCGTTCAGGTCGGCGACCCGTTCCTTGAGAAACTTCTGCTGGAAGCGTGCCTCGAGGCGATGCGAAGCGGAGCTATCGCGGGCATTCAGGATATGGGAGCCGCCGGTTTGACAAGTTCTTCGGTCGAGATGGCGGCGCGTGCCGGAACCGGCCTGGAACTTGACCTGACGCTTGTCCCGCAGCGTGAAGAAGACATGACGGCATACGAGATGCTGCTGTCCGAATCGCAGGAGCGGATGCTGATAGTCGCCCGCCGCGGCCGCGAGCGTGAGCTGGTCGAGATATTCAACCGCTGGGACCTCGACGCGGTCGTTATCGGAAAAGTGATAGAAGGCGACAGGCTGCGTGTCATGCATAACGGAGTGCTTGAGGCCGACCTGCCCATATCGGCACTGACCGATGAAGCACCGCGTTATGAACGGCCGATGCTGGATCGAGACGAGAGACAGGAGACAAGAGACAAGATCTTGACCTCAGCATCTCTTGTCTCCCGTCTCCCGTCTCTTGTCTCGGATGAGGTTTTGCGAAGACTGCTCGCTTCGCCAAACATCTGTTCAAAACATTGGGTCTATGAGCAATATGACACGATGGTGCGGACAAACACGGCGGTCTTGCCGGGAGCCGATGCCGCCGTTATCCGCATAAAGGAAACACGGCGAGCGGTCGCGATGTGTCTGGACGGCCCTGGCAGATACGTCGCCGTCGATGCAAAAGAAGGCGCGAAACACGCTGTTGCCGAAGCGGCCAGGAACGTCGTCTGCGTCGGCGCACAGCCCATCGCCGTCACCAACTGTCTGAACTTTGCCTCGCCCGAACGGCCTGAGGTGATGCGTGCGTTCTCGGATGTGATAGACGGCATGGCGGAGGCCTGTACGGTGTTTGAAACGCCGGTCGTTTCGGGCAATGTGTCGCTCTATAACGAAACTGACGGCAAAGGAATCTTGCCGACGCCGACGATAGGCATGGTCGGCCTGATAGAGGACACGAGAAAGATAATCACGCAGGGCTTCAAATCAGAAGGCGATATCATCGCCCTGCTCGGCGTAACGAATGACGATCTTTCGGTCAGCGAGTACGCAAAGGCGGTAGCGGGAGTTTCAACCGAGAAGATGACCGAACACGGCGTTCTGCCGCGGCTCGATCTTGTGCTTGAAAAGAATGTTCAGGACACGTGTTTGCGTCTGGCAGATGAGATGCTGCTCTGTTCCGCACACGACTGTTCCGAAGGCGGCCTGGCCGTTGCGATAGCCGAAAGCTGTTTCTCTTCGCTCAACCGCGAAGCCGTCGGCGCCTACATCGAACTGGAAAGCTGCGGCATTTCGGCAGAGGCCGTGCTGTTCGGCGAATCGCCCTCGCGCATTGTCATCAGCTTTGCCCCGGAAAGCCTCGACCGCGTAAAAGAGATCATCGGCGAATGTCCCTTTACCGTCATCGGCAAGGTCGCGGACGATGTCCTGAAAATGAACGTGGACGGCACGGAAACCGTCTCCGCATCCGTCAGCGAACTTGAGTCGATCTGGGAATCATCGCTTGAAAAGAAGCTGGCTTAAAGATGTTTCGAATCGCACGAATGGCAGATGAATTATCAGGATTCCTTTGGAACTCTTATGTCGGGGCTGCGCCATCACGCATCGCGGTCGGTGCTGCGCCCGACCGTAACGCTGCATGACAATGCATGACAATCTTTTTTGAGGCTGAGCCTCCGATCTGTTAGACAGAGGCACAGCCTCTTTCAAATAATGGGGAAAGTTTACGGTCGGGCATAGCTCCGACCGCAGTGCAATGCGGCACAGCCGAATCCGGTTTTTCAAAAGTCTCCGACAGAGGCTATTTTTTCCTTACACTCAATTCGTATCTGCTCTAGTGGTTTAGCTGTTAATGCCCTGCGTCTTCATGAACCCTCTTATTTTTTCGATCTGAGATATTGGTAAAACGGACAGGCTGATAAGCGTCTGTTTATTTCCTTGATCATCTTCGCGTCGTTCATTTCATGTTTTTTCAGAAATTCCCATGCCTTCTTTTCTTCACCGATGTGAATAAGGTTGGCGAAATGAGCCAAAGCTCCGCGATGGTGTTCAAGAGATAGGCCAGAATCGTTTCCTTCACGTAGCTGTGCCAACATATCATCTAACCTTTTTTCGGTATCTCGAAGATCTTCCAGATAAAAGTCCTGAGTGATGCCTTTTGCCGGAAGATACTGTTTTTGTCGTTTGTCATATTTGAAATAAGCTCTCGGCTCGGGCGAACACGAACCGCAGTCATCCATAAAATATCTAAAGCATGAATCCCACTGCATTATTTCGTAAATACCGTCGCCGTCTTCGTCAAATATTTCCATCCATTCTCTAAAGAATCCCCAATCTTCACTTCTGAAAATATTTTTTGGAATTTGGCCTGAAAGGTCAGTTATCCAATAATTAGTGCAGCAAACACCTCCCGGTCCAGTTGTTGCTGTGTAGATTTCTAATGAGTCGGTTCCAAGTAATTTTGACTTGCCAGCCAATGCACTCCAATACTCGTCATGATTGGCAATCCTGAAATTGAATATAACATTAGAATTTTTAGTGATTGTTTTGGGGTTGTAGTTATGAAAATTTACAATGAAATCATCTATTTCAATATGAAGGGCTTTATTACGATTTTCTTTGTCAAACCCGTGGTGCGCAGTACTTGGAAAGACTACGTCAATAGCCTTTCCGGGATATTCTGGTTTTTCGGTTTCGGGTGTGGATGCTTTTGTTGGTAAAACTATTTCCTCAGGTGCAGTGATCGCCGTTACTGCCTCGGACTCTTGCCGCACCGGTGAGTGTTCAGCGGTGCAGCTGCCCAATAATAAAACAAAGACGATAAAGATAAATTTTTGCATCGCACGACTTGGCAATGATATTAAAGCACCCATTCGGCAAGGACACAATATTTTTTTGTGATTTAATGCTAGATTTACGTTTATATGCCTGCAGGAGTTTATCTACATATCCCATTCTGCAAGTCACGGTGTTCGTACTGTGATTTTGCGACGGATGTTTGGCGGAGCGGTGACGCGGTCGAGCGGTATGTAAGTGCCTTGTGTGCGGAAGTCTTGAGTCATGAGTTGGGAGTCAGGCGCAAAAGCCTTCATGCTCCAGACTCCGGACTCCAGACTCCAGACTCTATTTATTTCGGTGGCGGGACGCCTTCGTTATTGACGCCGCCGCAGGTTGAAAAGATATTAAACGCACTAACCTCTGTGTTCTCTGTGGCCAATGACGCCGAAGTCACGATGGAGATGAATCCGGCGACGGTAACGCCTGAAACGCTGGCGGCTTATCGCGAACTGGGCATAAACCGGGCGAGTTTTGGCGTGCAGACGTTCAATGATCGTGACTTAAAGCTATTGGCGCGAGGACACAATGCCGATGATGCGCGGAACACATTTAAAATGCTGCGCGATGCGGGTTTTGAGAATATCAGTTTTGACCTGATAGCGGGTTTGCCGGGGCAGACACTTGAGGATTGGTCACGCAATCTTGAAGAGGCCATCGCGATGCAGCCCGAACATATTTCGTTATATCTGCTGGAAATTCACGAAGGCACACCGCTGGCAGATCAGATAAGAACCGAACGCCGTCCGCTGCCGGATGACGAATTGGCGGCAGAAATGTATGAGGTGATGCTCGACCGGCTTGCGGCTGCGGGCTATGAGCAGTACGAGATCTCAAATTTTTCAAAACCCGGTTTTGCCTCGCGGCACAATACAAAATATTGGCTGCTCGAACCCGTTTACGGATTTGGCGTGTCGGCGCATTCTTTTGACGGCCGCGAACGCTATGCCAACGAACGCGATACGGCAAAATACGTATCCACTATCGAAAACGGCGAAAGCCCTGAAAACTATCGTGAAAAGATCAACGCTGCGTCCGAGTTCGTTTTTCTTGGCCTCAGACTTGAGCGCGGCATCGACCTTGCCGAGTACCGGAAACGCTTCGGCTCTGACCTCGTCGAAATGTATAATGACGACATACAGAGATCGGCCGAAGCGGGATTGGTCAGTTTGTCCGCCGAAAGTCTCCGGCTCACGCGAAAAGGGATGTTATATTCAAACGAAGTGTTCGAGGTATTTATATGAAAAACCGTGTCGGCTCAATATGTTTTGTGATATGGCTTTTGGCGGCGATGTTCGGCTCTCCGCTTCTCGGCATTGCACAGCGGCTTCCCGAACCTGAACGCGATTTTCGTGCAGTTTGGATAGCGACGGTCGATAACATTGATTTTCCTTCAAAAAAAGGCATCTCGGAAGCAGAGCAGAAGGCCGAGATCATTCGCGATCTTGACCTTGTTCAGCGCCTTAGGATGAACGCTGTCGTTTTTCAGGTAAGGCCGGCGGCGGATGCGTTGTACAGGTCTGAGATCGAACCGTGGTCGGAATATCTGACCGGCCAGATGGGCAAGCCGCAAGACCTCGATCCGCTGGAATTTCTGGTCGCCGAGGCACACAAACGCGGCATTTTGGTTCACGCGTGGTTCAACCCGTATCGGGCATATCATCCTTCGGCAACGACGATGTCCGACGGCCATATCTCAAAAACAAGGCCGGAACTTGTCCGCCAATACGGCAAATATCTGTGGATGGACCCGACCGACACGGAAGTTCAAAAACTAAGCATCCGCGTAATACAGGATGTTGTCAGCCGATACGACATAGACGGCGTTCATTTTGACGATTACTTTTATCCTTATATCGAAAAGGATGCCGAGGATAAGGACATCCCTTTTCCCGATGACAAGAATTGGGAAGCGTATCTGAAAACTGCCGGGAACAAACCGATGAGCCGTTCGGACTGGCGGCGGATGCACGTCAACAATTTTATCGAGGCCGTTGGCCGCAAGGTCAAGAAGACAAAACCGCACGTGATGTACGGCATCTCGCCGTTCGGCATCTGGCGGCCAATGCCCGAACTCGGCATCGAGGGTTTTGATGCGTACGAAGGATTGTATGCAGATTCACGCAAGTGGCTGCGAGACGGCACGGTCGATTATTTTACGCCGCAGCTTTATTGGGAAACTGCCCGCAGGGCGCAGAGCTATCCCATTTTGCTGGATTGGTGGAAAAGCCAAAATCCGAAGAAACGCCACATCTGGCCGGGGCTTGCGACATACCGCATAGGCCGTAATGAGGATTTCACCGCAAAGGAAATAATCAGCCAGATCGAGCGGACACGCCTCGCGCCGGAAACGCGCGGGTCGATCTTTTTTAATTTCAAATCGATCAGAAATGACACGGGCGGCATTCAGGCGGCGTTGCTTGAGAATGTTTACCGGCGTTCTGCGATCATTCCGCCGTCGCCGTGGATAAAGGCCAAATCCCCGTCCACGCCAAAGGTGACGATAGAACGCGGAGCAGAATTTACCGTGGCTAAGTGGACCGAAACAGGAAGCGTAAAAGCTTTTTGGTTCGTTGTGTATGCAAAAGACAAAAACGGCTGGAGCCATTCGGTGCTGCCCGCAAGCGAGCGTTCAATAGCTCTGTCCGGCGAACGCGGCATAGAACAGATCATCGTCAAAAGCGTTGACCGGCTTGGTAATGTGAGCAAATAGATTCAGGTCAATTAAGACGCGTGATCCTGCCTTCTTTGACGGGAGAGATGGTCGCGTCGGGCGATTCCTTGATGGCCTTTTCGAACACGTCGGAATCTTTTGGAGCGTCCTCGGCATTTATGAGTATCTTCGCTTTTTTGAACATCGTGTAGCCGTCGCCGCCGCGTGTGACCAGAAAGTCGGAGGTCGCCATCGTATAGACAGCAGCATCAGTTATTTTTTCGCCGTTGACTGTTGCTTCAATGATCCTCTGGCCGGGCAGTTTGCGTGCGTCAAAGGTGAATTTTATTCCCGACACCTGCGGAAATCGTCCCGGTTCGTTGTCTTCAGCCGAACGGGCGACGCCGTGTTCCAATATCTCCATCAGCATTTTGCCTGTGACCTCGACCTTCACGATGGGATTGTTAAAAGGCAGCATCGACAGCACATCGCGTTTTGTGAGCGGGCCGGGATTGTAGCTCAGGTCGGCGCGGATCGAACCGCCGTTGACGAACCCGATGTCGGCATTAACCGCGTTGCGGTATGCGTCTGCGATAAAATTGCCGATGTCGGTTTCTTTTGAGCGGACGGAATGTGAAAGTGCATCAAGCGGGACGGATGTTGCACCGACGCGTACCTCAAGCCGTTCCAATATATCTTTATACTTTGCCATTATCGGAGCAAAGCCCGGAGCGTCAGCGATGGCATCCGTGACCGGTATAATTTCCCAATCCATGCTTTGCAGCTTGCCGGTCTTTTTGTCGATGAAAAGGTCAAATTTGCCGACCTGACGTGCATCAGCCCACATTTTGAAGATAGGCGTGCCGTTCGATGAGGATTGGAGCAGCGTGTGTTCATGTCCGCCGAGTATCAGGTCGATGCCCTCGGCACAGCGTGCCAGATGCTTGTCCTGAAACATGAACATATGCGTCAGGGCAACTATCGTATTTGCTCCGGCGGCCTTCATTTGCGGAATGAGCGCATTTGCCGTTTTGCAGTAATCCTCGATCCTCAGATGATCTTCCATTGAGGAGGTCTCTTTTGTTTCGGGCAGCAGGAAGCCGATGAACCCGATCTTGACACCGTCAACCTCGCGAATGACAAAGGTCGGCAGGTCAGCGAAGAGCTTTCGCGTTTTAGTATCGAACACATTAGAACCGAGCCAGGTGAATTTTGATTCTTTTATGCGTTCCAGTATCTCTTCGGTCTTGATGTCAAACTCGTGATTGCCAAGCACGGAATAATCCAGCCCTATCTGGTTCCACGCGTCTATCATCTGCTTGCCGCGAAATGTGCGCGTTTCGACCGATGGCGAGACCGTGTCGCCGCCAAGCGTCATAAACGTGTTCGGATTTTCCTTTAACGCTTCCTGCTTTATCGTCATAACGCGGGCCAGCCCGCCGCGCGTTCCGCCATCGACCGGCGTGAACTGATAAGTGTCATTTAGATGAAGCAGCGTAATGCGTACAGTTCCATCCGCCTGAGCCGATGCGGCAAATGAGCACAGCAAAACGGCACAGAAAATAAAGAAACTTTGTAATGACCTATTCATCGGTTTTATTCCATTTTTCATATCGGCATACATACAAAAGCTGATGGCCCACGGACGGTATTCGATCAAACCACGTAACCGTTGAGGGTGCTTTTTAAAAAGAGCGTTCAGCCGCCGGCTTTCAGCTATCAGTTTTTTGTCCGTCGGTTCCCGCTACTTTCAGATGCGTGCGGGCTTCCCACAATTCGGGAAAGAATTTCTTGTCCAGAGTGGTTTTCAGATAGCCGACGCCTTCCGAACCGCCGGTTCCGCGTTTCATTCCCAGCATTCGCTCGACCATCTGGATATGATTGTATCGCCAGGCGACTATCAGTTCGTCGTGTTCGATAAGCAGATCCTGCATATTATAAAGCTCGGCATATTTTTCAGGATGCGTCAGGATCTCAACGATCGCGGCGACCTTTTCGTCATGAGAGCCTGCGGCAAGGCCTTGTCTTTCTACCAAAGACCAAAAGGCATCTGCCAGCGACGGAGAATTAAAGCGTTTCTCAAGCCGTTCAAAAGCGAACTCGTCATCCTTGAAAAAGTTCAGAATGCGTTCATCTTTGGCACCGGATGAAAATTCCAGTTCGCGGAACTGCATCGACTGAAAACCGCTTGCCGGATTGAGCTTGTCGCGAAATTCAAGGAAGCCGATAGGCGCCATTGATTCGAGAATGTGAATTTGTGTTACCAATATTCGCTCGATGGAAATAACCGACCTGAGCGAATGATTGGCGCGAAACAGACGGCCCTCGTCCATCCATCCGACGCAGGCATCAACTTCATGAAGTATCTGTTTGAACCAGAGTTCATACGTCTGGTGGATGATGATGAACAGCAGTTCATCGTGGCTTTCGGGTTCCGAAAGTGTTTCCTGCAGCTGCGTCAGTTCGCGGACCTTTAGATACTTGTTATAGGAGAGCGTAGGTTCTTTACCGTATTCCTGTGTCATATTGCTTTTTTGTGTTTCGGGTCTGTGTAAAACCATCATCTTGTATGATGACAATTCTGTCAATTTGCAAAAAATCGGCGTGAAAGTAAAAAAAGTCTTGACACGGGGATTAAATATAAGTAAATTTTCTTTCGTCAACCAATAAAAAACAACAATGTCAATAATGGATCTTGAGGTTTAAGATTCGATATTTGTTTCTGAATGTTGAGTCCAACTTGAGTATTATCACATCGTTTGCCGCGGTACCCACGGCCCGGTAAAAGGTGTGATAAGGGCCGGTATATGCGCATACCTGTCTGACACAAATGATTTACAGAAGTTTAGGAGGAATTAAAAAGAATGGCTAAAACCGTAGGAATGGTCAAATGGTTCAATAACGCAAAAGGATATGGCTTTATTGAACAACCGGGTGAACAGGATATTTTCGTGCATTATAGCGCGATCTCCGGGGAGGGCTATAAGACGCTGATCCAGGGTCAGGAGGTGGAATTTGAGGTCACCAACGGGCCAAAAGGCCCTCAGGCCGAAAACGTCAGCAAGGTTGCTTTAGCGTGACAGGCCCGAAAGGGGCTGCTGCCTGAAGCAGGCCATGTGCTCAGACACATAAAAAGAGCGGTTCCGGTTGGCGCGGAGCCGCTCTTTCTCATTTTAAATGTGATGTATGGCTGAATGTGACGTAGCTGGGTCGCCTAAATAAGTTCCTCACCGCGTGTCCGCAGTGTTCTTCTCCACAATTCACGATAGGAAGTGTAACGGCTGACCAGTCCGTTCAAGTGATATTTCTGGCCGTAGCTCAGGCCGCGTTTGTCAGCCAGTCTTTTTAGCTGGGCTTCCAGCCGCGCTCTGGCCTCAAGCGGCGGCCTTTTTGTCGCACCGTTGAAATAGATGTCAAAATCTATCTTCAGTTTTCTGATAGATTCTTCGACGCGCGAGAGTTCCTGGTCAAAATCGGCAGCTTCCTCCATCCGGGAGGTCATCTGGCGGTAAAGTTTGTTTCCTATTGGGCGCATATCTTTGTATGAGTGATGAGGAAAAGATGGCCGGGCGCAAAATCACCCGCAGGAATTTAAAAAGGCTTAATGAAGGTTTGATTCCAGAAACACCGAAACCGACGTATTTGCCATGCCGCGAAGGCTATCTTTTCGCCGCAAAATCAGCCATAAAGCCGACAAGTGCTTCGACGCCTTCGATGGGCATGGCGTTGTAAATGGATGCCCTGATGCCGCCGACCGAACGGTGTCCTCGCAGCCCGCTTAGGCCCGCTCGTTCGGCCTCGTCGCAAAAATCGTTTTCAAGTTCCTCGCTCGGCAGGCGGAAAGTGACGTTCATCACGGAACGGGCATATGGTTCAGCGTGGCAGCGATAAAATCCGTCGCTGGAATCTATCGTGTCGTAGAGAAGTTTGGCTTTTGCTTTGTTCCTTGCGGCCATTGCGTTTGTTCCGCCCTGTTCCGCCAGCCATTCGCAAACCAGGCCGACCAGATAGATGCCCCAGGTGTTTGGTGTGTTCGGCATCGAATAAGCGTCGGCATACGACCTGTAATCAAGCAGCGTCGGCAAACCGTTAGGAATATTTTCAAGCAGGTCTTTGCGAATGATGACGACCGTGACGCCGCTCGGGCCGATATTCTTTTGCGCTCCGGCATAGATGAGCGCATATTTTTCCATATCGAAAGGCCGCGAAAGGATATTGGAGGACGCGTCGCACACAATGGGAATGCCGCCGGCATCGAGGTCGTAGGGAAACTCCACGCCGTCTATAGTTTCGTTCGACGTGTAGTGGACATAAGCCGCATTGTGTGAAAATCTAAGCTCATCCTGTGTCGGAACGTTCCGAAATCCGCTGTCAGCCGAGGAAAATATCTCATTCACGCTGCCAAATTTTGCAGCTTCGGCCAGAGCTTTTTTGCCCCATGCTCCGGTCGTTATGTAGTCCGCCGATCTGCCCTGCAAGAGGTTCATCGGCACCATTGAGAACTGCATCGTCGCTCCGCCCTGAAGGAAAAGCACATCATAATTATCGGGCAGATCCAAAGCATTCCGCAGGCCATCGCGTGCCGATGCAAGCACCGCTTCAAAATCGCCGGAACGATGGCTTATTTCCATCACGCTCATCCCTATGCCGCGAAGCGAGAGCATTTCCTCTCGCGCCTTTTCCAGAACGGGTGCGGGAAGCATTGCCGGGCCGGCGCTGAAATTGTAAATGGCAACTGACATTTTTATCCGCTGTGCCGGGCCGCCGGTGCATATTGTAAACCGGCAGCCCAAGCTAGGATTTTAACGGGAAAATCCGCGACAGGCTAATTTGCCAAAGAGCATTTTATTTTTTTGGGAAAACCATTAAAATGGTAACTAAACTGTAAACTCGTGCTGGAGATCAGGCATCCTAGAGATTAGTTTGGCATCGTCCAAGACGATATTCGGAGGAATTTATGTTCAACAAGAAGGTAATCGGCGCTCTTTTCGCGCTGGCATTTATGGTATTCGGGTTTGCCGGTGTGTATGCCCAGAGCGGCCCGGTTTACGGCGAAGTGAAGCTGAAAAAGGCGGATGGAACCGAGGTCCCGCTCGAAGGAGCCGTGATCGAGGCGTATCGCACTGATACGTCAAGCGGAAAACTCCCGACCACCAAGACCAACAGCAAGGGAGAGTTCACATTTCCTCTGGTACAGCCCGGCCACGTTTACGCCATTGCCGCGAGCGCTCCCGGTGCCGGTCCGCGTGTCACGCCGGACGTAAGGGTCGGCGGCCAGAAAGTGGTGATAATCCTGGACGAGGGCGACGGCAGCCGTGTCGAAGAGGCGGAGGTGCGTGAGCTGATCAAGCTTGCCGGAATGTCCGAAGAGGACAGAAAAAAATCTGATGCCGAGTATCAGAAAGAACTTGAGCGTTATAACGCCGAAAAGGAAAAGGCGGCAAATGCCCACAAGATCGTCTCTGCGGCTCTGGATGCCGGAGACAAGGCTTTTAACGCAAAGAACTATGACCTCGCGATCACAAAATTTGACGAGGGCATAAACGCCGATCCCGATTTTGAGGGAAGCGCTCCCGTTTTGCTTAATTACAAGGGCGTCGCTCTGCGTATGCGCGGTTTTGAGGCATACAGACGGGCGGTTCAGCCTGGCGCTGACAGGGCCGGTGAAATGGCAAAGGCCAAGGCCGATCTTAATGCGTCGGCTGATGCGTTTACACGCGGGCTGGAAATTCTCAACACAAAAACCAACAACGATCCGGGCATAAAAGAGAATATGACCAATACCCGCAAGAATATTCTCACAAATTTTGTCGAGACTCACCGTTTGCTGGTCTTGACCAAGGCCGATTCGTCACGCGTGAAAGACGCGATACCGATCTTTGCCGAATATCAAAAAGTAGAGACGGACAAGGCCCTGAAAGTGAAGTCAATGGTAACGCTTGGCGACATACTGCGCGAGGCGGGCGAGGCCGATGACGCGATCGTTGCCTATCGTGCGGCTTTGGCTGAAGAACCAAAAAATGTGGATTCTCTGGCCGGACTCGGACTGTCGCTTTTCAACGTCGGGCTGACGAACGACGATAAGGCCCAGGTTCAGGAAGGACTCAACCTTATGCAGGCATTTGTGGATGCGGCTCCCAACACGCATTCGCTGAAGGCGGATGTTCAGAACGCGATAGAATTTCTGAAAACGGATATGAAAATGACCCCTCAGAAGATCAGGTAAACCACTTTGGTTCAGGAAATTTTCTCATCAGATCGAAAAGCCGCTTCTTCGGAGGCGGTTTTTTGTGTCATAAAACCTCGCGGAGCGGTGTTTTCCCTCTGACAGACAAAAAAATAAACACGTTATTTTGGAGGAAGAACATATGCGGAAGAATGGTTTCTGCAACGCACGACAGGTATTATCTGCTTTTATAGTCATCGTATTCGGTTCTTATGTAATTGCCGCCCAGGGCGAGATCAGCGGGACGTGGACATCAAAAACAAAGGAAAAAGACCCGGACCGCATACAGATAAATTTCAAACGGACATCTGACACTGACCGAAATCACTCGAACGGTTCGGGGTTTGATGTCAGCGACCTTCAGGGAATATCTGCGGGCCAGCTTGTTAACGGCGGCGGCAGTTTCAGGATAGTTCGCGAGGCAGGCAGCATCGAACTCAACGGCACTTTTACGGACGGAAAAGGTTCAGGAACTTTTCGGTTCGTTCCTGACAGTTCTTATGCACGGCAGATGAGCAGCCGCGGATTTGATTTTGAGAAGCCGGCGAAGGACGGAAGTTCAAAATATGAAGAGCGGATGTTCATGGCCGCAATGCTGGACGTGAGTGTGGCTTTGGCCGATGACCTCCGCTCTTCAAATTTTCCCGACCTTGATGTGAGCGACTTGTTCAAAGCGAAGATCTTCAAAATAGATGGTAAATTCGTCGCGGAAATGGCGGCGACCGGTTTTCCCGACCTCAGTATGGAAGACATGGTAAAGGCACGCATCTTCAAGATAAATGCAGACTATGTTCGCGGCATAAAGGACGCCGGATTTGGCGCCGATAAATTTGAGCATCTGGTCAAATACAGCATCTTTAAGGTGACGCCGGAATATCTGGCCGAATTGAGGAACGAGGGGCTGACCGCTCTTTCACCGGAAGAGATAGTGAAGCTGAGGATATTTAAGGTCGATGCTGCTTTCGTCCGCGACGCGAGGGCCGAGGACCCGAACATCTCGGTTAAAAAGATAGTTGAGAAAAAGATCGGCGTTCATACGCGATAGGCAAAGCGAACATTACTGAATAAACCAGGGTGTCTGAAAAGTGATTTTCAGACATCTTCTTTTTTGTTGAATTTTATGAAAAGATGGCGGCGATTTGTTATTTCTATATATAAGGCCTTGTTCTGATGCCCATAAAAGGCCGACACAGATCTCACGGCGTTCCCCCCAAATACGACTCGGCGCCGGGTCGATATAAAAATGATGATATATAGACCGCTGTTTGCGCTGGTTTGCGCAATGATTTTGGTGCTGTCAGTGAACGGCGCTGTTTACGAAGTAAAACCCGGAACGGCGATGACGACCATTGCCCAGGTTCCGTGGGCGACGCTCCAGCCGGGCGACACGGTACTTATCCATTGGCGGGCACAGCCGTATAAAGAAAAATGGGTGATATGCCGACAGGGATCGGCGGAAATGCCGATAACAGTCAGCGGTGTTCCGGGGCCGAACGGCGAACTTCCCGTGATAGACGGCAACGGAGCCGTGACACCGGCCAACCTTAATTTTTGGAGCGAACAGCGCGGTGTCATAAAGATAGGCGGAGCGAACATCCCTGCGGACACGATGCCGCGTCATATCATAATTGAAAACCTTGAGATACGCGGTGCGCATCCTAATTATCAATTCACAGGCCGCAATAACGTCGTGCAGAATTACGCCTCGGCTGCCTCGCCGATCTTTGTTGAAAAAGGCGAAAACATAACCATTCGCAACAATATCATCACGGACGGCGCCAACGGTTTTTTTGTGGCGTCGAGTGACGAAGCCGTGTCGCGGAACATACTTGTTGAGGGAAACTACATTTACGGCAACGGCATTTCGGGCAGCATCTATCAGCACAATAATTACACCGCCGCGATAAACATCACGTTTCAATACAACCGATTCGGGCCGCTGCGGAGCGGTGCGCCCGGCGTTAATCTAAAGGATCGCTCGGCGGGCCTTGTCGTCCGTTACAACTGGATCGAAGGCGGCAATCGCAACATCGATATGGTTGACGGCGAGGACACCGCCGTCATCCGCAATGCTCCCGAATATCGAAAAACGTTCGTTTACGGCAACATCCTGATAAAGCAGGACGGCGGCAATAATCAGGCGATACATTACGGCGGCGACAGCGGAAACACGGCAAATTACCGCAAGGGCAAGCTCTATTTTTACAACAACACGCTTTATTCGATACGCGCCGGAAACACGGTCGTCGCACGTCTTTCGACCAATGACGAACAGGGCGATTTTCGCAACAACATTTTCTTTAACACCGCTGCGGGAACGAGCCTAGCGATGCTTGCCGAAGCAGGAACGCTGAATCTGGCAAATAATTGGGCAAAGACCGGCTGGCGAAATTCGCACGAAGGCGGCGGTTTTGGCGGCAGCGTCACCGGCGGCGGAACGATGATAACCGGCACGTCGCCGGGATTTTTGGATGCATCGGTTCAGGACTTTCGTTTGCAGCCGACATCGCCCGCCATTGATGCCGGGACATCGCTTCACGCCGACGTTCTGCCTTCGCACAGCCTTTTGTTTCAATACGTAAAGCACCAAACAAAGACGGACAGGCCGATGAGCGGAGCGTTCGACCTCGGGGCTTATGAACACGCGTCTGCCGCGCCGATGCAGATACTTACAGGAAAGCTGTCCGGAGCGGTGCTGCTCCGTTATTATGACGGAGCGGTCGAGGCCGATGGCGGTTCAGGCTCTTATGTTTGGTCAATTTCCGCAGGCGATCTGCCGCCGGGACTTCGGCTTGACACTCAGACGGGCGCGATCAGAGGACGGGCAAGGCTAAAAGGCACCTGGACATTCACGCTGACGGCGACGGACGCCGAACAGCCGGAAATATCTGTAAGCAGGGAGTTTACCGTGACAACGAGGCTTCATCCGTAAAGGCAGCCTATTCGAACTGTTTCCTGAACTCTTCGAACATCGAACGAAGCTCGGCCATTTCGGAACTCAGTTTTTCTACTTGCTGTTCAAGCTGCTCAATGCGTCCACCCGATGCAGTGGGCGAAGCCGCATACGTACTTTCCGCGCTTGCCGTAACCGCAGCGGCATCGACCGGGCCTGAAAGGAGATGAGCATAGCGTGATTCCTTCTGTCCGGGCTGGCGTTCGAGCTTTACGACCAATGCGTCGTCGCGTCGGGCAAGCTCATCAAGCGTTTCCTGCACCTCGCCAATGCCTGAAAATTCATAAAGGCGATCGGCACGTCCGCGCATCTCGCCGGCGGTTTGCGGCCCGCGCAGCAGGAGCAATGTCAGTATCGCGACCGCCGGAGCTTCGATCTCAAAAACGTTCGGCAGCATGTGTTTGTATTTGACCGTCCGGCTGGAGCTGCCGTAATAAAGATACACAAGATTTTTGTCACGCAGGCTGTCAATGGCGGCCAATATCTCGGTTTCGCCAAGCGACATCACAGGGTCGCGATTGCTCTTTTGATTGCAGGCGGCGGTCAGAGCGTTCAGCGTCAGCGGATAATATTCCGGCGTGGTCAGCTGCTTTTCGACAAGGCTGCCGAGGACGCGGGCTTCGGTTTCGTTGATCGTTAAGGGCATAGGAAATCTAAGTTAAATAACCGTAATCAGTTTCACCAAAAAATTATACAACCTTTACGCCCTTTGCGTCTTTGCGGCTCAACGGTGAAAATATCAATATAGTATGAACGTGACCATCACCCGCACGGCGGAAGAAATAAAAGCGGCCTGTGAACGGCTGAGATCGGCCGAGGCTCTGGGCTGTGACACGGAAACGTCGGGTTTCAATTCGCGGTCAGGAAAGCTTTTCTCTATACAATTCTCGGACGGCGAATACAACGTTCTGGTTCCTTTGAGCGAGGGCGTGGCGATGGGAGAATTTGCCGATCTGCTGGCAGATGAGAATATCGTCAAGATATTTCACAACGCAAAATTTGATCTCGAATTTCTTACCGCCGCCGGACACACCGTCCGCAACGTTTTTGATACGATGATCGCCGAAAAGCTCATCACACGCGGCGCCGGCCAATCCGCCTCGCTCGCCGACACGCTCTACCGCTACTTCGCCGTCGATCTGGACAAATCTCAACGCTCAAAATTTAACAAAAACTGGAACGGCATCTGGACCCCCGAACTCGTCGTTTATGCCCTGTCAGACGTAGTTCATTTACCACGGCTGATGAAGGAACAGACCGAATGGCTCTGCAAACTCGGTATGACAGATCAGTTTAATGCTCAAATCGCCAAGCTGCTTACCACCGGTGAAATGCCGGGTGGCCTTCTTTGACGGCGACGAATGTGCCGCGGCATGTGTCGCAGACCTTGCCGTTGGCGATGAGTTCGGCTTCGACGACGGCGCGGTCGTCGGTCGATTCGACGACGCGTGCCTTTAGCGTTATCGGGCCGTCAACGGGTGTCGGGCGGAGCAGTTTAACAGCAAAATCGGCGGTCACGGTGCATGGCGGGCCGTCATCGCCGTGTTTTTTCATCAGGTGATAGGCGGCGGCCCAGTTCGAGTGGCAATCGAGCAAGGCGCCGATGATGCCGCCGTTCAGAATGCCGGGAAATGCCTGATGATGCGGTTCGGCGTGCCACGTGGCGACGAGTTCGTCGCCTTCGGCAAAGCTGCGGATGTGCAGCCCCTTTTCATTCGCCGGGCCACAGCCAAAGCAGATGCTCTTTGGCGAAAATGTTTCCTGTAATGATCTTTCGTCTGACATATCTTTACCGCTATTCAGCTTAACATCAGTTTTCGCTTTGGGAAAACTTGTTGCCGGGGCAAAAAGCGTGTAAATTTATCACGCTCAAAACTTCTCCGCATTCCTACAATTTATGCTGACCCTTTTAGCGATAGGTTTTCTTGCCTGGCTGGTTTTTGGCTATTTTGCCTATGGGCGTTGGATCGCCAAACAATTTCGGCGGGACGATTCGCGGACAACACCCGCCAATGAGTTGAATGACGGCGAGGATTTTGTCCTGACGCAGCCTTTTTATCTTTTCGGCCAGCATTTTCGGCGATAGCCGATGCTGTTCGTGCCGGTGATAACATTGTGGGCATTGGTAATGCCGGTCTATTCCAATTTGCAGGCTTCGTAGGGGGACGACGTAAAGCCGGTGAACGGTTTGGCGTCGCTTGTACTCGTTCTGTTGGCGATCTACCTTGTGGGAACGGCTTTGATAAAACTGCTCAGTGCAAAAAGAGATGCGTCTGCCGAAGTGAAAAATTTCTAGTTTCGTTCGACGGGTGTCTTTTCCAGAGTTCTGGTCGTGTGTTCGGTGACACTGGCGATGCCAAGGTCGCGGGGCTCGACAAGTTGGGCCGTATTGGCCGGGTGAATATACGCCTGCTGTTCCGGTTTGCCCTGGGGGATGGCCGGCTCGGTGTCCTTGTTTTTTCCGGCAAGTTGTCCTGCCTGCCGCAGAATGAGAAAGCAGATACCGAACAGGGCTGCAAAATAGAAGAACACGATGGGAACCATCTGGTTCGGCGGAAAGCCCGATCTGGAAAGTATCAGAACGACGAAAATAAATCCTAAAAACCCGGCAGAGCCTATATAACCGACGGCAACAGTAAGACTTTCAGCAAGCGAAGGGCGCGAGGCAGTATCTTCTGCCGCCCGTTTGCCGCAGCGGCTGCAGTAATTCAGTCCTTCCTGGATCTTGGTGCCGCATCCCGAACAGAACATTGCGTAGTTTCTCCGGAGCTATGACCTCATCGGCCCTATCTTTTCCTCAAGCCAGTTGGTCAGATCATCGACCGATTCGATATGGACGGGCTTTCCGCGCCATGCCTTTATGGCAAAGATGATCAGCATTATCGATGTGACGACGGTAAAAATACCGCGCCCGAGGTCTGCCAGATCGGTCAGATTGCCGATAAAGCTCAAGACCGTGGTCACGATCAAAATGCCCACATGCGCCGCCAAACCCTGCGCCGCGTGAAACCGAACCTTGTTCTCTTCTTTAGGAACGATAAGCAGCATGACAAGGCCGGCGATCAGGCCGAGCCAGATAGGGAGATAGGGCAAACCGACAAGCCATTTTTCAGAAACGCCGACCTTTGCAACCTTGCGTTCCGATGCCTTGCCCATATCGGCAGGCGCGGAAGGAGCTTTATAAAATGCCGGAGCAGGCCCGCCCTGCCATGTGTGAGCATTCAGGTCTGCCTCATTGAAACGGCGTGTTTCCTCTTCGGTTATCGAACCGGGATTCGTCGGCAGCTCAGCCGTCTTAAAGGGCGTCGCCGCAGGCGTGGTATAGCCGCCGACCGAAGCCGTCTGTGCTTTTGCTCTTTCCGGAAATTCCGGGTCAAGCGGATTTGTATCGTATCTGTTGGCCATTGTCCAAAAACCATTTTACGACACTTTTCTATGAATTGTTCAATAATCCGTCGCAGTTAAAATAGAAAAAGGCCTCTTTGATCTGATCAAAGAGGCCGTTTAGCTGTTTTACGAACCGGTTTTAGTTAAATGTGTATTTAACCGAGAACTGGATACGATAAACGTTTGCTTCACCACTTGACGGAACATATGAGGTGTTCAGGAAGTCGCTGCCGATCCTCCGCAAACAATATGCAGCGTCAGTTGCTGTGCCGCCGATAGGGGCACGACAAGTTGCCGTTCCACTGGTACTCGTGGTCAGGAGCGGCTGGGTGGTGCTGAACGTCTGGGAAGTTCCCCAGTTGTGATTCAGCAGATTTCCAAAGTTCAGGACATCAGCTCTGAACTGGAATTTATGACGCTGTCCGCCCAACTTGACGAAGATATCCTGTGCAAGGCTCAAGTCCATCCGATGAACGAACGGAAGTTGGAGAGCACCGCGCGTCAGATATTCGCCCCTGTGCTTGGAAAGGTACGGGTCCTGGTTGATGAAAGCATCCCAGGCCGCAGCCTGCTGAGCAGGTGTGAACAGTTCAACGCCAGCCGAATTGGTGATCCTTCCAAAATTCATCTCAGAGATGTCGCGTGGAATGTAGATCAGGTCGTTGCTTGTTCCGCCGTCGCCATTGAGGTCGCCGCCAAAGACATAGCTTCCCGTTCCGCCCGTCCGCGATTCCCAGAAAGCCGAGATCGAGGTCGCGCCAAACTTGAAGTATTCCTTGCGATATGTGACCGCCGTGAATACGCGATGACGCGGATTAGCGGCGCTGAAACCGACACCAGGATCGTTCGGATGGCCGTGGTGCTGATTGTTGTTCCACGAACCGAAAGCTATTGAGCCGGGGTCAACCGTGTTCTTTGCCTCGCCGTAGCTATAAGCACCTTTAGCATAAAATCCGTTTGCGAACGGCTTTTCGAGCGTGAAAGCAAGGTTCCACGATTTGCCGACATTCTGGTTCTTCAGAACAATGGCACTGCTTATATTGCTGTGAATGCGGTTGCCCGCCGTCCAACGCGGCCGGTTATCAGCCCCGGTGAATGAGGTGCTTGGGTTGGCAAGGTTCGCGTTGATGTAATAGATGCCGTTCATGTCCTTTGAGTAAAGGAGTTCCGAACCGGCGATCAGGCCAAACGGCAATCTGTAATCAACGGCGATGTTCGTTCTCCACAACTGCGGGAAATTGAACTTCGGATCCGTCAGTGCCAGTTCATAAGAAGGGGCGGGATCTCCCGTAACAGTGGCCGGTTTGTAGTGGTGAGGATTCGGGTTCCACGGCCTGACGACCGTGTTGTCAAACTGTTCAAATCCGGTAAGAACTCCGTTGCCGCCGATCTGGTTCGAGATCCAGACGTAAGCCGGGCGGCCCGAAAACAGTCCTGTACCGCCGCGAACCTGTATCTTTCCTTCCCACGGAGCCCAGTTGAAACCAACACGGGGCGACCACAGCAGATTCGGATCAGGCAGTTTTTCTGTAGCGTACTGAACCGAAGCACCGTTCTCATCCTGGAAGTTCATGGCATTGGCCAAAGGATTTGTATATCCGGTTTTGCCAAAGAAAGGAACATCAACACGGAGGCCGTATGTAAGTGTGAAATTGTCCCGCACTTTCCACACGTCCTGTCCGTAAAAGCCGGTGTAAACAACATCAAGTATCTGACTCGGCTTGTCCAGTCCGGGGACATTTGCCCAGCGAACCTGAAAGCGCCGCAGATTTACGGGAGAGGTCGTTCTGCCCGGATTTGCCAGATAGTCGTTGGCGTCCGTGTAAAAGTCTGCAAGGCTGTTATAGACGTATGCGCTCTGCGATCCGGGGAAGAACGTATTCAGCGATTCATACTTTTCAAAGCTGAATCCGGCCGTGATCGTGTGATTTCCCTTATAGAAGCTGAGGTTGTCCTGTATCTGAAGCGAATCGTAGATCAGTTCATTGTTAGGAGTGAACGGTTCCGAACCGAATGATGTGTAGGTGATGCCATCCTGCAGAATGTCAACGAACGGGAAAAGTGTGCCTATATCTCCGCGGCTTTCGTCCTGTTTCGTGTAACCGACAAGAAGGCTGTTGGAGACGCTGCTGCCCCACATAGAGGTCCACTCACCGACAAAAGAGCGAATGTTCTCAAGGATCGAGTAGTTCGAGTTCTGGAAGTTCAATGCGTCCAAACTGGTTCTGCGATTTCCGAAACCGAGCGAGGACGAGTTTGAAGCGAGAACATCCGTGCTGGAATCGAGGTGCATATAACGGAACGTCAGCTTGTTGCTGTTGTTGATGTTATAGTCACCGCGAACAAGGAACTTTTTGCCCGGAACTTCTGCCGGATAGCCCTGATAGCCGCCTGTTTCGTAACCGAAATTCGTTCTCAGAAATGCGGAAAGCTGATCCAGGTCAGATGCCAGAACGCGTGTTACGCTGCCGCTTCTGCAGCCTGTTCCCGGACATGCCTCAAAAGTTGTTGCAGGACGGGTCGTGAGTTCATCTTCGTAATTGACAAAGAAGAAAGCACGGTCGCGGCCCGATGTGAACATCTTGCGGGAATTGGTGCGGAGGTCGGGCAGCGGGATCGGGCCGCCTGCGGTAAAGCCCCACGTTCTGAACTTGAAGTCGCCCGGATTAAAGGTGTTCTCACCGTATTTGTCACCAACCAGGCTGGGATTTCTCCAGATGTAGTAAACCGACCCTGAGTAATCATTGTTACCGCTCTTCGTTACCATGTTTACACCTGCACCGACGAAGTTGCCCTGACGGACATCGAACGGAGCGACGTTCACCTGAAATTCTTCAACGGCGTTGAGCGAGATCGGGGAAACACCTGATGTTTCGCCCGGCTGGCTTCTGAGGCCAAATGAGTTATTGAAATAAGAACCGTCAACCGTGATGTTGTTCAGGCGGTTGTCCTGGCCGGCAAATGAACCGTTGCCGCCAAACTGGGGCGACAGCCTGGAAAAGTCTGTCAACTGGCGTCCGATGGTCGGCAGGGCCGACATAACGGTGTTGGAAACGTTGGTTGCGGCGCCTGTCCGTGCTTCGTTGAACACGTCATCGGCCTGAACCGTGACCTCTTCTGAGATCGCACTGCTCATAGAGAAGTTGACCGTTCCGGTCGTTCCGAGAGCAAGGTGAATGTCGCCGCGGGTCTGTTCGGCAAATCCGGCCGATGTTGCCTTGACCAGATAAGGGCCGCCGACGCGTACCAACGGGATGGTGTAACGGCCCGCGTCATTGGTGGTGGCCGAATATCTTGTGCCTGAGGGCTGATGTTCAGCTTCTACCATTACGCCTGCCAGGGGTTGTCCCTGAGCGTCAGTGATACGGCCTGCCAAACTGGCGGTCGTCACCTGTGCTGTGGCGGTAAAGGCAAAAGCGATCATCAACGCCATGATACTTACCGTATGTAAATACCATTTTGAAAACGATTTAGCTTGAGTTTGTGGATACATAGTTTCTCCGAATATATTCAATAGAGATAAAACCTTACATTTAGGCATTGGTCAGTGAAGCAACACACAGTATCGCCTTTTGACCTTACATTTCTGTAAAATCCTGCGTACTTTTGTGTTAAAGGCAGGAACCGGTCACGCCAATAGGCGTTCAACAGCCCCTTGTATCAGTTGCCTGTTCTGAAAATGCCCGTATGCAAATTGCAAAATACTATCACAAAACCATCCCCGCTTCCACAAATTTTGAGCGAAATTGTAACTTTTTGTTAACATCGGTCAATGTGCTGTTTTTGGGGCCTGCCGGTTATGAATCTTCCGGTGTATATATAATGATAAAAAGGGGTTGATCCGGCCTAGATGCAACTTTTACTGCTGATAGGCCCTCAAACAAGAAAAGATAAGCTTTTTTCACACAATTCCACTGATAAAACTTTAGATATATGTCGATAAAAGGCCTTTTGCTGGTAATTTTATGCACCTCAGCCGCAGCGTTTTCACAAATGCCGCCGATAGAACCGGGCGTTTCGAAGGAACTTGCCCAATGGCGTGCCGTTCATTATTCGGACGTTCGCTACAAGCTGAACCTGACGCTCGAAAAGATGTCGCCGGTGCTGAAAGGCAGCATTGAGATACGTGTGAAAGTGGAGGAGTCGGGGAGTAAGGGAGTAAGGGAGAATAAGTCAGAACCGGGAGCGATAGCGACCGGGCCTGTCCCGCCAATCATACTTGACTGGCGAAAGATAAAAGGGCATGAGGAGAGATCAACTGTAACCAATGTCGAAATCAATGGTGAAAAGCCTATTGCGGCAGGCATACTTCAGATCGACACTCCGAATACATATCATGAGTATTCAGAACATCTCATCTTCCGCGACGGAGTGGTTGCGGGCGAGAACGTCATCAAGCTCGATTTCACATCGCCGATACTGACCAGCGGTTCGGCGATAACGCGATACATCGACAAAGAAGACGGCAGCGAATATATCTACTCGCTCTTTGTCCCGTCAGATGCCAGCACAGCGTTTCCGGTGTTTGACCAGCCGGATTTGAAGGCGCTGTTTACACTCAGCGTGAATTTCACTGGTCCGAACAGACGAGATTTCCCGACTGATTGGACAGCTATCTCGAATACACCGCTAATGCTCACCTCTTCAAGCACTTGGGGTAAATTTATCTCTTTTGAGGAAACCCAACCCATCAGCACATACGTCTTCGCGTTCGCGGCGGGGCCGTTTGAGAAGGTGTCGGAGCCAAAGTCAGAACCGGGAGCGATAGCGACTGGGTTCCGGGCTGCACAGAGTGGGAAGAACCCGGTCGCTATCGCTCCCGGTTCTGACCGGGCGAATCCGCTTACTTCCATCTATGTCCGCAAGTCGCAGGCGGAAAAGTTTAGGCCGCATGCCGCGGAGGTTTTTCGGCTTAATCGGGAAGCAGTGAAGTTTTTTGAGGAGTATTTTGACTACAAATTTCCGTTCTCAAAATACGACTTGGTCTTGATACCGGAGTTTCCGTTTGGCGGGATGGAGCACGCCGGGGCGACTTTCCTCAGAGAATCGAGCATCATCTTTCCGCAGGAGCCGACGGCGAACGACCATATTTCGCGGGCGCTTTTGATCTTTCACGAGGCGGCTCATCAATGGTTCGGCGATACGGTGACGATGAAATGGTTTGACGACCTATGGCTGAAAGAGGGCTTTGCAAACTTTGCCGCCTACAAAGCGCTCGAAAAGATAATGCCCGAGGCAAACGCCTGGAAGGTCTTTTACGAGCGTGTAAAACAGGCCGCCTACCGCACCGATTCCACAAAAGGCACAACACCGATCTATCAGGAGATAAAGAACCTCTCCGCCGCAAAATCCGCCTACGGCAACATCGTCTATAACAAAGCCCCGGCGTTTCTCCGGCAGGCGGAATTCTATCTGGGTGAAGATAAATTCCAAACCGCCGTCCGAGTGTTTTTGAAGAAGCATGAGTACGCGAATGCGGGTTGGGAAGATCTGGTCAGTGAGTTTGAATTGGCGAGTAAAAAGGATCTCAAAAAGTGGGCGGATGTTTGGGTCAAGAGACCCGGTCTGCCCCTTATTAGAGTAAGTGTGAATAACGAAGTCTTTCTATCGAGCCCTTCCGGCACGGATAGAATGATAATAGTAATGAAGCAGTCAGATATATTAAACACCGGAACCTACTGGGACCAACGTTTTCTAACGGTTTCTTTCGGCAATATTGGTGGTGGTGATGGGGAGCGTTTCTATGTTCATCCGTCGGTATTTGATTCGACACCGGAACCTCCAGCATCAACAACTAAACGCCAAGATCCGCTAGACGCTCGTATTTTCTGGGCTGGAAATATTTCTGCAGGGCCTACAAAATACCCGCGGGTTCCGCGCCGACCTAAATTTGTTATTCCAAACCAAGGTGATTTTGGATACGGCATATTTTTGCTTGATAAAGAAAGTCAGAAGTACTTTCTTAAAAACATTGCCACTGTTGATGAGCCATTCATCAGAAGCATGATATGGGGCGCGTTTTGGGACAGCGTCCGCGAGGGCGAGCTTGATCCGCGTGAATATGTAGAGTTGGTGGTGCGTGTTTTGAGTCCCGGCTTCAGCCGGCAGCCGCCTAAAGGCGGCACTAAAAACAAAGGCGGTACTCCGAACATAGAGGACGAATCGACGACGGCGCTGCTTCTCAGCCGTGTCGGAACGGCGATGAATTACTACATTGACACATCAATATCTGCGGGCGGAAACGCGAGTGTGAACCAGCGTGCAAAAGATGCACGCTCCTTAACAGTCGCGTCTCTGCCCGAACGTGTAGAGAATATGCTGATCGAACGTATGCAGAACGCCGAAACGCAAGGCCGGCGGATCACTTATTACAGGGCGTTTTTGAATGTTGCGTCGAGCGAGAATGCCCGAAAAGTGCTGAAAGAGATACTCACCGCAGAGACGCAGAGCCGCGGAGAAACCAAAGGCGGAAACGCGAGTGTGAACGAGCGTGCTGGTCGGGCGCCCGAAGGCACGCTCCCTAACGGTCGCGTTTCCGCCTTTGTGCCGATCAGGACCAAAGATAAATTCGATATCGTTACACGGCTAATTATTCTTGGCGATCCGGAAGGAGAAAAGCTGCTTGCGGAGCTTGAAAAGACAGAAACCTCAGACGATGCCAAGCGTTGGGCTTATGCGGCGCGTGCGGGTATTGCGACGGCAGAGAACAAGGCGAAATACTGGAAAGACTTTACGGAGAACAAAGATATTTCGGAAAGCTGGATCGAGGCGGCGTTCGGGCCGTGGAATTCGATCAGGCATTCGGCATTGACGCTGCCTTATCTGGAACGCTCGTTGAAAGAACTGCCGAACCACAAGGCGAATCGCAAGATATTTTTTGTCAACGGCTGGCTTGGCGCATTCATCGGCGGCCAGCGCAGCGAAGAGGCGTTGAACATCATCAATAAATTCCTCGCCGACAATCCGAACCTCGACAACGATCTGCGGCTGAAAATTCTTGAAAACGCAGACACCATCGAACGCGCCGCGAAGATAAGGCGAAAATTCAACTCGCAAAAATGACATAAGTGACCAAAAGGGCACAAAGGACAAAAGTTTGCGAGTTTCCCTTTCTGTCACTTTGGTCGGTTTGGTCATCTTTTTTACCGCCGCTAATCTTGACTAAAAAGTAATGATTAGCGATAATTCTTGCAGAGGCTGATCCTACATCCTTTTTTAAGACGAAACGCTTATGAAGATCTCGGCACAGGAAGAATATGGGCTGCGTTGTCTGGTGCAGTTGGCAAATCTTGCGGACGGCGAAACGCTGACGCTGCCGCAGATAGCGGAACTTGAAGGCATTTCGGCCGCAAACGCGGGCAAACTGATGTGGCTTTTGAATAAAGCCGGTTTCGTTCATTCGACACGCGGAACGAAAGGCGGCTATTTTTTGGCGCGGCCCGCCGATGAGATATATCTGAACGAGATAATAAAGGTTTTGGACGAAGACGTGCTTAGCTCGCATTGCGACAGCTACACGGGCGTGATGGAAAAATGCGTGCATACGGGCGATTGCGGCATCAGGCCGGTGATCGTCGGGCTGCACGAGATAGTGGAGAACGCGCTGTCGCGGATAACGCTGGCAAGTTTGGTCGGCAACGAAAGCAAGGTGGACGCGATGTTCCATCAGATACAGGGTCTCCACAGAACGCTCGAACCGCAGCGGGTATAGTGATCTTAACGCAGAGATCGCGGAGGACGCAGAGGTTTTAAGAGCAGGGATCTTGAATGGGCGTGTAAGAGAAAAAGCGGGAGCATTGTTGAGAAAATAAGATGTAATATCTCTGCGTTCTCTGTGCTCTCTGCGTTAGAAATAAATATGTCAACAGCAGCAGAACTACTGACAAACCGGGAATACAAATACGGATTTGTCACCGATATAGAAACGGACACAATAGCAAAGGGTTTGTCCGAGGACACGGTGCGCCTGATCTCGGCTAAAAAGAACGAGCCGGAATGGATGCTCGAATTTCGGCTAAAGGCATATCGCCAGTGGCTGAAAATGGAAGAGCCGAAAGCGTGGCCGAATTTTGAATACCCGGCGATAGATTTTCAGAACATTTCGTATTATTCGGCCCCGAGGCAAAAGCCGAAAAAGGCGTCGATGGACGAGGTCGATCCGGAACTGATCAAGACGTTTGAAAAGCTCGGCATACCGCTCAGCGAACAAAAGATGCTGGCGAATGTGGCAGTCGATGCCGTGTTCGATTCGGTCTCTGTCGCGACGACGTATAAGGAAAAGCTGAAGAAGGCGGGCGTGATATTTTGCTCGTTTACGGAGGCGATACACGACTATCCCGAACTGGTTCAAAAATATCTCGGTTCTGTCGTGCCTGTCGGTGACAACTATTACGCCGCTTTGAACTCCGCCGTTTTTTCTGACGGTTCGTTCGTTTTTATCCCGAAAGGCGTCCGCTGTCCGATGGAGCTTTCGACGTATTTCCGCATAAACACGCAGGAATCAGGCCAGTTTGAACGCACGCTGATCGTTGCCGAAGAAGGCGGTTACGTTGCCTACAACGAAGGATGCACCGCGCCGCAGTTTGACACCAATCAGCTTCACGCGGCGGTGGTCGAACTCGTTGCTTTGGACGATGCCGAGATCAAATATTCGACCGTGCAGAACTGGTACGCGGGCGACGAATCGGGCAAAGGCGGTATTTATAATTTTGTGACGAAGCGCGGAGCCTGCCGAGGCGTAAATTCAAAGATCTCGTGGACGCAGGTCGAGACCGGTTCGGCGATAACGTGGAAATATCCGTCCGTTATTTTGCAGGGCGATAATTCGATAGGCGAATTTTACTCGGTCGCTCTGACTAACAACGCCCAGATCGCCGACACAGGCACGAAGATGATCCATCTGGGCAAAAATACGAGATCGACCATCGTTTCAAAAGGCATCTCGGCAGGAAAATCGAACAACAGCTATCGCGGACTTGTAAAAGTGATGCCAAAGGCAACGGGTGCGAGAAATTATACGCAGTGCGATTCGATGCTGATCGGGCAAACGTGTGAGGCGAACACGTTCCCGTATATCGAGGTGATGAACAACACCGCCCGCGTCGAACACGAAGCAACGACATCCAAGATCAGCGAGGAACAGCTTTTTTATTTGCAGCAACGCGGCCTGTCACAGGAAGACGCCGTTTCGCTCATCATCAACGGCTTTTGCAAAGAGGTCTTCCGCGAATTGCCGATGGAATATGCGGTCGAAGCGCAGAAGCTGCTGGGGCTGAAGCTGGAAGGAAGCGTTGGATAATTTCTGCTCATAGCTGAAAGCTGATAGCCGGAATTTTAAGAACAGCTATCAGTCGTGAGCTGTCAGCTTTCAGCCAAACAAAACTCGGTTTTTTTGCCTGGAAAGATATGAAACTAATTCAACCGCAAAATCAGCCTTCACCGAAAGGCCATTATTCGCCGGGTGTTGAACACAACGGCGTTATTTATGTGTCGGGGCAGTTGCCGCTTGATCTGGAGACGCGTGAGCCTTTTACGGGTGACATTGGTCGGCAGACGGAGCTTGCTTTGCGAAATGTCGAGACGGTTTTGGTTGCGGGCGGCAGCGGTTTGGACAAGGTTTTGCAGATGACGATCTATGTTTCTGATATGTCGCTGTGGGACGCGGTCAACGCGGCGTATATCAAGGTAATGGGCGAACACAAACCCGCGCGGGCGATAGTGCCGGTAAAAGACCTGCATTACGGCGTCGGCATTGAGATACAGGCGATAGCGGCGAAGGAATAGATGATGGATAGCAAAGAAAGAACCACCCCGCGGCTGAAGCCGCACCCCTCCTTTGTAAGGAGGGGAGTTTTTCTTGCAGACATAAACGATCTTGCAAAGATGAATGAGATCTATGCTCGGCATTTTGCGGCGCCGTTCCCGGCGCGTTCGACAGTTCAGGCAGCACGGCTGCCGCGTGATGCAAAGATAGAGATCGAAACGGTCGCTGTGGCCAAAAAGAATTCAAAGAATAATACTAACCGCAAAGGAACAGAGTCGCAGAGAAAATAAGGTATTTCTTGGCGGCTCTGCGGCAGATGGAAATTATGCTATTAGAAGTAAAAGACCTGCGTGCAGGCATTGAAGGAAAAGAGATATTAAAGGGTCTGAATCTTCAGGTCAATCGGGGCGAGGTTCACGCCATTATGGGGCCGAACGGTTCCGGCAAATCGACCTTGTCAAAGGTTTTGGCTGGGCATCCGAGCTATGAGGTCATCTCGGGCGAGGTTTTGTTTGAAGGCAAAGACCTGCTTGAGCTGGAGCCGGACGAACGGGCCCGCGAGGGTGTTTTCATGGCGTTCCAGTATCCGGTCGAGGTTCCGGGCGTTTCAAATTCGCAGTTTCTGCGGCTGGCGTATAACGAAAAGATGAAGCACCTGGGCCAGGAAGAGCTTGACCCGCTGGAGTTCAACGACTATCTGAAAGAGAAGGCAAAGATCGTTGATATGGACCCGCAATTCTTCAAGCGTTCGGTCAACGAAGGCTTTTCGGGCGGCGAAAAGAAACGCAACGAGATATTGCAGATGGCCGTGCTTGAGCCAAAGCTGGCGATTTTGGACGAGACCGATTCCGGCTTAGACATCGACGCTCTGCGCATCGTTGCCGAAGGCGTGAACAAGCTCCGCAGCGAAGACAACGCGATCATTCTGGTAACGCATTACCAGCGGCTGCTTAATTATATTCAGCCTGATTTTGTCCACGTTCTGGCAGACGGCAAGATCGTAAAAGAAGGCGGAAAAGAGCTTGCGCTTGAGTTGGAAGAGAAAGGTTACGACTGGGTAAAAGGCGCCGCAAGATAGATGAATGCCGTTGTCGAAAAACACATCGAAAGCGAAATAGCCGAGGCGGGAATACTGGCTGCGGCAGGCGATGCGGCCGGTGCGTTTCGTCATCTTGAACGGGCGCATGTGCTGGGCCAGTCAAGCACTTATTATCACACGCGGGTGCATTGGCTGATGCTGAAACACGGGTTTCGCGAACGCGATGCGAGAGAAGTTGCGGGACAGGTTCTGCGGATCGGCGGTGCGGCGACGAAAACGCCGCTCGGCATTTATCCAAAAGGCAACACCGGCGGAGCGAACGTCAATCCGCTAAAACCGATGCCGATAGAACCCGACCTGGCGGAGATATTGGAACAGGCAGAAAGAGAGTAGAGACTTGGCAAAGACGGACACACAATCAAACAATAATTCGCTCGCGGCGATATTGATCGCAGTGTGGGCTGTTGTATTGCTCATAGCGTTTTTCGCCAATCGCGGCGATGACGTTGGGAGCATAGGGCAACTCATCGGCAACCTCGGCGGCGGGGCGGTGTTCGGTGCGGGTATTGTTGATAGTTTTGTCGGAGCGGTTGTTGCCGTTCTGTGGTTAGCCTCATGTTTTGGCATGGGAAATAGTTATCGGCGATTAGATAAACTGGAGCAAAGTCCAAGACACTCTCATGTTCTAGAACTTGTCAGAGACATTGTCTTAGGAATAGCCACTTGGTCACTAATCTTTTTTGCTTTAGGTGGGCCTGGCAGCTACTCGACCTCATTGGCCTGTTTAACGTTAGCAGTTGGACTTTTCAGTGCGATTTTTGGGGTACTTCGTTTGCGCAAGATCAAGAATGAAAGCCGTGTTCCTGAAAGGCCAAGTATTTTTGACCGCGTTTTGCTGATACTGATCGCGATACCGGTCTTACTTTCGTTTATCGCAAGCCTTGCGCCGCCAACGGCAAAGGACACGCTGCTTTATCATTTTTCCGTGCCGAAACAATTCATCGCACAGGGCGGCAATGCAGTTATCGAAGGCAACATCGCCAGCTATCTTGCCCTGGGAACGGAAATGCACGTTGTCTGGGCGATGCTGCTGGGCAATATCGTCAGCGAACGCGCGGCAGAGGCTGCGGCGGGAGCGACTGTTTGGCTTTTCTTTCCGCTTCTTTTGGCAGCCATCTTTGGCATTGCCCGCGAGACGGGAATTTCCCGACGCTGGGCGCTGATGGCGGTGCTGATGGCCGCGACCGTGCCGACGGCGTATCACGTCGCGGCAAGCGCATATATTGACGTTGCCCTCGCTCTCTATGTGCTGTTGGCGACGTATTCGCTGACACGGTGGTGGAAAACGCTCGACAAAAACTGGCTTATCCTGATGGCGATATTCCTCGGAGCGGCGCTTTCGGCAAAGCTGACCACGCTGTTTGTGATGGCGGCGTTCGCTCTGGTGATATTGTTCCGCGTCAGAAAAGCGCAGGAAAGCGAACCGGACCGCATAGGCAAGATCGCGGCGTTCGGGTTTGGTGCGTTTCTGCTTGCGGGTGTCATCGCATCGCCGTGGTATCTGCGGACATGGGCGGAAACCGGCAGCCCGATCTTTCCGTTTTATATGAGCATCTGGGAAGGAAAGGCTCCGGGCTGGGACGTAGACCGTTCAAACCTGTTCCAGATGATGAATTCACAATACGGCGGTGCAAATAAAAATGCTCTGGATTATCTGCTTGCGCCGTGGAACATTTCGGTCACAGCTCAGCCGGAGATCGCGGCAAATTTTGACGGTGTTCTCGGTGTTGCGTTTTTGATCGGGCTGCCGCTGCTGATATTCGCGTTGTGGAAACTGGAACTTTCTGTTGAGGCAAAGATCTTTTCCGGTGTGGCGTTGGTGATGTTCCTTTTCTGGCTCTTTTCCAGCCAGCAGCTTCGCTACCTGTTGCCGATATTGCCGCTGCTTGCCATCACCATTGCGGCGGCGGTGGAAAGCATGTCGGACAGACGCGATGTTTTAAATAAATCGGCGAAATTTGCGATAGGTTTTGCGGCCATCGCGTGCATCGCTGCGTCGTCGGCATGGTTTCTGCAAAAAGCTCCGTTGAGGGTTGTTCTCGGCGGTGAGACGCCGGACGCATACCTCATCCGCAACATAGATTATTACCCGTATTATCAGTGGCTGAACACTGAAACACCGACCGACGCAAAGGTCTGGCTGATAAATATGCGGCGCGACAGCTATCACCTCGACCGGCCGTATTTTTCGGATTATCTGTTTGAGGATGTGACGTTAAGGAAATGGATATGGGAATCAAATTCTGCCGATGAGCTGCGCGAAAAGGCAAAAGCGGCAGGTTTTAATTACATATTGGCGCGTCACGATTTTCTTTTTGGTTACGACCGTTCGACGCTGGTCGATGACGACAAGCCGCGAGCGGTCAATGAGGCTAAACTTCGCATGGCTCGCGAAGTGCTGATGGATCAGGTGAACACAGTTCGTTCCGACAACAAATTTAGTTTAGTAAAGGTATTTTAGACATGGTTTTATCAACAGCCGTATTGGAAACACAATTTACGGAAAGTTTTAAGGAAAAGATCGCAGGTGAAAAGGACGCGGGAATGCGTCGGCTGCGCGAAGAGGCATTTGCCGTTTTTACGGAGAAAGGATTTCCCTCGCAAAAGGAAGAAGAGTGGAAATACACCAATGTCGCGCCTGTTGCCAAAGAGGCGTGGAAGATCGCCGCAATGCCTGCGGGGTTTTCGTCAGAGTTGGATGAGGACGCGGTCAGGCTGCTGCAAAAGTTTGATCTTGAACGCAACGGCTTCACCGCGTTGAATCTTGCTTTTGCCGAGGTTGCTGTCATCAGAATACCGAAAGACACCATCATCGAAGAACCGATCAGCTTTTCGCTGAAAGGAGAAAGCGGCAATGCTTATTTTCCGCACACGATAGTCATTGCCGAGGCGGGAAGCAAGGCGACGCTCGTTGGAGTTTATGACTCCGGCGACAATGTTTTTACCAATGCCGCCGTCCAGATCGTTGTCGAAGACAATGCGAACCTGACGCACTATCGGGTTCAGAAAGACGCCCAGACCTCTTATCATTACGGCGTGACCGAGGTCGAGCTCGGACGCGGCAGCGTTTATAATTCGACGAACATAAATCTCGGCGCCGAAATTTCGCGACACGATATTGATGTGAAATTCAACGCGACGGGAGCCGAGGCGTGGGTTGACGGGCTGTATATGCTGAATGAATCGCAGCACCACGACACGCATTCGTCGATAGACCACGCGGTGCCGAACTGTGTTTCGCATCAGACATACAAGGGCGTTTTGAACGATCACTCGCACGCCGTTTTTAACGGCAAAGTTTTCGTCAGGCTCGATGCCAGCGGCACCGACGCTTATCAGCAGAACAAAAATCTCCTGCTCTCAAACGACGCCCGCGTCGATACAAAACCGCAGCTTGAGATCTTTAACGACGACGTAAAATGCGCTCACGGCGCGACGGTCGGCCAGCTTGAAGATGAAGAGCTTTTCTACCTGCTCACACGCGGCCTGCCCGAAAACCTGGCAAGAAATCTGCTCACATACGGTTTTGCCGAGGAGATAATAAATAAGATCGGCGTAGAAAGCATCAAGAACGAACTGGACGAGATCGTCCTGAATAGGCTGGGAACGGAGATCTGAGCGCCAAGAAGAGATGAGTGATATCGATTCTGACAACTATGGACGGCTTTTGAGCGAAGTAAAAACCCGCATCCGCAACGCTCAATATGAAGCCTTAAAAGCTGTTAATAAAGAGCTTATTGCTTTGTATTGGGACATCGGCAGGATGATCGTAGAGCGTCAGAAGGGTGAGACTTGGGGAAAGTCCGTTGTCGAAAATCTGGCAACAGATTTGCAAAATGAATTTCCCGGAATCAAAGGCTTCTCGGTAGCAAGCCTTTGGCGGATGAAAGTGTTTTATGAAACCTACTGCGAAAATGAAAAACTCGCACCAATGGTGCGAGAAATTGGGTGGACGCATAACATCGTTATATTTCAGCGATGCAAGGATGATCTCCAACGAGAATTTTACCTGCGGATGACGAAAAAATTTGGCTGGACAAAGAATGTTCTGATCCACCAAATAGATAATCGCTCTTACGAAAAAACCCTGTTAAATCAAACAAATTTTGACCAGACAATTCCGGAAGATATTCGCGATCAGGCAAAACTTGCTGTCAAGGACGAGTATATGTTTGATTTCCTCGAACTTGGCGAAGAACACAGAGAACGTGAACTTGAAAGATCGCTTATCGGCAAGATCGAAGAATTTTTAAGAGAAATGGGCGGGCTTTTCACCTTTGTCGGCAGCCAGCACCGATTGGAAATAGACGGAAAAGAGTTTTTCATAGACCTGCTATTGTTTCACCGCCGTTTGCGTTGTTTGGTTGCTGTAGAGCTAAAGGTCGGTGAATTTCAGCCGGAGTTTGT
The DNA here is from genome assembly GCA_019639175.1 of Acidobacteriota bacterium. Taxonomy (GTDB): domain Bacteria; phylum Acidobacteriota; class Blastocatellia; order Pyrinomonadales; family Pyrinomonadaceae; genus OLB17. The sequence goes on along the minus strand of JAHBSK010000003.1, from coordinate 168,218 downwards.
CGGAAAGATGCAATTCTATCTGGCAGCTCTGGACGATCTGGTACGGATGCCGGACGAAAACGCTTCGATAGGCTTGATACTGTGTCGCAGTAAGACACGAACGATCGTTGAATATGCCCTGCGCGAATCAAAAAAACCGATTGGCATTGCTCAATATCGCGTAAGTTCTGAATTGCCCAAGGAATTAAAGGGTGAACTGCCGGAACCCGACAAAATCGCTGAATTATTAAGCATTGTTGATTAGTAAGATGTGAATGTCAGTTATGAAACCTGTACAAGAAATGACAAATTGGGACGTAGAAAAAGTTAGAAAAGATTTTCCCGTGCTGTCGCGAGATGTGAACGGAAAACCTTTGGTCTATTTGGATAACGGGGCGTCGTCGCAGGTGCCGCAGGCGGTTATTGATCGCACATCAAAGTATCTGGCCGAGGAGCATTCGAACATTCATCGCGGTGTGCATTATCTGTCACAGCACGCGACGACGGCCTATGAAGCGGCGCGCGAAAAGGTCAAGCGTTTTATAAATGCGCCTGACGTGAAGGAATGCATTTTTGTTCGCGGAACGACCGAGGGCATCAATCTGGTCGCGCATTCATACGGACACAAGTTCATCAACGAGGGCGATGAGATACTTGTTTCGCAGATGGAGCATCACTCGAACATCGTGCCGTGGCAGATGGTCGCTGAAGAACGCGGAGCAGTCATCAAGGTCATTCCGATGAACGAACGCGGCGAACTTATCATCGAAGAATACGAAAATCTGCTCAATGAACGCACTAAGATGGTTGCGGTCGCGCATGTTTCCAATTCGCTCGGCACGGTAAATCCGGTCAGGGAAATGATCGCCACGGCGCATAAATTCGGCGTTCCGGTCTGTGTTGACGGAGCGCAAGGCGTGCCGCATTTTCCGGTGGATGTTCAGAATATCGACGCTGATTTTTATGTCTTTTCCGGCCACAAAATGTACGGCCCGACCGGCAGCGGCGTCGTTTACGGCAAGCGCGAGTGGCTGGACAAAATGCCGCCGTATCAGACCGGCGGCGGGATGATCCGCATCGTAAGTTTTGAAAAAACGACCTTTGCTCCGATACCCGAAAAATTTGAGGCCGGAACACCAGCCATCGCAGCGGGCATCGGGCTTGGTGCGGCGATAGATTATTTAAATTCGATAGATTTTGAGGCCGCCGCGAAGTATGAACACGAACTGCTGGAATATGCGACCGAAAGGCTTGCGGATATTCCAGGCGTGACCATAATCGGCACGGCGGCGAATAAGGCAAGCGTGCTTTCGTTTACCATCGAAGGCGTTCATCCGCACGACATCGGCACAATTTTAGACCAGCAGGGCATCGCCGTCCGAGCGGGGCACCACTGCGCCCAGCCCGTTATGCAGTTTTTTGACGTACCGGCAACCGCCCGCGCATCTTTTGCGTTCTATAATACCCGCGAAGAAGTTGATAAACTCGCCGATGCGGTGCAGAAGGTGATAGAGGTTTTTGCATAGAGTGAAGCTGATATCAATTGACCATGTGATGCCAATGTTGGTTGATGCCTGTCCGTCGTTTCGAAAGCTTTATGACGGCTTAAACGAAGTGCATAAACCTGCATCACCTGAAATACTCATGGATGATTTTGCGGATCATGTTTTCGGATTGCTTGAAAATGGGAAGACAAAAGAGTTTCATTCGATCTTTCTAGTAATCGAAGAAGTAAAGTTAAACGGGGACGATAGGGCAAAGTCACTGATTCGCGATTGCTTTTTTGGAGAAATCGATTCCATTATGGACAAAAAAGTCTAATGTCAGAACCTAATGGCCCGTATCAGAAATAAAATTTGAGTGCTAAAATAACTGATATGAAAAAGCAAGCTCCGATACAGGTTGGCGATTACAGTTTTACGATACTTATCGAACCGAACGATCCGGATGGTTATTTGGTCACATGTCCGGCATTGCCCGGCCTTGTTACCGAAGGCGATACGCTTGATGAAGCATTTGCGATGGCAAAGGATGCGATTGAGGGTTATCTGATGAGTCTTATAAAACACGGCGACCCGATTCCCGAAGACAAAATGGCTTTCCCTGTTCGTGTGAGGATCGAAAATGAGCAAATTGCCGCGTAGCCTCAAACCTACAAAAGTCATCAAAGCACTCCAGAAAGCAGGATTTGAGATCGACCATACAACTGGCAGCCATTACATTATGAAAAAAGGCTCACTGAGAACCTCGGTTCCTTATCACAGGTCGGTTAAAACAGGAACGCTCAGGTCGATACTGAGGCAGGCCGGATTGACGCTAGAGGAGTTTATCGAATGTCTATAGTAATGTCAGAACTAAACGATCTATATCAGGAAACTATCTGAGGCAGAAACACGACCGTCAGGGAGTGTGCAAAGCGGCACGCTCGTTCACACTCGCGTTTCTGCCCGAAATTTTATGTCAGAACTAAACGACCTATATCAGGAAACTATTTTGGAGCACAACAAGAATCCGCGAAATTTTCGTGAGATCGAGGGTGCGGATAATGAAGCGGACGGCAGGAATCCGTTGTGCGGTGACGCTTTGCGGGTTTATGTGAAGATGGACGGCGACACGGTCAGCGATGTTGCGTTCAAAGGTTCGGGCTGTGCCATTTCAAAGGCGTCGGCGTCGATGATGACGCAGGCCGTGCGTGGGAAAACGAAGGAAGAAGCGGAAAAGATATTTGATGAGTTTCACAAGATGGTCACAGGCGAACTCGATATCGAGACGGACGAAAATCATCTTGGCAAATTAAAGATATTCGCCGGTGTGCTGGAATTTCCCGCCCGCGTAAAATGCGCATCGCTTAGCTGGCATACATTGAACGCTGCTCTCCACGGCGAAGAAGAGGTTTCGACCGAATAACTTACCGAATAACTTTTAGAAGATGAGCCAGGAACTGCCGACAGAACCGCTTATTACCAAAACCACGCTGACGGCGGCCGGAACGGCGCTCCTGGCTGCGGTCGTTATTCTCGCTTTTATGGGGCGTATATGGTGGTGCAAGGAGGGCGACCTTTCGCCGTGGTCGTGGGACATCTGGTCCACGCATAATTCCCAGCATTTCATCGACCCCTATTCGATCACGCATCTGCTGCACGGTGTGGCGGAGTTCTGGCTGATCGGACTTATTTTCTACAAGGTTCCGCTTGCGTGGCGGTTTGTGATGGCGATCTGCCTTGAAAGCACGTGGGAAGTGGTCGAGAACACTAACATGATAATCGAACGCTACCGCGAAGCCACGATGTCGCTCGATTATTTTGGAGATTCGATATTGAATTCGGTCGCGGATATCCTCTGCTGCGGACTCGGGTTTTGGATCGCCTACAAGCTGCGTTTCTGGAAGTCGATGACGCTGTTCATCGTTACCGAGATCATTCTTGCGCTCACCATTCGCGACAGCCTTATCCTGAATGTCATCATGCTTCTCTGTCCGGTCGAAGCGATAAAACAGTGGCAGATGGGCGGCTAGAGAAAATCTCTATCTTTCGCCGCGTGCGGCTTCGACCTGTGTTTCCAGATCGACCACAAGTTTGCGCATTCCGGGCTGGTCAAAGGTCTCCATTGTGCGGAGCGCCTCATCCAAAATGCGGAGCTGATACTGCTGCCAGTTCGGTTCGCCGGCGACCGAACCGTATTCGCCATCATAAAAATTAGTTCGCGGAGCCTTTACCTGTTCCGAGACTGCCTTGTCAACGGAGATCATCATGGTCGGAATGCCTGCCTCTTCAATGCCCCGGGCAAGCACGCCAAGCGTCTGATGGCACAGCTTTGATGCCGGTATCAGCAATGCCGCCTGGACGTTGTATCTTTCCAGCCGTTCCACGATCGCGGGAACCATCTCATCGGCGACCCGTGCGGCGTTGGGTATCCATGGGCTGAGGCTCCACCAAACGTCGTTCAGTTTTCCGATAACGGAATTGGCTTCGTATTCCAAAAGCCTGTCTATCGGGATCTGAGAATTGCGGTCATCTGTCACCGCTTTCGGGTCAAAACCTTTTGCGGCATAGCTCATGTCCGCCGCGTCCAATTCTATCGGGAACTCACGAAATTCGAGGTCGCCGTCCTTTGATGAAGTGTCAAAAGGTTCGGTACCGTTTATATACGCGCCGGCAGACGAGATAATGGCAAGGTTCAGCATCGGCAGCGCTCGGCGGACCGGTGTGAACGGAGTACGCTCATTAGTCACCCACGGATAGCGGGAAAGATTCTCGCCGTTCCAGTGGCGCAGATCGGATAAAAATTCACCCTTTTTTTTAATAAGTTCCATAATCCCTATATTTTGAATTGATCCTGGAAATCAAAATCCACGACGTTGTCCTTTTTAGCGGCGGCCGGCTGTCTGTTGGCAATGATAAAAAAGACGATCAGAGCGGCGACCATGCCCGAAAGCAGTACCCATTCAGAATACTGGTGCAGAGCGTTGAACTGTATCCGCAAAGGATCGTCAGCCGCGACCTGCTCCAAAGGTTTGTTCATCTCCTGCCGGACAAGCAAGAGCCACCATGCGATGACAAATTGCCCGACCGCACATGCCGCCGCCAAAATGACCAAAGCAAATCTTTCAATCCACAGCCAGAGCTTATTTACATGCTTTTGCCCGATGAGGGTCATCGCAAGAAGTATCAGAGCGATAACAAGGCCGCTGTAATTAAGAATTGCAAGGGTTCTCCCGACAATGGCTCCGGCAAGTTCGCGTTCCGGCAGCACGGCAAACGCCGTCTGCGCCACGCCGATAAAGAACACGGAGGCGCCGAGCCATAGCGATATAAGCAGAAGCCTGATGTTGGAGAAAATCTTCATTGTTGCCGAACCCGCCGTAAGGCAATATTATGTAGGTTTTCCGAGAAAAGGGCAAAGCCCGGCTATCGCAAGCGGGCTATAGGCCGAAAAGGCCGCGACAAAAAAATGAACATTCAGGAAGCCATTCAACAAACCGCCGGAAAACTGGCCGAAGCCGGTGTTGCAGAGCCTGTGCGCGAGGCGTCATCGCTGCTCGGATACGTTCTCGGCCGCGACCGGACGTTCCTGATAGCGCACCCGGAATATGTTCTCAGCGAAAAAGAGGCCGCCGATCTTTCGAACGTGACCGGCAGACGCGCCGCCAGAGAGCCGTATCAATACATTGTCGGAAAGCAGGAATTTTACGGCCTTGAGTTTCTGGTTAACCCCGATGTGCTTATCCCGAGGCCGGAAACCGAGCTGCTGGTCGAACGCGGACTCGATCTTCTGAGGGTTTCCACAGGAAAGCGTTTTTGTGAGGTCGGCGTCGGTTCGGGCTGTGTCACGGTTGCCATTCTTGTAAATGAGCCGGAGGCGACGGCCGCCGCTCTGGACGTTTCGGATAAAGCCATAGCCGTTGCAAGGAAGAACGCCGAACGGCATGGCGTGGCGAATAGGGCGGAATTTTTAAGATCGGATGTATTCTCGTCCTTTAATGCGGCTGATCTCGACCTTATCGTCTCAAATCCTCCGTATATCGCCGCTGCGGCGATGGATGCTCTGCAGCCGGAAGTCCGCGATCACGAGCCGCACCCTGCGCTTTCAGATAACGGCGACGGCCTTGGCATCATCAGGCGGATCATCAAGGATTCGCCTAAATTTCTGCGGCGCGGCGGTGCGTTGATGCTGGAGATAGGCCACGGACAGGAGCCGGAAGTGAGAGCAATGTTCGATATTGCCGAATGGGAATCGGCGAATGTATATGACGACCTGGCGGGAATACCGCGTGTCGTTACGGCCATGCGTTCCGCCTGATCTGCTTATGGCTGCTTTAAACCAAACGAAATTACTTGCATTTCCGTTTAAAATGAGGTTAATATAAGGGCGTTCAGAACACTTTGCAGGTAGTGAGTGCGGCAGCGATTCTGTTTGATCCGGATACCGGCAATAGCGGACGTTGTCGCGGCGTTGATTGGCAGCCCATATTTTGTCGTTTGGAGGTGTAGGAAATGCTGTATCTCTTGTTGGCTTTGGTGTCGCTTTTGATAACTGCGGGTTCGTTCTATTATTACGTTCAAAGCGCCCAATCCCTGTATATCATAGTGGCAATTCTATTTCTTGTCGCCACGGTCGTATTGGGTGGGCTTTTTATGTCCGGGCGAGTAAATAAGAACGAAGATATTCATATAACGGAATAGGCTTGGTCCGGGATATGCTCCCGGACCGCTTTCGGCCTTTTTAACTTAGATCGGAACGGGCTTGCCGCGCGGCAGGTTCGTTCTTGTCGTTTGGGGGATCGTACCTCACGGACTATCTGGCAGCCTGTAATGTTGACAAAAATGTAAGGATTAAGGAAAATAGTGATTTGAGGCTGATTATTTAACGCAGGAAAGAATGCCGAAGATCGCAGACATACAGGAAACCCCAAACCCGAACGCAGTCAAATTCATTTTACGCGAGCCGGTGTCATACGGCACTTCGCATTCGTTTGACAACGCCGCGTCCGCAGATGCTGACGCGCTTGCAAGTTCCATCTTTGATGTCGGTGACGTCGTGTCCGTATTTTATATGGACAAGATGATAACCGTTGAAAAGACCGATGAGGTCGAATGGGACGTGATCCTGCCTGAACTTGCCGTGCCGATCAGGGCCGCAGAGCCTGTAAAGTCCGGAAACGGTTCTTCGGCCGCACGTTCTGTCGGCGGAGCGATAGCTGCGGCAGCCGATGATGACCCGACATTGCGAGAGATCGAGGCACTGCTTGATGAACGCATTCGCCCTTACCTTGCGGGTGACGGCGGCTGGCTGGAAATAATCGAACTTGCGGGATCGACCCTGCGGATACGCTATCAGGGAGCATGCGGCAGCTGCCCAAGCTCGCTGACGGGAACTCTGATGGCGATAGAGAACATGATAAGAGAAGAGATCGACCCGGACATAGAGGTCGTAGCCGTTTGACCTTCTGCCACACAATATCACCCGCCTGTGCAAGTATTTCTTGACATCAGGCATCCGAATTAGCCATAATCCAAAAGGCGGCGATTCTGCGTCAATTGCCGTTAGACCTGTAAACCTGCCTATACTGTGTAAGTTTCGCCTGCCGTTTCAATTTCCTTAAACGCAGTATTCTCAATATTTTGGAGGAAGAATCCTAGTGACAAGCGAAGAACTCGAACAAAGTCTGAGAACCGAATTCGAGAATCACCATAACAAGACCATTGAAGCGATCCGTGACGATGTCGCTGAGTTTCAGGCCCAATTCGAGGCCGAATTCGCAAAACACAAGGCCCAGCTTGATGAAGCACTGAAGGCCCTTTCCGCCCGTATGTCGTCAGAACGGCAGATGGACAAGGGGTTTGCCGAATCGGTCGTGGAACATCTGCGGCTGGCCCGGGACGAGGGTGCCCAGATAACGGCAACAGCCTTTGGCGAAGCCGAAAAACTCAGGCAAGAAACCGCACCTCCTGCAAAATATGACCTGCTTCGCGATGCGATAAGCGATATAAGTTCTCAGATGACCCAGGCGGCGATCCTGAAATCGCTGGTCGAACACGCCTCTGATTTTGCTCCGCGCGGTGTATTTTTTATCGTTAAAAATGACCAGTTCGCGGGCTGGAAGGTGTTCGGTTCAACGGGCGGCACGACCGACGACACGGCACAGACCGTACGGTTCCCGCTGTCGGCGGATACGCTTGCTGCCAAGGCGGTGCATTCGCTTGAAACGGCGGAAGGAACGTACGGCTCCAATGCGGATGACGAACTCTTTTTGACACCGCTCGATTTTGGACGGCCTGACAGGATGTACGCCATACCGCTAACGGCGCGCGGCCGGGGCGTTGCGGTTCTCTATGCCGATTACGGCATAGAAGGCATCTCGCTCAACAAGGAAGCTCTTGAAACGCTTGTTCGCGTTGCCGGATTGACCGTTGAACTCAGGGCCGCAGCACCGGTTGTCCAGGCTCCCGCAGCGGCGGCACCGTCCGTGACATACACAGATCATACGGCCGTGCCGGAACAGGATCATGCGTTTTCTACGGCGGAGGAAAGTGCCGCGACGCCGTATGATACCCAGGACCTGTCTGCTGACACCGCTTCGCATGATGCGGTGCCCGAAACGTACGAAAGTTACGGTGAACAGGAAACATATCAGCCGACGGCAGAAGCCGAAACGGCGTCCGAGCCGGAATTTGCGGCCCCGGAGGTTGAAACGGTTCCCGCCACGGTTTACGAAGAAACTCCTTCGCATGAAGAGCCGACGGAGTATGCGGCCGAGGTTTCGCCCGAACCGCAAACCGAGACGGCGTTCGAATACGTCGAACCGACGGTTCAGACCCCGGAATACACTTCGCCCCAGGAGCAGGCAGAGACGCCTGCCTTTGAAGCCCAGCCGGCCGATGCCGCGTTTGAAACTCCGGTCGCGGAGTTTGAAACTGTCCCGTCCTACGGTGATGTTGAGCCGCAGGCCCCAACTTCTGAGGTTGAATACGCCTTTTCGGCGCCCGAGACGGTTTCCGTTGAGGAAACGGCCGCCGAGGTCGTGGTCGAGGAGGAAGTTCCGGCATCAGTTGTCGCCGAAACGACACAGCCGCAAACGAACGGCCATGTCGATGCGGCCGAAACCGTTTCGCAGCCGATGGCCGAAACTGTCGGGGGAACTCAGGTAAAGAGCCGCTTCAGCGACCGCTCGATAGACCTGCCTATCGATGTGCCGGAAGAAGAGAGGAAACAGCACAACAACGCGCGTCGGTTTGCCCGCCTGCTTGTTTCTGAAATAAAGCTTTACAACGAACAAAAGGTCGTTGAGGGCCGCGAAGCGGGCGATCTGTATGACCGTCTTCGCGAGGCAATAGACCGCTCGCGCGAGATGTATGACAAGCGTGTGGAATCGCTTGTTGCGTCCAAGTTCGACTATTTCAATTACGAACTGGTCAACAGCCTTGCGGACGGAGACGGCTCCAAGCTCGGTTCCAGCTATCCGGGAGCCGCGGTTTAACAGATCTGCTAATCTGATCGAAAAAGGACGGGCGACCGTCCTTTTTTGTTCACCGAAAGGCAAAACCGGTCTGAACGCGGCAAAAGCGGCGTAGTGTGACGTCAATATTTTTGGCTTTATGATATGCCCTGTCCGGGAAAAAATATGTCCGCCGGTGTAAAATAGATCGCTCCCTTTTGTCCTTTAATAAAACTGAAAGATCATGCCAGAAATGTTCAAATGTCCCGCCTGTTCGGCCCCGCTTGAGTTTCAGGGAGGCACGATCCAGAAGTGCGATTTTTGTGGCGGTTCCGTAATTGTTCCGTCAGAGGTTTTTGGCCGCGCCGCAGCAGCTAAAGCGTCGCCGCCGCCGCGTGAGGCAGCACCTGTCGGCCCGATAGGAATGCTGGCCCAGGGCGTTGAGAACGTCCGGCGGCTGATATCCGAAGGCAAAAAGCTGGAGGCGATCAGAGTATTCCGAGAGACGTTCGGCGTGAGTCTGGCCCAGGCCAAAGCAGCGGTCGAGGCGATGGAACGCGGCCACGGCGTCAATGTCTCGGACATGCGGGCGTTGGGTTCCCACGGCAAGTCCCGAATGCCGCGCAGGGTCAAGGCATTATTGGCCGTGATCTTTGTTGTTATCTTTGTTTTGCCGATTGCGTTCAGTTTTTTGCCGATGCTCTTTTTCTTGATAGTTCCTATCGCCGGCGAAACTATCAGCTCGCGTCCGGATACGGAAAAGGTCGGGTTTAGCAGTGACGGCAGAGAATCTGACGGCTCGGTCGAGGAACTTCTCAGGTTTGGCGGCAAGGGAACCGGTGCCGGAAAATTCACGGACAATCGCGTCGTTGCGGTCGATGCCGCCGGAAAGATATACAGCGCCGATTACACCGGTGGACGCATTCAGGTCTTTGACGCCGAGGGCAATTTTCTGACCCAATGGAATGTCGCCGGACTGACGTCTATTTCAGACCTTGCGGCTGGCCGCGACGGAACAGTCTATATTGCGGACGGCCGCGGCGTGCGGAGCTTTAACGGACACACCGGAAAAGAACTGCGGTCGATAAAACTTTCGACGCCTCGCGGAGTGCATGTCGGCGCGGACGGACGCATCTATATCGCCGCCAGAAATTCCATCGTGATAACGGACAAGGATCTAAAAATACAGAAAGACCTCAACAAGGCCGCCGAGGACGCAAGCGCGAGGCTTGGGTTTGAAAAGATCGCTGTTGACGGCAACGGCAATATCTACGCTTTTGTCCGGCCCGAAGGCGACCTTGTGAAATTTTCGCGAGAGGGCAAATTTCTGACGCGTATCAAGACCGATGTCCGCTCGCCGCAGGATATTGCCATTGACCCGTCGGGCAACATTTATCTGACAAATGTCAGCACCATTCACGTTTTTAACGGAGACGGAAAACCGCTCAAGACGATAAAGACCAATCAGGCTTTCGGCATTGACATCAATGACAAAGGCGACATATTTGCAGCCGTTCGGCCTGAGGTCGTAAAGCTAAGAATAGACCTGGAATAAGCCCGTAGGCGCACTATTTCGTAATGTTTTTTGCGACCCGGCGCACGAAAAGGTATGACCACTTAGTACCTTTTGCCGGAAATATGAATTTTTTCGCCTAAATTCAAACTGCTCCTCTTCTTTTGTTTGCGGTATGCTTATTGCTGAATAATACGGTAAAAGCCGGGTTGCGACCCTTTGCTGTCCGGCCCCCATCACCCCAAGAGATAGGGAGGTTTAAAATATGCTGTCGTTAAAAACCAGAACAATTCCGTTTATTTTGTCGGTCGTAATGCTCGCTGCCGGTGCCGCGTTCGGTTATTCACCGGAGGATGAGGATATTCCCGATGTGACGGACCGCGTTGCCCGCATAAGCGATCTTTCCGGCGATGTTCAGATAAAGCGCGCCGATTCTGACGAGTGGGAAAAGGCGGTCATGAACCTCCCTGTTGTGGAAGGCGATGAGATAGCCGCCGGGCCGGGCGCCAGATACGAGATACAGCTTGCCAGCCACAAACACGTCCGCATCTCCGAAAATTCATATCTCCGCATGACGCTGATAAACGATGAAGGCATTGCCCTGAGCCTGTCCGAAGGGATGATGGCCGTTCGCCTGCTGGAATTTGACGCGGGATCAGAGTTCTTTGAGGTCGATCTGCCAAAGGCAACGGTCGCCATGCAGCTTGCGGGCCGATACCGGCTGGACGCGGGCGGCGGTGAATTTGACGGCGTCAGCATCAGCGTCAGCGAAGGCGGAGAGGCACGCGTGTATTCGACCACGTCGGGCTTTACGCTTCGCGACGGACGTACTGCCAGGGTCTTTACCGACGGCAGGAACGCGGGCGAATGGGAACTCAGCGATTTTGCCGGCCTGAACGATGAATTTGATTCATGGTCGCTTGACCGCGAACGGATGACCGAACAGCGTTTGGCGAACGCTCGTTATGACGAATATTATGACCGCGATATTTACGGAGCCGAAGACCTAGGGAATTACGGCGACTGGATGCACACACTGGACTACGGCTATGTCTGGCGTCCGTCTTCGCGGGCGGTAAGCACATACAGCGACTGGTCGCCGTATCGCTACGGACAATGGCGCTGGCTACCGGCATTTGGCTGGACGTGGGTCAATGACGAGCCTTGGGGCTGGGCGACGTATCATCACGGACGCTGGTTCTGGCACAACGGTTATTGGGTATGGTCGCCGTATGGCTACTACCGCACGACACGAAGCTGGTGGCGTCCGGCGCTGGTCGTGATGACGGTCTATAACAACAATGTGTGCTGGTATCCGCTTCCGTACAACCGCCGTTATTACAATTATAACCGCCGGCATCAGGAAGCCCGACGCCGCGGCGACAGGCGGAACAGGCCGACACAGGTTGTGCCTCAGCCGACGCCTGACATAACCGGCCAAAGGCGGGCGGGCAATCGTGTCCCGCCGCTCGATCAGGGGCCGGTCAGGGGAATGATATCGACGCCAAAGGACCGCTTTGGCAGGGATCGAGGCTCGATGACGCGTTTGCCCGATACAACGGCCCGCGAGGTTGTTGGAAATGACAGGGTCATCGCTAATTCACCGCCTCTGCTGCCGACGCGACGCGAGATCGGTGACACCATAAGCAAGGATATCAGGCCCGAAAAACCGCTTGTGACAAGGCCTGTCGATACTTCGAGGACAGGGGCCGCTTCGCGAACGGAGAATGCTCCGCTGGATGACAAACTGCGAAATTCGCGTATGTTCGGCAACAGGCCGCCGCTGCAGACGACGCCGCGAACCTCGCCGCCGATAGCGGAACCTCCTGCTCAGCCGCGAACAGGTGCGGTCTCCCGGCCTGATGCCGGAAAGACGCGTCCTGAGGTGACACGGGAAACGCCGCCGATCGCCGTGCTGCCGCCGCGAACGCCTGTGGTTCCCGAACAGCCGAAACGCGACACGACGGCCAGGCCGACGACGGTGCCAAAAACACCGCCGGCAGCTAACAGGCCTAATCAGTCGCCGCCGCTCGTGACGCCGAGGCCTTCGCAGCCAACGGCTCCGTCACGGCCTAGCACGCCGCCGACAACGTCACGGCCTCAGGCCCCAAAGACGACGCCGCAGCCTTCACGGCCAACGGCTCCGTCACGGCCGAGTACGCCGCCGACACAGCGGACAACGCCGAGCCAGCCGCGGCCTTCGGCTCCGTCACGGCCTAGCACGCCGCCGACACAGCGGACGGCTCCGAGCCAGCCGCGGCCTTCGGCTCCGTCAAAGCCGTCGTCCCCGCCGCAGCAAAAGTCGGCTCCTTCGTCGGGATCGTCAAAATCGAGCGACAGTTCACGGCCCGCTCCGACCAGGGCCAGGAAGCCTGAATAGAAAAAAGGCTGTCTGACCAAGATGTCAGGCAGCCTTTTTCATATTCGCCTAAACGACGGCATTATTTTGCTGAACTCAGAAGAACTTCCTTATTTACCGCTTCGGGGTTGCCGACAACGACAAAACGGATGTTCTTCATATACTTTTCCGCGACCCGTCGTATATCGGCGGGTTTTACTTCTCTCATTTTTTTGAGAAAGTCCGACGAATTGCGCCAGCCGCCGCCGATAAGTTCATATTGCGCAAGCTCTTTTACCTGAGCGGCATTGGTCTGCTGGTCAAGGTAATAATGTGTGAGAAATTGTCCGGCCATTCCGTTGATGAACTCATCGCTCGTCGTGCGTGTCCGCATCATCTCTATCTGCTCGAGCATGACCTTTACGGCCTGATCCACATCGGTCGCTGTCACGTAAATGAACGCAGTGTTTGCCGCGTTGCTGCTCATTTCCGCGTTCGGCGCATAAGAAAGCTGCCGCTTTATGCGAACCTCTTCAAAAACAAGCTGCTGCAGGATGTTCATCGCAACGCGCATCGCGTAATAATCAGGATCGTTCAGCGCCGGCGCCGCAAAAACGCCCTGGACATAATTTGTCTGAACGTCACGGGGAGTTATGTCCACAGTTCCTTTTGAAAAATCCAACGCGGGCAGCGGTTCGTTCTTGTATGTGCCGACGGGCAGTTTTCCGAATGAAGCCGTCACTTTTGCCTTGAGTTCGTCAGGGCCGATGTCGCCGACTATCACTAAAAGCATTCTTGAGGTCTGCATCAGGCCCGCGTGATATGCCTTAAGGTCGGCCGCCGTGAGGGAGGTTATCGTCCTGATAGTTCCCATTGGATCGACGGCGTAAGGGTGTCCCGAATAAAGCATCCTGTCCTGAGCGGCGATCAAGGCTCCGTCCGGGCTGGTCTCGGTTTCGCGGAGGCCCGAAATCATCTGCTGTCTGACACGCTCGATGTCAGCGGCGGCAAATGTCGGGTTTATCGCCGTGTCGGCAAAGATGTCCCAGATGCGGTCAAAACTTTCCCGTGTCGAAACAAAAGAGATGACGCCGTAATCGCGTGAGGACGCTCCGCCCAGCGAACCGCCCGTCCGCGAAAGTTCGCGGCGGACCTGCTGGCTGGAGAATTTTTGCCCTCCTTCGGTCGCGGCCGCAAGCGCAAGATTCTCTATGCCCGCTTTTTCGGCGGTCTGATTCCTTACGCCGCCGCGAAAGAAAAGTCCGCCGGCAAAGGTCGGGGCCGAATCGCGCCGTTTCAATATCACCTTCAGGCCGTTGACCTCAAACTCAGTGACAGGATCGGCCTGCGGGACAGGCATTGTTTGAGCGGCTGTCTGTAACACTGCCGCAAAGGCAATGCCTGTAACCAATGCCGACAATGAGAATTTTCTAAAAAATGATCGCATATCTGTTTATTCGTTTTGTCCGGAAATTCCTGATCACTTAGGGCCGATGAGTTCCTCTTCGGTCAAATTCGCTTTTGCACGAGCCGATGGCGACATCAGCGCGACCGCGACATGGTTCTTGCCCTTTATATAGGTCTGAATATAGCGGTTGATGTCCTGACGCGAGGTTGCCCTCAGGTTCTTGTGATAATCGCGGAAATAGTCAATGCCGGTGGATGACCACCAGAAACCGAGCGTGTGTGCGTATTCGCTCGGTTTTTCGCGGTCATAAAGGTCATTGGCCTCCAGAATGTTCTTTGAGTTTTCCAGTTCCGCGTCCGTGTAGTATGCGGGCGTATCAAAAAGCTTTACCTCATCGTAAACCGCTTTGTGGGCGGCTTTTGCCTTTTCCGGCGTGGTTATCAGAAAGATGGTTATCGGCCCGACGTTGCGCTGTGTGTAATAATTCAGCCCGACGGTCGTTGCCAGGCCTTTGTCCACAATGTTTCGCTGAAAGCGGTGATCGGGCTGAGAAAGGATGTATGAGAAAACGTCTGCCGCATAGGTCGAGGCGTCGTCCTTGCCGATGGAAGGGCCGTGCCAGCCGATCTGAATAAAGACATTCTGTTCGCCGTCGCCTGAGCCGATCTCTTTTTCGATGATGGAACCCGCACTTTTCTCGATCGGCGGATGCTCGACCAACGGAAATTCCTTGAACGGATCGACCTTTCGCGGTTCCCAGCTTCCCATCGTTTCCTCGACAAGTTTGAAGACCGTTTCGGGAGACGCGTTTCCGGTGACGACCAAAGCGGCGTTGTTCGGAAAATAATAGCGGTCACGGATCAGCTTCATTTGCTCGACCGTGGCGGCAGCGACCGTTTCACGCGTTCCGCCTGGGCTTTTGCGCGTCGGATATTTATAGAAGAGCTTTTTGTTCGTTTCGTCAAAAAGATACGAGAACGGATTGGAGGCGTTGCGTTCCAGTTCGCCGATGACGACACGTTTTTCATTTTCCAGATCTTCTTCGTCAAAGCGTGGATAGCGCACCGCATCGTTTATCACGCGAACCGCCGTTGAAAGATACGGGCTTGTGGTCGTGAAATAGTAATTGACCACCTCTTCGCGCGTCGTTCCGTTGTAGGAAATGCCGAGCGTCGAGATATTCTTCATATAGCTCACGTCGCCGATCACGGGCCTGAGCTTTATCGGCTCATTACACACCGGGTTGGAGCCGCCGCGAAGAATGAGGTCCTGACATTGCGAAAGCAGTGCCGCCATGTTCGGCTTGAAGAACATATGCTCGTAAAGATGTGAGAGGCCGTTCAGCTCCGGCGGTTCTGTGAATGAACCGTTTCGGACTGCCAGTTCGACCGTCACGATAGGAACGCTGTTGTCCTCAAGGACGATGACATCCAGTCCGTTCGCAAGTTTTTTATTGACGAACGGAACGGCATAGGCCGGTTTGGCTGCCGCCGGAGCCGCTGCCGCGGCGGACGAAGCCGTTCTCTGGGCGAGGAACGCATTGGGGAGCAGCGCCAGCATAAGCGCGGCCCCGAGTAATGATCTTTTCACACTAAGACTCCATAAATATTGTCCGGCAGCGTTTGCCGGACGAATGAATGATATAAAGACTCTCTTGCCTGAACCACGTCAGCCACTTAATATTAAATCTAACACAAGGAGACAGATACATGGAACGTGATAATTTGATGCACGGAGCACGCACCGCGTTGAATACCAAACCCGAAATGCGCGAATGGGCCGAAAATTATTTAAAAGAGAAAACCCGGGCCGAAATGCCCGAGCTTTCAGGGGAAGACTTTGAAAAATACTGGAAATACCACAAACCCGAGATCATCCACGCCGGCGCAGCCGAAGCTGCTATGGCATACAAGAATAGGGAGCGGGACTAGCGATGGGCATCAGCGTATATCTTTAATGCAGCATTCATTTTGAACTGATAGCCGGGACCTTGTTCCTCAAACCATTTCAGAACGTCCTCATCAATGTTTATTAGGACGGTTTTTGTATGTTCGGGAATACGAAGTTCAGCGTCCGCAAACCAGGCGTCATCCAGTTCCGGAATGTCCGATGTATCGATGTCATCATCGCTCATGGCGTCGATACGTTTCCAGTCAGTCTTTGATCTTGTTTTCAAGTCTTGTTCGCTCATTTCTTTTTGCTTTACGCATTGAGATGATACGTATGATGTCCTCATCCGGTTCGGAGAATGCTATTAACACTATGCGTCCATCCAGTATTCCGATCCCGATAAGGCGAGTTTCGCCGTAATCAAATCTGGAGTCAGGCCTCACCCACATCGGGCCTTCGAAAACCTTTCACGCTTCATTAAAATCCAAGCCGTGCTTTCGAATATTTGCGCGGTTCTTTTCCTCGTCCCATTCAAAATGCACGGCTTTATTCTATCCTCTTATATTTTATAGGACAAGGTTTTTGCCAAGTCCTGCCACAACAGGAACAACATCACTCGATCTCGCTCTTTACCGCTGTTTCGGCGTCGGATTCTTCCGGGCTGCGGGCGCGCATCATCTTTGCTATCGGCACTGAAAGTATCAGCAGAACGAGGGCAGAGCCGCCAAGGAAGAGCGTTGTCGTCGTAAAGAGCCTCGGCATTGCCGGAAGGTTATTCGGATCTACCTCGCCTCCGACCAGTCCGCCGATCAGGTTGCCCACGGACGATGCCAGGAACCATACGCCCATCATCTGTCCGACGTAGCGTTTTGGCGAGAGCGTGGTCATCGAAGAAAGTCCGACAGGGCTGACAAAGAGTTCGCCAAGTGTCAGGAACAGGTAAAATGTTACAAGCCAGAGCGGTGAGACCTTTGTGATCGAGGTGCCGTCACCAACGACGACATACGAGGCAAAGATCATCACGACAAAAGCTATGGTCGTCAGGCCAAGGCCAACGGCAAATTTGACCGGACTGGAAAGATTTATATTGCGGCTGCCGAGCGCCGTCCACATCGCGGCAATGACCGGAGCAAGGAGGATGATCCAGGCGGAATTTACTGACTGGAACCAGGTGGCCGGGATAAGAAAACTGCCCATTTGACGCTCGGTGAAATCCTGTGCGAAAAGGTTTAGGGCAGTCGGGGTTTGTTCAAATGCCGACCAAAAGATGGCCGCAAAAACGAACAGAACAGCAATGACGAGGACACGTTTCTTTTCATCGCCATTCAATCCGCCAAAAATGAAAAGATATGCAAAATAAATAAACCCGATGCTGACGAGGACGTATGCAAGATATGTCCCAAATACAGAGGCACTGAACGGAATGATCCCGGTGGCGACGAGTATGAACACGACAGCCAGGATCGCAAGGCCGATGGTTGTAAATATCTTTACCTGTGATTCCTGTTTGGCCTGGATGGCAGGGTCGGGATGTCGTGTAGGTTCGGAGCCGATGTCGCCCAGCGTTTTTCCAGACTGTATCCAGAACTGAATAAGGCCCAGGATCATGGCAAGTCCTGCGGCCGTAAATCCCCAATGCCAGCCGATCCTTTCACCAAGAAAACCTGTAATAAGTTGTCCGATAAAGGCCCCAAGATTGATGCCCATGTAAAAGATCGAGAAACCGGCGTCTTTTCTTGCACCGCCTTCGGGATAAAGGTCGCCGACCATTGCCGAGATATTCGGCTTTAACAGGCCCGTTCCCAGAACTATAAAAACAAGGCCCAGGAAGAATGGGGTTTTGGAATGTATGAACGCCGAAGCGCCGATGGTCAGGTGTCCAAGCGAGATCAAAGCTCCGCCGTAAAGGACGGCTTTGCGCAGTCCCAGCAATTTGTCCGCTATCCAACCTCCCGGCAAAGATGCAAGGTAAACAAAAGCCGCATAAATGCCGACGATGGCCGAAGCCTCACCGCGGTCCCATCCCCAACCGCCCTGCATAACGGCGGCAGCCATAAATAGAACAAGGAGCGGACGCAGGCCGTAGAACGAGAACCTTTCCCACATTTCAGTGAAAAAGAGGGTTGAAAGGCCTTTCGGATGTCCGAAGAATCCGCCCTGTGGTGCGGAGTTGTCAGCGTTTGCAGCAGCGCTCATTTAAGTTTTCCTCGTATAAGTTTGATTTCTGAAGAGAGTTACGGAAATATAACAGATATTTCCGGCAACATAAAGCAGATCAGAACGGCAGGAACAAGCGAACAGCCGTGAAAATGCTGGAGCATCCTGTTTTCGGTAAAATATCTCATCTTCGGAGGATTTCTGTATGTCAGAGAGGTTTCGTTCGGCAAAGACACTTTCATTGGCCGCCATCGGCGGATTGGCGGCAACGGCGGGTGTGGCACTTTTGGATATTTTGGTCGGATTCATTCAAATAATGGATCCCTATGCGTTTGTTTTTACCGAGGATGAAATTCCCGGATGGCTGATGCTTGTGGGCCTGGCGGCTTTATTGCAGTTCCCGATCTTTATCGCAACGGTCATTGCATTTCTATTATGGGAATATCGCGCTCATTCCAATCTTAATGCACTCAAGCCTGAGAACCTGGAATTTACACCGGGATGGGCGGTTGGGTGGTGGTTCGTCCCATTTCTGAACCTTTTCAAACCGTTCCAGGCAATGCGCGAGATATGGTGGGAAAGCGATCCGGACGGCGTCAATTTCAATAACGAGCCGACATTTCTTTCCGCCAGCCTGCACAGCGCTCCCGGATTTATGACCATTTGGTGGGCATTTTGGATCATCTCAAATATTGCGAACAATCTCGCATCGCGTGCATTTGACCCTGACAACCCGGAAAGTGCGGCAATAGGCGGAACGGTCGTTATAGCCGCAGGTATATTGACCATTATTGCGGCGGTGTTGGCTATAACGGTCGTCCGCGATATTACAGACAGGCAGGAGCGACGCAGCATCGTCGTTGGGAATATACAGCCGGCAGAACCGCCGCCTCCGCCGACCTTTGGCGATCCGCGGCAAAATATATAAACTTCCAGTTTGGACTGCACGCGGATTTGCGCCGTCACTGCGTTTAAATTACACTAATCGTTTCTAGCCCCTGTAGCTCAACGGTTAGAGCGCCGGACTCATAATCCGTCGGCTGTAGGTTCGAATCCTACCGGGGGCACCAATAGAAATAGCGGCAAGTCTTGTGTTTACGGGACTTGCCGTTTTATTTTAGTTCAATAATTGTCAATGGAGTAAATGAGACACATTTGACAACTATGCTATCTGATATTATAGTTATATCGTGAAGGGAAAGCTTATCACATTCGTCGAAGTTCCGGTGTTTGTCAGGAAAATAGATGAACTTGGAAGCATTGGCCTTTTAACGGCTATTCAGGACGAATTGATAAAGAACCCTGAACGCGGCGCCGTCATACCCGGCGCTAAGGGAGCAAGAAAGGCACGTATTGCCGATCCTTCACGCCAGAAAGGTAAGCGAGGCGGTTTCCGGTATATTTACGTTTATTTTGAAGTGTATGGCCGCATATATCTGCTTTACATTTACGGAAAGAACGAGCAGGAAGACCTAACTCGTGAACAAGCGAAAATGCTCGGTGAGATCGTGACGGAAACCAAAGAAAAGTTGAGGCAGGGAGGTAAATAAAATGGACAAGAAGATGTTTGACGAACTAATGACCGGAGCGAAACAAATGCGTGATCATGCGGCCGGCAAAAAGGTTGTTGGCATTCGCGAGGTCGTGCGGGAAGTGAAGCCTCCGAGGCCGTTAGGCAAAGAAGATATTATTAAACTCCGAAAAAAGCTCAATGTTTCGCAAGCAGCATTTGCTCTGTTATTAAATACGTCAGCCGCAACGGTTCGGGCATGGGAACAAGGCAGCAATGCTCCGAGCGGTTCGACGCTGCGACTGCTGGCGATAGCACGGAAGGATCCGAAAGCTCTCTTCACGGTGTAGGGCAGCGGATATATTTAAGCATCATGTTTTTGGCAAGAGTCATTATTAGAAAACACACCTGTAACGGCATTTTTGTCTCTGAGGTACCAATTGAAACACGTTACAAAATCACGCAAGTTGGCTGATGTCTTTTACGACATACGCGGGCCGGTGCTTGATCTGGCGTCGCGGATGGAGGAAAGCGGCGAGCGGATAATGAAGCTGAACATCGGCAATCTGGCCGCGTTCGGTTTTGAACCGCCGGACGAGATAGTTCAGGATATCATCCGCAACCTGGCCGATGCAGCCGGTTATACCGACAGCAAAGGGATGTTCGCGCCGCGTCGCGCGGTGGTCAGCTACACACAGGACAAAGGCATTGCGGGTGTTACGGTCGATGACGTTTACTTGGGCAACGGAGTGTCGGAGCTTATCGTAATGTCGCTGACCGCGTTGCTTGATCCGGGCGACGAGATACTTGTTCCGGCGCCGGATTATCCGTTGTGGACAGGCGCGGTCTCGCTTTCGGGCGGCAAGCCGGTTCACTATATCTGTGACGGACAAAGCGAATGGCTGCCCGATCTGGCAGGCATCAGAAAAAAGATCACGCCCAAAACGCGCGGCATAGTCGTCATCAATCCCAACAATCCGACCGGAGCGTTGTATCCTGAAGAAATATTGAACGGCATTGTCGAGATAGCACGTGAGAACGGCCTGATCGTTTTTTCCGATGAGATCTATGACCGCACGATCTATGACGGCCACACGCACACAAGCATCGCGTCGCTGGCGGACGACGTGTTGTTTCTGACATTCAATGGCCTGAGCAAAAATCACCGTTCGTGCGGCTATCGGTCGGGGTGGATGATCGTGTCCGGCGACAAAAGCGGGGCGGCGGATTATATCGAGGGGCTGAATATGCTTGCCTCGATGCGGCTCTGCTCGAACACGCCCGGACAGCTTGCGATACAGACCGCTCTCGGCGGACATCAGAGCATTGACGAACTCGTGGCTCCGGGCGGCAGGCTGTTTCGTCAGCGCGACCGGGCATACGATCTGTTGTCACAGATACCCGGCGTTTCGATCGTTAAGCCAAAAGCTGCATTATATATGTTTCCGCGTCTCGACCCGAAGGTGTATCCCATTGCTGACGATCAGCAGTTCGCCTGTGAACTGCTTGCCGAAGAAAAGGTTCTAATTGTTCAGGGAACAGGGTTTAACTGGCCGGGACATGACCATTTCCGCATAGTTTTTCTGCCGAACGTGGATGATCTGGCCGAGGCAATATCACGCATCGCGCGCTTTTTGGAAGGTTATCGCAACCGAACAAAATAGGCGCACCATTGTTCGCTAAAAACTTTTTATATCCAATTGGTGTGAAAAAGAAATGGTAGCGCCTAGGGGAATCGAACCCCTCTTTCAAGAATGAGAATCTTGCGTCCTAACCGATAGACGAAGGCGCCGTGCCGAACGGCAATTTCAATTTTACGCAGAAGCGCGGAATTTGCAAGGCCGAATGAGATGATGACCGCAGCACTCTCATTCAGCCCTTATTCTTCTAACAGTTAATAGTGGAAGAGTTTTTAGTTGATAGTTTATGGAACTATAAATTGGTAACTGAACCACTTTTAACTGTTAGAACGGACATCATTATCGTCAATTCTTTTTAAGCGTTGTGCGGACAGAGCCGCAGTCGAGCATTTTGTCGCCGTAATACGGATTTTTGACCTCTTTTGAAGATGAAAGCCACGTTGCTCTTTTCATCGGGCAATAGTGCTGATAGACTTCGGCGGAATTTGCCTTGAAACCCAGAACAAGGGAAAAGAAATTATTCGACAACTGCATAAAATGGCTTCGCTGGTGTTCGAGGTCGCCGGTGTCGCGGATGTGTTCGGTGTCGTTCTTTAACGGTGCCGCAAGTTTTCCCCAAAACTCTTTTTGAGCGGCAGTCATTTTTTCATCGGAGATCGCACCTATGAGCGTGACCAAATCGCCCGCCTTTTCCTTTGTTTTTTCCAGGTCGGAATCGACCAAAGCGTCCTTCACCGCGTAATAACCGGTCAGGGCGGCGTTCATTTTGCTCTTTACATCATTATCGACCTTGCCGAGGTTTTGCGAATGTCCGGCAACAGCAAACAGTGCCAGCATCAGGCCGGCGAATAAATATTTTTTCAACATATAATTTCTCCAATTTATCGGGTATTCCCGTCCTAATAACTAAAGATAATGCCGGCGCCAAAGCCGTACCGGTTGTAGTAATTTGTCCCGAGCTGCCAGCGTTTTGTCATTATGTAACGCAGCCCGACCTGATATTCCTTGTCGGTATTCCACATCGCGTCAAAACGCAGACGGCGTGAAATGGCAAGGTCTTCGCGTGCTACCTGAAAGCGAAATTTGCCGCGTGTGTCAACGCGGGCGTCAGCCTTTACGAACATCGGCAGCGTGTATTCCAGCCCGAAAATTCCCTTAAAGCCGTTCTCCCATTGGCCGTTCTCTTTTTCGCGGTGAAACTCGACGCCGCCATAGGCATTCAGGAACTGCTGTTTGCCAAAAAATCGGCCGTATTTAAGCTCGATCTCGCCACCGTGTTTCGGGTGCAGGTGCAGGTCGGCGGCAAAGAAGTTGTAATTGTTCGAGGTCATCGCGTGAGCAAAAAGGCCGTTCGACTGCATGGAAACTTCCGCCAGCGGATGCCACATCCGCTCGTCCTCTTTTCTAAAGAAATTCCAGTTCGCTTTTGTCGGCGCGATCTGTGTGTTCGGCGGCGAATCTTCGTAAGAGAAAACGCGGCCCATGCCCGCCATCATGTGATAGAGAATGTGGCAATGAAAGAACCAGTCCTTTTCCTCATTTGCGTCAAATTCTATGACGTTCTCTTCCATCGGCATTATGTCCATCACGTTCTTTAGCGGCGAATGGTCGCCCTGGCCGTTCAGCACGCGAAAGAAATGTCCGTGCAGGTGCATCGGGTGACGCATCATTGTGTCGTTTGTGAGCGTAATGCGGACGACCTCGCCTTTTTTAATGAGTATCTTGTCGCTTTTTGAGAGCGGCTTGTCGTTGATGCTCCATTGATAGCGGTTCATGCTGCCGGTCAGGCGAAAGTTCAATTCGCGGACGGGAGCATTCGGGTTCAGCGCAGTGCTGACGGGCGACCTCAGCATTGCATAGGTGAGCGTGACGGGCGGCGTAAAAGGTTCGCCGGGCTTGCTCGGATCGGGAACCATTTCGGGATACATCACCTCGTTCATGTCCATCTGC
The DNA here is from genome assembly GCA_019639175.1 of Acidobacteriota bacterium. Classification (GTDB taxonomy): domain Bacteria; phylum Acidobacteriota; class Blastocatellia; order Pyrinomonadales; family Pyrinomonadaceae; genus OLB17. Next base: position 144,898 of record JAHBSK010000003.1, on the reverse strand, counting down.
TGATAGCTCATTTTCATGGTGTGCTTGCCCATCTCGTTCATCATTCTCATTCCTTCAAAGAGTTTGAGCTTTGGCAGAACGGGAGCTTTTACCTCTTCACCGACGCCGAGCCAGAGCGATGTGGCTTTTGTCCGGTCTTCGGCCGTGGCACGAAGTTCGAACGACCTGTTTTCGGGAATGGTGACGATAACATCAAAGGTTTCGGCAACGGCGATCAGCATCCGGTCAACCTCGACCGGTTCGACGTCAATGCCGTCGCTGGCAACTACCGAGAGTTTTCCGCCTGCGAACTGAACCCAGAAATATGTCGATGCCGAACCGTTTATTATCCTCAGCCTAACCTTGTCGCCCGCCTTGAACTGCGGCGCGTGGTCCTGCAATTTGCCGTTGGCGAGGAGTGCGTCGTAGTAAACGTCCGAAACGTCCATTGCGTCCATGCGCGACCATTCCTGCTTGATCTTTTCCTTAAATGCACCGGCCCTTGCGGCTTCGCCATAGCTCTGGACGGCGTTCTTTTTTATCGCGTACCAGTCGTTCTCGTTCTTTAGCGAACGCATCACCTCGTGCGGATGTTCGTCGGTCCAATCGCTGAGCAAAAGCGTGTAATTTGGCATATCGGGTTCATCGCGTTTTTTGATGATGAACGCGCCGTACAGGCCTTTTTGTTCCTGAAGATTGCTGTGCGAGTGATACCAATACGTTCCGCTTTGCCTGATCGGAAAGCGAAAAACGTGAGTGCCTTTCGGCTTGATCGGCGTTGTCGTCAGATAAGGAACGCCGTCCTCTTCGTTCGGCAAAAGAATGCCGTGCCAATGCAGCGACGATTCCTCGTCGAGCGTGTTGAGGACGTGGATCTCGGCGATGTCGCCTTCGGTAAATTCCAGCGTCGGCGCCGGAATTTGCCCATTTATGGCGAGCGCATGAACACGCTTGCCCGAATAATTGACTATTTTATGGCCGATGGTCAGGTCGTATCTGACCACATTTTGCGCCGCCATGGATAAAGGAAAAGCGGCCAGCATAAAGAACAAAAATGCTTTCATAAACGTCTCCGTAAATAACCTGTCGCGGCGGTGTTGTGCGCAAAAAACAGGCGCACAAAAGCCGCGTCTTTCATTTGAAAAACAAAAGCGCAGGCGCGGTTATATACGGATGACGCAATTCAATTTTCTTTCTATTTTGCCGTTCTTTGGCGGAGGCCGATAGACGGGAAGCGAGGCCGAAGAACTGTTTTTTGCCAACGCAAATGAAGGCGAAAGTTGGTGAGGCTGTGTTTGCGCCGGAACGGCATGGATGATGTCAACAGCCGATTTTATCGTTGCCGTGACGATGCCGAAACCCGGATCGCAGCATTGGTCAAAACCGGAAACAGCGTTGTTATTTTCGTCATCGTTTTCGGCTTTTTCTTCGTGATGAGCAGCGGGTTTTGGGTCACAATGGCTTGAACCATGAGTTTCCTCAATGGCGGTCGAGGCTGCAAGGGCATTCCCAAGATTGCAATGCGACAGGCAAAACACGCCGACAAGATTCAAGCCGAAAAAGGCAAGAAAAAATGCGGCGATCACCCGTTTACCTGTCGCGTTTACGATCATGGTCTTTAAATATACACGAAAGACGCGGCGGATGAAAAATTCATCACCGTTTTTCGTTCCGGCTTAAAGCCGTATCTTCACGCCGCCGTTTATCACGCGGCCTTCCGTGTGCGTCCATATCTCGGCAAATGACGGCATGTCGTGCGGCGGAAAGACGACCGGGCCGTATTTGCTCTGGCGTTCGTCAAAGATGTTTTCAAAGTTGATGAACAAGCTGAATTTGCCGAATGTCTTTTCAGCAAATATTCCCGCTTCCCACGTCGAAGGCGTGCGGCTGCGGTCTTCGAGCGTCTGACGGCTCTGGTAATAATATTCGATGCCGGCCTTGAAATTGCCGTGTTCCTCAAAAACCAGAGACGAATTGACCATGCTTCGCGGCACCAATGTCAGCCGCCGGTCGCCCGCGAGATAGCCAGCCTTTGCATCCGTAAATGTGTAGCCCGCGAACAGTTTTGCGATGCCGTAACCGATGCGCAGATTGGTCTCAAAGCCTTTGCTGATAACGGATGAATTTTCGTTGACGAACTCAAAGTTTTCGTCAGGCCGCTGCCGCATTGAGATCGGATCGGAGATCTGCGTGTAAAAGAACATCTGGTTCAAACTCAGGTTAATTTTTTCACCAAATTCTTTGCTGTAATTTATGTCGAACGTGCCGCCGCGGCTTGTTTCCGCCTTTATGTCCGAACCCAAAGGCATTACGTTCCTGAAAAGAAGCCGTTCGGATTCTTCCGTGAAAATGGTCGGAACTTTGTATCCGAAACCGCCGCCGACGCGTGTCGTGATCTCGTCCGTAAAGCGGTAAAGCAGCGAAACTCGCGGCAGAGCGAACGTGCCGTATTTTCCTGAATGTTCCAGCCTGAAACCGGCCTCGACAGAAAGGCGGTCGGTCACATCAACGGTGTCCTGAATAAAGGCTCCGACGGCAGTTCTTGTCTCGTCGCGACGCGGAGCGGCGTCGAACATGCCGTCTTCGCGAAAGCTGTCATGCAGGACGCTGCCGCCCAGAACAAAGGCGTGTTTCCCGAAAGCACGGTAATAAGACGCTTCGGAAAAGCTGTTGAATTGGCTTCCTTTGAAGAAATGGCCGGGCGTGTTCAGCTCCCGGTCAAAGAAGGCAAAGCTTTGCCGAGCGTTAATGCGGCTGCCGTCGTCAAAGTTGCGGTCAAAGCTGAATGTGGTGATGTTGCGTGACGAAAGATTCTTTTCAAAATAAGAATGAAGCTCGTTTGATTCGCCGCGAACTGCAAATATGTCACCGCCTTTTCTGTTCTGATGCGAGGTTGAATTTCCGATCATCAACGATGTTTTGTCATCGAGGTAAAAGAACACGCGAGGATTGATGGCAAATGAGCGTGTTCGCGGCAGTTCGGTAAAATCGTCCTTGTCAACATCGTATGGCCACTGGAGATTGACGCTGCCAAAAAGCGTATAGCCGATGCGTTCAAACTTCTGCGAATTAAATGCCGAGACATCGGTTCCGCCCGCTGATGTCTGGTTGAATAAAAGCGACGTGACCGGTTTCTCTTCGGGTACTTTCGAGACGAAATTGACAACACCGGCAATGGCGTCGCCGCCGTAAAGCGTTGCCGCCGGGCCTTTTATAACCTCGACCTGTTTTAGGTCGAGCGGCGGTATCTCCAGCACACTGAGGCTGCCCGAAAATCCGCCGTAAGCGGGAAAGCCGTCCTTTAATATCTGTGTGTAGCGGCCGTCAAGGCCCTGTATGCGGATGGATTGCGTGTTGGAGGTAACGGACGTTTGCTGAACCTGTATGCCGGTGCTTTCGTGCAGCACCATCGAGATATTGGCGGGCCGCATATTTATCTTTTCGTCCAGTTCTTCTTCGTCGATGGCCTCGACGCGGCTTGGTTCGGCCTCTATCTCCCGCCCCGTTCGGGTCGTGGATATTATCACCGAGCCGACCTCGTGATGAAGTTCTAAAAGAACATTAAGCACCTCATCCGCAGAAGCCGGAAAGGTCTTTTTAACTTCGAACTCTTCGAAGCCTATGGCCTCAATAATTATTGTTTGCGGCCCGTCAGGGATATTCGTCAAAACGCCATTTCCATCGGCGTCAGTTGATACGGAAATGTCAGAATTCTTAAGTTTTATCGTTGCTGCTGCAACAGGTTCTTTTGTGTCCTTGTTCTTTACCGTCACACGGACAGTGTTGTTGTTTTGAGCAGAAATGCTCACGGCGGCGGCCAGCATTATTGCCGCCAATATGAATGCTTTATACATCTGAAAACTCCTAAATACTTGTAAACAAAAGCGTTGCCTCTGCCAATCTTGTTGCGGCAAAGACGAAAATGGGCGCAGTTGTGCTAGGGATCTAGGCTTTTGGCGGCTGCCAGATGGAGTTTTGATAGGAACCAAGAAACGGATCGTTGTGGCCGATGGCCGGCTTTTCGATGATGGGAAGTTTCCGCGAAGGCGGCTCAATACCGATCAGCGGATAATATGCCACACCGGTGCTGCAGCATGAACATATACAAAAAGGCGAACACGCATCGGAATTTTCCTCATCGGCAGGCATCGGGGCATGAGCGGTGTTGTGCCCGACCTCATTTCCGCCGTCAGCCGCGAACACATCCTGACACGGCTGCATCAAAAGAAACAGCAGATAAAGGATGATGGAAAATGATAAGGCCGATCGCATTCTATGGTTTATTCTACTATTTACCAATGTGTTCGGTAAACAAGGTGGCAATTTATAAGATCAAAGATCAATATGACCTATACATTGAATCGAAAATCGACAACATCGCCGTCCTGCATAATGTATTCCTTGCCTTCGAGCCGGGCGAGGCCTTTTTCGCTGGCGGCTTTTCGCGAACCGCAGGCGACGAGGTCGTCATAAGAGATGATCTCGGCGCGGATAAAGCCGCGTTCGATGTCGGTATGTATCTCACCCGCCGCCTGCGGAGCTTTTGTGCCGATGGGAATGGTCCATGCGCGGACCTCTTTTTCACCGGCGGTCAGATAGCTCATCAGCCCGAGCATGTGATAGGCCGCTTTGATCATCTTATCGACGCCGCTCGACCCCAGCCCGAGGTCTTTCAGATATTCGGTGCGCTCGGCTTCGTCCAGTGCGACGAGTTCGGCCTCGAGCTTTGCGCAGATCGGGACGACATCGGCGTTTTCGGCGGCTGCGTGTTCCATCACCTTTTGCACGTGCGGATTTGAGGTCGGGTCGGCCAGCGTCGCTTCATCGACATTAGCGGCATATATGGTCGGTTTTGACGTGAGCAGGAACCATTTTTTGACGATCTCCTTTTCATCGTCGGTCAGCGGGGCCGAACGCACGGGCTTTCCCTCTTCGACGACCGGCAGGATCTTTTCGACGATCTCTATCTCGCGTTTGGCGTCCTTGTCGCCGGATTTTGCCGAGCGGGCAGCCTTTTCCTTTCGCTTTTCCAGCGAGGCAAGATCGGCTAGGGCAAGTTCGATCTGAATGGTCTCAATGTCGCGGATCGGATCGACCGAGCCTTCGACGTGGACGATGTTCTCATCCTCAAAACAGCGCACGACCTGAATGACGGCATCAGTTTCGCGGATGTTCGCAAGGAACTGATTGCCGAGGCCTTCGCCTTTTGATGCACCGCGAACAAGGCCTGCGATGTCAACAAATTCTACAGTTGCCGGAACCACACGCTGCGCTTTGATCAACTTTTCAAGCACCTGAAGACGTTCATCAGGCACGGCAACGACACCGACGTTCGGTTCGATGGTGGCAAAAGGATAATTGGCGGCAAGAGCGGCTTCCTGTGCCGTCAGTGCGTTAAAAAGTGTCGATTTTCCTACGTTGGGCAACCCAACGATCCCGGCTTGCAGCATAATAAAGACCGTCCTAAGAACGTTTCCAAAAACGAATATCTTACCTTTCTATCGCGTATAACTCCAACCCGCGGAGCGGTTGCGGCGGAATCGAAGTTTTGTCCTTTGGCGAAAGTGGGTTAATTTAACAGAAAAGACGTTCTCTGCATCAATATGATCTTATCTGCGATCCTTATTGCCCTGATGACAGCCGGCGGCCTTGCCGTTACCTACGTACTGGACGAAGACAAGCCAATGCTGTGGCGCGTTTCGGCCGGATGTGTGATCGGGATGACGGTTTTCGGCACGGTCGGATTTGTTTTGTCATTTCTTTTCGGCCTGAGCGGCGTCGCGGTTCTGGCATCGCTGCTGATAACAATGTTCCCGCTGATGATGTTCCGTGACGAAAGGCGGCGAAAGCGGTTCTTTCAGGACAAAGACCGCGCGTTCGGCAAACTTCAGGGTGCGAGCGTAAGAAAATTTCTCCCGTTCCTTTACTACGCTTTTTTCTTTCTTGTTTTACTTTTCTTTTTTGAACGGGCAATGCTTATCAGTCCCGAAGGGGCGATACTCACAGGCGGATCGAATAACCTCGGCGATCTGCCGTATCATCTGGGAGCGATCTTTGCGTTCACGGACGGGCCGCCGTTTCCGCCGGACAATCCCAATTTTGCGGGAACAAAATTCACATATCCTTTTGTGGCCGATCTGGTCGCGGCAATGCTTTTGAAGGTCGGGACAGGTATTCGCGAGATAATGCTGACGCAAAATCTGGCGTTGGCAATGTCGCTGCTTGTCATTGTTGACGACCTGATAACAAGAATGGTCAATGACCGTCTGGCGGGCCGCATCGCACCGTTCCTGCTGTTCCTCAGCGGCGGACTGGGTTTCATCTGGTTTTGGGGAGATTATTCGGGCCAGGCAAAAGGTTTTGTCGAATTTTTGTGGAGCCTGCCAAAGGATTACACCATCAGCGATGATTTCCGCTGGGGAAATTCGCTGGTCACGCTGTTCCTGACACAACGCGGCATTCTGATGGGATTGCCATTGACGCTGATAATCATAGGCGTGCTGTGGCGAATGTTCAGCACGGAAACGAATGCTGCGGGAAGCGACGGCAGTGAAGCCAAAGAGCAGCACAAGGCATTTTCAATAAAGGACATATCACCCGGAATAGTCATCTCCGGCCTGCTTGCCGGAACGCTTGTTCTGGTTCATCTTCACAGCCTGTTGGCGCTCTTTGTCATCTGTCTGTGCCTTTTGCTGATGCGGCCTGAAAAGAACAGGATCATCGAACTGATGGCGTTTGCAGCGGCGGTCGCGGCCGTTGCCATCCCCGAACTGATCTGGTCGATGACCGGAACCGCGACAGATGCCGCCAAGTTCATCGAATGGCATTTTGGCTGGGACAATCGCGGTGACAATATCATCTGGTTCTGGTTCAAGAACACGGGCCTTTTGTTTCCGCTGCTGTTTGTCGGGACGTATTTTCTGCTGATGCGAAAGGACGAAAAACCGGCGGACGACGACACACAGGCACAGGCAAAGCCAAAGAAAAAGAAAGCGAAAACTAAGCGTCCCGTCAGCGAGCCGCTCGGTTCGTGGCAGGCGCGGTCGCTGCTGCTTTTTTACATTCCGTTCGTGCTTTTATTTATCATTGCCAATGTCGTCAAGCTGGCGCCGTGGCAATGGGACAACGTCAAGATATTGATCTACTGGTACGTAGGGTCGCTGCCGTTTGTGGCGTATGCGTTGGCGCGTATCTGGCGTGCCGGAACGCCTTTCAAACCGGTCGTTGCCGTGTGTCTTTTCGTTTTGGCCGCAAGCGGTTCGCTGGATGTCTGGCGGACGATGTCAAAACAGATAAACTACGGCATTTTCAGCGCAGACGGTGTGGCTCTGGCAGAAAGGGCAAAGACGTTCTTACCACGCGACACGGTTTTGCTGAACGGCCCTACGTATAAATCCGTTGCCGTTCTGACAGGACGCGTTTCGCTGATGCGGCATCCGGGCCATTTGGGTTCGCACGGCATAGACCCGCGACAGCGTCACGCAGAGATAAATGAGATGTATCGCGGCGGGCCGCAGGCGATGAAACTGTTTGAAAAATATAATATCGAATACGTTCTTTTTACGCCGGACGAAGTGACCGAGGTCTCGCCAAATCAGGCTTTCTTTCAAAAATTTCCGGTAGTGGCACAGTTCGGGCAATATAGATTGTATCGGGTGCGAAACACGTCAGGGCAAGAACAGTCGAAATAATAAAACCGACAAGATGGCAAAAAAAGCAAAGAAGGCAAAAAGAGAGAAAGTAACGAAACCGATAGCTGAACAGCCCCAGGAACAGGTTCAACATCAGCCGCCGCCTGCGACAGCCGAACAGCGGTTCGATCCGGTGTGGGCCATCGGCTGCATTCTGGTGACGGCAGCGGCTTTTTTCCTGCGGTTCTTCTGGCTTGGGCTAAAACCGTTTCATCATGACGAAGGCGTCAACGGGTGGTTTCTGACCACGCTTTTTCGCGACGGCGTTTACCGTTACGATCCGGCAAATTACCACGGCCCGACGCTGTATTACATCTCGCTTGCTTTCGCAAAAGTGTTTGGGCTGGAGACCGTTCCTGTCCGCTGGAGCATGGCGATATGGGGCGTTCTGATGGTCGTGCTGGTGCTGTTTTTGCGGAAATACATCGGCAAAACCGGAGCGTTGGCCGGAGCGGCGTTGGTCGCACTTTCGCCCGGAATGGTCTTTATCTCGCGGTATTTTATACACGAGATATTCTTTGTATTTCTCAGCCTCTCGCTGGTGGTCGCGGTCGTGTTCTTTATTGACCGCCGCCGGGTCGGGCCGTTTGCGATAGGCTGGACGGCGCTTCTGCTGCTGGTATGCTTTTTTCCGTCAACGCTGCATCTGGCCGGAGCGCTTTCGGGAGCGGACGGTTCGGGCTTTACGCTTTACGGAACGATCTTTTTTTTGATCGAGGCGGTGCTGGTCACTTTTGTTATCAGAATGCTGATGACGTGGCGCGACGGCCGGCCGATCTACATGATGCTTGCCTCGGCCAGCGTCGCTCTTTTTTTTGCGACAAAGGAAACGGCTTTTATCACGCTCGGGACAATGCTGATCGCCGTTCTCTGTGTCGTCCTGTGGAGAAAATTTTACGGCAGCGGTGTTGGGCTTGAAGAGAATGACTCCATAGACGACAGCGGCCTGACGTTCGCCCGGTTCGGCGAGGCAATGGGCGGAAAAGCCGACCGCATTCTTCTCATTACGATCGCGGCGGTTGTTTTTATTTATGTCAGTGTGCTTTTCTTTTCGTCATTCTTTACTTTTCCGGACGGCATCGGCAGAGCGTTCGAGGCGTATAAGATATGGACAAAGACCGGGACGCGCGACCATTCGGACAACAGTTTTTATACATATCTGAAATGGGCGTGGGAGATAGAGGCCCCGATCGTCATCCTTTCTGCCGTCGGCACTCTGATAGCGTTCGTCAAAGCACGTCATCGTTTTGCGATGTTCGTAGGTATGTGGACGTTCGGGCTTTTTCTCGCATACTCGCTGATACCGTATAAAACGCCGTGGCTGGCGCTTTCATTTTTGCTTCCGGCCTGCATTGTCGGCGGATATGCGATAAACGAGATCGCCAAGCTCAAAGATCCGGCGGGCAGTGTCACCGCAGGTTTAATTGCTCTGGCGGCTTTCGGCGTTCTTGGTTATAAAACGTATGACATCAATTTTGTCAGATATGACGACGACAGCCTGCCGTATGTTTACGCCCACACGCGGCGCGGTTTTCTGGATATGGTCGGCGAGATCGACCGCTATGCCGAAACCACTCGCAAGGGCAATGACCTGAGGATCGACATCGTCTCGCCCGATTATTGGCCGCTGGTCTGGTATCTGAAGGATTACAAGGGAGCGGGCTTCAGCGGGCGGCTGGTGGAGAACCCGACGGCGGAGATGATCGTTGCCAAAAAACGCGATCAGGACGCCGAGATAACCCGCCGCTACTCCGCCAATTACAAATACGTCGGGACGTATCCGCTGCGTCCGGGTGTCGATCTCGTGCTGCTTGTCAGAAGAGAGATAGCCGACAACAAAACGCTGGAGATAAACCAGATGAATTTGTCGAGATAACTTTTGGCCGGACGGTTAAACGAGGCCGCTGTCGCGGATGGTCTTTATTGCAATGTAGAGGTGATGTGTGTCGTCCTTCAGTTCGGTAAAGCCGTATTTCAGATAAAACCGTTTTGCCGCATCGTTCAGGGCAAAGGCCTCGACCGCGTATATGCCAAGCTGTTCTGAAACGGCAGCTACGCGGGCCAGAGCGTCCATCAATAAATGCTCACCCAGGCCAATGCCTTTCGTGCGAATATCTACCGCAAGGCGGCCAAGATGAGCCGTCGGGATCGGGTATCGCGGTAATTTGAGCGGGATGTTTTCGAAAGAGACGCTGCCTGACGAGATCGTATAGTAGCCCAAAACCTGTGTTTCACCGGAGCGAACTGCAACGAACGTCCTGCCCAATCCGCGTTCATCATTTTGCCGGGCAAAATTCTTCAGAAAGGTGTTGAGACTTTCCTCGCCGCAGTCGAAATCCTGCCGCCGATGCTTTTTGGTAAGTGGTTCGATAACAAGATCAAAACTCATTTATTCCGATTGCGTATTGGGGACACTTTTTCCAACGCACGATCCGGGATCAATCGGAGCGCTTCTTATATTTTTGGGCGGCTTTTTTTAATGCTTTATTTGGTTTTGGCGGAGCTTCCACAAGGGCAAGGAACAGATCGCGATCCCTGTCAGACAGTTTGCGTTCTTCCCGTTGGCGAAGAACCGCGTCAGCCGAACTGACAAGGGCGGCGACGGCAAAGTCGGAGACCGTTACGCCGGACAGCACCGCGGCGTCCTCGACCCGTTTCTTTATTTTTGCCGGCAGCCGGAAATTAAGCCTTGCGACATCTCTTGCAGCCGTTTTTCTTTGCGTGACCGTTTTCATCGTTTATCAGTATATCATTCAAAATGGCAAATTGCCACATATTGTCATACGCGAATATTCCCTATCTTTTCCGGCTTTTTGCCGCTTGAAGGGCGAAGATAAACGGCGTCGTCCTGATCGCGTTTTGCGGCCTCGCCGCCCGAATGCCATTTCATCCATTCCGCAGGTGCATCGAATGTTTCGCCGCCGTGGGCGGTAAGCCGCGGGCGTATGCGGCACATAACGGGCGTGTTTATGCCGACGCCTGAGATGATCGCCTGGCCTTTTGTCAGAGCGGGAAGTTCCGCCAGCATTGCACGTCCTGCGCCTTCGACCGACTGAGCTATTGTATGCTGGTCTATCGGGTTGACGATGCGCATTATTATCTGCGTCATGCATTGCGACAGCACGTCCTGATCCAGCTTGCCCGGACGCTGTGTTATCAGCCCGATGCCGACGCCGAATTTTCTTCCCTCGCTCAATATCTGTTTCAGCACGTTGGTCGAAACGACGCTGGCGCCTGCCGGAGCGAACCGATGTGCCTCTTCTAAAAGAGTAAAGACCGGATAATCGAGGAAATTTTCGCCCTTGTCAGTCTCGCCTCTCGTCGTCATCATGCGTGCCTTGTTGACGCGGCGGAGCATCGCCCCGACGATGACCTGCTGTTCCGCCTGTTCGATGTCAGAAAGGTCGAGGATCGTCACGCGGCCCGGACGATAAAGCTCCTGCAATTCGATATGTTCGTGAGCGTGAAAGATGCCGTCCGTGCGGTCAAAACGCGAATCCAGCCGCCACAGCAAACCCTGTATCGAAGAAACGTTTCCGCCGTCGCCCGCGTCGCGGTCGTCCTTGCCGTATTGCTGTTTAACGACGTGTTCGCGAAGGTCCTGATAGCCATAGAGATAATCGCGGCGGCCTTCGGCCTTGAGCATATCCTGCAAACTGCGAAACGCCTGCCGGAGAAAATGCAGCATCTTTTCTGACGTGCCTTCGGGCAGAAGATATTTGATGTCAGCCTCTGTCAGCGAAGAGAATCTGACCTTTATTCGATCCGGTGTGAATATCTTGACCTCGGGGCGATAACCGTCAGTTCCGGCAAACTGTTCATCGCCCTGCACAGACGCCATCGTGTGATATTCGCCGTGCGGATCGACGACCAAAACGGCCGCGCGGTTGTATGGCCGCAGCAGTTCCTCGATCAGAACGCCTGCCGTATAGGATTTGCCGGAGCCGGTCGATGCCAGTATCGCCAAATGCGTTGAAACAACGTCTTTTACCGACAGGACAACGGGAACTTCGCCCGCTTCACGCGTAAGCAGGCTGCCCATACATGCCGAGCCTGTTTCGCTTGCCCGACGCGGGCTGAGCATTTCAGCCAGAACCTCGCTTGAGGCCAAAAGGACACGGTCGCCGGGGTTGGGCGAGATGCGCGGATTGACAAAATTTCCGAGCTTGCGGCTGAAGTATCCGATGATCTCAACCGTTATCTCGTAAATTTCAGGATCGGATTCCATCCCGAGCATTGCCGCGATGTCGGCGGGGCGAACATTTGCTTCGGCAAGGAAAGCATCGGGCAAACCTCTGTTAAGGCTGCGGCCTTTTATCGTCCCGACTATCTGCCGTGTCTCGCCGTCAACCTCGGCCTCGTAATAGACAAATTCACCGATGCGCGTCCGCGTATTGTCACGCGTGATGAAGAGAAATTCGTGCGGAAGCAGGCCGGGGCCTTTTACCGTTCCTGTGACTGTATCTTGTGCGGCCATTTGCATTTATCGCCAATTCAATGCGGCGGCGAAAGTATAACACATCCTGTCTTAACTAAAATTTTACAAACTCATGAAACCTTTGTCAGCACTCTCACGTTAGAACAACCACTCACGGGGCGTTCCGCAAAATTTTGGTTTTTTTGATCTTAACAGGAGATCTTTTGATGAACAGGAAATTTATTTTCGGTATGTTGGCAGCGGCTGTTGTTCTTGTAAACGGCCTTTCCGCCTTGGCACAGGACGTAAAGCCCGTTGCCGTTGTTTTGAACAAGAACGGCAACGAACTTGTCATCATCGACCCTAATGCAATGAAGGTCACGGGCCGTGTTCCCGTCGGTGTCGGGCCGCATGAGGCCGTGTTGTCTGATGACGGCAAGACCGCGTACGTCGCAAACTACGGTACGCAAACACCGGGCAGTTCCATTTCCGTTATCGATATTGCCTCGGCAAAAGAGACGCGGCGGGTCGATGTGCTGCCGCTGATGCGGCCGCACGGCCTGCAGATGATCGGCGGAAAGCTTTATTTTACGGCTGAGACCAACCGCATCATTGCCCGTTACGATCCGGCGGCGAACAAGGTTGATTGGATGATGGGAACCGGCCAGAATGTTTCGCATATGATCGCCGTCAGCCGTGATGAAAAGGCATTTTACACGGCGAATATCGGTTCGGACAGTGTAACGGCATTTGCTTTTCAGAACGTTCCGCCGGCGGGTTCGACAATAACGCATATTCCTGTCGGCAAACAGCCTGAGGCGATAGATCTTTCGCCCGACGGAAAAGAGGTCTGGATCGGCCTTAATCAGGAAGGTTTGGTTGAGATAGTAGATACGGCAAAGAAAGCTTCCGTCGCAAAAGTTGACACCAAAGGCAGGCCCTATCGCGTGCGGTTCACGCCGGACGGCAAATATGTCATCTGCACGATATTCGCCACGAAAGATATTGTCGTCATCGACGCCGCCACGAGAAAAGAAATACGCCGCATCAAGCTGGAAAGCGTGCCTTTCGGCGTTGCATTTTCGGCGGACGGTAAAACTGCTTTTGTTACGGCGGTTCAGCCCGATGTTTTGCTGAGGGTCGATCTGGAAAAAGGCGAGGTGACGGGCAGCGTCGAAACCGGAGACGGCCCTGACGGTGTAGCGGTTGCGGGAGTTTAAGTCAATGAAAAAAGCCATTCACATTTTGCTGATGCTATCCGCTGTATTCGTCCTTTTGACGGTGTCGGCGTTTGAAATGAAAGCGGCCGGAACACAAGGCTCCGTGATAGCGTTCGTCGGGGTCAATGTTGTCCCGATGGATCGCGAGCGCGTCCTTAAAGATCAAACGGTGATAATTCGCGACGGCAAGATCGCAGAGATCGGCGCAGCCAAAAAGGTGAAGGTGCCGAAAGATGCGGTTCGCGTTGACGGCAAGGGCAAATATCTGATTCCGGGCCTTGTTGACATGCACACGCATCTGCTTTCCGACGGCAATGAGTATGATAAGGCGATAGCTCCTGATGAACTGCGGGTCATGGTGGCGAACGGCGTTACGACCGTGCGGTTCATGATCGGCACGCCGGAACTGCTGGGCCTGCGTTCACGTTCCGCAAAAGGCGAGATAACCGCGCCGACCATCTATGTTGCCAGCCCGCATCTGACGGGCCGTGAACAGGGAAATAACTTTGTTGTTAAGACAGAAGAAGAGGCGCGTGACGCCGTTCGAAAGTCGAAAGCCGCAGGATACGATTTTATCAAGGTCACGACATTTATCGATGCTCCGGTTTACGAAGCGGCGATAGACGAAGCCGCGAAGCAGGGCATACGCGTCGTCGGCCACGCAGACCGCGAATACGTTACGGCTCCGCGTGCGTGGAAGGCACGTCAGCAGATCGAACACCTTGACGGATATATGGAGCAAATATTGAGCGATGATGCTCCGATGAAAGGATCGGTTTCCGACCTGTATATGTCCGATCCGAAAAACTGGGAAAGCATTGATTTCATCGACGAGGCAAAGATACAGCTCGTTGCCAAAAGGTCGGTCGAGGCAAATCCTTTCTCAAATCCGACACAGCATTTTTTCAAAAACTCTTTCGGTTTGCCGCGAAGCGAGGAATCGATACGCGCCCAGCCGGATCTTCGTTTCTATCCTGTGAAGGTGCAGGAGCAATGGCTGAACTGGTACAAGCGAGCGTCCGTTATCACGCGGGTTCCGGCGGAACGAAAGGCGAAATGGATAGACGCGCGAAACAAGCTGATAAAAGCCATTCACGACGCGGGCGGCAAGCTGATGGCCGGCTCTGATACGCCGGAATTTCTATGGCTTTACGGTTTTGCGATGCACCACGAGCTAAAGGCTTTGCGTGACGCAGGCATCGGCAATTACGCTGCCCTCGCTGCCGGAACGAGAAACCCGCATGAGTTTCTCGGTACGCTCGGCAAGGCCGGAACCATCGAAAAAGGCAAACGCGCCGATCTGGTGCTGCTCAATGCAAACCCGCTCGCTGACATCACGGCCACATACGACCGTGCGGGTGTAATGCTAAAGGGCAAATGGTATCCACAGGCGGAGCTTAACGATTGGCTTGACGAGATAGCGCCAAAGATCGCAGGTTCTTACATCGATCACAAACCTCAATGACAATGATCACAAAATCGTTACAGATCGCAGCGGTCATTATCCTCCTTTCGACGGCGCTGTTGTCGCAGCCGGACGGTTTTTGGGAGGGAAATATTACGCGTCAGGGAAAAGAGTGGCGCGTAAATGTAAATATTGAAGACGGTGCGGCAACGGTGGATTTTGTCGATCTTGATGTTATTGATGTAGCGTTTCCGCTGTTGGCCGATGGAAACAAAATTCGCCTGGAAAAACCGCAGCCGGACGGACGACCGCCGATAATATTTGACGGAGAGGCGGTCGGAGATACGTTTGCCGGTTCATGGAGCGGCCTGGGTGTTGACGGCAGTTTTTCGCTTATAAAGGCCGAAAAAAAGAGCATCGCTTTTCGTGAGGAAGAGGTCGAATTTCAAAACGGCGATGTGAGGCTTTCCGGTACGCTTCTTCTGCCCAAAGGCGAGGGCAAGTTTCCGGCGGTAATCATAACCCACGGCAGTTCGCCGAATGAACGCACGACATATCGTTCGTGGGCAAGACATTTTGCGAACAACGGCATCGCGGCATTGATCTACGACAAACGCGGATCGGGCAGATCAACGAGCAATACGCGCGCCGCCAGCATGGAAGACCTTGCGGATGACGCCATCGCCGGCCTGAATTATCTGAAAACTCGAGGCGACATCGACGCGAAGAAGATCGGCGTTGCAGGACACAGTCAGGGCGGATGGATCGCACCGCTTTCGGCGGCCCGTTCAAAGGATGTCGCATTCATTATCGCAAGTGCGGCGGCGGGCGTAACTCCTGCCGAACAAAGCATTTACCATCGGGCAGGTGTGATGCGGTCGCAGGGCATGACCGAAGCCGAGATCGAAAAGGCGACGAAACTCCGCGAGAAACTTTATGACCTGAACCGCAAGATTCTTAAAAACGACGGCAGATATCAGCAGATGCGGTCCGAGGTTTCGCAGGAACTTATCGCCAACAGCAATGAGCGCTGGTTTGGCCCGGCGGAATTGCCGCCGCAGCTTGCGGGTGATCTGCCGCCGCTTGGCGCTTTGCGGTTGCTGTTTTTCGATCCCGTTCCGATCTGGGAAAAATTAAAGATCCCGGCATTTGTTGCGTGGGGCGGGCAGGACATTGTGGTTCCGGTCGCAAAAAGCCGCCGGATCATTGAACAGGCACAGTCAAAAGCGCGTAATAAACATCTGACGATAAAGGTGTTTCCAAATGCCGATCATTCGAACAATATCGTTCCCGCGAACGGCGAGTGGGATTTTCCGCGCGTCAATACCGACATGGATCGCACAATGGTCGAATGGACAAGAAAGACCACAGGACATATCTAAAATTATGAAAAAGACATTCTCAATCATCTTTGCATTTTTATTTGTTTTTGTTGTGAATGGTTTCGCTCAAAAAGCGGCTGACGATAAAAAGGACGCTCTGGCCGTTGTCAACAAACTGTTTGACGAAATGGCAGCGGCAAACGCGGCCGGAATAATCGAGACCGGCACACCCGAAAATCAGCTGGTCGCCATCCAGAAAATGCGTGACGGCAAATCGCGGATCAGCGTCATCGGCGGCGAGGCCTTCAGCAAGTTCTTTACAAAACCGGGCGGCATCGAGGAAGTTATGCCTGACCCGAAAGTTGAGGTTGACGGCGATTGGGCGATGGTCTGGGGGCGTTATGTTTTCTGGGCCGAGGGCAAGCTGTCGCATTGCGGCATCAATCAATTTAACCTCGTCCGCACCGACGCCGGATGGAAAATAGCCAACGGAGCCTCGACCATGGACCCAAACGGCTGCACCGAAAAGGAAAAGGCAATGAAACCTTCGGCGACAAAACAGCAGTGAGAAAACTATGAGAATTTTATCCCTGATGCTCTTTACGCTGCTGTTGCCGCTCGCCGTTTTTCCGATGAAGGACGGCAGCGAATTGATAGCCGCAATGAACAAAAAATACGCGGGCAAATGGTACCGTACGATGACCTTTGTGCAGAAAACGACGACCTACAAACCGGACGGCACCAGCGAGGCAGCGACGTGGTATGAGGCAATGTCGGTTCCGGGAAAGCTCCGTATCGACATCGCGCCCGAAGAAAAAGGGAATGGCGTCATATTTGCCGATGGCCGGATGTATTCATTCCGTGACGGAGAACCGGCCGCGAGCCGCGAGCTTGTTCATCCGCTGTTGGTGCTGGGGTTTGACGTCTATGCCCAGCCCGCCGAAAAAACGGCTGAACAGCTAAGGTCGCTCGGCATCGACCTGTCGGTCATCCGTCAGGACAAATGGCAGGGACGCGCCGTTTATGTGGTCGGGGCAAAAGCGGGCGATCTTTCGTCGCCGCAGTTTTGGGTGGACAAAAAGAATCTTTATTTTGTCCGTCTTATCGAAGCACGAGGGCCTGCGGAAAAGAAAAGCATCCATGAGACGCAATTCAACAAATACGAGAGGCTAAAGGGCGGCTGGGTCGCGCCGGAGGTCATCTTTTTTGTTGACGGTAAAAAGACCATGCTTGAGGAATACAGCGATGTGCAGGCTGACATCGAACTCGCGGCGGACCTTTGGGATCCCGCCGCGTGGATGACCGCGAGCCGCGATTATTATAAGCCGAGGAAATAATTCTGTATATGAACGAAAGCGTGTCCTTTACGGGCTATACGACGGACATGATGTATTTTCCCGAACACAAGATCGCCGTCGCGGTTCAGGTGAACACCAGCGTGGGACGAGACCTGGGCAAACCGTTGGGCCGAGTGCTTTCCGAGATCGTGGAACAGGTTATCCGATCAACTTCCGCCGATGCCGCCGCAGGCAGCGGAATATAAATCCTTTCCTGCATTTGCAAATATTCCGCCTCCGAATAAAATAAAGGCACCTCAACCTTTCGGAGAAAAATATGAAAAGAATATTTCTGTTGCTTTGTGTCTTTGCCTTTGCGGGAACGTCCGCCCTTGCGGTGGACATGAGTGAGGAGATAGAGGCCGCGGCGGCCAGGCTTCAGCCAAAGGTCGTTGAATGGCGGCGTCATCTGCACCAAAACCCTGAACTCGGCAACAGGGAATTCAAAACGGCAAAGTTTGTTGAGGAACATCTTCGCAAACTCGGCCTTGAGGTTCGCACGGGCATTGCCCATACCGGCGTGGTCGGCATTTTGAAAGGCGGACAGCCGGGGCCTGTCATCGGGCTGCGAGCCGACATGGACGGCCTGCCCGTGACCGAACGCAACGATCTGCCGTATCGTTCAAAGGCGACCGGCGAATACAACGGCCAGACGGTCGGCGTTATGCACGCCTGCGGCCATGACACGCACGTTGCGATGCTGATGGGCGCCGCCGAACTGCTGGCCGGAATGAAGGATAAGATCAAGGGAACGGTGGTTTTCATGTTTCAGCCGGCTGAGGAAGGCCCGCCCGCCGGCGAGGAAGGCGGAGCCGAACTGATGGTCAAGGAAGGCGTGATGAACGACCCGAAGATCGAGGCGATATTCGGCATTCACATCAATTCGCAGACCGAGGTGGGAAGCATCAAATACAAGGCCGGTTCCGTCATGGCCGCCAGCGACTGGTTCGAGATAAAGGTCAAGGGCCGCCAAACGCACGGCGCATATCCGTGGTCCGGTGTCGATCCGATAGCCGTGGCAACACAGATCTACACCGGCCTGCAGATGATAGTCGCACGCCGTTCGGAACTTGTTAAAGCTCCGGTCGTGATAACCGTCGGCAGGATCAACGGCGGCGTTCGCGAAAATATCATTCCCGAAGAGCTGGTTATGGCGGGAACCATCAGAACGCTCGATGCCGGTATGCAGACGGAGGTTCACGACCGCATTCGTCAGACGGCGAAGTCGATAGCCGAGAGCATGGGAGCGACCGTCGAGGTCACGATAGACAAGAAAACGCCGGTCACGCATAACACGCCGGAACTGGTCGAGCGGATGCTGCCGTCTTTGCACAAAGCTGCCGGAAAGGACAACGTCAAAGCTGCGGCGTGGGTGACAGGCGCCGAGGATTTTGCCTTTTTTCAGAGCGTTCCGTCGTTTTACTTTTTTGTCGGAGGAATGCCGAAAGGAATGGATCCAAAGGATGCGGCCCCGCACCACACTCCGGATTTTATCATCGACGACAGCGGCCTTGATGTCGGCGTAAAGGCATTTGCCAATATCGTTTTCGATTATGCGAAGTGAAGCAAGGTGAAAAGGTGAAAGAGTGAAAAGGGGATAAGGAAGGAAGTAAGAAAATGAAAAGCAGGCCGTCCGATCATGGCCTGCTTTTTCACTTTTAAACTCTTTCACTTTACTAACTTTCTACGCCTGGTTGTGGGCTTCGACGAACCAAAGCAGTTTATCCACGCCGCGTGAGATGCCCGTGTAAAGATCGGCAGAGTCGGCGTCGCCGAGTTCGTCCGTCTTGTCTATGTTTTTTCTCGCCGCTTTGCCAAAATCTGCCAATGCGGTCGAAAGAGCGTCAACGTGGGCCGTTCCGTCCGTTATCTCGTGCGGATATTCGCTGAGCGAAGACCTTTCGGCCGCGACGCGTATCGTGCCGAGGGCAGTTCCGCCGAGCGATGTAACTCTTTCGGCGATGTCGTCGATATAAGTTTCCGCTTCGGTCGCAACCTGATCGAACAACTCGTGCAAGGCGATAAAGCTGGGGCCTTTTACGTTCCAATGGGCCTGCTTTGCCTGAGATTTCAGGTCTATCGCATCCGCCAATGACTGGTTGAGTATCTCAACGATCTTTTCCCGTTTTCCTTTCGCAAGATCTATCTTTGTATTATGTAACTCCATAACTCCTCCTAACACTTTAGAATTATTCTAATTCTAATTTACCGTAAAGTCAAACCGTCTCTGTCGGCCTGCTTTTTAACAATGACCTGAAAGAATTATTCTATCACACACCGGCGAAAGCCCGGAGATCTATCTGTCCTGCCGACAGGCATAAATGAGAATATTGCGGTGAAGAAAAGCGACGCCTATTCACCGGGACGGACCGGCGGCCGCGGCTGAGGCGGCGTTTGCGGTGTGCGGCCACGCGGCGAAAATGCCTGTGATCCGCGAAAAAGCGGTGTGAAAACCCATTTTGAATGATTTTCTATTCCGTAATAGGTCAGAACGGAGCGGCTTTTGCTTTGGCTGGCAACGCCGATGAAGGGCGTATTTTCCGTGGTAACGTCAAAATCATCGGGAGCCGTCAGGTCATCATCGCTGTCGGTATTGATGGAATTGACGATGATGATCGAAAAACGGTCAAGGAGCGGTGTCGGGTTGCTCGGGAGGCTGCCGTTGTTAAAATCCTGAACACGTTTTGCAAATGCGGGGATCGTGTCGGCATCAGCCTTGATCAATCTCCATTTGCCGTCCTCTGCCAACGGGTCGGTCGCGGCGGACGGGCGAAGTATCATCCGTTTTTTTGTGCCTTGCGGCAGGCCTTCCAAAAGATCGTCGATCGATTCGGGCAAACGAGCGCCGTTATAATGGATAACGTACTGCCGTATCGCCTCGGCTATCTCCTCGCCCCGGCGGATCGATTCCAGTTCCTTTTCGCGCTGGACCTCCATATAGATGGACGGAGCGGCGGCAAGCAGGACAATGGCCCCGACGGCGAGCAGTGCCATCACCGCCAACATCGTCATGCCTTTTTCCGAACTCTTTGCCTGAACGCGTTCCATACTGGCTACCTATCAGTTGTCCACCGGATTGTCCTTTGGATTTGCCGGACGCGGCCGCTGTGTGTTCACCGGCGGTTCGTAACGCGGGATATTGTCCGGTATTCCGGGAATCGAACCGCCCGGCGGGATCGTCGGGTTGCTGGGAATGCCCGGAATCTCCTGGGCATCATCACTATCCGCCGCTGCCGGATTTTGCGGCCGCACGACCCTGACGTTGGGCTGACGCCGTACTCCCGGAGTTTGCTGCATTGGCGGTATCGTGCTGGTCAGGGTTCCGGGCGCGGGCCGAAACAGGGCCAGTTTGTGCCTGAAGCCAAGCGTTGTGTCCTCAACGACCGATTCTTCCGATGAAATGCTGACCAGCCGAAAGCGTCCGCCGACAACGTCATTCAGCCGGGCGCTAAACTCCGTCTTGCCCTGTTCGCGAAAGACGGCGGTGTCGTTGTTAGCGTGACGGCGGGCTATCATGCCGACATATTGAAACTGCGGTTTCGGCGGTGCCTGGACAGAGATCATCACCGCATTGGAATACTTAACTCCGTCGGGCGTCTGCACGATTATCTGACGCGGGCCTTCGTTCGCGATGAAGTTGGCCGGTATCTCCGCGGTCAGCCTGTTCGGGCTGACAAACGTTGTCGGGACGACGCTCTGGTTAAAATATATGCGAGCTTCGGGAACAAAGCGGTCGCCGTTGACCTCAAGCCTGAAACTCTTTGAACCGGCATAAACGTTCGTGGGTGTCACAAACCCGACCATCATGTCCGGTGTCGGTGTCGGGATCGGTGTGATCTCAACATAAGGCGTCGGTGTCGGCGAAGGGCAATCTATGCCCGGTTTACACGGCGGCGGCGGTTCGTAGAAAGCAAAAATATTCCGGCCCGGATCGGGAGCGCGATAAGCGCCGGGCTGATAGAGTACCGGTGTCGAACCCCATATCTGTTCCTGCTCGTTCATCGAACGCATTGGCCGGTCAGCGGGCCTGCCGCTGTCGGCACGCGTCGGTGTCGGCGATGCCGCCGGTGAAGGTGTGGTGGACGCCGAGCCGCTGAAAAGGCTTCTGCCGAAAGCAAAATACATTGCTATCAGGGCAAGAACTCCCAACACGACGGCTGCGATCATCTTGTTGCGTTCAGATGCTGTTTTTCCTTCCATTACCGCCATTTAGATCACCTCGGTTCCATATGCCCCTTTTGGCAGATATGCAGATTTGATGCTTTTGGGGCGTTTGCCGTTCCTAATTTTCTTCTGCCGTTTCGGAATTGCCGTCGGCGGCAGAACCGTTCACGGAGTTCATATCATTTCTGCGGAAATATGCCGCCATTTCAAGCCGCAGAGCGACCCTTTCTCCGAGCGTGCGGCCGCGACGCTCCTGCGGGACGGACTGGTTCGGCTGTGTCTGAACGGGCATTCCCGTAACAGGGTCGATAACGACATTTTGTTCATTGGCTGAACTGCCGGAACTTGAACTTGTGCCGAGCGTTGATTCAGACGGCGCCAGTTCCACCGAACTGATGACGACGAACTCGTTGCCGGTCTCTATTTCCCTGATAAACCCGCGGATGTTGTGATACGGCCCTTCGACGGTCATCGTCATATAAACGCCGGGAAACAGGCTGCGAAAACGTCCTCGTCCGCGTTCTTCCTCTGACTGGTTTCTCTGTTCGACGGTTGTCGGTTCCAGCGGAGCATAGGTTGGGCCGCTTGTATTGACCAGGCCGTAAGCGTGTATCAGGCCGTTCAGGCGTTGATAGATGGCCGTTCGTCCGTTGGCTGCGGGCGGCAGATATGTTTCAAACTGATCGACGCTGGCGGCAAGCTGGGCGACGCGCGTTTCGATATTGGAAATATCGCCGAAATTTGCCCTTGCCGAGATCAGGTCGGCCTCAAGGCTTTGAGCCTCGGCGCGGCTGTTCTCCAGATCGGTCGCCGACGGCCTGACATACGCCAGATAGAATGCCAGCAGGCCGACCAGTGAAAGCAGTGTCAAGCCAAATACCATTATCTCCGTCGTTCCCCACATACCGCCATAGACCTTTCGCGGACGGTTGCTGTGAGCCGGCGGCGGTTCGGGCGCTTTATCGATGACGACGGTCTCGTCCTCGGTCAAAAGCACGGTTCGGGCGGCTTCTTCCACTACGACCGCGCCGTCCTTTGTACGGCCGAGGTCATTGACGGCCATTTCGGGAACATTATTTTCGCGTGGATCCTTTTCGCTCATTTAACGGCCGCCTCCTCGTGTCGCATCCGCCAATTCGGTGTTGGATGTCGGCGTTGTGTAGTACGGCGCCCTGTAGATCAGCCGCAGAGTGTATTCAGAGAAAGTGATGCGCTGGTTCGATTGCAGATTCTGTCCTCTCAGTTCGGCGCTGAAAACCGGCGAATTGTTCATTGCCGTTATCATGTCCATCACTGTCCTGTAATCACGGCTGATAACGGTCAGGTCAAGTTCGGCGTTCACGCTTTCGCCTTCGCTGTAAACATTTTGTACGGCTATTCGCGATGCGCTGACGCCGCCGGGAATGACCGATTCAAGATCGTGAAAAAATCTTGACCAGCCAAAGGATTTGTTCGCCACCAGCTTGTGCGAGGCGACAAGCAGTTCACGCTGCATGGGCGAAAGCTGCTGCTGAACCCTCTGGCCCTTTTCGTTGAGCGAGGCTATTTCATCACGCATCTGCGAGATCTGGTTTCGGGCGACCTCGTTCATCCTTTGATTTTCCAGCAGGCTGGAATACAGGTACAGCCCGCCAACAAGGGCGAGAAAAAGCAGCAACGCGGACAACAGATAAGGTGTTGTCCGGTTTCTGAACGGAACGGTTGCCAGGTTTAATTTTGTGATCACTTTATAACTCATTTGGCCCGTCCGAACGGACATGGCCGCATCGGAAAATTTTACCACAAAAAAAGCTCCCGGTCTTTCACGCAGGAGCAGGCAAAAAAGTTCCTCTTTTTGTTCGTCTGCTTAGTCGTTTCGCGGTTCAAGGCCGAGGTTGAGTTCTTCCGGGGACAATTCGCGATACGCCCTGACGCGGTTGCGGCCCTCGCGTTTGGCCCGGTAAAGCGCAGAATCGGCCATTTCGACAAGCTCTATGGGGTCACTTGAATCATCGGGAAATGACGAGACGCCGATGCTGATGGTGACGTGATGCGTTTCTTCGGGGCCGCCGTGCCGGATAACCGTAAAATCTCTCTCTTCTATGACGCGGCGGATGCGTTCCGCTGCCACAAGGCCCTGAGAGATGCCCGCGTCCAGCAAAAATGCGGAAAATTCCTCGCCGCCAAAGCGGGCCGCCGCATCGCCGCTTCGCATAATGTCTGTGATGCAGGCTCCTATCTCTTCCAGCGTCTTGCTGCCCGTAAGGTGGCCGTAGGTGTCGTTGACGCCCTTGAAATGATCGACATCCATCATCAGAACGCAGAACGGCCTGTCGATCTCTGTTGCCCGTGCGGCTTCGCGCCGGAGTTCGGAAAAGAATGAACGTCCCGAAAGCAGGCCGGTCAGGTCGTCATGAGAGATAAGGCGGTGTATCTGCCGCTGGTATTCGCGGTCTATTTCATCAAGCAGGTCGAACCGCAGAATATGATTGCCGACGGTTATCTTGTCGCCGTTATGAAGTTCCTCACTCAAGATCTTTTGGCCGTTAAGCAGCGTTCCGTTGCGCGAACGCAGATCTTCCAGGACATAGGCCGTTTTGCCCGAATCTTCGTCAGTGACGGTCAGTATTCTGGCATGTTCACGCGAGACCAGCGAATCATTTACACGAACGTCAGCCTCCAGCGAACGCCCCATTATTACTTCCTCCCGCTCAAGCGGTATCGGGACGGCGATGAGTTCACCGCTTAAAAAAACAAGCGCGGGCCTGATGTCTCGTTGATCTCTTTCGGTCTTGATCATAGGAAAATAAGATAGATCGGGCGGAGGCTCCGACCAATAGAATAACGCACCTATCCCCTTAATTTCCATACTTTTATAAAAAATATCCAAAAAAAAGGAATTTCCCGTATTCAGTTAATTGTTTTACGGTTATAACATATCTGCTGGTGCATATTCTGATAGTCAAACTCGGAGCGATAGGCGACATCATCCACGCGCTGCCCGCGGCAGCGGCGGTAAGGCGGCATTTGCCCGATGCCGAGATCTCGTGGGTCGCCGAGACGCGTTCCGCAGAGATACTTCGCGAAAGCCCTGTTCTGAACAACCTGATCGAGATAGATACGCGTTCGCTTCGCGGCGGCAAGGTCGTCGAGGAGATGTTCCTCGATATGGGCCGTCAGTTCAAAGAGGTCAGGCAGTTCCGCTATGACATTGCCATGGATATGCAGGGGCTTTTGAAATCGGCAGTAATAGCCAGGGTTTCAGGTGCCGGGCAGCGATGGGGATTTGGCAAAGCGGCTCTGCGAGAGCCGGCAAGCCGCTTTCTGCTGACGGACACCGTCGATATTCCGCCGCGAACGCACGTCGTCGCAAAAAATATGCTTTTGGCGTCAAAGGCGTTGGGTTTTGATGTGCCTGAGGCAAAATATGAATTTCCGATAGCAGCCAACGACGAACACCGAGCCGAAGCGAACGCGATAGCCGAACAGGCGAAAGGGCGTTTTGCCCTGCTGAATCCTGCCGGCGGTTGGGTCACAAAACTGTGGCACGCCGAAAAATACGGCGAACTGGCTGATCGGCTCTGGGAAGAACTTGGCATTGTTTCAGTTGTGGCGACCGGGCCTGCCGAGAGCGAACTGGCGGAACGCGTCATGCGGGCTTCGCGTTCGGAAAAGATTATATCGTCACAGCCGAGCCTCAAGGGTTTTTATGAGCTGGCTAAAATGGCGACCGTATATGTCGGCGGCGACACCGGCCCGACACATCTTGCCATTGCGGCGGGAGCGCCCGTTGTCGGCATCTTCGGCCCGACGGAATGGTGGCGTAACGGAAGCACGAACCCGGATGACATCTGTGTTGAGCGCAACGATATAGATTGCCGCGTGGATTGCCATCGCCGGACCTGCGACAAATGGATATGTATGGACATAGATGTTGATACGGTGTTTCGCGCCGTAAAGGAAAGGCTTGCTCAAAGTTGACAAGAGCCTTATCGTTCAAGCATTGTCAATATTTTTGATGGTTTCGGAAAAGAAAAGACTTTTACAGCGTTACCGCGTCCCGCTGGGCTTTTTGCTGACGGCGGTCTTTCTGGTATTGGCGCGGCCTACCGCGACAACAATGCTTATTGGCGGGGCCATCGCCCTCATCGGGCTATGGATACGCGCATGGTCGGCGGGACATATTCGCAAATACGAAAAGCTGGCCGTAACGGGGCCGTATTCGCACACACGCAATCCGCTTTATCTTGGCAGCCTTTTATTGGCGGTCGGTTTTACGGTGGCGGCGGGTGTCTGGTGGCTTGGGCTTTTAGCGGCAGGTTTGTTCATTGGCATCTATTTGCCGGTAATGCGCGTCGAAGAAGAAGACCTGCACAGGGCTTTTGGGGAAGAATTTGATGAGTTTGCCGAAAATGTCCCTTTATTTCTTCCCAGACTGACGCCTTGGAAAAAGTCTGACCTGAAATTCGATTTTGAGCTATACTTAAAGCATCGCGAATATCAGGCGGCCATCGGGTTGGTCTTGGGACTTGGGGCCTTGGCGGTAAAGAGTTATTTCTTTTCGTGAAATATGATGAATCTTTCAGTTTCCAATCTGTTGCGGTTAACGGCGTTCATGGCCGTAGTTGCGGTCTCTGCCTCCAATGCCCAGACGAACGGCACAAAAGCTACTGCCGATGTCAGGCCGGTCGATGCCGCAGGCACGGTAAAAACACCCAGAGCCGTTCCTTTCAGCGTCGGAGAACAGCTTACCTACGAAGGGAAATTGAGCAAGATAATCAGCGGCATCTCGATCGCGGAACTGACATTTACCGTTGGCGAGGTCGCGGAGACGAATGATTACCTGATCTCGGCCGAGGCACGTTCCAAAGGAACGCTTTTGAAGATCTTCCGGTTCAGCTTTTTGCAAAAGATAGATTCGACCGTTGACCGCGATGAGTTCTTTGCCGAAAAGACCGTCAAGGTAGATGTTCAAAAAGAACGCGTCCGCAACAGCGAGGCCCTGTTTGATTATGACGACCGTCGTGTGACCTATGTCGAGACCGATCCGAAAGACCCGATGCGTCCGCCGAGGACGATAGCTTCGGAACTTGCGGGCGAAACTCACGATCTGATCTCCGGTATCTATCAGCTTCGGCTGCTTCCGCTAAAGGTCGGGGATAAATATGACATTACCGTCAGCGATTCGGGCCTGGTTTACACCGTGCCTGTCACGGTAACAGGCCGCGAACAACAAAAAACGGCCATCGGCAAGGTATGGTGCGTAAAGGTAGAACCGGATGTTTTCGGCGAAGGGAAAATGATAGAACGCGACGGTTCAATGACGATCTGGATCACGGATGACGTTCGCCGCATTCCTGTCCGGTCAGTGATACAGTCGCCGTACGGAAAGATCGAGGTGAAGATCAAATCTGCCAGGAACATCGCCAAGCAGTCTTAAATTATCATTAAAACGGCCACAATGTTTTTATCTATAATCTCTTTCCGCTTGTAACTTTACCCAAAACCCAGCATAATTTTCTATTGTTTTATCAACGCCCCTGCGAACAGACACGGCAGGGAGCGTATTTTGTTATGAGCGATACCAAAGAAATAAAGGCGGCAGCGACGGAAGAAACGGCAGACGACGCCGTGATCGAATTTGTTCTGGACGAACCGCAGCCGGTCTCTTCGGGCGAAAGCGTCAGGCCGGACGTTGCCGATGTTCTTCTAAGAGCGGAAGCGTCAGCAGAGATCACGGAGCCTGATGCTGAAAATGACGAAGAAACGGCAGAGGCGGAGCCGGAACGCTCGCCCGCGTTCAAGCTGCTTTCCATGCCGACACTTCCTGAATTGGAACGCGAGAACCGCGCCCGTCTGCAGATGCAGTCGCCGAACAGGCTTCATTTTTACTGGTCTGTCCGCAGCAATCCGTATCAGACACTCAACAAGGCTCTCGGTGCGAATACGGGCAGCTACACGCTTGCCCTAAAGCTGGTTGACCTCAAACGCGAGGCGGAAGAGATACACGCGGCTGACGCAGAAGGCTCGTGGTGGTTCAACGTGAATGCAGACAGCGATTATCGTGCAGAGATCGGCTTTTATGCGCCGAACCGTCCGTTCATCCGCGTGCTGTATTCAAACACGGTAAAAACGCCCCGCAAAAGCCCTTCGCCGCGTGTCGCAACTGAAACGGATTGGCGCATTCCGGCGCAGAAATTCGCACAGGTTCTGGACGTTTCAGGCTTCAAACAGGATGCTTTCGACGTCGCGATCGCAGGTGACGACGTAGAGCATGCAGAGAATGCTTCTTATTCGGCTTTTGCCCGCCTGACCGGACACGGTGCGGAAGATGTCAGCGGTTTTGACGCCGAGGAGGTCCGATATGCAATGACGCTGCTTGCCGCCGGAGCCGCTCTGGACGAACTGCGTCACCGCATCGGCGAAAAGCTCTTTGCAATGCTCCAGGCAGCAGCGGACAACATTTCCCGCGACAATGCCCTGGCCGCGCTCAAGTCTGAGTTTGAAATTGAGGAAAACGAATTTGAGGAAGAGTTTGAAGAATTCGGCCCGGCAGTCTTCGGTGCCAGCCTCGTCAATTTCCCCAAACGGCTCCGCACACGCCCACGTGGCCTCGACCGTTTCTCAAAACTTGAACCGCTTGCATCGCACAGCATTGGCAGAGTCGTTTAGCAAGTAAATTCTGATGACTCGAGCTCTCAGTTGAAGGTCAGGTATTGTAGATCTCGTCAGCAATGGTTTAAGACTAGCCGCTAAGTTGGCGGTTAAGTTATAATGATGACACAGGCCGGAGGACAGAAATGGCATCGACAAAGGAAGAAATTACAACACTGCTTAACAACCTGCCGGACAACGCCTCTATGGAAGATGTGCAATATCATCTTTATGTGATCGAAAAAGTTCGCAATGGCCTCGAAGCCGCAAAGAGCGAAGGCGGGGTTTCGCAGGAGCAAGCTGAGGAAAGGCTTGGGAAATGGATTATATCGTAATATGGTCGCCGCGTGCTCTTGACGATGTTGATGACATCGCCGCTTATATAGCCCAGGACTCTGAAGTGTATGCCTCAGCCGTTGTCCGCAATATTCTTAGAACAGTAAGAACTCTATCAATGTTCCCTTTTCGGGGACGCGTTGTCCCCGAATTCGACGACGACTCGATCCGGGAAGTCTTTGTTTACAGCTACCGGATAATCTATAAGATCGAAGAAAGTGAAGTTACAATAGCGGCTGTCATCCACGGCTCCCGTTTGTTGGAATTAGCTATTCGTCCCTAATACAACCTATTCGCCGTTCGGGAATCAAAGTTTTGTATGACAAAACGCATCTTCATTATGGGCTTTTTCTGCCTGATGTCTTCGATCGGTTGTTTTGCTCAGGAAGGTGATGAAGAAAGGCTGACGCTACCCGACAATGTGATGCGAGAGGTTGTCGGGCGGATCCTTAGATATCAATTCAAGCCCCGACAAAAACCTGCGACGATCCCACTTAGTGACTCTCAAATAAAACGCGACTGGCTGCCTGAGATCGGAAACATCACTTTTGAGCTGATCCCTGATGAAAGAATAGCCGAATACGAAAAAGGGGTGTTTCTATTTGAAGAGATCGAGCGGGAAGGCATGACCTATTCGATCAATGTAGGTTGGGGAGACCTTGATTGTTCTGCAACGGGCGATACGTGGAAATTCAGAGTGTCCGGCGAAAAGGTGCGTTTATGGCCAACGAAAAGACATTGGGGACGCGGTTGCGGAAGTTTGGGCAGTAATCCGCCATTGATTCCCGGTTTACAACTGGGCCAAATAAGTCCAAATGAAATAAGTGGTTATGAGTTTTTCGGGAAAGGAAAGCTGAGAGATATCAGTATCGGCATCTCCACCCGTGATGACATGACGAAAATGTTCGGTGGTGATTGTCAGAATACCTGTCAATATGATGAGAATTGGAGCCTACAGGCGGAGTACATTTCAAAAGGATTGGCATGGACAACAATATCCGGTGAGGATAAAACGGAATACTTCGCAAAGGATGAGTTTGTCGGAAAATTAGGATCACTAAGTCTTCGTCCAATGGGAATCGTTTCGTTTAACTCAATGGCCTTTCCTGATAGGGTTTTTGCCCGTGGTATAAACATGTCCATTGGCGATGCATGGGGAGCAGACGGTTTTGAAGGAGCCGTTCACACGTCCTATAACATCTATAGAGATGGTTATGGATTGCAGTACGTGATTTATGGTGAGGAAACCTTCAACAATCTCAAAAATAAGCCTGAAAAAGAAAAGAAGTTTAGTAAAGGTGAACTGGTTGAAATCAAATACGTCATCCCCGCTTCGTTAAAAAACGATATCTACTACGGGCTGCCGGTCAAAAATAATGAGTAGAGTTCAAACTAAAAGCCGGGTTTTCGGTATTTCTTGTCTCCTGTACTTGCTTCTGGACAAAACTCGACAGCTGCCGATCTCGATCCTGACTTGAAAAACACAAGGTTGTGTTATGATGTTTTGGAACATCTGATATGTTGTCGGGCTTAAACATTTTTTAGGACGGCAAAAGTATTTATTGCGTTGGTTCACCTATTCTGATCGTTCTATGCCCGTCGGATATTTCAGCCTGATACTTCACGCGCACCTGCCATTTGTCAGGCATCCTGAGTATCCTGAATTTCTTGAGGAAGATTGGTTATACGAAGCGATAACCGAGGTCTATCTTCCGCTAATTTTCATTTTTCAGAGTTTGCACGATGCCGGAGCGAAGCCGCGCCTTGCGATGAACGTCTCGCCGCCGCTGTCAGAGATGCTTGCGGATCCGCTGCTGCAGGAACGCTACACGCGGCATCTGGAAAATCTTCTCGAACTGGCAAAAAAAGAACTGGAACGGACAAAGGCGGAAGCTCCTGAATTTGAGGCGGCGGCACAGATGTATGTCGATAATCTTTCGGCGTCACACGGGCTTTGGGAAGATCGCTACGGCAGAGATCTTGTCAGGGCGTTTCGCGAACTTCAGGACGAGGGCGTGATCGAGATAATCACCTGCGGGGCAACGCACGGATTTCTCCCGCTTATATCGACGCCGGAGGCCAGACGAGCGCAGATCAGCGTTGCGGTCGCAAATTATAAAAAGCATTTTCACCGACAGCCGCGCGGCATCTGGCTGCCCGAATGCGCTTATGAGCCGGGCATCGAGGAACTGCTGAAAGACAACGGCATCGAATATTTTATTTCCGATACACATGCCATTCTCTACGGCGATCCGCGTCCGCGATACGGCGTTCACGCTCCGGTCGTATGCCCGAACGGAACGGCCGTTTTTGCGCGTGATGTCGAAACAAGCCAGCAGGTCTGGTCGGCGGAGATAGGTTATCCCGGCAATGATCTTTACCGCGAATTTTATCGCGACATCGGTTGGGACGCTCCTTATGAAATGCTCAGACCGCATCTGCACGAGGACGGCAACCGGCGGCATCTGGGGCTGAAATATCACCGCATCACCGGAAAGAACGTCCCGCAGCAGGCAAAGCAGCCTTATATTCCGGCCATTGCCCGCGACAAAGCGGCTGAAAATGCATCGCACTTTATCGGCGAACGGATAAAGCAGGCTTACACGCTTCGTGACACTTTCGAAGGGCATCCGCCGCTTGTCGTCTCACCGTATGATGCCGAACTTTTCGGGCATTGGTGGTTCGAAGGGCCGCAGTTCATAGATTTTTTCTTCAAAAAGCTTCATTTCGATCAGGATGAGATCGCCGCCGTCACTCCCGGTGACTTTCTGGACAGCAACATCCCTATTCAGATACAGCAGCCGACATCGTCATCGTGGGGCGAGAACGGGTATTACAAGGTTTGGCTCAATGAGGGAAATTCGTGGATGTATCCATATCAGCACGACGCCGAACGAAAAATGACGGAGTACGCGAACAGATTCGCCAACAAGGAGAATGATGCCACAGTGTCGCGATTGCTGGATCAGATGGCACGCGAGCTTTTATTGGCACAATCCTCGGACTGGGCATTTCAGATCTATCAGGGAACCACGGTCGAATATTCGTCACGCCGTTTTCGTTCGCACATACAACGTTTCGGACTTTTGGCGGAAATGCTCGAAACGCTCGCTCCGGCAAACGAAAACCAAAAGCCCGCCGACCTGACATCCGAACAGCTTGAACTTCTTGCCGAGATCGAATTGCGAGACAATATCTTTGCTGAGATAGATTTTTCGATCTACGCTTCACCCCAAACTTCCCAGTAGCTATGCAGGATAAGGTCACCAGTAAGAAAGAAGACATTTCGCGTTTTCTGTGTGAGAACTGCGGGGCCAACATGATCTATTCTCCGTCGGCGGGCGGCCTTCATTGTGAATATTGCGGACACAAAGAAGAGGTCCGTATCACAGGTTTTGTTGAGGAAAGATCTTTTGATGAGTTCATTCGAGCGGGAGCGCAGCGGCTAACGCCGATGGCGGTCAACGCGTTGCAGGTACAATGTTCCTCATGCGGGGCGACCGTGAATTTCACGCCGCCTGAGACCGCGACGGTCTGCGCTTTTTGCGGAGGGAAGATCGTCGCCCAGCCAAAAGCCGCCGATCCGCTTGTTGCTCCGCATGGTGTGCTGCCGTTCAGTATATCCACAGGACTTGCTGCCGATGGTTTTAAGAAATGGCTGCATTCGCTGTGGTTCGCTCCGTCAAAGCTCAAGCACCTTGCCGAATCGGACAAGCTCGTCAGCATCTATATCCCATACTGGACTTATGACGCAGCAACCGTCAGCGATTATTCAGGCCAACGCGGCGATAATTACACCGAATGGGAAACGGTTACGGTCAATGGGAAGCAGGAACGGCGTTCTGTTACTAAAACGCGTTGGACATCTGTTTCGGGCCGTGTCGCCCGTCGTTTTGATGATGTATGCGTTCCGGCAACGACATCGATCCGGCGCGAATATCTTGAACGCCTCGAACCATGGGATCTGCCGGAACTCAGGCCTTATGAACCCGCGTATCTTTCAGGCCATAAAGCTGAAGCGTATCGCGTGCCGCTGGACGGAGGCTTTGAACGATTCAAAGAAATAGCTCAGGGCATCATCGTCAGCGATTGCAAAAGAGACATCGGCGGCGACCGTCAGCATGTTAATGATGTCAATGCAAACTATTCGAATATTTCCTTCAAACACATACTTTTGCCTGTCTATTCCGGCGGATACAGATTCGGCGGAAAAACCTACCAGATAGTCATCAATGGCCGCACCGGCCAGGTCCACGGCGGCCGTCCTTACAGCGTTCTCAAGATCGTGGCTTTGATATGCGTTCTCCTGTTCATTGTCCTGCTGATCGTGGCGGTGTTTTCGTGAGGCAGGTTTTGGGCGAGCATCGGCGGCATCTTTTTATGGCCCATACATCTGATATGGGAGATCATCAAAAAAAAGAAAAGCCCGATGTAAGGCGGGGATATGGTGGGTCCCCGCCTTACACATTGGAAGAGCGGCTATCTATGAGCGTGAGCAACGATGGGGATATCGGTGCCGAAGCCGAAGGTGATGGAGTAAACCCCGGCGGATGAGCCGAGAACCCACCACTGTCCGTTCGGTTTGAAGACGGCTATGTCCTCTTTGCCGTCGCCGTCATAGTCGCCGGGGACGGGTATATTGTCCGCAGAACCGAAGACGGTGGTCTGTGTTCCGCCTGTGCTCTTGAGGATATACCACGTTCCGTTCGATGGCCTGAACACTGCCACGTCGTCAATGCCGTCACCGTCATAGTCGCCGGGGACAAGTTTGTCTCCCGCCTCTCCATGAGTGACGTTCATCGTTCCGCCGCCGGACAGTTGTCCCGACCACGTGCCGTTGGTATAGACTATGCCGTCGGTCTTTCCGTCGCCGTCATAGTCGGCCGGTACCGGTGTGTCACCGGGGTTCGAGAAGATGATGTTCTCTCCCGTCGCCGCCAGTATGTACCAGACACCCGTGACCTGCCTGAACACGCCGTAATCGGTGCGTCCGTCGCCGTCAAAGTCCCCGATGGCCGGAACGTCTCCGGGATAGCCCCATGAAACGCCCATCACCGTGAAGTCCGAACTCCGCAGGACATAGAAGTCGGGAAGGGCACCGTCCGCATTAACGCGATAGATGGCTCCATCCGTCTTTCCGTCACCGTCATAGTCACCCGGGACCAGCACGTCCGTCGGAAGTCCCCACGCATATCCCGTAAAGCCTTCCGTCGATCTCAGCTGATACCAGATGCCGTTGCCCGGACGGAATACGGAGATGTCCGTTTTGCCGTCACCGTCGAAGTCGGCCCTTGCCGAACCGGTCGTCGGGCATTCGCCTCCGCCTTCGCCGTTGAACGTCAGCGTCCAGCCTCCGGCCAGAGCACCGCCGTCACCGTTGGCAAAGTCCACCACAAACAACTTCCACACGCCGTCGGCATTGGTTCCGCCGAACGTCGATGCGAAGGTCGCTGTGTTGCTTCCTGCCGGTCCCGGATGATTATAGGCCGTGCCGGGTCCGGGTGACGGGAAACTGTCTCCCGTAAAGTAAGCTGTCGGCTTGTATGCTCCCGCCGTCCAGGCCCCTTCCGGCAGAATGCCGGTTCCCGCGTCACTGATCTTGTACGTCACTCCTGACATCTCGTCACTGCCTCCCGCACCGTCCTGGACCAGCAGTGCCGCTCCGGTAGGCCCGACAAGCACGATGCCCAGATCAGACACGAATGTGTGTCCGAAACTGTTCAGCGTCACCTCGACAGCGTCAGCCGTTGAGGGCAAAACACCCACTCCGCTCACCGTTATCTCCGACGGATACGGGTTGGCTGGCCCCGCCACTGTCGAAATGGTTATCGGTGCCGTGTTCGATACCTCCACCGTACCTCCCGGCGGACACGGTGTTGGTGTCGGCGTCGGTGTCGGACTCGGTGTTGGCGTCGCCGTCGGACTCGGTGTCGGTGTCGGCGTCGGACTGGGTGTCGGTGTCGGCGTCGGACTGGGTGTCGGTGTCGGCGTCGGACTGGGTGTCGGTGTCGGCGTCGGACTGGGTGTCGGTGTCGGCGTCGGACTGGGTGTCGGTGTCGGCGTCGGACTCGGTGTCGGAGTCGGCGTCGGACTGGGTGTAGGAGTTGGTGTGGGTGTAGGCATTTCGCCTTGCAGAATACGGGCGACACCTATATTCGTACCGGTAATTCCTGCCAGGAGAATGCGGCCCTGACCGTCCTCGGTCATTGCATAAGAGCGGTCATTTACCTCACCAAAGCTTATAAGCAGTTTGCCGTCAGTTCCGAACGAACTGTCAAGAGAGCCATTCTCATTTAGCCTGATCGCGCTAAAGGCGGAGGTTGCCGCCGCTGAGGTTGAATATCCTGCCGCGACGATCTTTCCATCTCCCTGAATTAACAGCGATTCGACATAATCGCCTCCTGCGATACCGGTTGTGAAGTATCCGGTCGTATTGAAGGTCGTATCCAGCGATCCGTCAGTGTTATAGCGGGCGACCGCAAAATCACCGCTTCCGGTGCCGACGTTTCCGGCGGCAACGATCTTCCCGTCCGGTTGCACTTGAAGACCGGTTACGACCTGCAGGCCGCCATCGGGCGTCCTGACCATGCCATCCTCATCAAAATCTGTGTCAAGCGTTCCATCGACATTCAATCTGGCGATCGAAAATCGCGGAGTGTTGCCGGTTTGGCTGCTGCCGGCGATAAGGATCTTTCCGTCCGGCTGAATTGCCATTGACCGACCAAAATCCTCGGTCTGTGACGGAAAGAAGATCTGCACCTCACCGCCGAAACCCCATGTGCTATCCGCCGATCCGTCGGCATTCAGCCGATATACCGTCATCCTGCTGTGGAGGGATGGGTCGGGGCCGCTTCCGCCGGCGATGATCTTTCCGTCAGGCAAAATGAACAGTCCAGCGAGGCTGTTGATGCGAAAAACGGTTGCCAGCCCGCTTGTGCCAAAGGTCATATCCCTCGTTCCGTTGGCGTTGACCTTGATGATGCCGAGGACATTTGTTGAGGCGTTCCAGCCATAGATGCCGCCAATAAGAAATGCGCCGTCTGACAGCGGTGTTATTGTGACTGCCCTTGAATTTCTGATGGAAATATCAAAATGGGCTATGCCGCCATCGGCAAAGGACGGATCAAGCGTACCGTCGGAATTGTATCTCAGCACGACATAGTCGGTCGTCGTTGTCTCGTATCCTGCTCCGGCGACCAGTATTTTGCCGTCCGGCTGTACAAGAACACGGTATGCCGTGTCATTTCCCGATCCGATGGATGTCGTGACAAGCCCGGTCCCATTGAAAGTTGTGTCGAGGTCGCCGGGCGCAAATTGGCTTGAGGCATTGACGGTCATATTTGCCAGCCAGATCGGCAGCAAGATCGCCATCGCGACAGCCAGAGATGCTGCTATCAGATATTTCATATAACGTCTCGCTCCGAGACGTTTGAATGATGCTTGGGGTAATAAAATCTTCATTCGTTCTCCTATTCTGAAACCGGATATGATCCGGGTATGTTTAAGGTATTTATCCAAACGGATATGGCTTATGAACGAAAATGCGGAAAAGTCGGCATAAACAGGACAACGTTGCGATGCAGTTTTTTTGCATTTTCCGCTGTGATATTGATGTGACTTACATCAATGTATGCATGTTTGCCATTACAGGAGTGTAAAGTTATGATTTATTTGCATTTCTCGGAGGTTATAAATGATAGAAAAAGGTGTGTCGGTGGCTCCCGCCGAGGGCAAACTCGGCGTCCTGCTTGTTGGTTTAGGGGCCGTCAGCACGACATTCGTTGCGGGTATTGAAGCGATAAAACGCGGTATATCACAGCCAATAGGCAGCTTGACCCAAATGGGAACCATCAGGCTTGGGAAAAGGACAGACGGCCGCAGCCCCCGCATTAAGGATTTTGTTCCGCTCGCGTCGCTCGATGACATCGTCTTTGGGGCGTGGGACATATTTAAGGACAATGCATATGACGCGGCGATGAACGCTGGGGTCCTGGAAAAGGACCTGCTCAATCAGGTCTCCGAACAGATGGCCTCTCTAAAGCCGATGCCGGCCGTTTTTGAGCAAAATTATGTAAAACGACTGCATGGCGAGAACGTAAAGACCGGCAAGAACAAAATGGAGCTTGCCGAACAGGTGATGGAGGACATCGCACGGTTCAAGGCAGAGAATGGGTGTGACCGTCTTGTTATCGTTTGGGCGGCGTCAACCGAGATATATCTTGAAGAATCGGACGTTCACCGTTCGCTTGAGGCGTTTGAAAAAGGCCTGTATGACAGCGATCCGGCGATCTCGCCCTCGATGATATATGCCTATGCTGCCATCATGTCCGGTGTTCCGTTCGCAAACGGCGCGCCGAACCTGACAGTCGATATTCCCGCCCTGACAAAACTTGCCGAGGATAAAAAAGTCCCGATCTGCGGCAAGGATTTCAAGACCGGCCAGACGCTGATGAAGACCATTCTGGCTCCGGGCCTGAAAACCAGAATGCTCGGCCTCGAGGGCTGGTATTCGACCAATATCCTGGGAAATCGAGACGGCGAGGTTTTGGACGATCCTGAAAATTTCAAGACAAAAGAAGAATCAAAGCTTTCTGTGCTGGAACACATCCTTCAGCCGGAGGTCTATCCCGATCTTTACAAGGATTTTTCGCATGTCGTCAGGATAAACTACTATCCGCCGCGCGGCGACAATAAGGAAGGCTGGGACAATATCGACATTTTTGGCTGGCTCGGGTACAAGATGCAGATAAAAATAGACTTTCTCTGCCGCGATTCGATCCTTGCAGCGCCGCTGGTGCTTGACCTTGCCCTGTTTATGGATCTGGCACAGCGAGCCGGAATGAAAGGCATTCAGGAATGGCTGTCGTTCTATTTCAAGGCACCGCAGACCGCACCGGGACTTTATCCTGAACATGACATCTTCATACAGTTGATGAAGCTGAAAAACACCTTGCGGCACATGCAGGGCGAGGATCTTATCACGCATCTGGGACTGGAATATTACGACTAGATATATGCAAAATATACTGTTGGCTTGCCGTCATGGTTTCAGAAAGTGTCCGTCCGAAACGACGTGATATATCGGCGGACGATCTGCGGAAAACAGGGCATGATGGGCGAAGCTGACGGTTGTGCCAAGTCTTAATGCGGGGCATTTTCCGGATTTTGTCTTGAAAAAATGATGATTATATGCAAATAATTATCTTGGACGAATGGCCGTTCCTGCCGATAACGGCCGCAGAATATTCAGTACCAGCCAACGATTGTTATTTTGATTTCATCTTTTATTCAGGAATGGTTCGCGACGCGCCGGTCCGGCGCGGCATGAACCGATCTTCGGAGATGTTCACCGGAACACTTAATATCTGTGACGAACAGCGGGTAGAAAGCACTCGGCGGCAGGGGGAAGGAGTTAACCGACAATGAAAAACGATGCAGTGAAAAAGAAGGCACCGACAGACAAGGTCATTATGCTAGACCCGGACCGTAAAAGTCCGCGAGCAGCCGAGTTTGAGGATAAACTGTCGCAGCGCATAGTCGGGCAGGAAAGGGCCGTGCGCCGTATGAGCGGCCTGTTTCAGATATATCTGGCGGGAATGAACAACCCCGCGCGCCCCATTGGGACAATGCTGTTTCTCGGCCCGACGGGTTCGGGAAAAACACGCGTGGTCGAGGCCGCGTCAGAGGTTCTTTTTGGCGAACCGCACGCCGTGGTGAAAATAGACTGTGCCGAATTTCAGCATTCGCACGAAATAGCAAAGCTCATCGGATCGCCTCCGGGTTACCTGGGCCATCGTGAAACCTCGCCGATGCTGACACAGGAAAATCTGGACAAGGCCCACACCGATGACACAAAGCTGACGTTCGTCCTTTTTGACGAGATAGAAAAGGCGTCCGATTCGCTGTGGCAGCTTCTGCTCGGTATTTTGGACAAGGCAACGCTGACGCTGGGTGACAATCGCCGCGTGGATTTTTCGAGGACGATAGTGATAATGACCTCAAACCTCGGCGCCCGCGAGATGTCTGATATGATCTCAGGCGGCATCGGGTTTGCCCCGACCAAACAGGACAAACCGCGTGACGACACCGAGATCGACACCAAGATCTACCGCACCGCGCTGGAGGCGGCAAAGCGAAAATTCTCGCCGGAGTTCATGAACCGCATCGACAAGGTGGTGGTTTTCCGCAGCCTTAAGGAACATCACCTGCGCAAGATACTGGACATTGAGCTTAATGACGTTCAGCAGCGGATAACGGATTCGGCCGGAACAAAGTTCATCTTTGAATGCACGGACGGAGCCAAGGAATTTTTGCTGATGGAAGGCATTGACCTGAAATACGGCGCCCGTCACCTCAAGCGTTCCATTGAGCGGTTTCTTGTTTATCCGCTGTCCAATCTGGTCGCAACACAGCAGGTCGAGACCGGCGACCTCGTCACCGTCGATCTTGATGAGGAACGCAACACGCTTATCTTTTCAAAGCAATCAGGCAAGATGATAGTTGCTGATGCCGGATCTTATGAAGAGCCTTCGTCAGACCTGACAAAATCTGATGCGGTCGGAGCTCCGCTGCCGCAGGCCGAGGCCGCAACCGAGATGAGTAAATCAAAAGGCGAGAATAACGACGTCTAAAACCCTTCCCGGGCATTGAGACGTTTGTTAGAGGAGGCAGGCTGAAAAGCTTTGCCTCCTTTAGTTTTGTTAATATATATGGATAAGCATATGTATATGATCGTGTTCCGTATGACTCTTGAGGCTTCCGTTTGGTTTGATATGCTTGATATATATGTAAAGACGCATATAATTTTGCAAAGACATACGTATTACCATATATAATACAAGACTTTTGATCTGCTTTGTGGTATGGTTACGTTCATGAGGCCTGATGACAGGTTAAAAAAGATAGAGACGTTCTATGCGGCCCTTGCCGATAAGACACGGCTTCGGCTGCTCTATCTGATGCGTCGGGGTGAGACAGGTGTTTTGTCGCTTGCCGACACGATCGGCGAAAGTCAGCCGAAGGTTTCGCGTCATTTGGCGTATTTGAGGCAAGCCGGCCTCGTCAAAACCCGCCGCGACGGACGCTCCATTTATTACTCGATAGCGTGGCCTGCCGAAGAAGCGGCGGCTGCGGCCATTGACTCCGCTCTTGAATGGCTGGCATCAGAGACCCGAGTTGCCGGCAATGTGTTTTCATCGGAATATCGTGCGGCACAGGATGACACGATGTTTCAGAATGATGCGGAGACAGCAGAAGCCGAAGATGATGCCGGCGAGTTTACGGAAGATCATTTCGAGTCCGTATTCGATGAGCCTCAGTCGGCAGGATCGGTTCGCGAAGAACTTGAGGATTTTCTTCTCTGATCTTTTTCGGCATCTTTCGGGTACGGGCAATGGCGGCAGCCGTTTCCGCAGCAGTAACCGCGTTCGAGAAGGAACCTTTCAGTCAGGACCATCAGGCCGTTCTCAAAATAATAATGGACGCCTTCGATAAATTCTTTCGGCGGATCGCTTTCAGGAGTTTTGTTTTTCATACGCTGCCAGAAACTCCTTATTTCCTTTTTGTCCCAATATCGGCGAATCGGTCACACCAAGGCATTTCAATCCTAAAGTTTCTGCAAAAGCGTTGACCTCTTCGATGACGCGAGCGTGTTTTTCCGGTTCGCGGACAATGCCGCCTTTGCCGACCTCGCCCTTGCCTACTTCGAACTGCGGCTTGATAAGAAACACGAGTTTTCCTTTTTCTTTAAGCAAAGGTATCAAAGCCGGAATGATCTTCGTTACCGATATGAACGAAACGTCCATCACTGCCAGATCGAAAAGATGCGGCATTTTGTCCGGCGTCAGTTCTCTTGCGTTGGTATTCTCGCGGACATCGACACGCGGGTCGCTGCGCAGCTTCCAGTCAAGCTGGTTCGTTCCCGAATCAACGGCAACCACACTCGATGCTTCGTGTTGGAGCAGGCAATCGGTAAAACCGCCGGTCGAGGAGCCGATGTCGATACATGCCATTCCCGACGGATCGATGACGAAATGTTTCAGGGCGTGTTCGAGCTTTAGCCCGCCGCGGCCTACATAACGTGACGCCGGAGTTTCGCCCTTAATTCTGATGACGGTTTCCGGTGAAAAGGTCTGTGACGGCTTATCTACACGCTTCTCATCTGCCAATACGACACCTGACATTATCATTGCCTGCGCCTTGGTGCGCGATTCGGCAAAACCTCTATTGACCATCAGGATGTCGATGCGTTCATTCTTCATTCGCGGCCACCGCAGATCACATTAGCAAAAACACTCACCCAATATGAAAGTGCGGCTAATATGCGAGAGTTTTTAAGCCTGCCTCACAGGTGATATTCTTTAATATATTCTAGCAATGCAACCGGGGCTAACGGCAACAGATGGGCGAAAAGCTTGAGAAACAAATATCATCGGGCGGAAAAGTATTTTACCGCTACGCCGTCTTTACCGTTGTCTATAACGTCATCGTCATTTTGTGGGGCGTTTTTTTGCGGGCGTCTCATTCCGGCGACGGCTGCGGCCAGCATTGGCTGACATGTCAGGGCGAGGCGATACCGTCCGCACCGGAGCTAAAGACCGTTATCGAATTTTCGCACCGTGTCACGACCGCGATAGCCGGCATTGTTGTCGTCGGGCTGGTCATCTGGGCATTCAGGGCTTTTCAAAAGGGAAGCATTGTCAGAAAACTGGCAGTGCTTTCGCTGGTTTTTATCATTGTCGAGGGTGCTATCGGCGGCGGGTTGGTGCTGACCGGGAACACAGCCGGAAACTGGACACCGACGCGGCCATATTGGACGGCAGGCCACCTGATAAATACGTTCATTCTGGTCGCGTTCCTGACACTGACGGCGTGGTATGCGGGCGGCAGAGAGTTCTTAAAGGTAAATAGCGGAAAGCTTAAGTGGCTGATGCTGCTTGGCGTTGCGGCAATCTTCATCACGGGCATCAGCGGCTCGATGGCGGCGCTTACGAATATGCTTTTTCCTTCGGAAACCATTGCAGAAGGCATCGCGAAAGATTTTGACCCTGATTCTCATATTTTGCTTCGCCTTAGAATAATTCATCCCATTCTTTCAGTATTATTATCTGTTTTTCTTATTTTCATTGCCGGATGGGTGCGTAAATTTGCCGAAGGCAACACAGCGGTCGTGCGTTGGTCGAATGTTCTTTCAATTCTTATCATTGTTCAGGTCGTTTTCGGTGCCGCGACGCTTTTGATGCTTGCTCCGATAGTTATGCAGCTTGGGCATCTGCTGCTTGCCGACCTTGTCTGGATCGCCTACGTTGTGATGTTCGCGGCGGCCTATTCTACTGAAGAGAAGAATGTTATTTCAGAGATCTAACCCGGATTCCGCATTAGAAACACCACGGCAAAAGCCTGAACCGATCTAACACCAAATAGTTACGTAGTTTACAGTTATTAGTTTTTTTCAACTGACAACTGAA
Source organism: Acidobacteriota bacterium (assembly GCA_019639175.1). Taxonomy (GTDB): domain Bacteria; phylum Acidobacteriota; class Blastocatellia; order Pyrinomonadales; family Pyrinomonadaceae; genus OLB17. Next base: position 102,928 of record JAHBSK010000003.1, on the reverse strand, counting down.
AACTGACCAACTGTTAACTGTTAGAAACCAAAACAGATCGGCCTGGTCTGCTGCGTTTTGAACTTAGGGGTCCTCTAACGCTGAATCTTGGTTTAACGTTGCTTGAGTCTCCATTCCTCGCCTCGCGCGACCAGTTTGTCCAGAGCCTTTTGGAGTTCGAGCTGCTTTTCCTCAAGCTGAACGTCGTCCAGATCGGACGGCACCGGGATCGGTTCTGACGCCATCACCAGGCCCTTTGTAAAGGGTTTGGGTATTTGCAGCTTGTCCCAGCTTTTCAGCTTCCAGCTTTTTTCAAATTCGACTAGAAAAGGAGCCATCGGGTTTCCAGATTTTTTTGCAAGCAGAACAGGGCCGGGTTTGGCTTCGTATCGCGGGCCTTTTGGCCCGTCAACGGTGAACGCCATTTCAAAACCTTCGCGCATCAGGCGTATCATGCCGACAAGGGCCTGAACGCCGCCGCGTGTCGATGAACCGCGGACAACGCCGAAACCGAGCCGCTGAATGCACCGCGAAGTATATTCGCTGTCATAGCTTTGCGAGGTGAGAACGACTATCTTGCGATGGCGAAAATAATATGCGCTGCCGATAATGCGGTCGTGCCAAAAGGCATAAACAGGCAGTTTGCCCGATGCCCGGATATTGTCAAAATTTTCAAGGCCCTCAGAATCAAACCTGACGGTCGAGCCTATTATTCTGATGCTCCAGTAAAACGCCCACGCGGCAAGCCGAATGGTCATTCGCTGGGCAAATGTGTATTTGTCCAGCGGAGCAAAAGAAAAGGCTTTGTTAATTTGGTCGGACACGGATAGAAAATAAGTAACAAGTTAAGGTATCATTTGCAACAACGGTTACGATTATTTCGTTCTTATATTTAGCGGTAAAAGGGCATAATGCAGCGACGGATACTGATCATTGACGACCACGACGACCTGGCATCTTCTTTGGCCGAGGTCTTTACGCACGAAGGGCATGAGGTGAAGGCGGTCGAGACCCGGCAGGAGGCTCTGGCCCTGGACGGAATAGACACCTATGATGTGGTCATAACCGACCTGAATATCGAGAACCTGTCTGATTGCGGCGATGATGAGGAAGGCCCGGTATGTTTGCCGCAAACCGCATATTTTTCGGGATCAGACCAGTTGAAGGCCTTTAAGATATGCGCGGCAAATTTTCGCAGAGACGATTTTGACGAAGAAGAGCTGAAAAACCTTGTGGCGACCGTGCTTGATTACAAGATCAGGTACGTAGATACCTACGAAACGGTCAGGGATATGCGTGAAAGCATCGAATTTGAGCTGCCGAGCGCTATCTCGCTGATGCACATCGTCCTCGAATATCTGATAAAGCGCGTGGAAAAGCTCGGGGTGATAAAACCCGAACAGTCCAATCTTTTTATCGCCCTTGACGAAGCTTTTGTGAACGCCGTAAAACACGGCAACAAATTTGACGCGCAAAAGCTTGTCCGCATTGCCGCCGAAATATCAAAGAATGAAGCCCGCTTTACCATCGAGGACGAGGGCGAAGGCTTTGACGTAAACGCAATCCCTGACCCGCTCGATCCGGAAAACCTTTTCAAAACCTCAGGCCGCGGTGTCCTGTTCATCTATAACATCATGGACGAGGTCGCCTATAACGAACGCGGCAACCGGCTGACGATGGTGAAGAAAAGTGACAACCGCCAAGACGCAGAGACGCAAAGATAGCATTAACAGCAGATAAATGGGGACAACGTGGATCATAACAAAATAGCAAAAGATAATCTGTGTTCATCATCGGCATATTTTTTTCATTTCTCCGCGTCTCTGTGTCTCTGCGGTAAGATCTATTTATGCGGGTAACAATAGCTCAGATAAACACTACCAACGGCGACATTGACGGCAATGTCAGGAAGATCGTTGACGCCATTAAAAAGGCAAAGGCGGACGGTTCCGATCTGGTCGTGTTTCCGGAGGTTGCGATACACGGCTACACGTCGCAGGACTGGTTTCAGGACGCAGACATCATCAACAGTTCGCTTGAGCCGCTTGAAAAGATCATCCCGGAAACCGAAGGCATCACTGCCATTGTCGGGACGATACGGCCGAACACCGAACGGGACGGCAAACGGCTTTTCAATTCGGCGGCGGTCATCAGCAACGGAAACCTCGTTACTTTTATCGACAAAACCCTCTTGCCCGAATACGACGTTTTTGACGATCCGCGATATTTTGAACCGGAATCGGATCCGAACGGCATAGTTGAGGTAACTGACAGGTCGGGAGCGAAACACAAACTCGGCGTTGTCGTTTGTGAAGATTTTTGGAACGACAAGACGTTTTGGCGCGAGCGGCTTTATGACAAAGACCCGACTGATGTCGTTATCGAACGCGGAGCCGAACTGATAGTCGCGCTCAACGCATCGCCCTACAACAAAGGCAAGATCAGGCTGCGGTGCGACATGGTCGCGCATCGAGCAAAGGCAAACCGTGTCCCGATAGTTTTTGTAAATCTTGTCGGCGGCAATGACGGCATCATCTTTGACGGAGCAAGCCTGATCGCTGACAGCGAAGGCGATATTATTTTGCAGGCGGCGGCGTTTGAGGAATTTGTCGAGACGGTCGAGATAGATTGCCGCAAGCCCGATGCTCGCGGCATCGGCGGTGACGAATTTGCGGCTATAAAGCATGCCCTTGTACTCGGTATTCGCGATTATGCGGCGAAGAACGGTTTTCAAAAAGCGGTTTTGGGATTGTCAGGCGGTATCGATTCAGGCCTTGTCGCAGCGTTGGCCGCCGAAGCTCTTGGCCCGGAAAATCTTTTGTGCGTGATGATGCCGTCGCCGTTTTCGTCAGAGGGCAGCGTTAAGGATTCGCAAGAATTGATAAAAAATCTCGGCTGCGAAGGCCGCATCGAACCGATTTCGGATGCCTTTGAGGTTTTGGTAAAACAGCTTGAATTGGACAAGCCGACACGCGGCGGCGAAAGCCTTGCGGCGGAAAATATACAGTCGCGCATCCGCGGCGTTATCCTGATGGCGATCTCAAATGCCGAAGGCCGCCTATTGCTTTCCACCGGCAATAAAAGCGAACTTGCGGTCGGTTACTGCACGCTTTACGGCGACACCAACGGCGGCCTTGCGGTGCTTGGCGACGTGTTGAAAACAGAGGTCTGGGCGCTTTCGCGGTATATAAATACTGCCGCCGGACGCGAGGTGATACCGAACGCGATAATCGACAAAAAACCTTCGGCGGAACTTGCCCCGAACCAGTTCGACCAGGACAGCCTGCCGCCTTATGAACTGATGGACCCGGTCTTGAAGATGTATTTTGAACAAAAGGCATCGCCCGCCGAGATCGTCGCCGCCGGCAATGACGCCGAGCTTGTTTATTCCATCCTCAACAAGGTCGAGCATCCCGCGAACGAGTTCAAACGCCGCCAACTGCCGCCAACGCTCATCATCTCAAAGAACGCCATCGGCATCGGCCGCCGCAGGCCCGTAACGCATAAATACAGGAGAACAAAGATGTGACTCCATAAAGCTATTGATGAAGAGGAATAGGCAAAACGAAATACTTACCGACCTAAAAAGTCGAAAAGCGGCCTCGCGCGACTATTTGAGGTCGCTTTCGCCAGAAAAGAAGATCGAGATGCTGTTTCATCTCCAGGATCAATATTTTCAATTTTTGGAAGCTCGGGAAAAAAACGGCGGTAAGCCTGTTCCCGAACGCTGGCAGAAATGGGACAGAGTCCGGCGCGGTTTGCCGCTCTAAGTGTTTTTTGCCTGCTTTCTACAACCGGCCTTTCTTTATCATATTTCTTGATAACTACCCATTATTTGAGACTTTTGTGTGTTATTTTATTAGACCATCTCAAAAAGAGAAAATGAGATATTTACGGAATTTATTATTGTTGCTCCCACTTTGTTTTCTGATAAGTTGTTCCTCTACCGGTTACGGCCTGTTGATGATCGAGAGTCCGTCAGGCAAAAAGCTGTATTTCCGGCGTGAGGTGCGCGGGATGAATTATGATTCCTTATCTCTTTCTAAAGACAGTAATTATTGTTCAAAACCAGACCCGCAAACTTCGCTTATTTTTCACTCAATCGGCCCACACCCTTTTTATAAATTCAATGGGGAAGAATTGCACATTTATACGATGTCAGATGTCACTAAACCGCCAAAGTTGGTAAACGGAATCGAGTTAGTTTTACACAAATTGACTAACCAACAGTCTATTGGCATGAAAGAAAAATATCGTGAGATGGGCTTACAAAGTGCCGATGTTCCGATCATAAAAGGCAGTTGGTGTTTTTAACCCTTGAATGCGTCATGCATGATGAAATCGAGCGTTTGGGATCAACATTATTCTATATTTGCGTTTTGTATTCGACCAACCCCTGATCGCCTCTTGTCATATTCAGTTCTCTTTTTTCGGCGGGCGTGCTAGTCTCTATCCTTTTGCTGGAGATGAAAGGAAGTATCAGAGAAACGCGGTTTGAGAACGGGCTTGTGGTGTTGACGGACAGGATGTCCGAGGTGCGTTCGGCGACGCTGGGGTTCTTTTTTCGTTCGGGTTCAAGGCACGAGCCTGATGAACTGAACGGCATTACGCATTTCATCGAACACTGTGTTTTTAAGGGAACGGAGCGGCGTTCGGCAATGGACATTGCCACGGAGCAGGACCGCCTCGGCGGCAACCTCGACGCTTTTACGACCCATGAGGAAACGGGTTTTGTCATCAAGGTGATAGACGACCGGTTCGAAGCGGCGTTCGATCTGCTTTCGGACATGCTGTTCCGTCCGCGTTTTGACAAAGCCGACCTCGAAAGCGAACAGCGTGTCATCATTGAAGAAATAAAGATGACCGAAGATTCGCCAGAAGAGCTGCTGGGAGAGATCTTTCATCGCGAATTTTTCAAAGGCCATCCGTTTGGGCTTTCGATAGCCGGAACACCGGAAACGGTTCGCAGCTTTGATGCCGAAACGACGCGCCGCTACCACGCACAGGCATTTGACGTTTCGCGGCTGGTCGTAGCGGCCGCCGGAAATGTCGATCACGACCGTCTGGTCGAATTGTGCAATTCTCTTCCTGCAAACGGTTCGACGGGACAGCTTGCGGTTCCTTCGGCTCCCCAATATTCCGCTCCAATACATATAGAACAAAAACGCGGACTCGAACAGGCCCATCTTATGCTGGCGACGCCTTTTATCACCGCCCCTGATGATCGGCGTTATGCCGCCGACCTGTTGGCGAACATCATCGGCGGCGGAACGTCCAGCCGTTTGTGGCAAAAGGTTCGCGAGGAACGAGGGCTGGCGTACAGCGTCGGCGCTTCGGCAATAATGTTTCAGGACGCAGGCGTATTCTCGGTCTTTGCGGGAACCTCGCCTGAGGCGACGCGTGAGGTCGTTGACATCGTGCTTGATGAGATGCGGGCCGTTGTCAGCAATGGCGTTACGGAAGAAGAACTCCAGCTTGCCAAAGATCAATCCGTTGCCGCGATCCTGCTCGGGCTTGAGGACACGGCATCACGTGCGGCCTCGCTGGCAAATTCTGAACTGATCCACAGCCGCCACATCCCTGTGATAGAGACGCTTTCAAATATCGAAGCCGTCACCGCGGATGACGTTCGGACATTAGCTCTGGAATTTTTCACAAGTGAAAACATTGCCTTCGTCGCCCTCGGCGATCTCAACGGCCTGAAGATCGACAGGGCCGGCTTGTCCGTTTGACTTTTCGGATCGTTTGCTCAGACAATTCATATCCGCTCTGCCGGGAGAAAAACGACAATGAACCTAAAGCGCCTTTTTCTTTATCCTCTTTTGGTTTCAGTTGCGCTGAGCGCCGTCATTGGCATCGGCGTTGTTCTTTTTGGCGATTTCGGCAGTTTTGAGGTGCGTGTCCTGATGACGACCCTGACGGTCACTGCTACCAGCATTCTCGGCCTGGCTTGCGGAGCCTTTTTTGAAACAGGCCGCGGACGCCTGCTGCCAATGGCGGGCATCGTGATAACGGTCATCGCCGCCGTAATGACTCTGCTGATCATTTGGGACGTTGGGGACGATTCGACCGTTTTCGTCAAGGCGGCATCGACCGCGATGCTGCTGGCTGTTTCATGCTCACATCTGTCGCTGCTTTCTCTTGCACGGCTCGACCGCAGATTTGCGTGGACACTTACGGCCGCACATATATGTGTCTGGACGCTGACGGCCATCATCCTTTACCTGATGTGGTTCGAGCCTCAGAGCGACAGCGATACGGTCACCAGGATAATAGCGGTTCTTTCGATACTGATCGCGTCCGTGACGGTCGCAACACCCGTTCTTCATAAACTGAGCCGCACCGACCGCACGCTTGAACAAATAGATGCCGAGATAGATGAGCTTGAAGCAAGAATTGACCGGCTCAGACAAGAAAAAGTGAGAATGGAAAATAATGACAATACCTAATTTAAATGGTATTTGTTTAGTTCTGTCCTCAAAATAGCCAATAGGATCTTTTGTCTATAGCCTTTTAAAAATACGGATGTCGTTATGTCAAATATAAAACTTTTCATTCTAAGTTTGTTCTTGTCGGTTCTTGCGGCATCCTCTTTGGTTGACGCGAGTGACAAAATCGTCACCGATCAGTTGGCACGTTCCAATCAGGCATCAGATCAAAAGATCACTTACCGATTCGAAACCCCGGAGCAGAAAGCCGTTCGTTTGGCGGAAGAACACATCGCTCGTAACGGTTATACAAAAGCCGAAGCCGACCGCGAGAACCTGTCTTTTGAAACGGTTGAGTTCTCAGGAAATGTCGACGAAATGTTAGAGCTTAGGCACGACACTTTGAACCCCGGGGCTTACGGTGTGGTGTTTGGCAGGTCAGACAGCAAGAAAGGCTGGACAATAGTTTTTGAATATTCTGACAGAATAAAAGCAGAAAGAGCAAAAGAATCAAATGACTCTTCCAATAAAACCCTGACCGGAAGGGCGGTTACCATGAACAAAGATTTTAAGGACCTCCGAGTCGAACACAAGGCTTTTATTCTTGATAATGTTGATAAGGTTTTAGACTGATCTCTATTTCTCCAACGGGTTAATGAGCTTTAACCCGTCAAACAGCCTGAAATTTCTGTCAGTTGATGCGATCGTGGCATTGCTGGAAATTGCATAAGCAGCGAGTATCGCATCTGAATAGAGTTTACCTATCGCGTTCGCGCTGGAGCTCGTCTTTCTGAGTTGATCAAAATGGTTGAGTGATGGTTTAAGAAAAAGAGCATTCTCAGAATCAAGCCATTCCCTAACAATGTCAAATGATTCCCGAAGAGAAAAAGGATTTGGCATGGCATGTTTATTGGTCGAAATGCGAATAAAACCATTTATAGTTTCCCAACAAAAACAAGCAGTATCAGAGCCATTCATTAGCTCCTCGAACCACTCACGTGCTATCGGGAATCTTTCATCCTTTGTGTTATAGGCATAGACCAGGAGATTTATATCTGTCAGGATCATTTATGGAACGGCCCCTCAATTTCTTCTAATAATGCCCCGATGTCGTCGTAATTAAGATGAGGATAAACTCCTAGATTTTTTGCCTTTACCTTAAACGGTTTGCGAGGTTTTTTGCGCCGTTCATCTTCAAACAGCAAACCGTGACGAAGAGTCTCATTTACGGCTTCCTTGAAAGTTTTGCCGTCATCGCTTCTCATCTTTTCGCGAATCTTCGCGATCACATCATCGTCCAATGTAATTGTCGTCCTCATGCCTCGATCATATCAGAATGATGTAATGATGTCTATGAAAAAGCATCATGATTGTAGTTAGCACATAATATGTCCGGTGAGAAGCGCAAGTTAGATGTCCGGTAAGCGAGCGGTGGTAGAGAATCGGAGAATGACGAGACTCTACAAAAAGGCCGCGGTGGAGCGGGCGATGAAACGACAGGAAATAATATTGAGGGCGTATGCGAAGAAGATCAGTTGGATCGAGGCAGCGGAGATATTGGGGTATAGTGCGAGGCACTTGAGGCGGTTGCGGGAGAAATATGAGGAGTATGGGTTTGAGGGGCTGTTTGACGGGCGGATGGGGAAGGTGAGTCCGAGACGGATAGCGGTGGAGGTGGTGGAGGAAGTGCTGCGGCTGTATCGGGAGCAGTATTATGACTTCAACGTGCGGCATTTTCACGAGAAGCTAGAGGAAGAGCATTCGATGACGATCAGCTACACGTGGGTAAGGAATCTGCTGCAGGAGTCGGGGCTGGTGGCGAAAAAGCGGCCGCGAAAGAAGCACCGGAAGAGGCGGGAGCGGAAGGCAGTGCGAGGGATGATGCTGCATATCGATGGATCGGAGCATAGATGGCTGGCCGGGGACGGGCGGCGGTATGATCTGATCGTGGTGATGGACGACGCGACGAGCGAGATCTATTACGCACAGCTTGTGGATGAGGAATCGACGGCAACGTGCATGGCGGCGATACGGGAAGTGATAGAAAAGCAGGGAGTGTTCTGCACCCTGTATTCTGATCGCGGGAGTCATTTTTGGACAACGCCAAAGGCGGGAGAGCCTGTGGATAAGCAGGCTTTGACGCAGTTCGGGCGAGCTTTGAGAGAACTGGGCATAAGGATGATCGCGGCATATTCTCCGCAGGCCAGAGGAAGAAGCGAGAGGAGTTTTCGGACATGGCAGGGGAGACTGCCGCAGGAGCTGCGGCTTAAAGGGATAACGACGGTCGAAGAAGCGAACCGATTTTTGAAACAGAGCTATATCGGGGAGTTCAACCGAAGATTTACCGTGAGTGCGTCCGAGCCGGAAGTGTCGGCGTTTGTGCCGTGCACGAGAGACGACCTCGACCGGGTCTTCTCGATCCATACGGAGCGGACCGTCAACCGCGACAACACGGTCAGCTACAAGGGAATGATCCTGCAGATCGAAAAGCAGTCGTGGCGCGGCTCGATGGAAGGCTGCCAGGTGACGGTGCATCGACACCTCGACGACACGATAAGCATCGGCTTCGGGCCGCACGAGATCGGACGCTTTGCCCCCGACGGCCAGACACTGAAAAAACAGAAAATGAAAATAGCGAAAGAGAAAGCTGAGAAAGTTAAGAAAGCTGTGGAAATGCCGCTCATGAGGAAATGTGGAAAATCAAAAAACGATTTCCCACATTCCCTCAATCGCTTGGAAAAGTCGCAAAGCCGACTTTCCCACATTCCCACAGCTTCTGCGGCTATCTAACTTAAGAAAATATAAAAAGAAAAAAACCAAAAGCGGACATCTAATGTGCTAATAAAACCGGACATCTTCATTTGCGCTTAACATGAAAAAGCATCATGATGCTTCATAGTGAATTGGGTCTTTGATGCCGGCCTGTTCAAATCCACGCAGACGAAGAGCGCACGAATCGCAAGTTCCGCAGGCGAGGTCTTCGTTGCGATAGCAAGACCAAGTCAGGTGCAGCGGTGCGTTCAATTCCACTCCTTTTTTGACGATCTCGGCTTTAGTGAGATGAATGATCGGCGTGCGCATTTCGATGTTTGTGTCGGGTTTTGTGCCCGTATTTATTGTCTGTTGGAATGCGGCGTAAAATTCGGGACGGCAATCGGGATAACCGCTCGAATCTTCGGCGACCGCGCCGATGTAAATGCTCGTTGCTCCGATCACCTCCGCCCAGCTAACCGCTATCGCCAGCATATTCGCATTGCGAAACGGGACATAACTTGTGGGTATCTCTTTTGATTCGAGATCGGCATCGGTCACAGCCATCGCCTTGTCCGTCAAAGAAGAACCGCCGATCTTTGCCAGATATTCAATGGAAACATCAAGACGTTTTTCAACGCCGTAATGGTCCGCAATGTCGATGAAAGCCTTGCGTTCGCGCGCTTCGGTCAACTGGCCGTAGGAAATATGCAGCAATGCCAACTCGTTATTTTCATTGGCTGCAGTAGCCGCAGAAACACACGAATCCATGCCGCCCGACACGAGACAAACCGACAGGATGTTTCGGGACGCTGACACTTATGCAACTCTCTTGATATTCGCGGCGTATTCCGCTATTCGCTGTTTTACGTATTCGCGTTTTGGAACGCTGGATATGTTTTCTGCATAGGCAAGAGCTTCGGTTATCTTCTCCTCGGCAGCAAGATTCTCAACTATTTCCGCCAGTACGCTTGCCGAATCAAGCCTTTCCTGTTCGCTGGAAGAATTTTGTCCGCTGATGGCAATATTCGCCGCACGCCGGCGCACATCAGCCGCACGCACCGTGGCGCTCATCTTGTTCAGCGACCCGGCAATATGATTCAGAAGCTCTGCCTGTTGCCAAGCGGCGAGTCGTGATAAAACCGATGCTTCCTCAGCTTCGGTGAAAACCGACAGGGCTTTTTCAACATGTCCCGTCGCTGCAAGAAGTTCGGCAATACTGCATAGAACTTCTGCCTTTTCATAAGATTCGGGCATTAACTCGGCGAGGCCATGCGCCCGCTGCCAATCACCTCTTTTAATAAAGGTGCGAGCCAGCTCCAGCAAATACAGGCTGCGGTCTTCTTCATCTTCTATCAGGAGCGCAAGCCCAACCGCCTCATACTCCATGGCTCCGTTGCTCGAATCCATCAATTTTTTTAATCTCGTGATCTTGTCGGCGTCCGTGAACATAACATTATTATTTAAGCATAGATTTTGCGTATTTTGACAACAAATTCCTGCTCTCCGTGATTTCAAGCCCGGGAAACCTTATCGACCAATGCCCTTCGCCGAACTCAGGTGTAAATTCGGCAACACCGCCGGACAGCATTGGGTGGGTGAGTTCTGCGATGATCCCCGGCGTTTTATCTCCGGTATAAATAGCTTGAAACGTCAGGTTGAATCTGTACCCATCGAGCGGCCTTTCAAAAACAGACAAGCCATCCGCATCAATGCGAAATGCGCTGGGATTTGTGCCGTTCAAACCGCGATACAGCGTAAGCTCGATCTCGTGTTTGTCCCGAGCGGCTGTCGTCATTTAGACAACGCTTCCTGCAATATCTCCGACAATTTCCAGACAAGCTGAATGCCGGGGTTATCTATGTTGCTGTTGGCGGTTTCCATGTTGTCAACGGTTATTGCCATGGCGATGCGGCCGCCGGGTGTGTAGAGAATTCCGACGTCGCTGCGGAGCCGATCGAGCCAGCCGGATTTTGACGCGACCTGCACGCCGGATGCCGCATTGCGCCCTAAACCTGTTTTATATTGCTGGCGTTTCAAGATGGCTATCATTTCCGCTGAGGCTTCTTTTGACACGACCTTGCCGTTCTCTAAAAGCTCAAGCAATTTGACCATATCGCGGGGCGAAGAACGCCCGAGTCCGAAGCGGCGCAGGCTGTCATCTTCTTTCAGTGCCGTTGACAAACCGCCGGATTCGTAACCGCCGACCTTTCGCATGGACAGCGTATCTTTCAGGCCCAATTCGGCCATGAATTTATTGACAGCGTCCGCCGTTATTGTCTCAATAATTAAGTTTGTCGCCAGATTATCCGAAACAACGGTCATCATGATGACAGCCGTTTTCAGGTCTATATTTATCCCGGGCGTAAATTCTTTCAGAACACCGGAACCGCCGCCGGGATCAAAGGCCGGAATGGTCAATTTGTGATCCCATTTGAATTTTCCGGCTTCGACCTGACGGTAAACCTCGGCCATTATCGGCAGCTTGATGGTGCTGGCTGTGCGAACCTGTTCATCTGCCCGCAAGGCGTAGTCTTTGCCTGTATCCAGATTTTTTGCACAGACCCAGACATCACCTTTAAAGCCTTTTATCGCATTTTTAATTTTTGCGTCCAGAACCTTTGTCTCGTCATCAGAAGTTTGGGCAGCAATAGCGATAGCGCAAAATGCGAAGATAAATACAAGAATAGTTTTTCTGAACATATAAGGAGTTCTCCTAAACATTGAAAAAACAGTAAGCGGCCATTTTTATATCATGTCGAGATCTGACCGGGGCAGCTATTTTGCCAGCCCGTCCTGCAGTATCTGCGAGAGTTTCCAGATCATGTGCAGGCCGGGATTTTCCTGATTATAGCCGGTGACGGGCATGTCGTCGGTGGTGATCGCCATGGCGATGCGGCCGCGGCGTGTATAGACGATGCCGGCATCGCTGCGGAGCCGGTCAAGCGAACCTGATTTTGACGCGACCTGCATCGTGTCAGAAACGGCGCGCCCGATGCCGTCCTTGTATTGCTGACGCTTGAGAATGGCGAGCATTTCGTTTGACGCTTCTTTTGAAACGACCTCGCCTTTTTCCAGCATTTCCATCAGCCGTACCATATCCTTTGGCGATGAACGTCCAAGCCCGAACAGGCGATTGCGGTTGTCGTTCAGCCAGGCTTTTGAATCACCGCCGCCGCCGATCTTCCGCATGGAGAGCGTGTCCTTAAGGCCGAGCTTGCCCATGTATTCGTTGACCGCGTCTGACGTTACTTTATCCAGAACAAGATTTGTCGCCGTGTTGTCAGAAAGGACGATCATCAGAATAACGGCAGTTTTCAGATCGACCTTTGAACCGGGCGAGAACTCGCGCAAAATGCCGGAACCCCCCGCCTTGTTCTGTGCCGTTACCTCAAGCTGGTCTTCCCATGTCAGCTTGCCCTCGGCGACCTGACGAAATGTTTCCGCCATTATCGGAGTTTTGATGGTGCTGGCTGTGCGGACCTGCTCGTCGCCGCGATAGGAATATTCCTCGCCGCTGTCCAGATTTTTTGCATAGACCCAGACCATGCCGTCAAAGCCTTCTATCGCGGCTTTGACCTTTTGATCCAGAGTGTTCGCCTCCGGCGCCTTTTGGGCGAAAGAGGAAACGGCAAAAAGGATGATCGTCAAAAAAGAAAAAATCTTCATTTTCATATCTTAAACTCCGTGGACATTCGGCCCCCAAATATATTTATGCAGTTGCAGATTGAACCGCACCTTCAGTCCTGACGATGCGACCGCTTCGGCCAGCGGTATCATGTCCGCCATCCCAAAAACGGGAGAGATCAGCACCTCTTTTGCGCGGTTTTCCAAATGATAGTCAGTGATGACGGTTTTGGCAAAATCCCAATCTGCCATGTCGGCTATAACGAATTTCACCTCGTCTTTTTCCGGCCTCAAACGTTCCAGATTCGGCCAATGATTTCGTTCGGCCTCGCCTGACGCCGGACATTTTACGTCCAGAATAATACTTGCACGTTCATCGACCGGTTCGGTTGACATATATCCGCCGGTCTCTATCAATACCTCATAACCTCTGTCGCAGAGCTGTATGATAAAAGGAAAGACGTTCTTTTGCGCCAGCGGTTCGCCGCCCGTTACCTCGACCAGATCACAGCCAAACTCCTCAAGCTTTGCAAAGATGTCCTCGAACGGCATCTTTTCACCGCCCGTAAAAGTGTATTCGCTGTCGCACCAGACGCAACGCATCGGGCAACCCGTCAGCCGCACAAAAGCACACGGACGCCCGGCATGGGACGATTCGCCCTGGATCGATAAGAATATCTCTGTAATACGCAATTCCATTCTTTTGCCACGAATTACACGAATAGCACGAATTTGACCGAATGAAAATCTGAACGTTGTGAATTCTGCTATGTAAATAGTGTAAAAGAACCCGGTCGCTATCGCTCCCGGTTCTGATTTTTTGCCACTTTGAGTTAGAATCGCATCATATGCGACCGCAATTAAAAAGATTCATTGAACAGATGGAAGAAAATTCCATTGCCATCATTCCGGCGGCTCATGAGGTGACTCGGAGCTATGACACGGAGTTCAAATTCCGACAGGATTCCGATTTTTGGTATCTGACCGGATTTCCTGAGCCGGATGCCATTGCGGTGATCGATCCGCAGAATAAAAAGGCGCCTTACACGCTTTATGTACGTCCGCGCGATCCGCTGATGGAAACGTGGTTCGGGCGGCGTGCGGGTGTTGAGGGAGCAGTGAAAAAATTCAAGGCGAGCAAGGCTCTGTCCATTGAAAAATTTGCCAAAGACCTGCCCAAACTGCTCAATGGCCGCGACAGGCTTTATTACCGCTTTGCCGTTGATTCGGCGCTTGATCAGGAGATATTGAAATACCTTTCGGGCCAGCGTGTTCGCCGCCTGAAAACGCCTTATCCGCCGCATACGATCATCGACCCGACGATCATCACAGGTGATATGCGTCTGCACAAGACCGCCGCCGATGTCGAACTAATGAAGATCGCCGGAAACATCTCCGCCGAGGCGCACATCCTTGCGATGAAAAAGGTCAGGCCGGGAATGAACGAGGCACAGGTCGAATCGCTGATGGAAGCCTATATGAAGGACAAAGGCGCAAGCGGCGTTTCGTATAACTCGATCATCGGCGGCGGCGACAATGCCACAATTCTTCATTACGTTGAGAACAACGCCGAGCTAAAGGACGGCGACCTTGTTCTGATCGACGCCGGAGCCGAATATCAGGGCTATGCGGGCGACATTACGCGGACATTTCCCGTGAACGGCAAATTCACACAGGCACAGCGAGAAGTTTACGATATTGTTCTGGACGTGCTGCTGAAATGCACCGAACACACGCGGCCGGGCAACACCGTAAAGAGCCGTCAGGACCTGTCCATCGAGCTTTTGACCGAGGGAATGTTGAAGCTTGGCCTCCTGAAAGGCAAGACAGAAGAGCTGATAAAGAAAAAGGCATATCTGAAATATTATATGCACGGCGTCGGCCACTTTATCGGTTTGGATGTTCACGACGCGGGCCGTTATTTCACCGATCAGGCCGCCAAAAACTCGCGGCCTTTTGCTCCCGGAATGGCATTGACGGTCGAACCCGGCCTGTATATTCCGGCCAATGACAAGACGGCTCCGGCAAAATACCGCGGCATCGGCATTAGGATAGAAGACGATGTGATCGTTACTGAGGACGGCAATATTAATTTGACGGACAAAGCGCCAAAAGATCCTGAAGAGATCGAGGCCCTGATGCAAAAACGCTCCCGCAAATAGAAAGGGCAATTATGCTGACTGACGAAATTATCAAGAACCTTCCTGTTCTGTTCGCGGCGTTATTTGTCGTCATACTTTTTATTCAGTCAGGTTTGGACAAGGTATTTGATTGGAAGGGAAATCTTGAATGGCTGACGGGCCATTTTTCCAAGTCGATCCTGAACGGGACGGTTCCATTGATGCTTCCGGTCATTACACTGATGGAGGTAATGACCGGAATACTTGCCGCTGTCGGTATTCCTTATCTTATCCTGACCGGATCGACATCGGTCATCTTTTATTCGGCAATTTTAGGCTGTGCCAGCCTGACCGCTCTATTTTTTGGACAGAGAGTGGCCAAAGATTATCCCGGAGCCGCCGTTCTGGTGCCATATTTCCTCCTTCTCCTTTCACTTCTTTATTTAACGCTTCCGGTTCGCTGAACACGCACAAGTGTGTTCACGACCTCATATTTTGCGGCAAAACAGCTTCCTGATCTCGTCATATTTTCTGGAACTTTTGTCGAATTTAATGTTTAAATAGGCCAAATTTGGTGTAGTATATCCAATGCACTAAATATGGATACCGTCCGATATTGCCGGTGCGGTCAAAGATCACTTGGCACCCCCAAGCCCAAGGAGAAATAGAAGGTGTTTTGTAAATACGTGCCCACTCTTACAGTCTTTGTTCTGATCTTCGCGGTTCTTGTAAATACTGCGATACCTGTTTCGGCCCATGATGTCCCGAAAACCGGCAGCGGGCAATCGAGAGACTCTGATGTCAATGAACATTGGCAGACCGATTTCGGGTTTCCCGGTTTTGACGAATTGAACATAGAACTTCAGCGTCATTATAAAAATTTTGACAACCGCGAAAACCTTGCACTTTCAGGACTTGCCCATCAAAAGTTGATGGTGACGGACGGCCATCTTACCGGCTCGTGGTCGCCGCCATTCGCATTGCCGCTGGTCCCGATCCATGTGATGCTGCAGATCAACGGCACGGTTCTCATGTGGGATTCTGTCGGGGACAATCCGGCTGAGAGCTATCCGACCCCGCAGCATAATTGGACGAGAGCTTCTATATGGGATCCGTCAACCAACCTCGTCTCGAACATTGACAACAACACTACCGGCTACAATATGTTTTGTGCCGGACATGCTCATTTGCCTGACGGACGTGCGTTTCTTGCGGGCGGAAATCTGAACAGCAGCCTTAATGGGACCAATACGATACATATATTTGACCCGCTGACGAATATATGGTCACTTGGCCCGATGATGAATTTTACCCGCTGGTATCCGTCTGTGACACCGTTGGCGAATGGGGAAATGCTGATAACTGCGGGCAACTCCACCAACGGAGGATCATCGAGGCACGAAGTTTATACAACACAGGGGACGATCAGGCGGCTTAGCGGATTTACCCTTGCCCTGCCGTTCTATCCATGGATACAGGCCGCACCGAACGGAAAAGCGCTGGTAATGGGTACAAGTTCCGAAATGCATTACATAAACACAGAGGGAACCGGATCGCGTCAGTCAGCCGGACAACGAGACGATTATGCACGCACATACGGTTCTTACGCGATGTATGACATTGGAAAGGTGATTGCCAGCGGCGGCGCCGGTTCATTAAAGAGTGCGGTGAAAATAAACTTTGCCAATCCAAACGGAGATCCGGTGGTTACAGATGCATCTGATATGAATTTTGGCCGCCGCCAACACAATCTTACTGCCCTGCCGGACGGGACCGTACTTGCGACCGGCGGAAATCATAGCGGTGCCAGCCTTATAAACATGAACACCAACGTCTATGATGCCGAGTTGTGGGATCCTACAACAGGCCAGTGGACGGTGCTGGAGCGGGCGGAAAAAAGGCGGCAATATCACTCAACCGCGTTGCTTTTGCCGGACGGCAGAGTGTTCACCGGCGGCGGCGGGATATGCGGCACATGTCACAGCGTCGGATATTTGGAAAAGAATTTTGAGATATTCACGCCGCCGTATCTTTATTCGTCGGACGGTTCGGGAGCATTGGCGGAGCGCCCGGCTATAACCTATGCACCTGATGTGACAGCCTATGCTGAGCAGTTCACGGTGGAAACACCTATTCCGAACAACATCTCTCAGGCCGTGCTGATGCGTATGTCATCGGTCACGCATTCGGTCGATTTTGAACAGCGCCGTGTGCCGGTGGCATTTACAAAGACCCCATCCGGCCTCAATGTGAAAGCACCCGCAAATGCCAACATCGCCCCTCCGGGCTTTTACATGCTGTTCATCATAGACAACGCGGGAGTTCCGTCCGTTGCCAAAATAATGCAGATCGCCGAAGGCGAACAGCCCGGCGCACCGATGATCATTGCATCCTCAGGCGGCGGAGGGACAGCGGAGTTGGAATGGATCCCGGTACCCGGAGCCACAGGCTACACCATCAAATACGGCACATCGCCGGGCGTATATACCGGATCGGTCAACGTTACCGGCACCGAAGCCGCCATCAGCGGCCTGACACATTGGCGATACTATTTTTCGATAATGGCGACCGGGCCTGACTGGGCCGGAGCCGATTCCGAAGAGGTCGGTGTGCTGACAAATGTCGGGCCAACGTCCGCCGGTGTCACCGTATCAGGACGTGTTCATTCATCGACGGGGTACGGCATTCCGAACGTTCGCGTAACCATTACAGACACGAACGGCGAGGTGCAGCGGACCGTGATGACGAACGCCTTTGGATACTATCGTTTTGAGGATGTTCCGGCCGGGCGAGATTATGTCATGAGCGCTTCGGCAAGATCACATCAATTTGTTGAACCGACGCGGTTTATCAGGGGCGATGACGACCTGACGGGCATTGATTTTATCAGCCTTCCGTAAAAAGACTGACAACATAATTAAGAAAGGCGGATCATTGGTCCGCCTCTTCTATTTTCAGAGTGGCATTGTAAGCCGAGCGGTCAAACTCGACATTGGCCTTTGGGTATGGATCCAGCGTGACAAGCGAAACAGTCCCGCCTTCGAATTTCACGGAGCTGTTCGGGCCGTTCGTGTCCATTTCCAGCGTCAACGGCTCGGTGTCGCAAAAATGAAGCTCGATCTTCAGGCGAGCGTTGCCCGCCCACAAGCAATCGACACCTTCGGGACATCTGGAATCCTCAGTGACCTCGAGGAACTTCACCTTTGTTACCCGTTTGCCGGAAAAGTCGGCTTCACTGCCGACGCCGACAGTAAACGGCTTTGCATCCTGAGCGGTGACAGTCATATTTGCTCCCGCGATAATGGCGAACACCAATATTGATAGATAAAAAGCCTTCATAAAAGAAAGTCCTCTCCGGCAACGGGCCGGACACCTCTTTAGAAGACAACAGGCCGCTGCGCGTTGCGTCAAAAACCAGTAGGCGGCTTAACCCGAAACGGCATCTGCCGCTTTCATCTTGTCAATGATCGCGGTCGCAAACTCAGATGTTTTTGCATTTCCGCCGAGGTCACGGGTCAGGGCAGTCCCTTCCGCAAAAACCGCAAGCATCGCTTGTTCAGCTTTGTCGGCGGCGGCGTTCTCGCCGATGTGACGGAGCATCATAATGCCTGACATCAAGATCGCGGTCGGGTTTGCGATGCCCTGTCCCGCAATGTCGGGAGCCGAGCCGTGAACCGCCTCAAAGACCGCGCCCTGTTCGCCGATGTTCGCACCCGGCGCCAGGCCAAGTCCGCCTATCAGTCCGGCGCACAGGTCGGAAAGGATGTCGCCGTACAGATTTTCCATCACCAGAACTTCGAACTGTTCGGGCCGCATCACAAGCTGCATACAGCAGTTGTCAATGATCTTGTCGTCCTTTTCCAGGTCGGGATAATCCTGCCCGACATTCTCAAAGCATTGAAGGAACAATCCGTCTGACAGCTTCATAATGTTTGCCTTGTGAACGGCAGTCACCTTTTTGCGGCCGTTGTCACGGGCAAAATCGAAGGCGTATTTGACGATGCGGTTAGAGGCGCGTTCGGTTATCACCTTCAGGCTTTCGACCACGCCGGGAACGACAATATGCTCGATGCCGGAATAAAGCCCTTCGGTGTTTTCGCGGACGATGACGAGGTCAAGTTCAGGATAGCGGCAGGGAACGTTCGGCAATGCCTTGACCGGACGGACATTCGCATACAGGTCCAACGCCTTGCGAAGCCCGACATTGACAGACGTAAAGCCTTTGCCGATAGGCGTCATGATCGGCCCCTTTAGGGCGACCTTGTTCCGCTTTATCGAATCTATCGCTTCGGGCGGCAGCGTCGTGCCGTATTTTTCCTGTGCCTGAGCGCCCAAAATGTGGGTCTCCCATTCGATCTCGACACCGGTCGCTTCCAGCACTCTGACGGTGGCTGCTGTTATTTCCGGCCCGATGCCGTCACCGGGAATTAAGGTAATCGTGTGTTTCATAAATTCAATACTGGCTTACACTATCTTATAATAATCTTTTGGATTTATGAATGTCCTGATAATAGGCGGAGGCATCATTGCCCTGACCGCGGCCCGCGAACTGAAAAAGCGCGGGGCCGAGCGCGTCACCATTGTTGAAAAAGGCGTTTTGGGCCGCGAGGCATCCTTTGCCGCCGCAGGAATGCTTGCCCCGAATGCGGAGTCGAACGGGACCGGTGAATTTCATCAATTATGTTCGGCGTCCAACCGGCTTTTTCCGGCGCTTGCCGGGGAATTGCTGGCGGAAACCGGCGTGAACATAGAACTCGACCTGACGGGAACATTGTTTGTCGGTTTCACTGATGAGGACGAAGCAGAGATCGAGGAAAGATACGCGATCCAGAAAAAGGCGGGTGTTAATGTTGTTCCGCTCTCCGGCAAGGACGTGCTGGCGCTTGAAAAAAATGTTTCAGGCGATGTTCGAAAAGGGCTTCTGTATCCTGATGACGGACAGGTCGAGAATAGAAAGCTGGTTGCCGCTCTGCGGCGTTATGCAGAATTGAACGATGTCGTCATCAGGGAAAACACCTTTATTGACCGGCTGGTCATTGAGGATGGCGTCGTCATTGGGGCCGCATCGGGAAACGACGTGTTCTGTGCGGACCGCGTGATCATGGCAACCGGAGCGTGGGCGGAACTCATCCCAAACAACGGTCAATGGGGAGCGTTCGGCCCGCGTCCGATACGCGGCCAGATGATAGGTTTTGCGGCGGGTGATTTTTCGTTTTCGCATGTGATATACAGCCCTCGCGGGTATATTGTCCCGAGGGCGGATCGTCATGTGATAGCCGGAGCGACGATGGAGGATGTCGGATTTCGGGCGGAGGTGACGCCCAACGGGATCGCCGCCGTGCGAAAAGCCGCAGAGGAAATTGCGCCTGTTTTGGCAGATGCGACAATGAACGAAAGCTGGGCAGGTTTGCGGCCGTTCGTCTCGGACGGGCTTCCGGTCATCGGTGAATTTCCGGGACACAAGAACGCATTCATCGCCACGGGGCATTTTCGCAACGGCATTCTGCTCAGCCCGATCACGGGCAGGATACTGGCCGACCTTGCGACGACAGGAAAGACAGAGATCGACATTACCGCTTTCAGCCCTGAGCGTTTCTCGGCGGCTGCGGCGGGACAAAGCTAAAAAAAAATGGCGACACCAAAAGCATTCATATTATTTATCATCGCGGCCTTTTGCTTTGCGTTGCCCGTGACGGGGCAATCGCGCCGTGTTTCGCCGCAAGGCCCGCCTTCTGCCGATCCGGCGGCCGCAAAAACGGCAAGGGAAATGTTCGATGAGGTCAGCGGCTACACGCGCGCTAAATATCTGGAATACGAGCAGAGGAAACTTCCTGTCAGCGACGCTCTCATTGCCAAAACCGAGACGGAACGCAATCAGCTTGCGGCAAAGTATGCGGCGATCATAGGCTCGCGTTCGAGCCTGACGGCCGAGGACACATATTATCTGGGTTTGCTGCATTGGATCTCCGAAAACCTTGACGCAGCGACCGAGACCTTCGTTAAATACCTTGCGTTCAATGAGGAAAACGATGAACGCGTCCAGCGTGTCCGCTCTCTGCTGGCCGTGACCTATGCAAAGCTAAAGAACCTTGCCGAGGCCGAGGCATTTCTGGACAAATATGAATCGTCCGAGCCAAAAAAGCTGACCGAAACATCGCGGATGAATGTCGAACTTGCGAAAGCCTACGTCGCAAAGGGCGACAATGAAAAAGCCTCGCCGTTTGCAGAACGGGCATACAAGGCCTCAAAGGCGCTGATCGCAGATCCGACGGCACGCCTTCGCGGACTTGATGAAATGCTGGATGCGGGAATGTTATTCTTTGAGACTTACCGCGACCGTTCTATGGACAAGGAAGCGGACGCCGTTCTGGAAGATATGCGAGCCGTAGGAGCGGACATCGGCGCCGGCGATCTGTATTATTACGCCACCGACAAACTCATTTTCAATCAGCTCGAGACAGGGCGAAAACCGCAGGCACTGGCAACATATCAGGCAGCCCTGCTGCATGCTGAAAAGGCTTTCAAGGGCAAAGGCCCGCAGAATTATGCTTTGTCAAAACTCAAGGATCGTGAGAAACATTACAAGCTGATAGGCCAGCCGGCGATAGAGCTGACGGGTATCAGCAAATGGTTTCCGGGCGAGGAAAGAACGCTTGCCTCAATGCGCGGAAAAGTGATATTGCTTGATTTTTGGGCAACGTGGTGCACGCCGTGTTTTGACGCGTTCCCGCATTTGACCGAGTGGCAGCAGGACTTTGAAAAAGACGGATTTGTCGTGCTGGGCGTGACAAGGTATTACGGCCGTGCCGAGGGATTTTCGGTCGATAGGCCAAATGAGATAGCGTTCCTTGAAAGGTTTCGGGAGAAATACCGTCTGCCGTATGATTTTGTCGTTATGGACGGCCAGCAAACGCAGCGGCAATATGGAGCAACGGCTCTGCCGACCGCCGCTCTCATTGACAGAAAAGGCATCGTTCGCTATATCGAAAGCGGGACAAGCCAAAGCAGGATCGCGGATATGCGGGCAATGGTCATGAAGCTGATCGCGGAAAAGTAACACGATGTCCAGAAAAAAAAAGGATCGTAAAACGAATACGCAGGGTTTCTACGACCGCATCGCGGATGTTCATAATGTTGCGCTGAAGATCAACGGCTATCGCGCATCGGTGGCAAAATACCTCAGGTCGCTGAAACTTGACCTAAAGCCCGACTCTCTGGTTTTGGACGCGGGAAGCGGCACCGGCATCGTGACGCTCGGGTTTCAGGACGCGGGTTATCCCGTAAAAAAGACCATCGCCTACGACCTCTCGCACAAATCGCTGAAGGTTGCCCGTTCCGAATTTGAGAAAGACAAAAGAGCGAACGCGGACAGCATCAGCACCGTTCAGGGAAACGTTCTTGTTCTGCCTTTTGCCGATGCGGCGTTCGATCTGGTCATAACCTGCGGTGTTTTGGAGTATGTTCCGCTGGATGACGGCCTCAGGGAACTGGCACGCGTCCTGAAACCGGGCGGACGCCTTGTATTCATACCTGTTAAACCGTCTCTGGTCGGGTCGGTGCTTGAGTTTCTGTATAAATTCCGCATTCATCCCATCGAAAATGTAAGACGGATTTCACAACAATATTTTAATATCGTTGGTGTTCACAAGTTCCCGCTGAAAGAGCCGATAGCGTGGTCAAAGAACGTTTATTTGCTCGAGCGCAAAGGCGGCACGGAATAACCGGCGGACACACAGGCATGGCCCAAAACAAAAGACCTCCGTTGATAATCGCCCACAGGGGCGCAAGCGCCGCTGCACCCGAAAACACGCTGGCGGCCTTTCGCCACGCCATAGACGCCGGAGCCGACGGCATAGAGCTGGATGTGCGGTTGGCATCAGACGGTGTTGCGGTCGTCATTCACGATCCTGACCTTAAACGCACCGCAGGTGTCGAGGGCCGTGTTTCTTCATATTCGTCAGACGAATTGGCGCATTTTGATGTTGGGACGTGGTTCGGCAGGTCGCGCCCGGAAATAACCGGCAGGTTTTCCGATCAAAAAGTGCTGCCGCTTAAAACCACCCTTTCGGCGATAGCGGATTTCCGGGGTTTTATCTATATCGAGATGAAATGCAAGAGCAATGACGCGGAACCGCTTGCCGTCGCGGTTGCCGATGCCCTCAAAACGGCGGAAACTGCCGGAACCGTCATTGTAAAAAGTTTTAGAATGGCCGCTGTATCACACATCCGGCGCTTTTGTCCCGATGTCAGAACGGCGGCCCTGTTCGCGCCAAAGATCAGAACGCTGCTCAGAAAGGAAAAATACCTTGTCAAGATAGCTCACGAACTCGGCGTCGATGAACTCTCGCTTCACTATTCGCTTGTCACCCGAAAACTGATGAAAAAAGCGGCAAAACGCGGACTTCCGGTAACGGTCTGGACCGCCGATAATCCGCGTTGGGTAAAAAAGGCAATAAAGTTAGGGCTGAACGCCATCATCACCAACGACCCCGAACTGCTTCTTAAACGGCGAGCGGAACTTACGTCGGCTGCGTAAAGAAATTACATGATGGTATGACGATCCGCCGCAGGACGTTTCGCGCGTTTTGATCTTGCACGGACGATATGCAGATCTCTGTCGGGTACGGTAAACCTCCCGCACATGGCGTCTTTTTAAAAGCCCGCACATCATTCCATCCCATTTTGAAGCCCGCTCAATTTTGCAAAGATGCAAAGTAGGGTTAAGATTATTACGCCATAATCATTTTTGATATACTTCCCGGCACTCCGAGAATAAAATGAATTTTTATAACAACATACTGGAACGTATTGGAAACTCACCGCTCGTCAAGATAAATAACCTGACCAAACAATACGGCATCAAGGCGCAGGTCTTTGCCAAGATGGAAAGCCTTAATCCCGGATATTCGGTCAAGGACAGGATCGGCGTTTCGATGGTCGATTGGGCCGAAAAGGAAGGCGTCCTGAAACCGGGCGGAACGATCATTGAGGCCACTTCGGGAAACACGGGCATCGGGCTGGCATTGACGGCGGCCGTGCGAGGTTATCGCTGTATCTTTGTGCTGACGGACAAGGTCTCTGTCGAAAAGATGCGGTATCTGAAATCGCTCGGTGCGGATATTGTCGTGTGTCCTTCGGCGGCAAAGCCCGGTTCGCCCGATCATTATGTCGCCACGGCAAAACGCCTGTCGCTGGAAACGCCAAATTCGTTCTATCCCGATCAATATAACCACCCCGAAAACCCTGCGGCACACTATCGCACAACCGGCCCGGAGATATGGCGCGACACCGAAGGGAAGATAACGCATTTCGTTGCCTCCATCGGGACAGGCGGGACGATCAGCGGCACGGGCCGATACCTTAAAGAGATGAACCCGGATATAAAGGTCATCGGCGCCGACCCCTACGGCTCGATATTCAAACCCTACAAAGACTCCGGCCACGTGCCGGAACCGACGCCGTATCTGGTCGAGGGCATCGGGCAAAATCTGCCTGTCGGCAATGCCGATATGAGCGTTATTGACGAGATAATAAACATAACTGACCGCGAATCTTTTAACCTCGCCCGTGAGCTTTCACGCAAAGAGGGCATTTTTTGCGGCGGTTCGACGGGGACGATCTTTGCCGGCGCGTTGAGGGTCGCAAAAGACCTGGATGAGAACGCCGTGGTAGTTTTTATTGTCTGTGACACGGGCGAGCATTACCTGACCAAGTTCCATTCAGACGAATGGATGAAGGAAAAACTCCTTTTGGAACCGCAAACCATTACGGCAAATCTGATCGCGGAAACAAAACAGGCCGGTTCTCCAAATGACCTGATATTTGTCGGCCCCGATGAGCCTGTTTCCAGCGCGGTCGCAAAAATGGGAGAAAGCGGCGTCACACAGATACCGGTTCTTGAAAACGACGCATCGGTAGGCAGTTTGCGCGAAAGCAGGGTGTTGACACGGCTCCTCGAAGACCGCGATCTGCTCAATGCCCCGATCAGGGACATAATGGAAGAAAGTTTTCCGGTTGTTGACGCGGGCACGAGCCTTGATAAGATAAAATCAAAACTTCAGCGTTCACCCGCTGTTTTGATTGAGGATTTTAAACGAATTACGGGTATAATCACACGGAGTGACGTACTCGATCTCCAACAGTAGATCAAAGACAATGTTCTGGAAGGGGTTAATGCTATGGACGAAAAAGATGATAGCAGTAATATCACCGGCGTGAACGAAGATCTGGACACCACACCGCCGAATCCGGCGAACGAGGCGATTCCTGCTCCTTTTGCCGCGCAGCCGAAGCAGGGAAAGTGGGAAATGCCCAAGCCTGTGTTCAGGCAGACCAGCGGACAGCTTCCTGAAAATTTTGAAAAACGGTATGGCCGTGTTGACGAAGCCGCGCCAGAGCCGACGCCGTCGATGGACGCTGTTTCAGAACCGCCCGTCGTTGAAGAACAGCCGGAACTTGCCGAGGTCCTTATTCCCGAACCGGAAGTGACGGCCGAGGCAAAGCCTGCCGAGGAGAAAAAGAGCGGATCGGCCGGAATGCTTTTTACGCTGTTCGGTTTTGTCGTGATACTGACATTTCTCGCGGTCTTTCTGGCGGTCATATATTTCCTTTTCCTGAAACCGCAGAGTTCCGGGTCGCTTTTTTGACCGCAAAACAACATTTTGGAAAACGTCACCTCTACGCGGAAAGGAAGCCGCTGTTCCTTATTTTTTGGGCCTGCGGCTATAATTGTTTAAGGGCCGCGTAAACCATAGGCCAGGAATAAGAATGCCCGGGGTAAAGTTAAAATTTGACGGTCGTGAGTTCTTTTTGGGTTCGGGAATAGTCACCGTTGGCCGAACAAGCAACAATTCCATCTCGTTTCCCGATGATCCGAACGTTTCGCGCTATCACGCTGAGATCGAGGAACGCGGCAGCGAATACTGCATAACCGACCTCAACAGCAGTAACGGAACACAGGTGAACGGCTCTCCGCTCTCCGGCGAGATATATCTTTCTGACGGCGATGTGATCCTGCTCGGCGGCTCGGCGGAGATAAGGGTCGAATATGACAAGGGCGAGGCTGACCCGCTTGCCGCCCATGCCGCGACACCTCATGTTGCGGCGAAAACTTCTCAAAACACCGAAAGCAAAACGGCTGCGCCCGGAATCGCTCAGGCGGCCGCTGGCCCATCCGCGAACTCGGCGGGTTCGGGCAAGATGCTCCTTTTGGCAGGCGGCATCTTTGGCCTGGCGTTGATCTTCGCGGCCGGAGCGGGCATTTTCTATATGATGGGCGACTCTTCGTGCGGAGCAAGTGCGGTCATAAGATCGCCCGAAAGAGGCGATACGATATCAAAACCGACCGAGATCGACATAGATGTTACGAACGGGGCCTGTGCGGTCAGGGCGATATTTGCGCTAGACGGCATCGAGTTTGCGGAATCGACCGATTTTCCGTTCACCGCTTCGATCGATCCGGCCGAGTTTCCCGATCTTGCTGACGGTTTTGACCATCCGCTGACGATAATTCTCGAGGACGAGGACGGCAACCGCCTGCCTCAGTCGCAGCCGGTTCTTCTGGCATTTGATACCAGGGCCGTAAAGAAGCCGGATGCGGACGAACCGGGCAAGCCCGGGCCGGGAGGCGGCGATCCGCAGCGGCCTGAACCGCCGAAAACCACGACCGCGTCGTTGATCGAGGTCAATGACATGGCGAAAAATATGCTCAAGCAGTTTGGCGGCGGCGACAAGCTGATCGTCTCCAACCGACAGTTCCTTCAGGAAGTCCAGCGGATGACCGCCGAATATGCCAAACCGGGATATTTTGCCCGTGCCTCGGCGTATCGCGATGCAATAAACGTCGGATTTGTCCGCGAACAAAATCTGGACGCGGGCCTCGGCTATGTCTTGGCGATGAGCCGTACGCAATTTGATGCTAACGGCCGCGGCCAGGAACAGGGGCTTTGGAGAATGACGGAGGAGTTTGCGACGGCAAATCAATATAATGGAATGTGCGGACCGGAAAAGCTGAACGACCCGTCACAGAACTGTGCCGCAAAGGCGACCGCTCTTTACATGAAAACACTTGTTTTCAGTGTGTTTGACGGTGATGTCGTTTACGCGGCAGCCGCTTTCGGAAAATCTTCGGCTGACGCCGCGGCGTGGAAGGCGTCATTGCCGCCAAACCGTTCCGATCTGTGGAATTCGATCAAGACGGCGCCAGAGCGCGAACAGCTTGTCCGCTTCATCGCGGCGGGAATAGTTGCCGAAAATCCGGCGAAATTCGGCCTTGCCGGTGAAAAACCTCTTTCAGAACTATACCGACTTGCGTTATAAATGATAGTTGTATGCAGAATTTGATCCTGACATATCCGACCGGCGGAGGTTTAGGGGAAATGCCCCTGAACGAGGGCCGGATATCGTTCGGACGCGGAAGCGACGCGGACATACGCGTTGCCGACGACAGCCTTTCACGCCTGCACGCGACCATCTATCGCGAGGGCGACCGCGTATGGATAGTTGACGAAAATTCTTCGAACGGCTCGTTCGTCAACGGTGCGCCGGTCGGGCCTACGGGAACGCCGCTAAATCCCGGCGATGAAATAACGCTGGGAAATTTTACAAGGCTTTCCCTGCGTGTCGCGGCGGTAAAGAGCGCGTCGGCTGAGCCTTTGGCCTATACTGCGGCGACAGCACCGGTTGCGGAAGGCGGTTCACAAGGCATAAGCATTCTTCCTATTGCCCTTATCTCCCTTGCTCTTTTGATAATGAGCGTGTCGGCGGCTGCCATAGGTTATAAGTTCCTTGTTCCGGCAACTGAAAGAGCGGCGAACTCGAGCGAGTTTGACGACGGCCTCGACGATGACCCGTTCGAGAAAAAGGCCACGGATAGAGATAAATGGTCAACCCCCGAACCAAGGAACTCTCCGTCACCGACGCCGCAGAAAGAGGCTGAAAAAAATGATGATGCGGTGATTCCGACGGAAACGCCGAGCGCTCCGCCGCCCTCAAGCGGAAAGAAGTATTTGGAAATGACTCCCGCCGAAAAGCAGGCTTACATAGCTGAGCGTTCGATGCGGATCGCCCAGGTGATAGGCAACCGCAGCAGCGACCAGATACCGCCGGAAGCGGTGGACAAGATAAGGGCGTTTACCGAAGCCTATGCCAAACGGATAAATGTAAAACCGCTGGGCGGATGTCGCTTTGGCGACAATCTGCAGGCGACATACCAACGTGCGAGCGAGAATGCTCCTTTTATCATCCGTGCGTTCAACGGCAAAGGCATAGATCCGCGCATCGGGCTTTATCTGGCAATGATCGAATCGGAACACTGCGTCTGTCTGCAAAGCCCGACCGGGCCGCTGGGGATGTTCCAGTTCACAAAGGCCACCGGAGAGATGCACGGGCTAAAGACATTTCGCGGCGCTTCGCCCTCAAATCCTGACGAGCGTTGTGAACCGGAACCGTCGGCGCGTGCGGCGGCCTCGTATATGAAAGCACTGACGGGACGATACGGCACAGGCCCGGCGAGCGTTCCGCTGGCGATAGGCAGCTACAACAGCGGTGAGGGCGGATTGAGTTCAAATCTTGTCAAAGCCCTTGAATCCAACACCGGCCTGCCGCGCGATTTCTGGTCGCTGATATCAAAGAGCGATATATTGTCGAAACAGTTTCAGTCGGAGAATTTCAAATACGTCCCCAAATTTTTCGCCGCCGCGATAGTCGGTGAAAACCCCGAGGATTTCGGCCTGAAACTCCAGCCTCTTTCAACATACTCGAACTAGACCGGAACGCTTGCGAACAATGAAGAGGCTAAGTTTGACCTATACCGATGCCCAGGGCGGCGAACACACTGTTCCGGCGGCATCGGAGACATTTACCGTCGGGCGGCTTTCTACGTGCGACCTGTCCATCGCGGACGGCAGACTCTCGCGGGAACA
Organism: Acidobacteriota bacterium; assembly: GCA_019639175.1. Classification (GTDB taxonomy): domain Bacteria; phylum Acidobacteriota; class Blastocatellia; order Pyrinomonadales; family Pyrinomonadaceae; genus OLB17. Next base: position 74,101 of record JAHBSK010000003.1, on the reverse strand, counting down.
CTGCCGCATCGACAGGACGGGCGATGATATTTTTGTCGCCGATCTTGGTTCAAGCAACGGCACAAAGCTCAATTCCGGCGACCTCAGTTACCGCACAAGGCTCTATGACGGTGACGTTCTGGACATGGGCGGCCTCATCTTTCGGGTGAGGATCGAGGAAGTTCCTGACGAAAAGCCTGTTGGGACACTTCCAGAAGCAGCTTCACCGCCGTCACCGTCCGCAGGCCCGCCGCCCGCTTCGGGTGCGACAGCGAAAAGCGGTTCGGGCGGCTTTCCGTGGATATTTATCATCGCTCCTGTGGTGGCGGTCATCGTTTTGGCATTTGCGGGCGGCATATTCCTTTTTGTCAACAGCGGCTCCGGCAGCAGCAGGGCAAACTCTTCCGGCGGCGACCGGGACGAACTCGAAGACCTCTTTAACAAACGCCGTTCGGATGATATAAAACCGGGCAGTTCGCCAACACCGGGCGATGTCAAGCCTACGGCAACGGCGACGCCTTCCGGCGGAGCATCGCCGACACCGACGCCGGGAACACCGCCGTCAACGCCAACGGCCGATCTGTCGGAAACGGCAAAAGTTGAGCAGAACGCGGCTTTTTTTATGAGAAAGATCGGCGAAAATGACCCAAAGGCCTTTTTGACCTCTGAGCAGGCGAAAATTGTCGGTCAAAAGATACGCCAGATCAGCGGCAACTCGGCTTTGGCCGCAAATCTTGCATCCGCCAGACAGCAATCATCGAGAATATCGTCGCTTGTTGCGTCGCACAAGACAAAACCTCTGTTTCTTGCAGTTGCGGCGGTCAACAGGCTCGGTTCCAATAGAGGAGACGTCGCGCGGACGGCCGAGACGACGCTTCCGGTCATCGAAAAGCTCATTCCGCAGATCGGGACCGAATCCGCCGATGACGCCATTCTGATCATTGCGGCCTTTGAACAGGGAACGGCAGGCGACCTTTTGAAGATGCGGAACCTGCTTCAGGATCTGGCGAACAAGTTTCCCGCCAGTTCCAGAGAGATACGTTCGATATGGTTCCTGAAAAAACAGCAGCGGATAAGCGACGCCGATTTTGACCGGGCACTGACGTTTCTGGCGATCGGGACGATCTCGCAAAATCCGAAGGATTTCGGCGTCAACGCAGAGAAGCTTGAACTTTGACCGGTTCGCGTGTTTGGCCTCATTAAGGGGAAACAATGGCAGAGAATGAGTGGGTGACAGGAACTATCAGGGTTTCCATTGCGGGCCATCCGCTGGAGATGAGCATGACGGTGCCGGCAAAACCGATAAAGCCTCACCGGATGCTCCCCGTGTTCCATCAAATGACCAATTCATTCGTCGGGCTAAGCGTTGAGGCCGCAAAGGCGGAAGGCGAGGCCGTCTCATGCAAGGCCGGCTGCGGAGCATGCTGTCGCCAGCCCGTGCCTTTGGCGGAGGTCGAGGTATATCAGCTTGCAGAACTGGTCGAGGCCATGCCCGAACCGAAAAAGAGCGAGATAAAGGAGCGTTTTGCCGCGTCGGCGGAGCATTTCAGAAAGATCGGCTGGTTTGACCGTGTCGGGAGATTTTCGGAACTTGCCAGAACCGAACCTGAGGAAACAGTGGCCGAGGAAGTGAAAAATGCGGTTCATCAGTATATGGATGAACGTATCCCATGTCCTTTCCTTGAGGAAGAATCTTGTACGATCCATGAGTCAAGGCCGATCGCCTGCCGCGAATATCTGGTCACGTCGCCCGCCGAAAACTGTTATGATCCAACGGCGGCAACGGTAAAGAAAGTGGACATGATAATGGAGCCTTCCAAAATTCTGAAACACCTGGGAACGACCGGCAGCTTTGCAAATGCCGGACTGCTTCCGCTGGTCCGCGCCCTGGAACTTGCGGACAAGGTGCCGGAACATTTTGTGGAAAAGACCGGAGAAAGATGGGTTGCTGATTTTTTCGGCATCATGACAAGGTCGGAAATACCAAAGAAAGGGATCAAGGCAAAGCCAAAGAGCAATCGAAAGCCCCGCAAAAAGCGTCGATAAAAGGCTCCGGCAGATGATCGTCAGAAAGAATGCGACGGGGTGTTTACTAATTTTAAAACTCGGTCTAATATTTAGGTTTGGTTCTCGTCTATGAGCAGATTCCGAAAAATAGTCTGGAATGAAGGGATGTTGCTGACCCCGCATCACTTTCAACAGTTCGACAATTACCATGAAGAACTGCTGAATTCGCGGGTAAATTCCGTGATGCAGCACAACTACGGCGTGCTTGACCTTCAGGTAAGCAACGAGGCCATTGCCAATGGGAATTTTCAGATAATCAACTGCCGGGCGGTTATGCCTGACGGGTTGATGGTGAACGTTCCTGATGCCGAGGCCGTTCCCGACCTTCGCCCGGTCGGCGATCATTTCAGGGTCGAACAGGAAACGCTCGGCGTCCACCTTGCCCTGCCGGCAAAGAAAATGGGCGAGGCAAACTTTCAGGCGAACGGCGTAAAGGCCGGTTCCAACCTCCGTTTTCTTCAGGAAGGAGCGATGGTCAAGGACGAGACGACCGGGGCCAACGAGCAGCCGATAGCCTACGCCAAATCGAACCTCCGCATTATCTTTGACGACGAGCTTCGTGACGGTTTTACGTCGATGAAGATCGCCGAGCTTCAGCGGACGCCGACCGGCCGGCTAAAGATCTCTGACGATTACATTCCGCCCATATTGAAGACAGCCTCTTCGACCTGGGTGTCGAATATGCTTCGGCAGATAGTTGAGATACTGATAACCAAAAGCGGAAGCCTCGGCGAACAGCGCCGCAGCCGGAACGCGTCACTGGCGGATTTTACAACATCGGAGGTGGCCGTTTTTTGGCTGCTTCATACGATAAATTCGTCGATCCCGGAAATGTCGCATTACTTCCGCTCGCCGCTTGTTCATCCCGAAAGGCTGTATTTGGGCCTGTGTGAGCTTGTCGGCAAGCTGATGACGTTTTCGCTGGAACATCATCCAAAGGACATTGTGAAATACGATCACGACGATCTTTATTTCACGTTCTATAATCTTTCGACGCAGTTAAAGGAACTGCTCGAAACGGTCATCCCCAGCCGGTGCGTGCCGATACCTCTGGAAAAGACGCGCGACACGCTGTATGTCGGCCGCATAGAGGACGAACGGCTGCTCAAGGAGGCAGGATTCTATTTGGCCGTCCGTGCGCAGATGCCGGAATCAAAGCTGATAGAGGGCGTGCCGAGGGTTGTCAAGATAGCCTCGCGGGACGTGATAGATTCGGTCATCGGGTCGGCACTTCCCGGCGTTGTTCTGACCTATTCAAATCCGCCGCCGGCGCCGATACCGGCACGCGTCGGGTTCAAATATTTCCAGCTCGATTCCATCGGGCCATACTGGAACGGTATCGCGGGTTCAAAGGTCATATCCGTATATGTGCCTAACGAGATACCGGACGAAAAGATCGAGCTTTATGCCGTAAAACCCTGAGATACATGTCGGATAATGTAGTAAAAAACGATCTGATAACCTTTGCCGGGCCGATCTTTGACCTTATCCTTCGGCTCAAGGCGGGTTTGGTCGCGCCGTCAAACGAGCTTCGCCCGAAGATCGTCGGAATGCTCCAGGATTTTGAAAAAAGGGCCGAGCGCTATCGTTTTAATCACAAGATAGTTCAGGTATCAAAATTTGCCCTTGCTTCGTTCGTCGATGAAACAGTACTTACGAACAACTTTCCGCTGAAGGTCGAATGGGAAAAGAATCCCTTGCAGTTGGAATATTTCGGCGAACAGCTTGCCGGCAACAAATTCTTTGATAAATTGAGCGCAATGCTCAAACAGATCGAGGTCACGCAGGACGCGGTCGAGGTCTATTACTTCTGTATGCTCCTCGGCTTTAAGGGACGCTATGCCATTTATGAACAAGACAAACTCCTTGCCATAATGCAAAGCACCGCGAACGAACTCGTAAAGGTCGGAAAGATCAAGCCCGTCGAGCTTTCTCCGCACTGGCTGGTCAACGATCAGCCGAAACCGCCAAAGAAGAAAGGCATGCCTGTTTGGGCAAAAATCTCGGCTTTGGGCGGTCTAGGTTTAGCTGTAATTGTTTATCTGGTGATGTTCTTGATGTCATCCCAGTTTTTGAAGGATGCTGCGACAAGGCTGCAGCTTTAGAAGTTTTCATGACCTATTTCCCGCTGTAATTTCGCCGTTACTTTTGGCGGTGGCCCGTTTTGTTTGATATTCCGGGTCGGTTTAGCCCTGATACCGGACATTGTTTCCTGTTTTATGTCATCCTGGCACACCGGACAAATCAAATATGCCCTCGGCATCGGCTCGCTGATGTCGTTCTACGGCATTGTCACATTCATTGTGATGATGATGCCCGAAGGCAGCGTCGGAAGAAATCAGAAGGTGGTGGTCATTGCCCTGCTGCTTCTGACGCTTCCGTTCACGCTGTTGGGCGGTTATCTGGCCAGCCGCCGTTCCAAAAAGAAAGCGGCGAAAGAAGCGGCCGCCAACGAACAGGCGGCAGAAACGGCTCCGGCGGCAGAAAGTGCGAAAAAGCTGTCCACACCGCAGGGCAGCTATGACGACCTGGCAGGATCGGCGGAAGAAGCGGTTCAGTTCCTGAAGAGTTCCAATTTAGGCGAGGGCGGCATATATTCGCTGCCGTGGTATCTGGTCGTCGGCGCGCCGAGGTCGGGCAAAACCTCTCTGGTCGTCGGATCGAACCTGAATTTTCAGGCGCTCCCGAGCCAGCGGGAATCAGAGATGAAGTTTGTTCGCCCGACAGCCAATGTTGATTGGCGCGTCGCCAGCGAGGCGGTGTTTCTGGATACATCGGGACGATACCAGACCGAGGGCGGCGGAACAGATGAGTGGTCAGCGGTTCTTGAGACCATCAAGAAATACCGCTCGGGACGGCCGATAGACGGGCTTATCCTGACCGTCAATGCCGAGACCATAATGCGGTCGGACGAAAGGCAGAACGAAGAGCTTGCAAAGGTGCTTCGCAACCGTCTGGACGAGGCGATGCAGCGGCTCAAGGTCCGCTTTCCGGTTTACATAGTCTTTACTCACGCGGATTCGATAGAGGGTTTCCGCGATTCATTCTCCACGTCAAAACAGGAAGACAAGAACCTTGTGTGGGGAGCGACCATTCCGTTGGAAAAAAGCGAGAATGCCCAGACGCTTTTCGACGGCGAATATGAGCTGCTTCACAATTCCGTGATGAAGCGTCGGCTGGTAAGGCTTTCGGCCCCGTTCGCGCCGGTGCGCCAGCTTCGCATCTTTAATTTTCCGCTGCATTTCGGTTCGGGACGGCGTAAGTTCGGGGCATTTGTCAACGCACTTTTCCGGCCAAATCCGTTCAGCGAGAACCCGTTCCTGAGGGGCTTTTATTTCACCGCGTCGCCGGCGGCAAAAGGCACGCCGAGCGCGATCCAGTCGGTTGGTACGACGCATTTCACCGACAGGCTGCTTCGTGATGTCGTGCTTCGCGACAAGGACCTTGTCAAAACGCTTGTTGCCCAGCGTCAGCGTCCGCCGCTTTTGGGCTGGTTCCTTACCATACTGGGAACGCTGCTGGTGCTTACCCTGCTTGGCTTTGCCGCCGTGTCGCTGTTCACGAACAAGCAGATGCTTGCGGAAGCGACGGTGGTCGGCGAAAAGGGCCTGGAGTTGCGGCGTGCCGATGCCAACAAAGACATTTTGGCAAAGAAGGAAGACGAGGTCAGACAGGAAATGCGCGTGCTTGAGGATATGCGCCTCCTGCTTGAAACATTTGACGAATACAACCGCGACGGCGCTCCCATCTATATGCGTTTCGGGATGTATTCCGGCGATGCGATCTATACGCGAAACCTTTTGCCGTTGTATTTCAACATCGTGGAAGGCCGGTTCAAACAGCCGACGGTCAGGCGTCTGGAAGACGAATTGAGAAAATTCGCGGACGGCAAGGAAAGTTTCAGCGCCGGACAACTGACACCCGAACAGGAGCAAAAGCTGGATCGTCATTACAACCTCTTGAAGGCATATCTGATGCTGTCGGACGGACAGGAGCAGATCGGCTCTAACGTGGTGAGGTACCGCGACAAGGCAGAGGGAGGCCACCTCGTCAACACACTGAGGGATTTTTGGATCACCGATTCAAAGGTACCGGCTGAAATGAAGGAAACAGCGTCGAAGCACCTTGAGTTCTGGGCAAGACAGGTCGATCGCGCCGATGGGGACGGCAAGTTTCCGCGAATCGAGCTGAACGAGGCCCTCGTCAAGAACACTCGTGAAAAACTGAGGGCATTCCCGGCGGCAAATCGTTATTACAGCAACCAGATAACAATGATCTCAAAGGAGATCGACGACAAGATCGGCCCGACGACGATAGAAGGACTCATCAGCCGTGGAAATGCCGATTCGAGCCTCATTACAGGCACGTACCGCGTTCCCGGTGCATTCACGCGTCCCGGACTGGAGATGATGAAAACGGCCATTTCCGAGGCGGACAGCAAACTTTCCGAGGACGATTGGGTGATGGGCGAGGTCGGCAAGCGCGACCTGCAAATGGCGCAGGCGACCGATGCCGCCAAACTTGAGGAATTTTACTACCGCGATTATGCCGATCATTGGAGAAAGCTTGTCCGCGGAGCGCAGGTCAGGCCGTTCAAAGACAGAGCGGATGCCGCCGACGCCATGCAGAAATTCTCGTTCGCCCAGTCTCCGATGAAGATACTGGTCATTGAGATAGAGCGGAACACCAATCTGTCGAAAAAGGTCGAGGGCGGCGGATTGCTTGACTGGCTGATGAGCTTTTTCACAAAGAAAAAGGACGATGAGCCGGGCAATTCACAGCCGGAGAAGGAGTTCAGGCCGCTGGTCGGCTTTGTCGGCACGCCCGATCAGGGCGAGAATGCCAATATCGAAAAATATCAGGCACAGATCGGCAGGATAAACAGCACGTTCGCCCGCTTTACCGACGGCGATATGCAGCGGCTGATAGAGGCATACGGAAAAGAGGAAGATCCGCTGGACCTGGTCAAACGTGAGGAAGGTATAAACAGCCTCGTCTCCGGTTTTGGTGAAACCTCGGCCGGACAGGAAGTGGCGTCGCTCCTCCAGCAACCGATAGCCAGCCTCAGAACACTGCTCGGAGCAGGCATCAAACAGCAGTTGGTAAAGGCGTGGAATGACGAGATAGTTCCCGAGGCGAAAAAGTTTGAGGGAGCATATCCTTTCACCGAAGGCGCCACTGAGGCGGACATGACCGTGGTTTCGGGTTATCTGAACCCGACAAGCGGCAAATTCTCGAAATTCTTTGATGCCCGGCTGAGCAAGTATTTTGAGGAAGTGAACGGCCAGTTCACGCCGAGAGAGGGTTCCGAGGTCCAGTTCAGCGATGAGTTCGTCAAATATCTGAACGATGCCTTTGCCCTGCGACGGGCGCTGTTCGGCACAAGCGAAGCGCCAAAGGTCGAGTACGAATTTGCACTGCGGCCCGTAAAAGATGCCATCGTCGAGGTGACGATAGACGGACAAAAGATCACGTCCGAGGGGACAGGCTCGGTACGCCTGACATTCCCCGGACAGTCGAATGAGACCGGCGTGGTCGTCAACATTGTGACCACGGGCGGTTCAGCGACACCGGCAGACAGCCCGCAGAGCGGCGGTTTGACGCAGACATCGGCCACGTCCAATCCGTTCCAGGGCTACTGGGGATTGTTCCGGTTCGTTGATTCGTCAAATCCGCAAAAGCAGTCCGGCGGCGAATACCTGCTGACATTTTCGGCCGGCGGCAAGTCGGCAACCGCGACCATCAGGTCGAGCGGCGGCGATATTTTCGACAAGGAAATGTTCCGAAAGGTAAAAACGCCGTCATCGTTTATCAAATAGGCAGCGAAGGTCAAGATTATGAACGAAGCAAAACAGCATTTGGACAATGGCGATCTGAAAGGAGCCATCGAAGCCGCCCTCGCGGCGGTCAAGGCAAAACCGACCGATGTGGCCGCCCGAACATTCCTTTTTGAGCTTTCGTGCTTTTCGGGTGACTGGGAAAGAGCTGAAAAACAGTTGGATGTGATCGGCCATCAGGACATCAATGCAATGATCGGGGCAAAGATATACCAGCAGAACTTCAAGGCGGAACGTGACCGGCTGAAGTATTTCTCGGACGGGCAAAAACCTGAAACGCTCACCGGTTCGCCGTCACATCTGGCGGATATGCTTAACGCCAACAACCGCCTTCGCGAGGGATCTGTCCTTGAGGCCCGAAGCCTGCTGGACACGGTCGAGGAGAACCGGCCTGCCTTTGCCTGTGTTGTCAATGGCGAGGAGATCAGCGATTTCAGGGATTACAACGACCTGACATCGGCGGTCTTTGAGGTGATATTCAAGGATGCGTATATCTGGCTGCCGTTCGAATACGTCGAAAAGATCGAGTTTTTCAAGCCGAAAACGCTCCGCGACCTTTACTGGATACAGGCCAATGTGGAACTGACCAACGGAACGAACGGCGAGATGTTCTTTCCGGCGCTGTATGCCGGATCGTGGAAACATGAGAACGACGCCGTACGGCTTGGCCGCATGACAGACTGGCGCGACATGGGTGAGGAGCTTTACGTGGGCGAAGGCCTGAAACTATTTTGGATGGACGGGCGTGACCGCCCGATCCTGGAACTTGAGACCATAGAGTTCAAACACGAGGATGAGGCGGAGGCTGATGCCGCCGCTGCTGAATGATTTTCGTGCTTTATTTTGCGTTTTCGTATATTATTAGGGCATTCATCCGTAATAACGGTCGCTATTGCCTTTATTCAATTTAGGATCAGGGAGTTTTTTCTTCAATGAGCGATGAACTTCGACAACCATCCGTAATAGACGTTGAGGCCCTGCTTCAGCCAATATCGGATGAAGCGCCGTCAGGGGAAAATCTGCGCTATTCCGGGCTTTATGATGAGGTCAATGAGGCCCGCCGCGCCGATGACAACATGAACATGGGCGAATGGCAGACCGAGGTAAAGGTCGCCGATTTTCGTCAGGTGTTCGATCTGGTGACAAAAGCCCTGGCAGAGCAGACCAAGGACATTCAGCTTGCAGTATGGCTTTGTGAGGCGTTGGTGAAACTTCACGGTTTTGCCGGGCTGCGTGACGGGCTTCAGCTTTTGACCGGCCTGCAGGAAAGATTTTGGGACACGCTTCACCCGGAGATCGACGAAGGCGACATGGAAGGGCGTGCAAATGCCATCTCATGGTTCGATACATACGGCATTATAGCGGCAAAAGAGTCACCGATAACCGGCCAGGCGGGATACAGCTTTTTCAACTGGGACGAATCGAAGGTCTATGACATTCCTGATGACCTTGACACATTTTCGACCGAGGATCAGGTCAAATACAATGCCCTGAAAGCACGTGCCGAGGCCGAACGCCGCGTCACGGCGGATATGTGGCGAAAAGAAATAGCCGCTACCCGCAGGGCGTTCTGTGAACAGTTGAACGTCACCATTGGCGAGTGTTTTGCCGCCCTGTCGGAACTCAACCGCGTAACCGAGGAAAAGTTTGACCGCAATCAGGTGCCGGGACTTTCCAATCTGAAAAAAGGATTGGATGAGATCAATGACCAGGCCAAAAAGCTGCTGGAGGAAAAGCGGCTTGAGGAACCGGACGAAAGCGATCTCGAAGGGAGCGCGGAGGGCGGTTCGGAAGAAGGCGGAACCGTCGCCGCCGGCGGTGTCGCTGTGGCGGCCGGTGCAATACAAAATCGCCGCGACGCAATAAAGCGGCTTCAGGACATTGCAGAGTTCTTTCAAAGGACCGATCCGCACAGTCCGGTGGCATATCTCATTCAACGTGCCGTCAAATGGGGAAATATGCCGTTCGACCAGTGGCTTCAGGATGTGATCAAGGATGAGACCGTTCTATACCAGCTCAGACAGACGCTTGGATTCAACACGTCGTCAAATGACCAGACAGAGTAGGGAATATGAATTTTTTGCAGCGGCCTGATCGGTTAGGCTACATGGATTTAAATTTCAGATGATATTAATTGAAAAGGAGAAACGTCAATGCCAAAAAAAGAGAGTTTGCAGCATAAGATCGACCGGGTTAGGCCGCCGCGTGTGCAGATAACATATGATGTTGAAACGGGAGGGGCAATAGAGCTTAAGGAACTTCCATTCGTCATCGGTGTAATGGGTGATTTTGTCGGAAAACCCGAAGAACCGCTTCCGGCCTTCAAGAACCGGAAATTTGTCGAGATAGACCCCGACAATTTCAATCAGGTGCTTGCCGGAATGAAGCCGAGACTGGCCTACACCATAGACAACAAGCTTCAGGACGACGGCAGCAAGATGGGTGTCGAGCTGAAGTTCAACAGCATCGAGGATTTTGAGCCGGATCAGGTCGTACAGCAGGTGGAACCGCTCCGCAAGCTGGTCGAGGCTCGGCAGAAACTTGCCGATCTTCGTTCAAAGATGGACGGAAATGAAAAACTGGAAACCCTCCTTGAAGAGGTCATTTCCAGTTCCGACAAGCAGAAAGAGCTTAGCGACGCGCTTGGTATCGAGGGTAAGGAGGACTAATAAATATGGCAACACAAAAAGGCAAGGAAGCCGCTGTTGAAACAGTCGAAACTTCTCAGGAAACCAGTCTTCTTGACAAGATATTGACCGACGGCCGCATGGCCCGTGACGATTTTCAAAAAGAGCGGGCAAAGGACATGATCGGCGAGTTCGTCAGCCAGGTGATGGCAGGCGAACTGACCATGACCAAGAACATGGATGTGGCGATAAATGCCCGCATCGCGGAGATCGACCGCCTTATCTCCGCTCAGATGAATGAGATCATGCATCACGAAGAGTTTCAGAAACTCGAAGGTTCGTGGCGCGGCCTCCAGCATATGGTCAGGAACACGCTCACCGGGCCTCAACTGAAGATCCGTGTGATGAGCGTTAACAAGAAGGATCTCCTCAAGGATTTTGAGAGGGCTTTGGAATTTGACCAATCGACACTCTTCAAGAAGATCTATGAGGAAGAATACGGAACGTTCGGCGGTGCTCCCTACGGGGCATTGATCGGCGATTTCGAATTCGGAAACCATCCTCAGGACATGGCGCTTCTGGAAAAGATATCAGAGGTCGCCGCTGCGGCCCACGCTCCTTTTCTGAGCGCGGCGTCCGCCGACCTGTTCGGCTGGGACACTTTCTCGGAAATGACCGAGGTCCGCGATGTATCAAAGATCTTCGACCGTGCCGAGTATATGAAATGGCGCAGCTTCCGCGATTCTGAGGATTCGCGTTACGTCGGACTGACGCTGCCGCATGTGCTGATGCGTGAACCTTACGGAGCGGCGACCAAGCCGACCGAATCGTTCCGCTTTGAAGAGGACGTTGACGGCCGCGACCACAAGAAATATCTGTGGGGCAATGCCGCCTACGCCCTTGGCACACGCCTGACAGAGGCATTTTCGATGCACGGCTGGTGCGTTGCCATCCGCGGCGTTGAGGGCGGAGGCCTTGTTCAGGGGCTGCCGACCCACCAGTTTGAAACGGATGAAGGCGAGGTCGCGATGAAATGTCCGACCGAGGTCGCCATCACCGACCGCCGCGAAAAGGAGTTTGCCGACAACGGCTTCATTCCTCTGGTGCATTGCAAGGGAACGGATTACGCCGCCTTCTTTGCAACCCAGTCCGCCAACAAGGCAAAGAAATACGATACTGACGCTGCCAACGCCAACGCACGGCTTTCCAGCCAGCTCCAGTACATCTTTGCCGTGTCGCGTTTTGCCCATTATCTCAAGGCAATGATGCGTGACAAGATCGGGTCATTCATGTCTCGTGAAGAGGCAGAACGATTCCTTAACCGATGGATATCCAAATACGTCCTGGAAAATGACGTTGCCCCGGCCGAGCAGAAGGCGAAATATCCGCTTCGCGAAGCAAGGGTTGACGTTGCCGAGATCCCCGGAAAGCCCGGCTGTTACCGTGCCGTCGCTTTTCTGCGGCCTCATTTCCAGCTTGACGAATTGTCGGTCAGCCTTCGGTTGGTTGCGGAACTTCCGCCGCCCGCTAAGTGATTTGCAGAACGTCTGTAAATTTTTTAGGTTATTTGGCAAAAGTAGGTTTTCGTTTCGTCTCTATTCTGTAAGCGAGTAGGACACGGAAGCGGTCGAACGAAAGCCTACGGTGGTCCTGACAAACAGGAATAGTTAATTAAACGAGAAGGAGCAGAAACATAACATGGCAAATGCAGATTATTACTTGAAGATTGATACTATCGAAGGCGAGTCTGAGGCAAAGGGATTTGAGAAGCAGATGCAGATCGAATCGTGGTCCTTTGGGGCGAGCAACTCCGGTTCATCGGCACAGGGAACCGGTCTTGGTGTGGGCAAGGTCAGCCTGCAGGACTTTCACTTCACGGTCCAGAACGGCAAGGCGTCGCCGCAGTTGTTCCTGTCCTGTGCAAAGGGCAACCATATTCCCCAGGCGGAACTTTGTCTTCGCAAGGCCGGTGGTGACGGCAACCCGTACACCTACCAAAAGGTCACTTTCGGAGATATTATTATCTCGTCTTTCCAGACGGGCGGAAGCAACGGCTCAGGCATTTTGCCGATCGAACAGATATCCTTCAACTTTACGAAGATCACGTTCGAATACTTCCAGCAGAAACCGGACGGAACGGTAGCCCTCACCAACACGACGTCTTACGACATCAAGAAGGTCGAAGGTTCCGGAGCATAAGAGTCCTTACCCACTCAAGAATATCCGCCGGGCCGAAACGTTCGGCGGATGTTCCTGGGATCGTTTGTTTCACTTATTCCGTTCCCGCCCAAAAGGCGGGAGCGTATTTTTCTGATTTGGTATTATGTCGAGGCAGGATCATGAGATAAGGGTCACACCGTCGGTCTTTGACCGCCTGGTCGATCTTGATCCGCGAAGCTCGCAGGAGCCGCCAAAATCCAGGTCAACCTCACTTCACGAGCTTAAACAATCGGTGCGCCGTGATCTGGAATGGCTGCTGAACACACGCTGCCATACCGAGACCCTGGACGACCTGCTGGAAGAGGCGCCGAACTCGATAGCTTTTTACGGCCTGCCCGATTTTACGGGCGTCAGCGTCAACAGCCACATTGAACAAAAGCGGATGACGAGCGCCATAGAGGACGCCATCAGACGCTTTGAACCGCGTTTTATGAACATAAAAGTGACGCTGGAGCCGATAGACAACATCGACCGCCAGCTTCGCTTTCGGATAGAAGCCTCACTGGACATCGAACCGACCCCGGAGCCGATCGTGTTCGATTCTGTGCTGTCGCCGGGCAGCGGCGGTTTTGAGGTGATCGAAAAATAGCGGTTTTGCGAGCGCGGCCTGCCTTCATTGCCGCCATATTATATTTTGCTGCCCTTTGTTGATCGGCTTTATCCGGTGACCCGCGAACACGATGCGAGACGAACTTTTAGGATATTACGAGCGAGAACTTATATTTCTGCGCCGTATGGGCGCGGATTTTGCTCGAAAGTATCCAAAGGTCGCGGCCCGGCTTTTGATGGATGAGGAAAAGGTCGAGGATCCGCACGTCGAGCGGATGATCGAGGCCTTTGCGTTCCTTACCGGCCGCATCGGGCTTAAGCTCGATGATGAACTGCCGGAAATAACGGAATCCTTCATAAACGTACTCTATCCGCAGTATCTGGCCCCGATCCCGTCAATGGCGATCACGCAGTTCGCATTTGGCTCGCCGACCGACAAGATAACCTCGATCCAGCTTCTTGAGCGCGGTTCAAAATTGAACTCAAGGCCGATAGACGGCACGCCGTGCCAGTTCCGTTCGGCATACGATGTCCAACTGGTACCTATCGAGATGGAGTCGGCCTCGTTGGACTCGCCCGCGCCGAAGAATTCGCAAGGCAAATACTCCGAATGTCAGATAAAGCTCAGCATGAGCTGTTACGGCGGCGGCAACCTTCATGAGATGAAGGTAACGGAAACGGACGCGCCGCCGGAATTTTTCAGATTCTATCTGGACGGCGATCCGCAGCTTGTATTTCCGCTATATGAGATCATCATGAATCAGGCGGTCTCGGTCGAATTTCGGCCAAAGGACCCGCCGCTCGGAAACCGGACGATGAAAACACTGACGGGCATTCAACTGAAACTGCCCGATCCGGTGATATTGCCCGCAGCAGAAGCGATCAGGCCTGTCGGTTTTGAGGATAACGAGAGCATTCTGCCGTATTCGCTCCGTTCGTTCAAAGGTTATCGCCTGCTGACGGAGTATTTCTCGTTTCCGTATAAATTCCTGTTCGTTGACATCTACGGTGTGGACAAGGCGATAGCGTCAAAATTTGGCAGCCATTTTGATATTATCATTCACCTGAAAGACGTGACGCCGCCCGCCGCACCCGTCGTAACTGAAACATTCAGAATGGGCTGTACGCCGGTCGTCAATCTGTTCTCTAGAATGGCCGATCCTGTTTATATATCCCAGCAAAAATATGAATATCAGATAATCCCTGACATTCACCGCCAGTCGTCAACTGAGATATATTCCATTGACGGCGTGTTTGCCTCAGACCCGCGAACGAACACTACGCGTGAGTTCTCACCTTTTTATTCGCTTCGCCATGCTTATGGCGAGCAGATGGAGAAATCCTATTGGTATGCCTCGAGGCGCGGGTCGCAAAGGGCCGAGGACGAGGGAACCGAGATATTTCTTTCATTGGTCGATTCCAGTTTTGACCCTCTGGCACCTGCCGTCGAAGTGCTGAACGTGCGGACGACCTGCACAAACCGCGATCTGCCGGCGCGGCTTCCTTTTGGCGGAAAGGATGGCGATTTTGAGGTCGAGGGCACGGCTCTCGTTTCGCGCGTCAGATGCCTGACCAAACCGACAGAAACGCTCCGGCCTCCGCGACGCAAGGCGTTGCAGTGGCGGCTGATATCGCACATGAACCTCAATTATCTGTCGATAGTCAACAGCGAGAACGGCACGCCGGAGGCATTGCAGGAAATGCTGCATCTGTATAACTTTGACGATTCGGCGGTCATCAGAAAACAGATACTGGGCATTACCGGCATCGAGACCAAAAAGGTCGTTCGCCAGATAGGCAACAGGATCGGGGCCGGGTTTGTTCGCGGACTTGAAACAACGCTGACCTTTGATGAGGAGCAGTATGTCGGCAGCGGGCTTTTCCTCTTCGCGTGCGTTCTGGAAAGGTTTCTTGCTCTTTATTCGACAACGAATGCCTTCAACCAGTTGACCATACGTTCCGAACAGCGAGAGGAGCCGATAAGATCTTTTCCGCCGAGGGCGGGCGAACAAGTGCTGTTGTGACAAAGCGGCGGCACCGTGTCATAAAGTTTTTGCCGATCGGGCGGTAACGGATATCAGTTGTGTTCTGAATGTCCGCGTCTGTCTTTAATTAGTTTGGGAAATGGGAGATCAGCCGTTAAAAGAAGAACTGCTTGATGAACCGTATCGTTTTGAATTTTTTCAGGCGGTCCGTGTCTTTGAGCGAATGTTCCCGACGTCGGGAACGGTCGGCGGCGATGCTCTTCCGACCGCTGAACCCATTAGATTCAGGTCAAAGGTCGCGCTCGATTTTCCGTCAAGCGAGATACACGAGATACGCCCGGAAACAGATCCGGTAACAGACCGGGAAAGGTTTGATGTTCTCGTGAACTTTATGGGAATGATCGGGCCGAGCGGCGCATTGCCTGTTCATTACACGGAGTTTGTCCTTGACCGCGTCCGCCACCGCGATTCGGCGATGGCCGCGTTTCTGGACATCTTCACCCACCGGGCGGTGTCGATGTTTTACAGGGCGTGGGCAAAATACCGTTTTCCGGTCGCCTACGAACGCGGAAACGATGATTTCACCGCATATCTTTTTGATATTGCGGGCCTCGGGACCGACGGCCTGAGAGGCCGCATGGGGCTGGAGGACGAATCGCTTTTGCCCTATGTCGGGCTGATCTCGCAAAAGCCGCATTCGGCAACTGCCCTGGAAGGCATTGTCGGAGATTATTTCGGCATCAGGGTCAAGATACTGCAGATGTACGGGCAATGGCTGGACCTGACAAAAGAGGACATCACGTATCTTGGCCGAAAGAACAGTTCGCTGGGCCGGACGGCTTTGCTCGGCGAGCGGGTTTGGGATCAGCAGTCAAAATTCAGGCTTGTGCTTGGGCCGCTGAATTTTGTTCAGTTTCAGGCGTTCTTGCCCAACGGTTCCGGCAATAAGCCGCTGGCGTCGATCATTCGTTTTATGACGGGACTTGAGCTTGATTTTGATGTTCAGTTAAAATTGGCGGCACGACAGGTTCCGAGCCTTGTTCTGACAACGCGGGCAAAACGCCGCCCGATGCTGGGCTGGACCACGTGGCTGAAAACCAAACCATTCAAACAGGATGACGATCAGGTAGTACTGGATATGGAATAAAAAGATCAGGCCGGCGGATCCGTTTTAATAGTAAGAACGATATTTTATCAAGTTGACCTTGCAGGAGAAAAGCTATGAACGTAAACCTAAAATCACTGGTTGGAAGATTGAACGACACAAGCAGGAATGCCCTTGAAGGAGCGGCGGGACTGTGTCTTTCGCGGACGAACTACGATGTCGAGATAGAACATATCCTGGCAAAGCTGCTTGAACAGGACGACACCGATCTTCACAAGATATGCGCGCATTTTGAGGTAAATATTGACCGCCTGAGCAAGGATGTCAGCGTCGCCCTCGACCGTCTGAAGAGCGGAAATTCGCGGACGCCGGGCCTGAGCGACCGCATACCGCGATGGATACAGGATGCGTGGCTGCTGGCTTCGGTCGATTTTGGGGCCGCCCGGGTGCGTTCCGGCCATCTGGTACTGGCGCTGCTTGCCAGCGAAAGTTTTGCCCGCATTGCCCGCGATGTTTCAAAAGAATTCAGCCACATCTCACTGGAATCGCTGCAATCAAATCTGCCTGACATCACCTCTGATTCATCTGAGGCCCGTGACGCGGTCGCGC
Organism: Acidobacteriota bacterium; assembly: GCA_019639175.1. Lineage (GTDB taxonomy): Bacteria > Acidobacteriota > Blastocatellia > Pyrinomonadales > Pyrinomonadaceae > OLB17. The sequence goes on along the minus strand of JAHBSK010000003.1, from coordinate 57,123 downwards.
TCGGCGAATCCGGCGGTGTTTCCGACGGATCGCCCGTTGCTTCCGGCGTTCCCGGCAAGACCAAGGCGCTCGATCAATACACCGAAGACCTGACCGCAAAGGCCGCCGCCGGAAAGATCGATCCGGTCTTAGGGCGTGATTTTGAGATACGGCAGATCGTGGACATCCTGACACGCCGCCGCCAGAACAACCCGATCCTGACCGGTGAGGCAGGTGTCGGTAAGACCGCCGTTGTCGAAGGATTTGCCCTGCGCATAGCCGAGGGCGACGTGCCGGAACCGCTCAGAAATGTTTCCGTCCGCTCGCTTGACCTCGGTCTGCTTCAGGCGGGAGCAGGCATCAAGGGCGAATTTGAACAGCGGCTGAAATCGGTGATAGATGAGGTCAAGGCGTCTCCGCAGCCGATAATAATGTTCATTGACGAGGCCCACACGATGATCGGGGCCGGCGGACAGGCCGGACAGAACGATGCCGCCAACCTGCTGAAACCGGCGCTGGCACGCGGCGAACTTCGCACCATTGCGGCAACGACCTGGGCGGAATACAAGAAGTATTTTGAAAAGGACGCGGCGCTTGCCCGGCGTTTTCAGGTGGTCAAGGTCGATGAACCGGATGAGGCAAAGGCCGTTGCGATGATGCGCGGCATTGCCGACAAGATGGAAGGCCACCACAACGTCCGCATCCTGGATGAGGCCATTGTCGAATGCGTAAAGCTTTCGCACCGCTACATCACGGGCCGCCAGCTTCCCGATAAATCGGTGTCGGTGCTGGACACGGCCTGTGCCAAGGTCGCTATCGGCCAGGGAGCGACACCGGCCGCCGTTGAGGACGCAACACGGCGAATACAGAACCTCACGTCCGAGATCGAATCGCTCGAACGCGAGGTCGTCACCGGGGCCGAACACGGCGAACGCATCGGCGGCCTCACTGCCAGCCGGACCGAGACCGAACAGGAACTCGAAAAGCTTAACCAGCAATGGGAAAAGGAAAAGGAACTGATCGAAAAGATACGCAATGTGCGGATGAAGCTGGAAATGTCCAGGCTTGACGGCAAATTTGCGGAGATCGCCGCCAACGCAAGCAACGGTGCGGCGGCGGAAGAGGCTGATGCCGTCACAGCCGAGGACGGAGCCGCGGCAACGGCTGCCGCACCGGAACCCGCAGAGCCTGTCGATGTGGAATTTCTCAAGGGCGAACTGAAAAAATTCAATGAGGAACTGAAGGCCGTTCAGGGAGAGAATCCGCTGATGCAGCCTGTCGTAAACGGCCAGACCGTAGCCGAGATAATCTCCGGCTGGACCGGCATTCCTATCGGCAAAATGGTCGCGGATGAGATAAACGCGGTGCTTAATCTTGCCGGAACACTACGTGAAAGGGTTCTCGGACAGGATCATGCGCTTGAATCCATCGCCCAACGCATTCGCACATCGCGTGCGGGCCTGACAGATCCGAAACGCCCGATCGGGGTGTTTATGCTGGTCGGGACTTCCGGTGTCGGTAAAACGGAAACCGCCCTTGCCCTTGCCGAAGCTCTCTATGGCGGCGAACGCAACCTGATCTCGATAAACATGAGCGAATATCAGGAAGCCCACACGGTATCAAGCCTCAAAGGCTCGCCTCCGGGATACGTCGGTTACGGCGAAGGCGGCGTTTTGACCGAGGCCGTCCGCAGAAAGCCGTATTCCGTAGTGCTGCTTGACGAGGTCGAAAAGGCACATCCTGACGTGATGGAACTCTTCTTCCAAGTCTTTGATAAAGGCGTTCTCGAGGATGGCGAGGGCCGCGAGATAGATTTCAAGAACTGTATCATCATTCTGACATCAAATGTCGGCACGGATACAATAATGAAGCTCTGTGCTGACCCGGAAACGCGTCCCGATCCGGATGGCATAATCGAGGCGGTGAAACCGGAGCTGAATCAGGCGTTCAAGCCCGCTCTTTTGGGCCGCATGGTGACCGTTCCCTACTACCCGATCTCCGATGAGATCCTGCGGCTCATCATCAAATTGCAGCTTGGCAAGATAAAAGATCGCATTTTTGACAATCACGGTGCGCAATTTTCCTATGATGATTCCGTCATAGATACGGTGGCAAGCCGCTGTACCGATGTGGATAGCGGCGCCAGAAATGTATATAACATTCTGACGGGAACGCTGCTGCCTGAAATGAGCGGTGAAGTGTTGTCAAGAATGGCATCAGGTGAGGGGATATCGAAAGCCCATGTCTCAGTGGGAGAAGACGGCAATTTCGCTTACTCGATCACCTGATACAGGAGGTGATAGATGGCGCTGATAGAGTTTTACAAAACTAATGATGTATATGTCTCCGAAGCCGAGGCATGGGAAATACTGGTGTGGTTCTTTGGCGGCAACGCGGGCGTTCTGCCGTCGGATATTACCTATAATGACCGGTCGTTCGCACAGGCTCTGATGTTTGAAGCCATCAGGGCCAGCAAACAGATCAGTTTTATCGAGGGGCTGTGGAGGGCAACGGCCAACCCCACCAAATCATTGAAAAGCGTTCTTAAGCAAATAGCCAAGCTGACGGCAAAGGCCCTTTGGGAACATATTAAGCCGGCAGATCTGGAAGATCCGAAGATCTATGAAATGGTAAAGAATACCCTTGCGCGTAACTGGAGATCGCCCTGGCAAATAAGGGTTGCGACGGGATCCGCCGTATATTGAACCGATAGCAGCAGGCCTCGTTTGAGATAAAGGATATATCGATGGCAACAACGCAGAAAGACAGGATCCTGAGGATCGATACGCCGTTTGGCGAAGATTATCTGATGCTCAACGCCTTTACGGCGAATGAGGAGATATCGCGCCTTTTCACGATCGAGGCGGAGCTTGTTCACGCCGAAGAGAAGGAAGGCCTTGAACCGACGATAGTCGATCCGGCCCAACTGTTGGGACAGGGCGTGACGATCAAGGTCAGGCAGTCCGACGGAACCGAGCGGTTTTTCAACGGCATCGTCAACCGGATGTCGCATGGGACCCGGCGCGTCCGGTTCACCTATTACAACATCTCGGTGGTGCCGTTCGTATGGATACTGACCCAGAATATTCAGAGCCGTATATTTCAGCAAAAATCCGTTCCTGACATCCTTAAGGAAATATTGGAAGGCTTTGAAACAACGGTTCAATTACAGGGAACTTACGAGAAACGCAATTACTGCGTTCAGTATCAGGAATCCGATTGGGATTTCATCGCCCGGTTAATGGAAGAAGAAGGCATCTATTTCTACTTTCAGCACAGCAACGGGCTGCACAAGATGATCCTGGCGGACACTCCGCAATCTCATCAGGAGTGTCCGGGCAAAAGCACCATTCCGTATTATCAAAAGGCAGAAGGCGACGACCTTGTCACCGCCATCCGCAGCTTTCACAAGGATTACAATCTTCAGACCGGAAAGATCACCGTCTGGGATCACAATTTTCAGACGCCGACCACAAAACTCGACGCGCAGCAGCCGTCACGTTTCAATGTCGGCGGCAATCAGTCGTTAGAGCAGTATATCTATCCCGGCGGCTATTCCAGAAAGTATGACGGCGTTGATAAATCAGGCGGCGAACAGGCCGGTGAGATACAGCACCTTTATACCGACAAGGCCCACACCGCCGAGGTGTTGATGCAGGCATTGGATGTCGAATTACAGACGGCTGTCGGCGTCAGCGATTGCCCGTCGTTGACGGCAGGCCACAGATTCTCTCTGACCGGGCATCCGACCAAGAACTCGAACGGGGCTTATATCGTCACATCCATCAGGCACAACGGTGTCCAGTCGCCGTCCTATGTATCGGATGAGACCGTCGGCGAAGCATATACAAATTCATTCAGAGCTCTCGATCATGGATCGGGTTCGCCGCCGTTCCGTCCTAAGCGGACCATACCGAAACCGATCCTGCACGGAAGCCAGACCGCAACGGTCGTCGGGCCTGGCGGAGAAGAGATATTCACCGATAAATACGGGCGTGTAAAGGTGCAGTTCCATTGGGACCGCGCCGGAAAGAACGATTCGAACAGCGCGTGCTGGCTCCGCGTTGTCCAGCCGTGGGCGGGCAATAAGTGGGGAACGATGTTCATTCCGCGAATAGGAATGGAGGTACTTGTCCATTTTCTCGACGGCAACCCTGACCAGCCGATCATAACCGGCAGCGTCTATAATCCGGGTTCGATGCCGCCGTATGCACTGCCGGACCACAAGACAAAATCGACGATAAAGACTAACTCGACCACCGGAGGCGGCGGTTTCAACGAGCTTCGCTTTGAGGATAAAAAGGGAAGCGAGCAGGTGTTCATCCATGCGGAAAAGAACATGGATATAAGGGTCAAGAGCGACCGAATGGAGTCGATCGGGAATGACCGTCATCTGACCGTCCATCGTCACAAGTTCGAGGAGGTCAAAAAGGACAAGCATGTAAAGGTCGGCGGAGACCGTAATGAACACGTCGAAGGAACGGCGTCGCTCAAGGCCGATTCGGACATTCACCAAAAGGCCGCATCGTCCTTTGCGGCCGAGGGCGGTTCATCCGTCCATATCAAGGCGGGAATGTCCGCCGTGATAGAAGCGGGTGTTTCTCTGACGCTCAAGGTGGGCGGAAATTTTGTGAACATCAATCCCGGCGGTGTCTTTATTCAGGGAACGATGGTGATGCTCAACAGCGGCGGAGCGGCCGGCACCGGAGCCGGTGTAAGGCCGAACACGCCTAAAAAACCGAAGGAAGCAGACAATGCCGAGCCGGGATCGAATCCGCCGGCACCGGCCACCAGTCCACCGGAGCCGCCCGGTTCGATGTCGCCGCTGGCGCAATCGTTTCAGAAGGCGGCAGAGAACGGAACACCGTTCTGCAACCCGTGTCCGGGTTCATAGAGGAACAGAGAATTTGTTTTCGATCCTAATTTTTAATGATGGCTGAAAGCGAACTACAACAACTTTTGTACAGTGAGCGGGCAAATGTCTATGCCGTTCTGGATGGCGCATCAATAAAGGATCTGCCGCAGATACTTTACGAAAAGGCGCCGCCTAATTTTTGCCTGTTTCGCGGAGACCTGCGGTCGGACATGGCATCGGTCGCGCCCTATGTTGTCGGACTCGTGCGAAATGCGCCGTTCACAGACTGGCTTCTTGCCTCGGAACCGGGCAGCCATTACGGCGTGTTCGCCACGTCACGGCAATCTATCCAGGAGATGCGGTTTCATTTCAGGGACCTCTTTATTGTTTACAGAGAGGACGGCGACCCGATGTATTTTCGCTTTTATGACCCGAGGGTGATGCACGCTTTCCTTCCGACCTGTACGCCGGACGAATTGCGGAAATTTTTTGGGCCGATCGACCGTTTCATTGCCGAAAATGAGGACGGAACAGCTTATTCGACCTTTCGGCTGGAGGGAGAAGGGCTTTCGCAAAGTGTTACAAAATTGAGCGAAGAGGACGATGAAGGGTCGGCGTAAATTTGCTTTCTTCAGATCAGGAGACCGGTGAATGCTTGTAATTCGTAAGGAACAAATTGAGACACTTGCCCAGGGCCAGCGAAAGAGCTTTGAGGATGAGATGGTGGCGCACCTTGCCGAATTTTCGCCTCCGCTTTTCAAGGTGATCAAAGAGGCCCAGATGAGAAAGGTTGTCCGGCACGGGCTTGAAATGTCCGATAAATACGGGTTCACGCTCCGCGGCCCGATACGGCTTTATCTGGAGATGATGCTTCTTTTCGGCAGCCATTTTGACACCGATCCGCAGTATCCGTGGGCAGCCGAGATATTATCTGACCGCCACTCCGTGTCAGAGATGCAGCGGGCCGACTGGCTTTTTGAAAAGATCGCCGAATATCAGGAAAATGTGTCAGGCCCCGGCGGAGCGAACACAGATAAGGCGCTTAAAAGACTGGCCGAACGCGGCAAACTGGAAAGTGAGTTTCCGGCCAAGGATTTCGCCTATGCGATACGGCACGAGATGGCCCAGATCTTTCCTGAAAAGGCTGCCTATATTGGCCAAAAACAGCTTAACGCTCTGATAAGAAAAGGACGAAGTGTGGCACGGCAATTTGAACTGCACCAGACACAGGGCGATGCACTGATGACAGTGCTTTGCTACGCATTCGGCCATGGATGCGCCGACGATCAGTTGTATCCGTGGATAGGAAACACGCTTCGCGATGACAAGATAGTCAAACCCGAAGCCAGAACCGAAAGGCTTCAGCGAAAGGCCCTGACATGGCTTGACCACGTTATCAAAGGAAACCTTGAAGAAACGCAGATATGAGTAAAGATAAACCACCAACACCGCCAAGTTCGGGCGGCGGCGGGTCGCCCGCCGGCGGCACCGCTGAAACGTGCTGTCCGTCCGATTTTAAGATCAGTCCGTGCAGGATCATGAAAGTGAACGGCAGGCTCCAGATATCTGCGAGCGAACTGGAAGGATTTCCCGGCGGAACTTACGAGTGGACAACATCCAGCAGCAAGGTAACGCTTGAAAACCCGAAATCCGGGACCGTGACGGTCAAGGCCGGGGCCGATCCGGGATCGGGCCGCGATTCAGAGACCATCAATGTCACGCGCAAGGCACCGGGCTGTGCACCCGTGACAAAGGCCGTAAAGGTGACGGTCGCAAAGGTGACGTTCTCGGCATCGCCCAATCAGCGTTACGGATATGATGATTTTGATACGCCGGCAAATCCTGACGACGATCACATCTGTGTAAAGAAAAGCGATCACACTTTCGTCAAGGTAAAGATCGAAGGCGGAGCCGTAGGCACCGATTTTGACTGGGCGTGTGACGATGCGGGAACGTGCGATGTGGTACAGCCCGGCGGAACCGCCGATTTTGACCTGAGGCTCAACGCCGGAGCGCATAATAAACGTGAGACGACCCTCAAGGCAAAGAGCAAATGCCCCGGTGCCGAGGTCTTTGCCCAGCTAAAGGTTCACGTTTACAAGGAAAGGGTGGTTAACGTCAGCATCGCCAAATTTGACAAGACGGACGCCGGAACCAATATGCGTTTCCCGACGGCTGACTATGCCTCGCATCAGAATGCCGCCAATGACAAGCTGAAACAGGGCGTCGTCAAATATAATCTGAGCAACTATGACGCCAACAACAAACCGACGCCGGTCAATCTGGCAAGCGGCACGTCAACGCTCACCTACGACATCAAGGCAGGCGGCGGAGCCGATCTTACTGCCATCAGTTCCGCGATGACCGGAACCGGAAACAAGGTCCGCGTTGCGATCATTCGCGATATGAAATCGGTCTATTATCTTGCGGCGGCGGCAAGCGCGGGTGACACGAGCGTTACGGTAACGGCGGGTTCGACATTTTTACAGACCGGCAGATCGTATGCTCTCGGAACCGGAGCGACGCGGGAGAACATCTCAGTTACCGCCCTGAATGGCGGGACGATCACCTGTGCAGCCCTGACCCATGACCACGCCGCGGGCGAGACGATCGAATTTCCGGCCGCAGGCTGGTCAAGCGACCCGATACTTATCATTGAAGGAAACGCCAGCCTCGACGTTGCCAAATGGACGATACTGCACGAGGTCGGACATCGGGCCGAAGGACTCGGCTTGAGAGATATAATTGACAGGACCAACTTCATGCATTTTTCGCAGGATTGGACGGATTATCGTTTGAGGTATTGTCCTCGTCTGAAGAATTATCCGGCGGGAACAACGGACAAGGAGAACCAGTGGGAACTCATCCCGCGTACATAAGCGTTGTGAGGGCCGTGATCTGACGAGCCGTATGGCGTTCCCGGATCATCGGCCTTTTGGTCGCGAACGGGACGGAGAAGAAGAAAAAAATGTCACAAGCCGCACTTGATTATATTGCCGCGTTCAAACAGGGAGAGGATTTTCAGGCTCCCGCAAAGGGAGTGTATGCCGCGGGCCAGCCCGACCCTGAGGCGCTGAGCGTGCTGGGGAAGGCTCTCGGCGAAGAGGACGGAAACACCCGCGAGAACATAGTTTACCTGTTGGTCGAAATGGGGATCAGCACCGATCCGCTGACGCCGCGCGGTGCTGAAGTGCTTCGCTATCCGCGGATCATTGAGATATTGGTCGGGCCGGGGCTTGCCAAACCCGATCTGGGCCGAGAAGCGGCTATGGAAGCATTGCGAAAACTATGCACTCGTGCCGATCTTGCGCGTTTTGACGAAGAGTTTACCAACGCTCTCGCTCTGGAACCGACAGGCGAAGCGTTCATGCTGGTCGCAAAGGCAAAAGCGATGAGATCGGTCGAACTCATAGAACGGCTGATAAAACTTCCGCAATGGGAAGACCTTGAGGCTGCCCATATAGCCAGAGGCGCCCTTGGGGACAAAGAAGAAGAGAAAAAGTTTCTTGACGCTGCGGCCGAGGCAAATGACGGCCAGACGCTCGCTGTCGCTCTCGGGGCGCTCGCTCTGATGGGAACCGAACTGAGCCTTCGCTTTATCGGCGAACAGCTTCGCTCGCCGTGGCTGATAGACATTCCGGGACACATGCCGGGCCGCAGCGTCCAATCTGTCAGGCTCAATGTTCTGGACGCTCTGATGTATAACTTTCCGGAATATCCCGAACTGTACCGGAATAATATTCACAGCGATGAGGATTACCGCGCGGCCGAACGGTTCTGTGTGGAAAATCTGGGTGTTGTATATCGCGGAGCGCCGCCGCCGTTCCTGAAATTTGGGAACATACCGCCGGAGGATGAGGCAGCGGCCTGAAGACGGGCATTGCCACCGAACGCCGTTCGTTAATGTAAGCCGAAAAAGTAGAAGAAAGGAGTAAATACCAATGTTTCCAGCAGCAAGACTAGCCGACCCGATCACACACGATATGCTTGTGCCTTCCGGCGTTATCGCTCCGATGCCAAGCCCGTCAATGGTGATGATCGAATTCATGCCCGCTGCACGTATGGGTGACATAGCCGCATGTACGGGTGTAATAACGGGCGGCATCGTTCATCCTCCGGTTCCGACACCGCCTTTCGGCACACCGATCGTGAAAGGATCAACGACGGTCATGATAGATTTTCGGCCTGCGGCCCGTTGGACACCGTCCGGCGATGTTGCCGGCTGCGGGGTGTTCTTGGGCGACCCCAAACTGATGGCGATGCGTAAAGTATTGATCGGCGGTTAGAGACAAAAAAACGATTTTGTGTTTTTATGGATACGGGCCGTCTGACGGCGGGCCGTATCATTTGTTTATGACGTTCGAAGATAACGAAGAAAATATTTCCGGTATCTACAACTACTGCGACCGCTGGTGTGAGCGTTGCGCGTTTACCGCGCGGTGCATGACGTACCAGATGGAGCAGGAATACGCCATCGACGAAGATTCCGATGATCCGATGAGGGACGCGCTCAATGTTGTCGGTGCGGCATTTGCCGATGCCAAACGGATGCTAATTGAAAAAGCCGAAGAAATGGGCATCGACCTTGATGAGGCGATGAACGACCCCGAGATAGACGAAGATATTGCGAGAGCAGATAACTGGGTCGAATCCAAACCGGCTGTCGAACTCGGCAAACGATATGCCCTTGGAGTAACGAAGTTTCTCGACCGCGTCGATGAATGGCTGCCGCAGTCAGACGACCCGATGGCCGTTGAGATGTTTCGTGTTGTACAGTGGTTCCACTTCATGGTCGCTGTTCAGATACACAGCAGCTATCGTGCATTGCTGGATTGGGATGGCTATGAAGACCCCGAAGCTCTTGCCGACACGCAAAGCCACGCGAACGGCACCGCAAAAAATACGCTGATCTCAATAGACCGCTCGATCAACGCGTGGAAATATCTGAGCGAGGTCGGCGATGCCGCACAAATACAGCCGTGGCTGAGCCTGCTCGAAGAGATAAAACCTCTCATGGAAGAAAAATTCCCGAACGCCTACGAATTCGTGCGTCCGGGATTTGATGAGATCGAGACCGTGATGTAACACTCACCGCGCCTTACGGATGTGTCATATCTTCCGCGTTGACCCATTCGTCAAATTGCTCGGCTGTCAGCAGGCCGAGTTCGATGGCGGATTCCTTTAGCGAAATTCCTTTTTTGTGTGCGTTCTTGGCTATTTTGGCGGCGTTGTCGTAACCGATGTGCTGGTTTAAAGCGGTTACGAGCATCAGCGAATCGTTAAGGTATTCATCTATCTGTTCGCGGTTGAGTTCGATTCCCGCAATGCAGTAATCGACAAAACCGTGGGCCGCGTCGTGGATCAGGCGAACGGAGTGCAGGAAATTGTGGATCATCACCGGTTTGAAAACATTCAGCTCAAAATTTCCCTGTGAACCGGCAAAGCCTATTGCCGCGTCGTTGCCGAAAACCTGCACGGCGACCATTGTCATTGCTTCGCTTTGCGTCGGGTTGACCTTGCCGGGCATGATCGATGAGCCGGGTTCATTCTCAGGAAGCGAAATTTCGCCCAAACCGCAACGCGGCCCCGAAGCCAGCCAGCGAATGTCGTTGGCGATCTTCATCAGCGAAGCTGCCAGTGTTTTCAGCGCGCCTGAAGCAAAGACGACCTCATCATGCGCCGAAAGTGCAGCGAATTTATCGGGATGGGCCTTGAACGGCAGGCCTGTTATTTCGGCGATCTTTGCCGCCGCACGGTCGGCAAATTCGGGGTGCGAGTTCAGCCCCGTTCCGACCGCTGTTCCGCCGATGGCAAGGTCAAGCAAACCCGGCAAGACCATTTCCAGCCGTTCAACGTCGCGGTCGATCAGGTTGGCCCAGCCGTTGAATTCCTGGCTGACCGTAACAGGCGTAGCGTCCTGCAAATGCGTTCGCCCGATCTTTACCACGCCTTCAAATTCATTCGCCTTTGCCTTTATCGCGTCACTTATCTTTTTTACTTCGGGAATGAGCGCGGTCAGGCGTTCGGCGGCGGCAATGTACATAGCCGTCGGGAAAGTGTCGTTCGACGATTGCGATTTATTGACATCATCGTTCGGGTGGATCGGCGTTTTGCTGCCCATTTCACCGCCTGCCATCTCGATGGCGCGGTTCGATATGACCTCGTTGGCGTTCATGTTCGTCTGCGTTCCCGAACCCGTCTGCCAAACGCGGAGCGGAAAATGCGCGTCCAATTTGCCCTCGATCACCTCATCTGCCGCTTTAATGATCAGATCGCGCTTTTCCGGCGGCAGTTTTCCAAGATCACAATTCACTATCGCGGCTGCTTTTTTCAAAACGCCTAACGCGCGTATGACCTCACGCGGCATCACATCGAACCCGATGTTGAAATGCTTCAACGAACGCTGTGTCTGCGCTCCCCAATAAACGTCCGACGGAACTTCAATTTCGCCCATCGAATCGGTCTCTGCTCGTACCGCTGTTCTCTGTTCTTTTGCTTCTGACATTGTAGAATGATTATTTCACTTTCAGAGGCCCTTTTCAAAAAGCGATGCCCGCGTTTTTGTATTCCCGGCCGGCCTGTTCGCCAACGGTCATTTGTTGTCATTTGACGGCGGTATCTCCGTTTCGGCATAACTTGCCAGAGCTTCAAGGTCGGGTATCTTTACCGTTTTTCCATCGATCTTTACAAGCTCCTGCTGCTGCAGGCGATACATAACGCGTGTGACCACCTCGCGCACGGTCCCGATTCGAGCAGCAAGCTGATTATGCGTCAGCGGCTGGGTAAATTGGATGCCGTCGGCGGTCGTTTTGCCTATGCTTCGGGCCTCTTTCAAAAGCTGTTGGGCAAGCCGCTGGCCGACCTCGCGAAGGCTCAGAGATTCGACCAGTTCGGCACAGCGGCGCAGCCTTTTTGCCAGCAGCCTTGCCCCGGCAAGGGCTAGAACCGGATGTGCCAGACAGGCGTCTATGACAGCGGCTTTTGGCAGGAACAGCACGCGGGCGTTCGTTTCCGCCGCCACGGTCGAAGGGTAATTGCCGTCATCAAAAACAGGCGGTTCGGCGATTGTGGTCACGGCGTGTTCGACGTGGATGACCTGTTCGCGGCCGTCCATGCCCGTGCGAAAGGCACGAACGGAACCTTCGGCGATGACATACAACCCGTCGGCCTTGTCACCGGCGAGGAACAGGACCTCGTTTCGCCCAAGCTTTTTTTCCAGGGCGTGTGCCGAAAGAAAATCGAGGGCATCATCATCCAGGCTTTTGAGCAGCTCCGTTTTTTTGAATATCTCTTTTTTATTCAAAAGCACATCATTTTCCTGTTCTTTCTACGCGGCGTTCAAGGCTGCGACGAAAGGCTTTTGGTCAAAGCCCCGTTTCGGTACTGTCCGCGAAACGCGGCGGCATATTTGTGATCTCAAATTCCATTTTTGAATGAAGTGCGGCCGCCTCGTCCGGCGGCAATCGCAAATAGACAAGCGGATAGACCCGCGTTTCCTCGATCTCATTATGCAAGGCAAGCCGATCTTTTACCTGCCGCAGACCCTCAGCCGTTGCCGTCAGGGCGGCCGTGCCGCCTGTTTCATCGCGAAGCAGTTTGATCGCAGCAACCAGTTCCCTCATAAAAAAGTTATGGTCACTTCGCAGTTCGTTCAGCATGGTGTCGGTCTTGGCCTTGTCCGCCGCTGCAAAAGGCAATGCTTCTATCGCCGGGAAAAGATGCAAATGCTCCGCCCTGATATGCATTGCCAGCCGCGCCCAAAAAAGATCGACACTAGCAAATGCCTGCTCTCCATTGCCGCTCTTAAGGGCTTCAAATGCATCCGCCAGCAGGCCGTCGAGTTCCGCGTGATCCGCCGTCAGCAAAAGGTCAGGCGGTGATTGCGCTTCCCATTTCATTACGAACCCATTTTCGGCCTTTTGGAGACCGCATTCAAGCTGCCGTGAGAATAGCCGTCATCTGTACTATAACGCGGGAAATTTTTCTGAGCGGGTGACTTATGTCACAGCAAGCGGAAATGCGGATGTATTAACTTTGATGACATATCCAATGGAGGCTTTGTATTATGCATGATTTTTCAAACAGTACCGTACGTGATATAGCCCTGGCGTATCCACAGACCACGCGCGTTTTTGAGGAATTCAAGATAGACTATTGCTGCGGCGGGCGCCGCGGCCTTGATGACGTTTGTCAGAACATCGGGATAGACCCGCAAATGCTGAAAACACGTCTGGACGCCGTGCTTACACAGGCGGAACCGGGCCAGATATTTCCTGAGCATCTGCCGCCCTCGCAGTTGATAGACCATATCGTCACAACCCACCATGAATTTACCAAGTCCGAGATCGGCAGGCTGAACGGCCTGATGGACAAGGTGTGCGGCAAGCACGGCCAACAGCATCAGGAACTGTACAGGCTCCGCGAGATATACACAAAAATGGCAAACGATATGCTGATGCATATGCAGAAAGAAGAGATGATGCTCTTTCCTTTCATCAAGCAAATGGCCCTGGCAGCAAGCGGTGCATATCCGGCGTTCGCTCCGCCGTTCGGGACCGTGAATAATCCTATCCGCACGATGATGGCCGAACACGAGACGGCCGCCGAAGAGTTTCGGCAAATGCACGAAGTGACGAACGAGTTCCTGTTTCCGGAAGATGCCTGTCCCAGCTTTAGGGCGCTGTATGCGGGCCTGCAGGATCTGGAGAGGGACCTTCATCGCCATGTTCATCTTGAGAATAACGTGCTTTTTGAACAGGCTCTTGAGCTGGAAGCAAAGGTCTTCGGCGACTCGTTGGAGGCAAATTCCAGCCTCTGCTGCCACACCGGACACTGAGGCCGCACAAAGCGGCAAATATTTGCATTGGCTGATCTTTCAGGAATTTCCTCTCTGAAAAAAGCGGCGGCTGCGTCAACGGGATATTGGCGCAGCGGCCGTTTTCCTTTATGCCTTTTTATACACGGCCACAAAACGCGGTATCGGCAGGTCTTCTACGCTTCCGGGCATGACATCAAAAAAGGTTTGCTTGAAACCGTGCGTTTCAAAACGGGAAAGCTCTTTGCGCGATACAGGCCAGGGAAGTTCGAGCGGTTCCTCGTCGTCCTCGCGGCCTCTGGTAACGATGACAAGTTCACCGTTGTCTTTTACAAAAGCGGCAATGGCATCCATAACCTCGTTCCGCATTTCCAACGGCAGCGGCTGGATGGTATAGACCTCCAGCACAAGGTCGAACGCCCCAAGCCATTGCGGATCGGGTTTGAAAAGATCGGCAACTGAATAATCTATCGTCCGGTCGCCGCTTAATTTTTTTGCCCATTCGATGGCGGTCGGCGCAATATCGAACGCCGTGACCTTAAATCCAAGATCATGCAAAAATATGGCGTCGTCGCCGAGTCCGCAGCCGACGACCAATGCCGTTTTGCCATCGCCTTTCAGCTCTGTGTCATCAGCCCAAACTTTGAAATACTTGTTCGGTTCAAGGTCCGCCCACGGTATCATCTCATTGTTGCCGGCCGCCTCTTTATAAAGCGCGTCAAACCAGCCAAAGGCATCATCGTCTTCGGCAAACCTCGCTGCCACTTCACGCGCCCGTTCGCGGGCCTTTTCCTTATTATCGGACATAATATTTTTCCGGGTAGTTTATTTGTTTCTGAATACTAACGCAACGATATTTTAATAATGTCGGATGCGGTATTTCCGCGGGCCAGAGCAAGGTATCTGCCGTTTGGCGAGAGGCCCATATTCACTATCTTCATCTCGGTAAATGACGTTACCGGCCGAGAGGCCTTTGATGACAGTTCATAAACAAAAACATTGTTATGCGTTCGTCCCGGCTCGATAAAATAGATCGCGTTCCCGTCATTTCGCCAGCGAAGGATCGATCTCTCAGAGTTCAAAGGAAGTTCCTGAGGCAAAGCTCCGCCGTCGGCAGGCATTATCCCGAATTTCCACGGCGAACGGGATCTCTCATTCGGGTCAAAATAGTTTATCGCGAGCATGGTTGAATCCGGTGAAAAATGAGCAGGCCCTCCGGTATCGTCGAGTATCTTCTGCGGTATTCCGTCCGGTATGTTCATTGCCCATGTCGATTTGGGAACATCTCCCGGCGAGCTGTATATCAAACGCTTTCCATCCGGCAAAAGCTGCGGGTGCGATTCGCCGACACCGCTTGTAAGCTGCGTTACTGAGCCGTCGTAAAGATCCATGCGCCACAAATGCCACTGTCCTGAACGATTCGAAGCATAGATAACGAAGCGGCCGTCTGGTGTGACAGCCGGCCATCGGTTCGAGGCTGTTTCCTCAAAAGTGAGTTGTCTTTCCTGCCCGGTCTCGACGTTCACAGCCCACAGATTTCCGGCATCGACGTTGTCAGTTTGAGAAAAAATGACCTCTCGTGAATCCGGTGTCCAAATGATCCCGAAAAAGCCGTTTCGCAAGGCGACCGATCTCGTCAACTGTGCCGGCGGAGACTCTCCTTTAAGGTCGTGGACCCAGATATTATAAAATGTGGAACGCACACCGGCCACCAGGCTCTTCCCGTCGGCCGACAGCGATAATCGTTCATAATTGGTAACATCATTCGTTACGCGCAAAGCCTTGCCGGACGACCGTTCTATCCGCCAGATCTGAAGCGGAGACACAGATGAATCCTGAGCGACCGCATAGATCGCATTTCCGTTCTTATCCCATATTGGTTGGGCGATCGTATAGAATCCGGGCGATACTATCTCTGTCTCTGCACCCGAAGCGGTGTCTATCTCGACCAGATAATTACGCCGCTGAGGATCGCTGCCCGAAGATGTCTGGTCAAAAGCGGCCGCGATTATCTTTTTGCCGTCCGGCGACCAGGCAGGCGACGTTTCCCAAACACGGAATTGCTTGTCGCCTTTCCGCCGGGCTATCGAGCGCTCGTCTGACCCGTCAGTTGCCGCAGTGATAAGTTCGAGTCCGTCTGCTTCCGGATTGAACCGGATGAAAGCCAGGTGATTGCCGTCCGGCGAAACTGAAACCTCACTTCGCGCGTTTTTTGCGACTGCCTTCGGGTCGCCGCCGTGAAGCGAGATGCGATATACGGTCGCCTCCAGGCCGCCCTCGCGTGCAGTATAAAATATCTGATCTCCGTCAGGCGAGAATTCCGGCTGGCCGATCTCGGCCTTTGACGGCGGCACAATGTCCGATACGGCCCCCGTTGCCATATCCTGAACGCGAATGCCGTCGCTGTTGTCGTTGTGATATACATACGCGATCCGTCCGCCATCGGGCGATATCGCCGGAAGCCATGACTTGCCTGTATCAGTGACCCGTTTGAGCTGCGATCCGTTGGAATATGCATCGCCGGGGACTGCGGCCCGATCGGAGCGGCCCGCCCTGAATGTGTAGAGGCCCACCACAATAAGCGCTCCGGCAAGCACCAAAGCTCCCAGGATCGGAAGGCCGTATCTCTTTTTCACCGGAGGTGCCTGCACTGTAACTGCGGCCGGTTTGAAGACATCGCCATCGCCGCCCGCAATATTATCAATAGCAGCCGCATCTGAGCCGTTCATTTTTACCGCGGATACATCGGCAATGAAACGATAGCCCCGCCGCGGCACGGTTTCGATGAATTTTTGTCCTCCTTCCTTTTCATTAAGGGCTTTGCGGATGGTAAAGATGTTCTGGGCAAGATTTCGTTCCTCTACAAAAGAGTCTGACCAAAGCCGGTTCATCAGTTCATCCTTTGTCATCAAACGGCCGTGATTTTCAACCAGTATGCAAAGCGTTTCCGCAACCTTTGGAGCAAGCGGGACTATCTGTTCGCCCTTTCGCAAGATACGCTCGCTGAGGTCGAGGACATACGGGCCAAAGCCTGCTAACTTGGGTTTTTCCGGCAACATTCGGCTATTGATAAATTATTGATAAATTTTTGAACGTTTATTGGTGGAATCCACAGCTTCCAGTTTGCTAGTTTCAGATCAACAAAGTGTAGGATTCCCTCGTTATCATTTGTAACGGGAATCAGGGTGAATTTTAACGTATGCAATACCGTCGTGCAATGATTTCCGTGCAATGTATGCTTTCCAGACATTTGCTTGTTTCAAATTACACGAGAGCTTTGAAAAACCTAAGTTGACCGAACAAGATTATGCGGCGCGGCACTTGAGCTTTGGCGTAGCCACGTCGTTTCTGACGGCGTGGTATTTATCAGCAAAAGATCGTGCAGCCCGTTTACGGGCTTTGTTACAGGCAATGATCAGAAGGGCGTGAACGCCCTCGGTGCAAAATTCCGTAACCTGACCCCGCCATAAATGGCGGGGCTAAGCTAAAACAAAGACCTTACCAAAGTCGAGGGCCATGAGAGGAATTTCTTTACAAAAAATGAATTCCTACGGTTTTTCAAAGGTCTCTACACATAAAAAGAAGATCAAATACTGAACTGCTTTTACCTGCTTGTTGTGATGACAGTTTTGGCCTGTGCAGAATCGAACACAATGCGTCGGCGAAGCGGTCATTGATGAACAGCAGCAAATGTTTTCGGCCCGGAAGAGACCGCTCATACGCATGAACGAAAATAAAGATCTGAAAAGCCGCCTGATCTATAAGGCTGCTAAGTAATGGAGAAAATGATGAATAAGGCAAAATTAGTTACGTTCCTGATCATTCTTATAGCCGTAAACGCTTTTTCGGCCCTCGCTCAAATACCCGGATTGCCCCGCATAAGGCCGTCTGCAACACCGACAAGGCCGACAACTGTTCAGGCGGACAACGACAACCAGGAATGGCTGAAACAGGCCCCGAATTCAGATTTTCATTTTATAGGCGAATCTCATATGGATGGGCGTGACATCTCAACTTTCCGAGTATGCGCCCCGGGGATGAGATACGCTCCTCCGGTGGCAAGAGATTTCTCGAACTGGAGCCACGGGATCAAGGAAAGCGACGCCTGGGAGACATTTGAACAAGGAAGCTGCAAGCTTGTTGTTTATGGAGTTGGGCAGAGATATAACCACAAGAGCGTTGATTCTCTCGGATCTCTTGCGAACGGAAATTCGGTTTATGTTGTGGAACGCAGAAAGCTTAAGCTTGTGAAAGACTTTTCCGGGAGTTCTTCGGGCGGCACGACCGCCGTCTCGTCCGTGGCTCCACAAGGAAAGGAAATGCTGGTTTTTTCCAAATCGCCGATAGATCCGGCAAATCCGTCGAATCTTACAAATGTCTTCACAGCCGGAGATCATATCTATGGCCTGCTGATACTCTCTGATTCGCTGAAAGAGTTTGCCAAGGAAATGTCCGTTTCGCATAAGCAATTCGGATATAACGTACCCCGTCCCGCACTGGAGATCATCATAAATATTGACGGTTCGCCCATTTATGACGGCAATCATTTCTTTGCCTGGGATATTGAAAATAAAGATACCGCCTGGGATTCGGTCCCGAACGACAGATATTTTTTCTTTGACGTGGCTCCGGATGCTTCAAAGGCAAAAACCTATGCGTATCCCAAAATGCATTTTGAGATGCTGTCGGCTCCCGGACGTTCGGGAAATGCGGCACGCGCCGGCGCACAGTATTATTCACACCATCTGGGCCAGCTCAAAAGCGGCAATCACAAGATAGAGTTCACGATCAAGGGCGAAAGCACCATCAAAGGCGCTTTTTCGATCACCAGCGGAAACTATGCCTTCTATACCGACGCCGCCGCCAAGCTGGACGCTGCCGGAGCTGAAAACGCTGTGATCCCGCCGCCCAAACTGAACAATGCGGCACTGGAAAATTCGATAAGAGCAGCGGTTCGCGGACGCAATACCGATCCGATCCTGCGCGTTTCGATAACCAACCCTGATTGGTTCGTTCAGCGGAATGCTCTTGGACAGATATTGTTCAGAGGTATTTATGCTGTAACGGCACATAGGAAAGCGGACGGCACATGTTATTTCTATCAGTCCTATTTCAAACAGAACTACGCCGGGGGCCGCTATGGGGCGACGCAGTTGGACGGCGGCGGCGGAACACGGACTCCGATAGTCTGCGCGAATGTGAATAAATGATCCCCTGAGCAAAAATTTGCGGTTGTGAAAGGCCTTATAAGGAATGCCGGACACAACCGCAGGCCGAGTGATCCTCTTTGTACCTGAAAGACCACCAATGAGGTGAATTATGAGATTGAAGAGTATATTTTTTGCACATTCACTGTTGATCATGGCCTTTGCGGCCTCGGCATTTGCCCAGTCAACGTCATTTACGTATCAGGGCAAGCTGAACGACGGCGGTGTGGCGGCAAATGGCGATTACGATCTCCTGTTCTTTTTGTACGATGCTCCGACCGGCGGCAATTCGATGACGCCGTCGGGCATCTTTCATAACTCTTATCCGGTCATTAACGGCATCTTTACCGTCACGCTTAATTTCGGCGAGGTGTTTCCGGGGCCGGAACGCTGGCTGGAAGTGCGGGTCAGGCAGACAGGCGCTCCGGTTTACACGGTGCTGTCACCGAGGCAGAGAATAACCAGCGCCCCTTATGCGGTCAAATCGCTGTTGGCCGAGAAGGCCGGACATGCCGATAATGCCGACACATTGGAAAACAGGCCCGCGTCGGATTTTGTGCTGACGGACGATCCGCGAATGAGCGATGAGCGGCAGCCCGCATCGGGAAGCGGAAACTACATACAGAACACCGGCACACAGCAGGCCGGAGCGAACTTCAACATCAGCGGCAGCGGTACGGCGGGCGGGACGCTTAGCGGAAACACGGTAAACTCCAACGCACAGTTCACTATCGGCGGCATTCATATCCTCAGCAAACCCGGCTCGAACACATTTGTGGGACAGGGTGCGGGGACGGCCACGGTCGGCACGGACAATGTTTTCGTCGGGTTAAACGCGGGTACGAACAACACGACGGGCAGCAGCAATGCGTTCTTCGGCCGGTCGGCCGGTCAGCTGAACCAGACAGGTTCCCTGAATTCATTTTTTGGAAGGTCCGCGGGCCAGAATAATACGACAGGGGCCAACAACTCATTTTTTGGAAGGTCCGCAGGCGAGAATAATACGACAGGGGCCGGCAACTCATTTTTTGGCACAATGGCGGGATCGGCCAACACGACCGGCAGCAATAATGCGTTTTTCGGCAGGTCGGCAGGTGAGAGCAACGAGACGGGCTTCTTAAATTCATTTTTTGGCATGTCGGCCGGTCAGAGCAATACCGCGGGGGCCGGTAACTCATTCTTCGGTTCCAATGCGGGGTTGAATAACACTACGGGCGGCCAAAACTCGTTTTTTGGCGCTGCGGCCGGAGCTGCCAATACGGGAAGCGATAACTCATTCTTCGGTTATTCCGCCGGGTTGGTGAATACGGCGGGCGGTCAAAACTCATTTTTTGGAACATCGTCCGGCCAGAGCAATACGGCGGGCGGCGGCAACTCATTTTTTGGAATGTCGTCCGGCCAGAGCAATACGGTAGGAGCCGGCAACTCATTTTTCGGAAGATTGGCCGGCAGACAGAACGAGACGGGTTCCTTTAATGCCTTTTTTGGAGAATCGGCCGGTCAGAATAATACGACAGGCAGCGGCAACTCATATTTCGGGGCCGGGACTGACACCCCGAACGGCAGCGGTTCCAATAATACGGTTATCGGATCATTTGCGACTAACGGCGAACCCCATATGACCTCTTCCAATAATACGGTTATCGGCGCATCTGCGAGTATCGAAGACAACGGCTCTCCCTCCTTTCCTTCCACCCTTTCCAATAATAATACGGCTATCGGCGCATATGCGCGTGTCTTGCACTTTGGTGCCGGCCCTGGAAATGATGGCATTGAAAATGCTACCGCTATCGGATACAGGGCAGTTGCTTGGGACAGCAACGTACTCATCCTTGGCAGTATCGCCGGCATAAATGGTGCTGACACCACGGTCAGGGTCGGCATCGGCACACCCAGGCCGTATGCGGATTCCCGCCTGGATGTCCAGGGTACTGTCCGCATCGCCACACTGGGTGAGGAGGGCAGCCATAACCTATGTCGCAATTCAAACGGGATAGTATCCGCATGCAGTTCATCACTGAGATATAAATCAAATGTCTCTGATTTCCGCTCCGGCGTCGATCTGCTCTCCCGCCTGCGTCCGGTCACATTTAACTGGAACAGCAGCGGCATGGCCGACATGGGACTGGTTGCCGAAGAGGTCGCCGAGATCGAGCCGCTGCTGGCCACCTATAACGAAAAAGGCGAGGTCGAAGGCGTCAAATACGACCGCATCGGCGTCGTGTTGGTAAATGTGGTGAAGGAACAGCAGCAGACCATCGACGATCTGAAAAAAAGGCTGGAGCAAATGACACGGCTCTTGTGCAAACTCAGCCCGGAGGACGAAATATGCAAAGAACAATAGGGTTGATGGTCGCGGCATTACTCTTCGCGGTATCTTCCGGCATCGCATTCGCCCAATCCGGCGGAACTTTCGAGATAGAAAGGTCCGTGATCGCCGGCGGCGGGGCAAACGCCTCCGGAGGCAGCTTTTCGGTCGTATCCACGATCGGCCAGCCGATAGCCGGAACACGCTCTACAGGAGGCGGCTTTAGCCTTCATGGCGGATTCTGGCATCCGGAATATGCCCCGACTGCCGCGGCTGTTTCCGTTTCGGGCCGTATCATTTACGGATCACGCGGACTTCCCGGGATCACCGTAAGGATCTTTGGCGGGCATCTTGAAACACCGAGGGTCGCCAGATCATCAGGCTTCGGATATTTTCACTTCGACGGCCTGCTGGCCGGCAACACCTATGTAGTCCAGGTTGAAAATCAGAGGTATATCTTCAAGGAACCCGTACAGGTGATATACCTGACAGACAGCGTGACGGATATACAGTTCATTGCCTCGACCTATTAAGAACAGCGTCAAAAGCGGAAATGCCCTGGGGTCAATTCTGATAAAAAGAAGGATGGATATGAAAAAAGAGAACCTGTTTACGGGCATGGCGGGCGTCGGCTTGCTGATCATAGTCGCCCTCGGCTGCGGCGGCGGCCAGACGTGCGTTGCCGATCTGGTCGTTGAGGGCAAGACCCACACGGGCCGTGCATCCGGTACCGATCAGGCACAGAAGAATGCCTGCAGTAAATACTGCATCGAAGGAAATCCTGATTTCGATGCTGTTTATGAAAGATGGCTGACAACCCCGGAGGCAAAGAAAGCGAGTGGCCGTAGCAAGTGGGATGCTCAGTTTTACAATAAGGAACTGAAGGAGATCGTTGCCAGGTGCCAAATAAGATGTAAAGAATTTGTGGACGACGGAGTGTATAAAATGACCGTCAATTGTAATTGAGGGGGTAGTGAAAAAAATAGGCAGATGAAAAGTTTCTTTTTTAACTCCATTGATCTTTAGTAACCGCCCCTTAGCAAAAGACGTCTGAAAAGTTCAAGGGTGTCAGACATGAGACCCGGCGTACCCCGGTCTTTGCAGTATTCCGATGGCTTCTGAGATCCTTTTGAAAGATTCCTATCGGCACTTTACCCAAGCCCTTTTGCGGCTTAACTAGCCTGGCCGCCCCGAAATTCATATAATAATTGTTTCGCGTTTATTTTTATTCTTGAATATCGAGGTTAATACATTGGCTGAACAATTTGACGTAACAATTATCGGATCAGGCCCCGGCGGATACGTGGCGGCGGTTCGCGCCGGACAGCTCGGGCTGAAAGTGGCGCTTGTGGAAAAGGAAAAAGACGCGCGGCTTGGCGGAACCTGCGGCCTGCGCGGGTGCATCCCGACAAAGGCCCTGCTCAATGCGGCGCATCTTTATGACAAGGCACAGCACTTTTCAAACTATGGCCTTAAGGCTGAGAATGTTTCGTTTGACTGGCCGGGAGTTCAAAAGTATAAATCCGACATCGTCGCCAAAAACAGCGCCGGCGTGACCTATCTGATGAAAAAGAACAAGGTCACGGTCTTTAACGGTTTTGGCAAGATCGCCGGGCCGGGCAAGGTCGAGGTCGATCTGGCCGACGGCAAAAAGGAAACGATCTCAACAAAAAACATCATCATCGCAACCGGTTCGGTCGTGCGGCCCATTCCGGGTTTTGAAACCGACGGCAAACAGGTCGTCAATTCCGATCATATCCTTGAACTCAACGAAGTGCCGAAATCTTTGATCGTGATGGGTTCGGGCGCCGTCGGCAGCGAATTTGCCAGCGTGTATCACCGCTTTGGCACGGAAACCACGCTGGTCGAATTGCTCGATAGGATCGTTCCGCTCGAAGATGCCGAAGTTTCGAAGGAATTGCAGCGGGCGTTCAAAAAACAGGGCATCAAGGTTGAGACCGGACTCAAACTCGATAAGGTTGAAAAGACCAAAAAGAGCGTGAAAGTTTCAGGCAAAAACGCCAAAGGCGACACCGTAACGCTCGAAGCAGAAATGCTTTTGGTTGCCGTCGGACGTATGCCGTATCTGGAAAAACTCGGCCTTGATAAAACAAAGGTCAAGGTCTCTGACAGAGGAACGGTCGAGGTCAATGAATTTTACGAAACCGCCGAACCCGGCATCTATGCCATCGGCGACGTTGTCGCGACGGCACAGCTTGCTCACCTCGCCTCGAAAGAGGGCATTCTCGTTGTTGAGAAAATAGCAGGCAAAAAGGTCGAGCCTATCAAGCACAACCTTGTCCCGAACTGCACCTACTGTGACCCGGAAGTCGCATCGGTCGGCCTGACTGAACAGAAAGCAAAAGACGCCGGTTATGATGTAAAGGTCGGCAAGTTTCCGTTCTCAGCCTCCGGCAAAGCACGCATCCTCGGCGAGACCGACGGCTTTGTAAAGATCGTTGCCGACAAAAAATACGACGAGGTCCTCGGCGTCCATATAATCGGCCCGCACGCCACCGAGCTGCTCGCCGAAGCCTGCGTCGCCATGGCATTGGAGACAACCGCCGACGAACTCGGCCGCGTCATCCACGCTCACCCAACCGTTTCGGAATCCATCATGGAAGCCGCCGAAGGCGTCCACGACCTGACGATACACATTTGATGGCTGAGCCAATTAAAATCGTAATTGATACTAACGTGTTAGTTGCCGCGTTTCGTTCGTCGCGAGGCGCGGCAAATCGCTTATTGATGGATATAGATGACCCGCAATTCGAGGTGGCAGTGTCAATACCTTTGTTGTTTGAATATGAAGAAGTGCTAAAACGTCCTGAAATGTGCGAGTTTATTTCACACAAAGAAGTAGATACGGCCATAGAGGATATACGTTCTATCGCAAGGAAGTATGAGATATTTTTTCTTTGGAGAATTCTTGCTTCAGACCCGGATGATGCGTTTATTTTGGAACTTGCGGTTAGGTCAAAAGCGGAATATATAATTACCTACAATCCAAAAGATTTTGCATCAGCGGCCAGTTTTGACATAAAATTGATATCACCAAGAGATTTTCTTGATTTGATTAAACAGAAATGACCACTATCAGTGCCAACCTTCCTGACTCATTGCTTCGCCGTGCCAAAAAGATCGCGGAAAGTGAAGGTCTGACCTTAGACCAATTTCTTGCCATGGCTCTCTCAGGACAACTGTCAAGCTGGGATACCGCTCGAGCACTCGAAGACCGCGCAAAGCACGGTGATTGGAATAGAATGCGTAAGCTCCTCTCAAAAGCTCCAGATGTAGAACCTGAAGACTACGACCGATTATAACCACCGCCGAAGGCGTGCATGATCTGACGATTCATATGTAGCGGCGGCGAAACAACCAACTGAGAACTTATGGTCATCTAAGGCGTAATGATGAAAACTACTTTGCTTTTGATGTTTTTGTTGTGGGTACTCGCCTACTTCGTGCAGGCGCAAGAACCTGCTCTTTTCCCGGTCAAAAAGAATGACAAAGCAGGTTACATTGACCAAACAGGAAAAGTAGTAATTCCACTAAAATTCGATGAAGCTTGGGGTTTCGCTGAGGGATTAGCTCCCGTGCGAGTCGGTGAAGATTGGGGATACACTAACAAAAAAGGTGAGATCGTAATAAAGCCACAGTTTTTCCAGGCAGATTCATTTAGTGAGGGCATTGCATCAGTCGGTATATACTGGCCGCGCCGCAAGATAATCGATGCAACAGTTGGCTATTATGGATATGTTGACAAAAATGGTCGCGTAATAACTAAGGACAAATTCGATGTAGCATTTGATTTTTCGAACGGCTTGGCAATGATCCAAACCGAAGATTCCAAAGACGGATTTATTGACCATACAGGCAAGATAGTTCTTTATTTTGATGCCTGGTCCGGATTTAGCAATGACCGTGCGATGTTCAAAACAAACAGTAACATGCCTGATTCAAAAATTGGGTATATTGATAAAACCGGCAACGTAGTGATTCCCGCTCAGTATCATTTCGGCACAAATTTTCTTGAAGGGCTTGCCTGTGTTTCCAAAGAGAAAGGCTTCGGGTACATTGATACGGAAGGCAATACTAAGATCGACTTCGTGTTCGATGGTTGTGATGTATTTTCCGAAGGGCTTGCCGCAGTTAGAGTTGACGGCAAATACGGGTTTATCGACGAATCAGGCAAAATGGTCATTGAACCACAATTCGCCGAAGTGAGACCATTTTCAGACGGTGCTGCCATTGTCAGAATCGGAGAACCTGAGAAACCGACTGAGGACGGACTGAGAGATGTGACCATAACGCCTGAAAGGAATATGACCGTCGCCAAAGACGGCGTCTATGGTGTGATCGACAAAACTGGAAAGTTCATCATTCCGCCGCGTTTTGTTCAAATTGGGAGTTTTTATGATGGTCTTGCATGGGTAAACCTTAGTGACAGCTATTTAGTTCATGGTGAAACAGATCAGTGGGGCTACGTTAATAAAAAAGGAGTGATTGTCTGGAAATCATTCTGATCTTGTTTGCCGATCGACTCGTGGCCGGTAGAGATCATTATATAAGCTGCCAAAGGCGTGCATGACTTGACGATACATATATAACAGATATGTTAAAGTATCCAATTTTTGGAAGCGGCTCCGGCGAAAGTATCAGAGATACCGAGCGCGACAATCTGTACATAGGCTGGGATGACGAGGACAGATTTGTAATCCTATTTACGCCCTCGATGAAGAACACGGACATTCACTATCACGTAGGATTGTCAGTGGATGAGGCCTCACGGTTAATGCGGTATCTGGAGAAGAAATTATTTGAGATCAGAAAGAATAAAGGCGACTGGGCGCGTACAAAAGAGATTCTTGCAAATGCTGGCGATGAAGAGCCTGTCGAAGAAGACCGCCTTTAAGGCGTCCACGACCTGACCATATACCTACTATGATATGTGTAGTTGGTGACATTTCTGATGTTGAATAATGTTAACATATAGGTTAACCTAAATATGCGTGAAATAGTCTTCTACAAGACAGCGAGCGGTGACTGTCCGGTAGAAGATTTTCTCGATTCGCTGTCCGCAAAACACGCCAAGAAAGTAACTTGGGTGCTGCAACTGGTCGAAACGCTTGAGGTGGTACCGATCAAATACTTCAAGAAACTCGAAGGAACGAACGGCATTTGGGAAGTAAGGATCGATTTTGGAAGCGATACTTTTCGCCTGCTCGGCTTTATGGACAAAGGAAATCTGGTTATTTTGACCAATGGTTTTGCGAAAAAGTCTCAGAAAACACCCGCCGCAGAAATTGAACTGGCTGGGCAGCGAAGGAAAGATCATCTAAACAGAGGTAAAAACATATGAGTGATCTGAAAAAATATATTGCCAAAAGAAAGCGAACGGATAAAGCATTCGCCAAAGATTACGCCAAGGGCTTTGAGGAATTTAAGATAGGCGTAATGCTTCGCCAGGCTCGCGAAAGTTCCGGGATCACGCAGGAGCAAGTTGCTCAAAAGTTGCGCACTAATAAATCAGCGATCTCACGTATAGAAAACCATTCCGAAGATATTCGCCTTTCAACTCTTCGCAAATACGCCGAGGCTCTGGGCAAAGAAATTCGTCTTGAAATAGCGTAACCAAAACGTGGCCTAAGGCGTGCATGATCTGACAATATATACCCAAGGATCGGATAGATCACACAAAGAGAGGCGGGCAGGACTTGCTCGCCATTTTTGTTTGTGATTACAATTTCAGAACTCTGTATGCAGCTTAGAACGGTAAAGGTCACACGTTATGTTACGCCGCTGCGCGAGGGCGGGTCGCTGCCTGCTATTGTTGAGGCGGATGATGACGGGCTTTATGTGCTGAAGTTTCGCGGTTCCGGTCAGGGCAAAAAGGCGCTGATCGCCGAACTGCTTGGCGGAGAGATCGGGCGTGTGTTGGGTTTGAGGGTTCCTGAGATAGTTTTTGCGGAACTTGATCCGGTGCTGGCGATGACCGAGCCTGACCCTGAGATTCAGGAGCTAATGAAGGCGAGTGCCGGGCTTAATCTTGCTCTTGATTATCTTCCGGGATCGATAATGTATGATCCGGCATTAAAGCCGCCCGACGCCGGCCTGGCGTCGCGTATCGTCTGGTTCGATGCCTTTATTGCAAACGTTGACCGCACCGCCCGAAATGCGAATATGCTGCTCTGGCACAATGAAATATGGCTGATCGACCACGGCGCTTCGTTATATTTTCATCACAATTGGACGACGTTCGCCGAAAATGCGCGAAATCCTTTCCCGATGGTCAAAGATCATATCCTCAGGCCTTTCGCAGAGAATGTATCGGATGCGGATAAAGAATTATCAGGGCGGCTTTCCAAGCAAAAACTTTCGGATATAATTTCACTGATCCCTGATGCGTGGCTTGACGAGCCGGAAGCGGAAAAAGCGGCTTATCTGGATTTTTTCATGCAGAGGCTTGCGAGTCCGAGAGATTTTGTAACGGAGGCGGCAAAATGAGTGAAAAACAATGCACGTTCGATTATGCCGTCTTTCGTTTGGTGCCGCGTGTCGAACTTGAGGAATTTTTCAATGTCGGGGTTATCGTTTCGTGCCCGGCGTTCAAGTTTCTCGACGCCCAAATCGCCGTCAACGAAGAAAAGCTGAGATGTTTTGCGCCTGACACGCCGTTGGATGAGGTGAAAGAATATCTGTCGATAATTCCGCAGATATGCGCCGGAACGGGCAGTGATACCATAAGCAAAATGCCGCAGCGGGAACGGTTTTACTGGCTGACGGCACAGCGAAGCACCATCATTCAGCCTTCGCCTGTTCATACAGGGCTGACATCCGATCCTGCAGCTACGCTTGAGGCGCTTTTCAAAAAATATGTCCGCTGAGGTTTGCTGCAACGCTTTGTCGTATGAGACGTTCTAAGAATAGGATCAATATCATTTAGGAGAATTTATGAAAGCAATTAAATACACCTTAACCGCATTTTTACTGGCTGCCGTTTTTACGGTGACGGCTGTTTCCGTTCTGGCAGATCAGGCGGCCTGGATCACAAAAGCTCAGGCTGAAAAGGCCGCCGCCTTTCTGAAAAAACATAATGAGGTACGGCATTATTGTGAGCCTTGCGACGACAAAGGCGACAGCGTTGAAGAAATATCAACTGTTGAGTCGGAGCAGATCGAAGGGCAGGAATATTGGCAAGTGAAAGTAAACGGCAAAGGCGTCGATCTGGCTTATGTTTATTTCAAGACCAAAAAAGGTAAATGGAAAAATCTGGCAAAAGAGCTAAAGATCAAAGTTCATAGTGTTCCGAAAACGCTTCAATGAATACAAGGCTTTTTCGGCGGAAAGAGCCACACAGATCGGGCCGGAACCATGCCTTGTTCGCCGGCCCTTTTTACAAAAGCAAATATTCCTGTCACAGCTCTCAGACGTTTCTTTTTTATGACGGGATCGGCGGTTTCCGCGTCGTGTTCCATTTGCCCCGTGTAAAGTCGGGGAATTTTACGGGAGCGGAGCCTTTTTGCACTGAGATCTCGCTCAACGGCCCCGGAGCGCTCCACGCAGCTGCGTCGTAAACGTCCATATCGGGGATAAGGCCTTCGCGCATACACTGAACCAGCCGCCAGCACATCAGGTAATCCATTCCGCCGTGGCCGCCAAGCTTTCGCGCCTGTTCACCGACGACGCGCCACAGGCTGTGTTCAAACTTTTCCTTGTAGGCGTCAATCGTCTGCCAGCGGTGATCGGCCTTGTCCTTTTCTATGTAGATGCGTGAAGGATAATCGCGAAAGATGCCTTTCGTTCCCTGAATGAGGTTGATGCGATCATAGGGCCGCGGTGTCGTTACATTGTGCTGCACCATTATCGAACGGCCCTTTGCGGTCTTTATCAGGTTCGTGTTGTAATCGCCGCATTTGTAAACCTCCTTCTGCCGCGGGTCGTCCGCCGCAAGGTGTTCCTTGCGGTAATCCTGAAGCCCGAGGCTGCCGGAACTCATCGCGACCATGAAATCAAATTTATCGCCGCGATTGACATTCATATAATTTGCCACCGGCCCGAGGCCGTGCGTCGGGTACAGATTGCTGTCGCGAAGAACGTGATGAGCGCGACGCCAGAGGCCTTCGTCCTTGGTCTCAAAAAGTATCGCCCGCAGGTCGTGGTTGTATGCTGCCTCGCCGTGAATGACCTCGCCAAAAATGCCGTCGCGAACCATGTTGAGTATCAAAAGCTCGTCATAATCGTAACAGCAGTTTTCCATCATCATCATGTGACGGCGTGTCTTTTCCGATGTGTCAACAAGCTGCCAAAGTTCCTTGATCGTATAACCGGCGGGAACCTCGACACCGACGTGTTTACCGGCATTCATCGCCGCCAGAGCCTGCGGAACGTGCCATTCCCACGGTGTGGCGATAAAGACAAAGTCGATGTCGTCGCGTTTCAACATCTCCTCATATCCGCGATCTCCTTTGACATAGACGGCGGGTTCGGGCTGTCCGGCCTTTGTGACCATTGCCTTTGCACGGTCAGCTTTTTCCTGAACGATGTCGCACAGCGCCGTGATGCGGACATTTGGGACGTTAAGGAATTCGCCCAAAACGCTCCGTCCGCGAAGCCCTGTGCCGATAATACCGAGCCTGACCGTCTCGTGACGCTCAAAAGGAACGTCTATCATTGACCTGTTCTTTTGGGCAGGCCCGGCGATCAGTTCTGCCAGGACATTTTCATCGCGTGAGGCCGCTTTTACTTCCGCACCAAAAAGGGTCAAACCAAATCCGGCAAGGACCGAATTCTTCAGCATCTCTCGGCGTGTTTGTTCGTTTTTCATTTTTGTTTACTGTCAGGACAGAAATGTTCTGTAAACTGTTTCCATCCGCGGGTTCTGTTAAATATTTTGATTTAAGTCATATATTACATTGACCATTGTTTCCTCTCAACTCGGTTTCTCGCTACAATTAAGAAAACAGAACAGGTATGAAAGCCCCAAAAACATCCTATCCGCGAAACAAGATAAACATCCTGCTGCTGGAGAACATCTCTGATGCGGCGTTGGTCCAATTTGGTGCTGCGGGTTATACAAAGATCGACCGCATCGGCGGGGCGTTGAGCGAGGCAGAGCTGATAAAGGCAGTGAAAGGCGTGCATCTGATCGGGATCCGCTCAAAGACGCAGATCACGCGGAATGTTGTCGAGGCGGCGGACAAGCTGCTTGCCGTCGGGGCGTTTTGCATTGGCGTAAATCAGGTTGACCTAAAAGCTGCGACGGAAAAAGGCGTGGCCGTTTTTAACGCACCA
The DNA here is from genome assembly GCA_019639175.1 of Acidobacteriota bacterium. Classification (GTDB taxonomy): domain Bacteria; phylum Acidobacteriota; class Blastocatellia; order Pyrinomonadales; family Pyrinomonadaceae; genus OLB17. Next base: position 26,665 of record JAHBSK010000003.1, on the reverse strand, counting down.
TACTCGAACACGCGTTCGGTCGCAGAGCTTGTTATCGGGCTGTGTGTGATGCTGATACGCAAGATCGCGGACAAGAACGCGGCGGCGCATCGCGGCGAATGGCTGAAGGAGGCAAAGGGAAGTTTCGAGCTTCGCGGCAAGACCATCGGCATCATCGGCTATGGCAATATCGGCTCGCAGGTGTCGAACCTGGCCGAGGCGATGGGAATGAATGTGATCTATTATGACGCGGCGACGAAACTGCCGCTCGGCAACGCAAAACAGGCAGGCGACCTGAAAGACCTGCTGAAGCGTTCGCACATCGTCACGCTTCATGTTCCGTCTGATACCACAACGCGAAACATGATCAACGCGGACACGCTAAAAGCAATGCGCAAAGGAGCGATCCTGATAAACCACAGCCGAGGCGACGTCGTTGATCTGGAAGCCGCCAGAAAAGCGCTGAAAAGCGGGAAGCTGGCCGGAGCGGCGATCGACGTTTTTCCGGAAGAACCCGAAAAGAACGGCGACGCTTTTATAAGCCCTCTGCAGAATCTGCCGAACGTCATACTGACGCCGCATATCGGCGGTTCGACCGAAGAGGCTCAGGCAAATATCGGCGTGGACGTGACGGCAAAGCTCATTAAATATCTCGATTTCGGCACAAGCGAAGGCTCACACACAGTTCCGCCGGTCAGCCTGCCGCCGCAGGCGGGAACGCACCGCATCCTGCACATCCACAAGAATATTCCGGGTGTTCTCGGCGAAATAAACTCACGCCTCTCAAAACGCGGCATCAACATCGCCGGCCAATATCTGAAAACCAACGACGAGATCGGCTACGTTATTTTGGATCTCGATTCAAAACTGTCACAGGAAGCTTTTGAGATATTAAAGCAGATAAAAGGAACCATTCGCGCCCGAATGGTTTACTGAGAGGGTGTTAATTACGTAATGATTTTGTTTCGTCCAGTTGGTCTTGAAGAGTTGGGGCTTATACATGACCTGAACTTTCAGGGATTTCCTCCCCGCCTGCCCGAACAGCCTATTTTCTATCCAGTCTTAAATTCGGACTATGCGGAACAAATTGCACGTGACTGGAACACAAAATCAAATTCTTTTGCCGGTTACGTCACCCGATTTTCTGTAGAAGACAGGTATGTTTCTAAGTTCGACCGGCATATTGTAGGCTCTAGTAAACATGAAGAATTGTGGGTTCCGGCAGAAGAACTCGACAATTTCAATAAGCACATTGAATCAGTGATTTCCGTGGATTCTGCATTCTTTGGTGATGGTTTTGTCGGATTCATTCCTGATAAGTTCGGACTTGTAGGCAAAACAGCTTTAGAACAGCTTCAATCCCTTTCCGTAACACTCGATTACAGCTCTTTTGATTTCTGCATGGAGATCTTTGCGAACGCAAAAGCTATCTTTTTAAATTATCATTTTTGGGAAAAAGTCGATCCGTCTGCTGTGAATTTAAGTTCCGACGAAAAAGACAAACTTCTAAAAGCTATTCGCGACGCATGGGAAATGCGAAAGTCAGAAATTTCATTGATATGAAGATCGTAATTCCGGGTGGTTCGGGGCAGGTTGGCACGGTTTTGGCCCGTGCTTTTGTCGCGGACGGACACGAGGTCGTTGAGATCGGCCGTTCGCCCGAAAAGCGTGAATGGCGAACTGCAGAATGGGACGGCAAAACGCCGGGCGATTGGGCGGCTGAGATCGACGGCTCAGATGTTGTGATAAACCTTGCTGGCCGTAACGTGAATTGCCGTTACAATGACGAGAATCGGCGGCAGATGATGGATTCGAGGGTTGATTCGACGCGTGTTGTCGGTGAGGCGATAGCCAATGCTGCGAACCCGCCAAAAGTTTGGCTTCAGGCAAGCACGGCGACGATCTATGCACACCGTTTTGATGCTCCGAATGACGACGTCACGGGGATCATCGGCGGCAGTGAACCTGATGCACCTGACACGTGGCGGTTCAGCATTGAGGTAGCGAAAGCGTGGGAAAAGGCCGCGAACGAAGCCGTTACGCCAGGAACGCGCAAGGTGCTGATGCGTTCCGCAATGACGATGGGGCCGGACAAAGACGGCATCTTTGACGTGATGCTCGGCCTTGTCCGCAAAGGCCTCGGCGGAACCGCCGCCGGCGGAAGACAATTTATTTCGTGGATACACGAATGGGATTTTATCCGCTCGGTCTATTGGCTGATCGAACACGAGAACCTGAGCGGGCCGATAAACATCTCGTCCCCAAATCCTTTGCCGAACCGCGAATTTATGAAGATTTTTCGCGATGCCGCAGGTGTTAAGATCGGCCTTCCGGCTATGGAATGGCAGCTTGCCGTCGGCGCGTTCTTTATGCGGACCGAAACCGAGCTTATACTAAAAAGCCGTCGCGTCGTGCCAAAACTCCTGACCGATTCCGGTTTTGAATTTGAGTTTCCAGACTGGGAAGATGCTGCACGCGATCTGATGAAGCAATGGGAACGGAAGAACTAAAGACCTTGATATTCTGTAGGAAAATGAAAAGGCTCGACAACAAATGCCGAGCCAAATCTCTGAAGGTCACGTCAATTCCCGAAAACTCAGGGACGCACCTGTTTCGCAACTACAGTATTATATTTGCTTTTGTTTTTGTCAAGGATTTGGTAATTGAAGTTTGTATATGCACCCGGCAGGACTCGAACCTGCGACCTTCAGTTTGCGAAACAGGAGCTCTATCCATCTGAGCTACGGGTGCACGGTAAAAGATATTACAATAAGCAGTTGTTTCTAACAATCCAAGTTAATACATTTAGAGAGTGGCGAAATAGCTGCGATTTATTCATTGAACAAATTGATCATGAAAACATTTCAAATTCTCATTCTTATTTGTTTGCTTACGGTTATGGGCGATGCTCAGTGGATAAAGCAGGAAGTTGAAACAACATCAAGCTTTCGCGGGCTTTCGGTCGTAAGTGAAAAGATCGTGTGGGCGAGCGGAACCGGCGGCACGGTAATTCGCACCGTTGACGGCGGTGATAAATGGGATGTGATAAAAGTGCCGGATGCGGAAAAGCTGGACTTTCGCGACATCGAGGCCTTTGACGCAAACACGGCATACATCCTCAGCATCGGCAACGGAGATGCGTCGCGGATATACAAAACGACCGACGGCGGCGCCAGTTGGCAGCTTCAGTTCAGGAATGCGGATGAAAAGGCATTCTATGACGCTATTGCCTGTTGGGACAGAGATAGCTGTATTGCGATGAGCGATCCTGTTGACGGCCGCTATGTGATCATCAAAACGACGGACGGCAAAAGCTGGGAGCGGATGAACTCTGAGAATATGCCTGATGCTCAGTCGAACGAAGCCTCGTTTGCCGCAAGCGGCACGTGTTTGATAATTCATGGAAAAAAGAAAGCATTTCTGGTCACGGGCGGAGGAAATGCCCGCGTTTTTCGTTCAAATGACCGCGGAGATACATGGACGGCCACAAACACACCTATCATCAGAGGAACGCCGGGCAGCGGTATCTTTTCCATTGCCATGGGCAGCGGCAAAACGGGTGTCATCGTCGGCGGCAATTACGAAAAACCCGATGAGACCGGCAACAATATAGCCGTTACACGCGACGGCGGCAAAACATGGCTTGCCGAATCAGGCCTTGGCGGCTACCGCTCCGCAGTAGTTTACGTGAATGAGAAAATGCTGGTCGCGGTCGGCACGAACGGCAGCGATGTTTCCATGGACGGCGGCGATACATGGAGGCCGCTCGGCAAGGAAAACCTGAATGCTGTTGCCGCAAAGGGCCGAAAAGCGGTATGGGCCGTCGGGCCGCGCGGCGCGGTATTTCGCCTTACAGACAAAAAGATACGGTGAAGGCCGATCTTTACAGCGATCTGACCGTGATACGGCTTTTTGATAAAAACGATCTTTCATTCAAAATACAGCCATTGTTCTATTGATATATTTTTAATAAGAGGTATCTAATGACGCGTCAAAGCATTCCCCTAACCAAAGCATTCAAAGATTTTTTGGCAAATGAACAGGCCGGATCGGTCGTGCTTATTACGTGTACGGTTCTGTCGCTCATCATCGCCAATACGGCTGCGGGCGAGAGTTACGTTCATTTTTGGCACAGCTATCTTGGGCCGCTGACAATAGAATACTGGGTAAACGATCTGCTGATGGCGGTCTTTTTTCTGCTGATCGGGCTGGAGCTGAAACGTGAGTTATACGTTGGCGAGCTGTCCAGTCTGAAACGTGCTTTATTGCCTATTTTTGCGGCTTTGGGCGGAATAATTGTTCCCGCATCTATCCATGTTGCCCTTAATAGCGGAACGCCAACACAGCCCGGTGTCGGCATCCCGATGGCAACCGACATAGCATTTGCCCTTGGTGTGCTCTCACTGTTAGGAAATCGCGTTCCCGCTTCGCTAAAGGTGTTTCTTGTTGCTCTTGCCGTTATGGACGACCTCGGCGCTATCATTGTTATCGCGGTTTTTTACACTGCCGATCTGTCTGTGGCATATCTACTTGCGGCCCTTGGGACAATAGCCGTTCTGGGCGTTCTCAACAGGCTAAAGGTAATGTCTCTTATACCGTACATCATCTTGGGCGGCGTCGCCTGGTATTTAATGTTCAAGTCAGGCGTCCATGCCACGATCGCAGGCGTCCTGATAGCTTTCACTATACCCTTTACATCAAAGGCTGATGATGAAGAATCTCCGTCACATTTTCTCGAACACGTTCTGCATAAACCGGTCGCGTTCCTCATCCTGCCGATATTCGCGCTTGCCAACACCGGCATCATCATCGAATCAGGCTGGGCAGACGATCTGCTTGCGGCAAACAGTCTGGGTATCATGCTTGGCCTTGTCGTCGGAAAGCCGATCGGCATAACCATTGCCAGCCTTCTCGCGGTTACGGCCGGAATATGCAGATTGCCTCTGGATCTTTCATGGCGTCACATCTTCGGGGCGGGAATGCTCGGCGGCATCGGCTTTACGATGTCGATCTTCATCACCAACCTTGCGTTCGCCGGCGACACTCATTTGATAACAGAATCTAAAATGGCTATTCTGCTTGCATCGACCGTGGCCGCTCTTGGCGGACTTTTATATCTGAGAATTTTCGGCGCTCCGAACCCTGACGATGTCGATATGGACACGATGGACCTTGAGGAGGACGACCCCGAAACGGCCCCGGCAACAACATAAGAATGCAGTCTGGATACATCACCATACCTTTTAAGACCGAAAGCGAGAACGGGTTGTCGTCCGTCAACGGCATCGCAAAATTCTCGGCGGCGGGTATCGTGTTCGAGTTTGAAAAGAAGTTATTGGGCATTTTTGGTCAGGGCATCATGGAAATGAAGCTGCCGATCTCTGAGATACTTTATATCAGATATAAACGGGGATTTTTCAGGCTCAGTGCAAAGATAGAGATAACTCCCAAGAGCCTTTCGGCCATATCGGAACTGCCAAGAAATAAAGGCAAACTGATCTTGAAGATAGCCCGTGATGACATGGAACGGGCACAGGCAGCAGTCGAAAAACTTACAAAAGCCGCTGAGGAACGAGAAGCATTGCCGCCGCACAGCCCGGTCAGCAGCCTTTTCAACGATGATGACGGTGGAGAAGAAACGAAGTTACTGAAGAACAAGTAAGGCCGACGCACGATCAACCCATGCCCGATCTTCCAGCGAACTCTGCGGCTCGGCGTAAAGTTATTTTTTCACGCAAAGCCGCAATGCCCGCAAAGAACCCGCAACCAGGAAAGGAAAAAAGAAGTATATAACTCCTCTCGCTTGATCTGGGATCAATAAAGCTATTCCACTATCACCTGTATCGAGGCGGTTCCGCGTGTGCCGAGGCCTTCAAATTCGACCGTGTTCAGTCCTTCCACCAGATAGGGTGAAATATCCACGTTCCTCACGCTTCCGTCCAGGCCCGTCAGCCAGGTGTGCAGCCACGTGTCGTTTACCCTGAAAGCCAGGCTCTTCAAACGCGACGAACGGATAACGACACGTCCGGTCGCGTTCGGTGAATAGAACACCTGCGACAGAACGGGCGCGGACGGGGCAGAGCTTATGCTTATAGGATAAGTGCCAATATCGACACCAGTGTAATAGGATTTGAGGATCTGTATGAAATTCTGTCCTGCCGAGCCTCTGCCGTGAGCGCCGTATTGACTCATTCCGACATTGTGCCCCCAGCCGCCGCCGTATGTTATCACGCCTGCAAAAGAGCCGCCGCCGTCAGTGTACGGTTCAATGATGCTGGGGTTTGTAAGCGTGAAATTTGCCGCGATGGCCGTTGAGTTTGGACAGACGGCTGCCTCAGATGCCACGGTGCGTCCCAAAACATTTCGCATATTGTCCCAGCCTCTGACCTCGGCGACGCCGGTCGTCAGGTCGATGCGTGCGGAGGCGATGCGGTTGGAGCCGGTCATTCTCAACAGAGGCGTTACACCGATGACCGTTCCGGTCAGGTCGCCGCTGATCAGCACATACCGGTTTCCGGTCAGGCGGGCTTTTATGTCGGCAGCCGGCAAGGTCATTTTCCAGCGTGCAAAACGATTGTTGACGCGTCCGCACATATCGAAGCCTTCCGGCACGATGTTTTTCCAGAACGCCTCATGAGCGACAGGATCGGTCAGATCGGGTGCGGTGCCGGTGCCGTCAAAAATGCCGATCAAAAAGTTTGTCACGTTCGTTCCCGGCAGTTGATTGCTTGGAACATTGAATATCCAGTGGTTACTGTCGCTGTAACCGCCAAATGATGATGAATACAGTGCCGATATGATCGTTCCGTTATAGGTTGCGACCAGGCCGGTCGATTCGTCGGTCGCCTGAACCGCCCTTGGGTGTTCAGTCAGGTATCCGCGATAGACCTGTGAAGCTGATGAATCGACGATGTCAAAAGGATAGCCCAACCCGACATAACGCCCTTTGTTTGCTATCGAGTAGCCGCGGGCCGCAATGGCCTGGGCCTTCAGCGCGTCCATGTGGAACGAGGCGATGGATTCATTGGCAACAACGCCGCGAACATATTTCTCGACCTCGACGATATTTACAAGATTGACCCGCTCGGCAGTTGTGCTTGAGCCTCTGGATATCTCGATCTCGCCGCGGTATTGGGGTTTGTTCACAACGCCGAGCGTGCTGCGCAAAATGCTCTCTATCTGGAAAAGATTTGCTTCCGATTGAGGAACGAACCTGACCGGCCCGGTGACAGATTGCGATGAGCCGCCTGAGGAAACGACATACTGCGTTCCGTTAAAATTGACATCAAAGGTCTGTCCCGGCTGCATTGTGGTGATCTCGTTTCCGGTGGAAAGATCAATGACGGAAACGACACCTTCCGTGTTGGTCAGCGACACGACCTCGTGGTGCAGAGAGGCAAATTCGCTGCTGATGCCGCCGCCTGCCGTAAAGGTGTTTGCATACAGGCCGACACGAATTATCTGAACGACCTGTGTCGGAGTTCCCAGATTGACCGGGCCGAGTTCAGGCCGGTTTCCTGATGCGTGAGATTCGCCGATCTTGGCACGCGAACTGATGAAATCTTCCTCCAGAGCCGCATCAGAAAGTCTTTTCTTCTGGGCAGAAACATCTGATAAACCAACAACCAGAACGAGACAAGCAAAAAACAAAACTACCCGCTTTTTCATTTTCGACCTCCGAATGATCTTAATTTTGGTAAGAACCAAAATAACAGAATATTATAGAAAATGAAATAGCCATAGATTGCGATTGTGGATGTGTCGAGACGGGAAACAGAAAAGACGCGGAACCCTTGATAGAATTCTGCGTCTTTTCAGACCAAAAGCAGATGACCGGTGTCACCGTCCCATGTTGTATTCCCTGGGCGGTTCGGCTCCGAGCAGATGCCTGACAAAATAATCCCACCGCCGCCGCATCATGTACGGATTGTCGCCGCCGTAACCGTGACGCGCGTTAGGAAAGATTATCAGGTCAAAATCTTTGTTCGCCTTTATCAGGGCATCCACGACCAGATAGGTATTGTACGGCGGGACGTTGTCGTCCAGATTTCCGTGGGCGATCAGGAGCTTGCCCTTCAGGTTTTTGGCGTATAGCTGGTTCGCCTGTTTTTCGTAATTGTCACCTTCCAAAAGGCCGATGTATCTTTCACCCCAATCATCTTCATAATTGCGGTTATCGTGATTGCCTGATTGCGACACGCCGACCTTATAGAAATCGGGATATTTGAACAATGCCGAGGCCGTAGCAAATCCGCCGCCTGAATGTCCCCACATGCCGACGCGGTTCAGGTCAATAAAGGGATTTTTTGACGCCAGTTCTCTGATGCCGGCTATTTGATCCTCAAGCGTATTGTCAGCCATGTTGCCATAGCAAAGGTCGTGAAATGTCTTTGACCGGTTGGGATTGCACGTTCCGTCGATCATCACGACAACGAATCCAAGCTCTGCCAATGCCTGATGGTCTCCGCGCGAAGGAGAAAAAGACCTGCCGCCGACACTGCCGCCCTGCGGGCCGGGATAGATATAATTGACCACAGGATATTTCTTTGAACGGTCAAGGTTCGTCGGCGTGAACATCAGGCCGTAAAGATCCCATTTGCCGTCGCGCGATTTGACCGTGATCGGCGTCGGCGGTTTCCAGCCTGTTTCCCTCAGCTTTGAAACATCGCCTTTCTCAAGCTCCGCAACCAGATCGCCCGACATATTGCGGAGAACGGCCGTGATCGGAACGTCAGGTTTGGAAAAATTATCGACAAAATATTTTCCGTCCGGCGAGAACATGACCTGATGATTTCCGTCTTCGGGTGTCAGGAGCTTCAGGTTGTTTCCGTCAAAATCAATACGGTAAAAATGTGTGAAATACGGGTCGCGTCCGGCTTCGCGGCCATTTGCCTCGAACCAGATCGTGCGTGCCGCTTCGTCTATTTTCCGTATTCGGGTGACGACAAAATCGCCCTTTGTGATCTGATGTTTTAATTCGCCGGTCGCCAGGTCATAAAGGTAAAGGTGGCCCCAATCATCCCTTTGCGAATACCATATCGCCTCATTGGTCGCCGGAAAATACCGCCAGTTGATGGCTCCGCGGCCTGATTCGTATTGTGTTGCGACCGTTTCCTCAAAAATTTCGCGGACATCGCCGGTCTCCACATCGGCAATGCGAAACTTTGCCTGCTTGTGGTCGCGGCTGCTGGAAACGAACGCCAGCGTCTTTGAATCGGGACTCCACTCGTTGTCATCGAAAGCTCCGGTGCAGGCGATGTCGTCACAGAGCGTTCCCCGGCGGGCATCAGGAGCGACCTTTAACCGGGTCGTCTTTTTTGTTTCGACATCAATGATCACGCGATGTATCTTGATGATCTCTTTGTCCTCGGGAAGCGGGTATTTCCATTGCTGCAGCTTTGGTGCGCCGACATTGGTCGTGACCAGATACATATCGTTGACATGTCTTTGATCCTGCTGAAAGGTCACGACCTTTTTCGAATCAGGCGACCACAGAACGATCGCACGGTCGGTGTGTTTCCAGCCAGCATTGTCTGTCGCATAGCCAAAATCCTTGACGCCGTCGGTCGTCAGTTGTGTTTCCTCTTTTGAGGCAATGTCGCGAACCCACAAATTCCAATCCTTTATGAAAACTTCCTTTTTGCCGTCAGGTGAGCGAACGGCCAGGCCGCCAAAACGTCCGCCCATTGCACCACCGCCTTCGGGCCGCTGTATGCCAAGTTCGGCCGGGTCTTTGGCGGTTTTCTTTGAGCCGTCCGTCGGGTTCACCAGAACGTATTCACGCCCTTCGGCGGTCAGGACCTCGTAATAAAAGCTGCCGTCCGGCAAGAACACCGGCCTGACACCGTTGCGATACACAAGAGGAGCGGTGTTTTGTCCAAGCATCTTTTCAGCCCGCTGATAATCTGCCGCCGTCAGAGCTGATGTTTGTTGGGACATTGCGTTCTGCGACGCAAACACCATTACCACTGCAAAAATGAGGAATGTTAACTTTTTCATAATTGTCGAACAGTTTGTGGATAGTTTATTTTCTTTGATTATCCTGCAAAAAGCATTAAAATCACAGTACGCTTTACAGATTCTCAGATATCAGATTACAAAAATCGCCCCTGTCATTGATTAGCCGTGCGCCGATATTGAGATACTCGGCACCGCTCAGGCGATCTCCTGTCCCTGCTCATCTTTTTTTTCCAACGGCAATCCTGTATTCTTATAGCTTGAGGTGTTTTTGCGCAGCATCACTGCGAATATCGGAGACAATATGAGCGTTGAGGTCGTAATGCCCCAGATGGGCGAATCGATAACCGAGGGAACCGTTTCTAAATGGCTGAAATCTGTCGGCGAACACGTCGGCAAGGACGAGCCGATCCTTGAAATATCCACGGACAAGGTCGATGCCGAGGTCCCAAGCCCCGGCGAAGGCGTTTTGCTTGAGATCAGGCATAATGAGGGCGACACGGTCGAGGTGGGAACGGTCGTTGCGGTCATCGGGGCCGAAGGCGAACAGCCTGTTCAAAATGGGCCGAGTGAGCCTCACATCTGGATGGACAAGAGCGGTGATAATGCTTTGACAGAAAAAACTGATCCTGCGACAGGCGATAACATTCCGACACCCGAGATCATTGCCGATGCCGTGGCGGAAGCTCCGGTTCAGGAAACGCCCGCACCTGCGGCTGCCGGCGATGCGACCGAGGTTGTGATGCCTCAAATGGGCGAGTCGATCACGGAAGGAACCGTTTCAAAATGGCTAAAGTCCGTCGGCGACAAGATAGATAAGGACGAACCGATACTGGAGATCTCCACCGACAAGGTCGATGCCGAGGTCCCGTCGCCTGCCGCCGGAACGCTGCTTGAAATAAAGGCCAACGAAGGCGAAACGGTCGAGGTCGGCGCGGTCGTGGCGCTGGTCGGGGCCGAAGGTTCGGTCGGTGCGGCCTCAGCACAACCTGCCGCTCCTGCGGAAAAAACAGTTGTGGAAGCGGCAAAAACGGCGGCTCCCGCTGTTCCGACACCTGTCGCTGCGCCGGTTCCTGTGGCTAACGGAAATGGCGATTCCTCAGTTGAAGACCTGCGCCGGACAAAGTCCAGCCCGCTGGTCCGCAATATCGCAAAGGAACACGGAATAGACATTTCGCGCATTCCCGGTTCGGGTGTCAGCGGCCGCGTCACCAAAAAAGACATACTCTCGTTTATCGAGACCGGCGCCGCTCTCAGGCCCGAAGACCTGCTGCAAAAAGCTCCTGCTGCCAGGCCGGCGACGGCTCCTGCCGCCAAAACGGAATATGTTCCGGCGCCGGTGGCCGCCGCTGTTGGCGACCGCGTGGAAAAAATGTCCGTGATGCGCAAAAAGATCTCGGAACACATGACGTTCTCCAAACAGACCTCGGCACACGTCACCAGCGTTTACGAGGTGGACATGACGAACATCGCCAGGTTCCGCAAAAAGAACCAGGCCGATTTTCAGGCGCGTTACGGCACAAAGCTGACCTATATGCCGTTCATTTTTCAGGGAGTGACTAACGCGATACGGCAGTTCCCGATAGTCAATGCACAGGTTGACGGCGAGAACATAATTTATAAAGGCGACATCAATCTGGGAATGGCGGTCGCCCTCGATTGGGGGCTGATCGTTCCGGTCATCAAGCGTGCGGATACGCTCTCGCTTTCGGGCCTTGCCCTTGCCGCAAATGATCTGGCTGACAGGGCACGCGCCAAAAAGCTCAACCCTGACGAGGTCACAGGCGGAACATTCACGATAACCAATCCCGGTGTTTTCGGCGGCCTGTACGGCACGCCCATCATAAACCAGCCTCAGGTTGCGATTCTGTGCGTCGGAACCATTGAGAAACGTGCGAAGGTAATGACCACACCTGACGGCGAGGACTACATCGCCATCAGACACATGGCCTATTTTGCGCTGACCTACGATCACCGGATCGTTGACGGCGCCGATGCCGAAAAATTCCTTTCAACGCTGAAAGAATTTCTCGAAACGGCAGAATTTGGTTACTAGATCGGATTTTTGATCTGAAAGAGATGTCTGAAAAGTCATTTTCTGTGTCTTTTTTCTGTGCATTTTACAGAATGCACAGATGTAGGACCGAAACACACAGATATGGCCCGGCTTTTCAGTCACCTTCTTTCTAACGGCCCAAAGCTGTATTGAACTCATACATAATGCCTTTTAGCCGAGAATCTGTATAGAAAAAAGACACTTCCCCATATCTGGCATAAGCCCTTTATACTCAATATCTTACAGCCCTATATGAACATTCGTGCCGTCAAAACCGAGGGAATCTTTCATGGCACGGTAATTGATTACACAAAACTGCGTTGGATTACCGGACGTGTCTGGCACCAGGTGTTTTACAAGCAGTTTTATCAGGATCGGGTAATTTAAGCTGTGGGAACAAGAGTTTTCCGGCAACCCAAACCGCCTGCCGCACGTCAATACACAGGTTTTCACGATTGAAATTCGTTTTAACGATCATAGGAGAACAAGTTATGTTTAAGAAACTTTCGGCCATCACATTGGCATTAATGTTGGGAGCAGTCAGCATTTTCGCTCAGGATGACGCTCAGGTTCGTGAGCTGGTCAACGGGCAAAAATATAAGATCAAAGGCGTTATTGTATCCAAGGAAGACAGCAGTTCCTTTATTATCAGGGACGGCGTTGGCGTGGACACACGCGTCGTTATCGCCCCGAACGCCAGCATCAAGAACAATGCCTTTTTTGGCGGCGACCGTTATCCGGCTGATTCGCTGGTTCGCGGATTGAACCTTGAAGTGGAAGGCCGCGGCGATTCCACCGGAAACCTCTCGGCAACGAAAGTTCGCTTTGACAAGAGCAATCTGCAAACCGCGCAATCGATAGATACGCGTGTGACGCCGGCAGAAGAACGCCTCACCGCCGCCGAGCAGAATGCACAGAGGATCTCCGGCCAGATCGATGAGCTTATGGCCGTTTCCAACGCCGCGAAAGGCGGAGCGAAGGCTGCACAGGACACCGCTGATGCGGCTGTTGCCGGTGTGAACGCGACCAATCAGCGCATCTCGGCTTTGGACGAATATGTTGTTCAGTCTTCGGCGACGGTCCTGTTCCGCGTGAACAGTGCTGTTCTTTCGCCCGAAGGAAAAGCTCAGTTGGACGAGGTTGCGGCGGCCACGATGACCCTTAAGGGTTATGAGATCGAGGTGACGGGCTTTGCATCGTCAGAGGGCAACGCAAGGGCAAACAAGCTCCTCAGCGAACGCCGCGCACAGGCTGTCAGGGATTACCTGATCCAGACGCATGACATTCCGCTCCGTCGGTTTGGAAACTCGTATGGTTACGGTGTTCTGCAGCCGGTTGCCGACAATACGACCCGTGAGGGCCGCGAAGCCAACCGCCGTGTTGAGGTCAAACTGCTTGTCAGCCGCGGCCTTAACCAAAACGTCGAAGTTCGTCAGATAGAAGACGACGAGAACGAAGACTAATTTCGTTTCAAATGACCGGGGAACGGTTCTGGCAGTATCTGCCTGAGCCGTTCCCCAAAACTCGGCTACGAACTCTCCGCATTTCCCCTTCGCACACACAGATCTTATGCAAACGCCCCGATTTCACAGATTTACCGCCCTTTTTATTGTAAGTTTGGCGTGTTTTGTCACGCTTTCGGCGCAAACGCCCGTTGCAACGCCGCCGCCTGCCGTGATAGAGGATGACGATGTTATCCACGTCAATTCGCGGCTGGTGGTCGTGCCGGTCTCGGTCCTGGACGCTCAGGGAAATCCCGTGACGGGCCTTGGCCTCAATGATTTTCGCCTTTCGGAAGAGAATCGCAATCAGGCAATAGACAGCGTTGGAACGGCGGAAAGCGTTCCTTTGGAAATAGCGCTTCTTTTTGACGTCTCTGCCAGCACGGACGCGATGTTTCGCTTTCAGCAGGAAACGGCGGCAAAATTTCTCAGGGATGTGATGCGGGCGGACGACAGGGCGACCATTTTCACCGTCGGGCAAAGACCGGTTCTGGTACAGTCACGTGAAAATGCAGAGCGTTCGGCGGCGGCGGTTTCGGGAATCGTTCCTACCAAGGAGCAGACAGCTTTCTACGACGCCGTTCGCATGGCTGCCGAGCATCTGCGGCAAAATTCGCCCGAAGGCCGCAGAAAGGTGATCGTGATAATCTCTGACGGCGAGGATACGAACAGCGACGGCGTGACCAAGGCGATATGGGAAGCCGAGCGAAAGGTGACGGAAAATATTCAGGGAGCCAAACTGCGTGAGCTGCGTGTAAAAGCCCGCGATACCGCAAAGGCCCAAGAACAGGTAAAGGTACTAAAAGCACTTCAGGATGCGGACGCCGTGTTGTATTCCATAAATCCGGCAGGCAGTTCTTATCAACTGAACTCGATCAGCCAATTCGGCCAGGAGAATATGCAAAAGTTTGCCGACGACACCGGCGGCACCGCATTTCTGCCGAAATTTTTGCCGATAGACACCGCGAATAATTACGAGAACACGAACAACATGCGGAAAAATTCGGATTTTCTGGAAAGGATATTCAGACAGCTTGCCAATGAACTTCGCGCTCAATATCTTGTCCAGTATTATTCCGACGGAGAGTTTGCCGATGGAAAATTTGTCCGCGTAAGGCTGGACCTCGTCAGCAACAGCGGAGCAAGGGTCAGGGCAAGACAGGGATATTACGTAAAGAACTAAATGCCGGTGACATTTGGTGGGAATACACGCCGGCGAAGGTTCTTCGAACGCGGATCAGACAGATCTGGCGGATGGGAGCGGATAGGAAATTTCAGAACCGCGTGGATCTGCCCGATCCGCTTTATCCGCGTTCAAAAATAACAAGATCAAAATGTCAAAATGTTTTATTGTGGCTGAAGATTAAAATCTTCGGCCTTTTTCTTTTACCGCTTTTTGCCGGGAGTCTTTTTCTCAAGATTTACGACACGTCCGATCTTTATCTGTTTAATATCGGCGTCATTTTTCTTCTCGGTGGTTTTCTTTTCTTCAGGCATCGGGATCGCTCCCATGACGACCGGCGGGTCTATCTTGTCCTTGATGCGGACAAAGAGATTGCCGTAACAGCCCGTTCCGCAGTCCCTGCTGTCGCGTAATGCCATAAATGAAGCGATGCCGGCAAAGAACGTCAGCACCAGCGAACACGCTGCCACGGCAAATCGCGTCATTTTTTGCCGAACTTTTGCCAGGCCGACCGGACAATCTTTTGTTATCACGGTTCCGTCCGAGCGTTGGTAAAAGCGAACGCAAAGGCGGCCTTCGCTCTGCATAATAAGGCCTTCGGCCTCGTCTTTTGTCATTCCTGAAAGGTTATAGACATTCAGTTTGCACTCGCCGCAAAGCCGTTTGCGGTCATTGCCATACATTCCGTTCCAATCCGCCGGACAGGGACTTGCGATCTTCAGGTTGTTCAAAGGGCTATCGAATCTGGACATAAAAAACTCCGTTCAAAAACATCATGCCTTTCGGCCATGTTAATTGAACGGAGCAACTCAAGATGTCTTGCAGATAATTTTCAGAAAGCTGTTATAAGATCAGCTTGCGTTATCCGGCTGTCGTTCCGTCGGTTTAGGTGTGACAGGTTTTTCGCTTTTGGCTGCGTCGCCACTATTTTCAATGCCGAGTTGAGCCAAAACCTCCGGCCAGTTCAGGCCGAGTGCCTGAAGCTGCTGAAGCAGAGAGAAGATGACGGTCGGGCCGGTCTGTGCAAAGCGGTTGATGCCGCTTGTGCTGCCGTCGCCATTTCCGTTGCCGCCCTGATCTATCATCACGACCTTGTCGATATTGCCGAGCGGCTGTGAGACGGCCGAGAACACCGGAGCCGAAGATTCGATGATCGAAGGAAGTTTTTCGAGGATCGTCTGCAGACGTGCGGCGTCGTTAAATTCGCGCCAAGCGGCGGCCTTTTCCATGATGGCTTTCGCTTCTGCCAGACCTTGTGCTTCGATGGCCTTTGCCTCGGCAAGTCCTTTTGCCTGCAGGCGTTCCGCCTCTGCCA
This sequence comes from Acidobacteriota bacterium, assembly GCA_019639175.1. Lineage (GTDB taxonomy): Bacteria > Acidobacteriota > Blastocatellia > Pyrinomonadales > Pyrinomonadaceae > OLB17. Next base: position 10,673 of record JAHBSK010000003.1, on the reverse strand, counting down.
GACCGACGGCACGTATCTTTTCCGCCTCAGCCTTACCTTCTGCCTCGATAGCAGATGCACGGCCCTGGCCTTCGCGTTCGAGCTTTTTCGCTTCGGCTTCGGCGGTGGCGATCTGTGCCTGCTTGCGGCCTTCGGCTTCGAGTATCTGAGCTTCCTGCAAACCCTGAGCACGCAAGACGGCGGCACGGCGTTCGGCCTCAGCCTGTTTTACGACCGTTGCCTCAAGCTCTTTTTCCTTACGCAGAACTTCCTGTTCCTGAACCGAGATCTGCTCCTGCGTTCGAACCTTTTCAACGCGGACCTCCTCTGCCGTAACCTGCTGCTGAGCTTTGGCATCGGCAAGCGGGCCGGCCTGGTTCGCTTTGGCACGTTCGGCCTCGATCTCGGCCTGAACCTGAGCTTTTTGTATCTCAGTTTCACGTTGTGACTGTGCGATCTGTGCCTCGGTTTCGAGCCTGACCTTTTCGCCCTCTTGCAGTGCGAGCGAAGCCTTTATCTTACTGTCGCGGTTTGCCTCGGCCTGGCCGATCTCGGCATCGCGTTTGACCTCGGCGGTGCGGCGTTTGCCGAGAGCGTCGAGATAGCCTTCGTCGTCCGAAATTTCCTGAATGGTCAGAGCATCCAGCCCGATACCCATTTTTTCAAGGTCGCCTGCGGCTTCGGTCGTTAGTTTTTGTGCAAATGATTGGCGGTCGTTGTTGATCTCTTCGACGGTCAGCGTGCCGAGAATGGCGCGGAGGTGGCCTTCGAGCGTCTGAAAGACCAGCCGGTGAAACTGTTCCTGCGGCATTCCCAGAAAGCGTTCGGCGGCTGACCGGAGCGAGGTGTCGTCACCTTTTATTTTGACGTTGGCGACGGCCTTGACCGAAACCGGAACGCCCTGCACCGTGTATGCCCGCGATGTGGCAAGCGGAACGGTGATGACGTTGAGGTCAAGGTATTCGACCTTTTCGAGGAACGGAAAAACAAGCGTCGCACCGCCGCGGACAAGGCGATAACCGACCTTTGTGCCGTCTTCCAGCTTGCGGCTGCGGCCCGAAATGACGGCGGCCTGATTGGGCGAAACCTTTATATAGTTTCGGCTGATGAGCATTATCGCGATAAGCGCCGCGATGACGATCAGCAGAACAACGACCGGAATAAGCAATGTTGAATAATCGAATATAAAATCCATTTTTACCTCACTCAGTTTCTACCAGTACGGAATCACCCGCGACCGTTACTATTTTTACTATCGTTCCAATCTTTAGTTCGCTGTCGCCTTTTATACGTGCAAGTTTTTCGACGCGTTCGTCACCTATTTTTGCGGAGATCTGTCCGAGCTCGCCGGGTTTGATGGTGACAGTGACCTGTGCCGTTCGGCCGACAAGGTCATTGTCCGTTATGCTGCTCGATGCCTGTTGGCTGATAAGAAAACGCCCAAATGCGGAAACGATCCCACCGAAAATAATCCCGCCCAGCAATCCGACCAATGAACTGCCGATGGCTGCCATACCTGACCACGCCGCGATAAAACCAAACCCGCCAAACGCAGTGACAAAAACGGCGATCACGCGGCTGTCGAACAATCCAAAATCGGCACCGTCACCGCCGATGTCGGCATCAGCACCGAACATCTCAAAAATATCGCCCAAAATAAGCGATGCAATGAGAAAAATGAACCCGACGCCGCCAATAACGGCAAAGAGCGTAAGCAGATTTATACTGGTAAGAAAATCCATCAGGGCCTCTTCGATAGAAAATTAGCTAATTTCGTATGAACGGTTGAGGGTATCTTACACTAATAACGCTGGTTTTTACCAGAAATTTTGCAAAAAGAAAACTCCCCTCCTGGGTTAGGAGGGGTGCGGCTTTAGCCATGGATGGTCTTTTCTGTCAGAACCCGAAGCGATAGCGAGGGGTTTCTGAACCATCCAAACTACCATCCCGTCTGCCGAAGCGGCATTCACCCCTTAAACATAGGAGGGGAGCTTTTTAGCAGCCAAGATCTACTGACTTATCGCGTTGAACAGCAGCGGAAACGTTGCTAAGCTCTGGCCGCGGTATTGCGGGCGAAAGCCGAAGAGGACGATCTTGCCTTTGCCGTATGTTACTTCGACCAATGCTGCTTTTCCGGCGATCTTTTCCTGCCCCAAAGCCCAACCGGAAAGCAGGATGTCCGCCGGTTTTTCGGGGTAACGGGCAATTACCTTAATTTCATAGACAGGAGACACGAAGCCAGAGACAGGAGACGGGAGACCGGAGTCAGGAGATTTTGATTCTTGATTCTCTTGTCTCTTGTCTCCTGTCTCTTGTCTTCCGTCCACTGTCTCTTGTCTTTCTATTTCAAACACGGGTGATTGCTCAAACCACGCTATAGACTGAGCAGGCATTCCTTTGGCGATCGGGTGTGTGGTGTCGAGTTCTGTTCGCAGAATTGAACCGGGAATGTAAAAATCGCGGCGGTTCAGGCCCTGCGTGACGTTTTTTATCGGCAGATCGAAATGCTCTATTGCGAACAGCGACGCGCGATTCAGGAAAACAAGCGTCCCGCCCGCTTCGACAAACTTTTTCAAATTCTCAACGCCCTCCTTGCCCACACCGCCGACATACTCATCCGGCATCGACCCCTTAGGATAGCCATTGAGAATTTGATTGGGCGATTGATCGGGGAAGATTATCGTGCGTAAGTTAGCAGTTTTAATCTCTCCGACTAATTCTTGGTTTGAAATGGAATGATGAACAGGCTTACAGAATCTACCGAACAAATCGACTCCCTGACCTCTGAAACTCTCGCGTTCTAATAACCAGCGAGTCCATCCTTCATCCATCGAAGTAGTATGTGATTTGTAAGTTCCGAAAACCAAGTCCTCCTTACAACGATAAGGTGTTAAGCCTGGTGGGGGAGCCATTGTGAACTTGTCTGGATCGCGTGGAGGTCGTTTTTCAAAAGTGCCAGGCTTTGTTCGAAGCTCTTTAAATTCTATTCCCTGCAAAAGAGCAAGTGAATGTGATGTCACATCATATGGTGGAATCGGCTGCCCATCGTCAGTCAGCAAATCCGGATATTTTTGGTGCGAAAACATTGCTATCGCAAATGCCGCATATGGTTGTGACATGGGAATTTCTACGGGGGCTCCCCAATAACTATCATGAATTATCATTTCAACTCCAGCCCGCTTAAGGATTCTCTCGAAACCCATTTTGAATGGATAAGGATTATCAATTACGATTGACTGAACTTCACCATCTTTCCTCGGTCTTACGGCTTCTTTGCCGATCTCATAAAATCTTGTCAGCCATTTTTCGCGGTTGGCGGCGGCGTGGTCGAGGATGGAGAAGGCGGCGGTGGTCATGTAGTTGGTGATGTCGCGCATTTTCCATTCGCCGCCTTTCCACGCGGGGCCGTTGTTGGCGTCGTCCTTGTGCGGATCGACGCCGCGGCCGCCGCGAAGTTGTTCGGCCTTGACTGTTATCGGCGTGGCGAGCCGTGCGGAAGCGGTCTCTGAAAGGATTCTTACGCCGCCGTGATAGTGCGAATAGGCGCGCGCAGGTGTCCAGGCGTCGTAGGTCGAGTTTGTCGTCAGGCCCTGAAAGCCTTTGCTCCGCATATCTTTCGCGACATACAGCCCCAGTTCGGTATAGCCCTCGACGATCTGTTTCGGCACGTTCGGTTCGACCGGATCCATATACGGCGGCACAAAAAACCTCGCGCCGTGTGTGCCTTGCTGATGTACATCGTGAACTATCTGCGGATGCCAGACGTTATGGATATGATCGACGGTAAGCTGCGATTCGACCTGTGTGAACGCATACCAATCGCGGTTGAGGTCGTGGCCGACGTATTTGTGATAAAGCTCCGGTGGCGACGTGCCTTCGTAAGGCGTGCCGAGCGTTTTGTCGTACCAGTCTTTTACAATATCGACGCCGTCCGGGCTAAGAGCCGGAACGATGAGCGTGATCGTTTCGTCCAATATCTTTTTGATGCGAGGCTCATTGCTCGAAGCAAGCTCGTGTGCGATCAGCATTGACGAAAGATAACTCCCAACCTCGGTCGAATGCACACCGAAGGTTTTTAGGACGATGGTCTTGCCTTCGGCAACCAGGTTTTTCGCCGCCGCGTCACGGTTTGTCACACCCTCCCTAACGGTCGGGTTTCCGCCTTCGATCTTTCTGGGATCGGCGAGTTTGTCGTTGATCTCTTTATATTTTTCAAGGTTCTTTATGTTTTCCGGTGAACTTATCGTTACATACACAAACGGCCTGCCCATCGTCGACTTGCCGATCTCGTGAAACTGAACGCGGTCGCTGGTCTCGGCCAGTTTTTTGAAATAATCGACGGTTTGTGACCAGCTTGCCAGCTTGCGGTCATCGCCTGGTGTGAAGCCAAGCACGTCCTTTGGAGCAGGAACTTGTGCAAATGCTGTCGCTGAAAGAAAAAGAAATATCACGCAAGGCCGCAAAGACCGCAAAGAGAACTGCGGAAAGAACCACCCCGCAAACCTCTCCTTTGTAAGGCTGGGAGTTTTTGGGAACCATATTCTTTTTGTGAAAAAAGCGGCACTGAGAATTTTTATGTGATGTCCGCGTAACAGAGATGAGAATATCGACGATCCTTTCATTGTTTACAAGCTCTCCGGAAAGTGTTTTTGCGGATAAGTGTAAACCAGAAAGCCGGAACAAGGAAAGGTTTGACCTAAATTCAGCATTAGAACGCAGAGGCTGATCTTTCGCGGAATTGTAATTTGGCAATTGTTCAATTGTAAATTGGCAGTAGAGTTCTTTGTAAAACAGGCCTGCCTCGGAATAAGTGACAAGTGATAGGTGAAAAGTGAAAGGTTTTCCGGCATTTTCACTTGTAACTTCTCACTTTTCACTTATTTCGAAGAAAGACCTCCGGTTTTTCAAAGCTCTCCAGTAGTAAAAATTTTTTTACAACCAATTTACAATTTATCAATTTACAATTGACGGTCTGTCTTCCGGCAACAAGGCCTTTTTATGCAGTGACGATGTGGAAAGTAAAAAGCGGAGTGGGAGAGTAGAACTCCGCTTTTTTTGACAGGAAAAACTTTCAACTAACGGATGCGGACGCGGTCAACTCTTTTTCGCTTCATGCGGCCATTGTCCCACCATACGCGATAGGTCTCGCGGTAAAGCTTGTTGCCTCTGCGGACCATTCGGGTTTCATATCTCACGCGCGTATTATTGTACCGTGAGTTATTGCGGTAGCGGTCGTTGCGGCCGCGGTTGTAACGGTCGTTTACCCGTCGGTTGCGGTCATAGCGATCATCGCGGCGGCGGTCATTTCGTCCGCGTGTTTGCCGCTGCTGCCATATCTGGCCTGCGGTGACAGAGGTTTCGGCTGCATTAGCATGGACGGTCGGAACAAATATGGCCGCCACGCTGAGCATCAGGGTAAAAAGCACTATCTTCTTCATTGCATTTCTCCTTTAAAATAACTAAAAAGATTTGCAATACGGGAAGGGGCGAGCTGTCGGCAGACGCATCTTTTGGCGACGCGCTAAATAAAGCGCACCGGCGAAAAACGCGGTTCCCGAAACATATCTTTCCGATAGTCCGACATTCATTGCAAAATGAATAGTTGCAAGCGGTGTGCCGCCTTTTGCGGCGGATATGGTAATCTCTAGCATTAGTGTCTGTTATGAAAGGCGTTTCCATACTAGGTTCCACAGGTTCTATCGGCTGCAACACGCTAAAAGTGGTGCGTCATCTGGGCGACATTCGCGTCACGGCAATGGCCGCCGGACGAAATATGGCAAAATTTGCCGAGCAGATCGCAGAATTTAAACCCGATTTGGTGTCATGCACCGACGAAATCTGCGCTGAACAGCTTGAAAGGGAATTGCACGAACGCAACGCGCCGGCTCCCCAAATAGAACTTGGCGAGAGCGGCCTGGTCAATGTTGCCACACACCCTGAGGCCGAGACGGTCGTTTCGGCAACGGTCGGCGCGGTCGGTTTTGTGCCGACGCTGCGGGCGATAGAAGCGGGCAAGCGGATCGCTCTGGCAAATAAGGAAACGCTGGTCATGGCGGGCGAACTGATGACCGATGCGGCAAGGCGTTCGGGAGCGGAAATATTGCCGGTTGACAGCGAACACAACGCAATTCACCAATGCCTGCGGGGCGAACGCCGCGACGAGGTAAAACGGCTGATACTGACGGCATCGGGCGGGCCGTTTCGCACCAAAACAAAGGAAGAGATCGCCCGTGCAACGCGCGAACAGGCGCTAAACCACCCGAACTGGAAAATGGGCGAAAAGATCACTATTGATTCGGCCACGCTGATGAACAAAGGGCTGGAAGTCATTGAAGCTAAATGGCTTTTCGGCTTTGACACGGACCAAATTTCGGTCATCGTTCATCCGCAATCGGTCGTTCATTCGATGGTCGAGATGGTTGACGGTTCCATCATCGCGCAGCTCGGCGTGACCGATATGAAACATCCCATTCAGTACGCGCTGACGTGGCCCGACCGCAAACCCAATGTCTTGGAACCGTTGAATATAGGCAAGTTAAGCGAACTGACCTTTGAAGAACCTGACCTCGAACGCTTTCCGTGCCTCGGCCTGGCTTATGAAGCTCTGAAAGCCGGCGGAACCATGCCTGCGGTGCTGAACGCCGCAAATGAGGTCGCCGTACAGGCGTTTTTGGACGGAAAGATCAGCCTCGACCGCATTGCCGTCATAAATGAAAGCGTTATGCGTGAACACACTCCTACGGCTGCCAATTCGCTCGAAGACGTGGTCGCAGCCGATGAATGGGCACGAATGCGTGGTATAATAAAACTTGGCAAAAGCGTTGCTGCAAATTGAGGGTGATATGCAAGACCTGACCTCGGTGACAACCTCGACAGTCCGTCCGCCAGGGCCGATCAGCGATGACGATCCGGCATTCGGGCCAAAAAAATTTCATTGGACACGAGACGAGTATTATCGGATCGCAGAACTTGGTGTTTTTGAAGGCAAGCGCGTTGAGCTTATCGAAGGAGAGATAATTGAAATGGCTCCTATGGGAAGCATCCATGCAACCGTTATAGCGATCGTTTCAGAAATATTGAGGGAGCATTTTCACGAAGGATATCACGTTCGGTCTCAGTCGCCATTGGACGTTGATAAATTTTCTCAGCCGGAGCCGGATGTGGCCGTTTTGCCCGGAAGATCCCGTAATTATTTAGAGGGTCATCCGAAAAGCCTGGCACTTGCGGTCGAGGTGTCAGTTTCTTCGATCTCTCTTGATAGGGAGATAAAAACAAGGCTCTATGCAAAAGCGGGAATTGAGGATTATTGGATCGTAAATATCAATGAGAAATGTGTAGAGGTCTATCGAAAACCATTCAACGATCCTGAAAAAGGGTTCATTTATCGTGAGCAGGCCGTTTTCGGGGCCGATCAGAGTATTTCTCCGTTGGCAAAGCCTGAAGTTTTGATAAAGGTTGCAGATATTTTGCCTTAGTTTGAAATTACGTCTTTTTATGGCTGAACCTTAAAACAGGACTCAAAAATATTTACAACGAACAGTTGCTGTTTTGTTTCTAAGGTTAAGTTGAGATTTTTGTTATATGCCAGATATTTTAGTAGTCATTTTAGCGGTCATTTTCGTTCTTGGCGTGGCGATAAACATCCACGAGTTTGGACATTTTATTGTTGCCAAGCTTTTGGGGATGAGGATCGAGGCGTATTCGTTCTTTGGCCTCGGCCCGCGCATCTGGGGCTTCAAACGCGGCCATACTGATTATCGCATCTCGGCGATACCGCTGGGCGCCTATGTAAAGCTCTACGGTGACGAGGCCACGGCCTCGCTCGAGGGCGGCGAATCGGAAGGCGAAAAGGTGCCGGATGAGGAGCTTTACGAACTGCGTCCGCGTTGGCAGAAGTTTCTGGTGATGCTCGGCGGGCCTTTCATGAACATCATTCTCGCGCTGGCAATACCTTTTGCCGCAGCGATGATGTACGGCGTTCCGTCAATGCCCGCGCCGGTCGTCGGGATCGTCAGCCCCGGCGGAGCGGCTGAAACAGCAGGCGTAAAGGTCGGCGACCGCATCACGTCATTCAACAATGTGCCGGATCCGACATGGGAGTCCATAAAGGACGAGTCGATGATCTCGCCCGAAATAGAGATGCCGATGGTCGTTGACCGCGGCGGACAACAGCTTTCGCTGACGATCGCTCCAAAGAAAGCGGAAATAGACGGCAACGCCATAGGCGACATTGGCCTGACGCCGGATATAGGTGTGGAACCGGTCGAGGTCGGACAGATACAGCCCGATTCGCCCGCGTCGGCTTCGGGGCTGGAGGTCGGCGACCGTGTACTTGCCCTGAACGGGCAGACTGTCCGCAACAGCCAGGAGCTGACAAATCAGATCAGGGAAAACAAGGACGCTCCGGCAAAATTGACGGTTGAGCGAAACGGCCAGCGACACGAGATAGAGATGGTCGCCAAACAGGGCGAAGACGGCATCTATCGTGTCGGTATAGGCTTTTCGGCAGCGGCCATAACCGCTCGCGTTCCGGTAGGGCTTGGCGGAGCGGCTGCTTTTGCATACGAATCTAACATGCGCATCCTGCGCCTGACGGGCCGCGTTTTCGGACAGATGTTCGCTGGTGAGCGTTCTGTGAAAGATGCCGGATTGGCAGGGCCGGTCGGTATTGTCCAGATAATCGCAAAGGTCGTTCGCGAGGCCGGTTTTGCAGGCCTGTTCGGCATACTGGCGGTGATCAGCCTCAACCTCGGCGTATTTAACCTGTTGCCGATACCGTTGCTCGATGGCGGCCAGATCGTTATGCTCGGCGTTGACAAGGTGCTGTCGTGGTTCGGCAAAACGCTGTCCATTGCCGTCCGCGAAAAGATACAGGTCACAGGCCTTGCCATCATTTTGCTGCTGATGGTGTTTGTGATGTATCTGGATATTTCCAGGCTTTTTTAACATCAATAGGACATATATGACCTATATGTCCTATACGACCTATATGTCTCTCCAAAAAAGAGTTTCACGTGCGGTCAAGGTTCGCGATATTCAGATCGGCGGCGGTGCTCCCGTTTCGGTGCAGTCAATGACCAAAACGGACACGACCGACGTTGACGGCACTATAAAACAGATCGAAGAAATGGTAGAGGCCGGATGCGAGATCGTTCGCATTGCCGTGCCGGACGACGACGCGGCGGCGGCGATGTATCAGATCCGCAAACGCACAGACGTGCCTATCGTCGCCGACATCCATTTTCATTACAAACTGGCTCTTAAGGCGTTGGACGCGGGCATAGACAAGCTCCGCATCAATCCCGGCAACATCGGTTCGATAGACCGCGTTCGCGAGGTGGTTCGCGCCGCCGAGGCACAGAAAGTTCCCATTCGCATAGGCGTCAACGGCGGTTCGCTGGAAAAAGACCTCCTCAAAAAATACGGCACGGCAACACCCGAAGCGATGGTCGAATCGGGGATGCGGCACGTCCGCATTCTGGAAGACCTCGGCTTTGGCGACATTGTCATTTCGCTGAAGGCTTCGGATGCGAACCGCATGGTCGAGGCGTATCGGCTGATGGCGACGAAGGTCGATTATCCGCTGCATCTTGGCGTAACTGAAGCAGGCACACCATTTGGCGGCACGATAAAATCAGCGATCGGCCTCGGCATTTTGCTGCACGATGGCATTGGCGATACGATCCGCGTCAGCCTTGCCGCCGAACCGCACGAAGAGGTCCGCGTCGGCTGGGAGATACTGAAATCGCTCGAACTTCGCAAACGCGGCGTGACGATAGTAGCGTGTCCGACGTGCGGACGGCTGGACATAGATAATTTTGTCGAGATCGTGACCGAGGTTGAGCGCCGCCTCGCCCACGTCGAAGAACCGCTCCACCTTTCCATAATGGGCTGTGCCGTCAACGGCCCCGGCGAAGCCCACGACAGCCAACTCGGCATCACGTTCGGCCGCAACGTTGGCATGATCTTCAAAGACGGCGTACCTATGCGCCGCGTCTCCGGCGAGGACATCGTCGAGGAATTCGTCAAAGAGGTCGAACAACTCCGCAAGGAAGGCTCAGATGCAAAGGCTCTCGCCGTCGAGAAACCACTCGTGCAAATAACCTGATGTCGAAAATGAATCATTGGAATTCTTATATAAGCAGGCAAAGGGAAATTTGTGAAAAGCATAATTCACCTTGGGAGCCTGTTGATAAAAACTTAAAAGTTGGTGCTTCTTTCGATTTGGAAAACGATCCGATAAACGGCCTAAGACATCCAAGCGAAGAAGGAACAACAGGCTGGTTCATATGGACAGGAGAATATTCCGAAGCCGCAGATTTTTTCCAACCGCTTTGTGCTGAACACCTGTTGCAAAAACGTCCTGACATAATTAAATATCTTGGACTTGGCGTTGGATTTAGGTTCCTTGCCGATAAAAACGGATATGAAGATGTTTGGTATGATGAAAAGCTTAATAATATTGACTAAAACGGGAAAGAATCAATTACTTGTTTGATTATTTTCTTCATCAGATCATTTCCCGAAAAAATAGAAAGAAATGAAGACATATAGTTTAGAAGAACTGACCGATAAATATATCGGAAAAAAGGGGACAAAAAAGCGTGCCGAATTTGAGAATGAGCTTCGTCTTGACCTTTTGGGACAAGCTATAAAACAAGCCAGACGGGAACGCAAAATGACGCAGGAACAAT